>JADJOD010000026.1 GCA_016713985.1 Lewinellaceae bacterium | reverse complement strand
CTTCTAATCGTACCATTTTGGAATTGAAACTCGTTGGCGTGTTCAGTTTTTTACCTGAACACTTCTAATCGTACCATTTTGGAATTGAAACTGTACGATTCTTCGGCGGTTATCAGATCGGGATATTCTTCTAATCGTACCATTTTGGAATTGAAACGTGATCGGATGACTTCAAGTCATCTGATCACTAAGCCTTCTAATCGTACCATTTTGGAATTGAAACCTTCTTGCCTTGAAACCAGTGCCCGGGTGACTTCGAAGTCACCCGGGCACTGATGTCTATAGATCGTTTCGTTATATCCGGGCAGACTTTCCAGGTTTCGAAAACCTGGAAAGTCTGCCCGGATATAACGAAACAGATGTTGGCGCTATTTTTTGGAAAAGGGGCTGGTGGTACACCCGCTTCACGTCGCTACCTGGGGTTACGTCAAAAGTCAGAGACGTTTTATTTTGACGTTGACGTGGAAATTTTATGATAAATCGCGACCAAATTGGCCAAATAACCCAATCTAATACAACGGCGCGCCGGTTTCCAACACTGTAATGCGATGCCGGTCATCCCGTTTCCCCCTTATTTCAACGGATGATCCGACGCACCGGCACTGCCGGCGTTTTATATCACGGCTGCGGTGTCTTATTCCGGTCTTAGTGTGAAGGATTTTGTCGTTTGTGTACGGGTAAATATCATTTATGTGCACTGAAACGCCGTGTCTGCATCTTGTACAAACACACCGGCGCCCGATACGAACGCCGGTGTATCACAAACGGCCTGGTGTGTACCCGTCGCACACACGTATTCAGGAAGTAATCACCCTGTGGCGCCGGCCGCACGCCGGTGTGTGCAATAAAACACTGCACCGGCGCAAAGAAACAACGCGGCTATACAGGCAGCATACGGCTTGTCGGGCTGTGCACACGGGCAATTACCTTTGGCAGCACGAAGTGTAATAATTTTAATTCGCCGCCGGTTTTCTTTGCCCGCTAAGTATTTTCCAGCACTTCCGGCATTTTTTCAAACGCGGCGGAAAGTCCTTTGCTGTTTCTGGACGGCACGAAGGAAATTTCGGCGCCACGGGCGACCAAAAATCCCATCGGTTCGATGCCGATACCTGCGCCGGCGCCGCTGCCGCCGCCGTGACCACGTTTGTCGTCTTCTCCTTCACCGCCGCCGTAGCCGAATCCCAGACCGATCCGGATCACGGGCACACAGGTAAATTCGCCGAGGGTGAATTCTTTGCCAATTACCGTTTCCGTTTTGGCTTCCGATTTTAAAAAATCGGTTACTTTGCTGAGCACATCTTCAAAATTAGTTTGCATAACGTTCATTTTTTCAATGTTATCAATACCCGCACCGCTGCTACAGCCAGCAGGCCCAGCCGCGTGTACAGGAGAATGGCCAATTCCTGTTGTCCCGAAAAATTGATGAATAACTGCCGTTTCCCGCAACTTGCCCTCCGGAATGCGGGATACAACCAGGCGTTTAGTACAAAGTCGCCGGTATCCCAGTTCACGTGTAGTCGCCCGATCCGGATGGCCCGCAACAGGTCCCGGAACACGGCGGGTATCCGTTGTAACAAAAACGAGGGGCTGCGTTTCGCCGCAGGTGTTTTCTTTTTGGGCACGGGTTGGTTTGCGGGTTTTGCCGCGCCGGTTTTCCGGTTTATTTCCCAGCCGAACAAGCGGAAAAACCAGTTCCAGCCTTCTTCTTCCGGCAAAACGTACACGCCGAATATACCCCGCCAACGCGCGACGTAAATTTGTTTTTCCGTGTCAATTTCCACTTCTATGGGGAGCCATAAAAGTAAACCGAACAGCAAAACCAAAACGAGCAATACCCACATTGCGGACTACTTTTTCAAGCGCAAATTGCAGGTGAAATCCGTAAAAAACGATGACGTACGTCATGCGGATTTCTGAAATAGGTCAGCAAGGGAAGGGGAGAGCGCATAAAAAAAGAGGGTGTTTTGCAGGGACTTGTACAGGGGGCATTGATTCGTGTACATTTTTAAATTTTCAAGTAAAAACCAAAAATTTAAAAATGTGCAAGGACCAATTTTTAATGACCAATGTACAAGTCTTTGCTAAACACCCACTTGGGACTTCCGGCGGAGGGGGAGGGATTCGAACCCCCGGTACCTTTCAGTACGACGGTTTTCAAGACCGCTCCATTAAACCACTCTGGCACCCCTCCGGTTTTAACGGGCGCAAAGTTAGACAAAGAATATAATCTGCGCCGGGAAAGTTTTTCCCGGCGCAGATTGCGAACCGAAAATGACCCAATGACGGCTTAATCCGCCTGCGGCATCTTGAACATGGTGGGCACCTCGTCTTTTTCCTCGATTTGCTGGAAAAACGTTTCTAAGTAAGCGATCATGTCTTCGGACGATTCTCTCAACAGGTATTTGGAGCGGCAGATGTTGTAGAGGTCTTTTTTTGCCGTTTTAATACCCTGAATGGCGCGTTTGAGGTGTTCCGTTTTGATTCCGCTGGCCATCATAAACCGGTCGCGGACGGTTTTGAGGCCACTTTCGGAAGAAGGGCTGGCATACGGCGCGGCCACTAATCCGGAAAAGTCGAAATCGTAGGGCACGACGATGATTTTGCCCGTTTCCGGCGATTTGATCAGCCGGACGTTGCGTTGCATGGATATATCCCAGTCGGTGTTGCCGATCATGTATTCGTAGATGGATACCAGGGCGGCCTGGTTCATGATGAGGCTGTCGGCGGGCATGCCGTATTGCTCCACTAAGGTGCCGTTCATACGTGCCACGGTTTCTTCCTCGTCTTCCAGGAGGATGGCGTACATTTTTCTCGATTTTTCCACGTGGGTATCGCGGATGGTCAGCCGGATCAGCCGCGCGCGAACACTTGCGGAAGTCAGGTGTTCAAACATCCGGTACGCGAGGTATTCTTTGATCAGCAGTTCGTCTCCCTGTTCGTTATCGATGGTGGGCAACACTAATTTGATCTCGTTGAGCGAATCCAGGCCTTCTTCGGCGAGCAGTTTTTTCTTGAACTTGATTTTCAGCGGAGGAATCTCGGATATTTTGCGCCGGTACTTGCCGCGTGGTTTGAGTTCAACTTTATACGACTTGCCATCCGGGGCCGTCAAAGTCCCCGGGTAGTACAGATCTGATTTTTTATTGGAAATAATGGTGGTCAGATCCGTTTCGAGGGTGAATTTTTCCGCTTCTTTTTTGGTCAGGCGTTCAAAAACGGTCTCCCGCCGCACGGCGCTTTGTGCCGGGCCGGATTGAACGGAAAGAAGAACAGATAAGAAAATTAGTATATTGGTAGAGGAAAATAATTTCATTTTCATGTTGCCAGAATTTAATTCTGAATTTCGTTGGTGGCTTTTTGGTTTTTTCAGATTTCGATTGCAAGTTACGAATATGCAAAAATAGTAACAATTTTATTTGGAAAGAAGTTCAAGAACTGACTCCCAACAGAATTATTGCAAAGTTAACGTTTCAAAATTGACAAATCGCATTTTATCGATCAATCAACCGGTCGGATCGCCATCTCCTTTTCCCCGGCAGATAGACGTATTTTTTTTACGCCGGGTTACAAAAACTGACTGAAATGCCACTGGCAGACAGGGCCGCTAAAGGTAAGTTCTCTACATTTGTACCTCGAAAATTAAAGCAATAAAAAGAAATCATGAAGAAGCAAATATTAGTTGCCCTGGCGCTGTTGTTCACCATGACATTTTCGGCGACAGGACAAACCACCCAGGAAGCCTGCGGCACGACGCCGGAGGCCCAGTTGTTGTCGTTCGATCGTTTAAAGGAAAATATTGACAAGGCGGAAAACGGCACGGCGGTATCCGACCGAAGCGCCGTTCAATACGTTCCCATCCACTTCCACATTGTCGGCAACGGCGATGGCTCCGGAAAACACCGCGAAAGTTCCATTCTTGATCAGTTGTGCGACCTGAATGAGGCGTATGCGCCCATGGAAATCCGGTTCTACCTGCGCGCTCACCCGACTTACGGCCTGTTTGACTACTCGATCAACAACGACAATGTATATGCGGGGCAATCGAATATATTTTTGATGGCCAATCGCAGGCACAACAATGCGCTCAACGTATTTGTCGTCAATCAGGCTTTTGACGACAACTCGGTTTTGGCCTACTACTCCCCCCAGGATGACTGGGTCGTGAGCCGCAAAGACCAGATCAACGGCACTTTCAACGGTACCCTGCAACACGAAGTCGGCCACTTTTTCAGTTTGGCGCACACGTTTTTCGGGTATGAAAACAATTCGTTCGGCCCGGGTTCGGTGGGTTGGCCCGTGGCGCCGATCACCGCACCGTATCACCCCAACGGCTTAAATATCCCGACGGAGCGCCAAAACGGCAGCAATTGTGGTTCAGCAGCCGATAAAATCTGCGATACGCCGCCGGATTATAATTTTGGCCTGCTCCAGTCCAACTGCGCCGCTTACGGCGCCGGCGCCAAAGACCCGCTCGGAACGATTGTCGACCCTACGGAAACTAATTTTATGGGCTATTTCTCCGGCTGCGGCACCAATTACCACTTCTCGCCCCTGCAACAGGGCGTGATTTTGTCGGACCTGGCTTCGCCGCTCAGAAACTACCTCGACAATACGTTTTCACCGGCAGCGACGTCCATCACCACCCCTTCGAACCTGTTGATGGGACCGGATGACTCCGATACCACGGAATACTACGATGAAGTGCTGCTCGACTGGCAACCGGTGACCGGCGCCACGATGTACCTGCTGGAAGTGGACATCAACGCCTTTTTTAATTCGCCGCAACGCCAGGTCTTTATCCTGACCGGCACGTCGAAACTGCTGACTAACCTGACGGCCAATAAAAAATACAACTGGCGCGTCCGGCCGTTTAACGAATACGTTACCTGCGCCGAATCCCGGGAGAAATCGTTCCGCACCTCGCTGACGTCTTCCACCACCGATATTCAGGAACTCGACAAGTGGGCCGTTGCCCCCAATCCGGCATCCGCCAGTTCGGACGTACGTGTACTGATCCATGCGAGTAATACTTTCGACGCCGTGGTCCGGGTGCTGGACGCCACCGGCCGCTCAGTGCTTCAACTGGGCAACCAAACGATCCCGGCAGGTGAAACAACCCTTTACCTTCCGGTGAACGGGCTGGCAGAAGGACTTTACGTGGTCGCTATCCAGAGTGGAAGTGGCAGCGCGACCCGCAAATTGACGATAGCACGATAATAAACAGGTGTCTGCGCGGCTTTCATGGGTGAAAGCGGATTCAGCGGACCCGATTCTGAAAATATGGAGGCCGTCTCACAGTTGACCTGTGAGGCGGCCTCTTTTGCTGTCGTGCAGGATGGGAAAATCCGTTTTCCCATCCACCCCGGGTCACTTCATCGTTTCCTTTCGTGTAGCGATCAACAGGGAAACCCAGCCTGCGATAAAACAAAGTCCGCCGATCGGGGTGACCGGCCCGATCCATGCCACAGAAAAAGGCAGTAATTCGCGGCAGGCGAGCACGTAAAGGGAGCCTGAAAAAAACAGGATTCCGGTAAAAAACAGACCGGCTGCCTTTGGAAGCCATTTGTTTTCCGGAAAACGGTGGGCCAGCAAACCGGTGAACGCCAGCGCCAGCGTGTGGTAAAAGTGGTATTGCACCCCTTTTTCATAAATACCGAGCAGTTTTGCGGTTTCGAGTTGGTGGGTATCGAATACACTTTTTAAGGTGTGTGCGCCGAAAGCGCCCACGATCACGGCAACAGCGCCGGAAAACGCCGCCAGCCGGATCATTTGTTGTGAGGTGAAGGTCATACGGTGAAGTTTTGCGTCCTTTATTACGGGCTCTGAATATCTTGCTCAATGTTTGCGAAAAATCGGATGTTTCGCGTTCAAATGTTCGCCCATGAATAACTTTTTTTCCGGCAGGGGCGCTTTGGTCCTGCCTGTTGCCGCCCTGCTCGCCGTATTTGTCGCCCTGTTTTATTTTATACGCCGGCAACCGGGGCCTTATCACGCCTTGCCCTCCCAGTCCGCCCTGGTAATAGAGTTGGATGGGCCGGGCGCGTGCAAACAACTGAAAAAGGGCACAAACGATCCGCTGTGGCAAGGTGTTTTTGAAACAACGGCGCTTCAAAACGCCTGGCAGGACGAAGCGCTGATCGAAGCCGTTTTTCAACAGGATGTTTCCCTGACAAGGGCCCTGGCAGAGCGAAAACTGTTGGTCGGCCTTACGCTCAACAAAGCGGACAGCCTGCACGGTTTGTTCGTTCTGGAAACGGAAAACGACCTGGACCTTCCCGGTCTTTTAAAAAACAATACGTTCGTCCGGAAGGTTTTTCCCTCCGTTTTTCACGGACACACAATTTATAACCTGCATCTGCCCGGCAACGAACGGATGTTTGTAGGCGCTGTCGGCCCCTTGCTGCTGTTTTCGCGGTTTTCTTACCTTATCGAGGACGCCATTTCGCAGATCAACGGCAGCAGTTCCTGGTGGGCAGATCGCAAACTGCTCCCCGAACTCGACGCCAACGCGCCGTTCCGCCTTTATTTCCGGCCGGAAATGATTAAGTCCCGCTATGCCGGCAGTATGAATACGGCCTGGAAGCAGGCCCCGGAAATGCTGACCCAAAACCTGGAATGGCTGGGTGTTTCCTGGAACGGCATCACCGCCGGCGCCCTCGCCGAAACACGTGGTTTCGCCGGTGGCATGTCGACCTGGGGCAAAGGGGGCGGCGATGCCGTCGCCGCTGTGCTGCCCGACAATACCGCATTGGTTGTCAGGGCAGTATTCGAACATCCCCGGTCATTTTTTAAAAAACTGGAACCGGTTGAAAACCCCGGTTTTGAACAGTTCGTATTGCCCTGGGTCGGCAACGAACTGGCCTGGGGTATGACGGAACCCTCTTCGCCGGGTATCCGCGACGAACAGTTTCTGGCGCTGGCGGTGCGGGACAGCGCGGCGGCCCTGGATCATCTGCACGATTACGGCAGGCAACACGGCATATTGCGCTTGGACGATTACCAGACGTTTGAGGTTATTGAATTTGCCGACCCTTCCATTCTGACGCCGCTGACCGGAGGCAATGCCGGATTTCGCAACCTGTGTTGCGCCATGATCGGGCCGTACGTCGTGTTTACCGGCAATCGCGCTTCGATCGAACTGCTGATCGATAAGTACATCGTCAATCAGACCTTGTCGAACAATACGGATTTTCTGCAACTCCGGCATCAGGCGCCACCCGGCGACGAAGGCGCCTGGTTGCTGCTCCAGGCGGGGTATTTGCCCCAGTTGTTAAAAAATCTGCTCGACCCGGAGCGGGAAACACCGGACGGCCCCGACGTGCAGGCGTTTGAAAAGGCCGGTTTTGTCGGCATGACCCTGCGTTCGGAATTACCGGGAACCCTGAAAATAACCTTAGCCGCCCAGCCCCGGACAGAGCAGCCGGTTGCCGCAAGTATTCTGTGGAAAACGCCCTTGTCCGACGTCGCCATCACCCAACCCTGGGTCATCAGCAACGCTACGGATGGCGGCGACACCCGTATCCTGGTGCAGGATGCGCGGTTTCAACTGTATTGCCTGGATGCCGGCGGGGCGATTGTCTGGCGGCGGCAAATGGAAGGCCCCATCCTGTCTACCCTGGAAGGCATTGATTTTTGGAATACCCGGAATAAATGTTTCCTGTTTAATACCCCGGACCGGATATGGCTGCTGGACGGCGAAGGGCGGGATGTGGAACGTTTTCCACTCGAATTGCTTTCCCCGGCAACCAATGGCGTTGTAGTGGTTGATTTTGATAATAACCTGAAATTCAATTACTTCGTCGCCTGTTCGAATGGCAATCTTTATGGGTATGACCAATTTGGCCGGCCTTTGCCGGGCTGGAACCCCCAGAGTGGGGTAGGGCGTGTAACACAACCGCTGCGGCATTTTCAACACAACAACAAAGACTATCTGGCGGTGCTGAACGAGTCGGGAAAGTTATTCGTCTACGGGCGCAACGGCCGGGAGCGGTTTCCGGCAGTCCGGCTCGAAGGCAGCAATTTTGGCCCCTTGCAGGTGGATGCCGTTTCCCGGGCGCCCCGGATCGTATGTGCAAACGGCGCCGGCAAAATATTCGTTTGCAACCTGGAGGGTGGCGTATTTGGCATTCCATCGGGTTTGCCCGGAAAATTGCCGGCCCGGCTCGTATTCCTGCAACTGGAAGGCGATGCGCGCTTTGAATACGTGCTGGCGCGGGAAAAACAGGTAGCCGTGCGTGCATATTCGGGCGCTTCCATACAAACCACACACGAAATCCGGGTTCCGGTAAATCAGGATACGGTATTTGCCCTTTCCAATCGCCGTTACGGCACACTCAGCCGCACACGAAGACAAATTTATCTGTTTGACGAAAACGGCAAACTCCGCCCGGATTTTCCGCTGGCAGGCACAACACCTTTTGCCATGAGCGGGCCGGCCGGGAAAAACACAGAACAAATACTGATTGTGGGCGACGGAGCCAGCGTATATGCCTATAAATTAAAACAATAGGCTCGCATGCGAAATGTTTGGCGCCCGCGCGGCGGGATCCGGGAATAAAATTTATCTCGCGGGGGATTATAAATGATATGATTTGGAGAAAAAATGGAAACGGGTATATACTTTCGGCCAGTTTTTATCAAAACCTTTTTTTCCGCCTATGAAAAAGATCTTTACGCTGCTGAGCTTCAGTATGCTTATCGGTACAACGGCCCAGGCCCAATTGACGCCGGGCACTGTGGCGCCGGATTTCACCGTCACCGATATCAACGGCAATTCGTATCACCTGTACGATTTGCTCGATCAGGGCAAAACGGTCTACTTAGACTTTTTTGCGACCTGGTGCGGCCCCTGCTGGAATTACCACAACACCCATGCTTTCAGGGATTTATGGGATACTTACGGTCCGCCCGGAACCGACGAGGCTATGGTGTTTTCCATCGAAGGCGACCCCAACACCAACCATGCCTGCCTGTTCGGCCCTTCCGGCTGCGTGGGAGGGACCCAGGGCGACTGGGTGGAGGATACGCCATACCCGATCGTGGAGGACCCCGCCGTGCGGGCCATGTATGCCGTCAGTTATTATCCAACCATTTATGTGATCTGCCCCGCCAATAAAAAAGTTTATGAGACCGGGCAGTTGAATATGAACGGGTTATGGAACTTCCGGAACAATACGTGCCCGGTCCCGGTAGTAAATTCTGAAGTGGTAAACGTTCAAAACGTCAGTTGTTTCGGTTCGAACACGGGTGCGGTCAATATTTCCGTTTCCGGAGGAACTGCTCCGTACAGTTACAACTGGTCCAACGGAAATCACAACGAAGACCTGACCAACGTACCGGCGGGCACCTACACCTGCACGATTACGTCCAGCAACGGGTGGACCGGCGTAACGGACCCGATCACCGTGGAAGGACCTTCCCAGGCTATTGTAGTGACGGTAATCGAACAAAATCCGGTCGGCTGCAACGGCATTACCGGAAGTGCCACGGTGGAAGCATCCGGCGGCTGGCCGGGCAATTATTCCTATGTCTGGAGCAACGGGCAGGTCGGCGAAACGGCTTACGGATTAAATGCCGGCAACTATACGGTAAGTGCAACGGATGACAGCGGTTGTAAAAAAAGCCTGATTGTGAACGTGCCTCCGGCGGTTTATCCCACGGCCAGCATCGCCACACCAGCTTCCCTGACGTGCAACCTGACGAGCACACAATTGGATGCCGGCGCTTCCAGCAACGGGAGTAACTTTGTATATCAATGGTTTACGTCGAACGGCGGGCACATCGTTTCCGGCGGGACTACCCTCAACCCGGTGGTGGATGCCGCAGGTAATTATACCCTTCAGGTGACCAACACCAGCACAACCTGCGTATCGTATTCAAATACGGTGGTGACCGCCAATACCACCCCGCCCACCGCCAATGCCGGTTCGGGTGGAACGGTTTCCTGCCCTCAGCCAACCACCGTTCTCGAAGGAAGTGGCTCGATCGGCGCCAACTTTATCTATTTGTGGACGACCTCCAACGGCGGAAGTATTAACTCGGGCGCCAATACACTCACACCCGTTGTCGGAGCGCCGGGCACCTACACCCTCCAGGTGACCAATACCGCCAACGGTTGTACAAAAACTTCCGCAACGGCGGTGACCGGACAAAACGTCCCGCCCTCCATTTCAACCACAAACGATACCCTGACTTGTGCAACAACCGCCGCGATATTGTTCACCCAGACCAATGCGGGCAACCCGACGTTTACCTGGACGGGCCCGAACGGCTTTACCGCAACGGTTCAAAACCCCGAGGTTGTATTATCCGGCACCTATAATGTGTCTGTTTCGGATACCCTGACCGGCTGCTCCAATACAGCCATCGCCACGGTGACTGCCAACACCAATACACCCGGCGCATCGGCTACCGGCGGTTCCCTGACCTGCGTGGTGAATAACGTAACGATCCAGGGTTCGTCGTCCGCAAGCGCCCCCCTGTATTCCTGGACGGGTCCCAACGGCTTTACATCCGCCCTTCAAAACCCGGCCGTCGGTGAAGCGGGGCAATACGTATTGATGGTTACCGACCCGGCCAATGGCTGTAGTTCGACGGCAAGCGCTGCGGTTGTACTGGAAAACACGCCACCCACGGCTTCCATCGCCACACCCGGCAACCTGAACTGCAATACCAGTCAGATACAGTTGAATGGTACCGGCTCCTCGCAAGGTTCGAATTTTGCCTATGCCTGGACCACACCGGACGGCAACATCGTATCGGGCGCCAATAGCCTGACTCCGGTAGCGGACCAGGTCGGCGTTTATAACTTACTGGTTACCAATGGTAATACAGGATGCACGTCTGTTGCGTCCACTTCCATTGCACAAACTCCCCCGCTGAGCGCCGCCTTGAATTTACAAAACAATGTCTCCTGCAACGGCGCTTCGAACGGCTCCGCCCTGGTGGCGCCTACAGGTGGCAACGGCAGTTACACCTATTTATGGAGCAACGGCACCTCGCTGGCGCTTGCATCCAACCTCGTGGCGGGCGCCTATTTTGTAACGGTCACCGACGGCGAAAACTGCACGGCATCCGGTTCTGTTTCCATCAGCCAGCCGGCTCCGTTGGTGGTCAACGCCAGCACGACGCCACAAAGCGGCAACGGAGTGAACGACGGCACGGCTACGACTTCACCGGCAGGCGGCACCGCCGCTTACAGTTATTCCTGGAACACCGGCGCCAGTACGGCAACCATTACCGGCCTTGCACCGGGAAATTATACGGTCACGGTGACGGACGCCAATTCCTGCTCGGAAGTCCAGACGGTGACGGTCAATTCCTTTAACTGCGCGCTGTCCGCTTCCATTTCGGGCACCAATGTGTCGTGTTTCGGGCAAAATAACGGAACGGCAACCGTATCGCTGCTCGGCGCCATCAACCCGGTTTTGTATGCCTGGAGCAATGGCAATACAACTTCTTCCGTGTCCAACTTAGCCGCAGGTTCGTACACCGTCGATATTACGGATGGCAACGGCTGCCCGGCTACCCTGAATATTTCTATTTCCGAACCACCTTTGTTGAACGCCAATGCGACGGCTACACATGAAACGAATACCGGCGCTAATGACGGTACCGCTTCAGCCAGCCCCGCCGGCGGCTCGGGCGCCTACACCTATTTGTGGAATACCGGCGCAGTAAGCCAGACGATCACCAACCTCGCGCCGGACAGTTATTCGGTCATCGTAACGGATGGCAATGGCTGCACTTCCGAACAAACGGTCGTGGTTAATGCCTATAACTGCGCCATTTTGTTGCAGGTTTCCGTGTCCAACATCACTTGTGCAGGCGCCGGCAACGGCGCCGTCACCCTGGTTCCCGATGGTGGAACGGCGCCGTTTAATTACGTCTGGAACAACGGCGGCTCCAGCGCCACCATTTCCAACCTCCAGGCAGGCAATTATACGGCCTCGGTAACGGATGCAAACGGTTGTCAGTTTATTACCACCGCTTCCGTAGCCGAACCGGAACCCTATTCCGCATGGACGACCGAAACCGTCCAGCCCAACTGCCCGAACGAGGCGACCGGTTCCGCGAGTGTTGCGATTACTGGCGGTACCACACCCTACAATTTCCTGTGGAGCAACGGCCAGACCTCCAATACGGCAGAGAACCTGACCGCAGGCAGTTACGGCGTTACCGTGACGGACCAGAACGGATGCCAGTCCAATACTTCCGTCGTTGTGGCGGCTTTGGATAATGTTCCACCCACTGTCGCGCTTCAAAACGCCGCTTTGACCCTGAATTCCGCCGGACTTGCCGAGGTGACCCTGTCGTCCTTGTCCGCCCAACTGGCGGATAACTGTGGCGTTGCTTCATCCCTGATCCAGCCCAATACGTTCGATTGTACCCAATTGGGGCAACACACGGTGACGGTGACGGTAACGGACCAATCGGGCCTCACCGCCACGGCTACGGCTTTTGTAACGGTTGCCGATAATACGGTACCGGTGGTGAATTGCCCGGCCAACATCATCCGTTGTGCCGAGGACAACGTAATCGAGTACTCATCGCCGGTCGCAACCGACAACTGCCTCGGAGCAGGCGGGGTATGGGATATGGAAACCGGACTGGAAAGCGGGTCGGAATTTCCCGTTGGCACCACCGTGCAAACCCATTCGTATACGGATGCCAGTGGAAACAAGGGGTCCTGTACTTTCCTGGTAACGGTAAGCGAGCCAGTTGTGATGAACAACGTGTCGGTAACCAACGATGTAAACAACCAGGCGGTTGGCGCCATCGACATTACGGTCTCCGGCGGAACGGCTCCGTACACCTTTAAGTGGACCAAAGACGGAGTTTCCATCGGCGACACCGAGGATTTAAACAATCTTTCGGAAGGCTCCTACGAGGTGGTGGTTTCGGATGCCAACGGTTGTATCGTACATACGGAAAATATTAAGGTGGAAAATACCGTGGCGGTACACGATCCGGTCTGGCTGGAAGGAGTCCGGATGCAACCCAACCCAACCAGCGGCCTTGTGCGGATCGTATTCAGTCGGGCCATTGCAATAGAACTGGAAATCAAAGTGATAGATGCCGACGGCCGCATGCTGATCAATCATTTCAGCAACGAACCGTTTGTAAGCACACTGGATTGCACCGGATTGCCCTCCGGATTGTATTTCGTGCAGTTCCGGTCAGGTACAGAAGTGGGTATGCGGAAGCTGGTAGTTGACCGTTAATCTGCTGTATATCAATAATAACGGGCTTTCCACTTGCTTGTGGAAAGCCCGTTTTTTATGCCAAAAAATTGTTTTTACCTGCCGGTATTCGTTTTTTACCGCACAACCGTTACGTCTCCTGAAAATACCTCGGTGGAACCATCGATAAATTCAATATCCACCACATATACGTATACCCCCGGGTTCACTTCCTTTCCGCGACTATGCCCGTCCCAGCCCAATTGCGGGTCGTTGGGTGCGAAATTTTTGTTTTCGAACAACATTTCACCCCAGCGGTCATAGATCTGCAAGGCGCGCACTTTGCTGACCTCCGGTCCCGCGTACACCGAAAAGACGTTGTTGGTTTCAATGGAGCCTGGATAAATGATGTTCGGCAGGAATACCCGCCTGGTTTTTATCACCACAATCCTCATCTCGTCGCTGGCAGAACAACCGGAAGTGTCCGTTACAAGGATGGAATAGATCTGACTTTCCGGCGGTTTGACGGAACTGATCAGTGAATCGGGGGTGAGCATATAGGTGGCCGGCGTCCAGACGAAGGTGTCTAATGCCGTGGAGTTGTGGATGGCGTTGATGATCGTGCTGTCCCCGAAACTGATGGTTACATCGGGGCCCAGGTCCACATCCAGCGGCAAAGGAGCCGGCAGATTGGCGTCTTCTTCCGTAACACACCCGTTGACGTCCGACACTTCAAGGTTATAATCCCCGGCCTGCAACTGTCCGATCGTCACTGGAAAGGTGTCGATCAACTGCGTGGGCACATTATTGATTCCCAGGGTATACGGCTCCGCGCCTCCCTGAATGGACAAAATGGTGATGGATCCGTCGCGACCATCAAAACAACCCGGGCCCTGTACTGCAAAATCGATCAGCAACTCGGGTGGTGCGGTGAGTTGGAAGGTATCGATAAAGATACAGCCAACCTGGTCGGTGAGGGTAACCACGTAATCGCCGGGAATCAGGTTGTCGAGTTGCAGCCCGGTGGGACCGTTGCTCCACGATGCGGTTACCGGCGCGACGCCTCCCGTCAGGCTAAGATCGATAGAACCGTCGTCGCCGTTCGGGCAACTTACCCCAAAGCCGTTGTAATCGGAGAGCACGGCAGTTGCGCCGGGACTGGATACCGTTACGGTGGCGCCCGTGCCGATGTTGACCGGACAAATATTACCCGCAGCCGTAAGTGCAGTTATGACGTAAGTGGTTGTTGTGGCGGGGGTTACATCTACGGTGGCGCCGCTTTGAATGCCGCTAAGTTGAATCGGGGCCGTTCCGCCGCCGATGGTGACGTCGTAAGCCGTTCCGCCATTCAAAATCAATCCAAGCGTGGCCGTTCCGCCACTGCAAATGGTGGCGTCGCCGATCAGGGAACCTTCGGGCAACGGTATTATGGTCACCGTAGCCTGGCCGCTCACGGTACCGGTACAAAATTTGTCTTCGACCGAAACCAGGCTGAACACCTGATTTTGCTGTACATTACTCGTAGTGATACTGAAGGTATTGCCCGGCGCGGAGATGGGGCCTTGTTGGTTGCCATTCACCGTATAGACAAATTTGAACGGGGCCGTACCGGTAAATTTGATCTGGAATGCGGCATTGTTGCCGGGGCAAAAAGTGGAATCTCCCGACAGGGTCGCCGTCGGCGGATCATGGAAAACAACCGGTATGCCGGGAGAAATGGATACGCAGGGATCAAGGGTGTCCACCACCCCGGCGCCGTTGTTGTTGCCGGCGATGACAGAAATATAATACGTGACGCCTGCTGTCATTCCTGCCTGGAATCCGAACTGGGGTGTGGTACCGGTTGCGAGGATGCCTTGCGGCAACTGGGTTGGATCGGTGTACAGGATATATTGAACGATGTCGTCCGTTTCCAGTACCTGGTCGCCGTTGGTCTGAACACTCGCCACACCGTTGGGCAGGCAGGCGTCCGCAACCAGAGCGCTGAGGGTTCCGGCGTCCGTGGTGCAGAGGCAATTCGCTTCCCCGGAAACCGTTTGGGAACATCCGCCCGGTCCCGAAACCGTCAGGTTATAGGGCAACAACGCGGAAATGGGATTGGACAGGAAAGTGGAGTCGGTGAGGGTCCCCGTCACACCCGTTACGGTATACGTTCCGTTCGGCGCAACTCCGTTGCTGATATTAAACTGGAGTTGATAGGTCTCCGTTGCAAAATCGCAGATCGCCTGCACGTTCAGCACCTGTAAAACATTGACCGTTACGTTGGCCGAGCCACTTACCGTGCCGGCGCAGTTGCCGGCGCCGTTTACACTTACAAGGCTGTAAGTGGTTGACAAAGATGGCGTTACGGTGAGGGTATAAGGATTAAGCGATGTGCTGACCTGCTGTTGTGTGCCACCTGCATCGTATGTGAAGGTATACGGGCCGTCGCCGGCAAATTGTACATTCAGGTTGGCACTGACACCCGAACACACGGTTGCCGTGCCGGAAATGGTTGCACTGACGGCGGGTCTCCAAAGCACCGCCGGGCCGGTGGCAAAGACAGGCAGGGATCATTGGGATCAACACCCGTGCCGAGTTGGTCGCCGGCTAATGCAACGATGTAGTACGTCGTGTTGGGTGTCATCGTACCGGGGATAAAACTGAAATTCGGAACGTCGTTGGTCGCCAAAACGGTCCATGCCGGCGGGCCGGGTGCAGTAGCCAGCACGTAGATCAGGGTGTCATTCGGGTCGAGGAAAAATCCGATGGAACCCGCAATACTGACGATTGATCCCGCACAAAGGGTCAGCGGCGATTGGCTCAGGGCCCCGGCATCGGTTACGCAGGAACAGGTGACGGCGCCGGCTAAAGTATCCTGGGCGCAGTTGCTGACGTCGCTCAGGATAAAGGAATAAGGCGTTCCGGAAGGGATCGGATCGCTTATAAACTGGTTGCCGGTGAGGGTACCCGTCGATCCCGCAATGGAATACGGCGCAACACCGCCCTGAATCAAAAACCCGACGGTATAGGTTTGTGTCGCGGAATCGCACGAGGTTTGGATATTGGCAAATACGGGAGCGCCCAACATATTGATGTTTGCCGTACCCATAACCGTCCCGTTGGCGCAGTATTGATCGCTGACGCTATCTAATTGAATGATCGTATTTTGTGAATAACTGCTTGTCCATGAAAATGTGCTGTCCGCAATACCCGTAACCGGCGTTTGTGCGGAACCAAAAACGGACGTATTAAAAGAAAAGGGTTGCGCCCCGGTGAAATTCACCGTCAGGGTAACCAATTGATTGGGGCAAATACTCGTGTCGAGCGCAAGCAGTTCGGCCGACGGCAAGGCGTGAAAAATCACCGGCGTGCCTGTCGCCACGGAAAGGCAGGGGTCGCTCAGGATAATCAGACCCGTGCCGTCCGGATTTCCGGCAATTGCGGAAATATAATAAACCGTGTTGGTCTGCATGCCCGGCTGAAAAGCGAATTGCGGCGTACTGCTCCAGGCCCAAATGGTGCCCACCGGCACACCGGGGTTGGAGTGCAGGATGTAACGCAAAATATCCGTGCTGTCCAGACTTTCTCCCGTGGTAATGGCAACCAGCACCGAATCCGTGGCGCAAACAATGACCTGGTTTTGGTTCATTGTACCCGCATCCGTTACACAGGCGCAATTGGAACTGTCGGACAGGGTCGTCTGGCCGCAGATATTCGCGTCGGAAATGTCAATGGTAAACGGACTGCTCAATGGAATCGGAACGCTGGTAAACTGGTTGCCGGTAAACGATCCGCCGATACCCGTAACGGTGAAAGGTGCAACTCCCGTCACATTAAACACCAGGGTATAGGTCGCGGTGCTGAAGTCGCAAATACTCTGAAAGTTC
The DNA here is from genome assembly GCA_016713985.1 of Lewinellaceae bacterium. Classification (GTDB taxonomy): domain Bacteria; phylum Bacteroidota; class Bacteroidia; order Chitinophagales; family Saprospiraceae; genus M3007. The sequence goes on along the minus strand of JADJOD010000026.1, from coordinate 79,547 downwards.
GATACCTGAGGGGAGGTATTGACCACCACGGACGCCGTATCGGCCGTATTGTTGCTGCAACGGCTGTCCGATACGGAAATCAGGCTAACAACCGTTGTGGCGAGAGGTTGAATGGCCAGGCTGTAGGTGGAAGTGGGAATATTACTGACCGTAGGTTGTTGAACGCCGTTGAGCGCCCAGGTCAGCGAAAATGGCGCAACCCCCGTCATGGTTACGTTCAAAACACCCTGGCTTCCGGCGCAAATTGTATCGTTTGCACCCAGCGAAGCGGTAGGCAAAGCGAAAAAGGTCACCGGAGTCCCCTGTGCAATGGAGCGGCAGGGATCGTTCAGGTCTACATTTCCGGTGCCGTCGTTGTTTCCCGCAATAGCGGAAATGTAGTAGGTGACACCCGCAGTCATACCCGGCTGAAAAGTAAAGGTTGGTGTTGCACTCCAGGCAATGATGGTGCCTACCGGGATCGCCGGATTGGTATGCAGAATAAAACGCAAAATATCGTTGCCGTCGTTAACGAAGTTATTGTTAAAAACAGCGCTTACGGTATCTCCTTCACAGGCGTCGATGGCGGCAAGGTTCATGGTGCCGGCCTCTGTGGTACAGTTGCAGGAGGATGGGCCGCTCACGGTTACGGTGCCGCAATTATTGGCATCGTGAAAACTAAAAGTATAAGATGTGCCGATGCTGATCGGGTTGCCGGTAAAATGGGTGCCGGTAAAGGTCCCGGCGCCAGCGGTGAGTGTCAGGGGCAGGGTGGCGCCCAATACATCAAATTCCACCACGTAGGTGCCCGCGATCAGGTTGCAGTTCAGGTTGAGGTTGGCGTAAGTGGGGGCATAGTTTACCGTGATGGTGGTGATGGCCGTATCCGGGAAGCCGACACATCCGGGCGATTCGACGCTGATCAGTTCGTAATCCGTTGTAGTTGTGGTGTTTACAGGAATAATAAACGGATCGTCGAAGGTTGTGTCCGGGGCCTGTGCCACCCCGTCGATCGTATAAATTATGGTAAATGGGCCGGTTCCCGTAAAATCCACCATCAGGGTGGTGTTGGCCGAGTCGCAAAACGTCTGGTCACTCATCAGAACGGCCGTCGGCGGGGTAAAGACAAATACGTTGGCCTGACCCGAAACGGAACCATTGCAGGTGCCGTTGCTTACGCTGACTAATTTATAAATCGTGCCGATATTCGGCTTTACCTTGAAGGTATATGGATTGGACGAGGTGGTTACTGGCGGCTGATTGACACTGTTGGCGGAATAAACAAAGGTATAAGGCCCCTGCCCGAGGAAACTCACGGTAATGCTGATACTATCCCCGCCGAGGCAGATTTGCCCCCCGCCTGAAATGGCGGCGGAGGCGGAAGGTGCAATATTCACGGTTGCCATACCCGAAAAGGTGCCGGTGCAGCCGTTTGAACTGACGCTGGTCAGTACATAAGCGGTGGTGGAGGTCGGCGCCACATAAATGGTATCCGGGTTGTTCAACGTGATAACGGTGTCCGGACTGATGCCGTTGGTCGTGTAGATGTAGGTAAACGGCCCGGTCCCGGTGAAATCGACATAAAGGGCTGCGGTGTCGCCCGGACAAATCATCGTGTCGCCCGAAATGACCGCGTCGGGAGGTGTGCCGACCGTTACGGTGTATGTGCCGCTCACCTGCCCGTTGCACCCGCCGCCGTTGACGCTCACCAAAGTATAGGTACTGGCTGCTGCCGGGGAGACGGTGATGGTATAAACGGATTGCGACGTAAGGATAGGCGGCTGATTTACGCCGTTTACGGCATAAACAAAGGTATATGGAGACGGGCCGGCGAGTGAAACGTTGAATGAAACGCTGCCTCCGTTGCAGATCGTGGCGCTTCCGTTGGCCAGGGTAGCCACCGGACTTGGGTTAACGTTGATGATTGCAATGCCCTGTACCGTGCCGGGGCAACCGCCTGCACTCACTCCCGTCAATTCATAAGTTGTACTTGCAGAAGGCGCTACGATAAAAACAAACGGATTGCTGGACGTGGTGATCGGCCCCTGCGCCGCGCCGTCCGCCGTGTAATCGAAGGTGAAAGGCCCGGTGCCGGTAAACGTAATGGTCAGGGGAGTTCCCTGTCCGGCGCAAACCGTGCCGCCGCCGGTGAGGGTTGCGGTGGGTGTTTGCCCCACAACCACGGATTGTGCGCCGCTGACCGTGCCGGTGCAGCCATTGCTTGTAACACTGAACAGGGTGTAGTTGAACGTTCCGGGATTATTGGGAGTCACTGTGATGTTGTAACTCGGCCCGGGTGTGGTAATGGGCGGCTGGCTGATGCCGTTGATGCGATATACAAATGTAAAAGGACCCGTTCCGGTAAAATCAATCACCACATCGGTGCTTTGGCCGGTGCAAATATTGGTGGTTCCGGGTGTGATAGCCGCCGTCGGGGTCGGGGTCACGTTGATATTGGCGCTTCCGGTTGCACTGCCCGCACAACTGCTGTTTGCTATGCTGCTCAGGCTTACCACACCGCTGCTACTCATCGGTACATTCAGGGTATACGGATTGTTATTGGTCGTGATCGGCGCCTGATCGACGCCGTCGATGGCATAAATAATGGTGTACGGCGCAGAACCTCCCGAAATACTCACCGAAAACACGGCATTTTGCCCCTGACAAATATTGGCGTTGCCGGTGAGCGTCATGGTGCCGGTTGGAGCGGGTGTAGCCGTAACCGTGAACACCTGGGGCGCTCCGGTGCAGCCGTTTTCCGTAGCGGTCACGGTGACGGAAGCCGTTACCGGGAAAGGCAGAATAGCGGGAATAGGAACGCTGATGTCGCCCGTACCGTTGAGGCCGCCGCCGGGAATCGGGACACTGGCTGTCCAATTGTAGGTGGCGGAAGGGCTGCTCCCCGAAAAATTGATATTCAAAGTCTGGCCTGCGCAGACGGTGATATTGCCCGGATTGTTCACCGTCGGACCGGGATTGGCGGTTACCTCAAAAAGTAACGGGTGTGCCCGTACATCCGGCGGAAGTTGGCGTAACGGTGACGGTGGCCATTTGTTGGGCCGCGAGGTTGGCCGGCGGGGAAATCGTTAAATTCCCGTTGCCCGAAGCGGCCAGCCCGACCGCCGTGCTGTTGTTGGTCCAGGAAAAAGTCGGCGCAGGGGTGCCGGTGCCGGTAAATACCACCGGAGCGTTTTGCCCGGCGCATACGGTTACGTCGTTCGGCTGGTTGACGGTGGGCGTAGCGACACCCGTAACTGTCACGTTATCAAACCAGTAGGTTTCGGCTACGGCTTTATTGGCAGCAGATATTCTGACGCGGATCGTATTGCCACTCAGTCCGTTGATGGAGGCTATGCCGGCAGTGCCACCGCAGACGTAAAAAAACTGAATAAACGGTCCGCCGTTCAGGCTGTATTCAAAAACCATCTGATCGTGCCCGTTATCGATAGAAACGTTGCCGGAACAACCGTAATAAGGTCCTCCCGCAACACACTCAAATACTCCTATAGACCCATAATCTACCGATATGGAAACAGAACAATAGTTATTGATGGCAATGTCATTGGTCACCCATTCGTTGTCATTGCCACCGCCGGTCGGGCAGCAGGGCGCCCCTTCCATGTCCGTGACCTCGAAGCGGTTATTTTGGACGCCGGCGAAACCGGGGGCATCACAATCGGTAAAATTTTGCGTCCAGCCCTGGTTGGGGCCGCTGAAATTCTCCTGCCAGATGATCTGCGAAAAAGCCGGTTGGGAGATGAGAAAACAAACAAATATCGGAAAAGCAGAACGAAAACGAAATGACATAGGATAACGGAGATTCATCTATCGGTTGAACTTGGATTAGAATAAACGCGCTGGGTGGGGGCAAAATTTCGGGCGGCTAAGGTATGGCAAAAAAGCCGCATCCGATTTACTCTATAACAGTTAAGGGCCCCGACTTAACAAAAAAAAATTACACCTGTCTTCCGGGCATTCCTTTCCGGGCTGCCTCGTTTGAGTACCTTTACTTCGATTTTCATTTTGCCCGATGTTTACCGAGATTCTTCAAAAACTGTCCACTTCACGGACCACGCTGGTCGCCGTTTCAAAAACGCACCCTCCCGAGCGTATCCTTGCCCTCTATAACAAGGGGCAGCGCATTTTTGGTGAAAATCGCGTTCAGGAGATGCTGGAAAAATACGCAGCGCTGCCTAAGGATATTGAATGGCACTTAATTGGCCATTTACAGACAAATAAGGTGAAACTTGTCGCGCCGTTTGTACGTATGATCCACTCCGTCGATAGTCTTCGTTTGTTGGAAGAAATTGATAAACAAGCAATTAAGAATAACCGGGTCATTGACTGCCTGTTGCAGTTCCATATCGCATCGGAAGAAAGCAAGTTCGGATTCGACGAGACGGAGGCCCGCGAAATGATTTCGGGCGATATCTTTCCGCGATTAAAAAACATCCGGATTTGCGGCGTGATGGGTATGGCAACTTTTACCGACGAAACCCGCCTGGTGCGTTCGGAATTCAAATACCTGCACGACATTTTTCAACACCTGAAAAAGGACTTTTTTAACGCTGACCCACACTTCTGCGAAATTTCAATGGGTATGTCGGGCGACTGGCAAATAGCGGTGGAGGAGGGGAGTACCATGGTGCGTATCGGAAGCCTGCTTTTTGGACCACGAGGATGAGGGTGATGCGCCCCGGCAGATGGAAACTTTGCACCGGTCCTCTGGTAATCAATATATTACCCAACCATTTTCCTAAATCTGCTGCTGAATTTTATATGAAAACAAACCTTGCATTACGCCAAATCCCGATAACCTGGATTCTTTTCGCTGCACCTTTGCTGCTTTGCACCTGCAAGCAAAAAAATGCCGAAAAAAAGGAGGTTTCCTACCCGCTTACCGGCAAAATCGAACGCCTTCACCCGGCCCTTGACAGCATACTCGGACCGGATGCCGGAATTGAAATCCTGGCGGATAGTTTTGCCTGGTCGGAAGGCCCGCTCTGGATACCCGGCGATAATTATTTGCTCTTTACCGACATCCCGCCCAACCGCGTTATGCGCTGGTCAGAGGGCAAAGACGCCGAATTGTATCTTAGTCCGTCCGGATACACGGGAGCATCCGAACGGGGTGGAGAACCCGGCGCCAACGGACTGCTGCTCGATCCCGCCGGCCGGCTGGTATTGTGCCAGCACGGCGACCGGCGTGTAGCGCGAATGGATGCGTCGCTCGCCCGGCCCGCGGCCAATTTTGTCACCCTTGCCGGCATGTGGGACAACAAACGCCTGAACAGCCCGAACGACGCGGTATTTGACCGGAAAGGCAACCTCTATTTCACCGACCCGCCTTACGGGCTCGAAAAACAAACGGAAGACCCTGCCAAAGAAATTCCTTTTCAGGGGGTTTACCGCTGCCGCCCCGACGGTACGGTCGACCTGCTGGTCGATTCCCTGACCCGGCCCAACGGCATCGCATTTTCACCCGACGAAAAAACGCTGTATATCGCAAATTCCGACCCCGTCAAAGCGATCTGGATGGCTTACGACGTAGCGGATGACGGGCGTTTGAAAAACGGCCGGGTGTTTTTTGACGCCACGCCGAAAGTTGGTAAAGCCATGCCGGGTTTGCCCGACGGTTTGAAAGTGGACCGCAAGGGTACTATTTTTGCCACCGGCCCCGGAGGTGTATGGATATTTGACGCGCATGGCACGGTGTTGGGAAGGATCGACACGGGGCAACCCACCTCAAACTGCGCCTTTGGCAACGACGGCCGCGCCTTGTATATCACTGCCAATATGTTTCTGTTGCGGGTATGGCTGAAATAATTTATTTTCAAAACACAAAAACGTTTTCCGGACAAATCTTTCATGAACAGAATCTTCCGTTTACTCGCCTTTGCCCTGCTGTATCCTTTATTTTTAAACGCCCAGAATATTCCGATCTCGGAAGCGCGAACCCAGATTGCCGGTTCCGTCGTCACCGTAAGCGGGATTGCCACCAACGGCGACGAACTCGGGAAAATCCGCTATCTGCAGGATGGAACGGCCGGCATCGCCGCATTTCCGGGTGCGGGCTCTGCTCCGGGTTTTGAAGCCGCAGTAAAAGCCGGCGACAGCATCCGGGTTACGGGCACGCTGGTCCTTTTTCACGGACTGCTCGAAATCAGCCCCATCACCGATTTCCAGGTAATTTCTTCCAATAACCCGCTCCCGGCGCCAAAAATGGTGGCCCTGGCCGATATTTCGGACGAACTGGAAGGGCAATTGCTGAATATCGAGTGTGTCAACTTCGACGCCGCGGGTGGTGTGTTTTCCGGCTCGGGCACCTACAATATTGTGGACGCAGACGGCACTTCGGCAAAAATTTATATTCGTTCGGGGCATCCGCTTCAAAACACGGATATTCCCGGAGGCCCCGTGCATCTCACGGCCATTCTTTCCGAATTTGATGATTTTCAGTTACTTCCACGTTATTCGGGCGACCTGGCGCCGACACCTTGTTTTTATTTTACCGAAAAACCGGATCAGTCGGATATTCAGAAAAACGGCTTCACGGTTAACTGGAAAACCAACCAGTTGTCTTCCGCAAAACTCCGTTTCGGGGCCACACCTGCTCCGGTCACTGAAGTAGTGCTTCCCATTCAAACGCTGACCCATTCCTATACTTTGACGGGCCTGGAACCGGGCGCTATTTATTGGGTACAGGTTGAGGCGCAACACAACGGTGAAACCATATTGTCCGAAGTGACGCCGTTTGCCACCCGGTCCTTGTCGTCCGGCGAGATCAAGGTATATTTTAACCATCCCGTCGATCTTTCTTCCGCCAACGGACTGGAGCCGGCCGGCCAAAGTTTCGACGAGGTGCTCGACGAAATTTTGCTTCGAATTGCATCCGCAGAGCAATCCATCGACGTGGCATTGTATAACAACAACCGGATCGACATCACCAATGCCCTGAAACAGGCACATATCGACGGGGTTCGTGTGCGTTATGTCGCCTCCATCGACGCGTCCAGCCCGGCGCTGGATCCGCCGCCCTTTTTTCCGGTGATTTACGGCAACGTGCCGGCGCTGATGCACAACAAGTTTATGGTGATCGACGCGGACCTCAGCGACAAGTGCTGGGTAATGGGCGGCTCGATGAACTGGACGACCGGCAATATGACGGACGATTTTAATAATGTACTGTTTATTCAGGATCAATCGCTTGCGCGGGCGTATGAATTGGAATTTGAAGAAATGTGGGGCAGCGACGGCACACTTCCCAATGCGGCAAACAGCCGGTTCGGGGCCGAAAAACGGGACAATACGCCGCATAAATTTATCATCGGCGACATCCCCGTGGAATCCTGGTTTTCCCCATCCGACCAGGTGACCGGCCGCATTTCAGAGGCCATCCGGAGCGCGGATTCAGAGGCTTTGTTCGCCATGTTTTCTTTTACAAAAGACGAACAGGCCAATGCATTGGTGGAAGTGTTCGATCAGGGCGCACAGGTCAGGGGTATGATCGAAAATATCGGCGACCAGGGCGCGGAATTCGATTACCTGTTGTCGCAGGGCGTCAATGTGCAACACCACGCCATTTCAGGCAGTTTGCACCACAAATACAGCATCATCGACGCAGATATTCCGGGTTCCGATCCTTTGGTAGTGACCGGATCACACAACTGGTCTTTCAGCGCGGAAACGGCGAACGACGAAAATACCCTGATCATCCACGACGCCGGTATCGCAACGTTGTACCGCTCGGAATTTGAGCGGCGCTGGGTGGAAAACACTACTTCGACCCACACTCCGGCGAGTATATCCGTTGCAATAATGCCCAATCCTGCCCGCGACAGGATTACCCTGAACAATGTCGCGCAGGGTACGATCAGCATTCGCGACGCTGCGGGTAAAGAGTGGATGTCCGGAGTTTTGCCCGGGAATACAACTGCACAACTTGATGTGCGGGCCGTTCCCGCAGGAAATTATTTTGCTGTCATCCGTACCCGACATGGCGTCACCACCGTTCCATTTCAAAAGATTCAGCATTGATCAAACCGGTGTTGCACATCCGATGGGCACGGACAGCGTATTGCTCGGCGCCTGGGCGGATATCCGGGACTGCACGCGGGTGCTCGATGTTGGCGCCGGAACGGGTGTGGTGGCCCTGATGCTGATGCAACGCCTGGCGGAGGAGATCGCACCGGTGGCGGGTGTGGAAATCCGGGTGAACGGCGTCGAAATACACCCGCCGTCTGCCGCCTGTGCGCGCCGGAACTTCGAATCGTCGCCCTGGGGGCATTGCCTGGAAATAATCGAGGCGCCGGTGCAGGTATATGCACAAACCTGCGGCGCCACGTTCCACCTGATTGTCAGCAACCCGCCCTTTTTTTCGGAAAAGATCGTTTCCCCCGATGAAACGCGGCGTTTGGGGCGGCATACCGCGACCCTTTCGCCGGGTGACCTGTTGCAAATAGCCAATAAATTATTGAGTCCACGGGGGCGTCTATGCGTTATTTTGCCCGTGCCGGAAGGAAAACAAATGTGTGAAAAGGCCGTGCTTTCCGGATTGTACTGCACCGAAGAAGTGGAAATCAGGACCCGGGCCGGTAAACCCGTGGAGCGCCTGTTGCTGCGTTTTGAAAAAGACCCGTACCGGTTCGAACGGAAAACGCTGAACGTTTACGGAGAAAAAAGGGTTTATACGCCTGAATTTCAAGAACTTACCAAAGCGTTTTACCTGAAGTAAAAAAAGGAAACCTCTGGTTCCGGAGGTTTCCTTTTTATCTGAACCGCCAAACCGGCGGCGACTGGTAAATGCGAATTTTTTCGGTTACTGCATGGATATTTTGTGTTCTTCGATGATTTGGAGCGCACGGTTAAGAATGGTGGTGTCTTCCAAATGAACTATGCCGCCTCCCGGACCGGGTTCCAGATGCCATTCGACGATTTGCCCTCCTTTGCTGTGAGCGCCGAAATAATTGCGTACGGTTTGCTCGTCCAGGTTGAGTTCTTCGGCAATTCGGTGGATACTTCCGGTAGGCAGGGAGTGTTTGATGCGGCGCAACTCCTCGAAGGTGATATTCATAAGCCTCAGTTTTAGTGAACAATATGATTTGGAAAGACGAATCAGGCTATGCCTGAAAATTTCCCTAAGGTATGTACTTCGCCAAATAATAAACAAATGAAAAGGGAAAATTTTTTTCTGCTTTTGCACAACGCCATAGAATGAAATGCCTGCAAAAAACAACCTATCTTTGCCCCGATTTTTGTTGTTATTGCTACATACATCCCCGTGTCTGACTCCTCTATTCCCGTAATGTATCTGCACATCGTTTCTTTTGATATTCCATATCCTGCAAACTACGGAGGGGTAATCCTTATTTTTAACCAAATAAAGGCGCTCCACGAGCAGGGTGTAAAGATCATTCTTCACTGTTTTCAATACGGAGAGCGGACGCCGCAGCCGGAATTGGAAAAATACTGCCATGAAGTACATTATTATAAGCGGAGCCGTTCGTTGTTCTACCAGGTCAGCCCGATTCCGTTTATCATGCGTTCCCGGCAAAGTCGCGCCCTGATCAAACGTTTGCGCCGGGATAACTACCCGATTTTGTTCGAAGGCATACACACGGCCTCTTATGTCTGGCACAAACGCCTGCGCGGCCGCCAGAAGTTACTTCGGATGCACAACATCGAGTGGCAGTATTACGAGAGTCTTTCGCGCCTGACTCCGCCGACGGAAGTTTTTGAAAAGAGCTATTATTTTCTGGAAAGTATCAAGTTGCAACGCATCGAGCCCAAAGTTGTGTTGCACGCCGATGAGATCATCGCCATCTCGACGACGGACGCCGCATATTACCGCGAAATGAAAGCAAATACCCACTACATTCCGGCATTCCACCCCAACGACCAGGTGGAAAGTCTGCCGGGCAGGGGAGAATACGCCCTTTTTCACGGAAAACTGAGTGTGCCCGACAACGAGCGCGCCGCCATCTGGCTGATCGAAAATGTGTTTTCAAAAATAGACGTCCCGTTTGTTATCGCCGGCATGGCCCCGCCCGCGCGTCTGCGCGACCTGGTACAGTTGCACGAAAACGTCCGGCTGGTGGAGAACCCGGAAGAAAAAGAAATGAACAACATCATTGCCAAGGCACATATCAACCTGCTTGTTTCTTTCCAGGCTTCCGGCATCAAACTGAAACTGATCAATGCCTTGTTTCGGGGGCGTTTTTGCATTGTTAACGATCATATGGTGAGCGGCACGGGGCTTTCCAAACTCTGTTATGTGCGCAACTCAGCCAACGCCATTCGCCAGACAGTGGAGGCGCTGATCAACGCTCCTTTTGAACAAAGGAAAATTGAAGAACGCAGGCTGGTGCTGGAAATGGAGTTTTCAAACCGGGAAAACGCAAAAAAATTGATGGAACTTATAAAATTTGCCACTGTCTGATCAAGGTACTGAACAAAGCCCCGTTTGCGGGGTTTTTTGTTGGAAATCAACATTCGCCCATGCGTGGAACAGAACAACTCGGCATCCTGCTCGACAACAAAAATATCGACGCTGACCGGCGTTTTATTGCACAAAAAGTTGCGGACAACCAGCGAATTACCTTCGACGAAGGCGTTTTTCTTTTTCAGGAAGCCGAACTTGCCTACGCCGGTGTACTGGCCAACTACATCCGGGAGCAAAAAAACGGCGACCAGACTTTTTTTAACCGGAATTTCCACATCGAACCCACCAACCTGTGCGTTTATGACTGCAAGTTTTGCTCCTATTCGCGGCTGATCAAACAACGAAACGATCCGTCGTCCTGGGCTTTTTCGATGGAAGAAATGCTCGATATCGTCCGCCGTTACGACGGTCAGCCGGTAACGGAAGTACACATTGTCGGCGGCGTGTTGCCGCAGTACGACCTGCCGTTTTACCTCGAATTTTTTAAAAAAATCAAGGAACACCGCCCCGATTTGCACGTAAAAGCCCTCACTCCGGTAGAGTTTCACTACATTTTTAAAAAAGCCAAAGTCTCCTACGAAGAAGGTATGCGGATGATCCGGGAGGCCGGAGTCGACAGCCTGCCGGGTGGAGGAGCGGAAATTTTTCACCCCGAGATCAGGGAGCAGATCGCCGCAGATAAATGCGACGCGGAACAATGGCTTCGAATCCACGAAATATGGCACGAACTGGGTATGCGTTCGAATGCAACCATGTTGTACGGCCACATCGAACAATGGCGCCACCGTGTCGATCACCTCGAACGCCTGCGCAACCTGCAGGACAAAACGGGCGGTTTCCAGACCTTTATTCCGCTGAAATTCAGGAACCAGGAGAATCAAATGAGCCACCTGCCCGAAAGTACCACGGTGGAAGACCTCCGCAATTACGCGATCAGCCGGATTTACCTCGACAACTTCGACCACGTCAAAGCCTACTGGCCCATGATCGGCCGGAATGTGGCGCAAATGTCGCTCGCTTTCGGCGTCGACGATATGGACGGCACGATAGACGATACCACAAAAATTTACTCGATGGCGGGCTCTGAAGAGCAAAATCCCGCACTCAGCACGCAGGAACTGGTGGATATGATCCGCAGGGTCGGGCGCAGGCCGGTCGAACGGGACACATTATACCGGGTCCTGGAAGACTATACCGATAAGGTTTTTGAAGATGACAAACACTGGCGGGGTTATATCGAACTGCCGGTGGTGGATCGGGGCTGATCGTCGTTAATCGCCATTCTTGCCCGGAGTCATTTTTGTCACCCCCCAATAAAGCCAAGACCAATCCCAACAATACCCAACAATGCTAACAATGCTAACAATCCCAACAATGACACTATACATTCTTCGCCACGGCGAAACGGAATTTAACAGACTTGGGATCGTGCAGGGCAGCGGCGTCGATACGGAGTTGAATGAAACGGGACTCGAACAGGCCCGCGCATTTTTTCAGGCATTTGAAGATATTGATTTTCAATTGGTTGTGACTTCCGGACTGAAACGAACACATCAGACTGTTCGCGGGTTTATCGAACGAGGTATTCCCTGGATTCAAACTGCGGATATTAACGAAATTTGCTGGGGCGCTCATGAAGGCTTGCCTTCCACCCCGGAACGGGTGGCATTGTTCCGGCAAATGATCGCAGCATGGAAAAACGGAAACTTAGACGCCTCTCTGCCAAATGGAGAAACCGCTCGCCAACTCCGGGAACGGGTGGGGCGATTTATCGAATGGATCAAAACCCGGCCCGAAAACCACATCCTGGTAGCCACCCACGGCCGGACCCTTCGCTGCCTGATTGCGATGCTCAAAGGTTGGAGTCCGGCCGACATGGAAAAAATAGAACATTCCAATACGGGTCTCTATGTGATTCATTTTCAAGATGATATGTTTGTATTTGAATCAGAGAACGATACCAGCCACCTGGCGGAACTTGCGATTTGAGATCAATTCAGTCGCTTTCTTCTTTGCCACCAACAATACTACAGATGCGCCTCTCCGCAGTCAGTTATTTGAATACCAAGCCTTTTATCTACGGACTTTTCCGCAGCGATATGGCCGGTATGATTGACCTGAGTCTTGATATTCCCTCTGTTTGTGCCCAAAAACTGCTTTCCGGAGAAGCCGATCTTGCACTCACCCCGGTAGCGATCATCCCCGAATTGCCCCAGGCTTACTTAGTGTCTGATTTTTGTATCGGCTCCACGGGTACGGTACAGACGGTTTGCCTTTTTTCCGAACGCCCGGTGTCGGAAATCAAAAAGGTCTACCTCGATTTTCATTCCCGTACGTCGGTGGCGCTGACGCAGTTGCTTTGCGCGCGGTACTGGAAAATTCAACCGGAATTTATCCCCGCAACGCCCGGCTACGAATCGAAAATACAGGGTGATACGGCCGGATTGATCATCGGCGACCGGGCAATCGGGCAACACGGGTGTTTTCCGTTTGTGTATGACCTCGGGGAGGCCTGGGCTGCCTGGACCGGGCTGCCGTTTGTTTTTGCCGCCTGGGTGAGTGTAAAACCGCTGCACCCGGAACTGCTCGGCAGGTTCAACGCCGCTTTACAAATCGGGCTCGATCATATCCCCGAATTGATAAAAATACTGCCCACCATGCCCGGTTTTGACCTGGAAAAGTACTTTCGGGAGAACATCAGTTACGAACTGGACGAACCCAAATGGGTCGCGCTGAACCATTTCCTCGGTATGCTGGCGGGTGAAAACGGCTACCGATTGCACCGGAACACAGTTGCAGCGGTAGTTTGAAAATGAAAGGGCAATCTTCTACTTTTGCGCCGCTAATCATGCCCCTGGCGTGACACACTTGTCAACAACTTGTAATACATACAAATAACAAAACAATCATGGCAAAAAAACGCATCGCCATCAACGGCTTTGGCCGTATCGGTCGTCTGACCTTCCGCAACCTCGTGAAAGACCCCAATGTAGAAGTGGTGGCTATCAACGACCTCACGGACAACCATACCCTGGCTCACCTGCTCAAATACGACACCATGCACGGCCGTTTTGACGGAACCGTGACTGCCGACGACAACTCGATCACCGTGAACGGCAATAAAATCGCGGGCCTCGCCGTGAAAAACCCCGCCGAACTGCCTTGGGCGGCCATGGGTGTCGACGTAGTGCTCGAATGTACCGGTATTTTCCTCGACAAGGAAAAGGCGGGCCTGCACTTGCAAGCGGGCGCCAAACGCGTCATCCTGTCCGCCCCGCCGAAAGCCGACGACGTGCCAACCTTTGTCATCGGCGCCAACGCCGACCAAATCAAAGATACCGACCTCATCATTTCCAACGCTTCCTGCACCACCAACTGCCTCGTGCCGATGATTATGGTTTTGGACAAAGCTTTCGGCGTAGAGCAGTTTTTTATGAATACCATACACGCCTACACTGCCGACCAAAACCTGCAGGACGCCCCACATAAAGACCTGCGCCGCGCCCGCGCAGCCGCGCAAAACATCGTACCGACCAGCACTGGCGCGGCAAAAGCCGTGACGATGGTGGCGCCGCACCTCAAAGGTAAAATCGCCGCACATTCGCTCCGCATCCCGGTCGCAACCGGCTCGATCACCGACTGCGTCTGCACGATCAAAAAAGCCGCGACGGTGGAAGAAATCAACGCTGTTTTTAAAGCAGCGGCTGACGGCCACCTGAAGGGTATTCTGGAATACAACACAGATGAAATTGTGTCAAGCGACATCGTGCGCAACACCCACTCGGTGATCTTCGACGCGCCGCTGACCCAGGTAAACGGCAATACCTGCCGCATCGTGGGCTGGTACGACAACGAAGCCGGGTATTCGGCGCGTTTGGCGCAACTGTGCGCGATGGTTTGATATTAATGTGCTAATGTGATTCGGCTCATTGGCATTTCGTCATGAGTTCATTCCGAACTTTGAAAATTCGAACACTCCGACGGGTAAAACATCAGAAGGCACTTTTCAAAATTCAGGATGAACTCATGTTTTAACGTACTAAGGTGTGTGTTATGGCAGTTGGTAATCTGGTTATCCATTTGTTGATTGGAATACCCGTATTTTTTCTGATTAAATGGTTGTTGAAAGGCAAAGCCGCCAACGAAAAAAACAGAAATTTATGGGCGCTCGGCGGCACGTTGATTGCTGCCCCGATAATAATGTATGGACTGATGATCGGCTTGTTTACTTATGCCGATAGGACACCGGAACAAAAATTTGATCATATAAAATGGAGCGCTGATACAGAATCAAGACATGAAATGAAAGAAGACTTGATAAAAAGCAGGTTGTTGGAAGGAAAAAACAAAAATGAAGTGGTCAAAATTATTGGAGAACCGACCAGAGGAGACACGACAGATGTCTGGATGTATGACATGGGAGTTTCAGGTGCAGGATTCGGATGGGCGTTTCACGAATTAAAATTGACCTTTGAAAACGAGCAGGTGGTCAGTGTTGAAAAATATGAGCACATGGAATAAAACCGTATTTTTGTGTAAAATTCAGCAAAAATGACCACATCCGATCTAAAAATAAATCTCCTCAAGCTCATTGTCGAAACGGAAGACAGGGAGGTGCTTCAGGAAATCGCAGATCATTTTCATGCACTGGTGAACAAAGGTGACTGGTGGAAAGAAATTTCGGAGAAGGAAAAAGCATTGGTGGAGACCGGCCTCCAGCAATTGGACAAAGGCGAGGGAGTTCCTTATGAATCCGTAAAAGCGAAAGCCAGGGCGTTGTTGAATAAGGAACTGACCACTTATTTTAAGCAAAACGAGTTTTCCATAACAACATGAAAATCAATTTTAAAGACAAAAAAGCCCTCATCCGCGTGGACTTCAACGTTCCGCTGGACAAAGAATATAACATCACCGACGACACCCGTATCCGCGAGGCGTTGCCGACGATCAAACACATCCTGGAGCAGGGTGGGGCGGCCATCCTGATGTCGCACCTGGGGCGCCCGCTGGAAAAACTCAATTCGGACGGCAGTATCAACAGGCAAAAATTCACCCTTCAACATCTGGTGAAACACCTGCGCAAAAAACTGCGGACCAAAATTCATTTTGCCGACGATTGTATCGGGAAAGTAGCCGTGAGAAAAGCCGCAGCGTTGAAACCGGGAGAAGTATTACTTCTTGAAAACACCCGTTTTTACCACGAAGAAGAAGGTGGCGACGAAGGTTTTTCCAAAAAACTCGCCGCTTTGGGCGATGTGTACGTCAACGACGCTTTCGGCACCGCGCACCGCGCACATGCAAGTACAACCGTCGTGGCCAGGTTTTTTGACAAAAACAGCAAGACGTTCGGCTTTCTTATGGAGCGTGAGATCGAAAACGCGACCCGCGCCATGAAAAACCCGGAAAAACCCGTCACCTGCGTGACCGGCGGTTCCAAGGTGAGCGATAAGATCATGCTGTTGGAGAAGTTCCTCGGTTACGCCGATAACATTCTCATCGGCGGCGCGATGGCCTATACGTTCTTTTTGGCAAAAAAAGGCGCCGTGGGCAATTCGTTGGTGGAAGCCGACAAGTTGAAAACCGCCAAGGAATTCCTGAAAAAAGCAAAAGACACGGGGGTAAAAGTGCTGCTCCCGAGGGATTCGGTTTGCGGCGACAAATTTGCCGCAGATGCCAGCGTTCAGGTATGCGCCAGCAACCAGATTCCCGACGGCTGGATGGGGCTCGACATCGGCCCGGCAGCGGCCAAGTCGTTTGCTTCGGTGATCCGCAAAAGCAAAACGGTGATCTGGAACGGCCCGATGGGTGTGTTTGAAATGCCGGCGTTTGCCAACGGCACCAAAGTTGTCGCTAAGGCCTGCGCTTCCGCTACAAAAAAAGGCGCGTTCACGATGGTGGGCGGCGGCGACTCCGTAGCGGCTGTCAACCAACTCAAACTCGCCAAAAAAGTCAGTTTCGTCAGCACCGGCGGCGGCGCCATGCTGGAATTTCTGGAAGGCAAGGAGTTGCCGGGTATTAAAGCGATTACAGGTAAGCATTCTCAATAGTGATTGTACGCCATTGATTGTCATTGCGGCATTCGGTATGACTTTAAAATAAAGCCGGTGGAGTTTCCTCATGGAACTTCACCGGCTTTATTTTGTAACTGCTTGATTATCAAGCCGCTTATTTTCTTTTCTTTTGCCCTGCTTTTGCCGGAGCAGGAGGTGTGGTGCGCGCTACGGGGCGTTCTTCTTTTTCCGGTGCTATATTCACAAGGCTGTTCGGGTCGGTCAACGGGTTTTTCCGGTACCAGAAGAACAAACCGCCGAAAAACAGCAGCAACACCAGGATGGATGCGCCGGAAGAAACCGTTTCGCCGAGGTAAAAAGAGCGCGGTTCAAAACGCATTTCGAGTTTCATGTTTTGCCCGGCGGGCAGGCGTATGGCACGGAGCAGGTAATCCGCTTTGATAAAATCGCCCGTCGGCTGGCCGTTGAGGTAACATTTCCAGCCTTTTGCAGGTGGGTAGTACATTTCCGAAAACACGGCGAGTTGGTCCGTTTTTGCCGAATACTCGTACTCCATTTTATCGGGGTAATAACTGCTGAGCCGGATCGTCGCCGTGCTGTCGGGTTGAATATTCAGGTTGCCAAGCGCATCTGCAAAAGATTGCTGGACGACGGCGGTGTCCCGGGCGTTGAGTCTGCCGAGGGCGTTTAACTCTTCATCCGCGTCCGGCACTGATTTCCAACCGTTTACGAACCAGGCGTTGCCCAAAGCGGCCGGATTGGGCACCACTTCTCCGGTCGGTTTTACCACGTATTTTACGTTAAAAATCCCCGCCATTTGCAGGATGCCGGGCAGGAATCGTTCATCCTGAGGATACACGTCGCCGAAATATTTCTCCACCACTTCCTGGTAACGCTGGAGTTTGGCGGCGTGATAGCCGCTCATACTTTTGTGAAAATAGGACGTGGTGGCGTTTCCGGTCATTTTTCCACGGCTGTAGTCGAGCACCCGGTAAAAAAGATCTTTGTCCTGTTTAATTTGTTTGTCGTACGCCGCTTCTTCGGGTGGCGCGGTGGCTTCCCGTTTGGTTTCGTAATTATCGGAAGAAAGTGTACGGTTACACACCAGCCAATGGTCGGTCAACGCAAGCAGGGCAACGGCTCCCACCATCATACCCGCTTTTAAACTCCCCTTCAGGTAGAACCAGATCAAGGCCGAAGCTGCCAGAATAAATCCCATCGACCGGAAGGCATCGCTGCGCACCATAGCCGAACGGTCCTGTTGCAGGGCGTTCAGCAGATCGGGCGCCTGAGCGAGCATTTCGTCGTTTACGCCCGCGTCGGGCGCCATTCCGATGGCGATCAGGCACCACAGGAGCGAGGCGCCGGCGGCGATCCAGAGCGCCCTTTTTTTGCGTTCATGGGCGATATCCGGGTCGCCTAATTTTTGCAAACCCATCGCAGCCAGCACCGCAAAACACAATTGTCCGGGCCCCAGGGCCATGGAAACGGCTCGAAATTTATTAAAAAACGGAAAATAGTCGTACAGAATATCGTTCAGGAAAAAGTTCTTTCCCCAGGCAAGCGACACCATGAACAGGCCGGCGGCCGTCAGCCACCATTTTACATTACCCGGCACAAGAAACATACCCAGAATAAAAAGAAAACAAACGATGGCGCCGAAGTAAATCGCCGTGCCCACAAAAGGCTGGTCGCCGGCGTACATCAGGCCAGCGGTTTGCCGTTCGGCTTGTTGTGCCGGGAGTTGCTGGCTGTATTTGGTGATAAATGTTTTGTACAGTTGGGTATTCTTATACGATTCGTTGGCGCCGCCGCCCGCAAAATGTGGAACGATGAGGGTGAAACTTTCACGCACGCCGTAACTCCAGCCGAACAAATAATCCTTGTCCAGGCCGTCGCCTTTGTCCCCCTTACTGGCCAGTTCGGATTTGCCACGAATGGTTTCTTTGCTGTATTCGTAGGTCGGCCACAACCGGGACAGGTTGCAGGCAAGACCGATGACTATGGCCAAACTGCTGACTATAAGCGCTTTACCCCAGTTTTTAAAAGTTTTGTGGCGAAAGGAATCGACCAGTTGTGTGAGGTAATAGATGCCGGAAATAAGCAGGGTATAATACGTGATCTGCACGTGGTTGGCGTACAACTGCATCGCAATAAACAAAGCAGCCAGTCCGCCGCCCAGCAACAAACGCCCGTTAAACACCAGCACAAACCCGGCTAATACACCCGGCGCCAAAGCCAGTGCGGCCATTTTGGTGGAGTGCCCTGCCTCCAGAATATCCACGTTGTAGGAGGTGATGCCGTAAGCCAGGGCGCCGAACACCGCTACCCTCCAGTCGGCTTTTAAAGAACTGATCAACAGATACATACAAAGCATCGCTGCAAATACCTGCGCCCAGGCGGCGGTGTAATCCGTCCACAAAAAAATGGTTTTGTACACCGGAGTGGTCAGGTTGCCTTTCACCGGCGAATAGATCTGATAACCCGGCATACCGCCAAACGCGCTGTTCGTCCAAAGCGGCGTTTTGCCCTCTTTTTCTACATAGCCGCGAATTTCAGTAGACATTCCTCGCGCCTTGTCGTTATCGGGTTGTGGCAATACCTTGCCGTTAAACGCATTGGGTGCAAAATAAAGGGCCGAAACCAGCAAAAGGGCTCCGACAGCGATCAGGTGGGGAATCAATTTTTTAAAATCCATGACAAATCGGGTATGACGTGGTAAAGTTGGCTTAAAGCGGAATCGGGGCGAAGGTATAGAAATGTTTGGGCAGCAAAAATCAGTTCAGGTTTTGGGACAGTTTGTGCAACACATCCGAAGGGATTTCATGGCCTCCATCGAATGATTTTTCACCAAAATCGACCCCGTTTTTGTCCTCGATTTCCTGCAAGGTGGAAAGCCGGTCGGGAGTCAGAAAGGGATCGTTTGTACCATAAAGCAAATACAAATTCTTGTCTGTCAGATAATTGCGATGTTCTGCATAGTTCAGGTCCTCCGGAGGTAAGCCCGCCCACAGGATCAGGTCGTGAAAATGCGGGTGATTGCGCAGCGCCCAACGACAAACGGTGGCCGTGCCCTGTGAAAAACCCAGCAACACGATGCGGATGTCGTAGGGCAACAACTCGATATATTGGTTGTACAAAGCCTGCAGAAAATACGAATAGTCGATGATCTCGTCTTCCCGGTGCAGGCGTGTCATCCAGCTGGCAACAACCGGTCCGTCAAACCCTTTTTGATAGAAATGATTCATGCCTTCGGGGGCAATAATGAGGGTTTGCCCGTTGTCAAGTTGTTTGAAATTTTCAAGGAACGCCGGAGCCAGTTGGGCGTAGCCGTGACAAACGATCCACAATTGGCGGATATGGGGTCCGGGTTGTCCCAAAAGGCAGTAATGGGCAGTTTTGGAGACGGTTATCTTTTGGTAATCCATCGCGGAAACAGTTAGACGAGAAGAAGCGAAGGTATAAAAATCACCGCCTATTCGACAAAACGTGTTTCAAGCCGCATTCGGAACACACTGCCTGCCTTTGCTGAAGGTGTGTAAATACCCCATTTCTGCTGCATCGCTGCAAAATTTAATTTGCGGGTCAGCGTTAATTGGCAAACGGCCCGTTTGGCAGGCATTTTTGCCTCAAACCTTCACCCCTGTGATTTGGGCATTCGATGTTTTTACTACCTTTGCGGCAGTTTTTTAATTCTACAAAACAACATTCTATTACTCACTCTCAAAAATTTTCAAAGCATGAGCAAAAAACTGTTTCTCCTCCCGGCACTCCTGCTCGGCGCCTTCCTGATGTTCACACCGGCTTGTGGTGATTCCGATGCTTGCAAAGACGTGGACTGCGGCGCCAACGGTACCTGCTTTAGCGGTGATTGCGTTTGCGATGACGGTTATGAAATCGGCGCAAGTGGCCAGTGCGACACCGAATCGCGCGTTAAATTTTATGGCAACTATAACGTAAGCGAAACATGTGGCGGCCCGGCTGACACCTATGCCAGCTCCATCTCCGCAGGTTCCAGCATCACCCAGGTGAACATTGGCAACTTCGGCAACTCCGGCCTCAACGTATCGGCAGAGATCAGCGGCGACGAACTCACCGTTCCGAGCACTCCGCTGACGATCGGCGGCAATACCCTGACGGTAAGTGGCTCGGGCACTATCGTGGGCAATATCCTGACGATCACGTATTCCGCTTCGGGTGCTGTTTCCTTTACCTGCACAGCCACGATGACGAAGTAATTTATTACAAGCGTACACAACCTGATTCAAATAAGAACGGGCAACTTCCGCAAGGAGGTTGCCCGTTTCGTTTAAATGCCAATTGGCAGACAATCAATTAGTTGCCGCCCCCGCCGCTCGGCTTCGTCCATTTGCTTTTTGACGGCGTTTCGGTAGCCGGTTTGGCCCCGTCCGGCTGAGCGGGCGTCCATTTCTCTTTCGAGGGCTGGCTGGTATTGCCGTCCGGCGTCCATTTGTCTTTCGACGGTGTGGTCGACGGTTTGGAAGGCTGCGGAAGCGGATCAACTTTCGGGCCTTTGCTTCCTTTGGATTTGGTCGACGATTTGACGGGCTTTTTAGCCTCTTCGGCGGCGCGGGCAGCCACGATTTCGTCGAATTTGACTTGTGCGGCGGCGTTCACCTTGTCGGTGCACTCCTGTTCTTTTTGTGCGCGCAGCTCGTCGAGTTTCATCGTGATCGTTTGTTGGATTTCGGCTTTTTGCTGGGCCAGTGTTTTACCGTCGAATGCGGAAAAACGAAAAACCGGCAACCCTGATGGCGCCGACCAGGATCAATTTTTTATTCATTGTTGTTGAATTTTTCATTGAAGAGTGGAAAAAGGATAATCTACGTGGAGGCAAACTCAGGCCGCTTTTATTGCGGTTGGGCCGTGGCAGTTGCTTCCTGGTCGAGTTGGTTGACGCGTTCCTGGACGCGGGCATCAAACTCGGCGTCACATTTGGCGTTCATTTCGCTTTCTACGGCGGCGCGGCCGGCTTCAACACCTTTTTGAACTTCGGCATCGAACTGCTCCTGTGTAAGCAGTTTTTCGCCGCAGGAGGTCATACCCAGCGTAAGCGCAGCTCCGACGAGAATTCCCAAAACAGTTTTTTTCATGTTAAGAATCGTTTTGTTGGTTAAAAAATTGCGTTGCAAAAGTAGAGCAGATGCTCGGAATCGGTGAATTAATTACACGCAAAAATTACATGGACTGATTGGACGAAAAAAAATCCGAAAGACACATTTCATCCTACCAACCGGTTATTAAATAACGGCATTTTTGCGCTATCATTGTTTCGAAAATCCTATCCGCTCCATGATGTTTTTCCACCGTCAAAATACACAAAGCCGGAATGTTTTGTTTTTGCGGGCTTTTCTGCTGCTATTTGCCCTGTCCGGGCTTCAGGTTTTTCCCGGGAACGCCCAAACCGAAGACCCCGCTGCGGCCGAGTTGCTGGAAAACTTTTTTCGCGACAACGAACAGGCCACGGAATCCGATGCCCAGTTTTTTTTGGAAAATCTCGAAAATTACCGGACCAATCCACTTAACCTGAACCGGGCTTCCCGCGAAGACCTGCTCGGGCTTCGCCTGCTGAACGAACTTCAGGTGGAAAATTTTTTGACGTACCGCGCACAATTGGGGCCTCTGCTCAATGAATATGAATTACAGGCGATACCCGGCTGGTCTTTGTCCGATATCCGCAGAATTTTGGCTTTTTCGGCCGTTTCTACGGGGCTGGACACCCGGAATATCAATTTGCT
Source organism: Lewinellaceae bacterium (assembly GCA_016713985.1). Classification (GTDB taxonomy): domain Bacteria; phylum Bacteroidota; class Bacteroidia; order Chitinophagales; family Saprospiraceae; genus M3007. The sequence goes on along the minus strand of JADJOD010000026.1, from coordinate 57,357 downwards.
CCGGGGTTTTTATGAAGGCGAAAACGAAGTATTGCTCCGCTGGGGGCGCCCCGTGCCGCGCAATTACCCCGAAACGGCCGAAGGGAACCCCAACAGCTGGGCCTTTCGCTACAGGCATTCTTTCGACAACCGGCTTCGGTTTGGTTTTACGGCCGAAAATGACCCCGGAGAGGCGTTTTTTGCAAAAAGCAACAAACAGGGTTTTGATTTTTACAGCGCCCACCTGTTTGTGCAAAACCTGAACAAACGGGTGAAAGCGGTCGCCCTGGGCGATTTTTCCGCCCGTTTTGGCCAGGGATTATTGCTTCAAACCGGTTTTTCTCCGGGAAAATCGGCGGAAACGGTGGCGGTGGCGCGGGGAGGGCGGAAAATCAACCCCTATGCATCCTTTGGCGAAACCTTTTTTTTCCGGGGCGCGGCCACCACCTTACAATTCGGTCCGGGTCTGGAATTAACCGCCCTTTATTCCGATCGCCGCCGCGACGGCAACGTGATTACCCCCGATTCCGCCGATATGGAATTTGCGGAGATTGTTTTTTCGTCGCTTCAAACCTCCGGGTATCACCGGCTTCCTTCGGAAATCGCCGATGAAAAATCCTTGCGCGAGCAGGTTGCCGGGTTGTCCGTGAGCCATTTGTGGAAAAACGGCCATATCACCGCCAATGCGCTGCACTTTCACTACGACAAACCCTGGACCCCGGCTTTTGCCAATTACCGGATGTTTGTATTCCGGGGGCAAAACCTGACGGGCTACAGCTTCGATTACGAATACCGCCGCCGCAACTGGTTGTTTTTCGGAGAAACGGCGCGCAGCGACAACGGCGCCGTGGCGACGGTCAACAGTTTGCTTTTTTCTCCCGACCGGCATGTTACCCTGACGGCGCTTCAACGTTCCTTTCCAAAGGATTATCAATATATTTATGCCCAGCCGTTTTCCGAAACCTCGGGTGCTGCCAACGAACAAGGATTGTACCTCGGTGCGGATATCCGGTATATAAGACGCTGGCAGATAAATGTTTATGCAGATGTCTGGCGGCATCCCTGGCTTCGATTCGGAGTAAGTGCACCTTCACAAGGCCGTGAATTCCTGACCCGGGTACTCTGGACAAAAAGCAAGGTTTTTTCTGTGTATGCTTTGTACCAAAGCGAAATCAAGGAACGGGACAGCGACGTGGAAGGGGTGCCGGGATTGTTGGAAAACCGCCGCGACCGGTTTCGCCTGCACGCTATTTACAAAGTGACGCCGTCGCTCGAGCTGAGAAGCCGGGTGGAATGGACCTTGTTCCGGGTGGAGGGTTTCGGCTGGACCAAAGGTTATATTGCTTTTCAGGAAGCCGTCTGGAAGTCGATCGGCTCTCCCGTTTCCGGCGCGATCCGTTATTCCGTTTTTGACACCGATAATTTTGACACCCGGGTATTTGCTTTTGAAAACGACCTGTTTTCTTCCGTTTCTATACCGGCTTTTTCCGGGCGGGGCTCCCGCTACTATTTAAATATTCAGTGGCGTGTAAACCATTGGCTGCGGCTGGAAGGCCGTTTTGAACAAACCAACCAGGCCCGCGCCGTGACCAGTACAGGAATCACGGGCCGGGAACGGTTTTGGAAATTCCAGGCCAGAATGAGGTTCTGAAATGGCAAGGGAAATGTAATTGCTCAGTTGACGGCTTCCACCCCGACAATTTCCGGGATTTTGCCTTTAATGGCTTCCTGGATTCCTGCGCGCAGGGTCATTCCCGACATGGAACAGGATTCACACATACCTTTCCAGCGGATTTTTACGTGCATGTCATCGGTAAGTTCTACCAATTCAACATCACCGCCATCGGTTACCAGGTGCGGACGTACTGTGCTCAATGCCTCTTCAATTTTTTCGAGCAATTGCTGCTTATCGTTCATTCTTAGAAGTTTCATGCAAATGTAACACCAAAGCGGCGAATTTGATCATTCCGGAAATTTACACGTTCAGTTTTTCCCGGTATTGCTCCCGGAATTTCTTCAATTTGGGCGCAATAACGACGGCGCAGTAGGGTTGCCACTGGTGATCTTTGTAATAATTCTGGTGGTAATCCTCCGCTTTGTAAAACTGTGTAAACGGCGCAATCTCGGTTACCACCGGGGCGTCCCATATGGCGCCGGCTGCCGTTTTTGCTTCCTCTGCAGCGGTTTTTTGTTCCGGTGAATGGAAAAAAATAACCGAACGGTATTGCGTGCCCACGTCGTTGCCCTGCCGGTTGAGTGTCGTCGGGTCGTGGTAAACAAAAAAGACGTCCAGTATTTCGCGAAAAGAAACTGCGGAAGGATCGAATGTGACCTGAATTACTTCGGCATGGCCGGTGAGGCCGGAACAAATTTCCCGGTAAGTCGGATTCGCCCCGCGTCCGCCTGAATAACCGCTTTCTACCCGAAGCACCCCCTTCAATTCCTGAAAAATGGCCTCGATACACCAAAAACAGCCGCCACCCAGCGTCGCGATTTCCGTTGGACCCAAGGGTAGGGGAGTGGGATTGTTTTTTTGCTGATTGCTTGTTGTCATGATTGCAATATTGAAATAAATATTACCCTGAAACGCAGGTAAATACGATAAGGTTTTTACATCCGCCCGGGATTGGCCCATTTGTCGCGGCTACAACATTAAAACTGTATTATTTTCTTCGTTGGTGCTTAAATGTGACGGTTTTAGCCACCCGTTATTTTGTTTTTAACCACAAATGTTGCATAATCTTGCAGTCAAATTATTGAACTGTTTAACGGACTGAAACAATGCGTAATATGATTATTTATGCGGGCTTGCTCTTTATGGGCTTGTCACTCGCAACCTGTGATAAAGAAAATACAGGTGTAACGCCGTCGCCCGAATATGGAGCGGCCGCCAACCCGACCGGCGACTCCATCGGAGGAGGCAAAGGTTATAGCAAAATTGTCAGAACCGGCGATTTTGTGGTAAAAAACGCTGCCGAATTGCTTGCCGCCTTACAAAATGCCCAGGCGGGAAATACCATACTGGTCGAATCCGGCGCCAATATCGACCTCACGGGTCTTTACAATATCGATATTCCGGATGGCATTACGCTGGCAGGCAACCGGGGCTACCAGGGTTTGCCCGGACCGCTTATTTTTTCCAACGACATTCCCGCGGAGAACATCTTGTTCTGGGTGCACCACAACGTACGGATCACCGGGCTCCGGTTCCGGGGCGCCGATGACAACTACGCGGACATCAATTATGCGATCCGGCCCGATTCCAAGGTCTTGTGTTTTGCCGTAGAGGGCGCCAACGTGGAAATTGAAAATTGTGAAATCTCCAATTTTGCACGGGGCGGTGTGGAAATATATCCGGGTGGCAAGGAGGTACACGTACACCACTGCTACCTGCATGATATTCACTCTTATCCGGTGATCACCCTGAACAAATCCGGGCTCCCCGTACTGGTTGAGGCCAACAAGATACACTGGATCTGGCACGCTACGGCGGGCAGCGGCTACCCCGGCACGGGTTACGAAGCGCGCTACAATATCATCGTCCGGGAGCCGGTGCCCGATTCCTGGCAGCCGTACAGCGGCTCGTTTGCCATAGATATGCACGATTATCTGCAGGTTTTGCAGGCGCGCGGGCATCATATTGCGGGCGACGTATTAAACATACACCATAACACATTTGTCAACAATGCGGGTAGTGACCCGTCCGTAAATACATCTTTCGATGCCGAAGTACGGGGTGTGCCGCGGGTGCTGGCTGAATTTCACCACAACATTTTTCTGAACAGCGATCCGGCACAGGCGGTTGTTCACCTCGACGGCAACGTGTGGGTGTACGATAATCTGTACGGCCCGCAGCAGACGCTGGTACCGATTGCACTTCAAACAACGCCGCAAATTCTGTTTGTACAACCGGCGCCTCCGGACATTGAGGTGCCGATTTTGAGCGGTACCATTCCTTTGGACATCCGGATCAACCTGCTGGAATCCTTAACACTAAAAAGTGTAATAGTGGAATTGAACGGCGACACGATTTACACCGGCGACAAAGCTCCGGCGGCCGGAGAAGTGATGATCAATACCCAGACACTTGACCCGTCTCTGCCGTTCCAGGAACTGACTGTAACGGCTACGGATACCCGCGACGTGGTGGGAAAACACACGACGGTATTCAGGATGGAGTGAAGGATGGGTTGTACCCCGGATCAAACATCAAAAAAACCGAGCGGATTTCTTTCAAATTGCTTGACGGTGAGGCCGTTATTGCCCAACTGCATGCCTTTTTGCGGGGTAAAATCCGCGTCCCAGGTATTGACCAGAAGTAAGCCGCCGAATCCTTTTACCAAAAATTTGCCACTGCCAAAAACGGCGACCACGGAACCTGCCGGCTCGTTTTCGTAACCAAAGTCATTCAGGTCAAATACCTGCGAATCCCAGATATTGATTTTCCGGCTGCCGGAAAAAGTAAAGGCGCCGCCGAAAGGCCGGGTTACGGCGCGGATAAATCGTTCGATGACGTGTACGTCCTGTTCCCAGTCGATGAGCCCGTCCTCCGGGCTTCGTTTGGGGTAATAGGTTGGGGTAAGCAAGTTATTCTGGGCCGTCAGTTTGAATTCGTTGCGCACCAGATTCCCGATATTCCGCTCCACCAGGTATTTCATGGCGAGGGTATTTTTAAAATGCATGGTTTCGGCGGTATCCCGTTGTGAAACCTGGAACTTGAACGTATCCACAACATCACCCGAATCAACCCCCGGATCGTAACGGAACAGGTTGGTGTAAAATGCCTGCCGGCCTTCGATGATCGACCAGTTCATGGGCGAACGGCCCCGGCCGAGCGGCAGGTTCATCGAACTGCCATGCATACCGAATGCGCCGATCGATAACCCGGAAAGCACTTCCGGCGGTACAAGCCGTTGCCAGCCCACTACAAATGCCAGGTCGAGTTTTAAGGACCGGAGGTATTCCTGGTCCGCCGGATTTTTCAGGGAATAGTATTTGGCCCGGTACACGCTTATCCCCTTCGATTCGGCGATCTCTTTCAGGTCGAGGTAGTCGGCCACATCGTGTTTTTGCCCCGCTTCAGGGTCGCTGGTGATGAGGTGGCGGATTTTGAACGGGATGTTCAGGTTCTCGAGCAGAAAAAGGGTGGTGGCTTTACATCCGAAAACCGCTATTTCATCAAAGACTTTCATGGATGGAACGGAAGGGTATGCAGTTGTTGGAGAAATCTGTTTTCAGCGACTGCACTTTTTGGCTGTAAAAAGTGCGCAACTTGTCTGTGTTGGATACGCCATCCAGCATCCACCAGACCGGGTGAATCAATACGTGGAGTGAGTGTTGTTGCAGAAACTCCTGCGAATCGAACGGATGGCCAAAACGCCACACTCCGGTTGAGTCCGCGAAGTATTTGATGTCCCGGAAATATTTGGCCTGATACGTATGTTCGATGTCGAATATGGGTGAGTCGAATTCCTGAAAAAATGTATTCGGCCGGTGCAGGCTGATGATACTGACTTCCTGCCGGAAAACCTGCCGGAAAAGCGCCGCTTCCCATTTTAAACCCTCATGGAAATCCTCATAAACGGTGGGATCGAAATGGATGGAAATGTGATGCCCCAGGTCTCTGATTGCCAATACGTTATGCAGGTCTTGCGGCGAAAAGAGATTGTAAAAATTAGAGCGCATCAAAAAGAAATAGGTGGCTTTAATGCCGAGTTTTGATTCGATCTGCGCCGATTGCAACGCGAATTGGGTATCGAAGTCGATATCGTGGCGCAGCGCAATCTGATTTTTGGGCTGGTTGATTTCGGGAAAAAAACAAAACCGGTATTCCTGTTCCAGGTATTTTTTCAGGAATTCCTCATAGGGTCCAAACCTGAACCTGGCGTTTTCTTCGTGGTGTTGTTCCTGGTCGCCGGGCGTGGTTATTTGCCGATCCGGGTGTAAGGTGGCATTCGTCATGGCAATGTATTGGCTTTCAAAAAGTTTTTAAAAACGAGGTTTTTCCCAAAACAGGAAGTGACGGAGCGACCTGAAGTCGCCCCGTCATTTTATGCAGTATTAACCCGCCTGACTGTAGTGGTACTTTTCGACTTAATGGCTTCTTACCTTTTTGAAAACGATGTTGCAAAAAGCTCTCCAAAAATAGCGCATGTCGGTGAGAATGGGATTCTTCTCGTATGCCTTGAGGTACCGGTATTCGATTTCCACGATGTCTTCGAGCGACTTGGGAATTTCGACATACACGGGAGGAATCAGACCCGGTTTGAATTGTTTTCTGTATTCCTGAAACTCTTTCGGGTACAAGCTGAAATACTGCTTGCTGAGGGGGCGCACACCCATCAGTTTTACGTCGCCTTTGAGCCAGTTGAACAACATGGGCAGTTCGTCGATCCAGTTTTTGCGGAAGATGCGGCCCAGGGTAGTAACCCGGGGATCGTCTTTGAATTTACCACCTTTTTGCAAACCGTAGTTTTCGTAAATAAACGACTGCAGGTATTCCGAGTAGGGGTACATCGTCCGGAACTTGTAGACGTTGAATATTTTACCGTTTTTACCAACCCGCCGCAGTTTGATGAGCGGCCCGTAGGAGGCTTCGTTGTTGTAGTCCGGCTCGCCAACTTTCTCCGCCACGAAATACATTTGTCCGTCGGCATTGAAGGTTTTCACTAAGCGATAGCCGCAGGAATAAAGCCGCCCGTAAGTTTCCATTTCAGAAATAACCCGGTTGCGGCCGTTGGTCAGCAGGAAATATGCGTGTTTGAGGTGTGGAAGTTTGGGCCAGACCCGTTTTACCCAAAAATCGAAAAAGTAGTAAACATGGTTGAACGGCCAGGCGAATTTTGCCATCAGGCGTTCTTCCCGTTGCTGACAGGTTTCCACACAGCCGATGATATGACCGCCGGGCCGAAGGTATTCGTTGGCGGATTCCAGAAATTTATTGATATACCGGATATCATTGAGGCGTTTGACATTAATAATGCTGCCGATACCGGTTTCGTCGTGCCCGCGCCACGAAATTACGTTAATCAGGTTCAGGGGCGAGGAAGTATTGAGGATGACCGAATCCCACAGGTTATCAAGGTCTACCCAGTTTTCGATGAACTCGACCGCTTCCCCCGGTATTTCCGAGCACAAGGCGCGGCGATACAGATCAGAAAGTGTTTGTTTTGGTTGCTCGTACATCGGTTGGTGTATGGTTTGTCCCATTTGCGATTAAGGTGTTGTTGATTAATAAGATCATAACGGAAGGCCGGCATGCCATACATAGGGGACATACGGTACATGAAACTCCGGGCAAAGGCAAAAAGGCGGGGGACAGGTGGAGCAAACAACGGTGGATTACGACCCGGTTTGCTCCGGCAATTATTTTTATTAACCGGTTAAAACTAATAACAAAAACAAGACTGTTTGTTATTTAAAGGAGACAAAAACTATGCCTGATGGCTGAGTGCGGGATAAATTACCGCAATTTGATTACGATAAATTTAATTAAATTCTTAATGTTTTGAACGTATTTTTCCCATATCCATAAAATAGTATTATCTGTCCATCTCTGCGGGTGGAAGTTAAACATTACAATATTAGGGAATTTATTATTTTTAACACAATTGATGATCTCAAAAGTTGTGTGAAAAGACAGGTTGAAATAATTCGCCACCTTGTCCCGTACACTTACTTTATGCCCGTCCCACTGCCGCCCGGTGTCGGTTACGTAAAAAACCTGTTTAAAATCTATATCAAAATAAGGCTCTCCGATAATGCCATATTTTTTATAATCATAATGTTTCCAGACGTCCTTGTTGTCATATTTTGATTTCGGGCTTCCGTGCATACAAATCGTGGAAACGGGGACGATTTTTCGCAGGGTTTCGAGGTGTTGTTCAAATAACTGAACCGCTTTTGCCGGGTCGCCACCGGCAAAATCCATATCCTCGTAATGATAGCCGATTTCATGGCCCATCCGGTGGATTTCGCGGATCACGTCTTCGTCAAAACTTTCCGGCACCATTCGGAAATAGTAGGTGCCGACAATGCCCATATCTCGTTGAATACGAGCAAATTCGAGGGAATGTAGTTTGCGGTCGTCGACGTCGTGCCGGAGCATGACGAGCCTTTGTCCCGGTTTTTTTTGAATAAATTCCGAAAAGGTGGCAAACGAATATCCGGCCTCTTTCAAACTGACCAGCAGGTTTTTATAGGCGGCAATGGTAAAATCTCGCATCCAGTGTGTACTTTTTGTCGTTTTTCAATCGGTTTTTAGTTCAAATCTGCGCCTGGAGATGTTTTTCCACGTACATTTTTTTGTTCCAGTCATATACCTGGCGCAGCCCTTCGAACATCAGGACTTTCGGCTCGTAACCCAGCCTGGTTCTGATTTTTGAAATATCAGCTTTGGAGTGTTTGACGTCGCCCGCTCTTTCCGGCCCGTAAACCGGCTGGATCTGTTTGCCGCTGATGGATTGCAACATATTGACCATTTCATTGAGATCAACCTGGTCTCCGCAGGCGACATTATACACCTGGTTGAGTGCCTCCGGGTTTTCCGTAAACAAAGCCAGGTCGTTGGCGTGCATCACGTTTTCAACAAAAGTAAAATCGCGGCTGGTGGTGCCGTCTCCGTTGATCAGGGGTTGTTTGTCTTCGATAAATGCCCTGCAAAACAGCGGAATTACTGCGGCATACGGGTTGTCGGGGTTTTGTTTGGGGCCAAAAATGTTGAAATAACGGAGGCCGACAAAATTCAAACCGTAGGTCCGGCAAAAAACCTGGGCATAATGCTCCGCAGCCAGTTTGCTCACGGCATACGGCGAGAGCGGGTTGCCGATCCGGTGCTCGACCTTGGGCAGTTCGGGGCTGTCGCCGTACGTGCTGGAAGAAAACGCCAGTACCACGCGGTCCGCGCCGGATTCTTTGGCGGCGTGCAATACATTGACGGTGCCGCCGACATTCACCTCGTTGGTGCGCATGGGGTTTTGAATCGACCTCGGAACCGATCCCAAAGCGGCCTGGTGTGTGACCTTGTTGATGCCTTTCATGGCTCTCATGCAGGTGTCGTAATCGCAGATATCACCTTCGATAAATTCAAATTTCGGGTGAAATTCAAATTCCGCGATGTTTTCATACAGGCCGTTGGAAAGGTCGTCGAGTACCCTTACCAATCCGATCCGGGGATCGTTGAGAAATCGCTCGACGAGATTGGAGCCGATAAAACCGGCTCCGCCGGTGATGAGAAGATTGTATGTCATAGTCCTCTTTCGATTTGGTTTAAAGCCTCGTTGACAGTAAGTATTTTGATGTTCATTTCAGCGCATTTTTTCACAACCGCTTCAAAATAAGCGGGTGAACAGCCCCATTCGGAGGGGTGTTCCTGGACGTCGTGGGTATAAAAAATCAACCAGCCGTTACAGGCAACGGCTTCGTCAATTTTAGCATATATGAAATCCAGCGAATACCGCTGTTCGTATAATTTGACCGTTTTCAGGTTGTACAAATCCGTCTGGTCCAGGTTGATGCCTTCTTCGATACCCCGCGCACTCCTGAATCTGCTGCTGACAAATTTTTTGATCGGCCGGGTTTGTGAACCGAATGGGTAGGAAAAGTTATCGAGGGTGATTCCCGGAGCAATCGTTTCCAGGGTTTCCTGGTTTTTGATGATATCGACCATTCCTTTTCCAAAGGATACGGTGTACAACTCGGTGTGCCCGAAGGTATGGCAACCGATTTCGTTGTGCCGGGCAAGAGCCGTTTTAATGTGTTGGGGGGTGAATCGGGTGGTGGGGTCCACGTCGTTCATCAAAGAAAGGGAGATGTAAAAAGTGCCGCCCACGCCATATTTCGCAAGGATATTCCCACCTTCCACGAAAGCCGAAATAGGCGCATCGTCAAAAGTGAAGGTGATGACAGGCTCGTTCAGGTTGACATTAACGACTTTTCTGAAACTATAGCTGGCCCACTTCCTCCGAAAATATTTTAAAAACCTTTTCATTCTTTTGAAAGATGCTGGTTCGCAAATGTGAAAGGTTTGATTTGTCCGACAAGTTGCCGGGTAAAGGTCTGGGCGCCCTCCACATTCAGGTGGTCTGGATCTACAAATAATTCGGGCTTGGTAATAAAGGAAGTGTCGTTGGAATATACGAACAACGGAATATTGTTTTCCGCAGACGTTTTGCGCAGGTATTCGATCGCCGAGGAGGCGCTGACCGTTCTGCCGTAATTGGGCGAAACGACCAAAAACACCTTGCAGCCCCGGGTTTTAAACTTTTGCACGAGGGTGTCGAACAAGGCGACGGATTCCTTGTTCAGGTCAACTTTTTCCGGTTCCGGCTCCAGTTGGCCGCCGATCTCGGCAGTCATTTTTTCCAGTCGCGGTTTCCAGCCTTTGTCGCTTGCTTTGCCATCGAGGCCTTGGACAAAATACGGGCGGATCAGGTAATAAAAACTCGAATTGTAAGCGTAGAGGCGTGATTTCATCAGCGCCCATTCAAACGTCGAGGTATTGTTGATGATGGGACGTATGGGCGGGCAGTTTTGGTAAAAGGGCCGGAGCACGCCGGCGTGTTCGTAGTTGGGGCGGGTCTCCAGGTCATTGTCGTCGATGTTCAGGATCACCACTTTCGGGGTGTACCTGGCGAGAATACCTTCCTGAATGGCGCGGAAATAAGGCGTGCCCTGCCCCCCGCGGCTGGCATTCCAGCAACTCATGCCCAACGAATCTTCAATGATTTGGGTCACATAGTTGATTTCACCCCTGGAACTGCCGATCACGACGACATCTTCCTGGCAGTTTTCGAGTGAATATTTGGTTTTGTAATAACGCCCGTCGGGAGAGTGATCCCGCAGCCAGTCCAGTACTAAGCCTGCGGCCACGTCGAATGCGGCCAGAAGCACCAGAATGATGAGGATTTTTGTATATAGTTTTCTCATTGGATAACACAAATCGGAGATTAGAACTGGAAATAAATGAACTGGCTGCCATCAAATACGCCGAAACTAATGATATAGATCAGCATAAACAGGATGGTGGCATAACGGACGGGAGCCCAACGGTGATTAAGCAAACTGAAACCGGGATAATATTCCATGACGAATTCTAAGGAAAACAAAAGCAGGACACCAACCACAGAGAAGGTAAAAATGCCGATGTCTCCGATATGAACACTTTCTCCCAGACTGGTAAACATGGTGCCGATGACGTAAAATGCGTCCTGGACGGTAGCCGCCCGGAAAAACACCCAGGCTAAACAGGTCAGTGCAAATACCAGCAGAATGCTGATTGCTCTGGGCAATTTTATCTTTACCGTATCCGCCAGCATACGTTCGATGATCTGAAAAGCGCCGTGCATGGCTCCCCAGATCACAAAGGTCCAGTTGGCGCCGTGCCACAAACCGCTGACTAAGAAGGTGGTAAATAAATTGAAGCGCGTCCTGGTTTTACTGCCGCGGTTGCCACCCAGCGGAATGTATACAAAGTCTTTAAACCAGGTAGACAGCGAAATATGCCAGCGCCCCCAGAAATCCCGGAAAGAAGCGGAAAAATAGGGCCGGTTGAAGTTCTGCATCAGGTTGAATCCGAAGAGTTTGGCCGTACCGATGGCGATCAGGGAATATCCCGCAAAGTCGCCGTAGATCTGGAGGGCAAAGAAAAAGGTCGCAACGATAAAGGACCAACCGGTATGCATCGCTACGTTGTTGTAGACGGAATCGACGTATAAAGCCAGTCTGTCGGCAACCACCACTTTCATAAAAAAGCCCAGCAGCATCATTTTCAGGCCTTTTACAACCAGGTCGTAGTCAAACTCTTTGGCTTTAAAAAACTGCGGCAACAAGTTGGTCGCCCGTTCGATCGGACCGGCCACCAATTGTGGAAAAAAACTCACAAAAGCCGTATACGCAAGAATATCCCTGGTAGGCGTCAGTTTTCTCCAGTAGATATTGATCGCATAACTCATCGACTGGAAGGTATAAAAACTGATGCCCACGGGCAAGATCACCTCCAGCATCGGGAGCTTCATCTGCTGCCCGAAGAGGGAAAAGGCCTGTACAAAACTGTCCGCGAAAAAATTATAGTACTTGAAAAAACCAAGCAGGGTAAGATTTACCGCGATACTGGACCAAAAAAGCAGGGATCGTTTTCTCCCGTCCTCCTGTTTGTCCAGCGCCAGCCCGACAAAAAAATCAAACAATGAACTGAAAACCAGCAACAGCAGGTACCGCCAGTCCCACCAGCCGTAAAAAAGGTAACTGGAAATCAGCAACAACGCATTTTGCAACCGCAGGCTACGCCCTGTGGCGAACCAGAACAGTGTAAATACGATGGGTAAAAAAATGGCAAAGTCAATGGAATTAAAAAGCATAATCCAGTGATTTTCAATTGTTAATCGGTGTAAACTTGGGTTCGGTATTATTTTTTACGTACCTTTTTACTATAAAATCATACAGATAATCGGTGACGTTCACTTTACTGTGGAGGAGTTGGTCCCTGCGTTCCTTAAATGCTTCCCGGTCCATTCTCAGGATATGGTCCATCAGGGAAAACACCTTTTCGGAATCGCTGGTATTAAAAACCAGGCCATATTTTTCCTGGTCTAAGCAATAACTCCGGGCAATGGTGTTGATATAAATGGTGGGCGTGCCGAGCACCCCGGCTTCCGACGCGATCGTAGCGCCTTCACTTACCACAATGGACGCGAAACTGAGCGCATGGTGCAGTTTTTCCGGCGCAATTTTGATCTGGAAGGGTTGTAGTTCAGGGGATAAAGCCCGTTCGGAAGTGATGAATACTTTCATCTGTTCCGAAAGTTTTTTGACTAATTTGGTTTTGTCTTCGTTGGTCAGGCCCTTGTGTCCCGCATCGTGGGTGGCGTTCCAGGAGACAAAACGCACGATGGCGTATTTTTCTCCGGGTTTTAGCCCGATCCACTGATATACGTCCGGATTCGGGGTGAAATAATCCGGGTGCAGGTAGGCAATTTCGTGATACCCTGCGTAGCGGATTTGTTTGGGACCCAGGTCTTCGGGCAGCACATCGGGGGTGAGGATGGCGTCCGTAAACGGCCGGTACAATACGATTTGCTCCATATTGCCCGAGTCTTCCAGCGAAAGGTGTTTTTTACCCAGTAAAAAAGCGGCGTGTGCGGCATAAATGGAGCCGTGGCTGATGAACAGATCGGGCCGGAACCGCAGTCCTGTAAAAAACATCTGCACGTCAAATTTCAGCAAACCCCAGATCTTACCCCAGATGCTTTTATAGTGTTTGCCAAAACTTTTATAGTTGAAACCTTCCGCGCGGATCAATTCCAGTTCAAATTCTTTTTCTCTTGCCGTAAACAACACTTCCGCTCCTTCTTTAATAAAACGGTGTGCCAGGTGTTTGAACAGATGAAGGTGTCCGGGATGTCCGATGTCGATTAGAATACGCATTATTTGATGCTTTGGTAAACTTTCAAACCAATTTTTCCAACTTTATAGAGGGATTTGTTGACGACCATTTCGTACCTGCCGAAGCAGACTTCCTCGCCATAAAACGGGCCTTGAACTCCCGGACGCCGTAGTCCTGGTCGGGCCGGCCGGCTCCCATAAAATCGAAATGATCGAAGCCGTGTTGATAGCCATATTCGATGGGCGCCCAGGTAGCCAATACGCTGGGATGCAAACCCTGTGCCAAGCCGTCTTCCCCACAGACGTACCATTCATAAATTATCTTGTTGGCAAACACCGGGCAAATGATGCCGCCGATCACACGGCCTTCCTGTTTGATCAGGAAAAATTTTCCAATTCCGGAACTCAGGAATTTCAGGAAGAGATCGGGCGCCGGCAGCGGTTTTTTTACCTTTTCCTTGTACAGTTTTTCGAGAATGGCGTAGAAAGCCATCACTTCGTCCGCATTGGCCGCTTCGGTGATTTCCGCACCCGCCTTGAGGGTTGATTTGATCTGGCGTATCCGGCTGCTGCTGGTTCTTTTTTTCACTGCCGCTTCTTCGTCCGTTTTGACCAGGTAATTCAGGTGGGGTTTGAATTCGAACCCGCAGGATTCGAAGGCGCTTTTTATATCGCCCGTATCGAAGAAATTCCTGAATTCCACATAGATGGACCGGCCTTCTGCGTACCGGATCAATTCTTTCAGCAATTCCTGCGTCACGGCAACGGCATCGGCTGGTGATTTGCCGGCCAGCAAGGGGCCGCCCCAGACGATCATTCGACGCGAAAGCCAGGATTTGATGCCTGAACCGTTGGTCTGGATCACGCCGAGCAGGGAGCCGGATACTTCGCCCGAATCGGAAGTGGCGAGGATCAGAAAAGGCGAATACCCGTGAATACTGCCGATAAAACGGAAAAAATCGGGGCTTTGGAAAAAATTGCCGTTCGGATGTTCGAGTACGTGCGCCTGGAACCGGTCGGCATAACCGCTTTGCTTCAATTGCTCGTCAGTATGGTAGCGTTGTAGCTGCATTGATGTTTAATTTAATATTCGGGTGAATCGGTTGGTAACGGGTGCAGGGGATCAGGAGTGCTGGAAAGCGGCATCGGGCGAGGTTTCGGTGGCCACCTGGTCCGTCCAGCCGAAACCCTGTTTTTTCCCGTTTCTGGTTTTAAAAAAAGCCCACACCCCGCTTGCTTTTACAGCCAGTTCGTCGAGGTTGTCGGAATCGTTGACGCTGAGTCGTTTCAGCCTGAACAGGTCGGACCGGGTTGTATTAAAGCCGAAATCGACGGTAATGCCGCATTCATAACCGGCTTTTTTGGACAACGCGATATCCCGTTCGGAATAATCGCCGTTCGGATAGGCGATGGAACGGATCGGCAGGCCGAAATCCGATTCGAGTTTTTGTTTGGCGGTTACGATTTCTTCCTGCGCTTCCCGGTCGTCGCATTGCGGCAAACAGGGGTGAAAAAGGGTATGCGCCTGAAAGTCGACGAGAGGGGTCAACTCCACGATCTGTTGCCGGTTCATGGCCTGGGGTTGGTCAAATTCTTTTTCGGGACGGAACCCCACTTTTGCGAGGAGCTCCAGTTTTTGCCTGTTACTGAGGCGTTTAAGACTGGATTTTGAAATTTCCGGGTGTTTGTACGTAAACCAGTAGTGGCGGTTGGTATCGATGATACCCGCGCAGAGGAAAATGGTGACGGGGATACGCATTTTTTCCAGCACCGGTTTCATCCGGTAATTTCCGAGGTGGCCGTCGTCAAAAGTCAGGATCATCGCCTTGTCCGGCAATGCCCGCTCGTTTTTATCCCGGCAGGCCCGGAGGAAATCGTCCAGACTAATGATGTTGTATTTTTCGGACAGGAATAAAAATGTTTTTTCCGCCGTTTCCCGGCTGATATCGTGAAACAGGAGAATCGTTACTTTCCGCTTTTGCACCAGCTCGCGGAATAAAAACGGCAGCCCCGAATATCGGATCAGTTTAAAAATCAACTTGTTCATCGGTGAGTGGTTGGACGGAAATTTTTCCGTCCGGATGCTTCATTATCAGAATGTTCCGAAGAAAATTGGTCGCATTAATTTTGTCCGCTTACTTAAAATCGGATCAGTCAATAAAAGTATTGAACCACTTTTCCATATGGATCCATTTCCAGATCTCTTTGCCGTGGTTGCCTTTGCGCGCGAGATGTTTGGCATAAATCTCCTGCACCTTTTTTACGTCGACCAGCCCTCTTGAAGCAAACTCCGGGGAGTAAATGATTTCTTTGATATATTTTTGAAAAACGGGCGTCCTGAACCACTCGTCGTGCGGCGTTCCGAAGCCGATTTTGTCTTTTCGGGTACGGATCGGCTCGGGTAACCGGCCTTTCATCGCTTCGCGAAGTATATATTTGGTCATACCGTCGTTGATGATGAGGTCGTCGCCCAGCGACAAAGTGCGTTCAACGAGGCGGTGATCCAGAAAAGGCACCCGCGCTTCGAGTGAAAACCACATGGAATTGCGGTCTTCCCACTTCAAAAGGTGTTCCAGTTTGAACTCGAAGTGGTTGATCAGGGCATCCTTCAACGTCTGAGAGCCGTATAATTCACCTGCAATGGTGGTGTTTTCTGCAGCAAAGGAGCGGTAGAATTCCGGGTCGATATAGCCGTTTTCCATCACCCGCGCCCGCGCCCGCAAACCGGCGGGCAGCATGAACAAAATATAACTCAGAATGCCCAGAAAGGCCGAGTGCTTCATGTAATAATGCGCCATTTCGCTGGCCAATTTTCCCACACGCCCTTTTCGCAACAGGTTTTTGAAGTGAAACCCGAAAAAGTAGTGGTAGCCGGCGAGCATTTCATCGGCGCCCTGGCCGTCGAGGGTTACGGTAACATTTTCCCTCGCCAGTTCCATTACCTTGTATTGTGCGTACGGGCCGGTGCCTGCAACGGGTTCGGCATGCGCCCGAACGATCGAGTCGATGTCGGCAAGCAGGGTGTTTTCATCCGGCTGGATGTAGTGCATGTTTTCCAGTTCGGGCCGGTAAAGGTTGATGAACTTGGATTCATCGCCGTACTTGTCTTCACCGTACACGGCCGAAAAAGTGTGCAGATCTTTTTTGTTAAAATCTTTCAGCAACACCGACACGATGCTGGACGAATCGAGTCCGCCGCTGAGGCATACCCCCACGGGTACGTCGCTTCTCAGGCGCAGGTCAATGGACGATTGGAAGGATTCCCTGAATTCTTCCGGGCTCCGGAACGGTTGTTTGAGTTCACTTTTCAAGTCGTACCATTTGCGGATCGAAACAGCGTCGGTGCCTTTTTCGGTGGACGGCCGGACCCTGACCCGCATAAACTGGCCGTGGTTGAGTTTTTTTATGTCGCGGAACATCGTACGCTCCGTTTGGTCCGTCCGGTTGTAAACCAGAAAATCGAACAGGGAAGAGCGGTCGGGTTCGGGTTTTTTGCTCATTACGGAAAGCAGGCAGGGGATTTCCGAAGCGAACATAAAACGGTTGTCCTCGATGACGTAATAAAAGGGTTTGATGCCATAGCGGTCCCGGGTAGCAAAAAGTGTCTTTTCGTCCGGGTCGTAAGTGGCAAAAGCCCACGTTCCGTTGAGGTGGTGAAGCATATCTTCGCCCCATTCTATGTAGGAGGTCAGCAATACCTCGGTGTCCGTTTTTGTTTTAAATTGATGCCCTTTTGATTTCAGTTCTTCGCGCAACTCCACGTAATTGAAAATCTCGCCGTTAAAAACCATTACGTAGCGCTGGTCGTGCGAGAACATGGGTTGGTGTCCGTCCATAGTCAGGTCAATGATACTCAGCCGTACAAAACCAAGCCCGAGATTTTCTTCGAGAAAAAGGCCGTCGTCGTTCGGACCGCGGTGTTTCATTGCCTTCATCATTGATTTGACCTGCTCTTCGCGGACAGGCGATCGATCGAAGTGAATAATTCCGGATATGCCGCACATGATTAATTGATATTTTCGAATGATTGTTGGTTGATGTAAACAGGCTTGTTCATGACCTTATCATAAACAGACACAACACGTTGTGCAATACTTTCGGCATCGAGGCCGAGTGTTGCCAGGTCTGCTCTGCCATTGGTCCGGCCGTTTTGTTCGGCAAACAGGAGCGCCAGTTTGAGTTTTTCGGCAAAATCCTCCGGTTGGAACGAAGCGGATACAAAACATCCGGGTGTTTGTGCCACCACCTGCGCCGCATCACCCACATTGGTCACGACCATCGGGCAATTGCAGGCCATAGCTTCTTTTACAACATTGGGAGAGCCTTCCGAAAAGGAACAGAGCACAAAAACATCGGCTGAATTCAGGTATTTGACCACCAGGTCGTGCGATACTTTATAACGAACGAGTAATTCCACATCCGGCAGGTTGAGGAGGTCCAGCGCGGATTCCACCAGGGCGATGTTTTTGTTCATGTCCGAGGGGTTGCCGAGAAAAAGAACCTGTTTTTTGTGGGGGTCAATCCCCAGTTCTTCCCGGTATCCCGCAGGATTTACGTTAAACTGTTCGAGCCGGACGCCATTCGGTATCAGGTAGCTGATGTTTTTCCGGTAAACGGCGCCCATCATCCCTTCCGATTTGCAAATTATGGCCTGTACAAAGGGCTGCACGGCTCTTCCCAGCCAGGTCAGCAGCCAGCTTTTCAAATTTCTTTTGTCCTGCGCGGTGTGTGCTCCAAATACGTCATCGCCCATAAAAGACAATACCACGGGAATGCCCCCGGCTGCCAGTACTGCCACCCAGCCGCACAAGGAATAGTGCGCATGCAGAATATCCGCCGGATGTTCCTTCAGGTGTTTTTTCAGCGGACCGACGTTTTTGATATAGTTGAACAATCCTTTTCCTTTGATCAGGAAATAAGACACTTCAACGCCTGCCTGTTCCAGCGAATCGCCCTGTGATTTGATAAAAGGCGCGACATCGTAGTAGGCGTTGTTGCCACTGACTACAAATAAAACTTTCATTGGCTGAGGACTGGTTTGGCGCTGTTCAGGCTGTCAACAAAATATTCCAGCCGCAGCAAAAGGAACGGTGTTTATTAAAATCGCCCGCTTCGAATACCCATTCCCGGTCGATGTAGCGGTACCTGCCCGGCACGCCGTCCACGAGCATTTGATAGGGGTCGGACTGGCCGAAAGTGCATTGCATTTCGTTGACTAAGTATCTGCCGTCGGTTGATTCAAAAACATCCACGGATTGGGAGCGAAAATGGCGTTTGTCCGTTACTTCCCGGACGAAATCGAGCAGGGCAAAGGGCGGGTTTTCGTAACCTTTGATGAGACTGCCGCTGGCTTTTTCCCCTTTTACCATTTTTTTATGGGCAAAAAACGAGGGCCCGATCCGCACGCAGCGCCATTCGAAGTCGTGTGGAATAAATTCCTGAAAAATGACGTAATCTTTTTGAATTTCAGAACCTTCTGCTTTGTAGTGTTTCAGGCGGTCCATAAATTCCCGCGGATTCGCGAGTTTTTTTACGGCGCGGAGCAGCAATCCTTTTTTTTGCAAATTCGGTCCCGTGCTGCGCACCGCTCCTTTGCCGGAAAACGTATCGCGCACATAATCAAGGGCTTCTGCATTGGATTTCAAGATAGAAACACCCCGGCCGGATGCGCCGACATTGGTTTTGCCCACTATGGGTATCTGCGCCTGCGCCACAAACTCGAGCGCTTCTTCCTGCTGATAAAACACCCACGTTTTGGGATGCGGAATGTTGTTGGCTGCCAGCCAGTAGGAGAGGTACTTTTTATTCTCGTACACCATGATCTCCTCCATGGACGGGTATACCGGTAATCCGAGTATGGATTGCAGGATGTTTACCCGCTCATCATACATATTTTTATATACATTCGTGATACCGGGTGGCATGGCGAGCAGGCCATCGAAGTTGCCTTTCCGGATGTGGTTCAGCCAGTCGGACCGGTCGATAGCCACCGATTCAAACTCCACCAAGTCATCCATTTCCCGGCAGACGGTTTCCCATACCTGGTAGTCTTTATCAATGTCAACCTTTAAAATTGCGAGTTTCAGTTTTCTCATAATCGCATTGCTGGGTTTTGATGCTTGCGCTTCGACACGTTGATCGTGAAGCACTTAGACTAAAAATTTATCCACATTGTTATATTTCAAAAAGGTATTCGCAGCGTTCGAATAAAAAAGAAAAACTTTCCGAACGTTTGCCGGGCAACTGCACGAACATGGAGGAAACGAGCAGCAAAAACAACTTGGACACCTTGGTCATCATATTGATTTTTGCGGCTTGTATCTTAGGTTTGATCTTTCCCCGGTAAATGGCAATAAACCCCGAATTGGATCGCGCGGTGGACTCCATCTTCGATTTCAGGATGAAGGCCAGGTTGGTGTAGGAGGAAACAAAAATTTTATACAATTCCAGTTCGCCGTTGGTCATGCCGAATTTGTACGCTTCACCCCCTTTACCGAAGTCGATTTTGACAAAATTGTTTTTCGACATCCATTCGCCGATGAAGTACATCAACGCTTTGCCGGGGCTGAATTTGGCGAAATCCAGGTCATAGGCCTGCGTGTGACCGACGAGGGCATTGCCTTGCCGCAGTGCTACGTTGAAAGCAACCCGTTCCTCGCCGATCCGGATGGAAAAACGCGTCAGCAAGCCATCTTTTGCCCAGGTCCGGAATGCATTTTTAAGCAATTCCTGTTTTTCGGGCCGGTTGTAAACGGACGGAGAAGTTGTGCCTTTCCAACGTTTTACATGGCAGATACAAAACTGTTCCACCCATAGATCGAGGTCTTCATCACTTGTAAAAACCTCGAAATCAGCGTTTTGCTGTTTTTTTAAGCGGTTCACGTAATAACGGAAATTTTTCAGACCGTTAAACCACTCTAAAATACCGCCGGGTGTTTCGGTTTCCAAAAACGGGCAAATGGAATGTTTGGAAATATCCAGGTATAATTTGCTCGTTTTTCCTTGCTGCTTCATCACTTTTAAATAACCCGCCCAGGAAGGCTGGTAATTCAGGATCAGGGCCCAGCCGCGTGTTTTAATTTCTTCGAAAAAGCTCCGGAAAAAAGATTCGGTTTCCTCTTTTGTACAATCCTTGCGGATCGTGATAAAGTTGTAATCCGCCTTGATCTCGCTGAGCAATTTGTAAATACCGTCATCATTGCGCAAAA
Organism: Lewinellaceae bacterium; assembly: GCA_016713985.1. Classification (GTDB taxonomy): domain Bacteria; phylum Bacteroidota; class Bacteroidia; order Chitinophagales; family Saprospiraceae; genus M3007. Next base: position 36,790 of record JADJOD010000026.1, on the reverse strand, counting down.
ACACAACACCCATCAATTTTTGCTCCTGGTAGCAATGGTATACTGCCAGTGTCTGGTCAAATTTCTGAGCCAGATAGCGCAAAAAAGAAGGCGCCTGGAATACCGATTTATGGGAACTGTTTTCCCATAAATCGGCATAATCCTCCCAGAATCGTTGATCCGGATTGGAAAAGGTAATCTCAGTTTTCATCTATACTATGTTTTGACAAGCAGTGTATCAAACCTTGCTGCGAAGCGCAATCGGTTTCAGTTTCTCTTTTATGAATTGTTTTAATCGCGGATTTCCGTTCATCTTTTCCCTGATGGCGTTTTTAAGTTTGCTTTTCAGGATAAAAGAAAAATTGGAATAATTCGATATGGATATCTGGTTTAAAACGTGCTCTTTGTTGGTGTATGAATATTTATACTCCTCTTTGCCTTCTCCAAAGTCCAGGATATTTAAACCGTTATTTTTCATCCATTCCGCAATCACCAGAATCAGGGCTTTGCCGGGGCTGTATTTGTAGTACGTATCGTCATAAGCCGTGGAGTGATGGATCAGTGAATTTTGCTGTATCAAACAAATAACAAATCCGATACGCTCTCCCTTCACCTTTACCGAAAACCGTACCAACGTGTTGTCCTGAATCCACGATAACAGACAATTTTTCAGGAATTTAATTCCTTCTTCAGTGGTATACCGCGAAGGGGTGTTGGTGTTATTCCAGCGGATACCGTGCAATTCCGTGAAGCGAGTTAACCAATTGTCCAGGTCTTCATCACCCCGGAATATTTCGAACTCGCCGTTTAACTGACTTTTTATCCGGTTGACCCGGTATCGGAGTTCCCGCGAACTGTTGAGGTTTTCAAACAGTTTTTCAGGCGATTCTTCTTCCAGAATCGGGCATACCGAACGTTCGCTGATATTCCAGTACAAGCCGCTGGCCTGCGCCGCCAAAGTGAACGTATCGGCATAGGAGGCCCACGACGGTTGCACGAGCAGCGAAACGGACCATTTTTCTTTTTTTACTGCGGCCAGGAAGAGTTTGAAAAATGAATAAATTTCTTCCTGCGTGCACTCTTTGTGTATGACAAAAAAATTGTGATCGGCTTTTACGTCTGTCAACAGGCGGTATTCCTGCCCTTCTTTCCGAAAAAATATGGCGGCTTTCAACTTGCCGGCCGGCATATACCGGAATATGGCAAGCGAATCCCGGTACCGGTCGGCCAGGTACCGGATGTAATTGGGCGATTTAAATACGGGTTGATGGAGGCTGTTATTCCAAAGTTCGACATACTCGGCCCAAAATTCAGGATCCGGATACGAGTAAGTAACGTTTGCTATCATGGCTAACTTGGCTTCAGAAATGTTAAATAAAATGCAATGTGGTGGTGATAGCTGTGTTCTACTCATCGGATTAAAAAGAATGGTTATTGTTGAAACTCGGGTTGTACGATCCCGGCCTTCATCCAGCCGGCTCCGATGGAAAAATGTTTGATATGTTTGTCGATGTGTTGCCCGGCAGGTATTTCCAGGTCGGCTTTTTCACACAGCGCCCTTAAAAAAGGCGGAACGGAATGACCGATTGCCCCGGAAATGGCCTGGTGGTTCCGTTGAATAAAGGCATGTACGGAGTTGTCATCTATTTCCTTGTGATTGAGGTATTTATGCCACACCACCCGCCCGGCCAGTATGGGCAGCCGCCACGGTGTCAGCACGTCGGCCGGGCTGTACCCCTTGTTGGTATTCAGGTAAAAAAGATCGGGGTCGGCCTGTTTGATAAAAGTGGCGTAAAACATTTGCCCTTTCATCCGTTTGCTTTTCTGTTTTTCAAAAAGCCGGGAATGGACCCCCGACCAGATGGTCCGGTTTAATTGCCTGAAAAAATGAAGGTTCAGATAAGGCGTGCGGTTGTTGAGGAAATGGCTTTGCATCACTAATTCGGGGCCGAAGTATTTCCGGAAAATCTCGTTAAAAACGAAATGATAGAATTTGTGATTGGCCTCCCAACCTTTCATTTTATCAATGTAAGCTTCGATATCTGCGATCAAAGCGTCGATCTCTTCGCTGAAAAAATCGGCATCCAGTTGCCGGGTATACCGGCTTAATTCGTCCTTCCACGAGTTATCCTGCGAGGCAAATACACGAATCAGGTGTTCACTCATCATCACGCCCGGAAGATGAAGCGCCCGGAACAGTTCGCTGCCAAAGTTTCCGGTCAGGATGACGTTCGTTTTTTCCGCCAAACGGCCCGCAGCATAATAATAATGGGGTCTGCCGAAATTGCCGTTGTATTCCGTCCGGTCCATAAACGACCACGCGGATTCCAGGGAATGCTGAGCGACGTACTGGTCATCCAAAAATATCGGGAAATACGGCACGTTCAGCCGGGCTGCCTGCCGCGCGGGCAGACTTACATCCGTTGAATCCGGCCGACCGAAACTGTAGGTGAAAAAGTCCCGGTTTGCCTTGCGGGCCGCCGCAACAAGCGTCCTGCCGTCAAACCCGCCCGTGAGTGAAATGCCGAAAGTGGCCTCCGGGAAGAATTTTTGGGTCTCTTCCTGAAAAATCCGGGATAATTCGTGGAGACTGTCCCGGGAAAAGTCTTCCGGAGCAGTGAAATAGTCGCTTATTTCAAAAGAGCCGGCCACCCCGGCGCCGCCGTCGGCGACATGCAGGTACCGGTGTGCTTCCAGCAGTTTGATTTCCTTCCACCAGGTGGAATTAAAAAAGGTATAATTGAACAGCAGCCGCTCCAGCAGATTGCGTTTATCCCGTTCATCCAGCCCCATTTTTTCGGCCAGAATCCGGGAGGACGAACTGATCGCGATCCGGCTTCCCGTCCGGTAGTAGTAAACGGGAAAAACCGCGCCAAACGAAGAACCGCAGTACAATTGTTTGTCCCGGATATAAAACCAGTAATAATGCCCTTTGATCTCCCGGAACAATACATCCTGGTCCACTTTGCCCGGTGCGGGAATCATGGCGCCGAACACTTGTTCCGACGGAGAAAATACCGGGTCGCCCAGGAGCAGCAACTGCCCGCCCGCTACCTCGAATTGCAACAGCCGCTGTTTGCCCTGCCGGACATACAGGGTACCGTCGGTCACGGAGGCAGGAAGGCCTTCACCGAGGGGTAAAGCGGATAGGTTTACACCCTTATCCTGTGTATGTAATATGTCGATATAAAAAAACATCAGTGCTGTAAAACCTTGTTTTTCAATTCATTCAATGCCCAGATAGCATAATAGGGTTGGCGGCGGTAATGGGCGGCGGTTTTGAAATGAAACTTCTGCCTGTTCACCCAGGGGCTGCTGTCGAAATCTGCGGCGATTCTGGGGATTCGGTCTACGTTTTCCCGTTCGGAGAGCATTTTGCCGGAAGTCGTGGCGAGGTAGCCCGACTCTTTTGCCAGTACGTGGGTAGCGGAATTATTGTCTCCGTGCGGCCAGCAGAGGAACCGGACGGGTTTTTTCAGTTTGTCTTCGATGATTTGTTTGGAGTCAACCACTTCATAAGCCAGCCGTTTGCGGTAATCCTGGTCGGCTTCAACGCCGGTGATCAGTTTGCCGGACTGGCTGTAACGCTCCGCCAGTTGAAGTACGGCCTGCTCAAAAGCCGGACGTGTTGCGGGGTCGGAAAGATTTTGCGCTTTTGCCAACGCGGCAGATTCTGCGATAAAATCCTGATTTACAGTATGTTTTTTTACCACCACAGCCGAAGTTTCTTCAAACAAGGCTGTCCCGAGCGGTAATTTTTTTTCAAAATCCGGGATACCCATATAGGTGGCCCTGATCTCCGGGTGAGCGTTCAGAATCGGGTGCAGGCCTTTAAAACCGCCGTAGTAAAATCCTTTGATGCGTGGGCCCGAGACGTATTTTGCGTGGGTCATGGTGTGGGATTGCACGTCCACAACACCGGATTCCTGCATTACTTTGAGTTCTTCCCACGACAGGTAGCCGAGTTCTTCCAGTTCGGACGAGCGGATTTGGCCGTTCCAAACGTCTTCCAGAGTTGGTCGCACCACCTGGCGGGGTTCGATACATTCGGGAGACACGAACAGGGTGAACTTCATGCCGTATTTTTTGGCGACCGGGAAGGCATATACCCAATTATCGAGCAGGCCGTCGTCAAAACTCAGGCACACCTCCTTGCCGGTGGCACTTTTTTCCCCTTTGCGAATGCGCAACCATTCGTCCAGAAAAATGGCTTTGTAGCCGTTTCCCTGCAAATAGGCCATTTGTTGCTCGAAGTTTTCGAGGCTCAGGGTCAAAAATCGCAGTACCCAGCCATCAAACATCCGGGGAGCAACCGAATGGTAATAAAAAACGGGTGGACTAATGTTTTTCATAAATGCTTTCAATTTGGCGCAGATGACTTTCGATACTGCATTGTTGTTCGACGGAAGCGCTGAGATCGTACGCCCCGCGGGCGAGTTGGGGAAAATCAGCAAGTGCTTTCCGGAATTTGATTTTTATCTGCTCTTCGTCTCCGGGGTCGCCCAGTATGAATTTTTTTTCTTCTCCGTATATTTCTTCAAAAACCGGGACATTACTGGTGAGGGTTGGCAAACCCGTCAGCAGTGCCTCGGCAATAACGTTGCCAAAAGATTCGTAAGCGCTCAGGAATACAAACAAGTCGACCGAACCGTAAAACGAAGCGATGTCTTTGACGTAACCCAGAAATTTAATGCGGTCGGCGTACGGACTTTTCCGGGCTTGCGCTTCCAACTCTTCCTGTAAAGGCCCCGCTCCTGCGAGGTGTAGTTCGAGTTCCGGATATTCTCCGGCGATTTCCTCAAAAAGGCGGATCGCCATGTCCACGTTTTTCCCGGGGTGCATCCGGCCGATGTAGGCCATTCGTTTCAGTTCTGTTCGCATCGATTTTTTGGCCAAAAAATTCTGAACGTCGAGGCCGTTGTAAATCACTTTCGGCTGCACCGGCAGGGCTTTGTTTTTAAAAATTCCCGCGCTGTATTCCGAATTGGCAATGAACGTAACTTTCCGCATGGTCAAAATCGCGCGGATCAGGAGCCAAATGGGTTTCAGGTAAAGTTTCTGAACAAAATTGTGCCAATAAATGGTGCCGTGAATGTGATACAGCGGATTGGGAATACCTGCCAGCAAGGTCAGCAACAGAATGACCGGCCCGCCGTTGTGCAGGTGAAAAATATCCTTCCGGTACTGCCTGCAATACCGGAAGTACGCTGCATACATTTTCCATCCACCTCCGCTGCCTTCGGTAATGGTAATTTTACTTTGATCATAAATGTGGCAGTCCGGCTTTCGAAGGCTGTAGGCGTACAAGTTGCGATGCGCACTCAAATGGTTGATATAGTGATTGATACTCAACTCGATACCTCCCGGCCCAATTTGCCACTGTATGTAATGTACAGGTTTCATGTCCATTGGTGTTCTTCTGATTCTTGGTACATCAGGGCAGCCATACTGAAAAACAGAGCCTGGATGATGCCGCCTATGACAAATTGATAGTAAGAGAAAAACTGCTGGGAGGAAGAGTGCAGCATGAACCATGCGGGGAAGAAAATACAGAAAAAGAGCAATACACCTTTATACGGGCTGCCGCGCGGCTGTTTCTGGCTGCGGAAGAAAAGTTTTATGACGAAATACAGGAAAAAAAGGTGCATTAAAGCGTAACCGATAATACCCGAATGCATCAGAATATTCTGATTGCCTACGTGGAAGTCATCGGCTTCCATAAACCTGGTTGAGAAACCCCAACCCGTGAGCGGCGACTCGGACCACACTTTCATCACACGCGGCCCGCGGACGCTTAGGCGGATCAGTGAACCGCCGGCAGTTTCGTCTCCTTCCGCCAGTTTGCCGATAGTCATCAGGCGCTTGATGGCGTTTTCGATCTGAATCCCGATGACCGGCAACGACTGCGCGGAGAACAGGAAAACAAATACCAGTATGCCTATAGTCATCAGCCGTTTTCCGCTCATTTTCAGGACGAACAACAGGGACAAAAACAGCGAAAAAGAAAAGCATATTACCCATCCCCGCGTAGCGGACAGAAATACGGACGCGAAGTTTGCCATGACGACCGCAAAACAAAGCCAGCTGGGGAAGTACTTGCCGGGCCGGTATATCAGAAAAAACAGGGCGCCGAAATAAGTAATGAGCAGAATGCCCTCATTGTAAAGCCCGCGGTAGGTCTTGCCTGCTTTCACTTTGATGACGTGCCGGGCTTTTTTGATCACCCCCAGATGTTGTCCGGGACTTAGGGATCCATTGAGGATCGTAAAAATCTGCGTACCCAACGCCACAAACGCCACGCAAAAAAGATACAGAAATACGTCGCGGTATTGCTCTATCCGGGTAAACAGCCGGGGGATGGAATAAAGCATGAACAGCGGAACGATCCATTTTACCAGGCGAAACTGAACGTTAATTTCCATTTTCACCCCGATCACATACCCTTGTAATAACAAAAAGCCAATGTAAATGAGCAATATCTGCAAAAACCGGGTATAAAAAGGTTGGTACGGGATGGGTTTGCCGCGTGCCTTGAAAAGGGTCAGTATCAGGTAGATCATCCCCACTTCCACCTCCGGTAACCCGGGTATCACGGTGATGATCGTCTTGTACAGCCCGAAAAAACCAAAAAAACCGTCGGACACCGTCAGGAAGAAAGCGAGCCAGAATGCCTCATCTTTCGAACGGAAATAAGCGACCAGCGTACCGATAAAAAACGCGGTGCCGACAAATTTCGGGACAAAATAGTTGGCCACGATGGCCACGACGACCAACGCCAAAAAACCAGCAGCCTTCCGGATCATGGAAGGTTCTTTCACCGGTTCGGCAACAGCCGCCGTTTCGGGCGGTTCACCGGATGTTTCAGCCGAGGCTGAGTGTATGGGAGATAAAGTCAGCATTGTTTGGGATGGAATATTTGTCTTCCATGATTTTGCGCATCCAGGCTACCTTCTCTACGCGTTTGTCTTCATGGTCCAGATAATAACGTACAATTTCAGGCGCTTCCTCAAAGTTTTTCAAAGCGGGAACGTCGGCATCGCCGAAAATCTCCACAACATTTTGCTGCCACTCCATAATGGGCAGGGCGCCAGAACAAAGGGCTTCCACAAAACGCCAGTGAATGGCGTTGAGCAAGCCGGGATTAGCGTCCACCGGGGCGAATTTGGTGGCATTGTACATATCGTTGAGTTTGTCCACCGTGATATGCCCGCCGCCGGCGCGGGGTTTGTACCGTTGTTTCAACTCCGGAAAATGGCCGAACCAGCGGGGCCACGAGTCGTCGCCGTGGATCTGAAGGTCAAACTCCGCAAAACAACTGAGGAATTTGGCCTTTTTTAAACCCCAACTCGTTTTGTAACACATACCGACGTACAATACTTCCGACTTGAGTTCCTCATAAACTTCTGGCGCCAGTTGTTTTTGATAATGCTGGTGAACCGGAAGGTTGGGGTACATGTAGTGGATGTTTTTTATCCCCAGTTTTTTCATGGCCTCCACCCAAAACGAATCGTACGTATAGATGGCGTCGGCGTGGAAAAGAATGGGCAAAAAGTGGCGGTTTGAGGGCGTGTAATACGGACAGTCGCCCAGGAAAAAGGCAATTTTCGACCCGTTTTTTTTGAAATGCTGGATCGTTTCCGGCACCATCAATTCGCTGTTGTAGATAAAACCAGATCCGGCTTCAGGCGATTGTATTCTTCGATGTAAAATTTGTTGATCCGTTCGAAATAATACGATTCCCATTTCAACCGCCACTTGTCGGGCAGGCGAAACGCCTGGGTATTGATCTGATCCTGCCAACCCTTCACAAGGTGGTGATAATCAATGGTATGGATTTCTCCACCCATATAGGTGAACATTTCCTTAAAGGTATGGTGAAACCCGTAGCGTTTGGGCACCAGGAGTAAAACTTTCATCACGTATGTTTATTTTGAAGACAAGCGATTAATGATTCGAAAATACTTTCCGGACTGCTTCTGCGGCCACTTCTCTTTCCTTCTGCGTGAGCGTCGGGTAGATCGGGAGCCTCAGCAGGCGGTTGAAAAACTGCATGGAGCCCGGAAAATCGGCGTCCGTACCGTAGTCTTTGAAGTATTTGTTGCGGTGCAGCGGGGTGTAGTGTACGTTTACCATCACACCTTCCGCGCGCAAGGCATCCATGATCCAGTATTTTTTGTCTTCCGGCACCAACATGCCGAATAAGTGCCAGTTGGTGTCGACGCCGTCCGTAACTTGCAGAAATTCAAGCCCTTCAATTCCCGAAAGTTCTGCGAGATAAAATTCAGCGATCTCCCTTCTCACGGCATTCATCGCTTCCAGTCGCGCCAGTTGGGTCACCCCCATCGCTCCGTTGATGTTGGATTGCACGTAGCTGTTCTCTTTGTCCACGTATTCGTAATAACCGCGGGTTACGTTATCGGTCAGGAACGAGTATTTGTCCGTTCCTTTTTCACGCATGATTTTGATCCGGTCGGCCAAAACGTCGTCGTTGGTGACGATGGCGCCGCCTTCACCGGTGGTCATGTTTTTGGTGCCGTGGAAAGAAAAGGTGCTGACGTCGGCCTGATTGCCGGTATAAAGTCCTTTGTATTTCGACCCGATGGACTGGGCGGAATCCTGAACCACGTACAAACCGTATTTCCGCGCAATGGCGTTGATCTCGTCCATTTCCGGCGGGTTGCCGGCGTAGTCGACCGGGCAGATGGCGACGGTTTTTTTCGTGATATACGATTCGAGTTTCTGAATGTCTAAGTTGCCGTTGTCGGGCCGGACATCCGCCAAAACGATTTTGAGGTTATTGAGAATCGGGCCCAGGGCTGTGCTGGTGTAGGTGAAATTCGGAACGATCACTTCGCTGCCTTCCGGAAAGTCTTTGATCATAAAAGCCAGATCAAGCGCGGTGGTGCAGGAGTTGAGAAACAGGGCGTGTTTCACCCCGAGATAAGCGGCAAGGCGTTTTTCAAATTCCCGGCATGCTGGTCCGTCGCCGCTCACGAAGGTGGAGCGCATGGCTTCATTCACGGCCTGAATGTCTTCGTCCGTGATCGTGGGTTTGTGGATGAGGATGGGTTCGGCCGACAGAGGCGTGCCGCCGTTCAATGCGAGTGGTGCAGATTGCATAGTCGTCATCAGGTCAAGGTATTAAATAGTGATTGAATTTAGGTTGTTGATTGTCAGTGGTTTTCTTCGTACCAGCGGATGGCCAGAGCCACACCTTCGCGGAACGGAATGGCAGGCTTCCAGCCCAGCATTTGTTCTCCCCGCGTACCGTCCACCGTTTTATAGGCGGCGCCGTCGGGTTTTGAAGGATCGAGTTGTATTTCGCCCTGGTAACCGGTGATTTCTTTGATGAGTTCGCACATTTCGATCACCGAAATACCCTGTCCGATACCGATATTGACAAAATCTTCGGTGGCGGGCATTCCGATGCTGCGGATCATGGCTTCGGCGCCGTCGTCCACGTGCATCCATTCACGTACGGGTTTGCCGGAGCCCCAGACGTTTACAAACGGCTGGTTTTTTCTTTTGGCTTCCACAAATTTCATGATCAGGGCGCCCAGTGCGTGTGAACGCTCTTCTTCAAAATGATCTTCAGGGCCGTACATATTGGACAATACGATATTGATCACATCGAGGCCGTATTGGCGGTGACTGGCCCAGGAACCAACCCAAAAGGCTTTCCTGACGAAGCCGTAAACGAGTACGGATTCGTGCATGGGGCCGTCCCAGATTTCTTCTTCCTTAAACAAAGAAGCTTTGGCGGGATAAACACAATTGGAGATGGGGTTGACGATCCGTTTGATGCCCGATTCCCGCGCCGCTTTCAGCAGATTGACATTCATCAGCAGGTTGTTTTCGAACAGATCGACCGGGTATTTGTAGCCGAACTGGATACCGCCGACAAATGAGGCGCAATTCAGCAAAATTTCGGGTTTTTCCCGCTGAAAAAAGTCGATCGTTTGTGCGTAATCCCGCAAATCAACCCCGAGGCTTCGCGATGTGACAATCGGCTCGTCACCTCGTTCTCGCAATTTTTTTACGACCCGTTTTCCTAAAAAACCGGTGGCTCCGGTTACTGCTATTTTCATTCGTAGCAAAAGTTAAAAATTTGTTTGTCAATGTTTTAGCCGGTTTTGCCGGATAAAAACTTTCTGGTTTGCGGGAGGATGTATGATTTTAAAATATCCATTTCGCGGGTGTGTGCCAGGGTATGTAACCCGAGGTACACGGCAATCCCGACAAAAGGAGCGGTGAAAACGAAGTAAAGAGCACCCGCCGCAGCGTTTTTCTGAAAAACCAGAATAACTAAGCCCATCAAAATACTAAACACCAGGCTCGGCGCCACATCTTTCAGTTGTTCGTACAGGGAATATTTCAACAGTTTGTCCGAATAAAAGGTATTGATGAACAAAGCGATGTACGTTGAAGATACCTGTCCGATAATCAAACCGTATATGCCAAATTGAATGCCAATAAAGATCGTCGCGGCCGTGATTATTTTTTTTATTATTTCCAGCCTCAAACTCAGGTCCACACGACCCAGCACCAGCAGCATGTCGAGGTTGATGGAATTGATGTGGTACACGGCTCCTCCGATGCACAGCAGTTGGAGAAACGGCGCCGAAGGAATCCACCGGTCGCCCACAATGGCCACGAGCAAGGGCTCCGCCATTACGCCCATCAGCACCATAACCGGAATGATCACAAACGAACTGATCGCTATCATCCGGCGGTATCCGTCTTTGAGTTTGCTGCGGTCGTCCTGCAATTTGGCCAGCACCGGGTATGTCATCCGCTGCAGGGTTTGCTGGAAATTGGTGGCCGCCATGTTGCAAAATGTATTCGCCTGGCTAAAAAAACCGAGCGTGGCCGCCGAAAAATACTTGCCGATCAGCACCTGCACTAATTGCCGGAAAAACTTGTCGATCAAAGCTTCCGCCAGGATAACCGAGCCGAAGCCGAATAACTTCCGGAACGACGCCTTGCTGAAGCGCAACACCATTTTCCAGGGGTTGAGTATCCAGAACAGCAGGGTGGAGCACAGTTCCATCACCCCGATCCGGGCAACTAAACTCCAGACCCCGAATCCCGCCACCGCCAGACTTACGGCAACGGCGCCGGAGACAAACACCCCGATAAAACGCACCTTGGTTTGGGTTTTGAAGTCGATCCGGTGTGTCAAAACGGCGTGTTGGATCAGGGACAGGGAACTGACGATCAAGTTAAGCCCCATCACCCGCACGATCGCCGTCAGGGCCGGTTGTTTGAAAAATGCGGCGATTGCCGGGGCCGCCAGGAATAAAATACCGTAGAAAACGAGGGCCGTCAATAAATTAAAAATAAAAGCGGTGGATTTGTCGATCTCCGTGATCGTTTTTTCCCGCACGAGGGCGAACCCGATGCCGCTTTGAATAAAGGAAGAAGACAACTCGAAAAAAATCATCACCATCGCCACCAGACCGAAGTCTTCGGGCGTCAGCAGCCGGGCGAGCAGGACCGTGACGATGAAGTTGGCAACACTGCCCCCCATCTTGTCGATCAGCACCCAGAGAAATGCGGTGAACGATTTTTCCTTGAGTGATTCAGGCATTGGTGACGACCGGGTGTTTGACTAACACAGGCAAATTGAATTCCCGCAGCACGGAGAGAATTTTCATATGCACTCTTCTGAATGGCCCGCCGATCCACCGGGTGAGCCTGAAGTATTGATAAGCAAGCCCGTATATGCCGCGGTGATCGCCTTGCGCCGCTTTTTTCAGGTACTCGCAGGCCTTGTCGTACTGGCCCATCATGTAATAATCCGTTGCGGCGGAAAACTGCCACCAGGCGGCTTCGAGCGGCGAAAAAAGGTTGTTCGAACGTTCGAGCAGCACGAGGCGCGCGCGCACCTTTTTTTCGGTGGCGCTGCTGGCCGAACCCTCGGTAGGGAAGGTGACGGCCACGATGTCGTCGTGCAGGGCAAAGGTTTCATAAGCAGCCAGTTGCATACTCAGTTCGATGTCTTCCAGCGGCGCTGCCGTCTGGTCGAAACCACCCACTTTGTTCAGCAAGTCTTTGCGGATCATCCAGCGCGAAGGGAAACCCGTGCAGGTGGCCTTGAGTTCTAATTTTTGCTCTTCCAGCACTTCACCCGTTTCCTTGTCCTTCGACTGGAAACCGGAAACCAGGAAGCCGTTGCCCGATTTTTTCATGGCTTTCAGCTGTGATTCGAAGCGGTGCGGCAGGCTGATGTCGTCGTCGTCGAGAAATGCAACGTATTGACCCTGAGCCATTTTGATGCCGTAATTCCGCGCCGAACTGACCCCTTTTTCCGGGTTCAGGAAATATTTGACCCGCGGATCTTTGGCCTGGTATTGTTTGGCCACCTCGGCGGTGTTGTCGGCAGACTGATCGTCCACGATGATCAGTTCCCAATGGGGATAGGTTTGTGCGATCGTGCTTTCGATGGCATCTTTCAGGAAATGCGCCCGGTTGTAAGTCGGTACCACGCATGAAACCAGTTCAGTCATATTCAGTAGTGTTTCAATTTAGTTTGCAACGGCAGTTTTTTTGACAAATTTTTGGAGGACGATCTCTTTGATCTCGAGAAAAGGTTTGATCCTGAACTGATTGGAAATCAGTACCGTAAAGGCGAATCCTGCGATCACCTGGATCATAAGCATAACAAGGGGGGGGAGGGAGAATAACCTGCCGGTCGCGAATACAAAGATTCCAAGCGCTGCGGCAAACAAAAAGGAGGGCAAAATATCTTTAAACTGCTCGCTGACCGGGTAATTGATCAATCGCCCGGAGGAGGAGGCCGTGATGAAATAATCGAGCGACCAGGTAAATAACATACAGATGATCATCGCCTTGATCCCGAAGATCAGGCCGACGGCAATGGCGGGTAATGCGATCAGTTTAGTCAGTACTTCCAGTCTGAAATGCTGGCCCGATTGCCCTTTGATCACCAGGATATTGAGGTTGATATAATGCAGCGGGTAAAATATACCCACGATGCTGAGCAGCTGCAAATAAGGGATCGATTCCGACCATTTCGGACCGATCAGGCCGAGAATAAAATTATCGGCGGTGGCGGCGAGGCCACACATCAACACGGCCGTGAGATAGGTGGTGGTTTGCACCAGCCTCCGGTACGCGTTTTTCAGGCGCACGTCGTCGTCCTTGATCTCGGCTAAGGCCGGAAAACTGACGGATTGAATGACGTTGTGCAGGGTACGTGAAAACATATCCTTGTAGCCGTTTGCCCGGGTATACAACCCGAGGTCCCGGGCGCTGAAAAATTTGCCGATAATAATGTAATAGATGTTGTTGTAAGCCTCTAAGAAAAGCCGCGACGCCAGCAGTTTGGAGCCGAATGCAAAAATTTCGCGGAAAGACTCGCCGCTGAATTGCAATTTCCAGCGCGGCCTGACGTACAAAAACACCAGAATGGTCGATAACAAACTTTGGACGATGTTGCGCCACACTAAGCTCCACACCCCGTACCCCTGGAACGCCAGCGTAATTGCCACCGCTCCTGACAGGAGGTTGGAAATGACGGATATGGAAGCCAGCGATTTAAAATCGAGGTTTTTGGTGAGGGGCACCCGGGCTACCATGCCGAAGGCATTGATAACAACCGTGGCGCCCAACACCCCGATGATCGGAATCAGTTGCGGTTCATTAAAAAACCAGCTGATTCCGGGTGCCATCATATACAACACCGCATAAAAAAACATGCCGGTGCCTACGTTGACCAGAAAAATGGTCGAATAATCTGCATCCGTCGGGTCTTTTTTCCGAATGAGGGCTTCGCTGAAACCGGCAACGACAAAAGTGTCGGCAATTTCAAAAAAGATAGCCAGCATTCCGATCAACCCATATTCGGCGGGCGACAGCAGCCTTGCCAGGATGATCCCGAAAATAAACTGGGACAACTGGTTGGCAAAACGGTCAATAAACGCCCATGACAACCCCCGGATCGTTCGTTGTTTCAATGACATGGTTCAAAGTGCTCTTCAGCCTTCTAAATGCTCTGCGATAACGTTTGACAATGCAAGTGAATGCTCAATTGTCTTCCGAATAATAGGCTGTGTAGTAACCGCTGCCATAGCCCCGTTTATTCAATTTGACGGAATTGAGTACGACAAAAGGACGGGGGAGTTTGTTCTTTTGAATGATATCGTTGATGACGTGGAACTCCGATTTCCGGGTATAACCTGCGCGGACGACGTACATGGTGGCGTCGGCAAGGTCTTTCAGCAGCAGGGCATCCGCTACCACACCCACCGGAGGGGTATCCAGGATGATAAAATCGTATTTGCTTTTGAGTGTGGTCACCAGTTCCCGCAAGCGGGGCGACAGGATCAGCTCACTCGGGTTCGGCGGCTTGGCGCCGCAACGGATCACGTCAAAATTGATGTGAAGCCCCGTGTTCTGAATGATCTTGTCTATGGTAATGGTCGGGTCGACCAAGTAGTTGACCACGCCGTCTTCTGTCGCTTCGATATCATCAAACTGCTGACTCGGTTTGCGCAAATCCAGTTCGAGCAACAACACTTTTTTGCCGGCCAGCGCCTGCGTGACACACAGGTTCAGCGCGATAAACGATTTGCCTTCCCCGGGAGCGCCGGAAGTGACAATCAGGGAGCGCAATGTTTCTCCGGGTGTGATGTATGCGAGGTTGGCCCGCAGCAACCGGAACATCTCCGCCGCCGCCGAATTACTGTTCTCTTTCACCACTAAGCGGGATTTTTTGCGGCTGGAAGCCAGTACACCCGCTACGGTGGCCGTTGTCAGGCGGTGAATATCGTCTTCCGTCTGGACTTTATCATTCAAACTTTCCAGGGTGAATGCGATACCGGAAGGTATGGCCAGGCCCAGGAAAAGAGCGATCAGGACAACCTGTGCCGCTTTCGGGCTGATCGGATCGGACGCTTCCGCAGGTTCGATCACCCGGCCGGTGGAAGTGGTGCTGGCCAGCGAAATGGCGGCCTGTTCCCTTTTTTCCAGCAGGTAGATGTAAATGTTTTCCGTGAGGTTTTTGCGGCGTTCCTTGTCGAGCAATTCCCGTTCCCGGGTGGGCAGGCTCAACATCCGTGTTTCCACGTTCGAACTCATTTCCCGTTTGGCATTACGCCCGATCTGAATATCCGCTTTGATGGTCTGAATATTGTCAACGATCGTCTGGCGCAGGTTTTTGATCTGTTTTTCGATCAAAATAAGATCCGGGTGAGCGGCGCCGAGGCGGTTTCTCAACTGATCCCTTTGCCGGAGCAGGTCGTTAAAATTGACAATCTGATTACTCAGGGTAAGGTTGTTGATGCTGATATTGGTCGGTACAAATTCAAAATTCTCTTTGTTCCGCTCCAAAAAGTCCTGGATGGAATTGAGGATTTCCAATTGAACGTCCGTGCCGGAAATCTCCCGGTTATAATCGGACAATTCCTTCATCAACATACTGCCTTCCACACTCAGTTCGGAAATATTGAACCGGCGTTTGTAGGATTCCACATTTTGTTCCGCAGCAGCCAGTTCCTGGGAGATCAGGTTGATCCGTTCGTTCAGCAGGCTCAGGCTGTTTTCAAACACCATGTTTTTTTCGTCGATGGACTGCTGGTTGTACAGGGTGATGAGTTCGGTCAGCACCGATTCCGCGCGGATAGCCACCACATCTTTGTAGTTGAGGCTCAGCGAACTGGAGAGTTCGCCCATGGAAGCCACATCAAGTCCGTCGAGCAATTCCTTGGCTTTTTCCTTGGCCGGGCTGATGAGCAGACCCACCGGGCCTTTGATGTCTTTTCCCCGGTTGTACGACAGGGTCAGTTTGCCGGAGGGGAGGCGCAGTTCTTTGCCGAATTCGCCTGAATATTTGCGTTTGTCGGCTTCCAGCGTGTAGCCGCCTTTGTTATCGAATTCGATCTTGGCGTCCACGTATTCGTAGTTGCCGTTGGGTTTCCAGTCGATCACACGAATGGGCGAATCCTTGAAGATATCGCGTTTTTTCATGAATTCGAGGCTGAAATACTCGTATTGCAGTTCGAGATTCTGGACGACGTTTTCCATCAGGGGGGTCGATTTCAGGATCAACACCTCGTTTTCAAGGCTTTTTTTCTTTTTGGACAACAAACCAAGGTCGTCAAAAATAGCCTCTTCCACGAGTTGCCCCGATTTCTCTTCGTCTTTGATGAGCAACATGGCGGTGGCTTCGTATTTTTTGGGTGTAACCCGCAAATACAGGTAAGCCAGCCCTACGGCCATGGGGAAAATGAGCACGTACAAGTACCAGTACTTGCGCGCCTTACCAAGCAATTCTTTAAAATCTATTCGGTCTTCTTTCACGGATTAAGACAATTAAAGTGGTGAAGTGTAGCGTTTTTCATTTATTTGATGGAAAGTCCCAATACAAAGGTTGCAAGTGTCACGAGTGGGAAAAAGATCGGCGAATACCTCGACAGGAAGTCGCCCTGAGTGGCATATTGTTTTGCTTTAAGCGGTTCCACGTATACGACGTCGTTGGGGCTGAGGTAAAAATAAGGTGACTTAAACAGGGTGGTATCCTGCGTATTCACCCGCCCGAATTCCCTTTTCTGGTTGCGTTCGCGCATGATGAGTACGGAATTTCTGCGGGCATAGGGGGTGAAGTCGCCGGCCATGCCAAGCGCTTCGAGGATATTGAGGTGTTCGTTTGGTATAATATAGGCGTTCGGCCGGGTTACTTCACCGATGAGGGTGACGCGGAAATTCTGAAACCGGACCTGCACGGTGGCATCGGGGAAATAGGCGACCAGTTTGGCGGTGATTTCATCCCGCAATTCGAGCACCGTTTTTCCGGCGGCGTAAACACGACCGATAAAAGGCAGGTAAATACCACCCGCTTCATCCACCCGGTAACCTTCCTGCTGGCCGAGGGCCCGTTCGCCGGAAGAGGCGGAGTTGTCTTCTTTTTTCAACTGGAATGCAGCGACGGTTTCGGGATTCCTGCTGGAAACCTGGATGTTGAGGATGTCATCGCTTTGAATCCGGAGTTCGGGCGGATTACCGATGGCTGTTGTCTGGTTTTTTACATTTTGCAGCATGAGCATCTCCGGGTATTTGACGCTACCGCAGCCGGCGAGCATCGCGCATATGGCGATGCCAAGAATTACCTTAGGGAGGTATTTCTGATTCATCATAGTAAATTTTTTTCGGAACGGGATGATTGCCCCTTTTTTGTTAATTAAAAAACGCGGTTTTGGAATTCCTGGGTAAGTGCGACTTTTTTCAGGTAGTTGATTTGCTGAGGGTTGTGCAAATCCGAGCCTACAAATTCGTACCATTCCTGGTCTAGCAATTTGCGTGCCCTTTTTGTAATTTCTTTTCCTTCATAGCCTGCAATCGACATGGCATTCAGTTGAAACAGGCAGCCGGCTTCTTTCAAACCTTCGATGGTTTTGAAATTTTCAAAATAATAACTGTAACGCTCCGGGTGCGCAAGTACCGGGCGGTAACCTTCCACCTGCAGATTGAACAGTGTCTTTTGTATCGCGGAGAGTATTTGCACGTTGTGGTGCGACAACTCGACCAGCAGGTAATTGTCCGCCAGGGTAAGCAGCGGCCCGGATTTGAGGTGTCTTTCAAACCCTTCGTCCAGCATGTACTCCGCCGCCAGACCGAGTTCAATCTTGATGTCCGTTTTTTCCACCACTTTTTTAAAGCGGTCGAATGCCCGGCGCAGTATTTCCGGGTCGTTTTCGTACTGATTTTTGATGTGGGGGGTGGCGATGAGTTTGCGATAGCCCAACTCCGCCAGCCCCCGTATCATTTCCATACCTTCCCGGTCGGACTGTGCGCCGTCGTCCACACCCGGTAACCAGTGTGCGTGCATATCAACCTGCAACCTTTCGCCGATTTTCGGCTGGGAGGAGGAAAGTAGTGGAGAAAATAAGTTTTTCAAAAAATTGGTTGATCCGGAGTCAGGAAATGAAGGAGATCGGTGGATGTAAACTGCGTTTTTCATATTTGGGATGTCAGGTTATGGTGATCAAGATTAAAGGGAGTGCCTGTCAATACGACTCGACCAGCTCTTCGCGCTCAAACGGGTGCGGACTTACCGGAAGATGGACGAGCGGATGACTGTTGTCGGTCAGGCCCGTCGGTTGGGTATTCCGGATATCATAAGTCATTTCAACGGCTTTGCAGGCCTCCGAAAGGCCAAAACCGTTGCCCGCGAGAACGTCGCGATAACTTTCCGTGTGCAGGTCGGTAAATCCTCCGCTGAATTCCACTTCTTCGTTGTCAACGGTAAAAGACCGGAACGTGCGCTCCCCGGTAAGTTTTACCGCTTCCGGGATCGTATCATAGTTGATGCTCAAAAACCAGCGTACCCGCGCTTTCTCCAGTTGAAGATAGCCGGCCGCCCGGTCGTGTGTGTGCAAATGAACCTCGCTGTGTTGCACTTCGCCAAAAAGCCAGTACAACACATCAAAAAAGTGGATGCCGATGTTGGTGGCGATACCTCCCGATTTTTCCTTGCTGCCCTTCCAGCTGGTGTAGTACCAATTGCCCCGAGAGGTGATGTAAGTCACGTCTACGTCGAATATTTTGTCCGGCGCGGATTGTTCCACCTGTTCCTTTAAAGCGATCATGGCCGGGTGCAGGCGCAATTGCAGGATGGTATTCACCTTTTTTACGCTTTCAATCTCCATATCCCGCAGCGCGTCGAAGTTCCAGGGATTCAGTACCAGGGGTTTTTCACAAATGACGTTGGCGCCGATGCGCAATCCGAAACGGATATGTGCGTCGTGCAGATAGTTGGGGGAACAGACGGTAACGTAATCGATCTGTATCCCTTCCCGGATCAGCTTGTTGACGTGCCGGTCGAATCGCTCGAACTCGGTGAAAAAGGCCGCTTCCGGAAAATACTTGTCAATAACGCCAACGTTATCACTTTTGTCCAATGCAGCGACGAGGCGGTGGCCAGTTTCCTGGATGGCTTTCATGTGCCGGGGCGCGATGTAGCCTGCTGCCCCAAGTAGGATAAAATTTTTCATTCGTTTATTCAGTATCCGATTGGTGTGTTGTTCAAAGTTACCCATGTGAAAATATGGCTTCGCCAAAGATAAGCCGCATTGTGGTGCGGGTGTTGAATATGAATAAAAAATTATCTTTAGGCGGGTAATTATCAATTAAATAGATGCTTGCCGCCTTACTTTTAAAGCAGACAAACCGAAGCAAAGCGCATTAAAAAAGGCAGATTGCTGCAATCGTGGAAAAATCCCGAAGACTTTCGGATTATATACCAGGGAGGTGATTAGTAGTAATATCCGCCCTGAAAAAGAGGCAATAGCAGCGGATGGGAATGACATTTTAAAACGGGATGCAAATTACGTTCATTGAACCGTCGGAGCCAAAATTTCCGTGATAAATTTTCATCAAGTTTGCAAAACGTCCCAGCCGTAACGCTATGTACCCGATTTTGCAAATTCCGTTCCAAAAAATCCGGAGGCCGTCCGGAAGCTTTTGTTTCTGCCCGAATAAAACCTCCCACAGCTCCCGCACGTCGCTTGCCGGAAATCGCCAAAAAAGTGAAACCTTTGCCCAAAATGATTTTCCATGAATCGTGAAACCTATATCGGACTTGCCGTGGCTCTGGCCACGCTGCTGTTTGTTTTTTTACAAAACGATCCAAAAGCCGCTCCGGAAGAAACTCCGGATACCGGCGAAAAAACCCTCTTTTCCGCTTCCTACGGCACCCCGGTGCTCGACGGCGCGGCTTCGGACCCCGTTTGGCAACAAGCCGAATGGCTCCCGCTCGACCAACTCTGGATCGGTCAGGCGCCTTCCGCCGCAGACTTCAGCGGGCGTTACAAAATTGCCTGGGACGATAACAACCTTTACGTGCTGGCCGAAATCACCGACGACACCCTGATCGATATGCACCCCGACGGACTCGATCATTACTGGGACGACGATTGCCTCGAAATTTTTATCGACGAAGACGCTTCCGGCGGCAACCACCAGTATAACTTCAACGCCTTCGCCTACCACATCGCACTCGACGGCAAAGTGGTCGACGTCGCTGCGGACAGTGCATTCACTTATTTTAACGACCACTGCGTCACCCGCCGCAACACGGTTGGCCCGGTCAGCACCTGGGAAGTGGCCATGAAGATATTCAACGGCAAACGTTTTTCACCGGATGGTGAAAACATCCCGAAAATGTTGAAAGCGGGCAAAAAAATGGGTTTTGCGCTCGCTTATTGCGACAACGACCATTCCCAGGAACGGGAAAATTTTATCGGCAATGTACCCGTGGCCGGAGAAGACAAAAACAGGGGCTGGATCGATGCGGGTATTTTTGGCCTGCTCGAACTGTCCGCCGAATGAACCCGCCGCCCGGATGCTCATTGGCCTCGACATCGGTACAACCAACGTAAAAGCCGTCGCTGTCCGTGACGACAATACGGTGCTGACCACGGCCGCGCGGTCCAATCACCTGCTTACACCACAGCCGGGCCGGAGTGAACAGGATCCCGAATCGGTTTTTCAAAACGTGCTGGCCGTTTTGGGTGAAGTGATGGCCGCCATCCCCTCCAACCACAACAGGGAGCCCTTGCATGGCATCGTTTTTTCTTCGGCCATGCACGGGCTACTTGCCGCAGATCGGACGGGCAAACCCCTGACGAACATCTGGCTGTGGTCCGATCTGCGCGCCGACGACATGGCCCGGCAAATCCGGCAAAACCCGGAAGGCCCGGCATTGTACCACCGCACGGGCGTGCCCATTCACGCCATGTCGCCGTTGATCAAAATCATTTGGCTGAAACATCAGTTGCCGGATGTTTTTCGACATACACACAAGTTCCTCGGAATCAAGGAATTCGTCTGGCAACGGCTCACCGGCAGGTGCGAATCCGACCTGTCTGTCGCTTCGGCTACCGGATTGCTGGATATCCGGAAAAACCGTTGGGACGAAACGGCGCTCCAACTGGCCGGTATTTCAGCCGACCACCTTCCCGATTTGGTGTCACCACGGCATATCGGGTATGCCATTCCGGGATTGAGTCCTTTTCTTCCGGCAACATTGCCCCTGATCATCGGCGCCAGCGACGGCGCATTGGCCAATTCCGGCTCGGGCGCAGTCCTTCCCGGACAATTTGCCGTCACCATCGGCACCAGCGCCGCCATCCGGACGGTGGTTAATAACCCGGTGACCGACGAACAGATGCGTACTTTTTGTTACCGCATCGACGAATCCCGTTTAATCGCCGGCGGCGCCAGCAACAACGGTACCAACGCCCTCGAATGGCTCCGGACGGCCGTTTTTCAGTCGCCGCTCGACGCCGGTAACTTTGCCGCCCAGGCGTCGCAGGCGCCGCCCGGCTCCGACGGCCTGTTGTTTTTTCCCTATCTGCTCGGCGAGCGGGCGCCCCTCTACGATGCACACGCCAGCGCCACTTTCCGCGGGCTGCACGCCGCTCACGGGCAGGCGCACTTCGTACGGGCTGTCATGGAAGGGGTGTTGTTCAACCTGAAATACATCGCAGAAGCCCTTGAAGAACGGCACCCGATCCGCACGCTTCATGCGGGTGGCGGTTTTTCGCACAACAATCTTTGGGTGCAGATGCTCGCCGATATTTTTCAAAAAAACGTGATTCTTGTGGACGAAAGGATCGACGTGTCCGTCCGTGGCGCCGTTTTGTGGGGCAGAACGGTTTTAAACCTGCCGCAATATTCTGATAATCAGGAGGGTAGGGTAGTGGAGCCGGATGAAAAGAAGGCGAGGGGGTATGTGGAGATGTACAAAAGATTTAGAGAATGATGAATGATGAATGATGAATGATGAGTGATGAATGATGATGAATGGGATTTTTCACGTAAACGTTATAAATATGAAACCAAAAAGCGAAAAACCGGGAGGGGATGTGTTGCGGGAAAAAAGTTTTCACCTGGCCGTACGTATCGTTCGATTATATCGCTACCTGACCGAAGAAAAAAAGGAATTTGTCATGAGTAAACAACTGCTTCGGTCCGGCACGAACCCCGGCGCTATGGTCCGGGAAGCCGCAAATGCAGAAAGCCCTGTGGATTTTGTTCATAAACTGAGTGTGGCCCAAAAAGAAACCGGCGAAACACAATTCTGGCTCGAACTCCTGCACGCTTCCGATTTTTTAAACGAAGCGGAATATCAATCCATCTACGCTGATACAGAAGAAATTATGAAAATTATACGCAGTTCCATCCTCACCAAAAAGCAAAAATTAAACACCCCCAAAAAAGAATAAGGCCCCACTCCCCATTCATCATTCATCACTCATCATTCATCACTCATCATTCCTCATTCTAAAAATGCAACTTCTCGACGGCAAACTCCTGTCCGAAAACATCAAGGCCGAATTGGCGGCCGAAGTAGCCCTGATCCGGGAGCGAAATGGAAAAATCCCCCACCTGGCCGCGGTCCTGATCGGCGATAACGCAGCCAGCGAAGTATACGTCAATTCCAAAATCCGTTCCTGCGAACAGATCGGTTTTAAAAGCAGCCTGATCCGCCGTCCGGCGGACACCCCGGAAAACGAGGTGCTCGACATCGTTCGCCGCCTGAACGAAGACCCCGACGTGGACGGCTTTATTGTTCAGTTGCCCCTGCCCAAACACATCGACGAAGAAAAAATAACCCTTGCCATCGACCACCGCAAGGACGTGGACGGGTTTCACCCGATCAACTTTGGCCGCATGGCCCAGGGTATGCCCGCCTTTTTGCCGGCCACGCCGTACGGGATTGTGGAAATACTTCGCCGCTACAACATCGAGACCTCCGGGAAACACTGCGTGGTGGTGGGGCGCAGCAACATCGTCGGCACCCCCATCAGCATCCTGCTTTCACGCAAGGGATACCCGGGCGACTGCACCGTGACGCTCACCCATTCCCGTACCCGCGATTTGCCCGCCGAAGTGCGCCGCGCCGATATTGTGGTGGCAGCCATCGGGATTCCCGAATTCGTCAAAGGTGACTGGATCAAAGAAGGCGCCGTGGTCATCGACGTGGGTATCAACAGAATTCCCGACGCGAGCAAAAAATCGGGCTCCCGCCTCGTCGGCGACGTGGATTTCGATTCCGTTGCGCCTAAATGCAGCCACATCACACCCGTTCCCGGCGGCGTCGGCCTCATGACCGTCACGGCATTGCTGATGAATACGTTGAAAGCGTGCAAAAAACAGGTTTATGAATGATGAATGATGAATGATGAATGATGAATGATGAATGATGAATGATGAATGATGAATGGGGCGTTGCTTAGAGATGGGAGGGGATATACGCCATGTCCGGGGCCTTATATGTAAAAGTCAGGATTAGATTTTACGGACAACCACTCTAGCAGTTGGGCTTAACGGACAACCTTATTGTGAACATTTTTCGGCCTAACGCCCTCTAAAACAGACCAGTAGGGCTTAGGCCGAAAAATGAGAACCGTCAGAGAAACCCTGCCCAGCATCGAGATACTTTGCACGGTCGAATATATGTTATTACATATTATCTGAGCAACGCATCCATTCATCATTCATCACTCATCATTCATCACTCATCATTCATCATTCATCATTCATTTGTTTGCGGGGCTGAGGTCCAGCATAACCCCCGTGCTGAGGGCGATGCCGCGGTTTTTAATTTGTTCGTTGACCACCGGGAAATTGTAGAGTTCGGTGAGTCCGTAGGTATACCGCACGTCTGCGAACCATTTGATCCCGTTGAAGTTGAACTGCACGCCCAGGCCACCCACGGCCGACACCTCGAAACGATTGTAATCCAGGTTGTTAAAATTCAGGTCCGTGCGGATCGGATCGAATTCAAAAAGAAAACGTGTACGGGTGATGAGTTTGCCGTTCAGCGCATAACCGAACGAAGGTCCGAGCAGGGCGTATGCCTGCACCCGCTCGGTGCCGAATTTTGCCTTGGCCAGCAGCGGCACTTCGAGGTAGTTGGTGCGGATGGTGGCTTCCACACCGGCCGGAATGGGGATGTTTCCCACGGGAATATCGATACCTTCATCAAATAGAAACCCTTTTTGTACCCACAGGACTTCGGGTTGCAGGGCAAAATAACGGCCGAAACCGATCTCCGCAACACCACCCGCCACAGCGCCGGTGGAATATTTAAAATCGGGTGTCAGGCTGTTCAGGGTTTCCGTAGCGTGTACGGTGCCGAAATTGGCGCCACCTTTTAATCCGAGGGCGATTTGAGCAGTGGCAAACTGGTTTCCAAAAAGGATGATCAGGGCGGCGAACAGAACTTGCTTCGTGGTTTTCATATTTGTGAATGAATTGTAAATTGTTGAAATTCAGTTATTTGTACTGATGACGCAAATGTGTGCCCCGAGTTTCGTTAAGCGATGTTACCCCATTGTTAGTTTTGTTTTAAATTTTAGGAAGGCGCCGGCTCCATAGTTAAGTTTAGTTAATTTGTGCATCCAATCAAAAAGTCATGCGCCCGTTTTTCCTGCTTTTTTTTGTTTCTGTAAGCATCTCCGCTTTCTGCCAAAGCGATACTTCGATTTTTCCCGGCAAAGAATTCGTGTATACATACTCGATCCTCAGGGATGGCGACACGTGCTTGTTCGTTTTTCAGGAACCCATCCTGCAGACCGGTTCAAATGCACGATCGGTCGATGCAAACTGGGATTTTTGCCCGGCGGGCCGGTTGCGAAAGTGCCGGGGCGAGGTGATCGGCACGGTAGGGCTGCGATTCCCGGTGAGCATGTCCCCGGACTCCTTTTATTATACCCGCGAAATCTATTACAACCTGCATCGGGAAAAAATACACGAATCCGTTGCGGCGTCGGTGATCAATCCAAGTGAAATCTGGCTGCACCCGCCGCGTATGAAAGGATTCAGGATACTCGAATGCAATCCGTTTCCTCATATCCGCTTCGATTCCACCGGCTGGTCCTGGAAACTGGAAGCGGGCGGAGAATGGGGGGATAAACGCTGGAAAATATGGGAAGGAACCGTACAGTTTCAATTTGAGTACCAAAAAACGGGCGAACAAACCCTGTTTTATCAGGGCCGGCTTTTCTCCTGCACCGTGGTGGAAGCGAAGTCTGATTCGCCACTCGGCAGTTCGGGTGCAACCTTTTGGTACAGCCCCCTGGCCGGATTTTTAAAAATGGAATTTCGCAATATCGACGGCAGCATATTAACAATGAATCTTCTTGAAATCAGGTCGTGAAACTAAGGATTGGAATCCTTAATTTTCGTACCTTCGCGCCCCACGGCAAACGGCTCATGGTGGATGGTTCCCGGAATTTTTCCAACTGTTCCTTTTAACAAAAAACAAAGCCGCCGTCTGTCGTCAACCGTCCACCTTCCACCGTCAACTATAAGAGATGCAAGACCCGAGGATTGTCTCCATTAACATCGAAGACGAGCTCAAATCCGCGTACATCGACTACTCGATGTCCGTTATCGTCAGCCGCGCGTTACCCGATGTACGCGACGGCCTGAAACCCGTTCACCGCCGTGTATTATACGGAATGCTCGACCTGGGTTTGGCCTACAACAAACCCTACAAAAAATCCGCCCGTATCGTGGGTGACGTGATCGGTAAATACCACCCGCACGGCGACAGTTCCGTGTATGATACGATGGTGCGTATGGCCCAGGAATGGAGCCTGCGTTACCCGCTTGTCGACGGACAAGGCAACTTCGGCTCCATGGACGGCGACAGCCCCGCAGCCATGCGTTACACCGAAGCCCGCCTGCGCCGTGTTGCCGACGAAATTGTCGGCGATATCGACAAGGACACCGTCGACTTTCAACTCAATTTCGACGATTCGCTCCAGGAACCCACCGTAATGCCCACCAAATTCCCCAACCTGCTGGTCAACGGCGCTTCGGGGATCGCGGTGGGTATGGCCACCAACATGATGCCGCACAACCTCCGCGAGGTTTGCGCCGCCATCATTGCCACGGTGGACAACCCCGAAATCACCATCGACGAACTGATGGAGTTTGTAAAAGCGCCCGATTTTCCCACCGGAGGTATCATTTTCGGCTTGTCGGGTGTGCGCGAAGGTTTCCGCACGGGCCGGGGGCGTGTGGTGGTGCGGGCCAAAACGGAAATTGAAACCGACGAAAAAGGCCGCGAAAGCATCATCGTCCACGAAATACCCTACCAGGTCAACAAGGCGATGCTGATCTCCAAAATCGCCGAATTGGTCAATGAAAAAAAGGTGCTGGGTGTTTCGGACGTCAGCGATCAGTCCAACCGCGAAGGAGTACGTATCGTCATCGAGATCAAACGCGACGCAGCAGCCAACGTGATCCTGAGCCAGTTGTTCAAACTGACGCCCCTGCAAACCAGTTACGGCATCAACAACATCGCCTTAGTGAACGGCCGCCCGCGAACCCTGAACCTGAAGGATATGATCGAGGAGTTTATCAAATTCCGCCTCGACGTGATCGTTCGCCGCACGAAGTTTGAACTTCGCAAGGCGGAAGAACGCGCGCATATCCTCGAAGGCCTGCTCATCGCACTCGACCACCTCGACGAAGTCATCGCCCTGATCCGCGCCTCGAAAGACGCCGAAGAAGCCCGCGAAGGCCTGATGTCGAAATTCGGGCTTTCCGAACTCCAGTCGAAAGCCATCCTCGCCATGCGGCTCCAGCAACTCACCGGCCTCGAACGCGACAAAGTGCGCCTCGAATACGACGAGTTGCAGAAAAAAATTGCCGAACTCCGGGCGATTCTCGCCGACGAAATGCTGCAACGCGGCATCATCAAAAACGAACTGAGCGAGATCAACGAACGGTTTGGCGACGATCGCCGCACCAGCATCGAAATCGACGAGGCAGACATCAGCATCGAAGACCTCATTGAAGACGAAGAAGTGGTGATCACCATCAGCCACGCCGGTTATATCAAACGTACACCCATTTCCGAATACCGCGCCCAGGGCCGCGGCGGTCGCGGCGCTCAGGGCGTTCGCACCCGCGACGAGGATTTTGTGGAACACATGTTCACCGCCACCAACCACAACACCCTGTTGCTTTTCACCGAAAGCGGGCGCTGTTTCTGGCTGAAGGTGTACGAAATCCCCGAAGGCGCCAAAGCCACGGCGGGCCGGGTGATCCAAAACCTGCTCAACATTCCGAAGGAAGACAAGGTGCGCGCCTTTATTATTGTCAAAAACCTGCAGGACGAGGAATTTATCAACAGCCACTACATCATGTTCTGCACCCGCCACCGGCAGATCAAAAAAACCCTGCTGGAAGAATATTCCCGCCCGCGCCAGGGCGGCATCAATGCCATCGGTATCAACGACGGCGATGCACTCATCGAAGCCAAACTCACCAGCGGCGGCAACGAGATCATCCTGGCCGTACAAAGTGGCCGCGCCATTCGTTTTAATGAACGCGACGTGCGCCCGATGGGCCGCACCGCCGCCGGAGTACGGGGCATCCGTGTCGCCGACGACGGCACCGACGCAGTGGTCGGCATGGTGTGTGTGGATCCGGAAGATGCCGTCACCACCATCATGGTGGTTTCGGAAAAAGGAATGGGCAAACGTTCGGCACTCGACGAATACCGCACCCAAAGCCGCGGCGGAAAAGGGATCAAAACCATCAACGTCACGGCAAAAACGGGCCACCTGGTAGCGATCAAAACCGTAACCGACGACAACGACCTGATCATTACCACAACCAACGGCGTCACCATCCGCACCGCAGCCGACGAGTTGCGCGTGATGGGCCGCGCCACACAGGGCGTACGCCTCATCCGGCTCGACGGCGGCGACGATATCGCCGACGTGGCGGTAGTGGACAAGGCAGTGGAGGAGGAAGTGGCGGAAGAAACAAATGAAACTTCGGAAGAATAGACCGGGCCGGGTGGATAAACGGACGCTTTTTTGGCCATAACTTTGGCAATTTGAAGCCGAAACACGACGAATCCCCAACTTTAACACCGCATTTGATAACCTTACTGTTGAAATACGTCTAATAAAAACGATTTCAAAACATTCTAAAATTTGTTGAAGACAATGAAAAAAGTCCTTTTCTCTCTCCTGGGCTTGGTTATGTTCCTGCAATTCGCCACGGCGCAGGATGACGGCGGCAAATTAGCCAAACAAGCGGGTAAAGCCCTGACCAGTTACAACATCGACCCGACGCAAAATGCCGAAAAACTGAACGAGGCAAAACAAAGATCGATCAGGCCATACAAACGGCAGAAGCGCAGGGCATGGTCTCTGCCTGGATCACCCGCGGCGATATCTACAGCACGATCCTGCAACGCGATATGGCCAAAAGAATGGTGGACCCGAAAGCGCAACTGACGGGCGACAACGACGCCTTAGTCGCTTTTGAAGCGTATAAAAACGCTTACGACAACGCCAACGCCAAAAAATACGAAAAAAGCGACGCCGTCAAAGGTATGATGGAAGTGCAGGGCCACTTAGTCAATATCGGCGTGGTCAAATTTGAAGCCGCCGAATACGAAAAGGCCTTCAAATCATTCCAGGCTTCCCTGCTGGCGCACGAAATCCTGCTCGCCAATTCGCAAAAAACCGTACTCGAAACCAGCGAGCAATACGAAAACCAGTTGTACGTGACCGGCCTCTCGGCCCAACAGGCCAAACGCAACGATGACGCCCTGAAATACTACAACGAACTATATAATAAAGGTGTCGCCAAAGCCGGCGTTTACGAAGGCCTGTTCCTGATCAAACAGGAAGCCGGCGACGAAGCAGGCGCCATGAAAATCCTTTCCGAAGGCCGCACCAAACACCCCGACGACTCCGGGCTGCTTTTTGCCGAAATCAACGTGTACCTGAAAAAAGGCAAACTTGACGAACTGACCGGCCGGCTGAAAGAGGCCATCCAAAAAGAACCGACCAACATCGGTCTGTACGTCACCCTCGGCAACGTGTACGACAACCTGTACCAAAGTTCCGTCAAGGAAAAAAACGAAACCAAAGCAACGGAGTATTTTGAAGAGGCCAAAAAGTATTACACCCAGGCCACCGAAAAAGATCCGAAAAACGTGGACGCCGTGTATTCACTCGGCGCCCTGTATTACAACAAAGCAGCCGTACGCACCCAGGAAATGAACGCCCTGCCGGACGACTTTTCCAGCGCGGGACTGAAAAAACTGCAAACGATGAAAAACGAGGTAATGGCCCTGTTCGAACTGGCGCTGCCGCATTTCCAAAAAGCGGAAAGCCTCGACCCGAACGACCTCAACACACTCATCGCCCTCAACGAAATTTATGCGCGTAAAGAAGACGAACTCTCCACAGAGTTCAAAAAACGCCTCGACACGGTAAAAGAAGGCGGGAAAAACGCGGATTCACACTTCAAAAATTAAATAGAACCCGTTTTTTAATGATCTGTGGTGGCACGACGAATCCGTTGTGCCACCACTTTTTTTTGCCGGCCGACACTCATGGGCTGACTGCGTGCCGACTCAGGGCTGACTGCGGTCAGCCCATGAGTTATCGCCCTTGCCGGTCGGTGAGCACAAAGCCCTTGGTTTTGATTCCGTGTGGAACTCCTCCGCCGGCAGAGTTTTTAATCCTCATCACGCCGGGTATGGTCTGGAAAGATAGTGAGACGGTGACGGGCAGTCACCGCCTCACTGGTTTCAACGTCAGGAGAGAAGCACGGTGACTCAAACAGGCGCTTTTGATACCGCCTCGGTCATTTCATTATTTCCGAATCGCGGCCGGAACGACGGTGTTCCAGGTTCAAAAACCTGGATATTTCTTCATAACGAATAAAGTTTCCGCATCCCGGGAAATTGGGACACGTAAAGGGAATTTTCTTGATGGTCAGCGGACCGGAACTCCTCCGCCGGCAAATCCCATCCCGCTGGTATGTCATGAAACATTGAATGCAATTTACCCCTCACTGTTTCACGGGCTGGGCACCCGGTCACAAAGTCCGGGATGACTCCTGCTTTGCATATCCGCCACCGGCCTAGTTTCAATCCTCATCATGATGGATACAGGCTGGAAGAAGTGAGAGGACCTTCAAGCCAAAGAGTTTCAATCCTCATCATAATGGATACGGGCTGGAAGTCGAGTGGGCAAAGGCGCAAATTGCGTCCGGTCAAGTTTCAATCCTCATCATAATGGATACGGGCTGGAAGTCACATGCAACTTGATGCCGTCACCCTCAAAGTGTTTCAATCCTCATCATAATGGATACGGGCTGGAAGTGTTTTGGTCATGTGGAGTGACTGTTATTGGTTTCAATCCTCATCATAATGGATACGGGCTGGAAGCGGCGTGTCTATGCAATATGGTCAAAAACAAGTTTCAATCCTCATCATAATGGATACGGGCTGGAAGATTGCCGGTGCTACTATCTGCAGTCAAGTTTTCAATCCTCATCATAATGGATACGGGCTGGAAGCAATTATTTTTTGACCTGAAAATCGTTAGAGTTTCAATCCTCATCATAATGGATACGGGCTGGAAGAAGAGAATCGGTTCAACATGTCTCACAGTTTCAATCCTCATCATAATGGATACGGGCTGGAAGCGAAAACGGTGGCTCCGCGAACTCGTATCATGCGAGTTTCAATCCTCATCATAATGGATACGGGCTGGAAGCCAAGGCCTATTGTTCAACAGGTCCAATGGTTTCAATCCTCATCATAATGGATACGGGCTGGAAGTTTGGCCGAAATTTAGATGAAGAAAAGTTTCAATCCTCATCATAATGGATACGGGCTGGAAGAAAAAACTGTTTGAGGTCTGTTTATCCCAAACGTTTCAATCCTCATCATAATGGATACGGGCTGGAAGCCTATCACGGGCTGGAAGCGGGCTAAAAGTTCCAATCCTTCGGAAGGGTTTCAATCCTCATCATAATGGATACGGGCTGGAAGTGGTGCACATGGATTACGAAAACGCATCCACAAGTTTCAATCCTCATCATAATGGATACGGGCTGGAAGGGCGGAATTCCGCTTAAATTCTTGTTATTCAGGCGGTAAAGTTGAAAAATCCCCCGCGTTATTTCAAATGTTTTATCAAAAATTATCAACTTTTTTTCAAAAAACAGTTCCAAATTGGAATATGCAATAAAAATATCATGCATTTCCCGCGTCACAATTTGTTGTAATTCATAAGGTTATATCCTTTTTTACGGGGCGCGACCAAAAAGTGGACTTGCAAACGGGGTGTTTTTTTAAGTTACGCATTTTGATTTAACTAATATGGGGCGTTTTCTCTTTTTCTCCGCGTCCGCTTGTTAATGATATTTAAACAAGCAGGCCAAAATCTTGCCTTACGATACCTCTCAATAGCACAAAAAACACGGATAACTTTGTCGTAATGTGATAGTTATGTTGGATACAACAACCGGGCCCGGCAGCGGCCGGACGGCTGCATTTTTCCGCGTCCTGAAATTTTGTTGTTGCGGACTGTTTCGGGGCATTATTCTCCGGATTATTTTTGTATCATCATTCCAGTTAACAGCCCTCCTGATCGCGCCAAATTAATCGACGATAATCCTTGCCGGTACTTCAGCGCCTCGTTCCCGCTCTGGTTTTTTTTTAAGGTGTTGCACGTTCACAAGTACCGTTCCGCTATAATCCTTACTGACCGGGTTCCCCATTTCGACTGATACTATTCCCGTCCTGTGCCGGCATGATAACGTCGCGGTACCGGCTACCTGATGCCCTTTGATGACTGAAAAAACGAGACCCGGTGACGCACCGGTTGCTCCCGGTATCGCTATATCCGAATCCATCACTTCAACACATTTATACTATGGAACTGCATATTACTCGTTTTGGCACCAAAATCGCCGTCAAGGACGGCATTTTCGAGTTATCGTGGTTCGACGATAACCAAACCCTTCAAAAGGAATCCCATTCCCCCCTGAAAGTCAAAAGTTTGTGGATTCAGGATGGAACGCTGATCACTGTGTCGGCCCATTTGCTGGCTTTGCAGCACGGGATCGACGTGGCCTTACTCGACCAGTACGGCATGCCGCTGGCCAGGATGTACGGATTTGAATTACACACGACGCCTTCGGTGCAAAAAGCGCAGGTGATCGTGAGCGTCGGACCACATGCAGTCACATTTGTAAAAAACTGGACGGCAACCAAACTGCAAAATCAAGCGGATTTTTTGGAAAAACTGAAGTCGCGCCGCGACAATCAGAAGCAAACCCTGTTGCAAACCAGGTCGGGCGAAATTTTAAAACTGAAAAAACAAATACAGGCGCTCGACGGTAAAAAAATGAAAGAAGTGGCCGAGACCCTGCGCGGGCTGGAAGGCGCCGCCGGCCAGATGTTTTTCCAGACGCTCAGCGACGTATTGCCGGAAGAATATCGTTTTGACGGCCGCTCGCGTATGCCCGCGCGTGATCCTTTCAATGCTTTTCTCAACTACGGTTTTGCTATTCTGTACGGCAAAACCGAGCAGGCCTTGCTGCTTGCGGGCGTCAATCCTTATATCGGTTTTTTACACCGCGACGGTTACCGCTTGAAAAATACCGGTTTAGCCGCCGCCTCTTGCAAATCGCACAAATGGAATCGGAAGAACACGTCGCATGATATTGAAAGACAAATCCGTATGTATACCTGGGTGATCTACGACATAAGCAAAAACCGGACGCGGCAACGTATCGCCAAACGTTGCAAGTTTTACGGCCTCGTCCGGGTCCAGAAATCGGTTTTTCTGGGAAAAATGAAAGGGAAATGGTTAAAAAGAATGTACAACGAACTCTCCCAATCCATCAACCAGCGTACCGACCGGATTTTTATCGTTCCGATCAGCACCGGCAACTTCGACCGGATCATGCAGGCCGGCGCTCCGCCGCCGATCCTGGAAAGCCTCGATGATGTAAAGACAAAATTTCTCAACTAAACAACACCGGAGTCATGCAATACTTTCGTCAACCGTTCAAACAACTCACCGCACAGCAGGTATTGGCCAAAGGCCAGATGCTGGTAAAAGCCCGGACCGTAAAAGCCATCGGCGCGCTGATCATGTGTGAAGAACAATGGATGCGCGAACAGGCGGTTAATCCGCAATATTACAGTTTCCAGGCGCCCAAAGCCAACGGCGCATTCCGGCTGATCGAAAATCCGCACCCCAAACTCACGGATTGCCAACGCCTGCTTGCCGATCTGTTGCAAGGTGTTTCTTACGGAGTGCGCCCCCGGGCTTCCTCCGCCTTCATTCCTTCCACGGCCGACGAAACGGCTCCCTGCAATATATACACCAATGCGCTCCGGCATTGCCAAAGTAAATGGATCCTTCAACTCGACCTGAAGGACTTTTTCGCATTCTAAGGATTTCATGGCTGCCTTTCGAGAACCGGCGTCATCCCAAAACCGTTTGCCATGGGTGCGCCCCTCACCCAACAGTGTTTTGAAATGGATCATCAACTCGACAAATTAGCCCGCGACCAGGGCTGGGTCTACACCCGTTATGCCGACGACATGACTTTTTCCGGCGCAAAACGTTTTTCCAACGAAAGTGTGGAGGTCATCCGCCAGCAAATAGAAGGCAATGACTTTATCCTGAATTACGAAAAAACAAAACAAAGCCGCATCCAGGACGAGCCGGAAGTGTGCGGACTGGCCGTAAAAGCGGAAGGCAAACCCGATCTGAGCGAATATTTTGTAAAAGACCTGAAATCGGACATCAAAACCTACAAAACACTTACGTCCGACAAGATGATCGCCGAAGAAATCTTCTCCGCCGAAGCGCTCAACCGTTTCCGCCAACACATCGAAGGTGAACTGGCGTTCGTGCGCTTCATCAAAGGCCCGAACCACGGGCTCTACCTGAAACTGCGTTTTATGCTGGCAGATGGAATGGTGGGGGTGGAATGAGCCATTGAACATTGAACATTGAAAATTGGTCATTGAACATTGTACATTTGGCTGTAAATCAGCCCTCAAGTGGCGACAACTCCTTCGTTAAAAATTCCGGCAAACTGATCACCCGCACGCCGCCTTCCTTCGGGTACGATTGGCCTTCGGGTATGATGGCAAAAGAATAATCCGGTTGAATATCTTCTTTGGCCTGATAAAACCCTTACCCAGGACCGGCGCCGATGAGAACTTGACTTCTATACAATAGATTTTGCCGTCCGGCCTGACCAATACCAGGTCCGCTTCCGCGCCGTGCTGGGTGCGGTAAAAATAATATTCCCACTTGCGTTGGGTGACGCGTATAATTTGCTCGATGACATATCCTTCCCAGGATGCGCCGAGACCCGGATGCCCCAGCAAGGTGTCGTAGTCGCGGATACGCAGCAGGTGATGCAGCAGGCCGCTGTCGCGAATATACAGTTTCGGCGACTTGACTAAACGTTTTCCGGCATTGGAAAACCAGGGCATCAGGCGGTGCACGAGAAAACCACCTTCCAATAAATCGAGGTACCGGGACAAGGTAGGCGCGCTTGTTAATGAATTGGCGAGCGTGGACATGTTCAGCAACTGACCATTCAGGTGCGCCGCCATCCGCAAAAGTCTGGAAAACAAGACGGATGTCAGGTTGTAACCCAGTTCGCGCAGGTCGCGTTCTACAAACGTGCGGGTAAAACTTTCAAACCATTCAGCGGCCAGGTCGTCGTCGGGCATCAATGCGTCCGGAAAACCGCCGCGCCCCAAGTGTTTTCGCCAGGCACGGTTTCCGTATTTTCGCGGGGAAAACGGCATTAATTCGGTGAAAACTCGGCCGGCCAATGATTCCGATACTCCTTTGATGATGGAAGGTGAAGCGGAGCCGAGCAAAACAAACCGGGCCGGTTCGCGCCGCTCGTCGATGAGCGAGCGCAACTGTGCAAACAGCCCCGGCAAGCGCTGCACTTCGTCGATGATGACGCATTTTTCGGCGTGTTCGCGCAAAAACAAACCGGGCGCGGCTAATTTGTCCAAATCCTGGATGTTTTGCAGGTCCAAATAAAACGAAGGCTTGGACAGGCGGGTTTGCAGCCATTTGGCCAACGTCGTTTTACCCACCTGCCGCGGGCCGATGATGTTGGCCGCCGGGAATACCGACAGGTTTTTGAGGATCATTTCACTTGCAGCGCGGGTAATCATGCTGCAAAAATAATACAGAACCGAGTAAATTAAAAGTGGGGTGTTGGATTTGCACGCGTACCGTGGCAGTACTGATGGGCTGACTTCGAGTCAGCCCATCAGTCGGTTGTAATCAAAAGTACTTCGTTTGATTTGCCCGCCTCATTTCACCAACTCGCATTTCCCTTCCAGCAAATCCGCTTCCAGCCGCTTGAACTTTCCTTCCCGGATGCTGCCATCGGCATATTTCACCCGGATGATCTGGTTGCGGGGGATATTCATATATGGATTGGACTTCGCCGGGCGAGTCGTTTGTTTGGGTCGTTGCGCCGTGTTGATGCCGGCGTTGTATTCCATGATAAAACGTTGCAAGGCCATTTCATTCGAGAGATCGACACCCGTCTGCATGGCCATCATACCGAGCGATTTGGCCATGCCCCACTTGTGCGGATCCGCCGCGTTTTTCGCAATTTTCGGCGAGATCCGCCGCACTTCCTCGCCCAGAGCGGCTGCTTTGGGTAGATAATCTGCTTCGCCGAGAAAATCGAAAAACCGCGCGAGCACCGGCCCCACCCGGTCAAAATACTCCGCTTCGGCGGTAACTTTTCGGGGAATCAGTTCGATGCAGACTTCCTGCACTCCCGCGTGCGTCCAGGCGCCCACCTGTTCGCCGGAGTAATTAAAAGCAAACTCGGCAAAATTATCGATGATATACTCCGCTTCTTCTCGTTCGATATCGTTGAGCAGAGCGGCCTGAGCGCTTTGCTTGAATGCAGCTATCCACTTGCCCAGCAGCGCTTTATCTATTTCCGACTCCTCATCGGGCCCCATAACAAGATCGGAAATACGATCCTGGGTAGCGCGCAACACTTCGTCCGTGTCGCGCCGTTCGGCGGGCTCCAGATCCGTATCCTGAAAATAATAAACCAAAGGAGACTCCTGCTCGTCGATACAATCCTGCAGGTATTTTTCCGGCAGGTTATCCAATGAAACGGCATCCAGTTCCAGCAGGTAGAACGGGTCTTTCGGGTTGTCATGCAATTCCACAATACGCCCGACCCAGCCGGGCACTTCCTCGTCCGTTTCTTCGAGCAGGACACCGGATTTAACCCGGACGTAATCGCCGATGTTGAATTTCATGTGCGGAGGGAGTTGGTGATGGGGGCAAAGATAGGGACGGGAACGTTACAATAGATGGTAGCCGTTGCCGAATTGTTTCGGATCGTGTACTGATGGGCTGACTTTGAGTCAGCCCATCAGTCGGCAACTCATGGGCTGACTCAAAGTCAGCCCATGAGTTAGCCCAACGTGATTGACTCAAAGTCAGCCCATGAGTTAATCCAATCCAAAGATTACTTCTTTGCTCAGACTCCTGTTGCAAAGTGTGCCATTCCTCATTCCCGCATAATCGGCAGCCGAAGAATAAGGCCAATCCGTGGCATTGGCGACCAATCCTGCTTTTACAGGATTTTCATGGATATAATGAAAGCAGGTCCAGGCGTAGTCATTTTGCCCAAAAAACAAATCCTGGTGTTTCCCGTCCACCGTGATAAACCCTTCAATGATGCCGTTGAAAGTGATTGGGCATCAGGCAATAACACAAGATGTCGGTGCATTCCAGCAAGTGCGACCTGATCTTTCGGAGGAAAAACAGGTAGTTATCAAGGTTAAAAAAAACTTGTTGGCGGTTGTTCCCCTGGTTGTAAATGTGGTACATGGTGGAAGGTTGGTACAGCATGGTGGGTTATATTACAGGTGTGATGTATCCGGTGCACGTGCTGTTACGTGTACTGATGGGCTGAC
>JADJOD010000025.1 GCA_016713985.1 Lewinellaceae bacterium | reverse complement strand
CAGACGTGTACTCTACCGGGCTGAGCTACGTCCCGTAGCAATAATGAAACTGGAAGTGATTCAAACAAGCCAAACCTGATTTCCAGTTTCTTCATTTCCATTTCGGTCGGACCAACGGGATTCGAACCTGTGACCTCCACGATGTCAACGTGGCGCTCTAACCAACTGAGCTATGGCCCGTATACAATTTGCCCCGCTCGTTTGCTTGGGAGCGCAAAGGTACTACGCTCTTCCGCAAAAAACCAACCCACCGCAAAAAAATCCCAAACCGGTACAAAAATGGTACTTTGGAAATAAGAACGACCTTTTACTACCTTTGGCGCAGTCAAAACAAGTCATTTTCAAACATTCTGACCGCATTACCACCGGATGAAAGCACAAATCCAGCAATTGATCGCCAACGGCCAAACCAAAGACGCCCTGAACCTGCTCGTGCAGATGAACGGCGACGCCCTGCTCCTGCAGGCGCAGTACAACAACGGCGAAAAACAATTCAACCTCGGGCTGATCGAATTCAGCGAGTGGCAACGTATCCAGGCCAGGGTCAATTTTGCAGCGCTGGAGATGGTGGGGAAGGCAACGGCGGCGGCGGCGGGAAACCTGGGAATAATCAAGCGGTACCGGTTGTTCATGCACAGCCAAACAAGCCAAGTGTGTTTATTTCCTATAACCAGCGGGATGATTTTGCCATGCGAGCCGTCAAACGACACCTTGAAGATCACGAAATTGATGTTTTTGTGGATAGCGAAGATCTCGAAAGTGCAGGAGATACGATTCAAGGGTTCATTGACAAAGCGTTAAGAGAGAATAAGTTCATCATTTCTATCATCTCCAGAAATAGTTTGCTTTCGGGGGTGGCCAAGGAGTTGTCTTCAGCTACGCTGCTCAATCAATTGGGTACTAAAAAATGGATTCCTGTAGCCATTGACAACTCCTGGTCGGATCCTGATTTTTATTTTGAAGCCCAAAATCACATTGGTGAAAAGATCAAGGAAAGTACGGAGCGGATGAAAAGGGCACTAGACGCCAATTTAGACACATCACCTTTTCAGGATGAGTTAAAGCGCCAGCGGGATCTACAGGCAAATTTAGGCAGTGTACTCGAAATCAGCAAAAGGACCTTGGTCACAGATATTACAGGCCCATTATTCGAGGTTGGCATGAGGAAAGTCGTCAACGCAATTAACAGTTAGGGGGTACCATTCGGCATCAAAATCCGTAAAATTATATCACGATGCGCGAGACTATAAGTTCCAATTGCCTTTTTCATTTTACAAATAATGCAACTAATTTGGTTGGAATCCTTATCAATGGGTTCAAACCCAGGTACTGCCTTGAAGACTTTTTTACATTCAAGTACACATCGGGTGGTGGGGCTTTTGAAATGGCTGTACCAATGGTCTGCTTTTGTGACATCCCTTTATCAAAAATAAAAGGACATCTTTCTGATTATGGTGGATTTGGGATTGGCTTGACAAAAGAATGGGGGATTAAAAATGGCGTCACTCCAATCTTGTATGTTAATCAGGATTCAGAAACAACAAAGTACATCCGCGCAGACTTGATTACAATGGCAAATAATCCGGAAAAATCCACCAATCCTCAATTGCATGAGAATTTTTTGGGTTTGTTGCGATTTATCCGTTTTACAAAACCTTATGAAGGAAAATTTTGGAGAAACGGAGGCTACATGAAAGATGAAAAAGGGGTGGAAAAGATGGTCAGGTTTTATGACGAGCGTGAATGGCGGTATGTGCCTGATATAAAACCTCTGCCAATGAAAATGCTCCTGGGGCATGGATAGAAAAAGAGACTTTTATGGACCCTGTGACCTTACCTATTGTGAATCATACCTTATATAAGGAATTTACCCTCGCCTTCGAGCCGGATGATATCAAATACGTTATTATTGAAAAAGAAGAGCAAATCCTGTCCATTATAAAAGGGATAGAAAAACCCAGGATAAGTACGATAAGGATACCATCAAGAAACTAACCTCCCGTATTCTGACGAAAGAACAAATCCTCGAAGATCTAAGCCCCTCTCCCCAACCTCCCCATCACAAAATCCTTATGGCTCCGCCCGATGGGCAGCACCCGTTCGGCGATCTCCACTTCCGCGGCAGAGAAGGATTCGATTTTGTCCACAGCCACGAGAAAGGAGCGGTGGATACGCAGGAAATTGTCCGAACGCATCAGTTCTTCCAGTTCGCCGAGTTGGTAGTGGGTGTTGTAGGCTTTGGATTTGGTCACGATACTCACCGAATCCTTCAAACTCTCGATAAACAGGATTTCGTCTAAGTAGATCTTCACGGAACGTTTGTTCACCGTAAAAAAGTAATACGGCCGCACGGGCTGGGCGGGTTTGGTCGCCGTTTGGGTGTCGGGCAGGCGATGGGGTTTGAGCAGTTTGTACACGGCCTTGGTAAAGCGGCTGTATTCGATGGGTTTCAGCAGGTAATCCGTCACCTGGAGTTCGAAACCCTGCACCGCAAATTCGTGGTAGGCCGAAGTCAGGATCACTTTGGGTGGATTCAACAGCGATTTCAGAAATTCGAGACCACTCAGTTTGGGCAGGTTGATGTCTAAAAAGATCACATCCACTTGTCGGGAACGCACCACTTCCAGGGCCTGGATGGCGTCGTCGCAAACCTGAATGAGTTGCAAAAAGGGCGTTTGCGCAATATACTCGGACAGTATTTCGGCCGCCAAAGGTTCATCTTCCACGATGATACAACGTAGCGAATTGTTCATAGCTTAACTCGGCATTTTAGAAACAAAGAAGCCGGAAAACGGGAATGGTTGCACGCTTCCGGCTTCTGTATTCCAAAAACCGCCGATCGACCGGAATCACCCCCCGAACGACTATTTTAATACCCCCAACGACCGGCCAACTTCCGTGAATGCACGAACGGCTTTTTCTAAGTGCGCCTGTTCGTGCGCTGCGGACAACTGCACGCGGATACGCGCTTTGCCCTGCGGCACCACCGGGTAGAAAAATCCGATGACGTAGATGCCCTGGTCCAGCAACCTGCGTGCAAATTCCTGCGCCAGCGGCGCTTCATATAACATGACGGGGGTGATCGGGTGTTCGCCCGGCACAATATCGAACCCGGCCGCCGTCATGGCCTGCCGGAACCACTTTGTATTGATCTCCAATTTGTCGCGCAGGGTGGTGCTGCCGCTGAGCAGCTCCATCACCCTGATGCTGCCGCCGACGATGGACGGCGCCACGGTGTTGGAAAACAGGTACGGCCGCGAACGCTGGCGCAACAACTCGACAATTTCTTTCCGGGCGGAGGTAAAACCACCCGAGGCGCCGCCGAGCGCTTTGCCGAGGGTGCCGGTAATGATGTCGATTCGCCCCATCACGTT
Source organism: Lewinellaceae bacterium (assembly GCA_016713985.1). GTDB lineage: Bacteria > Bacteroidota > Bacteroidia > Chitinophagales > Saprospiraceae > M3007. The sequence goes on along the minus strand of JADJOD010000025.1, from coordinate 96,619 downwards.
CCGGTATTCGTGGGTGCCGCGGCCGGTTTTGCCCAAAAAACCCGTGGCGTGGCACTCGTCGATACCCACCATCGCTTCGTATTTATCCGCGAGGTCGCAGATTTTGTCCAATTGTGCGATGGTGCCGTCCATGGAAAACGCCCCGTCGGTAAAAATGAGTTTGCGCCGCGCACCGGCAGCCACGGCTTCTTTCAGGCAATCTTCCAACACATTCATATCGTTGTGTTTGTACCGGAAACGTTTGGCTTTGCACAACCGGATACCGTCGATAATGGAAGCGTGGTTGAGTTCGTCGCTGATGATAGCGTCTTCTTCACCCAGCAGGGGTTCGAACAAGCCGCCGTTGGCGTCGAAAGCCGCGGCATACAAAATGGTGTCTTCCATGCCGAGAAATTCGGCGATGCGGCGCTCCAGTTCTTTGTGGATGTCCTGGGTGCCACAAATAAAACGCACCGACGACAGGCCGTAACCATGCGTCCGGATGGCCTCGATAGCCGCCTCGATCACTGCGGGGTGGCTGCTCAGGCCGAGGTAGTTGTTGGCGCAGAAATTGAGCACTTCGTGCTGAACGGTGGTGTCGATGACGGGCCCCTGCGGCGTGGTGATGATGCGCTCTTCCTTGTACAGTCCCGCTTCGCGGATGCCCTGCAATTCGTTTTGGAGGGCAGGTTCTACGTTTTTGAACATTGGCTGGTTATTTAGTTAGCAGTTATCGGTTATCGGAAGGACAGGGAATAGGAGGGCGAAGGTAGTTATACCCATGCAAGGAAGAAAGTGCATCTATAAGTCCATTGTATCATTCCGAACAAGGGCAATTCAATCTGTCGCGGAAATGTACAGCGAAACACCAGTTTCGCAGTAAAGTACAGCGAAACACCAGTTTCGCAGTGTACAGCGAAACACCAGTTTCGCAGTGAAACATAGGCGAAACTGGTGTTTCGCCGTACAGTAATACAGCAGCTCAGCAACTTTTCAGGTAAAACAAGATGCCGCCGCCCAGTCCGGCCAATAGCAGGAACGGCCACAGTATCTCTCGCCGGGGCGCGGCTGCAAGGGTATTATTGCCGGATTCGTTCGCAACAGTGAGGCCCAGTATGGAAGCAAGGCCGGTGGGCAATGCGCCGAAAATGCCTTCTTTTTCATTTTGCAACAGTCCGCTCAGATCGGCTGCCGCGCCGGCAATGATCTTTTGGCGCAGCGCAGCCGCCGTCACCGGGCCCACTACTTCCAGCAAAACCGGCACGGTAGCGACACGAACACCCGAAAACGCGGCAATGGCGTGGGTGACTGCGGGCAATTTGGCGCCGAACAAAACGTCCGGCAAATCCCGGTGATCCGCAGACCCGCCGGCAACGTGTGTCTTTCCCGTTGCCACGTCATCCAGCAATTTGCCGGCAGCATGCAACAAAGCGGGATCGATGCGTCGCAGCACGCCGAGCATTTCCTCCCTGGCAGCCGGGTCGCCGTTTTTTTCCAGGAAACCGGCCAACAGCGCAGGCGCCAGCCCGCCGATGGCTTTGGAAATACCGCCTTCGGATTCGTTGAGCAGCCGGGCGGCGCGACCGATCAGTTCGGGGTGCAGGTTTTCCCGGATGGATTCAAGCAGATTTGCCATTGGAGCGGAAGTTGTCGGGTGGTTCAGAAAGGCAAACCCACGGCGAGATTGGGGTTAAAATCTTTCAATTGCAGTTTTGAAAAACGGTTGCGAATCCAGTAGTTGCCGTTGTCGTCGGCATAGGGGCTGCGCAATTTTAAGCCGGCATCGAAACGCAGGACGAGGTAACTGAAATCGCCGCGAATGCCAAAACCGGTGCCCAGCGCGATGTTTTTATACGAATCCCAGCGCAACTGGGAATCCGGGCGTTTGAGGTCTTCCCGCAGCGTCCAGATGTTGCCGCCGTCGACAAATACCGCCCCTTTAAACCAGGAAAAGATGTCGAAACGAAGTTCGGCGTTGAACTCAAACCGAAAATCACCCGCCTGGAAAAAGGGTTGGGCGGTTTGTGGATCGATGGTGCCGTCCATTGCGCGGGGCACATAACCACCCGGACCGATCTCCCGGATCCGCCAGGCGCGAATGCTGGCCGGGCCGCCCACAAAAAACTGCTTCACATAAGGCACCGTGAGCGAATCGCCGGACGGAATGGCCACGCCGGCGCCCACCCGGACCACCCCCGTCAGGCTTTTGCGGAAGTCGCGGGTGTACACACCGTCCATATCCACGCGGAAATACTGGGCGAAGTCGAGGTCGGAAATCCGCCAGGTTTGTTTGCCGAACAAGGCCGACCACAGCCGGTTCAGGCCCAGTTCCTCCACGCCGGACATGTCGGTGTTCAGGCGGTAAAACCAGCGTTCGCCAAAGCGGTTGTTGGTTCCGTTGTAGGAATAGTTGAAGGAGCGCAGGAAAAAACCGGTAAACAATTGTTTGCCGAAACTGCGTTTTAAAAACTCGTTTTGGCCAAAAACGGACTCGAACTGCGAACGGATACGCGGGCGCAAAACGTCGATGCCGATGTGGTCGAAGGAATACTGGTGTTCGCCGACCCGCAGATCGTAACCAAACGAGGCGTTGAACAGGTTGTAGACGTAAAAGTCGATGAGATCCAAATGGTTATAATTCAGCGACAACCGGGCCTGTCCGTCGTTTTTCAGGCGCCGGTAAAAGGAATTTTCCCGCGCTATGGAATCTTTTTTCAGCCGGTGCAGGCCGCCCCACAGTCCGAGGTAGTCGAAAAATCGGGGAAAAACCAGTTGGTTCTGAAATTTGAACTCCTGGGAAAAAATAAACCGGTTGCGGGTGGCCACGTCGAATTCAATGTTGTACTGCACGTTGGTTTGCAGGTTCTCCGCTCCGCGGAACAGGTTGCGGTTTCGGAACGTGGCGGACGACGACACCCCCAGCAGGTTGCGCGCGATGGCACTGGAACTGGTGGAAGAGTTCAGGTCCATGTCCACACTCAGCGAAATACGTTTGTTGGGGGTGACGAGCACCTCCACATTGATTTTTTCGGGGTTGATGGAATCCTGTTTGGGTTTGACGGATACAAACCGGAAAACACCCAGGGCATTCAGGTTGCGGATGGTTTTGTCAAAATCGTCCTGTTTGTATTGGGAATGCGGCTGAATGGCAATGGAATTGTAGAGTCGCCAGGGTTTTACACGAAACTGCGCACTTTCCGACCTGAAATTGATACCCCCGATGACGGTATCCCGGCGCATCGGTATGATGTCGGGCCGTACGTTGGAGAACACCTCGATCTCGCCGATGTGGTAGGTTTTGTGCAGGGAAGAATCACGCGGCGCCAGCACTTCCACCGTCACGTTGGTGCGGGTGTTGGTGCTGTCGCCGGAAAACTCCACAAAATTGGGCGCGAAGTAGGCATAACCCCTGTTTTTTAATTCCTGGGTGATGCGCAGTTTTTCCGCGTCAAAAGCGTGGGCGTCGAGTGGTTCGCCGCGTTTCAGGCGCGATTTGCCCGCCGTAGCGCGCAGGAGCGGCAATACCAGGCTGTCCGGACTGTCGTATTGCACCGTGTCGATGGTAAACAGGGGTCCGAGGTGAACGGTATATTTGGCCTGCACCTGTTTTTCTTCCAAAAGGGAATCCCTTCCCCGGTTAAAATACAGGTCGTCGCCCGGAAAAAAACGGCGGGTTACGGGTTTGATTTCATAGGTGCATTTTGCCAGCAGGTAGCCGCGCTGGTGCATCTGGTTTTCAAAATTCTGCGCCGTTACCTGCGTCAGGCGTTCGCTGTAGATGGACGGCGGCTCCGCCACTTTTTCAATCACCCACCGGGCGAACTTGCTGGTTTTGTTGCGGTAGCGGTAGTAAAACCACAATCGGGTCGGCTGCCCGAACAAAGCTTTGGGCCGGCGGTTGGGTTGTTGTTTGAACAGGGCGTTGAGTTCGTACAGCAGCGGGGTGCGTTGCGCGTATTTCAGGCGTTTTTCGGCTTTTAATTCAATGGAATTTTTGACGAGCAGCCGCTCGCCTTTGCTCTGGTCGAGATGCTTCGTAACATTGCAGGCGCTGAAGACAAGTACGGCCGACAACAGCAATACGGGAATACAATGCCGGCGACGAACTATGTGGCGTGGGGGCAGACCGGTTTTTAATGCCTTCGCAGCCATCCCGTCGCAACCCGATTTTTTATAAGTCATTGATTTTAAGTATCAAACCTGAATCGGAAGCACAAATCGAATATCGTGTTATCACTCAATCAGACCAAACTGCTCACCGCCCTTCAGATCAAGAAGTATCGGCAAAAATATCGAAAATTCACAGTGGAGGGTGAGAAAATGGCAGCCGAGTTGCTGACCCAGCAAGGGGTGGCGGTTTCCGCCATTTTCGGAATCGAACGTTGGGCTGCCGAAAATACCGCCTTGCTGCAACCTTTTTTGGAAAAATTTAACATCGTCAGTGATGCGGAACTGAAAAAAATTTCCTGCCTGACCACACCCAACCGGGTGCTGGTGGTCGCCGAACTGCCCGACCGGCCTTTTAACCCGGACTGGCTGCGCAGCGATTTTTGCTTTTACCTCGACGGCATTCAGGACCCCGGCAACCTCGGCACCATCCTCCGGGTAGCCGACTGGTTTGGCATCCCGGCGGTGGTGTGTTCGCCCGACAGCGCCGACGCGTTTGGCGCCAAGGTGGTGCAGGCCAGTATGGGCGCCTTCCTGCGTGTCGGCATTTGGGAAATGCCGCTGGAACAATTGCTGGAAAACACGCCCGGTTTGCCCGTCGCCGGCGCCGTTTTGGGCGGTGAAAATCTTTTTCAGACCGTTTTGCCCACCCACGGCGTGCTGGTGATCGGCAACGAAGGCCGGGGCATCAGTCCGGCAGCGGAAACCCGGCTCACCCACCGGCTCACCATTCCCCGCCCGCCCGCCGGCGGCGCGGAATCGCTGAATGCGGCGGTGGCGGCGGGTATTTGTGCGGCCGCACTGCGCAATCCATCTTTTCACCACTGATCAGTCGTTATTCCATGAAGCACCTGAAAATATTCTTTCTTTTCCTGCCGGCCATTGCGGCCCTTGCCTGTAGCCGGAAACCCGTTCCCGCCGCCGGCCCGCCCGGCGCGGAACTCTGGCTGACCACGGGCGACGGCGGCATCCGGCTGCAAAAAACCGGGCAGATCACTTTTTCTCCGGCGGCCGGCGTCGGTTTGCCCCTGATTGAACTCGACGAAACCACCGTTTACCAGTCCATTCTTGGCTTTGGAGCCTCGATGACGGGCTCTTCGGCGCAGGTGCTTACCCGCAACCTCGAACCCGCCCGGCGAAAGGAGGTGATGGAAACCCTGTTTGGCAGAGAAAAAGGTATCGGGTTGTCGTACCTGCGCATGACCATCGGCGCCAGCGATTTTTCATCGCACAATTACAGCTACAACGACCCGCCGGGTAAGCAAGACAACCCGCAACTCCGCCATTTTTCCATGGAAGAAGACCGCGACGACGTGATCCCGCGGTTGAAAGAGGCGATGGCGCTCAACCCCGATATCGAACTGATGGGCAGCCCCTGGAGCGCGCCGGCGTTTATGAAAACCAGCGGAAGTATGGTGAAAGGCAAACTGAAACCGGGTATGGAGCCCGCCTTTGCCAATTATTTCGTGCAATACATCCGGGCTTTCGAAAAAGAAGGTATCCGGGTATCGGCCATCACCATTCAGAACGAGCCGGAATACGAGCCGGCCGGTTACCCCGGCATGTTGATGACGGCCGAAGAACAACGCGATTTTATCAAAAAACACCTCGGTCCGGCGTTCCGGCAAAACCGCATCGGCGCCAAAATAGCCGTGTACGACCACAACTGGGATCACCCGAACTATCCGCTGACCATCCTCGACGATCCGGAAGCGAGGCAGTATGTGGACGGGACCGCTTTCCACTGCTACGGCGGGGAAGTGGCCAACCAAAGCCGCGTTCACGACGCTTATCCCGGCAAAAACCTCTATTTTACGGAATGTTCCGGCGGCGGCTGGAGCGGGTCGTGGCAGGATGACTTGATGTGGAAGTTCAAAAACCTGCTCATCGGCAACCTGCGCAACTGGTCGACCTGCGTGCTGATGTGGAACCTCGCCCTCGATGAAAAATCCGGCCCCACCAACGGCGGTTGCGCCGATTGCCGGGGCCTCGTCCCCGCCCGTAGTGACGGCAGTGTTGATTATACGATCGATTTTTATGCTTTGGGGCATTTCAGCCGTTTTGTGCACAAAGGCGCCAGGCGGGTTTCGTCGACCGACCTGTCTGCACAAAACATGGATAATGTGGCGTTTGTAAATCCGGACGGCTCCAAAACGCTGGTCGCGATGAACGGCAACCCCGCGCCCAAAAAAGTGGCCGTAAAAACCCGCGAAGGTTACCTGGCAGTCGATATTCCGGCCTGGTCGGTGGTGTCGGTGTACTGGAAACCCTGATCAATATAGTACAAACTTCCTATTTCATTGCAATGAAGAGCGGTGATACCTTTGTGCCATCAAAGTACGCAAAATTGACGCCCGGTATGGTGCGCTTGAACCTGGTCATATTTGACGATAATCACAATTTCAGGGAAAGTCTGCTGCAATATTTTCAGTTGATACCCGACATTCAGGTAGTGGGAGCATATCCCGATTGCGACGAATTGCCGGAGCATATCAGCAAATTGCGACCGGATGTTATTCTGATGGACATCGATATGCCGGGAATGAACGGCATAGAGGCAACCGCCCGGGTAAAGGAAATTTCTCCGGAAACACAGGTGGTGATGCTGACCGTCAGTGAGGAAGAAGACCGGATATTTCAGGCGCTGCGCAACGGCGCGACCGGTTACCTCCTCAAAAAAACCGACCCGGAAGAGATTGCGGAAAGTGTTCGTTCCGTGTGTAAAGGCGGATCGCCGATGAGTCCCGCCATCGCCAGAAAAATACTCCAGTATTTCCGACCTATAAACAGTGAAAACACAACACCAAAAACCATAACCATCGAAAAAACCAGTGAAAACAACGATGCCCAATCCACCGGACTAACCCCTCGGGAACGCGACATTCTCGAGGGGTTGGTGGACGGCTTATCGTACAAAATGATCGCCAGCCGCTTCTATATCAGTCCTGATACCGTCAAAAATCACATTCAGGGCATTTATCGCAAACTGCACGTGAATTCCAAAGGAGAGGCCATCAGCTTAGCCCTGAAAACGGGCATCGCAGGCAAACCGAAAATGTAGGAAAATCCATAATCATATCTGAAAACACCCCCAAAGCCAAATCTCTCTCACCCGGAACGGGGTGCCGAGCAAAACCAAGTGAAAGCCATCCGGTTTCCGATGCAAATCGCCCGGACCCACCCAGAAAACTCCCATCCCGGGGCCGTTACAAAACAAAAAACAGTCCCCCCGGCAAACCTGCCAACCTCAACCCAACCACCCAAAACGCTCACCCGTTCCGTTTTTTACCGACCCGACCGGCTCACCACCGCTCGGGTCGGTTGTTTTTGCCCCCGTCCACCATCCCCCGTCCACCGTCCACCGTCCACCATCTACCGTCCACCGTCTACCGTCCACCGTCCCGTCCACCATCTACCGTCCACCGTCCACCATCTACCGTCCACCGTCCACCATCTACCGTCCACCATCTACCGTCCACCGTCCACCGTCTGCCATCTACCGTCCACCGTCCACCGTCTACCATCTACCGTCCACGTCCACCATCCACCGTCCACCGTCCACCATCTACCGTCCACCGTCCACCGTCCACCGTCCACCGTCCACCGTCCACCGTCCACCGTTTATCCCTACCTTTGCGCCATGAACACATACCAGCAAAAACTCGACGCTTTCGGGCGCCTGCTGACGATCATGGACGAATTGCGCGAGCAATGCCCCTGGGATCGCAAACAAACCCTCGAATCACTTCGCAACCTCACCATCGAGGAGACCTACGAACTGGCCGACGCCATTCTCGACGGCGACCTGAACGGGGTCAAAGAGGAAATCGGCGACCTCATGCTCCACATGACCTTTTACGCCCGCATCGCTTCCGAACAAAACGCCTTCGACATCGCCGACGCCCTGAACGCCATCTGCGACAAACTGATCGTTCGCCATCCGCACATCTACGGCGACGTGCAGGTGAAGGATGAAGAAGAAGTCAAACAGAACTGGGAGCAAATCAAACTCCGGGAAGGCAAAAAGTCGCTGCTCGCCGGCGTACCCGCCAGCTTGCCGGCTATGGTGAAAGCGTACCGCATGCAGGAAAAAACCAAACAGGTGGGATTTGAATGGGAAAACACCGACCAGGTGTGGGCCAAAGTGGAAGAAGAACTCGGCGAATTGCACGACAACATCCGCAACAAAGCCCCGCAAGCCGACATCGAGGAAGAATTCGGCGACGTGCTTTTTTCATTAGTCAACTACGCCCGTTTTATCGGCGTGGACCCCGAAACGGCGCTGGAACGGGTGAACCGCAAATTCAAGTCGCGGTTCGAATACATCGAGGCGCAGGCGCCCAAACCCCTGAAAGATATGAGTCTGGCGGAGATGGATGTGTTGTGGGAGGAAGCGAAGGGCAGGACTTTGATCCCCCCGTTCTGAAACTTTTGTTTACCAACCCTTTGCACCTTCAAACATTGCGCGTACTTTTGCACCCGCTAAGCCCGGATGGATAGGCAATAACTGCCGTTTGACCCGCTGAAATCCGGTTTTGGCAATCACCGGTGATGAGTCATTCATCATTTATCGTTCATCATTCATCATTTCCAAAAATGGCAGTTTATTATTCGAAAGAAAAAGTTGCGGACATCATCAAACAATACGGTGGCGATGCAAAAAACTCCGGCAATACCGAGGCACAAATCGCGCTGCTGACGTACCGCATTGAAAGTCTTTCCGCCCACCTTCGCGCCAATCCGAAAGATCACTCGACCCGCCGCGCCCTGCTCACTATGGTAGGCCAGCGCAAAAGCCACCTTTCCTACTACGCGAAAAAAGACATTTACAAATACCGCGCACTCATCGAGAAACTCGGTCTTCGTAAATAAAATACGGTTGATAAGGGTTGATAAAAGTTGATCAACCCTTATCAACCCTCATCAACCCCAACCCCATTCCAATCAACCCATCTCGCCGAAACCCCCTGTCCGGCTTTTTTTCCGGACCTCACAACAGGGACTATCATAAGATATAATGGCTGCTGCCATTTTTTAATTATTCATCCGTACCGGCCAAACCAATTCCGTTGAGCAATCCGTTGCCGCAGGAGACCGGGAAAAACGATCAAAAACGGGGAACATTTCCCCCACACAAAGAAGTAAGTTGTTGAAAAAATTTGAAACCCGGCGTGCCATCTGTTCGGGCGGCCCGTTTCAAATCTCTGACACTCACCTCTTTGTGTGATTATTTCGGTTTTTGAAACTTTCCCTCTTCCCAACCGGCTGCTACTGCAAACTGCAACCGCTACTGCCACTGCAACTGCCAACTGAATCCGGGCACGCCGGCACACAAATTCATTTTTTGATATGGGAAAGCAAATCCCGTTGCGCACCTCCTTCCAACTGCCGGACGGCCGGGAAGTGGTGCTCGAAACCGGCAAACTCGCCACGCAGGCCGACGGTTCCGTACTCGTTCGTTTGGGCGACACGATGCTGCTCTGCACCGTCGTGAGTGCCAAAAAGGCCAAAGAAGGCCAGCCGTTTTTTCCACTTTCGGTGGATTACCAGGAAAAATTTGCCGCAGTTGGCCGTATTCCGGGCAACTTTTTCCGCCGCGAAGGCCGCTTGTCCGACTACGAAATTTTAGTCAGCCGACTCGTCGACCGCGCCCTGCGCCCCTTGTTCCCCGACGGGTACATGAATGAAACGCAGGTGATCATCACACTCATTTCCGCCGACAAAGACGCCATGCCCGATGCCCTGGCCGGTCTGGCCTGCTCGGCCGCCATGGCTACCAGCAATATCCCGGTGGAAGCGATGTTCAGCGAAGTGCGGGTGGCCCGTATCGACGGCGCCTTCGTCATCAACCCCGGCCGCGCCGCGCTGGAACGCGCCGACATGGACTTCATCGTGGCCGCCACCAAACGCGACATCATGATGGTGGAAGGGGAAGCCGACGAATGTTCGGAACACGAACTGATTGAAGCCCTGAAAGTGGCGCACGAAGCCATCAAAGACCAGATCGCCGCACAGGAACGCTTGGCCGAATTAGTCGGCGAAGCCGCCCTCGTAAAACGAGCGCTGCCCGAAGTCCCCGAAAACGAGCCGCTGAAACACCGCATCGGCGAACTGGCGAGTGAAGGTATTTACGCCCTCGCCCGCAGCGCTTCGGACAAAAACGTGCGCAAAAACCGCCTCGACGAGATCAAGGAAGCGACCATCACCACGGTCAGCGAAGAATTCGGCGAAGAGTTTATGGAAGAATGGGCCGGCACCGCCGACCGCTATTTTGAAAAACTCAAAAAGCAGATCATCCGCGACGTCGTGCTGACCGATCACCTCCGCCTCGACGGACGCAAATCCAACGAAGTGCGCCCCATCTGGTGTGAAGTGGATTTTCTGCCCGCTGCACACGGCTCTGCGATCTTCAACCGCGGCGAAACCCAGTCGCTGACCTCGCTCACCCTCGGTACCAAACAGGACCAGGTGCTGATCGACAACGCCTTGAAGAGCTACGACGACACCTTCATCCTGCACTACAACTTCCCGCCCTACTCCACCGGCGAAGTGAAGCCGATGCGCGGCCCCGGCCGCCGGGAAGTGGGACACGCCAACCTCGCAGGCCGCTCCATCCGCAAAGTGATGCCGGATGACTTCGCCTACACGGTGCGTATCGTATCCGATATCCTCGAATCCAACGGCTCGTCGTCCATGGCCACCGTTTGCGCCGGCTCGCTGGCGCTGATGGACGGCGGCGTACCCATCAAATCACCCATCGCCGGTATCGCCATGGGCGCTATCGCCGACGACAAAGGCCGCATCGCCATCCTCTCCGACATCCTCGGCGACGAAGACGCACTCGGCGATATGGACTTCAAAGTGACGGGGACCGACAAAGGGATCTGCGGCACCCAGATGGACATCAAAATCGACGGCATGCCCTACGAAATGCTGGAAAAAGCGCTCCTGCAGGCGCGGGAAGGCCGCCTGCACATCCTGTCAAAAATGGCCGAAGGCCTCGCCGAACCACGCGCAGACCTCAAACCACACGCGCCGCGGGTGGTTGAATTCCGCATCGAACGCGATTACATCGGCGCGGTGATCGGGCCAGGCGGCAAGATCATCCAGGAAATGCAGCGCAATACCGGCACCACCATCAGCATCGACGAAGATGAAAAAGGCGGCATCGTGGCCATTTTTGGCCCCGACAAAACCTCCCTCGACGCCGCTTATGCCAAAATTATGGACATCGTGTTCACGCCGGACGTGGGCGCCGTGTACGACGGTGTGGTGGAAGAATTGGCCGAATACGGCGCATTTATCAAATTTAAAGGCAAAACGGGCCTGATGCACGTGTCTGAAATCGACCACCGCCGCGTGGAAAATGTAGGCGACGTGCTCAAGGTCGGCGACCCGATCCAGTTCAAAATACTCGACGTGGACCCACGTACGGGCAAGATGAAACTCTCGCGCCGGGCCATCACACTCAAACCCGACGGCACCATGCCGACCGACGAAGAAAATGCAGCCCGCGCCGGACGCGGCGGCGGCGGAGATCGTCAGGGCGGCGGTGGTGATCGCCGCGGTGGCGGTGGCGGACGCGACGACCGCAGAGGCGGCGGCGGCGGAGATCGCCGCGGCGGCGGTGGCGGCGGACGCCGTTGATTACGAATCTGTTTTTTGAAAAATAATGAAGCCGGCCGGGGCATACCCGGGCCGGCTTTTTTTATTGAAAAACCGTTTTTTTGTAAAAATTATTCCACCATGACGGCAAAAGGCCAGGCCGGCGGAGGAAAACAAATCGTCTTCGTGTCGCAAAAAGAAAAACTCGTGCGTATGCTCGAACGCGAAGGCGAACGCTGGATTGACACGGAGTTTTATGAAGAAGATGACCTGCCGCACATCGAAGATTGTGCGGTGCCGTTGGAGGAGGTTTATCGAAAGGTGAAATTTGGGGGTAACTCCCGGCGAAACCGGCCAAAAACGTAACGTTCTCCGCGCAGAATGGGGACGCAATGCCTTACAGACCGCCATAAAATTGAAAGTTCCGGTCAGACGCTACCCTTTGTACGGCGGACTTCCAAGTCCGCCGCTGCACCTGCCCCCCCGGATCAAGGCACAAACCGGCGCGGGTCAACGGATTTGGAAATCCGTTGTACAAGGTGCGCATGGCAAACCCGGATTTTCCCCTCCATTTTTTGACCGCCGTACGATTTTGGGCGCTCTGAGAAACCGTCTGAAAAATAATTGGGTAAAAGGTCTCTCGTTCCATTATTGATTTGCATATCAATTTTCCGACTAACTTTATGCCCGATGAAAACCTCGAATTCACAAATGAACCACTGACCATGCCGCTTGCAAAACCCCTCCCCGAAGTTCGCCGCGAACTGGAGATGCAACTGGCGGAAGGCAACGAGTACCTTCCCGCCATCCTCAAACAGTTGCAAGACCTCCTGCCCGAAGGTTCGGATAAACGCAACACGGCCATCGCGCTGCTTGCCCGGCTCAACGACGCCAACAAAAAAGCGCTGCGCCAAACCATCAGCAACGACGACCTCCAGGTGGAGTACAACGCCATCCGCGCCGACCTGCTCGATTTTATCGCCGGGCTCACCGAAGCGGATTTTGACGCCTCAACGGCTGACAAAGCCGGTCCCGACGGCGAACCCGCCCCCCGGCAGGGCAGCGTGCTTTACCGCATTCCGCGCAAAATGCCGGTCAAAACGGAGACCGAATGCGTCGTGCGTATCGCCATCAGCGAGGACGCGATCGTGGAAAACATCACCCTCGAACCTTCGGTGGTACTCAAAGACCTCAAACGGGTGTCCGACGTGATGCAGGTGGAACTCGCCGACCCCGATAAAGACCCGGTGTTTCACATCCGCACCACCAGCGAACCCCAGCAACTCATCACGCCGGAAGGGTATACAGAGTGGTTTTTTTACGTAGAACCCACCCGTTCGGGCACGTTTCCCATAGAAATCAAGGTGGCCGTGCTGGAAATGGCGCTCAACAACGTGTACCGCAAGGAAATTGTGTTCCGCGAAACCGTTGAAATCATCACAGCAGGTGCACCGCCGGACGACGACAACACGTTTAAAAAAGCGGGCGCCGTGTTCAATTTTCAAAACCCGGTTTTGCCGGGTGTCCAAAATGAATCGCCCCGGAGCAGCCCTCTCGATACACCCAAAGAAAAACGCTCCACCCTGGGCAAGGCCGGCGCTTTGCTGGCCGTTGTGGCGATTGCAGCGGTCGGTTATGTCTTCTTTTTCAGGCCGGAAATCCCCGACTGGTTCAAGGCAAAATACTTAGACGACAGCGAGGAGGCCTACAACGAACATATTGTAAAATACCCCGGCAGCCCGTATCGGGAAGAAGCCTTTTGCCGCCGCGCAGCGCTGGCCGGCACCTTGGAGGTGTACCGCGAATACCAGCGGCTTTACCCGGAAGGCGTATGCCGGGAGGCGGTTGAAAAAGCGCTTAAGGTATTGGAAAACAATCGCTTGGAAGACATTCGGCGGGAACCGGCCGCAGAAAAAATCATCGGGTTTGTCAATGATTTTCCCGACAGCCGGCACTTAGACGATTTGATGGGAATTGCACAATCGCGACCCGAGTTGAAAACAGGGGTCTGGGACAGGTTTGAACAAATTTACTGGGACGCCCTGTTAAAATCGCCCTCGGTGCCTACCGTACGCAATTTTTTAAAAACGTTTCCGGAAACCAAACGGCTGCCGGATTTGAAACGTATGGCCGATGCCGATTCCACGTTAAAAAAGGAAGTCTGGCGCGATATAGAAAACGTATGGCTGGAACGGTTGGCTAAGGAACACAACGTACCCGCTTTCCGGGCGTTTTTGGCCGAATTTCCCAACAGCGAGCGGCTGCAGGAATTGAAAACGCTGGCCGACTCCTCGCGGCAACTCAGTCCGGAGGATAAACTTCTTGTTTTATCCGAAATAGAAACCCTGTTGCTGCAAAACATTCAGCAACAACCGACTGCGCAGAAAATCCTGGAATTCCTGGCCGTTTTTCCCGAAAGCCGGCGGCTGCCCGGGTTGAAACACTTAGTGGACAGCCTCGCCCAATTGAAACCCGAGGTGTTGCCCGCCCTGGAAAATGCCTATTGGCAAAAATTGTCCAAAGCCCCGAATTTCTTGAATATCAGCGAGTTTTTGAGAGAGTTTCAGCTGCTTCAGCTGCCTCGTTTGCTCGAATTGAAAAAGATCGTGGAAAAAAACCGGCAACTCAAAAAGGAATTTTTGCCGGAATTAAAAAAACGGATCGTGGCGATGACCCCCAAAAGGCCCCCGGTGACCAACTCCGCCGGCAACCCAACCGGCGCCAAACCGCCGGTTGTTCCGGAGTCTTCCGGGCTTCCTGCCCCGGCGCCGGTTGCGCCGGCGGTTGCAAGGCCCGAAAAACCCGTTTTGGTGTGGGTGCAGGGCGGCACGTTCGATATGGGTTGTACGGAAGATCAGGGCGGCAACTGCGGCGACAAACCGGATGAAAAACCCGTGTTCGACATCAAAACCGGCAGTTTTTCCTTAGGCAAATACGAAGTCACTTTTGAAGAATACGACCTGTTCTGCGACCACACCCGGCGCGCCAAACCCGACGACAACGGCTGGGGGCGCGGCAAACGCCCCGTCATCAACGTCAGCTGGTTCGACGCGGTGGATTATTGCAACTGGCTGAGCCAGCAACACGGCTTCACCCCCGCCTATATCAATTTCACGCTCCAGCCCGCCGCCAATGGCTACCGCCTGCCCACCGAAGCGGAATGGGAATACGCCGCGCGGGGCGGCAGCAAAAACCAGGGTTACCGCTTTGCCGGCAGCGATGTGCTCGACGAAGTGGCCTGGAATCAAACCAATTCACACGGCCGCACCCAGCCGGTCGGCACCAAAAAAGGCAACGAATTGCGCCTCGAAGACATGAGCGGCAACGTGCTGGAGTGGTGCGGCGATTGGTACGGGCCCTATCCCGGCGACGGGTTGTCCAGCCCCGGCGGGCCGGCCGGCGGCACGACGCGTGTATTGCGCAGCAGTTCCTGGACGAGTTACAACAATCAACATTATGTGGCCGCGCGCCGGAACAATGCCCCCGACAACAAAAATGATTACATCGGTTTCAGGCTTGCCCGGGATTAGGGAAGTTTTTATTGTTTCTAAATAGCCGGATATAGTCCTACTTTTCCGAACGAAAATTCTGCATGCTCGTTCGGTGAAGTAGTTTTGTTCCGCGAAAAAGGCTCGCTTCACGAATCAAAACCGCGTGTAAGTTGCTTTCTTTGCGCATCTCCGGATTTTTTATGCTGCTCCGGCCGGGCGGGGGTTTGTACCAAGGACCATCGGTTCATCACTTCCCATACAAACCACCCTCCGAATTCATCACTCATCATTCATCACTCATCACTAAAAAATGAGTTGGTTTACCAGATTTCTCTCTTCCTCCCTCGGTCAAAAGGTCGTGATGTCCCTGACCGGAATATTCCTGATGTTGTTCCTGGTCGTACACTTGCTCGGCAACCTGCAATTGCTGAACGACGATAACGGGGAATCATTCAATACCTATGCGTTTTTTATGACGCATAATCCGTTGATCAAGATCATTTCCTACACCCTTTATGCCTTTATTCTATGGCATGCGGTGCAGGGCATCCGGCTCTGGCAGGGCAACCGCGCGGCAAGGGGCCATGTAAAGTATGCCGTGTCGCACGTACGACCCTCGGAGCGTTCGTCGCGGAACATGGCCTGGCTGGGCATTGTGGTCTTTGTGTTCCTCATTTTGCACATGTGGCAATTCTGGCTCCAGATGAAAATGGGCGTACTCGCTCCGGTGGAGGTTGCAGCCTACGACCACCCGGTGCAAAACCTGTATCTGCCGGTGGCGGAGGCGTTTAAAAA
The DNA here is from genome assembly GCA_016713985.1 of Lewinellaceae bacterium. GTDB lineage: Bacteria > Bacteroidota > Bacteroidia > Chitinophagales > Saprospiraceae > M3007. Next base: position 80,582 of record JADJOD010000025.1, on the reverse strand, counting down.
CCCGTTGTACGTGGCGTTTTATACCATCAGCATGGTGGTTATCGGGCTCCACCTGTGGCACGGCTTCTGGTCGTCGTTCCAGACGCTGGGCCTCAACCACCCGAGATATACGCCACTCATCAAAGCCGTCGGTTATGTGTATGCCATCGGAATTCCGGCGGGATTCGCACTGATACCGATCGTGTTTTATTTTTCCAGCAAATCAGCACTTTAAGAATATATGGCAAAATCAACTGCCCCCGGCCTCAAACTCGATTCCAAGACCCCTGCCGGCAAAATGTCCGAAAAATGGGAAGAATACAAAGGCCACGTGCCGCTTGTATCGCCCAATAACAAACGCCGCATCGACGTGATCATCGTCGGTTCCGGTCTGGCCGGCGCTTCCGCCGCCGCATCCTTAGGCGAACTGGGTTACAACGTAAAAGTGTTCACTTTTCACGACAGTCCGCGCCGGGCGCACTCCATTGCGGCGCAGGGCGGCATCAACGCCGCCAAAAACTACCGCAACGACGGCGACTCCGTGTACCGCCTGTTCTACGACACCATCAAAGGTGGCGACTACCGCGCCCGTGAAGCCAACGTACACCGCCTCGCCGAAGCATCCACACTCATCATCGACCAGTGTGTGGCGCAGGGTGTGCCTTTTGCGCGTGAATACGGCGGCCTGCTCGACAACCGCTCGTTCGGCGGCACGCAGGTGTCGCGTACCTTTTATGCACGCGGCCAAACGGGGCAGCAGTTGCTGATCGGCGCTTACCAGGCCTTGAGCCGCCAGGTGCAACTCGGTGCAGTGGAACTTTACAACCGCCACGAAATGCTCGACGTGGTGGTGGTGGACGGCAAATGCCGCGGCATCATCGCCCGCAACCTGCTCACCGGCGAACTGGAACGCCACGCCGCACACGCGGTGGTGCTCTGCACGGGCGGCTACGGCAACGTGTTTTACCTCAGCACCAACGCCATGATGAGCAATACCACCGCAGCCTGGCGGGCACACCGGCGCGGCGCTTTTTTCGGCAACCCCTGTTACACGCAGATCCACCCGACTTGTATTCCGGTATCGGGCGATTATCAGTCGAAACTGACCCTGATGTCCGAATCGCTGCGCAACGACGGGCGTGTGTGGGTGCCCAAACGCGCGGAAGACCGGCTTAAAGACCCGCGCCAGATCGCCGAAGAAGACCGCGATTACTACCTCGAACGCCGCTACCCGGCCTTTGGCAACTTAGTGCCGCGCGACATCGCCAGCCGCGCCGCCAAAGTCGCCTGCGACGAAGGTTTGGGCGTCGGGAAATCGGGCCTGGCTGTGTACCTCGACTTTGCGGACGCCATCAAACGTTTTGGAAAAGAAACCGTGGAGGCGCGTTACGGCAACCTGTTCGAGATGTACGAAAAGATCACGGGCGACAACCCCTACGAAGTGCCCATGCGCATATACCCGGCCGTTCACTATACAATGGGCGGCCTGTGGGTCGATTACGACCTGATGACCACGGTTCCGGGGCTTTACGCCGCCGGGGAAGCCAATTTCAGCGACCACGGCGCCAACCGGCTCGGCGCCTCGGCACTCATGCAGGGCTTAGCCGACGGTTATTTTGTGCTGCCGTATACGATGGGGACGTACCTCTCGAACGAGATCCGCACCGGCGCTATTTCGACCCAAACGCCGGAATTCGAACAGGTGGAAAAAGAAGTGCGCGACCGGATCAATCACCTGATGGGGCTCGGCGGCAAACAAAGTGTGGAAAGTTTTCACCGCCGCCTCGGCAAGATCATGTGGGACAAATGCGGCATGGCCCGCAACGCCAAAGGGCTGGAAGAGGCCATCGGCGAGATCCGCGAACTGCGCGCCGAATTCTGGCGCGACGCATTTGTACCCGGCCGCACGGATGAATACAACCCGGAACTCGAAAAAGCCTGGCGGGTGGCTGATTTCCTGGAACTCGGCGAATTGATGTGCCAGGACGCGCTGCACCGCAACGAATCCTGCGGCGGCCACTTCCGCGAAGAATACCAGACGCCGGAAGGGGAGGCCCAACGCGACGACGACAAGTTTATGTACGTGGCCGCCTGGGAATGGAAGGGCGAGAACGAAAAAGCGGCGCTGCACAAAGAACCGCTGGAATATGAAGAAGTGAAGGTGACGCAGCGTTCGTATAAGTAACTCTGTGACCTATGAAAAAAACAACGCCCGTTGTGGCTATTATGCTGGTTTTCTTGTATTTACGAGGACACGGGCAGGATGTGTTCACCCTTCAGAACCCCTCTTTCGAGGAAGATGACCGCGAATGTTGCACGGTGCCGAAAGGTTGGATGGATATGGGCGCCGGCAAGGAAAGCCCGCCGGATATACAACCCGGATCGTTTAACGTGGTGATGCGGGCGCAGGACGGCAAACAATACCTGGGGCTGGTGGTGCGCGACAACAATACCTGGGAAGGTGTGGGGCAAAAATTAGACGGTTCGTTAAAAAAGGATTCTTCCTACCGGTTCAGCGTGTATTTGGGAAGGTCCAATGCGTATCAATCCATGTCGAGGGTCACGGGCAAAGAAGCCAACTTCAATGCTCCCACGATCCTGAAAATATGGGGGGTGAATTCGGAAACGCGGGAAGAAGAATTGCTGGCCGAAAGCAGCGCGGTGAGTCATTCGTTGTGGACCCTTTTTACATTCACCCTGAACCCGACCGTGGCTGATTTTGACGAGATCGACCTCATGGCCTATTATGCCCCCGGATTCGAACAAAAAAACGGCAACTTATTGATCGACAATTGTTCTGACATTGAAAAAATATCTAATTGATAATCAATAAATCATGAGACTTACGCTCAAAATCTGGCGCCAGGGCGGCCAATACAAAGGTGAATTCGTCACCTACCAACTTCCGGACGTCAACCCGGATATGTCCTTTCTCGAAATGCTCGACGTGTTGAACGAGCAACTCGTCAACCGGCGTGAAGAACCCGTCGCTTTTGAACACGACTGCCGTGAAGGCATTTGCGGCACCTGCTCGCTGGTGATCGACGGCCGGGCGCACGGGCCGATGAAAGGCACCACCACTTGCCAGGTACACATGCGCCATTACCACGACGGCGACACCATCGTGATCGAACCGTTCCGCGCGCGTTCCTTCCCGGTCGTCAAAGACCTCGTGGTGGACCGCTCCTCGTTCGACCGGATCATCCAGTCCGGCGGGTATGTGAGTGTCAATACCGGCCAGGCCCAGGACGCCAACGCTATTCCCGTTGAAAAGGAACAGGCGTCACACGCCTTCGACGCGGCGGCCTGCATCGGTTGCGGCGCTTGTGTGGCCGCTTGTCCGAATGCCTCGGCCATGTTGTTCACCTCCGCCAAGGTCAGTCACCTGGCATTGTTGCCACAGGGCCAGGTAGAACGCCAGAAGCGTGTACTGGCCATGGTGGCACAAATGGACAAGGAAGGTTTTGGGAAATGTTCCAACGTAAAAGCTTGCGAAGCGGAATGCCCGAAAGACATTTCCGTGCAAAATATCGCCCGAATGAACAGGGAATACCTGTCGGCGGTATTCGCTTCGGACAAGGCGATGGTCTGATCGTCAATCGGCTTTTCTCCTGGAGGAAGACGGCGGCGGTGCAATCACTACCGGCGGCGGCGCAACCGGCGGTTTCGCAGGTTCCTTTTTGAAGGATTCGAGGCCGGAATCGTCGGCTTTAAAACTTTCGTGTCCTTCATCACCATTCACCGGCGGAGCGACGGGTGGCGGAGTTACAACGACGGGAGCCGGATCGGCCGTATTGCCGGACGTTGATACACCGAACAGGGTTTGAGCCGTTTCTTTCAGTCGTTCCATAAATTCCTGCGAAGCAAAACCGGCGATAAAAGCGATACCGATGTAGGGAAACATGCCCTGCAACGTTTGCCAGCCGGCCGTATCACCCGGCGCCAGCGAGCCGGAGAAAAAACTGCTTACAAAAAAGGTAAACAAGCCGCACAACACGCCCGATACCGGCCGGAGGTAGAAAGGCAACTCCAAATAAGCGGGAAAATAGGACTGGTCGCGGGTAAATCCGAATACTCCGCGCAGGTTGCTCAACACCCCGCCCAGTCCGCCGGCCAGCGAAATAGCCCACAATACATAAGCGATCATCCGGGGATCCGAGGCGGGTGCTTCGGCGGGTGTTTCTTCCGCCGAAACCGTTTCTTCCGGCAGAGCAGCGGCAGCAGCAGCGGCGCTGTCCTCCGTCGAGGGGATGGAGTCGCCAACCGGTTCGGCGGCTGGTGATTCGGCGGGCGCCTGGGCAGCGGTACTTGCCGTGGTTTTCGGGCGCATCTGTTTTTGCGCGTCCGCCTCTGCGGCGTTCATAATCACCTGGTAAAGAAGCAGGGAAAAAAGGAGGGTCAGACCCAGGTTGTAAGCTACAAGTCCGATGGTACGGGAACGGCTGAGTTGATCGGGAGCAAGATTGTCTGCCATGGTGTTTTCGTTTAGTTGTGAAAGATTTTCAGCGGAAATGTCGGAATTTCTTAACACTCTTCCAACATCCCTTCTTTCAGGGCGTACACCGAGGTATAAATTTCCCGGATGCCCGCTTTTTGCAACACAAAACGAATAAGCACCAGGGCCACCACCACCATTTCTATTCGTTCGTCGGGAAGTTTGGGCATGGCGCGGCGTTCGGCGAGCGTGCTGCGAAGCAGGGTTTCGTACAAAGGGTAAAAACCACTCGCCGGAATATAACCGTACAAGGCGGGTTTGGTAGCCGGGTCGAGCAGGAACAGGTCGATCACGTCGAAGGTGCCCGATGCCCCCACCAGCGTCGGGCATGGGTAGCGGGAGAGCGCCTGCCACAAGGGTTCCAGGTTTGTATCGAGGTGATTTTCAACCTGTTGCACCTCTTCCGGGGTAATGGGGTCGTTTTGGTGAAACGAACGCCACAAAACGGCGGCGCCGACGGGAAAACTTTGCTGCCAGAAAACCCGTTCCCGGTCGGCGATAATGAATTCGACGCTGCCACCTCCGATGTCCATGATCAATACGCGGTTTTCCGGGAAAGGCACGGCTTTTCGCACACCCTTGTGGATCAGTTCCGCTTCGCGGTCGCCGGGAATGGATTCCGGTCGCGCGCCGATGATCTCTGTTGCCCGTTGCAAAAAATCGGGTGCATTGTCCGCCGTTCGAAGCGCCGCCGTGCCGAAGGCTTTTATCCGGGAAGCGGGCACTGCTGCCAGGTCGAGTTCCTTTTTAAAAACCCGGAGCGCCTCCAGTCCGCGTTCAAAAGCGGCGTCGCCGATCCGTTGTATACCTTCTTCGGCCAGTTTTACGTAGATTTTATGCTTCACCACGGTAATCCAGTCGCCACCCGGCGCAGGTTCCGCGACGAGCAGATGGAACGTATTGGTACCGAGATCGAGAACGGCTACACGATTCATTGGGTCAGAACATATACATCACCTGAAAAGCCAGGAAGTGTTCGTTGAGGGAATACGCGTAGTTGGTGCCGGGTTTTCCGGGTTTGTATAACTTGTTGATTGCGCGGTGATAACGAAAGTTGAATCCGACGTTTTTGGAAGCATAAAAACTGGCGCCGACGAGAAAACAAAAACTGTTGCGTTCCAGGTCGGGCAAGGCCGGCGTGATGCCTGCGATGGAGCCGTCGGAATCGTCCTTGTACCCAAGCAGGCGTGCATAGGAAAGGCCGGCGTTGAACTGAACCCGGTAAAAGTTTTCAGATTCGTCGCCGCCTTCCACCAGCCAGTCGTGGTAATGCCATTGAACCGGCACTTCGATGTAGTTGAGGGTGGTTTTGAAATAAGGCGGCGTTTTTGCTTCGTTGCGGCAGCCTCGCTGGGTAAAAACGATTTCCACACTGGCGTCCTGTTTTTCCTTCAAAATAGCGGCAACCCGAAGCCCGCCCTGCAATCCGACCTTGTTGTAACCCGCCGAGGCATCGCCGTCGATCTGTGACGCCGTAACCCCGGCAACAATACCTGCTTTAAAACGCCGCTGGCCGGCCAGTGCCGAAGACCATAAAACAAAACCCGTCAATAAGATTGCAGTAGTTGTGTTGATTCGCATAATGGGAGATTTTTGGATACTTTTGCGCGACTGTGGGGCGAAGATATAGGAATGTCGCGAGTGTAAAAAAGTCAAAGATCAACCGTTTGTATGCGTTATACCCAGACCACACTAAAAAAACTGGAGGGATTGTTCGACGAACTGGATTACAGCATCCGGTACGAAAAGGGCAATTTTCAAAGCGGCTATTGCATCGTGGAAAACCGGCGCATCGCCGTTGTCAACAAATTTTTCGACACGGAAGCGCGGATCAACTGTTTGCTGGAAATATTATCCAGCTTAGAATTCGATCCCGAAAACCTGTCCGACGCCGCCCGGGAATTGATTCAAAAAAGCCGAAAATCGTAAAACAGGATAAATAAGTAGCAGGGGGGGTAAGTTGCATAACGTCGCGTATTGGGAGAAATTTTATTCGGATGATGCGCAGACATTCCAGGTTTTCAAAACCTGGAATGTCTATTTCGGCCGCGATTCAAAATAATATTTCCTGTTTCAAAGCCAAAATATAGTATCTCTGACTTTCGGCACAACCCCCGGATGTTTATTTGGGAAGGCTGATAATGGTCAAGGTGTTCTTCTTTTTTGCGGCCGGTTTGGGGTCGCGGGAATCAGGCTCTTTCAACTTTGGCACACCATCACCCCTCCCGGTGAAATGCCGGGCAAGTGTTTCCTTTAATTCGGGGTCGAGTTCGAGTTGTCGTTCAAACAGTTTCTCTTCCTCCGGACTCAGGCTTTCATTCAGATACGGCTCAATCCATTCAAAATACTTCATAAAACAACAGGGAGTTATAAAGAAAATAAATCACATAACACGTTGCAAAGGTGGGGATTTAAACGATTTGATTCCAAAGACAAAAAGCAGCAATTTCTTCCCCGGCGAATTGCCCCTTTTTATATCCAAAAATAGTACACATTCTTGATTTTCAGCAACATTTCTCCATACAATCTTTTTAAAGCGTAACCCCGCCGAATTCCGGATATTGCACGATTCCTGCGATTTTCAGGATTGTTCCGACATTTGCATTTTTAAAACGTACCATTCCCGAACCATTCCCGTTGAAACTTACACTGCTCGGCACCGGCACTTCCCAGGGCGTACCCGTCATCGGGTGCGATTGTCCGGTGTGTACCTCTGCCGATCCTCGGGACAACCGCTTGCGTTCGGCGGCGCTGCTGAGTGCCGGCGACACCAATATCCTGATTGATGCCGGGCCCGACCTCCGCCAGCAGATGTTGCGCGCCGGCGTCCGCCACATCGACGGCATCCTGCTCACCCACGAACACAACGATCACGTGATCGGGCTGGACGACATCCGGCCGTTCAATTTCAGCACGGGCCGTCCCATGACCGTGTACGCGCTCCCCCGTGTGGCCGAGCAGGTGCGCCTGCGATTCGAATACGTATTCGGCCACCCGGTACCGGGTTTGCCACGTATCGAACTGGTGACCATCGACAAAGACACTCCGTTGAATATCGGCACGGTGCGAATACAACCCGTTGAAGTGATGCACGGGCGGCTGCCGATCCTCGGGTTTCGCTGCGGCGATCTGACGTATCTGACCGACGTGAAATCCGTTTCGGATATGGAAAAAGAAAAAATAAAAGACTCTAAAATATTGGTTACCAGCGCCTTGCACCATAAGGAACACCACGGACACATGAACCTCCGGGAAGCCCTCTTGTTTGTAGCGGAAATGGCGCCCGAACGCGCCTGGTTTACCCACATCAGCCACCATATGGGTTTGGCACAGGAAATTGGCCCCGGTTTGCCACCCGGCGTGGCGCTGGGATTCGACGGGCTGGAGATCGGGTTTTAAACATAAAAACAAAACGCCATGACGACATACCAACTTTTTCAGATTGACGCTTTTACGGCCGAACTTTTTGGCGGAAACCCCGCTGCCGTTGTGCCGCTCGACACCTGGCTGCCGGACCAGACCATGCAACTGCTCGCCCGCGAAAACAACCTCGCGGAAACGGCATTTTTTGTGCCAATCCCCGGCTCTCCGGATCGCTACCATATTCGCTGGTTTACCCCGGCCACGGAAGTAAAACTGTGCGGGCATGCCACTTTGGCCACGGCGCACGCCATCTTCAACTGCCTGAAAACCAACGTGTCGGACACACTTTCTTTCCAGTCGTTGAGCGGCTGGCTCCACGTGCAGCGCAACGGCGACTGGCTGACTTTGGATTTCCCGGCCGATCACCTGCAGGCGGCGGAGTTGCCCGAGTCCGTGTGGTCCGCATTTCACTTACCGCCCCGGGAAGTGTTTATGGGGCGGGAAGATTACCTGCTCGTATATCCGTCGGAGGCCGACGTGCTGGCGCTCAATCCCGACCTGAAGGCCCTGAAAACCGTGGCAGCACGTGGGTTTATCTGCACCGCACCCGGCCTGAAATCCGATTTTACATCGCGTTGTTTTTTTCCCGCTTTCGGCATCGACGAAGACCCGGTGACCGGCTCGGCGCACACCACCCTGACGCCGTATTGGGCTGAAAAGTTGGGAAAAACGTCACTTACCGCCATTCAGGCGTCCGAACGCTGCGGCTTTTTAAAATGTGTGCTGGCCGGCGAACGAGTTCTGATCTCCGGGCAGGCAATCCTATATATGGAAGGAAAATTTAGGGTTCCGGCGGTGTGAAAGCAGTGATTATTTAAAAATTGTCGGACTTTCACGGCACACACAAAGCGGCCATGAGTATACCCGTTACCAGCGACAACCCTGTTCCCGTGCCGGCAGGCACCGATTTCCGCGCGTCGTCGCCCCTGTACTGGGCGGATCGCCTGCGCAACCTGGCCACTTTTATGGTGATCGTGATCCACGTGTCCGGCTCGGTGGCGCAGGGAAACACGGAATACGACACGTTTTTTTGGTGGTCGGGCAACATTTGGGATTCCTGGGGCAGACCCGCCGTGCCCTTATTTGTCATGTTAAGCGGTTTTTTGCTGCTGGGAAAGGATTATGAACTCGGCTATTTCCTGAAAAGGCGTTTTACCCGTGTTGTGGTCCCAGCCCTGTTCTGGATGGCGCTTTACAGTTTTTACAATTTCAAATCAAAAGGTACACCCGCCAACCTGTCCGAAGCCATTCGGGGCATCGTGGAACGCCCGGTTCACTACCACCTCTGGTTTATTTACCTCATCATCGGGTTGTACCTGGTATACCCGATCCTGCGCCCCTGGGTACGCTCGGCCAGAGAGCGGGATTTTCTTTATTTTTTCGCCTGCTGGGTCATCGGAACCTGGGTGTACAAAATTCTTTGGGTGTTTGCCGGTATCAGCCTGGGTGTGTATTTCGAATTGTTCAGCAACAACTGCGGCTATTTTGTACTCGGCTACTACCTGGGCAATAAAACGGTCCGCAGCGCCGCTGACAACCCGGAAATCGCGTGGTACCACCAACACATCGCCCCCTGGTCGTTTTCCGGAAAACAAGTCGTCCGGCTCGCCGTCGCGCTGATCGTGGCGGGCGCGGGCGCCACCGCCGTCGGCACCTGGTGGGCCAGCAAGGCATACGGCGGCACTTTTCACACTTATTTTTACGATTACCTCACGCCCAACTGCGCCATTGCCGCCGCCGGGTGGTTTCTGCTGGCCAAGTGGGCTTTCAACCGCCCGCCCCTCATCGAGTTTGAAAAAGAACTGGCGGCAGCCAGTTTCGGCATTTACTTCGTACACGTATTTGTCATCGACTGGTGGGGTTTTGTGGGGTACTGGCAGACTAAAATTTACCCGATAGCGGGCATCCTGATCGTTTCCTGCCTCGTTACGTTCCTGTCATTTATCGCAATCGCTTTCATCCGGAGGATGCCGGGAGGTCAGAAAGTGACCTGAAAACCGATCGAAACGATGATGCAGCGGCTGCGCCACGGGTACTATCTTTTTCACGCCACAGTGTGGCTGACGCTGGCATTTCTGCGCGCAGCCTGGTACTTCAAAACCCGGGCTTTGCACGACCTGGCGCTTCCCCGTTCCGGCGACCTGAGTTCCCGGGAGAAACGCCGCCTGCAGCATTATTTTTACGGCGCCACCTACCTGAGCGTTGTTTTTTGCACCTTGCGCGGCTACCCGCGCAGTCGCCGGGAAAAACACCTGTTCACCAACCTCGCCGCCCTGGCTTATTTTTTTGACGACCTCGTGGAAACCTTCCGCGAAGAGGGTGAACCGGGTGTGCTTTGGCGGGATAACCCGGAAGAATACGGCCACGCGGCCGATTCCAGAGGCCTTGCCCTGCACTTTTTGCACAACATTTACCGGGAGTTGCCCGCCGCCGATCTCGATGAATTTAAACGTTTTATGCACCGGGTATTCAACATAGAAACCGCCGGCAGGCAGCAGTCCGGCGCCCAAATTTATGGCCTGGAAAACCGCGACCTGGAAAAAATAACGGCCGAAAAAGGCGGCTGTTCGGTCCTGCTGTTCCGGCGTGTGCTGGCCCATCCGCTTTCTGCCGGCGAACAAAACGCCTTGTATCAATTCGGCGCTCTGATACAACTCTGCGACGATATTTTCGACCTGTGGCACGACCGGCAGGCCGGCACGGTCACACTCGCAACGTACCGGGCGGAACAAAACGATATGGAGCGCCTGCGGGAAATGTTTGAAAGCCGGGTTTCCGGGGTAAAAGAAGCGTTTTGGGGACTTTCACCGGGGCTTTCGGGCCAAACGGGATGGGCTTGTGTTCATTTTCTTGCCAGTGTCACACGGGTTTGTCTGCGTCATTATGCCGATTTGCAAAAAAAGCGCGGAACTTTGCCACTCGGCGATCGCGCCGCGATGGTGGTGGACATGGAAAAGTGGCGCAACCGCCTGCTGGCAATGCGTGAATTGCTGACCCGTACCTGACGATTAATATTGACCATGAACGACTTGATACACAAATCTTTCCGGGAAAGTATCGCCGTAAAACAAGCGATCCTCGCCGACGAAGATTTTCAGAAAAAAATACTCCGGGCCGCGCAGGCCATGATCGATACGTTTCAAAAAGGCGGGAAAGTCCTGTTTTGCGGCAATGGCGGCAGTGCAGCCGATGCCCAGCACCTTGCCGCCGAATTATCCGGGCGTTTTTATACCGACCGGCCGCCCTTGTACGCCGAAGCCCTGCACGTCAACTCCTCGTTTGTCACCGCCGTCGCCAACGACTACGGCTACGACGATGTTTTTGCCCGAATGACGGAAGCAGCCGGGCGGGCGGGCGATGTGCTGGTGGCGATCAGCACGTCCGGCAATTCGCCGGGTATCCTGAAAGCCGTCGAACAGGCAAAAAAGCAGGGGATGTATGTCGTCGGGTTCACCGGCGCTACCGGCGGAAAAATGGCCGGAAAATGCGACATCCTGCTCCATGTTCCGTCCTCCGACACGCCGCGTATCCAGGAATCACATATCCTGATCGGGCACATCATTTGTGAAATCGTGGAGCGGGAAATGTTTGGCAACAGGCTATGAATCTGTTACTTATGATTTTTTCGTTCTTCCGTGGCAGTACGCCCGAAACATGCCGGCATTAGCCGGCCGTCGTTTCAGGCCAAAATTTGTCCGATCGTCAGAATGGCCATTGCACCCATCACCACAACCACCGCCCAGCCGGCTGCCAGCCAGCCTGCGGCAGGGCGGTAGCCGCCCGTCAGTTCGGGCCGGCGCACCGCCACCAGCATGACGGCCAGGGCCAGGGGCAGGATGATTCCGTTGAGCGCGCCCGCCAGCACGAGCATTTTTACGGGTTTTCCGAATATTGCAAAAACTGCAACAGAAAAAGCGATGAATACAGGCGAGATCCATTTTTCCTTAGTCTTCCAACCGGGAAAGGACGAGGCCAAAAAAGAAACCGAGGTGAACGTACAACCAACCACCGAGGTGATGGCTGCGGCCCACATCACCAGTCCGAAAAAACGGTAACCCGCTTCACCGGCTGCGGCCCGAAACATCGATGCGGGCGGGTTGGCCGGGTCGATGGCAGCGCCACCCGCCACCACGCCGAAAGCCGCAAGAAACAACAACAAACGCATCAGTGTGGCAACGCCGATACCCGTGAATGCACTCCGGGTCGCAGTGTCCACCTGTTCCTTTCCACGAATACCTGCGGCAAGCAGGCGGTGTGCGCCGGCAAAAGAAATATAACCGCCCACCGTACCGCCGACAATGGTGAGCACCGCCCCGGTGTTGATACGTTCCGGAAGGAAAGTCCGGAATACCACTTCGGGAAGCGGAGGATGAGCGGAAAATGCCACCCAGGCCGTCAACAGGATCATTAAAAACCCGAGTATACGGGAAAACCAGTCCACGGCTCTGCCGGCTTCCCGGCTCAGGAACAAACCCGCACCCAATACGCCGCTCACAGCCGCCCCCCAACCCGCCGGAATACCCGCCAAAACTTCCAGTCCCAACCCGGCGCCGGCTACGTTGCCGATATTAAAAGCAAGTCCACCCAGCACGATGAACACGGTAAAAAAGTGCCCCAGGCCGGGCAACAGTTGTCCGGCCAGCACCGGGGCGGGTTGGCCGGAAGCCGTCACCACGCGCCAGATGTTGACCTGTGCGCCCAGGTCGAGCAAAACCGAAAGCAGGATGACAAATCCAAAACTCGCGCCCAGTTCGGCGGTAAATACCGTGGTTTGTGTTAAAAAACCCGGGCCGATGGCCGAGGTGGCCATCAAAAAAGCGGCGCCGGAAATGGCTGTTGACCTGAACAATCGAGACATGTATACTTGTTTGGAATGGGTCACTTTTTATCCGGCCACTCATCCTCACACCCGATGGGCTGCCCGGGTGGTACAACGGGCGCCGGGGCGGGTTTAAAATCGCCCGGATTTTCGCGATAAAGCCGGATCCGGTCGAGCAGGTACGTCAGATTAGCCTGTTCGGATACATTTGCGGCACGTGGCAGTTTGTCTTTCAATTCAGACTCCAATACGCTGATTTCCAATAAAATAAATCCTTTTACGGTAGCCGTGGGCATTTCAGAAGCAGCGTTTGAAAGTAATTTGTTCAAAAAAAGTTGCCGGGTCACACGGCGGATTTCGGCTTGCATGGCAGTTTCCCCGGAGGGGTTATCAAACAACATATTCCGAAGCCGGCGCAACATTACAGACACGGAAAAGGCCTGGAGATGCCCCCTGATTCCTGTTCTGACAGGCGGTTGAGGCGTTCGGGCACCATAAGCATGTCGAGCGCCAAACCTGCGCTGCTGCCGGCCGCAGCCAGGGGATCGAAAAAGCCGCCGGTATTGCTTTTGAACAATTCCCGGTCGCGGTCGTACCCGATGGGTTGGGTGGGTATCAGGCGAATGACGTTTTCCGGCAAGTCTAAGAAGTCAGGGTTCAGGGTGGCCAGCAAAACTTCGAACGCGTGTTGTTGTTCGGCTTCGGCCACCGGTTCATTGGCGGGTTGGCCGTCGCCGCGCGTCGCATAGGTATACCGCACTCCGCCGATTAGTTTGGACACGGCCTGGGTTTGATAGCGGTGGGCCAGGTACAGGGGCACCAACACCCGTTCCAGGTCGGCCATAACCCGGCCCCGGGGGATGCTGTTTTCGCCGAAACGCGCCAGGGCGTGTTCCCGGACTTTCATCAGGCGCAGCAGCTCGGCGATTGTGCCGGACCCGTTGTCCCACAGGTGTGCGTCGGGATGTGCGGTATTCGCCGACCGCGCGCCGTCGTCGGAAATATGCAGGAGCCCGAGGCGGATGTTTTCAGTCAGAATTTTATTCAACTCCACGTCTTCCCGGGCGCCGTCGGGAAAATCCTGGTAGCCGTAAAGGATAGCGCGGCGATCCCAGGCGCCGATTTTATCGTCGTATGCCCGGGAAAAATCGAGTGTGCCGTCGTCTTTGAGCGTGATGTACGGATGCGGGTAATCCATCACCGATGCGCGGTCGTTGACACTGGCGGCAAAGTTGTGCGCCAGCCCCAGGGTGTGGCCTATTTCGTGCGCCGACAACTGGCGAAGCCGGGCCAGCGCCATTTTTTCCGATTCCGGGTCGGTCGTGGCGGCGCCGTCGAACGGAGAACGAAGCCCCTGAGCGATGAGGTAATCCTGCCGCACCCGCAAAGAGCCGAGCGAGACGTGCCCTTTGATGATTTCGCCGGTTCGCGGGTCGCTGACCGTGCTGCCGTAACTCCAGCCGCGGGTGGAACGATGCACCCATTGAACAAGATTGTATCGCGCGTCCATAGGGTCTGCGTCGGGAGGTAAGTCTTTGACAATAAATGCATTGCGATAACCGGCAGATTCAAACGCCTGGTTCCACCAACGCGCGCCGTCGAACAGGGCAGACTTGACGGGCTCCGGCACGCCGGGGTCGATGTAATAAATGATCGGGCGCACCGGGTCGCTAAGCGGAGCAGCCGGGTCTTTTTTTTCCAGGCGATGGCGCACGATATAACGCTGCACGATCGGCTCACCAATCGGTACGGAATAGTCGAGCCAACTGGTTTCGGAAGTAACCCGAACGTGGGTCAAAACGCCGGGGTTGATATTGATTATCAGGGAGTTCGACGAAGGAATGGTGTTGGCGTACGGTCACTGTGGTGGGGGTCGGCGTTACGGACCGGATATATTCGCCCAGTGGTTTGCCGGTAAACGTCAACATAGCCTCCCACTCGGAGTTTTTGGGAAAGTTTTTTGTCCTTTCCAGATATACGGCGGAACGGGATGGTTCAGCCTGGTAAGTCCCCTGATTACTGCTGCTCAAGGCGCCCGCCACATCATGGGCGTCGTGCAGCAAAAAAGGGGTAAAATCCACCAAAAAACGGTCGTTTTCTTTGGCCGCCACCACAAAACCCCACAACGCGGACTGTGCGAAGGCCTCTTCCACCGACCGCCGCTCTGTGGAATTGGGGCTGCTGGCCCGGTAGCCGAGGTTGGGCTGGAGCAGGAGGATTTTGTTTCCGCTGCGCACGAATTTGACCACACGTGTCGCGCCGATTTGCCCGCGGTCGAGGCCGATATCGTTGGAGCCCACTCCCGCCGGCAGGGAGTTGACGTATAAAAATTCCGTATCGAAACGGCTGATCTCCAGCCAGATTTTGCCTTCCCTTTCGTCCCACCAAAAAGGGAAATAGCCGGGATAGGGGACCATATTTGCGGTTTTGACGCCGATGGACGGCAGCGGACCCGGTGTTTGTGTTGCCGGCTGGGTTACCGGCGGCGGAGCAACTTTTGGAGAACATGCGGCTAAAAGCAGTCCGCACAGGGTTGCAACGAAAACGATGGAAGTAATTGTGTTGCGCATCATAACGAAGGTGGAAATAGAGTCCGGTTGTTCGGGGAAAGGTAACAAACAGCAGGAAAATCCGGAGGTCATACCCTGTTTCAAATCAAGGCGCCTTCATTGCGATACCTGCATCGCGGAACGCCGCATGGATAGCAACCGCGAATTCCAGGGCATGGGCCCCGTCGCCGTGCAGGCAAATTGTTTCGGCAACCAGGTTGATGTTTTTACCGCTTGCGCTTGTAATATGTTGGTTTTTAATCATTTGTAAGGCTTGTGATACGGCTTGTGCGCTGTCTGTGATCAGGGCGTTCGGCTGGTTTCGGGAGGTAAGCGAACCGTCGTCCTGGTAAGTTCGGTCGGCAAAAACCTCACTTGCCGTGTGCAGGCCGATCGCCAGGCCTGCATCCACGAGGGCACTGCCGCTCAGTCCGTACAACACCAAACCGGGTCCGGCCTGCTGGGTGGCTCTGGCGATGGCGTCGGCCAGTTTGCGGTCTTTTGCGGCCATGTTGTACAAGGCGCCGTGTGGTTTTACGTGGTGCAAAACCCCGCCTTCCGCCCTGACGATGGCCTCTAAGGCGCCGATCTGGTACAGTGTGATGGCGAATACCTCGTCGGGCGACATCTTGATCTCGCGCCGCCCGAAACCCTGAAGATCGGGGAAACCCGGGTGCGCGCCGATGGCGATATGGTGTTTCAGTGCCAGGCGTACGGTTTCGCGCATGATGATCGCGTCGCCGGCGTGAAAACCGCAGGCGATATTGGCGGAAGTAATGTACTGCATCAGGGCTGCGTCGTTGCCCATCGGCCAGGGCCCGAAACCTTCCCCCATATCGCAGTTGAGGTCAACGGTTAACATATTGCCGGAGTTTGAATTGAAGTGCAAGTTGGATTTTTCGGAGCAGATTTTCCTGTTCAAAATACAATTGCTCCGCTTCTTCGAGGGTAACTTTTTGAAAATGAACGAATTGCCCAGGCGAAACCTGCGCCAGCCTGGGTATGTCGGCCGCAATAACCTGTGCAATTCGCGGATAACCGCCCGTCGTTTGGGCATCCGCGAGCAGGGCGATCGGCCGGCCGCCGGGCGGCACCTGAATGGCGCCGGGCATCACGGCAGTGGACAGCATTTCCGTTTTTTCCGGGGCGGTGATCACGGGGCCTTCCAGCCGCATACCCATCCGGTCCTGTTGTTTGGAAACGGTGAAAGGAACACTGAAAAAAAGATGTTTTTCTTTTTCGTCCCACCGGTTTATTTCGGGGCCCGGGAGGGCGCGCAGGCGGTTTTGGGAGGCCGGTTTTTGGTCGTACACGAACCAGTTACTTGTGAAAATTTCTCCCGGCCGGCATTCGATGAGTGACGCAAAACCCTCTGACGAACGGCGGGCATGTAACACATCATCCTTCCGCAACGGCCGCCCTTCGAAGCCGCCGAACCCTGCGGCGAGGCAGGTGCTCCGGCTTCCAAGCACTTCAGGCACGTGCCAGCCGCCGTGAACAGCGAGGTAACCGTAATTTCCGGTATCGGCCGGCCTGATTTCCAGTGCGGTATTTTTGGAACAAACAAGGTGCGATTGCGGGGCAATTCTTTTTTGTTGCAAAAAAGCCGCCCGCCGGCGCCGGCATACACCAGCAGGCCGCCTTGCTCCACCATCGCCGAAAAACCGCCGCCCGCCAATTCCAGGGTTGCGGCATGTTCGTCATTTCCGGCCAGGTAATTGGCGATACGGTGGCTGAACGTATCCGCAGCGCCACCCGGAGGTACACCCTCCGCTTGCCATCCGGGGCGCCCCATATCCTGGATGGAAGCCAAAAGACCGGGGCATAAAATTTTGATTTTCAATACTTTGCAATTACATTCAGTGGTTCAAACCTTCGATTTTACGTTTTGGCGGCTGAAGCGGCCGTCACCGCAGCGGTATTTACAAACCGGACCCGCATGCCCGGTTGCAAACGGGCGGGTGGCTGCAGGCCAGGGTTGAACAACGGAAAATCCGTGCTGCCGATCAGGCGCCAGCCGCCGGGGGACGATTGCGGGTAGATGCCCGTTTGCCGGCCGGCGATGGCCACACTTCCTGCGGGCACCCGCAGGCGCGGGCTGTCGCGCCGGGGCAGTTCGAGGGCAGCGGGCAAAGGGCCGAGGTAGGGGAATCCGGGCAAAAACCCGGTCATAAAAACGGTGTACACCACTTCAGTATGCAGGCGGATCACTTCGTTTTCGGTGAGGCCCAGGCGGTCGGCTACTTCAGGCAGGTCGGGGCCGTTGTAAAGAACGGGTATTTCGAGTGTTTTCGGGGCTGGAACGTTTTCGGTTTCAGTATTTAAAATACTGGTTTTCAATATTTTATTTATTGATTCACAAACAATCCGAACCGGAGAAAAAAAAGGCAGACCGCGGTGTTTTTCCCGAAACACCGCTCTAATTTTCAGCGGATCAAAAAAAACGGTGACCGATGTATAGGCCGGTACGGCGGAAATCATGCCGGGGAAGGGTCGGGCGAGCAGCCGGTCCCGGAAAACGATTACCTTCCGGTGTGTTTCCAGGTCGATGGTGTCGCCGAACGTGACCGCGACGGCGGATTCGCTGAGGCATAACACGTTGGGAAAGGAGGTGTGAAAAGCGCTTTTTTTCATCGTTCCCCCATGGGGTATTTTTCAAACCGGAATAATTCATCACAAGCGGGTATTTCGATCACCCCCCCCTGCCGCGTTGTGATCGTGGCGGCTTCTCCTGCCTTCACTTTGAAAAACTCACTTTTGATGTTATCGGGTGAAAACGCAGACCGGTCCGTTTTTTCGCTTTTACAGGCAAATAGCAAGAATAATACAGGGATCAAAAACCGCATGCGGGTGATTTTTTATTACAGCCAAAGTACGCGAAAAATCCTTCGGAGTCGTGTTATTTTTGTCGCGAAACATTCATCCAAGCGTGGACAAAATTAATGATACTAATTTTTTTCGAAACATTCTGAAAATGAATCATCCGGACGGAAAAGATTTCCGTCCTACTACTAACATGCACTACTAATCTTCCTTACCCGATACCCCGCGCATCCGCTTCAGCCCCGTCGCGGCGGATGATTTCGATTTTATTTACCGCCTGCACAACGACCCGGTAATCATGCGTTACATACGCCCGCCGGAGCCCGACCCCGAAGTGATCCGGAAAAGAATAGCGATGTACCTGGAGTACGGGGAAAACAACCCCGGGCTGGGCGTTTTTATCTCCAGATGGAAAAATAACGGCCAACCGGTGGGCAATTGTGTCGTGCGGCACATCGATTACCAGCCGGGCAACGACCTGGAGGTCGGCTATGTGTTGTTGCAGGAATATTGGGGGCAGGGCCTGGCGACGGAAATCACCCGGACACTGGCCCGATATGCCTTCGATCAATTCGACGTCCCGAAGGTGGTGGCGGTGACCGACCCGGACAACACAGCTTCACAAAACGTCTTGCTGAAGTGTGGATTCCGGCTGGTCGGCCAACGGTTTATTTACGATTCGAATAACTTAGAATTTGAGTTGCTGCGCTAATTACCCGTTAAAAGCGTCACGTCTCCGCTGTACACCCGCGTTTGCCCGTCGGTGAACGTCACTTCTGCGAGCCAGACGAACACCCCGTCGGCGAGCAGGCGCCCCTGCAGATCGGTGCCGTCCCAACGCAGCGCCTCCGCCGCCGGCAACTGCTCTTTTTTTTGAAAAACCAGTTCGCCCCAGCGGTTATAAACGTCGAGGCGTTTGACCAGCACCGCGCTTTTGGAGGTAAAAATGGTGAATGCATTATTTTCCGTGTTGTTGGAAAAACTCTGCAGGAACACATTGGGCGCGTACACATCGAGGCGTGGCAGCACCGTCAGCAACAGGGAATCAGTGCCGGAACAACCCTGATCATTTGTAACTTTTACCGTGTAAAATGTTGATTTCACAGACCTGCACCACTTTTTGGTAAAACAACCCCGGCTGATAACTGGCGTTTACCACCATCATGTAGCCGTTGGGTTCCGGGCCTTTGTCTTCAATTTTGATCCAGGTATTCGCGGCGAATGATCCCCACCCGACCGTGCTGTTGGCAATGGAGTAACTGCCGTCGTTGGGGGGTGGATTTTTCTGATAAGTATAACCGGGTGCAAGATTGGGGTTGACCGGTATAACATTCGGCAAACCCGAGCCGAAATCGCCATCGGGAAAAATATTATCGCCCAGGTTGCCGGTGCAGGTACTGATACAATTGGCATTGATCAAAAGCGGGTCCGTCTGCGCAAGCAAGCCGGCAGGTGCCGCGAGGCAACAAAAAAACAGTATCCATCCGGAAAACGACTGATTGGCATGTGAGCAAATATAAGCCTATTTGCCGGTAATGGATAAGAAGTACGTTCTGAATCCTTTACGCGGGTCGCTGGGCCGTTTGGTCTCGTAAATGACCTGTATGGCATTGCTGCCGGGTTTTATCCATTTCCGGTCCAGCGGGATCACCTGTTCTTCCACGCCCGGTCCGTTGTTCGGCGGCAGCCAGACGGCGTTTTGCCCGTTGAACAGCACCAGGGCTTCGCGGTTGGAGTCGATGCCTTGTGTCCGGACGGTCAGGTTGATCTCGTTCTGGGTAAACAGGCTCTCCGGCAGGGTCATGTGGTATTCTTTCGACTCGACTTTGTCTTCGTCCTGCCCCAGTTCCACCACTAAGTTTTGCCGTTCGGGTTTGGGTTTTGAGTTATCCCAGCCGAACACCATAACGCTGCCGTCGCCGGAGGCTTCCGGGTAGTAGTGCATGTTTTGATACACCCACAGCAGGGCCCGTTCGTCGGTGAAAATATTGTCTAAGTAGTAATCAGCCATCAGCCAGCCGCGCGGGGTTTGCTGGACGGTGCGGACGAGGTCTTCAAAAGATGCCGCGCTTGGCCCTGCATTGGGGTTCGGCGTGTTCAGTTTGTAACTTTTGCTGCCCGTGTCGTAGTAGGCCTGCCGGAACCACAAGACCTTGTCCTGTTCGAGGTAATACGAAACGGCCGTGGGTACGGTAGACATCAGCATATCGCCGGGCTGGCGTTTTTTGTCCACAAAGTCGCAGGCGTTTTTCCAGTTGGTGAACGACCAGCTCGACACCCGGGTGTCGATCACGTGCCCGGTCAGCACACGTCCCAATGCCAGATCAGCCATGGATGTGCGGCGCGCATTGAGGAACAGCAGTACAAAAGGAATACAAAGCAGCGCGTAACCCGTCGTTAACGACATCTGCGGCGCTATTTTTTCACTGAGCCATTTCCAGATGGCGTAAAAAAACACCCCGACGGAGATCAAAATATAGGGATAGGCAAAAATCAGGTAGCGGTTCAGGAAAGGCTCGCGAAACACAAAACTCAGCAGCAGAAACGGCACAACAAAAGCGGCCAGCAGCCAGGCGCCCGATCGCGGGTTCAGCCAAAAGGCCGCAAGCAGTCCCGCCAGCGCGGGCCAGTACAACCAGTTCAAATCATACAGCAACAAGTCATTGTAGAGGTTAAAAGCCTCCAGCGGTTTGGTCTCGAACCAGCCGGCCAGCCGTTCCCAGTCCGGGAATGCCCAGTCGGCGATATCGGAAAGCAGGAAAGGTTGTAATATTTTGCGCACCAGGTCGCCCAGCGGCGGCACCAGGATGATCAGCAAAAAAGGCAGCAGTCCGCCGGCCAGCCAGAGGTATTTCTGGTTTCCCTGTTTTTCCGTGCCTTCCCAAAGGGCTTTTACAGCCACGATAATGGCATAAACAGCCACCGAAAATACGAAGAAAAAGGTCAACTGGTGCGACAAAAACGACAAAATCCCCACCACCGGAAGCCACAATAAGTATTTGCGGGACAGGCCGTTGCGTTCCCACCAGCCGGCGGCCGGCGTCTCCTGTTTCTTTTCCCAGGCGTGGAGAAAAACGAGGCCCAGCAGCAGGTAGAAAAACCCGAGAATGGCATAGTTGCGGCACATCCGCGACCAGAAGATCAGGTACAGCGAAAAAGTAGCGCCTCCCGCGGCTACCAGCCCCACGTAGCGGTTGAACAGGCGGGTACCCAGGCGGTATACGAGGTAGATCGTCGCTACGCCGAACAACACACTCGGGAACCGCGCCCAGAATACATTCGGGCCGAAAAGGGTAAAAAACGGCAGCAGAATCAACGTGAGCAGGATACCGTTGTTGTCGTTGGTGAGCAGCGGACCGTCGCCTTCCACAACGTTTTTGGCGCGCATGACGTGTACGTACTCGTCCATCCAGAGGCTGAGGTCGGATAAATGCAGCACCCGGAGCAGAAAACCGGCGATCATCAGGCCGGCCAGCGCCGGAAGTACCCAGCGCCGGGTTGCCTGTTGCCAGTCGACAGCGGGCAAAACCGCCGTTTTGGGCGCCTTGTTCTCGGTTTTCGGGGGAATAATTTTTTTCCCGGGTGCGGGCAGTTTTGATTTCTTCGCCATGGCGCGGTGTTGGTTCTTCTGTTATTCCGGTCGGGGAAATAAAGACGTGGTAAACGCGGGTTTTCCGGTGGCGTCCGCAATTATCCGGATTTTTTTGGTTCTACGCCAGAAGTCGGGCCACAAGTATCCTACCTTTGCCGCCGCCATGAGCAACCTCCAACACCTTCTCGCTGCCTGGCGCAAACACCCGGCAGTTGTAAAGATTGTCCAAAGCCTTGAAAATCAAACGTCTGTAAGCCGCGTACAACTCAGCGGACTCACCGGCGCACAGGAATCTTTTGCCCTCGCCGCAACGATCGGCGGACAGGGGCCGGCGAATAAAAATATTCACCTTTTCATCGCCAATTCCAAAGAAGAAGCCGCTTACCGCCACAACGACCTCGAAGGATTGCTCAGCGGGGAAACGGTGTTTTTTTTCCCGGATTCCTTCAAACGACCCGCTTTTTTCGACGACCTGAACCCCGTGCAGATGTTGCAGCGCAGCGAGGTGATCAGCAAAATCACTGCTTCACCGGCCTCCGCAGGCGCGCGCGCCGTCATCGTCACCTACCCGGAAGCATTGTTCGAAAAAGTGGTCAAACCCGAAATACTGGCGCAGAGCCGGATCGAGGTAAAAAAGGGGGAAAAACTCGACGTCGACTTCGCCATACAGTTGCTGGTGGAATACGGTTTTGTTCGCGCCGATTTTGTGTACGAACCCGGCCAGTTCAGCATTCGCGGCGGCATCATCGACCTGTATTCGTTTGGTAACGACCTGCCCTACCGCATCGAATTGTTCGACGACGAGGTGGAAAGCATTCGCATCTTCGACCCGCTCACACAATTGTCGCAGCGCAACTTAGAATCCGTAAGCATCGTGCCCAACCTCAACACCCGCTTCCGGCAGGACCAAAAAGTATCGCTGCTGCAAATACTGCTGCCGGGTACCGTGATCTGGATCAGGGATTTTCAATTTCTGCTCGATCGCCTCCAATATTGCTTCGAACGCGCGGAACAATTTGCCTCCAAACTCACGGCGCTGGATTCGGCGGAATTGCGCGAGGTTTTCAGAGACCGGGCGTTTTTGTATCCGGCGGATGTGGCGGGAGAAATCGCGGAGCGGGCGCTGGTTTTTACGGAGCAGCAGGGGGGCGCGGGTTTTGAAAACCTTTGAAAGAGGAGGAGGTTCGGCGGGTATTGTTTAAAGGATATACCTCACGCCGCCAGGCATCGCGCGTAGTAATAGTCTCATTGCGAATGAGACTATTACTTAATCCCCATATGGCAGCATCATCCGCCTCGGCGACACCTTTTACCAACTTACAGATGGAACTCTTGCGGGTCTATGCCATGCATCTGCCGGAAGAGGACTTATTGGCTATTCGCCGGATGATCGCGCGTTACCTGCTCGAAAAAGCGCGCCACCGGGTCAACGAGATCGGCAAAGAACGCGGTTATACAGAGAAAACGCTTCAGCAATGGCTTGCAGAAGAATCCTGACCGATGCGCCTCAAAGTTGTTCTCGATACCAATGTCTTGATAGATGCTATCCCGGAATAGTCGCGTCATCAGGGATTGTGCTGGATGCTTTGTTAGACGATCGCTATGATGCAGTAGTGAATAATGAAATATTTAAGGAATACGAAGAAAAAATAACAGAACGTTTTGATGCGAAATTAAAACAAAAAATTTCAAGGCGGCATTGATATCTGAGGGCATTATTTCATTGCAGTCTTTTAGTAATTTTGCCCTCTAATCGTTCTAAAATGACCCAATTGGCTCTCCCAAGGTTTCCATAAAAATTTCCATTCAAAGCCTCAACCGAGTTTCAACAAAAACTTCGACCTGCTCATTCGCGCCATGCACGAGTGGAAAGCGGGCGGTTATGAAATCTATATCTGCTCCGAAAACCCCAAACAATTCGACCGCCTGTCGGCTATTTTCCGGGAACTGAAAGCGAACGTGGAGTTTTTGCCCGTCAGTGTACCCATCCACGAAGGCTATATCGACGAGGACCTGAAGATCGCCTGCCTCACCGACCACCAGATCTTCCAGCGCTACCACCAGTACAAGGTCCGGCAGGGTTTTACCAAAGAAACCGCGTTGAATGTCAGGATATTGCGCGAGTTGCAACCCGGCGATTACGTGACGCACATCGACCACGGCATCGGCAAATTCGCAGGCTTGCAAAAGATCGAAATCGGCGGGCAAGTGCAGGAAGCCGTGCGCCTGAATTATAAAAACAACGACATCCTCTACGTCAGCATCCATTCGCTGCACAAGATTTCCAAATACATCGGGCAGGAAGGCACGCCGCCGCAACTCTCCAAAATCGGCTCCGACGCCTGGAAACAACTCAAGGCGCGCACCAAACGCAAAATCAAGGACATCGCGGCCGAACTCATCAAACTTTACGCCAAACGCCGCGCCGCCAAAGGCCACGCCTTCCCACCCGACGGTTACCTGCAAAACGAACTCGAAGCGTCTTTTATCTACGAAGACACACCGGATCAGTTCAAAGCCACCAACGACGTGAAGGCGGACATGGAAAAGGAATACCCGATGGACCGCCTGATTTGCGGCGACGTGGGTTTCGGCAAAACGGAGGTGGCGATTCGCGCGGCGTTTAAAGCCGTGTGCGACGGCAAACAGGTGGCTATACTTGTGCCCACCACCATCCTTGCCCTGCAACACTGGAAAACGTTTTCCGAACGCCTGCAGGAATTCCCCGTGACGGTGGATTACCTCAACCGCTTCCGCAGCGCCCGCGAACGAAAAGAGATTCTGGAAAGATTAAAAGCGGGAAAAATCGACATCATCATCGGCACCCATGCTTTGCTGAGTAAAGAATTGTTATTCAAAGACTTGGGCTTGCTCGTTGTAGATGAAGAGCAAAAATTCGGCGTCGCCAGCAAGGAAAAACTGCGCGCCATCAAAGTGAATGTCGACACCCTCACGCTTACGGCCACACCCATCCCGCGCACCTTGCAATTCAGCCTCATGGCGGCCCGCGACTTGTCGGTGATCCGCACGCCGCCGCCCAACCGCCAGCCGATACAGACGGAGATCCGGGTGTTCGACGAAGACCTGATCCGGGAAGCCATTTACACCGAAGTCAACCGCGGCGGGCAGGTATTCTTTGTACACAACCGCGTCAACGACCTGCCGCAGGTGGTCGAAACACTCAAACGTATTTGCCCGGAAACCGACGTCGCAATGGCGCACGGCCAGATGGATGCCGAACACCTCGAACAGGTGCTCGTGGACTTTATCGACCGCAAGTTCGACGTGCTCGCCTGCACCAACATCATCGAAACCGGCCTCGACATCCCCAACGCCAACACCATCATCATCAACCGCGCCGACATCTTCGGGCTCAGCGACCTGCACCAGTTGCGCGGGCGCGTGGGGCGTTCTAACCAGAAGGCTTATTGCTACCTCTTCGCGCCGCCCATGAGCGTACTTACGCAGGAAGCGCGCAAACGCCTGCGCACCATCGAGGAGTTCAGCGAACTGGGTTCCGGCTTCTCCGTGGCCATGCGCGACCTCGACATCCGCGGCGCGGGCAACCTGCTCGGCGGCGAACAATCGGGGTTTATCGCCGATATCGGTTTTGAAACCTACCAGAAAATCCTCGACGAGGCCATTCAGGAACTAAAAGAGACCGATTTCAAAGACATTTTCAAAGAAGAAATCGCACAACGCGGCTCCTACGTGCGCGACGTGACCATCGAAACCGACGTGGAAATGCTCATTCCGGACGAGTACGTGAGCAATATCCAGGAACGCCTGAACCTGTACACGGAATTGAATAGTATTGAAAATGAAGAAGATATCGAAAAATTTGCCAAACGCCTTGAAGACCGTTTCGGCAAACTGCCCAAACAGGTAAGTTCCCTGTTCGACGGCCTGCGCCTGCAATGGCTTTGCAAAAAACTCGGCTTCGAACGGCTCATCCTCAAAGGCGGCAAGCTGCGTTGCTACTTTATCAGCGACCCGCAATCGTCCTTTTACGAAACGGAACTGTTCCAGAAAGTGATGGCTTTTATCCATCAAAAAGGCCGCGTCATGGGTATTTCCCTGAAACAGACCAACAAGGAACTCATTATGGTGCAGGACGAAGTGCGGAGTTTGAAGGCGGTGATGCGGGTGCTGGAGCAGGTAGCGGGAGCGGTGGGGTAATGTTTGAAAATGCTTTGAAAAATTAGGGGAAAAGCCTATTTCTGTAGCAAAATTTAAAAAAATGAACTTGAAAATTGATGTGAATGACGAATTGCTTCAGGCAACCAACATGTCTGAGCAAGATATTCAAATCGAGCTGGCTGTCTTGTTATACGTGCAAGACCGCCTTTCGTTTGGACAGGCTCGTAAACTGGCCGGAATGAGTTATTTTGAATTTGAAGAATTGTTAGCCAAGCGCAACGTTCCGTCATCATACGATGAAAAAGAATTTGATAAGGATTTAGAGACCATCAAAAAACTAGGTCGGAAACGAAATGGTAGTCATTTGTGATACATCTCCTCTAAGTGCCTTGCTTCGGGTAGGGCACTTTTTGGCCGTGTCGCTGTCTAAGTAGTAGTGACCGCAGTTGTTGCAGGTGTGGGCATTCACCTCTTCTACGATAACGACCGTGTTGTCTCACCGGAGCGTGACGGTTGTTTTGCCTTTTTCAGTCTCGCCGATTTTTCAGACGATGCAGTTTTCGTAGATCACGTCTTTGGAAATTACAACGTGCAAAAAAAGAAAGCTCCGTGTTTGTCTGTCTGTGCTCTTCATCGTTTCCAAAAAATCATGGATTTTCTCCAAAAACACAGGCGCTTCATGGGTACCTCGCTGAAATAGGCGAACAAGAAACGTATCCTGATACAGGACGAGTCCCCAGAGTCCAAATGCGCCGGTTCGGTCGCAAGAGCACCCCACAGGTTTTTATAAAGAATTGGATCAGAACGCCTTGTGTTGGCGCAAGATGGCACAAGTTGGCACGAAATGGCGCGAAATATATTGTATCGCGCCCGCACCTTTACGGCATTCCGAAACGAATCACCCGGAAGTGTTTGCCATCTTTTATTTAAACTGTCCAATTCTTATGAACCGTCCGTTTTTTATACTCAGAGCCATTTGCCTGATCCTGATAACCTTCGTTTTCAGTTGTGAAAAAAAACCGCAGGAACCGGAAACCTTCGCACAATCGCCCCTGGATTTTGAAAAAGGCGTCGTAGAGGGCCGATCAGACCCCTGCCCCGGTGGCACGTTCGGGGAGCGGCCCATATTCAAATACTACGACGGAAAATGCCGCATGATCCTGAGGGTAGCCGATTATTACGGAGACGAGGTGACCTGCCCGTGGCCCATTAATTGCCCCGTCCAGATTGCTTTACGGGCTACGCCGGACGACGAGGCGAACCAGATCGTACTCAATGTGCAACTGAGCTCCTGCTACTGGGAAGTGGTCGAACTGCCCGAATGCTGCTCGAACTGGTACGTTTTTGCCAGATACAGCGAAGAAAGTCTCGGCTGTACGATCTCGCTGCAATTCGGAGAGTATGGTTTTAATACCTCCGCATACCAGGTGCTCGCCCCGTCGGAAGACTGGACTTTTATTGACCTGAGCGGCTACAAAATAAATCCCTGGTGCGGCGACCCGCGTTATATATGCAAAAGTTGGTGTACCTGGATGGTGGAAGGCACATTTTGCAGGATCGACGAAACCAACACGGGCGCATATTGCACTTTAGATTTCCTTGACGGCGCCGGTAATTACGTCGACTGTTCTTACTACGGCGCTACAGACGGGCAGATCGCATTCGCGCAATCCGGAAATCCGATCGGCCCTCCCATCCCCGTCGGCATGTACACGTTCAGTTCGGAGGTATATCCGATCGCCATCAAAACCACAAACGCGAAATACAGATTACGTATGTCCACGGGCAACTGCGTCAGCGGCGATAACGGGTTTATGTGCGCCCGGCTTTATTCGCCCTCAGGCGGCACGACCGACCCGGCGGGCTGCGGCATGTCGGGTAACGGCTCGGTCACTTTCAGTAAACGCGCGATACCCTGGGGCGGATGCACGCTGGTGGTCGATATTGAAGATCCGTACGAACAGGAACCTTGCGTAGCGGACGCCTGCGGGCCAAAATAACATGCTGCCCCAGCGATTGTAGATTTGTAAACTGCGTGTTTCAATTTTCGGGTCATGTAACATCCGGAAAACGTCGTTCACCTGGTCGCCGTTGGGGGTGAAACTGTTGGGAATGACCGGTTTGACTCAACCCTTAGTTACTTCTATCGAATCGCTGAAAGTGCCGCATGCATTGGTCACCGTCGCGGAATTAATGCCACCGGCAATCACTTCGATGGAAACGCCCGACTCACCCGTCGACCAGTGATAATCCTGTTGCCCGGAAAGTGACACGTGCAGGGTTGCAGGCACGCCGGGGCGTATCGGTACATTTTTTTACGGGCAAAAAGTACAGGAGGTTGGGTCGGCATCTACCCGCCATTTTGATGTCGTTTTTTATGCTGAAAGAAGGGTTTGTGGGTAAGTGAACCCTTAAACCCTGTTTTTCTTCCGCCCAATTCTTTCCTACTGCTGACATTTGCCTCCGCACCGATACAACACGGCGCCCGCCTCCCGTGAAAAAAATAATTGCCATTTTCCTCCTAACTTGTTGTTTTTCAAGCCTTTTAGTCGCACAAAAGAAAAACGAACAATACCGTTATTCCATCCGCCAGGCCGCTTCCACTATTTCCATCAACGGGGAACTGGAAGAAGAAACCTGGAAAACGGCCGCCGTAGCCACCGATTTTTTTATGGTGTTGCCGATGGACACCTCCCGCGCCCAACTGCGCACGGAAGTCCGCATGGCTTACGACAACCGTTTTCTTTACATCTCGGCCATCAATTTTCAGTCGCACCCGGTTATGGTGGAATCGCTGCGCCGCGACTGGAATTTTGGAAAAAACGACAATTTTATCTTTTTTATGGACCCCTTCGACGACCAGACCAACGGCTTCACCTTCGGCGCCAATGCCGCGGGAGCGGAATGGGACGGTTTGCAATACGACGGCGCCGCCGTCGACCTGAGTTGGGAAAACCGCTGGCTTTCAGCGGTAAAACGGTATCCCGACCGCTGGATTTTCGAAGCGGCTATTCCGTTTAAAACCCTGCGGTACAAAAAGGATATCACGCGCTGGGGCATCAATTTCAGCCGCAACGACCTGACTACCACGGAAAAATCGTCGTGGACGCCCGTGCCGCGTCAAATGCCGACGGCATCCCTCGCTTACACGGGGGTGCTCGACTGGGGAGAAGCCCCCGCCTCCACGCGCCGGGCGCAATATCTCCGTCATACCCTTCCTGCTCGGCGGCGGCACAAAAAATTTTCAACCCGACGAACCTTTTGACGGGCGCCTGGATGCCGGCGTGGACGCCAAACTCGCCGTTACGTCCTCCATTAACCTCGACGCAACGATCAACCCCGATTTTTCGCAGGTGGAAGTGGATCGCCAGCAAACCAATCTCGATCGTTTCGAATTGTTTTTTCCGGAGCGCCGGCAGTTTTTTCTGGAAAACAGCGACTTATTCAATAACCTCGGTTTTTCCAACCTGCGCCCCTTTTTCTCGCGGCGAATCGGCCTCAACGCACCCATTTACGGCGGCGCAAGACTCAGCGGGCGACTCGACAAAAACTGGCGCCTCGGCGTTATGAACATCCAGACGGGTGAAACGGGCGAAAGTGACGCCCCCGCCCAGAATTTCGGCGTTTTGACGCTCCAGCGCAGGGTATTCAGCCGCTCCAATGTCACCGGTTTTCTGATCAACAAACAGTCGTTCGACAGCGAGCGGTACACCGGCCGGCCGGCTTTCAACCGCAACGCCGGGCTGGAGTACAACATGGCTTCCCCCAACGATGTCTGGCGTGGTAAGTTCCTGTATTTCAAGTCATTCGACCCCAACTCAAAAGGCGATGACTACGCCGTGGCGGCCAACGTGCGCTACAACAACCGCAAACTCAGTTGGGAACTAAAGCAGGAATACGTAGGCGACCACTACAACCCGGAAGTGGGCTTCCTGCCGCGCCGGGGTTACCACAAAACGGTGATCAATGCCGGTTTTAATTTTTTCCCCAAAGGCGGCCTCCTGCTGACGCACAGCCCCGGGCTCAGCGCCTTTATTTTTATGGACAAACCGGGGAACAGCATCGAAAATGAAACGGCTTTTTTTTACACCCTGATTTTTCGCAACCGCGCCGCTTTTACCGCCTGGACGGGTAACAACTACGTGAAGCCACAGGATCCCTTTGACCCGACCAACCTGACGGGTATCAAAATTCCCGCCGGTACCCACCACATCTGGAATTCCTGGGGCACGAATTTTACGTCCAAACCACAAAGCTTGTTCACCTACGGCTGGGAATCCCGTTACGGCGGTTTTTTCGCCAACGGCACACGCCTTCGCTTAGCCGGCAACGTGGCTTACCGGGTGCAACCCTTCGGCAGTTTTGCGCTTGCGGCGGAGTACAACGACATCAAGTTTCCCGCCGACAACGGTTTCGGGTTAAAAAACGCGTATTTCTGGCTCATCGGGCCACGTTTAGACGTCACGTTTACCAAAAAAATCTATTTCACCGCCTTTCTGCAATACAACGAACAAACCGACAATGTGAACCTCAACACCCGTTTTCAGTGGCGCTACGCGCCGGCATCGGATCTGTATATCGTGTACACGGACAATTACTTACCCGAAAATTTCGGGGTGAAAAGCCGGGCGTTTGCGCTGAAGATGACGTATTGGTGGGGATTGTAGCGGCAAACCTCCCCCCGGTTCACCCATAATTTTGATGCAGCGTGTCATTCTGAGCGCAGCGAAGAATCTGTGTAAATCGCTCTGCAAGAGGAGTTTATTGGATTCTTCGCTGCGCTTAGAATGACACTTGTATATCAGCTTATCCCATGAACCGGCACTGATTGGCCACTCATCAGCCAGATATGCCTGGAAAAGTTAAAACGTTATTTGAACGTTTCCCGCCCTCGCGTGTAATCAGCCATACATTTTTTCACACAACACCCGACGTATGACATACACGTTCAAAATCCTGCTGTTTTTCCTCAGTTTTCTTTTGTTCCCAACTTTTGCCTTTCCCGCTCCCGGCCGTTTTTCCGAAAAACCCTACGAACAACGCATGCGTGATGCCGAAATCGCAGGCGACCGCGCGCAGGTAGCCGCCATTTGCCGCGAATGGTACAACAGCGGGCAATATTCCTCCGGCGTACTCAACTGGAACTACAACGCCCTCATGTCAGTCGAAGAAAACAGTATTCTTTTTACCCACAACGAAAACGATACATACCCGGCCCTGCTCCTGCAATACGCCCTCGACGTGCGGCCCGACGTCACTATTTTAAATATACAACTTCTTGAAAATCAAAAATATCGCGACCGGGTCGCGCAGAGCCGCCCCCTCGCAAATATTCCGGCGGGTTGTGGGCTCGAAGAATTTATCAACCGCTTAGCGAGTGCCGGCGTATTGGGAAAACCCGCTTATTTCGGCATCATGAGCAACAAGGCGCTGCTCAAGGCCGATGAGGGAAAAATGTACCTGACCGGCCTCACCCTGAAATACAGCGAAAAACCCTTCGACAACATCGCCGTGCTTCGTTACAACTACGAAAATCGCTTCCGGACCGACTATCTCGACCTGCCCATCAGTCCCGAAAGTCAGCCGGAAACGGTGGCCAGCATCAACCTCAACTATATTCCGGCCCTGACACTCCTGCACCGCCATTACACCGCCAGCGGAGAAGCCGGTAAAGCGGGCCGTGTGAAAGAACTCGCTCTTAAAATCGCGCGGAGCGGCCACCGGGAAGCCGAAGTAAACGCCTTGTTCAGGTCGCAGGAGCCGGAATTGCCCGTTCAGTCCGCCATCAGCCCCAAATCACTCGAAAAAACCATGAAAAAGGTCGGCGACAAACTCTATGCTGCGGAAACCGAAACGACCAACGCCCAATACGAGGTGTTTTTGCAGGACTTGCTGAAAAACAAAAATTTCGACCAACTGACCGCCTGCCGCACCACCAAAACCGATTGGCGCACCTTGCTGCCCGAAAACCTGCACGACCTGCCC
Source organism: Lewinellaceae bacterium (assembly GCA_016713985.1). GTDB lineage: Bacteria > Bacteroidota > Bacteroidia > Chitinophagales > Saprospiraceae > M3007. Next base: position 48,777 of record JADJOD010000025.1, on the reverse strand, counting down.
GACGACGTGGTTTTTAAAAACGGCCACCCCGACGACGACGGAGCGCCCGTGCAAAACATCGGCCACGAATCGGCCAAACAATACTGCGAATGGATCACAAAAGTGTACAACACCAGTACCGGTAAAAAGAAGTTCAAAAAAGTGCTTTTCCGGCTGCCGACCCAGGAAGAATGGACCCTGGCCGCTTCCGGCGGCCTGAAAGACGAGCCCTATCCCTGGCCCGGCGGCTATTACATCCGCAATTCCAAAGGCTGCTACCTCTGCAACCTGAACGCCAGCGAACCTTGCGGCGACTGCCCGGCCGACAAAGCAAGTGAAGCGAATGACGGCGGTTTTTTCCCGGTGCCCGCCACCGCCTATTTCCCCAATGCGTTCGGACTGTACAACGTGAGCGGCAACGTCGCGGAAATGTTGCAGGAATCCGGCCAAACAATGGGCGGCAGTTGGAAAGACCCCGCTTACTCCTGCCAGATACGCACCCTGGGCAATTATTCCGAAGCCGGCCCGACCATCGGTTTCCGGGTGTTTATGGAAGTGATCGAAGAATAATACCTTACGGCCAAGGTGTTGAACAGGTTTAAAACAACGTACCGGAACATTCCGGACGAGGCGCTGATGCACGAGATCACGCTTCGCAACGAGCGGGCATTCGCCGAGCTGTACGACCGGTATGGTGCGCGGATGCACCGCTTTTTTTATCGTATGCTCTGGCGCGACGCCGCCAAAGCCGAAGATTTTACCCAGGAGTTGTTTTTAAAAATTATCGAAAAACCACAATCCTTCGACACCGGGCGGTCCTTCAAAACCTGGCTGTACACTCTCGCCGGAAATATGTGCAAAAACGAGTACCGCCGGAAAAAACCGGAAGACCTCGACCCGACCCGCCCCGGCGGTGACATTTCGACGTATTACCTGCCGGATCAGATCGACCGGCAACTGTTCGAAACCAGTCTGCGGGAGGCCATCGACCTGCTGAGCGAAGTGCACAAACAATGCTTCGTACTGCGCTACCAGGAAGAACTCAGCGTGGCAGAAATCGCCGCCGTTGCCGGCTGCCCGGAAGGAACCGTAAAATCACGCCTGCACTATGCCTTGCAACAGGTGTCGGAGCGAATGGCCGTTTTTAAATATTGATTATGAATGAGTTAGTAGAAAAACTGGCAAGCCGGAAAACTTTTTCCGAACTGACAGAAACCGAACGGGAAGCCGTGCTGGCGGAAATGTCGCCCGACGCCTACGAAAACCTGCGCGCCCTGTTACTCGCCGCGCCGGCGCTCGATACCGGTCCGCTGCCCCCGGCAGCACTTCGCGCGCGTTTGCTCGACCGGATGGCCGCCACAGCCCCGCGCCGCAGTATGTCCGGGGTGTTGGCGCTGCGTATGCCCGTCTGGCAGGCGGCGGCGGTGCTGGCAATCGCCGTAGCCGTCGTATGGTTCTTAAAAGCGCCTGTGGTACAGGAAGTTGCAGTACCCGTTGTCCGGATTCAAACCGATACCTTTTTTCGGGAAAAAGTGGTGTGGCGGGAACGGGTTGTTTTTCGGGAAAAAGCGGCCCCACAGGAAAACCCGGCGCTTGTAATTGCGCTTCCGGAACCGTTTTTTCCCCGGGAACCGGCCGCGCCGGAAATTCCCTCCGCTATGTTCGAACAGGCGCCCGCCGGCACTTCCCTGCGCGACGAGCCGGCGCTGATGGATTTTTTTGTTCAGACGAAGTGACATCTATGCCCGCAAAAAAAAGGCATACATTGCCCGTAAAAATTCCTTCCGGCAATGTTGTTTCAAAAACTGCTTTTTATGTCACTGCTTTCCCTGTTATTCGGGTGCGGCACAAAATCCGGCGACAAGGACAAGTTCCCGCAAGTCCTTATTCCCCCAAACGGACAACCCCGCCTGCCGGGTGGAGCCGGTGCCCATGGACACGGGTTTTTATGCACAGTCCTTTATTATTACTCCGGATAAACAACACGTTTACGTGCTGGCTTACGGTATGGCGGGCACACCCGAAAAAATGCCGTACCAATTGCTGCGCCTGGACGCTGCGGGGCGGGCGCAACGGAAAGTGGAAATGCCGGACTGCCAATGGGCGGATACTCCGGGTTTCTGGTGGGAAAACGACGGCAAACTGGGCCTCCTGTTAAGCAACGTCGTAAAAACGCTGGACCCAGACGACCTGCAGCTTGTAAAAGAGTGGCAACAAGTGGACCTGAAAAACTTCCTTCCCCAAAATAAGATGGACCAGCTCACCTACGACGAACAGGTGCTCGCCTACGACGAAGCCCTGCAAAAAGCCGCCGGAAAAAGCCGGACCGCTTACGTGCTCCAGGTGTGGAACCTCCACTTCCTGATGCTGGATTTTCAGGGCCAACCCGCCCAGGCCTGGCACCTGTGGAACGACGAAGATATCGAACAGGCCGTCGCTCGCTACGGGCTGCGCAAAGGTGCGTCGTACCCTGCCGAACAACCCGAAAACGACCTGATCTCGGACGAAAACGCCCGGCTGACCCTGCTCACCCACGAAGTGCTTGATTATAAAATGGCTTACCCCAACCTCAGGTACATCGAAATGCGGGTACTCGCACTTACAGCCGGCAAACAAACGGCCCGCTTCAAACTTTCCAACAAAAACAACCGCAGCCTCTTTTTGCAGTATGCTGACAATCAGTGCCTTACTACGGCGGATGGGACGGCGTGGGTGTTGTTTGAGCGGGTGCTGTATCGGGTGGGGATATAACCTTCTAAAACACCCTCCCCACCAACCCCTCCCGATACATCGCCCCCACCGGCAACTTTTCCTTTCCCACGTGCAGCGTATTGCCTTCCAGCGTCGCGATTTTGCCGATGGCGGCGATGTACGATTTGTGGATACGGATAAAACGGTCGGCGGGAAGTTCTTCTTCGAGGTTTTTGAGCGAGTTCAGGGACAGGATACGCCCGGCAGGCGTGTGGAACGCCACGTATTCTCGCATACTCTGGATGTACAAAATGTCGTCGAATTTGAGCCGGTGCACCTTGTGGTCGGCTTTTACTAAGATATGATCTTTGTCCGGCGGCGGCGTTTCGGCGGCAGGGCGTTCGACGGCCGTTTTGGCCTGCAGGGCGGCGATGGCTTTGTTCACGGCCTGCAGAAAACGTTCAAAACTGAAGGGTTTGAGCAGGTAGTCCGTCACGTCGAGGGTATAACCTTCGAGGGCATAATCGGCGTAGGCCGTGGTAAAAACCACCACGGGTTTTTGCTGGAGGGTGCGCAGAAACTCGATACCCGTCAGTTCGGGCATCTGGATGTCGAGAAAAAGCAGGTCGACGGGCCGCTGCCGGAGCACGGCCATTGCTTCGAGCGGATTGGTGCATTGGGCTTCCAAAACGAGTCCGGGCACCCGCCCGATAAAATTTTCGAGCAGTACGCGCGCGAGTTCTTCGTCGTCGACCACGAGGCAGCGGACGGGGTTCATGGCAGGTCGATTTGGAGGGTGATTGAAAAAGTGTCCGGCCCGGGTTCGATGCTCAGTTCGTGGCGGCCGGGATACAAAAGTTCCAGTTGGCGGCGTACGTTTTTCAGGCCGATTCCACCCGCCTGGTCTTTGCTGAACGCCGTTTCGGGCACGCTGTTTTGCACCCGGAACAGGAGATGATCGTCGGTTGTGTGTAATGAAATTTTGATCCAGCCGTGCACAAGGTCTTCTATTTTGCTGTGTTTGAACGCATTCTCTACAAAAGGAATGAGTAACATGGGGGCGACGGACAACTTGGGCCGGCTTTCGTCGAAGTCCGTTTCCACGTTCAGGCCGCGGCTGTCTTTTAACAAATGCAGGTCGATGAAGTGCCGCAGGTATTCGATCTCTTTTTGCAGCGGCACACGGTCGGCCTTGCACTCGTACAACATATAGCGCAACATGCCGGAAAGTTTGAGCAGGTTGCCGGGCGCCTGGTCGGATTTGAGGATCGTGAGTGTATAAATATTGTTGAGGGCGTTGAACAGGAAATGGGGGTTGATCTGCGATTTCAGAAACTTCAGTTCGGCTTCTAATTTTTCGCTGCGGAATTCGGTGGCTTCTTTTTCTTTCCGGTTGGCAAAACCGGCGATTTCGAACAAGGCGCTGCCAATCAGGGCGGTAAAAAAAGGCATGGCCATACCCATGTATTTGAACCCGCGAAACCCGCCGGAATTGGGTTTGCCGCCGCCGCCCCTGCTGCGATCCGGCGGACGGTTAAAATATTCCGCCCAGGGCGCACCGTCCCAGTCGATCAGCAGGGTAACGGCCACCACTAAGGCCAGCCCTGCCGCCACATAAGCCGCCTGTTTTTTATTAAAATACAACTTCGGCAGCAATACTTCCGCATTCAGCCACACCACGAGTATGATTCCCGCCCACACCACCGCGCTGCGCACCACGTGCCGGTCGATGTTTTCGAGGTTGCCGGTCAGCAACAGGGGCACCAGCACCCACAAACTGCCCCAGAACAGAATTTGCAGCCAGGTATTTTTTTTCGGAAAATTCATGCCGCAAAGGTGGGTTGCAGCAGCCGTTCTCCCAACAATTCTCAATCAAACGCGTCATTTTTACCGCGAAACCGGCGGCGGCATCCATGAAACGTATTGGCCGGTTTCATGGGCAAAATACCCGCGTTCATTGAATATAGTTGCCGCCAGCCCGAACAGCTTGCACCTTTGCGTTGTCTGACTTGCGCTTTATTTCACGCAAAGCCGCAAAGATTTCGCAAAGTAACAATGCGTTGAAAACTCATTTTTTGCGTCTTCTCCCTTTTTTTTTGCGCCCTGGCGTGGATTTTTTTTCTAACCAATCATTTACAACACACATGCGTACCATCCTCCAATTCTTTTTACCGGCCTGTTTTGTACTGGGCTGCTGCACCATCATTCAGGCTCAACCCGGCGAGGGTAGGGGTATGGACCCCGAAAAACGCGCCGAACAACAAACGGCCAACATGACCGAAAAACTGTCGCTTTCCGAGGCGCAGGCCGCCAAAGTCAAAGAAATCAACTTGAAATACGCCGCCAAAATGAAGGAAACCCGGGATAAAGCCGACGGCGACCGGGATGCCATGCGTGCAGCCATGACCACCATCCGGGAAGAACAGGACAAGGAACTGCAAACGGTGCTCACCGGGGAGCAGTGGCAGCAATGGCTCAAGATTCGTGAAGAAATGAAAAACAACCGGCCCGGCTGGGGTGGCAAACCGAAAGACGGCAAAAAAGAGGCGGCTCCGGGAAACGGGCAGTAAATATTTCAAAATTTGGGTGTAAAAACCCCTGCAAAAAAATTCAACCATGAAACGACTTGCGGCGATAGCGGCTCTCCTTTTTATTAGCCATTGGCTTGATGCACAGATCTTTACGATCAAAGGCGCGGTGACCGACGATAAAAACAGCCCGCTTCCGGGAGCAACCGTCGCGTTGCAGCATCCCTGGGGCGAACCGGTGAAAAGTACAGCCAGCGGAGCCGACGGATCCTTCAGCCTGCAAGGTATCGGCAAAGGTGGATACAACGTGGTGGTGAGTATGCTGGGTTTTGAAAACTTCAAAAAACAGGTCACCCTTTCCACGGCGGATATCCAGCTCGGTACAATTACTTTGGTTCCGGATGCCGTGCTGCTCCAGGGTGTCGACGTCAAAAGCACCGTCCCGCTGGCGCAACAGAAGGGCGATACCACGGAGTTTAATTCTGCGGCATTTAAAATGATGAAAGACGCCAATGCCGACGAACTGGTGGAAAAACTGCCCACTGTGACCGTGGAAAACGGCACCCTCAAGGCGCAGGGCGAAAACGTGGGACAGGTACTGGTAGACGGCAAACCCTTTTTTGGCAACGATCCCACTGCCGCGCTCAAAAACCTGCCGGCAGAGATCATCGATAAAATACAGATATTCGACCAGCAGAGCGAGCAGTCGCAATTTACCGGCTTTAACGACGGAAATACCGTTAAAACGATCAATATCGTCACAAAATCAGGTATGCGCAACGGCCAGTTCGGGAAAGTATACGCCGGCTACGGTTATGAAGATAAATACCAGGCCGGCGGCAACCTCAGTTATTTCGACGGCAGCCGGCGTATTTCCCTGATCGGCATGAGCAACAACATCAATATCCAGAATTTTGCAGCCGACGATATTCTCGGCGCGATGGGTGGCGGCCAGGGTGGCGGCGGTGGTCGCGGGCGTGGCCAGATGGGCGGCGGCCAGGGCGGTCCCGGTGGCGGCGGGCGCGGTGGCGGTGGCGATTTTTTGGTGCGCCCACAGGGTGGTATCGCTACAACACACGCCGTAGGGCTCAATTATTCGGACAAATGGGGAGAAAAGGTCGACATGAACGCGAGTTATTTTTTTAACAAAAGCAACAGCGACGCGGAAGAACTCACCTTCCGGCAATTTCTCAACAACGGCGAATTCGCGGAAACATACACCGAAAATCAACTGACCAACAGCGATAATATCAACCACCGCTTCAATGCGCGGCTGGAATTCAAATTCGACAGCGCCAACTCGCTGCTTATTCGCCCGCGCCTGACGGTACAGCAAAATGAAGGCCTCTCCGCCACGCTGGGGCAAACCACACTCGATCAACTCCTGCTGAGCAGCACGGACAACGCCTATTTCTCCGACCTCACGGGATTGAATTTTAACAATACCCTGCTCTGGCGGCATAAATTCCGGAAAAAGGGCCGCACGGTTTCCCTCGATTTCAGCACCGGTTACGCTCCCAAAAACGGCAACAGCAGCCTGCGTTCCACAGACGCTTATTTTTCCGGGCAAACGTTTACCGACAGCCTCGACCAGATCACCCGGCTGGACGTCAACAGCTGGAATACCGCCGGAAACGTGGAATACACCGAACCGATCGGCGAAAACAGCCAATTGTTGCTCAACTACCGCGCCAGCTATCAGCAGGAATCGTCGGACAAACAAACCTATGATTTTTTTGCACCCGACGGGGGATATACCCAACTCAACGAAACGCTCACCAACGTTTTTTCCAACGATTACATCACCCAGCAGACCGGCGCCGGTTACAATTTCAGCAAGGAACGCGACCTGAATTTCAACGCGCGGGTGAATGCGCAATGGGCCGAACTCGCCAACGACAAAACATTCCCGCAGCCCTTGCAATTCAAGCAGACGTTTTTTAACGTCATGCCTTCCGCCATGCTGCGCTATAATATTGATAAACAGCACAATATCCGCCTGTTTTATCGCACCAACACCCAATTGCCGTCGGTGGAACAATTACAGGATGTCGTCAACAACAGCAACCCGCTTCAACTCAGTGTGGGCAACACCGAGTTGAAACAGGCCTTCCAGCAAAACCTCTTTATCCGGTACCAGGCTTCCAACCCGGAAAAGTCGTCGACTTTTTTTGCCATGCTCGGCGGTGGCGTCACCAACGACCATATCGCCAACGCCACCTATCTCGCGAACAGCGACAATCCGATCTTAGACAAATACGGCGTTCAGCCGGGCGCACAACTCTCCCGCCCCGTCAACCTCGACGGTTACCGGAACGTTCGTTCGTTCGTTTCTTACGGCCTGCCCGTCAAGTGGATCAAAACAAACCTCAACCTTGACCTGGCCTACAATTATTCCCGTACACCCGGCCTGCTCAACGACGCGGTCAACTACGCCCGCAACAACACCGTGGGCGCCGGGATCACCTTTGCCAGCAACATCAGCGAAAAATTAGATTTTACAATCTCGACAAGACCGAGCTGGAGCAAGGTGACCAACACCCTGCAATCGGGCACCAATACGGAATACATCAACCAGACCTCGCGCCTGCGGTTCAACTGGATCGTTTTTGAAGGTTTTGTGCTGCGCACCGACCTGAACCACCAACTCTATTCCGGCCTGTCGGACAGCTACAACCAGAATTACTGGCTCTGGAACCTGGCGGTGGGCAAAAAAGTGTTTAAAAACGAACGTGGAGAGATCACCTTGGCCATCAACGACTTGTTGAACCAAAACCGGAACATCACGCGCAACATAACGGAAACGTACGTGGAAGACCTGCAAACCAATGCCTTGCAACAATTTGTCATGCTCTCGTTCACGTATAATCTGCGGAATTTCAACACGGGAAAACAAGCCGCCCAAACCCCCGCCAGGGAGGAAGGTTTCGGTCCGGGAAGATGGAGAGATTGATGAAATTACGTAGGTGTGGCATGAATATTTTGTGTAAAAATTTGATTTTCAAATTTTTACACAAATAATTCATGCCACACCTATCCGAACATCCGGAGCGCATTGGCGGTAGTAACGCGGGCAATTTTTTCCAGCGGCAACACCTTTACTTCCGATAACTTTTCCGCCACCAGCGCCACGTAGGCGCTTTCGTTGCGTTTGCCGCGATTGGGAACCGGGGGCAAATACGGCGAATCCGTTTCGAGCACGATGGATTCAAGCGGCACCTCGCGCAGCACCTCCGGCAATTCCGATTTGGCATAGGTGAGTGTACCGCCGATGCCGAGCATAAAACCCAGGTCGATCATACGTTGCGCCTGCTCCAGGGTGCCGGAAAAACAATGGAAAATACCCCGCAGGCGCCCGTCCTGGCCGTTTTTCACCAGTTCTAAGCATTCTTCGTTGCTTTCCCGCGAGTGAATGATGACCGGCAGGTCCAGGTCTTTGGCCCATTCGATCTGGCGCGCAAATGATTTTTTCTGGATTTCGAGAGTGCTTTTGTCCCAATAAAGATCGATACCGGTCTCACCCACCCCTGCCCAGGCGCGTTCGGCGAGCCATTTTTCCACCAGCGCCAGCTCCTGTTCCCAGGTGTCCGGCTGCACGTGGCCGGGATGCAGGCCCATCATGGCAAAACAATGTTCTGGGAACGCCGCTTCCAGATCCAGCATCGGTTGAATGGATTCCGAGTCGATGTTGGGCAGGTACATACGCACGACGCCCTGGGCAATAGCCCGGCGCACCATGTCGGGCCGGTCGTTGTCAAATTTGGGGGAGTAGAGGTGGGCGTGGGTGTCGATCAGTTGCCTCATGTTGCGGTGTCTTTGCTGGAATTGGAGGAGCAATAAAAAAAGGCTACCCGCAAATACAGGCAGCCCCCAGGGAAATTTGAGCAGGTCGGAAGGTTGGCGGAAAAACGCCTCGACCTTTTTGGTCGGGATGACTGGATTCGAACCAGCGACCTCGTCGTCCCGAACGACGCGCGCTACCGGGCTGCGCTACATCCCGAAATGGTGCGAAATAAATTTCGCACGACTTGAGCCACTCAAGGGATTTGAACCCTCGACCTGCTGATTACGAATCAGCTGCTCTACCGCTGAGCTAAAGTGGCGTGTCAATCGGCGTTCGAATGTCAATTACAATGCCAAACGCCGGTTTTGATCGCTTTTCTTTTAAAGCGGGTGCAAAGATAATATTACAGCGTGAAAATATGCGCCATGAAGAAGCAGTATTTTTTTCAGGCAAGGCATATTTAATGCGATCGGGGTACGAATGCACATATTATTATAAGTAAAATATTGTTTTATAGAAAAACAGTTATTTTTATTTTTAATTTCTTTAAACTCTCTTATTTTTCCGGAAAATTTTTGACATGGCCAAATCCCCTACCCAAAAAGACAACCCTTTCCCCCTGATTCGTATTCGGCTGTCGAGGTTAACCTTTTTTCATTTACTCGATGCTCTGCTTCAAAAAATGACTGCTGAGTCGGGCCTTTCCTCCGAAGTTGGCCGCAGTGCAAAATTCTTTGGCATGGGCGACTATGCGCCGTCTACAGCAGCAGGAAAAGATATGGCGACTGTTGCATCTATCATGGCCAAAGATACGCGGGTACAAAATATGCTTGCGGAAATGGGAAAAGATGGCGAAAAAGCAAACTTTGGGGACTATCTCTACAAAAAAGAGCACGAGTTGAAAACCAACTCAGAACAGGAGACCGTAGAGTTTGTCGGCAGGAAATATGTTTATGGCTTTTTTACGTATTTGGGTTTTAATACTTTGGAGGCATTTGAAGTGCACTTATATCAAAACGCAGGTCAGGAGGCAGAAATAAACGAACGGCCGCAGGAAGACGACGGTTGGGTGTATTATATCGGCGCTTATTTTTCAGTGAAAAGTTTTGGGGTGCGGTCCTTTGTACTGGGCATCAATTTTAACAAACCCGTTGGCAACAAGTATCCGGCCAAAGAATGGGGTTTTCATAAATTAAGCGATATCAGCGGCAGCGACCCCGATTCGCAAAGAACAGATGTCAAATACGATGGCTTCGCTTCCATCGCCGACAGACGCTGGCTTTGCGTACAACTGGAAGGTAACGAGGGTAAAAACCCTTTTTTTCTGATCGGAGTAGTCCCCGACACGCTTCAATTGGTGAAAAAACACCGTGTTATTCGCAGTATCCTGCTCAGCGTGAGTGTACGGCACTATCCCGTCTCGGCGGAAGCCTTGTTGATAAAAACCACTCGTGAATATGCCACAAAGGCGGCCAATCTTTATGAGAAACTGTCGCCCGAGTTGCTTGCGCCCGACTTGACGAAGGAGGAAAGTGATATCCTCAAGATGTACATCATGCTGCAACGGCGCAATTTTTACGTCAATCCCGACATCATCGAGGACATCAGCGGCCTGAAGACTAAAGGCAGTTTGCTCAAAAACTTTACCTTTCTGAGCGGTGTATACCGGATACTTAATTTCGGGTTGAAGCGCGGTTATGTGATACAGTCAGTTATGGTGGTGGAGCCGCACCAGTACCGCGCCACACTTTACCCTTACATTAAAAAAGACATTGCGGTAAAAAATCAAAACCTGCTGCAACAGGTCATTGTGTTCAATATCAGTCGTATACGGCAAAATAAACTCTGTCTGGTTGCGTACGGAGAACCCGGAATGTCCGTGTCCAGTTATGCTATTTTTGACCTTGAAACAGACAACGGGAACGGCTTCTTTGAAGGCTGCTTTATCAGCTGCGGCTACGACAACCGGGGTATTATCGGCGGATACTGTGTAGTGCAAAAAGTAGAAGATGAAGCCAACGAATACCTCCACTTGCGTGATATGGCGGAAAAATCGCCGGAAGCAGCAGCAAACTATGCTGCCGATCATCAACTGGAGCATCTTTTGGACCTTTATCCCAGGGAATTTTCAAATGCGGAGATGGAAAAATACGCCCAAAAACACCAATTGCAAGGCCTGCGCATAGGGTTGAGGGAGATATGGCGAAAAAAACTGTGGAAGCAACGCTACCTGCCGGAAGTGCTCAAATGCGGCAACCGGGTGTACATCCTGAAACAGCCTCTGGAGTGCTTGGCCGGTTACAGGAACAATATTTTCGGTATCTCCTGTGAAATGCTGAAGATTGACGTCTGGGCGCCTACCCGTTCCGAAGCCGATACGGCTCTCGCCGAGGCGTTCCACAAGCGGTATGAAGAACAGAAACAAAACAATTCCCTGGCCGACCTCGTACGGAAAGTTATCGATCTGGATTAGTATTTCTGGAAAGTTATTTTTTATTTATATAAAAACATAATTCTTTAAAATATAAATAATGCCAAAATTATCTAAATAATTTATTGATTTTTAGTAATAAAAATTCTAAAAACGCTTGGAAGTCGACACTTTATGCCATTACCTTTCGGAACAGAAAAACCAGCCGGGGAAAGCCCCGGCCGGATGATAAAGACCCGAAACAGGCCTTTGTCTGACATGCAAATGTAATCATTCTGAAAACAAGTTTTGACAATTGCACGTGCATACAGTATTAATGTAAACTCCCCGCAGCCAGAATACGCAACAGGCGAGCAGGCCTTTGTCTGACAACTTTTGCAAGCTCACCTAATTCGTTTTACGGCCGCTATTTCTTCCTGACTAAACACTTCTGCCGATGATCTACCTCCTCATCGCAGGCTTGACCGTATTGTCCTTACTCAGGTCTGCCGTACTACGCCACATCAACCATCCCAATCGTAAGCTGTAATCCAATGCTCCATGACGGCAGGGGTGCGCAACCTGCCTGCCATGTCCGGCCAATGTTCTCTTTCATTCTAAAAATCACACCTGACATGAAAACAATAGCAACGTTATTCACCTGGCTTTTGATAGTTTACCTGTGCGCTTATGTTTTGTTGAATATGAAATACACGTTTCCAGCAGACTTCCCGCCGCCGCAACAAGGCTCTGCCCCGCTGCGAAAATTGAAAAGTCATTCGTCGTTCTATGACGGCGTGTTTTATTCCGATACACTTTACGTACAACAGCCCGGCGACCCGTGGCTCGACCTGTTCGGCATCCATACTTTCCGGGTAATCGATCGGGATGGCGAATATATTGACGTATACCAGGATCGCGCCATCCAGAATCCCAACAAAAACAGTGTAGTGCTTGTTACCGGGGTGTTCAAACTGCTGGAGAATGATACTTACACCCAGGAAGTCTGTCTGTTCGCCAGCCAGGTGGAAGAATTGGATGCTGAAGCCCCGGCGGTAAAAAAATTCATGCAAAAAGTGATAAAAAACCCAAAGCTGGTTAAAGCCCAACCGCGTTAGCCACTCCGGAACGTTTTTTTCGAAAATAAGTCCTGCGCACTATTTTGACAACCGCCCGGTCAAACGCCCCAAAGTGCGCAGGCTTTCTTCTATGTGCGGGCCGTACGGCGTGCCAAAACCTAAGCGGATAAATTGTGAAAACTGGCCGTCCATGCTGAAAATCTGGCCCGGCGCAATGCTGATCTGGTGTTGGCGCGCGTCGCGGTAAAGCTGGTAGGCATCGGTACCGGGCGGCAATTCCATCCACAACACATAACCGCCCTGAGGCTGCGTCACCCGCACTTCCGGAGGAAAAAATTCGACGACGGATTGCAAATACCGCAGGCATTGGGTGTGCAGGGCTTTTCGCAAGTTCTGTAAATGCAGGTCGAGCCGCCCCGTTTCACAAAAACGGGCAACCGCCGCCTGGGTAGGTGTGGCCGACGTAATACATTGTGTCAGTTTCAGTTGCAACACCTGTGCTTTGTAGCGCCCGGGCAAACACCATCCGATGCGGTAGCCGGGCGCCAGTGATTTGGACAGGGAGGAGCAGTACAACACAATCCCCTGGCTGTCAAAACTTTTGCACGTGTGCGGGCGGATTTTCCCAAAATACAATTCGCCGTAAATGTCGTCTTCCACGAGTGGAATATCGTGTTCGGAAAGCAGGTCCACGAGGGCTTTTTTATGGGTATCGGGCATCAGACTGCCGAGCGGGTTGTTGAAATTGGGCACAAACAGGCAGGCGGCAACCCGGCATTGGCCAAGCGCCTGCCGGAGATAGTCGAGGTCGGGGCCGGTTTGTGGGTCCGAAGGCACTTCCAATGCGCGCAGGCCGAGGTTTTTGAGCAGACTGAAGATGCCGAAATAGGTCGGCCGTTCGATAGCGACAATATCGCCGGGGCGGGTGACCGCCTTCAGGCAAAACGCAAGCGCTTCCATACACCCGTGTGTCACCACCACGTCGCCGGTGGTGTAGTGCCCGCCCCAATTGAAAGCCGTACGCGCCAAATGGCGGCGGAGCAGTTCGTTGCCCTGGATGTTTTCGTAGTGCAGGCAACTGGTCGGGCTGTCGCGCAGCGCGCCGAGCAGGCATTTGTTCAGTTTTGCCGCCGGCAGCAACTCCGTCGCAGGTGCGGCAAGGGCCAGTTGTACCACCCCGGCCTCACTCATATTTTCGTACACGGCCGCGATCAATTCGTCCACGGTCAGGTCGCGGGGCGCTGGTGCATGCTGCTGTATGCGGGGTATGGCGGCCATTTTTCGGGGCAAAAACCGCACAAAATAGCCCGATTTCGGGCGGGCTTCCACCAGGCCCTTGCTTTCCAGCGCCGAATAGGCTTTAAATGCCGTGCTGAGGCTGATGCCTTGTTCGCGGCTCAGCGCCCGGACGGAGGGCAGTTTGTCGCCCGTTTTCAACACGCCGGTTGTCACCATCGCCTCCAACCGGTCGGCAACCCGGTAGTAGAGGAAGTCATCGCCGGCAGGTTTTGTTGCCATAATCTGTTATGCTTAAAAAATAAAAAACTGAATCTGTTTTTCGGTCGACGAAGGTAGGACCTTTGCACCGGTTTTTGCAAACAGCCGGAAAATAACCGGCGTGACGGCGGGTTGTTTTAATCACTTTTATTATTACAAATCAATGAATTATGTCGAAGACAAAATGGTTTGACCGGAAGTTTGATTTTGATTACCAGGAAAACATTTTCCCTTCCATCCTCGAAAGATTGAGTGGTACTCCCGTGCGGCTGGAAGAAAAAATCGCCCGCTTGCCGCCGGAAATTTTGGCGATCAGGTGGGAAGATAAATGGTCCGTGCTCGAAAACATCGGCCACCTGATTGACCTGGAACCGCTCTGGCAAGGCCGTCTGGACGATTTTTTGGCCGGAAAAACGGAACTGCGCCCCGCCGACCTGCAAAACACCAAAACGCACGAGGCCGGGCACAACCACACCGCTGCGGCCGATTTGCTCCGGTTATTCCGCCGGGTGCGGGAAGAAACCGTGGCAAGGCTGCTCCCGCTGGACGATGAACAAATATTCCGAACCGCTCTGCACCCCCGCCTGAAAACGCCGATGCGGCTGATGGATTCGTTTCTGTTCGTCGCCGAACACGACGATCATCACCTGGCGCGGATTACGGAAATTCAGCGAAACAACGCCGTTTAAGCAGCAGATCGGAACAATTTTTCGCCCGGATGCCATTATCAGAATGTTCCGAAAAAGGTCCGTTTTATCCGCCTAATCCGTTTCATCCGTTTTCCCATCCTGTTAATACGGCAGGCCGCAACCTGGATTAGTAAATAAATTTATCAGCAAAATTCACCCAACATGACAACACTCGACACGGATTTGATCACCATCCAAAAAGCACCCCGAAGCCGTATCGCCGAAGTAAACTGGGACGACCTGCAATTCGGGCGATACGTATCCGACCACATGCTGGCAGCCGACTACAACAACGGCGAGTGGCAACCCGCCCGTATCGAGGCATACGGCAGTCTGGCACTTCCGCCGGCCACCCTGGCCTTGCATTATGGCCAGACGGTGTTTGAAGGCATGAAGGCATTTCGCCACACCAACGGCATTTCGATTTTCAGGATCGCCAAATACCACCAGCGCCTGCAACAGTCGTTGAAACGGATGGCCATGCCGCCCGTGCCGTACGATCTTTTTTCGGAAGGTATCCAGGCGCTGGTGTCGCTCGATGCCGCTTGGGTGCCCGAAGCGCCCGGCACTTCGCTGTATATCCGCCCGTTTATGTTTGCCACGGATACCCAGTTTGGCGCAAAACCTTCGGAGACCTACAAGTTTGTCATCTTCACCGGACCGGTCCCGATGTATTTCCCTAAACCCTTGAAAGTGAAAGTGGAAGAGCAATTTATCCGGGCGGCAAAAGGGGGCACCGGCGCTGCAAAATGCGGCGGCAATTATGGCGGCGCCGTTTATCCGACCGAACTCGCCCGGGAAGCGGGTTTTGACCAGGTGCTTTGGACGGACGGCTCACCCGATCTGAATATTGAAGAATCGGGGGCGATGAACGTCATGTTTGTGCTCGGCGGGAAATTAGTGACGCCGCCCCTGTCCGACACGATCCTCGACGGCGTGACACGCGACAGCGTGCTGGTTCTGGCCGAAGAAATGGGTTATGCCGTGGAGGAGCGGCCGGTCAGCGCTTACGAACTGGTGGAGGCTTATCACAAAGGCGCCTTGCAGGAAGGTTTCGGGGTGGGCACTGCCGCCGTGACGGCGCCTTTTGAATTGATCGGGGTAAAAGGCAAAAACCTGCATCTCCCGGAAATACATCCCGGTATGTTTTCCGTGCGGGTTCGCAGCTTGTTGAGCGACATACGAAGCGGACGGAAAGAAGATGTTTATGGGTGGAATACGATGGTTGACCAGATGTGGTAACCGGCCCCTGACGGGGAAAAATCTGCCGTTTTATTCTTTTTTGGGGTCGTTTCCGGTGTTTTTCCACAGGGTATAACCCGGGGCATCTCCCCCCTGTTTTTGGCATCACCCGCAGCGGTTCGCAGGCGCGCAGGCTGTTATAACATTGCTCGGAAGTTGCTGGTACAACTTCGTGCCTTCCGTTTTCCAGGCGATCATGTCGTCGCTGACCTCTTTTACAATTTTTCCGGGGTTGCCGACCACAAGGCTGCGGGCGGGGATTTTTTCGCCGCTTTTTAAAAAACACAGGGCGCCGACGATACATTCGTCGCCGATCTCCACCTCGTCCATCAAAACGGCGTTCATGCCGATCAGGCTGTTGCGCCCGATGGTTGCGCCGTGGATGATGGCGCCGTGGCCGATGTGCGCGGATTCGCGCAACAACACGGTGACGCCGGGAAACATATGAATGGTGCAGTTTTCCTGCACGTTGCAGCCATCTTCCAGGATGATCTGCCCCCAGTCGCCGCGGATGGCCGCCCCCGGCCCCACGTACACGTCGCGCCCGATCACAACATTCCCGGTGACGGCTGCCTGCGGATGGATAAATGCACTTTCATGAATAACCGGTCGGAATCCGTTGAATTCGTAAATCATGGTCGGTAGGTCTGATTTTTGTCAATCGTTGACGCTCGGGCGCTTATCGCAGCGCGTGTTGTTCGATTCGGCGTAGATTTGTCCGGCAAGTTCGTTTTTTTGCCCAAAAATTTAAAATCTATGCGATTTTTCCAGGCCGTCATCTTGTCCTTGTTTTGTTTCCCTCATTTTGTCACAGCCCAGAACCAGATGTTTCAACGCCTCACGGCACCGGTGACCGTCGATGGCAAGGAATTAAAATACCCTTTTGCCGGCGGTTTGAACAACGGGCAGTTTTCCGACGCCGACCTCAACCACGACGGCATTCAGGACCTGGTTGTATTTGACCGCGGCGGCGATGTGGTGCTTACGTTTTTGAACGAAGGAACACCCGGCCAGATCAGCTACACCTACGCGCCGGAGTACGCCTGCAATTTCCCGAAACTGACCGATTACGCCCTGATGCGCGACTACAACAAAGACGGCGCAGCGGATATTTTTTGCGCTTCCCTGCAGGACGGATCGCAGGAAATGCAGGTTTTTCGCGGATATTTTGAGAATAACGTGTTGAAATTCACACCTTTCCAGTTTTATTACCCCGGCTGCACCAGCTGCAATCCCTTGTACATCTGGTATCCGGCCAGCCAGCCCGGCTTCTGGAACAACCTTTCGCTCGCCAAATCGGACATCCCTTCGGTAGACGATGTGGACGGCGACGGCGACCTCGATATTGTGAGTTTTGCCGCCGGTAATACCACCCACCTGTGGTTTATGCGCAACGAATCGGTGGAACTGGGGCACGGGTTGGACAGCCTGATGTTCCGGCTCGTCGACGATTGCTGGGGGCGTTTTTTGAAAACGGCCTGAATGCCTGTATCGCAACGCTCAGCGACGACCCGAATTGTTGCGCCCCTTTGTTTGCACCGGCGATATTCCCGAAGAACGGGAAGAGCGGCACCTTGGCGCCAGTGTTTTGACCTACGACCAGGACGGCGACGGCGATAAAGACCTGATCCTGGGCAATATATCGTTCGAATGCCTCGGCATGTTTACCAACGGCGGTTCGGCCGACCAGGCCTGGATGACCGCCCAGGATACCGCGTTCCCGATTTACGACAACATCGTCAAACTGTATAATTTCCCGGCTTCTTACCTGCTCGACATCGATAACGACGGCAAAAAAGACCTCGTGGTGGCTCCAAACAGCAAAACCATCGGCGAAGACCGGACCTGCTCCTGGTTTTTCCGCAACACCGCATCCGCCGGATACCATTTTGAGTTGCAGTACAAATCCCTGCTCGTGGATGAAATGATCGATTTCGGCACCTCGACACACCCGGCCATCGCCGACGTGAATGCCGACGGCCTGCCGGACCTGGTGGTGGGCAACAACGGTTATTTTATTCCTTTCAACCCGGGAAATTCCAACAACGGCAGTTTGTACCTGCTGCTGAATACCGGCACCGCGACCCAGCCGAAATTTGACCTGGCCGACACCGACTGGCTCGGCATGTCGGAGTATGCACCCGACGACTTCGATTTTGCACCGGCTTTCGGCGACCTCGACGGCGACGGCGACAAAGACCTGCTGATCGGTAATTACGGCGGATGGCTCTATTATTTCCGGAACACGGCCGGCCCCAACAACCCGATGGTTTTTCAACAGGATTTTAACCCGATGTGGGTAGCTATGGACGTCGGATCTTCTTCCACCCCGGTGATCGCCGACCTCGACGGCGACGGTTTGCAGGACATTTTGCTGGGTGAATACCAGGGAAACATCAATTTTTTCAAAAATAACGGCAGCGGTACCACTCCCCTGTTTGCCAATCAGCCCACAATCGCCAAGATCGGCGGCATCGATACCGAATTGATTACCAATGGTGTAGGTTACAGTGCGCCCGCTGTGGTAACCACACCCGACGG
This sequence comes from Lewinellaceae bacterium, assembly GCA_016713985.1. GTDB lineage: Bacteria > Bacteroidota > Bacteroidia > Chitinophagales > Saprospiraceae > M3007. The sequence continues at coordinate 30,337 of JADJOD010000025.1, read as the reverse complement.
CCTCGACCTGATCACCGGCGGCGTGAATGGCCAATTGAGGGCGTACAGCAATATTTTTGCCTCCACCGATCCTTTCCAGTTGCTTTCCCTGACCTGGGGCAATATCGACGACGGCAACCGGAGCAGCCCCGCTTTGGCCGATCTGGACAACGACGGCATACTGGAATTGGTGACGGGTAACCTGCGCGGCGGACTCGATCTGTACAAAACGATCCTGGTCGATTGTACGGTTTCAACACCGGTGACCGAGGTCCCGGGCCGGGTGTTAAACATACAACCCAATCCCGCCGGAGACTGGGCGCGGTACAATTGCCCGGTGACGCTCCGGCTCAATGGCGTGTGTTTTTAATACGATGGGGCAATTAGTGGAAACCGGCCAAACCCGGACCGGCAACTTCAACCTGCTGCTCAGCGGTTGGGAAACGGGTTTTTACTTCGTGGAAGTGATCACGGGCCATAACCGGATGGCGGGCAAACTGGTCGTTCATCATTAGATCTGTTTCGGTGGGTGGCTTTGAGCAGGAAAAAATGGTCTTTTTTCATCTGCCGGAGCCACTCCCCGCAACAAATCTGTTAAATCATATATCGAAACTATAGCCTTCCGCGACCAAAAGTTCGTATTTGTCGCGATCAAACTGGTAAAGTTTGGCCGGCCGGTGCGCCACTCCGGCCTGCAATTCATTGAGATCGTGTAAAAGATTGGTAGACAGTATTTTTTTCCGGAAATTGCGCTTGTCGATACGTTGTTTGTTGCCCTTGGGTTGAACCAGAATGGACTCGTACAACTGCTGCAATTCCGTCAGGGTGAATTTGGGTGGAAGCAACTCAAAACCGATGGGTGTCATACGCACTTTCCGGCGCAGCCTTTTCAGGCAACTTTCCAGGATTTCATTGTGGTCGAACGCCAGTTCGCCCACTTTGCCAACCGAGTGCCATTTGGCGGATTGTGCAAAAGAAGCCGGCGTCACGGTATAATCGCTGATTTTGATCAGGGAAAAATACGCGATGGTGATTACACGCCCCAGAGGGTGGCGATCTACGGCGCCGAATGCCCTGACCTGCTCTAAGTAAACGCCACGCAGGCCGGTGAGTTGCTCCAGGACGCGTTCAGCCGCGGTATCCAGGTCTTCATTCGGATACACGAGGTCACCCGGCAGGGCCCATTTTCCTTTGTAGGGAGCCGCTCCGCGCTGGATCAACAGTACTTTTAAATCGCCTCCGTCAAATCCGAAAATGACGTTGTCTACCGAAAAGCGGATTTGAAGAAGCTTTCAACTTCACTCATAAATTTTCGCTGAATATAATGGTGTCAAAATTACAAGCTTATTGTCATTTATACACCAAACCCCGCAAGGAATTAAATAGAATACCAACAAATGATATTTTACCGTTTATAGCATTGTGTGCCAAAGCTTACCGTATGAAAAAATCATACCTTTGCACACATTTTGGCAGAATAATTGTTTAAAATCATTAATCTCATAACCCAATTCGCCAACTCTTAACCATCCCGACCATGCAAATCGATATACCCGCACACATAGAAAAACTCCTTTTCCTGCATGATTCCCTGACGATTCCTGCTTTCGGGACCTTTACGGCTACCAAAACTCCGGCATTGGCGGATTATGCGGGCGGCACGGTAACCCCGCCTTCCAAATCGCTGACGTTCAGCGAAAACCTGTCGATCGACGACGGCATACTGATCAACGATATTGCGGTCACACACAGCATCCCCACGGAAGAAGCGCGCAAGGCGGTGACGGAATACGTTGAAAAAATGCAGGGACTCCTTGGCCAACGCGAGATCGTCACTTTGCCCAATGTCGGCAGGTTGTATAAAAACTACGTGCAAAAAATTCAGTTTTTGCCGGACACGACCAACTTCAACCCCGAATCGTTCGGACTGCCCCCGCTTCAGTTTTCGCCACTCGCCCGGTCCCGGGAAGTGGAAAATGCGCCGGAGCCGCCGGCCATGCCCAAAATCGCCTCAAGCCCGCCTCCCGCACCCGCCGCGCCGGCAACCGTTGTATCGGCGCCAACAACCGCCGCACCGCCGCCCCCGATGCCCGAACCTTATACCCCGACGGCTACCCGCTCCGGTGGCGCCGGCTGGGCAACAGCCATCGGCATTACCTTGCTGCTTTGTGCACTCACCGCAGCCATCTGGCTGTACCGAAACCAAAAGAACCCGCCGGCATTGACCGATGCGGATAACACCGAACGAATCGCCAATCCGGTGCCGGGCTCCGGAAAAACCAACGAGTCGCCGAAAAAAGCCGAAAAACCCGCTCAACCGGAAGAAACAACCATCACACTTTCCCAAAAAGAGGAAAATCAGGCCCAGGAATCGGTGGCCGAAAAAATGGCCGCTGCCCGGGAAGAAGCCAAAACCACGCAAACTTCCGCCAAAGGCAGTCGCGAGTGTATCCTCGTCGTAGCCACACTGCGTGAAAAAGCCAACGCCGACCGGCTGGAGCAAATGTTGAAAGAAGAAGGTTTTAACGTCTACTTCATTCAAAAAAACGGATACCAGGTGGGCATTCGTTTCAACTACACCCGGCTCAGCGAGGTACAGGAAAAAATCGTCACGTTGCAAAACCTGACCGGCGAAAAGGAAATCTGGATCAAGAAAAAATAAAATTTAAAGGTTTAAAGGTTTAAGGGTTTAAAGGTTTCAGGGTTCTGCGTTGCCCCAACCCTGAAACCTTTAAACCCTTAAACCCTTAAACCCTTAAACCCTGAATCCTGAATCCTTGAAACCCATGAAAAAAATAGACCACATCGGTATCGCCGTGAAAAACATGGCGGAGAGCAACGAACTGTTTCGCAAGTTGATGGGCCAGCCACACTACAAGATAGAAGTAGTGGACAGTGAAAAAGTGGCCACTTCCTTTTTCCAGATCGGAGAAAGCAAAATAGAATTATGGAGGCCTCCGACCCGGAAAGCCCCATCGCCAAATTTATAGAAAAACGCGGCGAAGGCATTCACCACATTGCCTTTGAAGTCGATGACATCCGGGCCGAAATCGAACGCTTAGAATCCGAAGGTTTCGTCGCGCTGAACCACGAACCCAAACGCGGCGCCGACAACAAACTCGTGGCGTTCCTGCACCCCAAATCGAGCAACGGCGTGCTGGTGGAATTGTGCCAGAGTATCCCGGTATAGCCGCGCCTATATTTTTTCAAAAACAAGGCTGTACTCCCCGTTTCCTGCAACTACCCGTAATACATACCACCCTGCCGGCAGCAAGTGTATGTCGAGGTCTGTTTGCTGCATGGCGGCAAAAGGTTGTTCCAGCCGCAGTTTTCCCAAAGCATCCCGGATTTCCAACCGACCGGCCGGCAACAGTTGTTCGCTGTTCACCCGGAGAACGGCGCCCGCAGGATTGGGGTATACACTCAGATTGTTCTGCCGGGCGGGGCTGGCAACAGCATCGGGCAGGGTTACTTTCGTCTCGGTGGTATTCGTAACCACCGGCAGGTTGAAGTCGAAATAAATATACGCCGTGTTCCGGATTGCATCACCGACAGCAAGGTCGGTTTTGGGTCGCACCGAATACTGCACGAAACCGTGACTTTGCGGTTCGCCGGACGCAGAATCTGGCAAATTGATGTTGTCAAATACAAAACGCAGCAGACCCTTGTTCCCCAACGACCACGTCATCGGGTGGCTCGATGCAATCACCCGGAAGGTGCTCAGGTCGAGGTGCTTCAGATCAAGGGTGTCTTCTATCGTCACTTTTTCGGCCGGGTAAGTGCCTGTGTTCTGAAAGCGGACTGTATAGACGATTGCCTGCCCGTCGGCGAGCTGTTCCGTAGTAATATGTTCACCCGGCTCGGATTGTTTGTCATTCGGGTCGAAAGAACCCACCACCGTGAAGCAGTTTTGAGTGGTATTGTCGGCCGGATTGGCATCTGTGCCGGTCGTTTCGACGGCAGTCCGGATGCACAACTGGCTGCCGAGGCTGACCGATGCGCCGCAACTCGCGGAAAGAATAATCGTTTGGTTTTCAAATCTTTCGATCTGGTCAAGTTGCCACGTAAGGGTGTCGCCGCCCGGCGAAACCTGGTTCGGCAGCGGGCTGGCCGATACATACGAAAGTTCCGGCGGCAACACGAGCCGCACTTTGCCGGTAGCGGTAGCTGTTCCGTTGTTTTGGCAGGTCAGGTAAAAGCCGCTCTGAAACCCGGGCCTGACCGGAGTAAGGCTTGTGACGTAAGGCGTCAGGTCGCGTTTACCGGGTAAGTAATGCACGCCGAAGGAAACAAGCGTATCGCTTAAAGCTACCCGGTGGAAAGCGGGCTTTACGGTGGCATAAGGCGAAACCGGCACAATGCCGAGTGTGTCGCCTTCCAGCACCGGAAAACCGCCGAACTGCCCGGCAACATCTACCCGAACGGCATATTTTTCCGGGGACAACTTCACCAAAGCGCCGAAAGCGGGCGCTTCACCGTTATCGCGGAGACCATTATCATTGACGTCCTCGTATACTTCTCCTTTCAGCCGGAAAAAATCGTCGAAGTCTCGGCGGAACAATTTTAGGCCTCCATTGTAATACGCATATCCTTCGCTGACATACAGGGCTTTGTACAGGTTGGGGTCGACCGTCAATCCTTCGTTAAACGGTTCCCAGTTTGCCCCAAGGTCTTTGCTAAAAAACAGACCCGTGTTGGTATTGACAACGAGCCTGTCGCCGCTGCCGCTCATTCTGTAAACATAAGCTCCCGTTTGCGGCAATGCGATTTGCTCCCAGTTCGCGCCGTCGTCGAGCGAGCGGAAAAGTTGGTCTGTCGCGGCCATAAAGACGGCGTTTCCCGCCGACCACATGCCGTATACCGACCACTGCGACACCCCCGGGGGTGTCACCCAGTCACTGCTGCCGTCCCAGAAGATACGCCCGATTTGCGCCGTATTCGGGTTGTAGTGCATCAGAATATCCTTGTGCAGTGTATGGCTGTCGTAAATACCACCGGTCCAGAATTCGAATTCCTGCGTTGCGGGGGAGAATTTGTGAATCCCGTTCGAACCGGTATCTACAAACTTGTACACAATCAACCTGTTGCGCTGATAACCGAATAATTCCGAAACGCCTCCCGGCTGGGGTAACGGGGCTGTTTGAAAATGCTCCCGCCGTCGGTGGAAACCTGAAGCCCGGCCTGTGTCAGATAAAATGCCGTATCACCCGTTGCCATAACGGTTAAATATCCGTCGGCCGGAAGGGCAAAACGGAACGTTTTTCCATCGTCATGACTCACAAACAGCCCTTGCCCCGTTGAATAATAAACATGAGCTCCAGAAGCAGCTACGTCCAGTACGCCCGGAGGCTCCGACTCGTCGGCCACCAGGCCGTTGGCGGCATACCAGGTAAATCCGCGGTCGGGCGACCGGTAAGCGCCGGTATTGGATGCCACGTACCAGTTATTGCCGTCGACGGACAGGTCGGTGGCGGAATTACCCAGGTCGGACCGTATTTGCCATGTCTCACCGTTATCGGTGGACATAAACAGGTAGCCTGCGGCATAAAAAAGCGTGTCGCTTTCGGCATGTATCCGTACGTTATCCCAATTGATCCCGGAACCCTGGGGCGGGTAAACAAAAGTCCAGGTGGCGCCCTTGTCGCCGGAGCGATACAACCCTTCGCCGGGTTTGGATAAATAGAGGTAGTTCTCCGATACGGTCAGCCGGGAATAATACGAATTGAACGACGGCGGATTGCTGAGGCTCACAGTATCCGCATCTATGGTCTGCTGCCACGTGTGGCCGTTGTCCGGGGAGTAGAAAATTCCGTTGAAGGACAACACAAAAAAATCGTTCCCGTAGTTGGCTACATCGACGATGACATCGAAAGAGTCAGTCGTCAGGATCGGGCCTCCGGCGAGCGATTGATAGTTGTATAATTTGCCCACAACATCATAAACATACACATAAACGGAGTCGCCCAGGGCAAAAGCCACAGAGGAAGAAGGGGAAAAACCCATGCCCTGCCATGTTTCGCCGCGGTCTTCTGAAATACTGCGCGTAGTCTGAAAGCCGGTCCATTCCACCACCAGAAAATTGCCCGCCTTGTATATTGCTCCGGTATTACCGATCTGCGGTACGGGCGACCAGTGTTGCCCGTTGTCGAGCGAACGGTACAAGGAATCGGTGGTCGACTTGACGGCAAAAATTGTGTCACCGAAAGCTCCACTTCCCTAAAATTGGGCCCGATGGGTTGGCTGGTTTGTTGCCAGATGGATTGGCCTTCGAGATTAAAACAAAACGCAATGGCCGGTATGAGCAGGAGGGTCTTGATTGGTGACATAGTAAATTGGTTTAACAAATATAGATACGGTTTGCATTTTAGCGGGCAACCTTAACTCTTATGGCCGTTTTTAACGAACGAGATACCTATCGAACGAAAAACGCTCCGGCTTTAGGCAATAAAGTCAGAGGCTTGCAGTACCTTTCCCCGCTTTAGCCGGCCGATTGAAATACCCGGCACAATCATGACCGAGCTCCAGCAACGCAACGACGCATTCCGCACTTTTCTCGACACGCTCAACGGCGCACAGCGCCGGGCGGTGGAGCAAACGGAAGGCCCCGTACTCGTCGTTGCCGGCCCCGGAACGGGCAAAACACACATCCTGACCGCCCGCATCGGCAAAATACTGCTCGATACCGACGCGCGGGCGCAAAACGTGCTCTGCCTCACCTTCACCGACGCCGGGGTGCACGCCATGCGGCAGCGGCTGCTCGACCGCATCGGCCCGGAAGCGCACCGGGTGCCGGTGTCTACCTTCCACTCGTTTTGCAACCGCGTGATCCAGGAAAATATGGAGCATTTCGGAAGAGCCGGCCTCGAACCGGTGAGCGAACTGGAGCGTATCGGCATCGTGCGGCAGTTGCTGGCCAAACTCCCGGCCGAACACCCCCTGCGGGAAGGCCGGAAAGACGTTTTTCAATACGAAACGCAACTCCGCCACCTGTTTTCCGCCATGAAAAAAGAAAGCTGGACGCCGGGTTTTGTGCTGAAAAAAACGGACGAATTCCTGAACGGACTGCCGGAAAATCCCGATTTCCTGTACCGCCGCGATACCAAACTGGCAAAAAAAGGAGAGCCCAAAACGGCTCAGGTACAGGATGTTACGGAAAAACTCACACGCCTCAAAGCCGCCGCCGACCTCTACCCGAAATACCTGCACGCCATGGAACGCGCCGGCCGCTACGAATACGAAGACATGCTGCTTTGGGTGGCTAAGGCTTTTGAAAAAAATGAAGCGCTGTTGCGCACCTACCAGGAGCGGTACCAATACATCCTCGTCGACGAATTTCAGGACACCAACGGCGCGCAGTTTCACCTGCTGAACCTGTTGCTCGATTTTTGGGAAACACCCAATATTTTTATCGTCGGCGACGACGACCAAAGCATCTACGAATTCCAGGGCGCCCGGCTCGAAAACCTCCGGGAGTTTCACCGGAAATACCACAACGGACTGGAAACCATCGTTTTGCAGGATAATTACCGCTCCACTCAGGATATACTCGACGCTGCCGGGCGTGTGATTAAAAACAACGTATTGCGGGCAGTGAATTTATTGGAAGAACCCCTGGAAAAGGTGTTGCGCTCCACCGCCCCCCCGAAAGGCGAGGCCGGGGTGGAAGACACCGCTGCGCTTGTCGCGCCTCCCCGCAGGGTTGAACCGAAAGAAGGGCCGGAGATCGGGTTGTACGAAACCCGGCTTCACGAGGTCGCCGACGTTGTATCCCGGATCAATCAACTTGTGGATACCGGCATTCCACCTTCCGGAATCGCCGTCGTTTATGCCCGCCACCGCCAGGCTGACCGTCTGCTGGCCCTGCTGGAAAAAAAAGGCATCCCCTGCCAGACCAAACGCCCGGTCAACATCCTCGATCTGCCGGTGATGATGCAGTTCCGGGTATTGTTGAAATACCTGCACGAAGAATCGCAGAAGCCATTTTCCGGCGAGCCGCGCCTGTTCCGCCTGTTGCACGCGGCCTTTTTCGGGCTGGCCCCGCTTGATCTGGCCAAAATGGCGTTCGCCTGCCGCTCGGGGCAACAAACAACACCCGGCGCCGACACACAGGCCCGGTACATCCGTGTGGGAGAAAGCGGCCGGCCGCAGGTGTTTTGGCGGGAAGTACTCAACGATCCCGCATTTGCCGGGAACCTGCAATTGTCCGACCCGCAAAAAATGGCCGAAACCGGCGAAAAAATGAACCGCTGGATCGCCGATGCGCACAACCTCCCGCTGCCGCACCTGATCGAAAGGTTGTACACCCAAAGTGGACTGCTCGCCTGGGCCATCGGGCATACCGATAAAATCCGGCACTTGCAGGTATTGAATACCCTGATGGATTTTGTGCAGTCGGAAGCCGCGCGCAACCCGCGATTTTCCCTTTCCCGCTTGCTCGACCTGTTAGACAGTATGGACGACAACAACCTGCCGTTGCCGCTGCGTCAGCCGGTACAAACTACGGAAGGGGTGCAGTTTCTCACCGCACATTCGGCAAAAGGGCTGGAATTTGAGTACGTGTTTATGATCGATTGTGTCGACGACGCCTGGGAAAAAAACAACGGCGGCAACCGGGGACAATTTACACTTCCCCCCACACTCACCCTTTCCGGCGAGGAAGACGCCCTCGAAGCGCGGCGCCGGTTGTTTTATGTGGCGATGACCCGCGCAAAGCGGCGCCTGTACATTTCCCATGCCGGGCGGGCAGAAGACGGAAAAGCGCTCACCCAAACCCGCTTCTTAGACGAAACGGGCCTGCAGCGTTCGGAAATCGCGGTCGACCGCGACCTGCTCCTGGAAACCCAGGCCCTGCTTTTACTCGAACCGGCGAAACCGGTCATCACCCTGCCGGAACCTTTGCTGGTCGGCGAATTATTGGCCCATTTCAGCCTGAATATCAGCGCATTGAACCGCTATTTGCGCTGCCCGCTGGCGTTTTATTACGAAGATGTGCTGAGTATCCCCGGCGCTACGAGTGAAGCCGCCGCTTTCGGCACGGCCATGCACGGCGCCTTGCAGCAGTTTACCCTGAAAATGAAGGCCGATAAAAAGCAGCAGTGGCCTTCACCGGAACAGTTGATGCGCCTGTTCACAGCCGAAATGGAGCGCCAGCGCGGATATTTTTCCGAACACAACTACAGCCAGCGCCTCGGTCTCGGAAAAGACTACCTGCGCCGTATTCACCTCGAACAGGTTCCCTTCTGGCGCCGGCGCACCATCGTGGAACGCCGGATCGACCGCGTGGAACTCGACGGCGTGCCGCTCACGGGGGTAATCGATAAAATAGAATGGTTCGACAACGGTACCATCCGCATTGTGGACTACAAAACCGGCGCACCCGACCTGAAAAAAACGGCCCCGCCTGACGAAAAACAACCGTACGGCGGCGATTACTGGCGCCAACTGGCTTTTTACAAAATTCTGCTTGAAAACGCGCGTATTTACCCTGAATCCGTTGGAAAAACGGCTGTTTCCTGGCTCGAACCCGACAAACGGGGTGTTTTTCCTGTCGTGGAAATCAGTTTTACAGGTGAAGAAATACACCTGGTGGAACAGATGATCCGCGAAGTGTACGGAAAAATCAGGAACCGGGAATTTACGGTCGGCTGCGGCAAGGACGACTGCGACTGGTGCCGGATACACCGCGACCGGACGGTGGTGGAAGGGTTGGATCGGGGAGCGGAGGAAGGGTTGGATGATGTTTGATTGTGGCTGATTTTTGGAAAGCCGTATCTGACAAAATCAAGGAAACCATCGGGGTTTCGCGCGGCGACCACGGGCGGTTGGTAAAAACCGCCTCCCTTCCCCACAAAATCTTTTCAATGCAATACTCAAACGGGAAATATATTTGCCGGAGACAAATGACAATCGTGTATCATTTGGCACTATCCATCTTTCACCGTATCAAAACAACCACCTTATGAAACACCCGAAATTTATCACTACCCTGTCCCTGCTCGCCTGCATTTTGTTTTTATCCAATTGTGTGGTGCCTTACGAAAGTGCACGTATGCTTCCGAAAGGGGCCATGGAACTAAAGGGCTCCTACACCCACGCCAGCGAACGGTATGACGGAGAGTCCGCTTCGATCAACGACGGCCTCGGCTTCGGTTTCGGCTACGGCGTCACCGACAGGATCAACGTGAAACTGCGTTATGAACGACTGTTCCTCAGCGATAGCGACGGTGAAGGGCTGAATTACATCGCTTTCGGGCCAAAATTCGCCCTGATACCCAACAAGTTGGCCGTAATCTTTCCCTTCGGCGCGTATACCTACGATGGTGAATCCACCTGGGGTGTACACCCGAACCTGATGGCCACTTTCCCCGGAAAAAGCAACAAATTCGAAGCAACCGTCGGGGCACGCACGGACATTTTTTTCGAAGAAGACGCCGACCTGCTGATCGGTTTGAACCTCGGCTTGGGCATCAGCCAGGACCTCGACCGCTGGGCGGTCCGGCCTGATTTCGGACTCATTATCAACCCGGGCGAAGATGGCGTGCTGCTGTCGTTTGGGGTGGGATTCAGTTATAATATCCTGCCGGGCGGCGGCAAAAGATAAGCCGGATTGCGGGCCGGATGGTCAGCGCATCCTGTTTAAAAAACAAAAGGAGGGTGTCTCAAAAGCGTTGATGAGGGTTTTTAAAAGTTTATCAGGTTGATATTTTGAACCGAAAAGGCACTAATTTATCCCATTTTTCAATCCAAACATCAACTTTCATCAACCCTTATCAACTTTTAACCCTTATCAACTTTCATCAACCCTTTGAGGCACCCTCCTCATTTTTATCGTTCGGTATACGGTCTAATGATCCTAATTTTCTTCCGAACATTCCGAGAATGAATCATCCGGGCGGAAAAGATTTTTGTCCTGTTACTTAATTCAATCCGAATGCCTTTTTAATCTCTTTCACCGCATCTAATTTTTCCCAGGTAAACGTTTCCACTTCCACTTTTTTAACGGAGCCGTTCAGGCCGATCTCGACGGTTTTCTTTTCCGGCGAGCGGCCGAAGTGGCCGTAGGCTGCGGTTTCCAGAAAGATCGGATTTTTCAGTCCGAAACGGCGTACAATAGCCGCCGGGCGCATGTCGAAGATTTCCGGGAGTTTGTGCGCGATTTCGCCGTCGCTGAGGCCTTTTACCTTGCAGGTACCGTAGGTATTTACGTACAGACCGACCGGTTGGGCGACGCCGATGGCATAAGCGACCTGCACCAGCGCCTGGCTGCACAGCCCGGAAGCCACGAGGTTTTTGGCGATGTGGCGTGTGGCGTAAGCGGCCGAGCGGTCTACTTTGGACGGGTCTTTTCCGCTGAAAGCGCCGCCGCCGTGGGCGCCTTTGCCGCCGTAGGTATCCACGATGATTTTGCGGCCGGTGAGGCCGGTATCGCCGTGTGGTCCGCCGATCACAAATTTGCCGGTCGGATTGATAAAGTATTTCACGTCGGCGGTGAATAATTTGGCGACACGCGCGGGCAATTGTTTTTTCACCCTCGGAATGAGGATCTTTTTTACATCGGCGGCAATTTTTGCCAGCATTTTTTCATCCTTGTCGAAGTCGTCGTGCTGGGTACTGATCACGATGGTGTCGATCTTTTTCGGAACGTGGCGGTCGGTATATTCGATGGTCACCTGGCTTTTGGCGTCGGGGCGCAGGTACTTCATCACCTTGCCTTCCTTGCGGATAGCCGCCAGTTCGCGCAACAACAGGTGTGCGAGATCAAGCGCCAGGGGCATGTAATTGTCGGTTTCACTGGTGGCATAGCCGAACATCATGCCCTGATCGCCGGCGCCCTGGTCTTCTTCTTTTTTACCCACGTCCACACCCTGGGCAATATCGGCGCTTTGTTCGTGCACGGCGCTGATGACGCCGCAACTTTTTGCTTCGAACTGGTATTCCGCCTTGGTATAACCGATACTTTCGATGGTACGGCGGGCTGTTTCCTGGATGTCTACATAAGCCTTGGAGCGCACTTCACCTGCGACCACCACGAGGCCGGTGGTGACGAGGGTTTCGCAGGCTACTTTCGAATTGGGGTCCTGACGAAGAAACTCGTCGAGAATAGCGTCGCTGATCTGGTCGGCGACTTTATCGGGATGCCCTTCTGAAACGGATTCGGAGGTAAAGAGGTAAGACATGTTCGAGTAGTAATTGTTAAGTGACCGGGTAATCCTGGAGCATACGGTGTCGCGCACCAATATGCCTTTTTATTCCAGTTCTTTTCCCGACAGGCCGGAAAAGAGCCGCAAAGGTAGGTTTTTCTCTATGGAAAATGGCGCGGGGAAAAAAATCGCGGGGAAGTGCCGTGTCAGCAGTCAATCTTCCGCAGTATTTCCGCTATACGCTCCAGTTCATTCGATGCAAACTGCAAATTGTTCAGGCACCGCAGCGAATCCGCCAGTTGTTCCGGGCGGCTGGCGCCCACGAGCACCGACGTGATCCGTTCATCACGAAGCACCCAGGCCAGCGCCATTTGTGCCAGCGTTTGTCCACGTTGCAGGGCCAGTTCGTTCAACTGCCCGACCTGCCGGATACGCGCTTCCGAGACCTCTTCTTCCTGCAAATGTCCGTGCGATTTGGCAGCCCTGGAATCGGCCGGAATGCCGTTCAGGTATTTGTTGGTCAGCAGCCCCTGGGCCAGCGGCGAAAAGGGAATGCAGCCCACCCCCTCGCGTTCCAGCACGTCGAGCAGGCCATTTTCGATCCAGCGCACAAACATGGAATATTTGGGTTGATGGATCAGGCAGGGTGTGCCGAGTTGTTTCAGGATGCGGCAGGCCTGTTCCGTTTGTTCGGCGGAATAACTGGAAATACCGGCGTACAAGGCTTTGCCCTGCCGCACGACCAGGTCGAGCGCGGCCATGGTTTCTTCGAGCGGGGTATCCGGGTCGGGCCGGTGGCTGTAAAAAATATCGACGTACTCCAGCCCCATACGTTGCAGACTTTGGTCGAGGCTGGCTACGAGGTATTTTTTGGAGCCCCATTCGCCGTAAGGGCCGTCCCACATGTGGTAACCCGCTTTGGTGGAAATGACCATCTCGTCGCGGTGCGCGTGGAAATCGCTGCGCAGGATGCGGCCGAAATTTTCCTCCGCCGAGCCGGGGGGCGGTCCGTAGTTGTTGGCCAGGTCGAAATGGGTGATGCCTGCGTCGAAAGCCAGGTGCAGGATGGCGCGGAAAGTTTCCTGAACGTCGACGTGGCCGAAATTATGCCAGAGTCCGAGGGACACGGCCGGAAGTTTCAGTCCGCTGCGGCCGCTGCGGCGGTAGGGCATGGATTGATAACGATGCGGGTTGGGAAGGTAGATCATTTGTTCTTTTTGTGTGGAAGAAGGCAATATCTTTGGCAGCGCTCAAATGTATTTCTATCTCCGACATTTCACCTGTTAATAAATAACATCATGCTCAAAGACGTGCTCTCCGAACTTTTTGAACGCGATCTGCGCAAGTTAAAGGAAGAGATTGGCCTGTATTCCGATGAAATGGACCTGTGGCTGGTAAAAGCCGGGATCAGCAATTCCGCCGGCAACCTGTGCCTGCACCTGATCGGCAACCTGAACCACTTTATCGGGGCGGTGCTCGGGCAGACGGGTTATATCCGCGACCGCGACCACGAGTTCGCCGCCAAAGGTGTGCCGCGCGACGTATTGCTGACCCGCTTAGACGAAACGATCGCGGTGGTAAAAAACGTCCTGCAGGAATTGCCCGAAACACACCTGGAAGAAGATTTTCCCGTGGAAAAACGCGGACAGATCGTCAAAACCGACCACATGCTCGTGCATTTGTTCGGGCACCTCAGTTACCACCTGGGGCAGGTGAATTATCACCGGCGCCTGATCGGGTAAGGGCAAAAAAATTAACAACATGAAAAACACTTCGGGGCAAATTGTACTCCTCAAGAAGATACAGGAATGGCAAATGATCCAGTAATTCTGATTACCGGGGGCAGCCGGGGCATCGGGCGGGCCACGGCTTTACTCGCCGCCGCAGCGGGCTACCGGGTATGTATCAATTATCATCAAAACCAGGCCGCCGCCGGGGAACTCGTCCGGGAAATACAAGCTGCGGGCGGCACGGCCATCGCCGTTCGTGCGGATGTCTCTAAGGAGGAAGATGTCCGGAACTTATTCGGGTCCATCGACCAAACATTCGGCCCGCTGACTGCTCTGGTCAACAACGCCGGCATTCTGGAAAAACAGGCGCGGCTCGACGAAATGGACGCCGAACGGCTGCAACGGGTGTTTGCCACCAATGTCACCGGCAGTTTTTTATGCGCCCGGGAGGCTGTGCGACGTATGTCGACCAAAAACGGCGGCACAGGCGGCGCCATCGTCAACGTTTCTTCCGGCGCGGCAAAACACGGTGCACCCAATGAATACATCGACTACGCCGCTTCAAAAGGCGCCATCGACAGCATGACCATCGGTCTGGCCAAAGAAGTGGCCGCAGAAGGTATCCGCGTCAATGCCGTACGCCCCGGCCTGATCTATACCGACATCCACGCCAGCGGCGGCGAACCCGGCCGGGTGGACCGGCTCAGCCAGCTCGTCCCGATGCAACGCGGCGGGCAGCCGGAAGAAGTGGCGCGGACCATTTTGTGGCTGCTTTCGGACGAAGCCTCCTACGTGACCGGCACACTGGTGGACGTGACCGGCGGTCGTTGACCACCCATCCGCGAAAATCCGTGTAATCCGCAATTATCCGTGTTTCAACTACCCGTGTTTTGCAATCCCCCACAACTATTATACTTTACCTGGTCCATATTGGACCCAACATCGCCACTTTTGAAACATTCCTTGCCACTTTTGAAACAATCTCTGCAACAATATAAACAAATATCGCCGCTATTAAAACATTTCCGGCACCGTTACAACAAAATTACTGTAAGGTGTCGAGCGCAGAAATATGCCGAACAACTTTTGAATGCTCATGGCACACTTGCAACGATTAATACTGTACGGTGCAGAATTTTGCCTAAAAGGCACACGCCTTCCGTTGGAATTACGCTTCGCTCAATTTCTTCAAATTTAGCCCACCACCATTCATCCGTCAATGTAAAGTGGAAAACTAATTTCGATATTAAAAACCCTCTCACCTCTAAATTGTCGCAGAAAATGCCCAAACCAGAGGCAGGGAAAATGATAAAAACAAATAACAGTTCAATATCAGTTTTACTATTCCCTTACCCATGTGCGGTTTCTATATTTTCACGCAAAAATGAATCTTGCTGAACTGGGCTTTGAAACTTATGTGAAACAAAACGTGTTGAAAAATACGCGGGATGGCACATTACACACCGCTATTTTCCGTATTTTTGTTCCCAAAAGATCGTTTCATGGCACTCCAGGACAAATATATTAACCCATTTACTGATTTTGGCTTCAAAAAACTGTTCGGCTCAGAACCGAACAAGGATCTGCTCATCGATTTTTTGAACCAGGTGCTGCCTGGAAAGCACAAGATTAAAGACCTTACCTACGCACGAACGGAGCAACTCGGCAACTCGGAAGCAGACCGAAAGGCCATCTTCGACCTGTACTGTATCGGGGAAAACGGCGAGCGTTTCATTGTAGAGATGCAGAAAGCCAAGCAGAATTTTTTTAAGGACAGAAGCGTGTACTATTCCTCTTTTCCAATTCAAGAACAGGCAAAGAAGGGCGACTGGAACTATCAATTGGCCGCAGTGTATATGGTAGGCATCCTCGATTTTACTTTTTCAGAGGACGAGGCGGAGCAGGAAGTACGCCACGAGGTGCAATTGAAAGATCAAAAATGCCGGGTGTTTTACGACAAGTTGACTTACATCTACTTGGAAATGCCTAACTTTAGCAAAGCAGAAGGGGACTTGGAAAGCAACTTCGACAAGTGGATGTATGTGCTGCAACAGTTGCCATATCTTCAAAATCGTCCACAGGCACTACAGGACAGAATATTTCAGAAACTGTTTGAGGCAGCCGAGATAGCCAAATTCACCCCCGATGAAAAAAAATAAGTACGAGGAAAGTTTAAAGTATTACCGCGATTTGAAAAATGTTGTGGATACTTCGTTTGAGGAGGGAAAAGCAGAAGGTAAAGAAGAACGCAATATTGAAATCGCCCGTAAAATGAAATCTGAAGGAGAGCCAGTTGAAAAAATTGTTCGATTTACTGGTCTCACTGCGGAGGAAATCGGACGGCTGTAATAATAACGCCATTTTCTATGCACCCGCTTTCATGCCTCCTAAGCGTCGGCACATCGCGAGTGCGGCAGTTACCTCGCCTCATGTTTCCACCACAGGAATCCGAAACCTTTAGAAAATGTAAAAGAACAACAGGCGCAGAACCCCCCTTGAAACTGATACCTGATGAACTATTAGATCAACTCGCAGCAAAAACATTAGTAATTTACCAGGTAAAGTGCCTGACAGGTTGCATTCTTTTTAAGTTTTTGTTATCCGGCATTCTCCAAAGGTTTCGGACACCTGTAGTGACAACATCACGCCAGGCGAAAAAACTTAATCCGGTCTGTTCGCCGGAAAATGTGTACTCTTACAGAGAACAAACACTTCAAATCGGATGGCAACAAACGACAGCATCGAGCAAATCTTTTTCAAGTTTCTGGAACAGTTCAAATTTGACGAAGACCAGTTGGACTACTCCATTGTCCAAAAACATTCGGTCATATTGCAAGCCCTGTCAGACATGGGTAACTCGGGGACCGGAATATTTGACTACTGCAAACGGCAGATGGTGTTTTTTTCATCGAATTTCGGCGGCCTTTTGGGCTATGTGCTCTCCGATTATGAAGAGACCGGCCAACAGTTTTTCGGGAGCAAAATCCATCCGGATGATGCGCGGATGTTGAGCTTCAACTCGGTTTCCGCCCTGAAAATTTTCAACCACCTTTCCAGCGATGAAAAGTTGAATCATAAAATGATCAGCGAGTACAGGATGATGAATGCCCAAAATCAGTATGTACGGCTGGTTGAGCAATATCAGATATTGAGACTGGATCAGAAAGGTCAATTATGGCTGGCGTTCAACATCGTGGACGTGTCCCCCAACCAGGAAACATCGGAACCGGGCAAAAGCCAGTTGCTGAATTTCAGGACCGGAAAAATCACCCCTTTGGAAACCCCCAAAAAGGCAACATTCGAATTGACGAAAAGGGAAATGGAAATTCTGGGGCTCGTAAAAAACGGTTTGTTGAGCAAGGAAATTTCCAGTAAACTGTCGATCAGCGTGCATACGGTAAACACCCACCGTCAAAGGTTTTTGGAAAAACTGGGGGCCAATAATTCAATGGAAGCCATCGTGTTTGCTTCCAAATTCGGGCTACTGGAAATGGCGTAATGATAAATCAGTATTGTACGGGCCTGGGCTTGAGAGGACCTTTGTGGCATCAAAGTTCCATTCAAAAAAACTCGAAATGTACAATCTGCTGGTTTCATGGCTCACCCTCCTTCTGATCCTGTTGTTTTTACCAAAAATTTCAGCGCAAAACTTCACCATCAGCGGCACGCTGAAAGATGCTTCCAGCGGCGAAGACCTCATCGGCGCGACCGTCATCGTAAAGGAAAAACCGGGCGTCGGCACCGCCGCAAACACCTACGGTTTTTACTCGCTCACCCTGCCGAAAGGCGAGTACACGCTCCTTTTCAGATACATCGGCTTCGACGCCCTGGAGCAAAAATCACGCTCGACCGCGACCTGCGGCTCGACAAGGAACTGGCCTCCGAGGCGGGCCTGACCATCCGGGAGGTCGTGGTGAAATCCGAAAAAGACAATAAAAACGTCTCGAAAAACGAGATATCCGTTACCAAACTCGACCCGAAGGACATTGAAAACATCCCCGTTATCTTTGGTGAAAAGGACATCATCAAGACCCTGCAACTCACGCCCGGTGTGAAATCTGCGGGCGACGGCAACGCCGGTTTTTACGTCCGGGGTGGCGCGATTGACCAAAACCTGATCCTCCTCGACGAGGCGCCTGTTTATAATGCTTCGCATTTGCTCGGTTTTTTCTCCGTTTTTAATTCCGATGCCCTGAAAGACGTGACGCTTTACAAAGGTTCGATGCCTGCCGAATTCGGAGGGCGCGGCTCGTCGGTTCTGGACATCAAAATGAAGGACGGGAATAACAAAAGATTCAATGCATCGGGCGGCCTGGGCGTGATTTCGTCACGACTGACCTTGGAAGGACCGATTCAAAAGATGAAGGCTCGTTCATTATTTCCGCCCGGCGGACGTATGCCGACATTTTCGGGAAACTCTCGAAAAACGAAAACATTCGCGACACCAAACTCTATTTCTACGACCTGAACGCAAAGGCGAATTACCGTTTGAGCCAAAAAGACCGCTTGTTTTTGTCCGGTTATTTTGGCCGCGACGTGCTCAGTCTGTCCGATTTTGGGCTGGATTGGGGAAACTACACCGCCACCGCGCGTTGGAACCACCTGTTCAGCGACCGGCTTTTTTCGAACACCTCGGTCATTTTCAGCAATTACGACTATCAATTCGGCATCGGTGTGACCGGTTTTGATTTCAAAGTGAAGGCAGCCATCGACGATATCAACGTGAAACAGGACTTCACTTTTTTCCCGAACGCGCAGAACACCATCAAGTTCGGGTTGAATTTCATCAGCCACACCTTTCAACCGACCTCGCTCGATGCCGGGGAGTCCAGCAGTTTTAAGGACTCGAAAACGGAGCAGCGCTTTGCCTGGGAAGGCGGCGCGTATGTTCAGAACGACTGGAAAATCAGCGACCGTTTCGGGCTGCAATACGGTGTGCGATATTCGTTTTTCGATTATCACGGAAAAGGGACCGCCTATACTTTTGACGAAAATGGCGTTAAAACGAGCGAAAAAGTCTATAAAAACGGCGAATCCATCCGGTTTTACGGCGGTTTCGAACCCCGGCTGGGGCTGAAATTCCAGATCGACGAATCGAGTGCCATCAAAGGCGGGGTGTCGCGGAACATCCAATTCATGCACCTCCTTTCCAATGCGACGACCGCTTCGCCGACCGATTTGTGGGTGCCCAGTTCCAATAATGTGAAGCCGCAGATTGTCGACCAGGTCTCCCTCGGCTACTTTCGCAATTTTTCGGACAACATGTTCGAGGGAAGTTTTGAAACCTATTACAAGTCGCTGCAAAACCAGATCGACTACCGGAACGGCGCGGATTTGACCTTCAACGCAGCGTACGAAGGCGCGTTGACCTACGGAAAAGGGATCGCCTACGGCGTGGAATTCTTTTTGAAAAAGAAAAAAGGACGGCTCACGGGCTGGGTGGGTTACACGCTGGCGCGGTCGCTGCGCAAGTTCGAGGCCATCAACAAGGGCGATTTTTACCCCGCGAAACAGGACCGCATCCACGACCTGTCCATTGTTGCCATCTATAAATTGCGGCCAAAACTCACGGTCTCGGCCACCTGGGTCTTTAACACCGGCGACGCGGCTACATTCCCGGGCGGAAAATACACCGTCGCGGGTGTGCAAACGCCCTATTACACGGAGCGGAACGGGTACCGTTTCCCCAATTACCATCGCCTCGACCTCGGCGTGACTTTGCTCGGAAAACAGCACAAAACCTTCGAATCGAGTTGGAATTTCTCCATTTTCAATGCCTACGCCCGGCAAAATGCCTATTCCATCACCTTCCGCGAAAACGAAGACGACCGTTCGCAAACGGAGGCGGTGCAGACGACGCTTTTCAGCATCATTCCGGCGGTGACCTACAATTTCAAATTTATGTAAAAAGTGTTTGGGGGGTTAGTGTTTTGGTGTTTGAGTGTTTTCGGCCGAAACAGGTGCTGTTTTGTTTAATTTAGGCACGAATCCCAACAAAAACACTAAAACACCCAAACACTAAAACCCCCAAACACACTAAATTTTACCTTTCAACAACAATTTTATGAAAAATATCCTTTTTGCGTTGGCCACCCTCGTCGCCATCGCCCTGCTCAACAGTTGCACCAAAGTCATTGACATCAACCTCAACGAGGCCGACCCCAAAATCGTCATAGAGGCCGAACTGCTGTCCGGCACGCATGATTTTACGGTCAAAATCACAAAAACCGGCGATTTTTTCAACCCCGGCCAGCCCGGGACCGTTGCCGATGCCACTGTTTTTTTGAAAAAAGGAACGGATGCGGCGCTCCACCTGGCCAACGAAGGCAACGGCATTTATTCCCTCAAAAATTTCACGGCGTCGGAAAACACGGCTTATTTCCTGTCCGTCACCGTCGAGGGAAAAACCTACGAGGCGACCGATTTTTTGCCAAAAAATGTGCCTTTGGACAGCCTTACGGTGGGTGTTCCGGAAAACAGCCTGTTTAATACATCGGGGGCGGATTCCTTCCAGATCGTCGTGAACTATCAGGACCCGCCGGAAGATCTCAATTTTTACCGCATCAGATCGACCGTCAACGGCATACCGCGTTCGGAGGGTGCGAAACTTTTGGTCATCGAAGACCGCTATTCGGTGGGGGCCTACTTCACGCTCCCGATTTTTACGGACAGCTACGAACTGAACGACAACGTGGACGTGGAACTCATGTCCATCAGCCACGCGATGTTTGACTATTTCAACACGCTGGCTTTGCTGGTGGACGGCAGCGGCAGTCCGGCCCGACGAACCCCAGCAGCAATTGGTCGGGCGGTGCGCTGGGGTATTTGGGGCGTTTTCGATTTCAAAACAGACGATTTTGGTGAAGTAAGCGCATTCCTTAAAGAAACCATCTATGTATCATTTTGAGCCTGACTTGCGCCTGTGCAACAACCGAGACCCGCCTTAATAACGCAAACTTAATCTCTCCAACAACCTTAAACTCCTTTTCCCAGACATTTACCGCAAAATACATGTCGATGAAACGTCTACCACTTTTTTTACCCGCCATCGCTTTGGCAATTGCGGGCCTCCTCCTGCCAACGGCCTTTACCGCCGCGCAAAAAACGGTCCAAACACTGCAGATTCCCGGTCTATCCGAATATTGCAAAATCGATCCAACCGGGCACAGCGTCCTGCCCAGCGGCCGATATGTAACGCCAGTGGGCAAAACCACCCGCATCACCCGCGCACCTTTTGGCATGGCATTGTCGCCGGATGAAAAGCGCGCAATCGTGCTGCACCACAACGGTGTGCTGACGGTGGTAGACTTGCAAGTGCCCGATAAAGCCATCAGAATACCCAGCTACGACAAGAAGATTCCGGCCATCAACAATGCAACTTTTATAGGCGCAACTTTTGGCCCGGATAACAAAACCGCTTACTTGAGTGGTGGAGATGGGGGAAATATTATCGTTTTTGACACTGAAACCCTGCGTAAAACGGATTCTATTTCGCTCAATGGACGCTTTGAGGTGAAGATTATACCGATTATTATACTTCTGACCTGGCGTTGGATGCCCCCCGAAGATTGTTATATGCCCTTGATCGGGGCAACAATCGCCTGGTGCGGGTAGAACTCGCCAGCAGACAAGTAACAGGTTCGGTAAATGTGGGGCGCATCCCATTTGGAATTTCCCTGACCCCTGACGCAAGAATGGCTTTTGTTGCCAATGTTGGTTTGTACAATTACCCTTTGGTGCCCGGTTTAACGCTTGCCAACAAGGACAGCATGTTGCTTCAATTTCCACCTTATGCGCACCCTACCCCTGAATCGGAGCATGGAGTGACCTTGCCGGATGGCCGATTCATCCCCGGACTCGGCTCGGCACTGGCAGAAGAAGCCATGAGTGTCTGGACCATTGACCTGGAGCGTATGGAAGTCAAGGATCGTTTTAAAACAGGCCATCAGATCGGTGAAATCATTGAAGAAGTTGAAATTGTGGGTGGCGCAAGCCCCAATTTCCATTGCCGTAGGAAGCCGATACGCGTATATTTCCAACGCAACCAACGATCTGATCACGGTTATTGATTATCGGGCACACAAGGTTGTTAACGAAATAAAGCTCAAATTGGATCGCCGGGTGGATGATTATCGCGGGTTGATGCCGTTTGGGCTTTGCCTCTCTCCGGACGAAAAAAACCTGTATGTGGCGCTGCTTGGTTTGAATGCTGTGGCCGTAATAGATGCCAACAAGCAAAAAGTAAAGGGCTATATCCCAGCAGGATGGGGCACTACTCGTGTGCTGACCTCAAAAGATGGGCGCAAATTGTACATCACCTCCGCTCGCGGTTTGGGTGCCAGGCCAAATGGTGGCAAAGGCTTTGTCCCCCACCGCAGGGTACTTACATCGGAGATATCCAACTGGGTACATTTCAGGTCGTAGACGCGCCGAATGCCGCCACACTCAAAACCCTGACGCAACAAGTGATCGACAATACCTTCCGAGCGGTAAACCTTACCGATGATGGCAAAACCCATTGCCCCCAGCAAGGGGATTGCGTCGTTCACCCATCAAGCATATCCTTTATATCACGAAGGAAAACCGAACGTTTGACGAGATGCAGGGCCAGCTGCCCGGAACCATTCGGGACGAGCGCGCCCGTTTTGGGGTGAACGTGACCATTGCACCCGAAAAAGCGGGCGGGGATACGCTGCGCAACGCTCGGGTATCGCCCAACCACTTAAAAATTGCGCAAAAATGGGCTTTTCCGACAATTTTTACTGTGATTCTGATGCTTCCATTCATGGCCATCACTGGATGATTGGCCTATCCCCAATGAATATGTGGAAGCCAATTCTGCCGCGAAGGCCGCTTCGACCCTGCTTCCAAAGCCCCGTCGGAGGGTTCCCAAAAGCAACGGGTGCAGTGGATCCGGAAGACTATAACGAAATAGGCGGTTTGTGGGAGAACTTGGCCAGAAATGGCATTGATTTTTTCAATTTCGGGGAAGCCAATGAATATTCTGGCGTGCAAGAAGAATGGATGGATACGGAATTTGGTGCCGCGCAATCGGTAGTGTTCCCAATGCCCAAGGCTGTTTATAAGCGCACCAGCCGAACTTATGCAGGATATAATACGAATATTCCCGACCAGTTTCAGATGGATCAGTTCGAGCAGGAATTTACCCAACGCTGGCTTCAGGAAAGGACACCATGCCAGCGCTGGTTGCACTTCAATTACCCAATGACCATACTTCCGAGGCACGTCCAGAGGATGGATACCCGTACCGGCACTCTTTTGTAGCCGATAATGACATGGCCCTGGGTCGAATCTTGCATTTTCTGAGTTGTACGCCATATTGGAAAAGTACCCTTGTGATTATTACGGAAGATGATCCGCAGGGCGGAGTGGATCATATCGATGCCCACCGTTCGGTTTTGCTGATGGCCGGACCTTATGTAAAACGGGGTTACATTTCACACCGCCACGCCAATTTTGGTTCTCTATTGCGTGTAATCTATACGGTGCTCGATTTGCCGGCGGTAAACCAATACGATAAGACGGCTTCATTACTCGACGATTTTTTCACGCCGGTGCCCGATTATACATCCTACGAGGCAGAAGAAGCCGATGTAAGGGTATACGATGCAAAGAAATCACTCCAGAAATACGGAAAAAATTTCGACTGGCGCAAGATCAAACAAGGTCCTCGCATGGACGATGAGGGTGAGCAACGCAAAGACCACTATCAGCAGAAACATTAATCCTTCCTTGAATATTGGAGAACTGAAAGTGATGATAAAGATGTTTATCCAAATCGGGATGCAGCGTCTTGTCCTGGCGCTTCAATCAATGATTCAATGCGGGCAGACATTTCTAACGCAAATTTTTGTGGCTTTTTAATAACGCTTCACATACTTGTTCTTTTCTTTTCCCGTCAGGCGGTCGAAATTTTCAACTTTTCCGTCAAGGTGCAAGAAATCGGCTGGCTTGCGGACGGGCGGCTTTTGTTTCACCTTAAAACCGCCCACGAAACGGCATACCCGAACAGTGCGCCGAACCCGATTTGGTGCATGGTGCCCAGCAAGTCAGTCGTCTGCCATTCCTGCATGACCTTCCCGTTTTTCACTTTTCGCTGAAAAATGCCCGTAACGACAAGTTTTTTGTTGTTTGAGGGGGCACCCATGAATTTCCCGGTATTTACCACTTTTGAGGAGAACCGAATGGATGTAAAATCGCCCTCGGTGACGACTTTTTCCAGCGTCATTTCAAAATCCGAAAACGCCGACCGCATATCCTGCATGAATCCAATGTATTCGTCTTTTGTGAAAACATAACCGTCGCCGGTGTACGTGAAATTGGTGTCCAACAATCTGTCCAATTTTTGCCAGTCGCCCTTCAAAATGGACTCTGAAACGGCGAGCGCGGTAGCGGTTGTCTCGTTGAGAAAGTGCTGCAGCGGGGTCGCTGACAATAAGGACAGCAGGTTTCTGCCCGAAAACGGTGGAAATGTTTGCCATAAGCATCACGTTGAAAATGAAAAATTTGAGTGCTTGCATCCTCTATGTTTTAATGAATGATGCCGCAAAGGTCTTCAGGGTGTTTACAACAACCAATATACTTACCAAAAAGGAAGCACTACCAATTTGGTAAGCACCTTTTTTTCGCCGTTCCTTTGCGGCATGAAAAGTTACAAATTAAACGGCGCGATTTATTATTGCCCGATTGATCTGACGTTGAGTGTCGTCGGAGGGCGTTGGCAGGGCTTGATTATCTGGGCATTGCGCGAACGCCCCAAACGATTCAGCGAATTGAAACGAGAACTCGTGGCTGTGAACGACAAAATGCTCTCACAGACACTCAAACTATTGGCCGAACAGGATGTCGTGACCCGGTTCGACCATCAATCCGTACCGCCCAAAGTCGAATACAGCCTGACGGAAAACGGTCGGCGCTTGCTGGCTATTTTTGAAAAAATGGAGGCTTGGGGGGAGTTTTTTTGCGCCTCCTTACCGGTAGGCGCTTTTGATCTGGCCAGTACAAGGCAGGAGGATGGATTGTTTACACTAAACTTGGCGCAAATTGGGTTTCCCGAATCAGCACATGGGCCATTGGCGGCTATACTGGATTCGCTCAAAAAAACAGAGGAATATACCGGGATGTGCGGTATTGATGCCGGTAGGTTTCTGGTGGTGCTTTTGCATACGCCGGCACATTATTATGCCATTTCCGGTGTAGAAAAAAACTTGCGATCTTTTTCCAAAAAACATGGCCTAGATACCGTTACCCTGTCCAATTTCCCGGTGGTGCGTTCTTCGATTGCAATTGGAAACCGCCTTGTTTCTTATAAAACCGGTGAAATCCCATTAGAGTATGCTTCAATATCAGAATAAGGTAATGGAAGACTCGAAACCAGCAATTTTGTCACCACCGAATACGAAGCGATAGATGTTATGCCCAACGGGCAGCTTCGGTTCGCTATTTATGACCGAAATGGCCAACTTGAACCGGCGACTCCGGCGATTTTAGGGGATGCCGGCAAACCGGGTAAATGTATGTGGTGCCATGAATCCGCCTTGCAAATTTTGCGCACCTCTACCCACAGGGTTCCGGGCCATATCAGCCCGGAGGCGTTTACGAACGAAATGAAAAGTGCCAACCTGCGCCTGCGCAATTATCAGAACGGATTAAATACCGAAGTGCATTTTTATGACAAGTTTGAGCATGTTCACCAGGAGAAAATATATATAGCTTTTATGGAGCCTTCAGCCCGGCGTTTGAGTTGGGAGTGGGGTTTGCCGCTGAAAAAAGTAGAGGAATTGGTAAAATACCTGCAACCACATACCCATCATGAATTTCCTGAGATGGGCCAATTGTATGACCGTGAACAGATCTGGCACCTTGCACCATTCCGAACGGCAAAAACACCGGCAAGTGTGCGGGAGCCTTCGCCGGATGAGCCTAATTTTTGCTGTTTCATCCTGGGAAATAGCAATGCTGTCCAGCCAAACAAGCTTTAAATGGCTGATTGTTACAGCGTAAAGGCCAGCTGTCTTGCGCCCTGCCGGGTCTTCCCAGTAAGGGCAAAATCTCAAAGACACTACATTGATTGGCTAAGAATTGATAAAATATACCTAACTTTGTATAAGAGGGACAAGTAAAACATTGCAAACGATGGTCGACACCTCTACAGTAACGATACACATGGTAACCTGTTTGGACTTTCCGTAACCCATTATTTATTATCTCCTAAGTATGAAAGGCTCGTTGCCCAAATTTCTTTTTTCATTTGCTTCCATTTTTGGGCCTCTGGCCAAAACACGCTTAAAGAAAGTTATTTTGCCACCAACACACCGAAAGTGGGTGGCTACATAAAAGCAAGTATAAAAACGCCTGATCGCTTGATCATTCACGCGTCCATTCCGCACCGCACCGAAATTCAGAACGACTATATAGCGGTCATCAGTTCGGATGGGATACTCCTATGGAACTCGTTTAACTGGCCAGTGGACAGCACACTGTACCGTTTTGGGGCTATGGCGATAGACCAAGATAGCCTTTTATATCTTACCACCGTGGAAGGTCTGCACAATTACCTGATGCAAATCAATTATTGGACCGGAAGGTGCTGGAAAACGCCCTTGCCTGCGGGTTACCAGATTAAAAAATCAGAAAACGCAGCAGTGCCGAAGTCTCCCTAAGCGCACGCAACCTGACTACTTATAAAGACCATTTTCTTTTCTGTTCCACCACAGATGGCAGCATAACCACCAATTTCCCAACCGCCCAGGCGAGTGTCGGCGACATGTTTTTCACGGATGATACCGGCTTTTACTATGCTTACAAAGATACCGTTGTCAAAACGAAAAAAAACGCCTTGAACCAGGTCATTTGGAAATCCAGGATGTTCGTGCCGGGGCTTTGGGAAATCAAATCTATTAGCGATGTGGTGCCCAATCCAAGTGCAGGTTCCGCAATACTTATTGGTGATCCACCGCGCTTATGCGGCTGGCCAATGGAGAGAATTACGGGATTGGCACACTCCCAATTAACATTGACTCTAAGGGTAGCAGATTGGTTAATCAATGGGGATACCTTGTTTTCATGTCTGGAGACAACTGGTTCAGGCTCACTTTCGAATCAATTTTCTGTGATGGCCACCTCCGGTCAACGGGTGCCAGGCTCCACAACAAGTCATATTATATAGATAAACCGGGAACCACTACTCCTTTTTGAATCTAACCTACCGCTCTGTCAACCTGGCAAGGGACAACGCTGGGTACCTTTACCTTAATGGCTATATTGGGTCTTATACGGGGATTTGGGGAGTGGTCAAGGTAAAATCTTGGAATGGGGAAAAGTCTGGACCAAAGTCATGGACGACACTCCCATGCCCGGCGTTTACGATCAATACAGTGCCGGTAAAATTGCTTGGTTTACGGGCAATCAAAGTTTTGGTTGGGCGGTGAAATGCAGACATACCGGAACAATCCGTATCCAGTGCTGTATGAAATGGACCTGTCCGATTTTAGCATAAAAATACGCGTTATTTGAGCGGGAATTACCAATATCAAAGCAGTTTGCAAGGTTGTTGCCCGGTGAAAAGGCGATTTTTTCACCCTTAAGCAACTGGACAATTGCGGGGAGGTATCCCGTTATGATGCAGACCATCAAATAAAATGGAGGTTTCCGATTTGTGAATATCAAAGATTCAAGGCCATTTCATTTTCCAAGGGATTTGGCGGGCAACTTTATGTATTGGGAGTAGATCAGCAGTGTTCTGCGGAAAACAACTCAAGTTTTTATGACACAAACATCCATGTTTTTAAACTAAACGCCGAAACCGGAGCCCTGAACAACCATTATCAAATTCCGCTAACCAACTCGCTTTTTGGCCAATTGATGCTTTCTTGCCAAACCGATACGACCATCGTATATTTTCATGAAAGCCTTACCTCCAAGTACGTTCGGATCATCAACAACCAGGTGCTGGACAAGCAAGATCTCGGGGGAAACCTCAACGTTCTGACCGGTGATTTGGATGAGCGTTTTCGGTTACGCGAGAAAGGACGCAAAACCGTTATCCGTTTGGGCACTGGCAATCAACTTGTGATGACCCCAAACAACAAGCAATCGGTTGGATTTCCCTTTTCCTTGTTTACATTTAAAGTCTCGACGATTGATGGGGTTCCAAACAGCGACCACCTCATTGCCGGGAGGGAGCAAACAAACGTCCCCTCCAATTGGGGACTGCTGCGGTACGTCAACCTGAACCTGCCCACACGCATCTGGCAAAAAACCGGCACCATTGGAAAAATCTCCAAAGTGGTGGCAGGCAACGGGGACCTGCTGTTTACCGAAGGGGTTATTGGGAACCAGATTTTGTCAAACGGTTTTCATTGGCAACCGGCAATACCCGTTGGGAAAAAAACCATTACCTTGCCAGACGGGCTGCCAAAAATAAATGACTTGGCCTACGATTCTACGTCCAACCAAATACTGCTGGCGGAAGCCTAATAGACCCGAAGGGCCTGCAACGCATTTATCTCCTTAAATTAGATACAAGCGGCCGTGTCATCACACAATTGACCCGATCTGGGGATGGTGCCGATGGTCCCAATGAAATTATTGAAATCCAAGCCCTTGGATCCGGTGGGGCCTTGGTTGGGGGCCAGACTCAACGAGCCGGGATAGGCAAGGCAGGTTTTGTCTGGGCGCTTCCCCAACACATCAATACCGGTAGTGGAAAAGTGTTTGTGGACCTGAACGACAACGCCCAGTCTGGACTCAACGGAATATCCCTTTCGTCAAACGGTGCACATATCCCCCGGCAATTATTTTCCTTCCCCGACAGCAGTGGTGCCTATTTGTTTGCTGTGCTCAACGATGGCGCGTACGAGGCCCAAATACAAAGCCCATCCCCTTATTTTGATATCAAACCGGCCAAGATGACCTTTGGGGCCAAAAAAACAGTGTGCAGGGCGCGGATATTCGACTGGTTCCCAATGTTGACATACTGGATGGCGGCTTGGCGCTCCATGAATTGAGTGCCCCGCGCTTTGGATCTTTTGGATCTATGCTGGCGAGCTTTAAAAACAACGGCACCCGTGTCATTGACAGCGCCGAGATATCGTTGGATTGTGGGCCTAATTTTGATCTCACCGCACTTGCCGCCGTCTCCTACGAACAGCCCGTAAAGAGCCTGCGGATTTCCGGCAGCACACTCCAAGCGGGCATTTCGGGCATACCTCCACTTCAGGAAAGGCATTATGTACCCTGGAAATTAAATACGTTTATGCTGCCCGGAGATACGGTTGTTTGTTATGGCCGTTTAACCACAACTCCGCAAGGAGAGGCCACCTTGCTTAATAACGTAGATACGGTGTATATGACGGTTGTGGGCGCCTATGATCCGAACGATGTTACGGCCTACCCGGGAGATGAAGTGCCGACCAAATTGTTGGACACGGATGGAAGTTTGGACTTGACTTATCGGATACGTTTTCAAAACACGGGAAATGCCGCCCGGTTTGTGCGGATCGAAAACCAATACAGCCCCTGCTGGAACCGGGCCAATTTGTGTTGGGGGCCACCTCCGCCCCTGTGAAGTGCGCTTTTTGGACGAACAAAAAATTGAGTTTCTATTCAAAAACTATGCGCTTGCTCCCGCAAAACTGGACTCGGCCAAATCCGAAGGCTTTGTTTTTTACCAGATCAAAAGTCGCGATGGGTTGCAAGTCGGCGACTCCATTTTTAATTCCGCTGCCATCTACTTTGATTTTAACCCTCCGATAATCACCAATAAGGCTGTTTCTTATCTGGGCGAGACCAGTAGTTTTCCCGACATAAGTGCCGAGACAAACCAATTCAGCCTGTATCCGAATCCATGCAGGAAGGGCGACCTTGTCCAATTTTCCAACCTTTTCAAAGACCTTCCCAATTGGTGGCTATATGGGGAATCGGGCAGGCTCATCCGAAGCGGCACGATGGCCACTGGCATAAACGGCCAATACCCAGGGTTTATTACCCGGTGCCTATCTAGTATGGTGCAAAGGCAAGTCTAAATGGCTGATTGTTACAGAAAGTAAAGGCCAGCTGTTTTTGGGGTTTACCCGCTGTTGCCCGCATGTGGGGCGGAACCTGACCGATAGACGGCACAAGGGTTGGACCTTGGTGCCAGCAGGGGCGGATTATAGGAGGTTAAATTGTTTCTTACCCAAAGTCAATGAACGCCCGCTGCTGCCCCCTGATTTTTGTTTCAAAATTTTAAAACTGCAAAAAAGATGCCAGATAGTGCGTTCGCCGGATATTAGCACATGGTCAGAAGCATAACAAACCGGAAACGGAACGCTGTTGTCTTTTTGAATCAAGCCTACCCGAGTTTTGATTTTTCGAGATTCGATCAACCGATTGATTCCTTTAATAACATTTTCAGATTTGCCTTGAACGACATAAGCGAGCACGCAGCCTTCAGGATACCTGTCCGACAGCAAATTTTTCAATGCC
>JADJOD010000024.1 GCA_016713985.1 Lewinellaceae bacterium | reverse complement strand
AACCTCGTCGGCAAGGCCATCAAAACGGGCGGAGCCGAACTCTGGGCCGGTACCACCAACGGCGGCAATGGCTTGGCCACGCCGATACCGTTCACCGCGGCCAACACTAAAATGACCGTGCGGGTATGGTCGCCAGATACGAATACGCCTATTCGCCTGAAAGTGGAAGATGCCGCCAACCCAACGATCAGCGTCGAAACGGAAGCAAACACCACCCTGGCAGGCGCCTGGGAAACGCTGGTATTCAATTTCAGCAACCAGGCTCCAGGCACGGCCGCGCTGAACCTGGCAAACACCTACAATAAATTATCCATCTTCTTCAACTTCGGCGCCACCGGGGCCATGGCAGGCGAAAAGACCTACTACTGGGATGAAGTGCGATTCGGAAAGGCCCGGGTTGACCTGCCTGTCACTTTTCAGGACACCGCTGCCGTGGACTACGCACTCGTTGACTTCGGCGGCAATGCCTCCTCCATCGTCCAGGACCCCACCAACCCGGCGAACCTCGTCGGCAAGGCCATCAAAACAGGCGGAGCCGAACTCTGGGCCGGCACCTCCAACGGCGGCAGCGGCTTGGCCAGGCCGGTACCCTTCACCGCGGGCAGCACCAAGATGACCGCGCGGGTATGGTCGCCCGACGCAAATACGCCCATCCGCCTGAAAGTAGAAAATGCAGCCAACCCGGGCATCAGTGTGGAAACAGAAGCGAAAACCACCGCGGCAGGCGCCTGGGAAACGCTGGAGTTCAATTTCAGCAACCCGGCCCCGGGCACGGCCACGCTGAACCCGGCGAACACCTACAACAAATTATCCATCTTCTTCAATTTTGGCACCACCGGGGCCATGGCAGGCGAAAAGACCTACTATTGGGATGACGTGCAATTCGTCCCTGGCAGCCTTACCCAGGTGGACCTGCCCATCACCTTCGAGGACACCGCTACCGTTGCTTACGCGCTGGTGGACTTCGGCGGCAATGTTTCCTCCATCGTGCAGGACCCCACCGACCCAAACAACCTCGTCGGCAAGGTCATCAAAACGGGTGGAGCCGAACTCTGGTCCGGCACCACCAACGGCGGCAGTGGCCTGGCTACCCCGGTACCGTTCAGTGCAACTAACACCAAGATGACCGTGCGGGTATGGTCGCCCGATGCCGGTACGCCCATCCGCCTGAAAGCCGAAGACGCCGGCAACCCGACCATCAGCGTCGAAACAGAGGTAAACACCACCCTTGCCGGCGCCTGGGAAACGTTGGAGTTCAATTTCAGCAACCAGGCCCCGGGCACAGCTGCACTGAACCTGGCAAACAAGTACAACAAATTATCCATCTTCTTCAACTTCGGCACTACCGGCGCCATGGCGGGAGAGAAGACTTACTACTGGGATGATATTAAATTCGGCGGCTTGGTGGATGTTGAAAATTTGGAAGCATTAGCGGGAGGCATTCATATTTACCCGAACCCCGCGTCCGATTTCTGTAAGATAGAATTTCCCGGGTTTTCAAACGAGCCGGTTCATCTGTCGGTGTTTGATGCAAGCGGCAAACTCGTAAGGTCATTGGCTATCGCACAGCAAAATTCAGTATTGGATTTGCAGGAATTCAATGCCGGTTTGTATTATTTGAAAATTGAAAAGCACGCTACGAATTACTTTCAAAAGTTGGTGATTATCAGGTAATAAATAGTACGGCGGATTTGCAAATCCGCCGTACTAATTATGGTTGTGATTTCAAAGCGTGTTAGGGTAGATTTGAGGCCAAAAAGGCTATGGCAACGATCTTGGTCAAATGTCGGCATTGTGGGAGGCAGACGGGGTGGTCAAAACGGGTAGGAGTAAGTCTGGGTACTCGCGGCCCCTGCAATTTCAACCTTTATGATGCAAAACGGGTTTATTCTGCATGGAGTACAAAGGACATACCGACGAATACCTGCTGTTGGCAGAAATCACGCCCAACAATTGCCACTTGCTAAAAGAAGACACGCCCAACGGGCAATCCCTGCTTTGGATGATGGCGGACGGCAGTCAGCTGAACATCGACGGCAGGGATTACACGTTTCAGCAAAACGAGGTGGTGTGTCTGACCGAATTTCACCGGGTACGCGTTAAAAAAGTCTCCTCCCTGCGGATGGTGCGCTTCAATCGCCCTTTTTTCTGCGTAATCGACCACGACAGCGAGGTGGGCTGCAAGGGCGTATTGTTTTTTGGGGCTTCACAATTGCCTGTATTTCAGGTACCTGCCGAGGAGTTGGAAAAATTCGACATCCTCTGGCGCATGTTTTCCATTGAAATGCAATCGAAGGATTCCCTTCAGATTGAGATGCTCCAGATGATGCTCAAGCGGCTGCTCATTCTTTGTACCCGCCTCTACAAGGCACAAAAAATGGCGGGTCTGGCAGCGGAAAACGGCCACGCGGATATCGTTCGGGAGTTCAATTTTTTGGTAGAGCAACATTTCAAGACCAAACACACGGTGGCTGAATATGCCGACCTGTTACACAAATCGCCCAAAACCATTTCCAATTTATTTTCCCGCCTCGGCACAAAAACGCCCCTGCAACTCATTCAGGAACGGAAAATGCTCGAAGCCCGGCGGATGCTTCGTTATACCGATCTGCCCGTGAAAGAAATTGCTTACGAGCTGGGCTATGAGGACTTGCAGACTTTCAGCCGCTTTTTCAAGGCGCAGGAAGGCGTATCGCCAAGTGAATTCCGCGAAGAAAATTTGAATTAGGGAAGAATTGCTACTTCACCGGGAAAACCTGCCTATTCAATGCCTTCGCGCTGCCCCCACCTTTGTGTCATCAATTCAAACAAAATTTTCACCATCAAAATTTTTGAACGATGACGCAGTTTAATGTTCCAACCCGCGACCAAGTGAGTGCCAGCAACCAGGCGATTTTCGACAATCTGAAAAGCGCTATCGGCTTCGTGCCAAATCTTTACGCCACTTTTGCATACAGTGAAAATGCCTTAGGGAATTACCTTCAACTCCAAAACGGCAAAACCTCGCTTTCCAAAAAAGAGAAAGAGTTGGTCAATCTGGTAGTCAGCCAGGAAAACGGTTGCCGCTACTGCCAGTCGGCGCACACGGTTTTGGGCAAAATGAATGGCTTTACCGACGACCAGATTCTTGAAATTCGCAGCGGTTCGGCTTCTTTCGACCCGAAATTAGATGCCCTGGCTCGCCTGACGTACGAAATCACGGCGCTTCGTGGCAACCCTTCTGAAAAAGCGCTGGAGCAATTTTTTGCGGCCGGATACACCAAAGGCAGCGTGGTCGATGTCGTCATCGCCATTGCCGACAAAGTCGTGATGAACTACCTGCACAACATCACACAAGTGCCTATTGACTTTCCGGTAGCAGTAGAGTTGGAAACGATTAACAAAAACGGTTTTTAAAAAACAACTAAAAATGGAAAATCAACGCCCACCATTGCCCCCCTTCACAGAAGAAACCGCCAAACAAAAAATCCAGATGGCAGAAGATGCCTGGAACAGCAAAGACCCTGAGCGGGTGTCAAAAGCTTACACCCCCGACAGCGAATGGCGCAACCGCCACCTGTTCCTGAATGGTCGGGAGGAGATCGTGCGGTTCCTCACTGCAAAATGGGCGAAAGAATTCGATTACAAACTCAAAAAAGAATACTGGGCACATTCGGGCAACCGGATCGCCGTGCGTTTCGAGTATGAGTATCGCGACGAAAACGGCCAATGGTACCGAGCTTACGGCAATGAAAACTGGGAATTTGATGAAAACGGGCTCATGGCCAAGCGTTTTGCCAGCATCAACGACCTGGCTATTGAAGAAAAAGACCGCAAACTCAGGTAACAGCCGATAACCTTGTAGCTCAACTGGTAGAGTAGCAAACTCTTAATCTGCGGGTTCCCGGTTCGATCCCGGGCAGAGTCACCTATTTTATGAACGCAAAAAGTTTCATCATGTCAGCATACAGCATCACCACGAGGCACAAAGGCAAAATGGCCTTTGAGGCCGAAATAGGGAATCATAAGGTCATTATGGACACCGTTGCCGGAGGCGGTGGGGAAGACAGCGGGCCGCCACCTAAAAAGTTGCTTCTCGGCACCTTGGCAACCTGCACGGGGATGGACGTCGTTTCGCTCCTCCAAAAAATGAGGGTGGCATACTCCGACTTTGATATCGTGACCAATGCCGACCTGACCGAAGAGCACCCCAAAGTTTTTTCAAACATCGAAATTATCTACCGTATCAAAGTGGATAAAAAAGACCAGGAAAAAGTGGAGAAGGCGGTCACCCTTTCGCAGGAAAAATACTGTGGTATTTCTGCCATGCTTCGGAAAAATAGCCCCTTGAATTACCATATTGAATACCTCTAAACTTTCCAGTATGAACTACGCTAAGCTTGCCTTTACCGATACCGTCAAATCTTTGCAGGAGAACAATGGCAGCCGCCGCAGTTACGAACGTGCAGAAAAACATCAGGTCGTCGATGGGCTGGATGCCAATGAAATCGCTTTCATCTCCGATCAGGATCATTTTTTCATGGCTTCTTTCGGCGAAAACGGCTACCCGTATATCCAGCACCGGGGCGGGCCGCCAGGGTTTTTGAAAGTTATTGACCCCAAAACCCTTGCTTTTGTAGACTTCACAGGCAACAGGCAATACATCACGGTCGGCAACACGCAGACCAACCCGAACGTAGCGCTCATCATGGTATCCTACCCGCAACGTACTCGCCTGAAAGTCTACGCCAAAATCCGGGTGGTGGAACTGGAAGATGATCCCGCACTCTTCGAACAAATCGACCCAGCTGACTACCCGCACCGCCCCGAACGGATGATGGTGCTCGACGTGCAAGCCTTCGACTGGAATTGCCCGCAACACATTACGCCGCGCTATACTGTGGAGGACATTGAAGCGGCTTTTGCGCCGCAAAAGGAGTATATCGCTCAATTGGAGGCAGAAATACTTGAATTGAAAACGCAGTTGAAAAAAGGAGATTTGCCGTAACCTTGTGATAAATTAATTCAAGGCAAATGAGAAATCTGGTTCAAAAAAACCTTTCCGGGAAGCGGATTTTATGGCTGTTCGTCATCACAAACGCAGTGTATTCAATTATGCTGCTTATTACTATTCCTTATGTGATGTCCTTTTCACAAGGGATGAAGTTGTTGGATATGATGCCAACAGGCTACAACCATGAATACATTAATTCGCTTTTGTCTGCATTGGGCGAAGGTGGCAGGGGGGCTTATTTATACCGCCAAATACCAGTTGATATGATTTATCCCTTTCTTTTTGGCGTAAGTTCTTGTTTGGTGCTTGCTTACTTTCTTGACAAGCTCAATAAACTCAATGGGGCTTTATTCTATCTTTGTTTTATTCCACTTTTTTCAGGGTTCTTTGACTATGGCGAGAATTTTGGAATCATTGCAATCCTAAAAACTTATCCTAATAATTCAGTTTTATTATCTCAGATAACCAACATTTTATCAATCCTAAAGAGTAGTTGTACTGTTACCTATTTTATATCTTTAATTGCTTTGCTGTTGGCGTTTGGCGCGAGCAGATTATCTCAAAATTTTAGGCTTAAAAAATAAGCATAGTGATCAAAAAAATACTTTGGATTATGTTCGCTATGCTAGCAATAGTGGCAGGACTTTGTCCCAGCATTTATTTGTTTCTATACAGGCGATTCGGCTTGTTGAGCAATAAAAGCGATGTGCTCTTATCTGACCTGTTTTGGAACATAACTTTTCAGAAGCAATAGTTTGTTAAATGCGGCGTTTTGAGCAAAATATGAATCAACCCGTATTGTCTGTCCGCGAAATTCAAAAAAACGACCTCCCGTCCATTATCGACTACTGGCTGGGCTCCGATCCCGCCTTTCTGCGTGGCATGGGGGTGGACTTAGACAAAATGCCGGACCGGGAGCAATGGACGGCCATGCTTTCCGCTCAATTAGACCAATCTTACGAGGATAAAAAATCGTATTGCCTCATCTGGCAGGCAGACGGTGAACCCGTGGGCCATTCGAATGTCAATAAAATCGTTTTTGGGCAGGAAGCCTATATGCACCTGCACCTGTGGAATTCCGGCGCGCGCAAGCGGGGTTGGGGTGTAAACCTGGTCAAAATGGGGTTGCCATACTTTTTTAACAACCTGAAATTGAAGACCTTGTATTGTGAGCCGTATGCACTGAATCCCGCGCCCAACAAAACGCTGGAGAAGGTCGGGTTTGCGTTTGTAAAAGAATACGTAACCGTCCCCGGCATGTTGAATTTTGAACAAAAGGTCAACCTCTGGGAACTCCGTTACGAAAAATACCTGCACCTGTAAAACGCCCGCCCCCGATTGCAGCAGGAATAATAATGGGACCGATCACACATTCCCGTTCCCGGGAGGCCATCATCGACGTGTGAACCGGATGGCGATTACCGCACCACACCCAGCGGGAAATCGTTCCCGAACCCGTAACTGGCCGGGTATTGCGGCGTTCCCTTGTATTTCTGCGACACCTCCGGAACCTGGCTTTGCAGGTAGGCGTCGAGTTCTTTTACCGTGATTTTTCCATCTCCCGAATCGGCGCTGCCGGACAGGCCTTCGAGCAGGCAATAGGTATAAACCCCGTGGCCGAGTTGTGTGAATTCCCCTGCAAACTGCTCCGATCCGGAAGCGGTCAGCCAGTGGGTGCCGGTGCTGCGGGCGAGTTGGGCAATCGCTTTTTCTTCGGCGGCGCCCCGGCTCGCCGCGTCGTTGAGCGCTCCCGCCGATTGGCAGGCATCCAGCACGAACAATTGTTTTTGCGCTTTGATTTCTTTGGAAAATGCTTGTAACTCTCTGCTACTGAGCCCTTTTTGCGCCAATGCCTCGTCGTTGCCATAGAGCTGGTGACGTCGTGGGGCACCAGGAAAAATTCCTGTTTGCCTTCCGCGCCGGCCATTACGCCGTGCCCGGCGTAATAAAACACAAGCAGGTCCTGCGGTTTTGCGGCGGCTTTAACTTTTTCCAGCACGGCGGTAATTTCCGTTTTGGTAGCTCCGGCATCCTGGAGGAAAAAACTGTTCGTTTTGCCAAAAATCCCCCGGCCGTGGCTTTCCAGCGATTCTTTAAACGCCGTTGCATCCGCATTGGCGTAATTGAGCGTGTATTTGGGGTTTTTATACTGGTTGATGCCCACCACCACGAGCCACAGGCTGATGTTGTTGCCCGGCACAACCTGGGCGTTTACGGCAGGCCGGAAATCGACCGTGATCTCGACGGGTGCACTTTCGGTGCGCTGGCTGTTGAGCGCCACGGCGCGCAGGGAATTGGCGCCTTCCGCGAGGGTCAGGGCAAAGGCCTGGGTTTTTGTCGTGGGCAAATCGTCTTCCACGATCAGGTTGCGGGCGCCGCCGCCCACCAGTTTTCCGTTCTGGTACAGTCGGATTTCCGAAATGCCGTCGTCGGGGCAGGATGCTTCTACCGTCACCGTACATTCGGCGGCGGCCGTTTCATAACGACCTGCAGCCGTTGATTTGAACGCGGCCGGCGCATTGATCCGGACCGTTGGCGGCGACTTCAGCCGTTGCACATTATCTTCCTGCTGCCCGGGGGTCGCCGGAATATCCCCTTTGAGCAGGCGGGGGATGAGGTTGGGGGTGTAAAATTTTTCGTACAGAGCAGCCAACGTAATTACCTGATTTCCTTTGGTATAGTACAATTGTTCGATTCCCCCCTGCGAACCGTCGAAACGCCCGTCGGGGGTAACGGCCACCCATTCGCCGGAGCCGAGGAAGGTGTATAACTGGCACAATTCGTGGCCCAGTCCGAGGTCCCAGAGCCGTATGGTATGATCGGAGGAAACGCTGACAAAATGCCGGCCATCGGGCAAAACCGCGAGGCGGCGCGGGTATTCGGTATGTCCGGTAAACATTCGCTCCACGACACTTTTGTCAAAATCCACCAGCATCAGGTTGTTTTCGTCATCCTGAACGGCGCAGATGGCGCGGTTGCTCCCCGGCAGCCATTCGAAACGGCCGACGGGTTGATAACTTTCAAAAGAAATGTTTTTTTGAACGGCCAGGGTCCTGCCGTCGAGCAGCCACAGATTCCCGACGCCGCCCAGGGCGATACGGCCGTCGCGGGTCCAGGACACACCGCCCGCATTTTCGAAAGACGCGGATTTGATTTCACGGCCGTCGGCGAGGTTGAGGATTTTCAGCAGGCCCGATTTGAGTTGGGTGAATGCAACGGTTTTGCCGTCGGGGGAAACGGCTATTGCGTCGGCGGCCTTTTCGCCAAAAGGTTTAACCCGGGCGATTTCCCGGTCGGCCGCCAGGTCGTAAACCACCACGGAACCGTCGTAGTTGGCCAGGACGGCCTTGTTCCCGTCTTTTGAAAGCGCCATACTCCAGGAGGAATATTTATTGTCAAAACCGTATTTTGATTTGGCGGGGTCGGTCACGTCGAAGTATTCGATACCGTCGGCCGACGACCACAGCAGCCGGTTTTGTGCGGACACGGCGTGCAGGCTGAGGCCGGTTGCGGGCAGGGAGCGCAGCATTTTCCCCTGGTCGAAATCCCACACCCGGGTGGCGTGGATGCTGCCGCCGACAAACACCTGGTTTTTCCCCGGAAATGCGGCGATATCATACCCGTTGTCCACTTTTTGGCGGAAATGAGCGAGGGTATCCAGAGCCGGCAACGAAAGCAGCAACGCATCGTTGTCGCCGGCGGCGACGAGCAGGCGATCCGGCCTCGGCTGGATAAATCCGTAATGCCGGTGTTCGTACAATTTGCCGGTCTCCGCGCCCGTGGCGGCGTCGAGTTCGTGGATTTCCCCGAACGTACTTACCCGCAGTTTTTTGCCATCGGGGGAAAACCCGAGTTGGCCGGCATTGTCTAACGTTTTGGTCCACAGGGTTTTATTGGCTTTAAACGACCAGCACACTATTTTGCCCTCGCCGTCCGCTACTACCAGCCGGTCGTTGTCGGGCGCAAATACACCTGCACTCATCGACCGGTTAAATCCTTTGATCTGCTGACTGACCTGCACGGTTCCGCCGTCGGGAGTAACATTCCACTGCCAGATATCCACCATGCCGGCCTGACCGCCGGCGGCCAGCAACTTGCCATTGGGCGACAATGCGACAAAACCGGTCCACACGTTTTGTTTGGCGGGGTCGCCTTGTTCGTACGTTTTAACGATATTTTCCGCCGCCCAGTCGTACACCTGAACGTTGCCGTCCGAACTGCCGCCCAGCAGGTATTTGCCGTCGGGTGTAAACCTGAAATGGGTGTGTCCGGGCGGCTGAATACGTTTTTTTACGGCGCCCGAAGCGATGTCGACGATGGAAAAACTTGCCGTAGCCTGGTCGGGCACCAGCATACTTTTCCCGTCGGGCATAAACAATCCCTGGTGGTAACCGGGCGCGCTGACGAAGGATCGCAATTGCCGCCCCGTAGTTGCATCCCAAAGAATGACTAATTTGTTTTCACCCGTCAGCACATGCCGGCCGTCGGCCGAAAGCGCCATGGAACCCATATTGTCGCTGTGCCCGGTCGGGATGACGAGTTGCGGCGATTGGGAAAAAAGAAACCGGGATACAAGAAGCAGAAAAGTCAAAATTATGCTGCGAAGCAAGGTATTCATGTGCCGAATCTGGGTTTAAAGTACGTTCAGGTGCGGGAATTAGTCGGGCGGGCCGCTGCCATGACCAGGTACGGCGACTGGGCCGGGTAAAAAAAGTCCGGACAACAACTCCGGAAGCGAAGGTAGGCGATTGAAAAATTTTGTGAAAAAATATCCCGGATTACGGCCTTAAAAGTGATTACAGGTATCTTTGGTTGACTATAATCGCTTGGTAATGAATAATAACAGCCTGATTTTCAGAGAAGCGTTGCTGCACGACATCCCGCAAATTCAAATCGTCCGGCATTCCGTAAAAGAAAACGTGCTTTCCAACCCGGCCCTGGTAACGGACGGCGATTGCGCTCATTTTATAACCGATCGTGGTAAGGGATGGGTGTGTGAAACGGGAGCGATTATCGCCGGTTTTGCCATTGCCGACCTCCGGGAACACAACATCTGGGCCTTGTTCGTCCGGCCGGAGTATGAAAGCCAGGGTATCGGCAGAGCACTGCACGACAGGATGCTTGACTGGTATTTCGACCAGACGCAGGAGACCGTTTGGCTGGGAACAAGCCCACACACGCGGGCGGAAAAATTCTATACCCGGTCGGGCTGGACGGACGTTGGGATTGTCAACAAGGGGGAGGTGAAATTTGAAATGACGTTGGAGCGTTGGGCGCAACAAAAAAAGCCGTGAGTCGTTGATAAAAATTCTACAAATTCCAGTTTTTCAATGATTTATGCGTAGTTTTTTGTCAATTTTCCCGATCCGCCAGGCGCTTGCAGGCGGGTTTCTGTTGTTGTTCGCCGCTTGTTTGCCGGCCCAGAACCTGACCTACGAACAGGAAGATTACATGG
The DNA here is from genome assembly GCA_016713985.1 of Lewinellaceae bacterium. Taxonomy (GTDB): domain Bacteria; phylum Bacteroidota; class Bacteroidia; order Chitinophagales; family Saprospiraceae; genus M3007. Next base: position 73,363 of record JADJOD010000024.1, on the reverse strand, counting down.
ACAGTATTTTTCTTCTGGCGCTTGAAAACAGGATTGTGCTTTACGATACCTTGTTGCGGCCCGTGTCCAACAAAATTTTTCGGGAAAAATACCTCCGGTACGACACGGTCATAAACGACCAGTGGACCCGTCCGAGGTATATCGACAACGTGTATCACGATCATTTCGACGGCGTGGCCGTACTGCGCAAACCCTTGCTGGATTCGGTTACCTGGAAAAAGAACCGGCGTTATGTCGAATTCCGGGAGTATATACGCGATAATGAGGGAAACCGGACAGGTATCGAAACCGCCTTTATTTTGAACAGGCCGGTCGATACCATTGCCGCAAAATCGGTGGGAAAACAGGTGCGGCGCAAACTCAAATCGACGCCGGCGCTGCTCCAAAAATACAAACGCATAGTCACCGCCCGGGATGAATACTGGACCATTAAAACGGTCGAACACGGCGCCGGCGCGCCCGCACAGGCCGATAGTTGCCAGCAACTTTACCGGCTTCGGCTGGGCAAAGATTTGCGTTTTGAACAATCCTACCGGGGGCATCTGACCTGCGCCACGGCTGATATGGCGCCCGATGTGCATGTTGGTGTGGAAGACAATGACGGGGATCGTTTTTTTGCATACCATGCCCGCGTCATGGGCTGCTATATCCACCACCCCTCGGGTTGGTGGACCCTCGAAGGCAATGAATTGGTGCTGCTGACGCCGCACGGCAGGGAAGTCGGACGTTATACCCTTGAACAATCCGACGGAAAAACGCTGCGTATTTCCATGCCTTATTACAAGGTAAACCTGGTAAAAACTACCTTTAAATGAATCTTATGCGCATCATTTTTACCTTCTTTCTTTTGTCCTGTGCGGCGACGGCACAGGCCCAAAAAATGGATACCGTGTATGTGGAAAAAGAGGGCGTTTTTCAAAAATACTACCTGGCGTTGCTGCCCGAACAGGCGTCCAAAGGCCTGCTGGTGATCCTTCCGGGGTTTGGCACGATGCCGGAGGGCGTTTTGAAAGAAACCCAACTTCCACAAACGGCCTGCCAGGCGGGGTATACGGTGGTTATTCCCTTGTTGCTGCGGTACGACATGGAAGATACGGCCTTTGTTTTCCAGTCGCGGCTGGAGGTGCTGATCCCGGAGTTGATGCAAAAATACAAAACGCCGGAGGGCAAATTTATCCTCGGCGGGCATTCGCTGGGTGGTAATCAGGCCTTGTTTTACGCGGAAAAAGCGTACATGTTGTCCGATACGACCCTGATCAAACCCGATCTTGTTTTCGGTGTCGATCCGCCGCTTGATCTCAAACGATTGTACAACGCATACGCCCGATCTCTTGAACTGTACCCCGAAAAAGCGAAAGGCAGCGAAGCGGAGTTTATCACCAAACGTTTCCGGCGTATCTACGGCGGCACGCCTGAGGAGCGCCCGGATGCCTACGAAGCGGCTTCGTCGTATTACCGGGATGCGCGGGATGGGGGCAATGCCCGGTATTTAAAAAACGTGCCGCTCCGGCTTTATTCCGACCCCGACGTTTTGTGGTATATTCTTGAGCGAAACATGCCGATGGAATGGACGAATACCGCTGATTTGTCGGCCTGTATCGTGCTACTCAGGAGGCTGGGCAACCAAAACGCCGGGTACGTGCCCTGCCTTGGAAAAGGATGGCTGCCCAACGGGAAAAGGCATCCACACGCTTTTTCGATGCTGGATGCCGGGGAGTTTGTCGGGTGGGTGAACAAGGTGCTTTACAACGAGTAAGTGCCGGGGGTATTCAACGAAGCGCGATTGGGTTCTAATCCTCGTCTAAAAATTCCAGCAGGGGTCCGTATTTGACCGGGTTCTTTTTAATGATGTTTTCGCGCAGGTAAACTTTTCCACGTTTGATATTTTGCGCCACCGTGTTTTCCGGAATATTCAGTTTGGCCGCGATGTCCCGGTAGCTTTTGCAAGCGGGATCATAGGTGTCCAGGTAAATACAACTGTAGAACAGCGGTCGGGCCGATTTGAGTTCGAGCAAGGCTTCCCGGAACAGTTCGATGAGGTTCTCGTCAAAAATAATTTCCGTGGTATGCGCAATTGGTTCGGGTGCGTTTACCGGCCCCGGCTTTACCGGGGTCATATCCTTGGCCCGGTAATACGCAATCGTATAGAAGTAGGCGGATAACTGGCCGGTTGCGGGTAATATACTTTCCCTTTTTTGCTTTGCCTTTTGCAAAAACTCCTGCAGGACCAGTTCGAACAAAAATTCCTGTTCATTTCCCCCGCCGCTTTTTTTTGCAATGGCATACACCCGCTCCTGCCAATGGGAACGGATATACAACTCGGCCTCTTGCCGGTGTTCGTCGTTGGTTGATAAAATCTTGGAAAGCAGTGCTTTATCGTCCACTTTCAGGGCATTAGGTGAAGATTGTCGTTCATGGCACGCAGGTTGGTTTTAAAGGGAAGGCGCTTATCTGGTTTTTACAAGGCGGAAGGACGGTGTTATCCAGGCTGGATTGATAGGTTGATTTCTCCTGAAATAGTTTCTTTTCAGAATGTTCCTTGCTTCTTCGAGTGTACACGGCTGATTAACGTATAACCGTATTTTACCCGAATTTTGATCAACGGTATAAATCGCCACTTTTTCGGTATTGTTGACGGAGCACCATTCCAATCCGACTTTGGTGTAGGCAACCTGGATACTGTCATGCCGGTACAAACCTTTCAATTCATCGAAAGTCGGGAGCCGGTATTTTTCGTTCATCGGTTTGTACCGCCGGATAAAATTATAAACATCATCTCCATTTCTGATGTACGCGTAGGCATATTTGCCGCGCAACCTGAGCGTGTCAAGGCCATTATCATCCCATGAGCCGGCCTCAAAGGGATTAAAAGAGATACGTATTGAGTTATTATCGCCCCGTTCTGTTTGAAAATTCAGGATGGAAAACGCCAGCGTTGGCCTTTTGGGCGTCTCTTGCTGGAACGAAGCGGCGATTTGAAGCGGCTGATTTGCAATATGTTCTTCGGGTTTGGGTGGTGTAGCCGGGTTTTCCGTTTCGGTTCCGGGAACAGAAGGTGCCGGTGGTATTGCGCCGGTATCCTGGCCCGGTTGTTTGATAATCATCCATCCCACGACCGCAATTACCCCGATTGTGGTAACGCCGGACAACACTTTTATATTTTTCCACCAGGGCAGCAATGCGGGCGCTATCAGGAGCGCTTCGGGGTGCTCTTTCTCCCACAGTTGATATTTTTTCAGGTCTTGAGCAATCTGATCGCTGTTCATGTAATATTTAAACGTTGACGGGTAAACTTTTGAATCCCTTTTTCAAGGTCATAAAATATAACTATACAGGCGAATGGAAAAAATATGACAGGCGCCGGCCGTTTTTTTTCACAAAAAAAGGAAAAAAAATTTTTTTCAAAAAAACCTGTCCGCCCCTTGTCACTTTTTTCCGAACGGCGTGTAAGAAAGGAAATTCCGGTTAACAAATCGTAAACAATTTTTATCACGCCTAACAATTCCAACAAAAAGTCATGGCAAAAAAACGAGCAAAAGGTGGAAACGTCGTTACGGCAGACGCAAAAGCCCGCGTTGAAATTTCTGAAAAATGCGCTTTGATTGCCGTCGAGGTTCCGAATGCCCCGGCAAAACCCCAGGCGCTCAAAGCGACCACCATCGATGAAGCCCTGCAACAACTGGGGGTCAATTTTAAAGTATCGCTTCGCCGCCTCGACGGCGCTTCCGTTCGCGAAAAAATCCACATCAATTCGCTGGATGATTTTGAAGAGGCGGCCATCGTGAACAATTCCGGCGTATTGCGCGAGCAAAAGCGGCGGATGGAGTTTCGCACGACTTCATGAACGAATTAAAACAAAATCCCCGGTTTCGCGAAGAGATCAAATCTTTCCTGGCCGGAGAAAAACGCGAACATTTTATCCGGTTTTTGAATGCCTGGAGCGCGCAGATGAAAAAACAGGATTCGCAGTTCCTCGCATTTTTACACAACTCATTTTCAACCAATTAAACTCATTTCCAATGGCAAATAAATCAGTCAAAACGATCGGGTTGCAACAACTGTTCGACACGGCGCCGCTCCAGGAAGAGTTGGAAGTGATCGAATACGTATTCCAGGACATCAAGGTCACTTTCGACGAAGATGCACGTCGCGAACTGCCGGAACGCCTGCAGGATCCGCTGGACGCGGAAGAACTCCACCTCAAATTCGAACTCCTGTCGCTGCTGCTCCAATCGGCCGAAACGGTGGAAGAACTGGAACAAATGGTGGATAAAACCTACCAGGCCGAGCTTCAGCAATACGAAGAAAACATGCGCGACGTGTACGAGCTGACCAAACCTTTTGAAAAAACAGCCCGTTCGCTCAACCTTCTGTATGAAAACGCGCTCGGAGAAGCGCCCGTATGGGTAATGCCGGTCAGCAAAGCGTGGTTTGCCGACTCCGCCAACCCGAAACATTTTGAAGCGTTCCGGCACTACCTCCGGCAGAAGTATTACAAGTTTATGATGGAAAATTCCCCGTTTTACATTTCCTACATCGGGGATATCGGCTCAAAAAGTGCGATGGATAAAATGGCGATGGTCGCCATGGAAACCCGCGCGCTGGCGATTATGGACATCAAGGAAATGAGCAGCGCACAGGCCGTCATGGATTTTGCCGACCGCATCAAGATCACGGGTATTCCGGCGCACCACGCCCACATGGTGATCCCCGGTACCTGGGTGTACGCCCTGGGCGCTTTCGACGTGGATTTTTACACCGATGATCAGGGGCTGCTCAAACGCCGGGAACGCCAGATGGCTGTGCCTTCGTCGGGCGCCATCATCGGCAAATTGCTCGACGTGCCGCCGGGGTACTATATCACCGGTCTCGAATCGTCGGCTATCCTGGGTATCAGCGGCGTGAAGGTTTCGTACGATCTCGAACGTATCGACGCGAAGCAATTAGACAACCGCGGTATCATCATGATCGAATCATACGGCCACATCCAGGGCGCCACCACGGCAATAAATCGAATAATTCCGATCTCCGGAAGTTCCCGAAAGTGGATACCGCCAATGCCCTGCTGAAAGACCTGGTGCAATACTGCAACAATAAGCTTCAAAGTGGGTAAAAAGCAAAAAAAGGCTTTCAGCAGGAAATTGAAATTTATATGAACCGGCGGATGAAACAGGAAATGATCGACGGATACGAGATCATCAACATCAGCTACGACGAACAGGAAGAAACCGTAAACATCGAGATCATGGTGGACTTCCATGAAGTCGCCGACGAGTTTGACATCAACCTGCACGGCAAACGGGGCGGTATCGACGTCAAGCGAAGAACCGGTTTCGTAGTTCTTTCTAAATATTTCACTATCAACGTATTGTAATTGCTTCAAAAACCACTGAAGGGCGCGGAACCGCTTTGCAAAGCCACCTGTTTTTTGCACTGGAAATAAATACCATGCTCATCACAGAAGAATTTTTTTCTCGAACCAGTCCAGAAACCGCAGGATCAGGTCTTAAATTACCACATCGACTTCGATCAGCGCATCGACGACCTCACGGGCCAGCCCATCGGCCGCCCGGTACTCACAACGTTCACCATCGTCATTCGCCGCGACAGCGAACCGGAAGCGGATTTTTACATCAACTGGCAATTGGACCCGACACTCAAAGAAAACCTGGACATCTGCTTTTACAACAACAACCAGCTCAAGCGCTCGATCAAAATCGAAGACGCGTACTTAGTGAGTTACAACCAGGATTTAAAAACGCCGGGCGTCATCGAGGAGTCGCTCACCCTGTCACCATACCGCGTGCAAATAGACGGCGTCACCTTCGACCGAAAGATTATCAGTAATCGCCATTAATACGCCCGTACAGTGAGGCTGTCGCTTCTGAAGGCAGCCTCACTCCCCGGGGGCTCCATCATCTCAAGGTATTCAAAATTACATAACATGTCGCAGGTAATCACTAAAATTTCCATAAAAGGCTGGGATGAACAATTGGTTGTCAGCGGTTTGACCCTGAACCAATCGTACAATGACCACCACAACTTCGAGTTGTACGCCCTGATCCCGGAGGGATTTGCCCTGACGCCCGAAAAACTGGCGGCCATGCTGGGTGAAAAGGCGTCCATTCGGGTGCAACTGCGTGAAAACGCAGAAAATGCCTGCCTGTTCAGCGGTTTTGTCGACCAGGCTGTGCCCATCTGGACTTCCGAAAGCCGCGCCTTGCGCGTCACCGGTTACAGTCCGACGGTATTTCTCGATTGTGGCCCCCGGTTCAGGGCTTTTAGCGATACGTCTCTGAATACTGTGATCGAAAAAATAACGGGCGCTTACGGCGCTAAACTGCCTTCTTTTCAAAAAAAAGGCGCGGGTGAAAAAGTGGAATTTGCCGTACAAACGCAGGAAACGGACTACCGGTTTATGTGCCGCTTAGCCGATCAGTACGGCAAAGTATTTATGTACGACGGTGAAAAAATGTATTTCGGGGATTTGGACGCGTATGACAAAGACACGACCTCGCTCAAATGGGGAAAAGATATCAAAAGTGTTGAATTGTCGGCTAATCTCGCGCCGCTCAACTTCAGGATCAGCGGATACAACCTGGGAAAAAATGACCTGTTGCGATATAACTGCCTGAACGAATGCAACAACTCCCATTCCATCGTCGACATCGCCATTTCAAAATCATCCGTTTATCCCGCTTCCAACATTTTTAACCCTAACATCGTGTCGGATGGCGCCGAAATTGCCCAAACGGGCCAAACGCCTGCTTTCCAAACAAGCGTACGACCTGGTTCGAGCTGCGCGGCGTATCGCAATATCCGGCCCTGAAAATCGGCGATAAATTCAAGATCACCAATACGAAGGAGATGATCGCGAAAGGCGCCTACATCATCATAGAAATTCACCACAGCGTCGGCAGCGACCAATCGTACCACAACACATTTACGGCAGTGCCCGCCGGTTACCCGTTCCCGCTGCGAATGCAGGCTACCCGAAACCCCGTATGCGGCCCGCTGATGGCTACGGTAAAAGAAAACGCCGACCCCGAAAAACTGGGGCGTGTAAAAGTTCAATTCATTGGAGATGAAGAAAATGCGGTTTCGCCCTGGTTGCGCGTCCTGGTGCCTTACACGGGCCATTCCGGTATGTACTTCATTCCGGAAGCGGGAGATCTCGTGGTCGTTCAGTCGGAAGATTTTAACGTCGAGAAGAACGCCTTTGTCATGGGCGCTTTTTACCACGGCAAAGCCGATGCCGGGCAATGGTACGACCCGCGAACAAGAAAAAAGGATTCGCCACCGAAAAAACATCCTTCCGGATCGACGACCGAAGCGGCAAACTGGTGATCGAGGCCGAAGAAATAGAACTGATCGCCAGACGCACCATGACGATCAACGGCGGCCGGCACCTGACCGGGCAGGCAGATATGATCGACCTGAATCCATAAATAATTGACAATCAATAAAATCAGCACATTCCATGCAAACGTTCGAAACCATTCGCACCCGTATGATCAATCAGGCCGCAGGGCGTTTTCACTGCCGGCCCGAGGCCCTCCAGCCGGAGATGAAACTGCTGGTGGAATGGATGGCCTGGGAATTATACACGCTGCACAAAGAACTGGCCGGAAGTAACGACGCGATTTATAATAAGATCAGGCGCAATTTTACCCCCGACACCCGGTGTCGCGCATTTCCCGCACACGGCCTTGCCAGCGCAGTGCCCAAACAGAACAATTACCTGTTGCGCCCCGATGAGGATGTATTCAACGTGCCACGACTCGGCCAGGAAGCGCCCCACCAGATTTTTCTCTCGCCTTTACTGCCTTTGTCTTTGGTCGCCGCCCGCGTGAAATACCTTGCTTACGACCGCACGCTCTCGCAAACGGATGATTTCGGATACCGGCGCCAGTTGAGCGGCCATGTTGCCAGTCCGCTTCATCCGGGCGTGCTTTGGATCGGTATCGAACCCCGCGAACTGCTCCCGGAAAAAACTGAAATGCGCTTCTGTTTTGACTGGAAGACGGAAAACCCCGCACGAAAACAGGCCTTGCGTCAACTACTGCCCTTTGTGCACTGGCAACTCCATGAAAAGAACTTGCCGGCAAAGCCGGGTCTTCAATTCGACTCCGAAAAAACCGACAGGCACCGGTCACAACGGGTGGATGCCGAGTTTTTGCACCTGTACGCTATCGAGCGCGAAGTCAGGGAACAGTATGACAACCGGTTTGTGACCATAGAAACCGACGCGTCGTGGGCGACTTCACAAACACCTGAAACACTGACAAATACCTTCGGAGAAGCGGCTTTTGAAGACATCGCAAAACAACCGGTGTACTGGATACGGCTGTCGTTTCCGGCCGGGTTCCGGCCCGAAGAAATAGCGCAAACGGAGGTCCGGCTCAATTGTTTTCCGGTCATCAACCGGCGGCTGGACAAAACGCGCGATTTTATTCCTGCCGGCGCCGACCTCACAGAGATCATTGCCCTTTGCAACCCCGGTAACGGTCGCGCCGCATTACAAGACATGGGAGCCCGTTTTTTGGGTATCCAGCGCATATTCAGCAAAAACTGCGAATACCGCCCGGTTAGTTTTAACGGAATAAAAGATGCGCCGCGCGGCAGTTACGCCCTGCATCACGGCCGCGTGGAGGCCGACGACCTCCGCGACCTCTACGCCCGTGTCGCCGAACTGACGCAACTCATCGAAACGAATGCTTCTACCCTCGCCCTGCTGCCACAATACGCAGCAGACAAAGCTTTCGCCGACTTCAAAGATTGCAGCAAATTACTGGAATCGGCCGTCCGGCAAATTCCGGCGGCAGACCCCGGCTATTACCTGCACCTCAAAGTGTTGGACCCGCAGGATATGGTTTTCATCCGCTTCTGGCTGACGCAGGGGCAGTTTGCCAACAGCGTCGCCATGCCCGGCGACCTGTTACCCATGGAAAAATCCAATATCCTGGAAAACGACCACGCAGTGCTGGTGACGGAAGTGGAGGGCGGATGTGAACCGACGAGTCTTTAACAGATTGATTTTAAAACTATTATAACTAACACTTGCTATCATGAATGCACATCCATTTGTCAGAAATCAACAGTCCAGGCGAAAAGACCTCTGGGGATCCGGTCAGTATCTTGCTTCCAGAGACGGCGGCAAGCGGCAGCACAAAGGATTGGATATCATTGCCAAATCAGGTTACGAAATATACGCCCCCTTCCCATGCGAAATTACACGGAAGGGGTATGTATACAATGATACCCTCGACTATAATCTTCTTGAAATAAGGGGCAAAAACGAGTGGTCGGAATACACAGTGAAAATTTTTTATATCAAACCGGCTATCTGCCAGCATGAATTTGCCGCCGGTGAGGTAATCGGTTATGCGCAGGATATCACCTTGCGATACCCCTTTATTACCAACCATATCCACGTAGAGTTATATCGGTATGGGTTGCCGGTTGACGCACAGGATCTTTTTGGGCAATGTTTATGAAATTATAGAATCGGTCATTATGTCAGACAAATGCGCAACACCTGCGGGATACGTCTCGGTTATTGGCAATGAATCAACAATGAGCGGGTTTAGCGATTACTCGCTATCATGCTTCCGTTCATCTACGAGCATGACGGGGCCGGTAGTACCCGCAAATAGTGCTCCTGCTCCCTCTTCCTGGGATAAAGAAGTAGGATTGGGCGAATCACTGATACCCATTTGGGGGTCCGGGAAAATGGCCATCCGGAATTTTCGCAGAGGGGAGTATGGCTGGGGAACTTTTAATTCTCTGATGGCCATATCAGACGTGTTTCTCGTAAAAAGCCTCGTGGTCGGCGCAGGGAAAATAGCAACCAGACAGGCTATCAAAATGGGAAGCACTTCGTGGGGGGCGACAGGCAAGTGGCTCAGAAAGAAGGGATTTAAAGAGGCCGGCGAACACGCGCACCATTGGCTCATTACCCAGGGAGGGAAAGGCAAATTAACGGTTACAGGTATTTTGAATGAGCAATGGGGCAGGTTTGTGCCCACGTGGTTTAAAAATCAGCCCTGGAATTTGATCCCTGTTCCCGATGCCATACACACGATACTGCATAAAAAAGGATTGTACCCATTTATATACAAGATGTACTACGGTACACCGCAATGGTCGAAATCCTTCTTGCTCTATTTCTTGGGTCGCGACACCATTTATCAGGAAAACAAACTCAAAAATCAATGAGCCACTCCCTCAACCTCCGCCCCGCCCAACTCGCTTCCCTGCTCCTCGACCGGGAGCAGATACCGGTAGAAAATATCGTCATCCAGCCGGCGGACCAGGCGCCCGCCCCCGGCCTGAACGAGGTCGTACATTTCGGCTACGACAAAAAACAGTGTTGCCTGCGAATAGCCGTAAAAAGCAAAAGTGATCAACGCGCCCGGCTGGAGTTGGAATTGCCCGAAAAACATCCGTACAGGCAACTGCTGGAGCCGATGGAAAAGGAGACGACGCTCTGCGCGGTGGCTGTGGCGCAACGGGAAAGTGAACATCAACTGGGCATATCGCCCGTTCAACTCAGGTATTTCGACGGCCTGGCTTCCTGGAATGAGCGGCAACAAAAAGCGCTCGCCTTTTTCCTGCCGTATCAATCCCTGATCAGGGGCGACCTGTGGCTTGCCGGCAAATGCCTGGAAGAAATCCTGCAACAGCCGGTTTCCATCCGGACAACCGCATCGAAGGCCCGCATAGAAGAAGGCGGCAAGGTCGGTTACAATTCTATCGGCCTCGATTTTATCGCCGGCGGCCTTTCCCACCCGCCCGTACCCTGTGTGCTGGTGAGCGTCGGGCCCGTAGCAAGCGCGGACCTGCCGGAATTCATCCCCGGCGGCAGACAGCGCCGTTTTTTGGAAGAAGCCGTGTTGCCGGCATTGCTGCCCGAAGGATGGCAGTGGGAAGTGGTCGTCAGGGTGCCCGAAGAACACCGCCGCTTCGAAGCAGGCTGCGAAGAAAAGCCCTTGAGAATTGATATTCAATCATTTGTATTGTAAATAAACAACCTTCACCCGCTTATCACCGGAGGTCCGGCAAACATTATGAGACAGTTATTTGCACCGATTTTATCAAAGATCCGATCCGCCATCTGGCGGCCCGCCATCCGGCCTTATATCGTGTACGCCTTGTTCATGGCCATCGTTTTTGCGGGGATCGCGCGTTTGGATCACTCATTTTTTCAAAGTATTCCTGCGGCGGTCCATGTAGCACTGCTTATGCTGCTGGCATTTATACTGGGCATTTTGTTTTTGCGGTATGCTTTGGAAAAATACTTTGCCGGGCCGCGGCCGGGTATCAAAACCCTGCTTGTTGCCGGAGGTAATTACTGGGGGATCGCTTTTTTTTACATCATTTGCAGAAAACTCGGCATCCAGGACCAGTTACAGGTATACACTTTTGCGTATGCGCCCGCTCTCCTGGCTTTTTCCCTTCCCTGGCTCTTTGTTCTTACCGTCCAGGCTCTGGCGGACGTTCCCGCATTGCGATACGCGCCCCTGATTGTCGGGCATTTGCGCGACGTAATCGCCGAGCACCGCTGGGCCGATAACCGGGACAAAGGGATCCGGTGGGTATTCGAAGACGGTTTTACCGAGGTAAGCAGCAGCGGGAAATACGATTTTCGGACGTACACCCCCTTCGAAGTGGAAGGTATGGAGATAGAAACCCTGTTTAAAGGGCTTTTGTCGCTCCACAACCACAACCTGAGTCCGGCGCGGCCGATCCTGTTTGAAACGGCGGACGGCCCGTACGGATGGCATTTCCAACACTGCCCTTACTGGTTTTTACCCGGGTTTCGCTGCGCCATATCCCCCTTAAGAACAGTGAAAAAAAATGGCCTTCGTTTTCGGAAAATAACGGAAGAAGAACGCTCGCGCTCCAAAGAAAAACTCTCGCCGAGGTTCAGGGTCGCTACCCTCTATATCTCCCGCCGGTTAGTGGAAGAGGCCCGGCAATCCCTTGCGTATACGCCTGATATGGTGGAATTTGCATAATTATTAACCACTTAACATCTCTGATCATGAAATCCATTGTGCATCACGCCGCCCCCATATCATACCGGGCGCCAACTTTACCGCAGACCGTTTTGCCGAATTATACGCCTGGATATCGGGCCTTGCCGCCGATTCTGTTCAGGCAGTGCTCAGCGACACCCAGTACGGTCTGATGATTCCATACGACGGAAAAGCCGCTTTGGAAATAGAATTGATGGAAAACCGGATCGTTATGAGCCGTTGCGTCGGCATCACGCCCCAGGGCACGATCATCGCCATCTTCGACGAGTTGCACCGCCCGCTGACCTGCGATTTGAGCGGTTATGACCTGAAACCCGATCAACCCTGCTTCGTATATGCGGAGGTATCGCATAAAAACCGCCTTCCTTTCGGGCCTGAAACAAGCGATTTTCCCCTGCGCCCCGCCTTTTCCATGCCTTCGGTTCGTTTGCACGTGCAGGCTTCCGGCCAGCCGATGGCCGAACGCCCCGATGCATTTCCGGTCGGCGAACTCGTGATGGAAAACGGCGCCTGGAAGCTTTCCGATTACATTCCCCCCTGCCTGCACAACGGCGCCAGCCCGGTGCTTCAGACCCGTTACCTCAAGTACAGGGAGGCCATGCGTATTTTGCTCGAAGTATTGCCCAGGATCGTTCGCCAAACGGATTCTTTTCAGGAAAAATCGATGATTGAATTGCGTGAAATGGCCATACAACTGGGCAATTACTTAGCATCGCAACGGCACCGGTTCGAACGCAAGGGCCGGCTGGGGAATCCGTTCGAAGTTGTGGAGGTTTGGGCTTCGTTTGCGCAGCAGTTTTCCTTCCTGCTGCATTGCCTGGCCGACCGGCCCGGGTTCAACGATTTGCTCCATCGAAATACCCGCGACGTAAACGGCGCTTTTTTCACACCGCAAAGTCTGGAAAACAGTATACAGGAATTGGCTAACCTGCAGTACGACCACAACCAAATCAAACGGGCCATCGCCGCCACCGACCATTTCCTGCAACTGATCGTGCCGTTATTCAAAGGATTAAGCATCGGTTTCCTGCGGCCTGCGGAAAACGGCGCTATCGTAGAAGCACCGCAACCCGTCACGTTCACCTGGTAAGTGAAGCGGAAACTTTTTCCGTCCTACTGCCTAAATTGAGTATTTATGTCCAAACCAGCAGCAGTTATCGGTTGTCATCACAGTTGCCCGGCATACGACGGCGACCACGCCCATCAGGGCGGCGCAGTGCTCAGCGGCAGCCCCAATGTCCGCATCAACGGTTTGCCGGTCTGCCGCGTTGGCGATCGTTTGCAATGCAGCAGCCCGAACCCCGACGCCGTTTTGAGCGGCTCCGTTAAGGTATTTATCAACGGGATGGGGGCGGCCAGAAAATCAGATCCTACTATTCACGGGGGGATTCTGGAAGAAGGCATTGCCAGCGTATCAATCGGCTAACATCACCACATTCACCTCTTCAAAAAGAATAAACCATGCGTTACGATCATTCAAATCAAATGGCTGCCGGCGTTTCCCGACCCTTGTCAAACGCCGTGGAACGCAGCCGCGCCATCCGCTTCGCCACTTCGCTTGTACTTATTTTAATGGTTCTGGCAGCCGGCGGCGGTTATTTGTTCCCTTACAGCCAGTATTTAATGGGAAAAGACAATGTTTCCAACAAATCGGCTATGGAAAAACACCTCCATGAAGACGGGAAATTAGGCCAGAGTTTGGCCGGCCTGTCGGCCAAATATCATAAAATTGACAGCTTAGACGGCGTTTGGATGCGCAGTGCGCCTTTATCCCTGGAACGTTCGACGCTCAAAAATACGATCCGCCCGCTGGAGGATGATTTATCGCTGAAAGTCGGCCGGTTTAAACAGGAATATTCCGGCGAGATCGCACAAACAGCCGCGCTGGCTTATGATTATCTGTTGGCGTCGCGCGGGTTGTTATGGTCGCTGCGCGAGGAAAAAACGCCGGTACAGCCGCCGGTCGACCCGATGCTCCTGCTGCAACACCTCAAGGCAAGCGGCAACCTCGATGAATGTGAAAAAAATGCGAGAATTGTAGCGGCCGAAGTCGACAAAAAAACGACCGAAATGGATACCGTGATCAAAAGGATCAAAGGTTGGGGCGACAGAAATGACAAAATCGACCTGGAGCGGCTGGTAAAAGAATTTGAAAACCTGGCGAGGCGGCTGCGCGACACGCCTTGAATTTCGGCGCAGCGTTTGTTCGGGACGGAAATGTGTAAAAAAACGTCCCGTCCCGAACACAGTTCCTAATGCAAATTAGTCACACTTACGCGCTCTACATGCTTCAAAATCAATTGAATATGCTTTTCGTGCGCCTGTTTTTCAAACTCGCTGATCATCTCCAGCACGTCGTAATCGATAAAACGGCTGTCTGAACCGTCGATGGTCAGAACGGAATATTTCGGGATTTTGTACAGCGCTTTTTGCAGGTTTACCTTGTTTAAAAACGTCACCATGGAATTCAGTTTGATGTAAAAAAACTGCGTTTCCGATTCGCGGTGCTGTTCAATGTTGTATTCCACCTTGAAATTGTTGCGCACCAGGAAGTATATCGAAATCAGCAGCCCGATGGCGACCCCGATCAGCAGGTCGGTGGCCAGAATAACCACGATCGTAATAATGAAGGGCAAAAACTGGTTCCAGCCTAAGCGAAACATGGCGCGGTACAGCCCCGGTTTGGTCAGGTTGTAACCCGTGATCAGCAGGATGGCCGCCAGAGACGCGAAAGGGATTTTGCTTAGTGCAAACGGAATAGCCGCCACGGCCACCAGCAAAAACACCCCGTGGGTGAAGGACGACAAGCGGGTGCGTCCACCGGCATCCACGTTGGCCGCTCCGCGTACGATAACCGCCGTCATCGGGATGGCGCCCACCATCCCGCAGGCCATGTTGCCCACACCCTGTGCGATCAGTTCGCGGTTGACGGGCGTTTTTCGTTTGAGCGGGTCGAGTTTGTCGATCGCTTCGGCGCAAAGCAAGGTCTCCAGACTCGCCAGCATACCGATCGTGAACGCATCTTTAAAAATACGGTTGTCGCTCAACATCCTGGAAAAGTCGGGCGTGGTAATTTCCCCAAAAATATTGTCGGGGATGTTGACGATTTGGGTCGCCTTCAGCACCCAGGCGGGGTTTATTACCGGTATCAGCAAACTGATACCGACGCCTGCCAACACCACCAGCAGGGGCAATGGCAGCCATTTTGCTTTCTTTTTGAAAAAATCGCCGAACAGGACCAGCAGGGACAACGACACGATGGTGATCAACACAACCGGCAGGGAAAAGTGCTGATAAAAATTGCCGGCATTTTTGTAAAACTTGTTGTCGCTGAACAGGTTAACAAAACCTTCCGTCCAGAAATCGGGCTCATCGTATCCCAACGCAAGTGGTATCTGTTTGGAAATCAATATAATACCGATAGCCGCCAGCATGCCCTTGATAACGGCTGAAGGGAAGTATAACGCGACCGTACCCAATTGCAAAATACCCAGCAACAACTGGAAAAGTCCGGCAAAAAATACGGCCAGCAGAAACATCCGGTAATCGTTGAAACCAATGATCGACGCGGATACGACGGTGGTCAGCCCCGCCGCCGGCCCTGACACCCCAGTTGCGAGCCGCTGATGAGCGAAACGATAATGCCGCCAATAACGCCCGACAGGATGCCGGCATAAGGCGGCGCCCCGGAAGCGAGGGAGATGCCCAAACAAAGTGGAAGAGCCACCAGAAATACCGTCAGCCCGGCAGGCAAGTCGTGTTTGAACCAGATCAGGCGGTAATAACGACGTTTGTGCGGGTCTAACAACGCGGATAATTTCATGTTTTGAGGTATTTATGTAGTTTTTTCCCACAGTTTCAATTTCCCGTCAAAATCCATTGCCCGGATTTCAAAACTGTTCGGAATTTCGTCCATATAACTAAAATAGGTGGCTAACCGCGTGCCCACGGGCATTTGTCCCAATTGCTTCCGCATGTATTGCGCGTACATCACGTACAAATCCTTATCGAGCTCGACCGAGCTGTCGATCGGGTTGTTTTGAAAGATATTTTCGTAAAAGGAATTGAAAAAATAAACCGCCTCGAAGGCCCGGAACTCTATTTCCAGGATATTGGAATGAATAAACTTTGTATTGCCCAGTCTGTGACACCTCGACAACAGTTCGGAATACTGGCAAAGACTTTTACGTTGTTCCACCCCTGTAAAAAAACCGTTGGTGCAGGAGGCGCCGATCATGCAAAATTTTCCCGCTCCGGAGCCCACATCCAGCACTTTTGTACCCGGTTTTCCGACCAGAAACCGCGCGGCGGTTTTAGCCACTTCAACCGGTGTAAAATGAATTTTTGATATTTCTCTGAGCCGTCCGGCATACATGGCGTCAAAATCTCGGTCACTCACCTCGACGCCTGTTTTTAAGCGCTGAAAAATCATCGGGTTTCGATTTTTACCAATGGAGCACGGGAAAACACCGGTGCGGAGCGCATGTCCTACTGCTGACTGAAAAAGTGCCGGCTTTAGCGGGCATGCCTTGAACAAGAGGGCGCTATCTATACCACAGGAGGTGGCGGATGGAATACGTTCTGCCCGATAGCGTAAGAAAGCCAATTCATAGGCCCAAAAGTAATAAAAAGGTCGGAATTTGTGTTGGAGTCCGAACATAATTGCTACCATTGGGACGAAGAATAAAAACGAATCTGTTATGGAAAATTATTTCGGAATCACTACCCGGGCGCTCTTGCTGTTGCTGCTGTCGTCCTTGCTTTTTTCTTGTAAAACATTCCGGCTCGACGTGGGCTCGAAAGGCCCAAAAGGTTCTGAAGTCCTTTTCGACGGCACCCGCAAGATGCTGGATGAAAAATGGACGTACTGGGACGGGCCCCGCCTCGCCGCCTCCCTGCCCATCAAATGGCCGGTCGTGCCGGATCCCGATGGCACCGGCACGGTGGTCAGTTCGAACGACCCGGCTTCGGCGGGAGGCAAATACGGAGCCGCCGACATCGTTACCCGGAAAAAATTCCGCGATTTTTTCCTGCACGTCGAATTCCTGATCGCCAAACCGGGCGGCAACAGCGGCGTATACCTCCAGAATCGTTATGAAATACAGGTACTTGACGGAGATTCCACCTCGCACGGGTTGGCCGCGGTGATCAACGAAAAAGCTTCGGCTTATCATCCCTATCGCGGTATCGGAGAGTGGAACGCCTATGACATTCTGTTCCGGGCGGCGCGTTTTCAGGACGGAAAACTAGTCGAAAAACCGCTGGTGACCCTGTATTTTAACGGGATCAAGGTGCACAGCAACCAACCCAGTTCGCAGGTCTGGGGAGGCCCCAATTCGGGGATCGACGGCGGCAACGACGGCGGAAAAGGGATTACGGATACCCCCGGCGGAATCAAATTGCAGGCCGAAGGCCACGACGTGCTCTACCGCAACATCTGGATCCGGGAACTTGACCTGAAAAAGCCCGATACGAACTTTTAACGCTTATCAACCTTCATAAACCTTCATAAACCCTTATCAACCTTTTTATACCTCCACAGAGAAATTATTGATCCGATGAAAAAAACGATTGCCCTGCTTTGTTTTCTGCTTTCTTCCAATTTCCTGTTTGCACAAAAAGAGATCACGCTGGACGATTGCTTCCTCAACTTCCAGTTTTATCCCGAGTCGGGCCCCGATTTTCAGTACCTCGCCGACGGTATTCACTATGTGGAAGCCGACGCCAGGGGCTTGCACATTCACGATGTGCGCGACGAAAAAGTGGATTCCGTCGTGGCGCTCCAATTGCCGGCGGAAGTGAAACAATACGACCAGTTTGATTTCAGCGAAGATGAAACAAAATTGCTGCTGCGCACCGGCAAGCAACCCGTGTACCGGCACTCCGTTTTGGCCAATTATTTTGTGTACGACCTGAAAACGGCGCAGACAATCCCCGTTTACGACGTGGAAAAACAACAGTTTGCCTGTTTTTCACCCGATGGAACACAGGTGGCTTTTGTAGCAGGTAATAATTTGTATATCAAGGATTTAATGAGCAACAAGGTCACGCAGATCACCCGCGACGGCGAAAAAAACAAGGTCATCAACGGTCTGCCCGACTGGGTTTACGAGGAAGAGTTCAGTCCCGTCAGCGGCGAAGGTATGGTGGCTGCCAAATGGAGCCCCGACGGCTCCCGAATCGCTTTTATCCGGTTCGACGAACGCGAGGTGCCGGAGTTTCCGCTCACCTGGTACCAGGGCGGTATGTATCCGCGCGAAACCTCCTTCAAATACCCGAAAGTGGGCGAGCCGAATTCGGTGGTCAGCGTACACCTGTACGACGTCGACGCCGGCCGCGCGATCGGGCAGATCATGGGCCTGGAAAAAGACGACTACGTGCCGCGTATTCACTGGACGACCGACAATCAACTCGTGGTCACACGCCTCAACCGCCGCCAGGATACCCTGGAATTGCTGATCGCCCTGCACAACCGGGTGCTCTACGATGACGACGATAAAACCAACTGGATTCCGGTGCGTCCCCTGCTGCGCGAAACCGACCCGGCTTACGTGGACGTGCACGACAACCTGGTTTTCCTGAAAAACGGCCGCCAGTTTTTGTGGACAAGTGAACAAAGTGGCTTCCAGCACCTGTATCTCTACGGCACGGACGGGAAACTGATCCGCGCGCTGACTTCCGGCAATTTTGAAGTGACCGAGGTTTACGGCTTAGACGAAAAAACGGGCAGGTTTTACTACCAGACCGCCACCCCGACGCCGATGGACCGGCAGGTTTGGGAGGGCAATATCGACGGAAGCGCGCCCCGCTTGCTCACTCCGGACGCAGGCGCCCACGACGCGTCGTTCAGCCCATCCTTCGATTTTTACACCCTTAAATGGTCCGATGCCAACACCCCGCCCGTGGTGACGCTGCACGATCGCAGCGGCAAGGTATTGCGCACCTTCACCAACAACGAACGGGTCAATAACCTGAGGCGGGAATACGGCTTTGCCCGAAAGGAGTTTTTTTCCTTTACACCGGCTCCGGCATCGCCATCCGCTTCCAAATGGGCTGCGAATGAAACCAACTCCGGCGACAACCCTGCCATAACGGGCGTCGGGCTAAACGGCTGGATCCTCAAACCGGCCAACTTCGATTCTACCCGAAAATACCCGGTTTTATTCGATAATTACGGCGGGCCTGGGTCACAAACCGTTCAAAATCAATATGATGGATTTGTGGGCACCTGGCACCAGATGCTGACGCAAAAAGGCTACATCATTGTGAGTGTGGACAACCGCGGCACGGGCGGGCGCGGGCGCGACTTCAAAAAATGCACCCAGCTCCAACTGGGCAAATACGAAACGGAGGACCAGATTGCAGCCGCCCGTTATCTCGGTTCATTGCCGTTTGTAGACGCCGGCCGGATCGGCATCTGGGGCTGGAGTTTTGGCGGCTACCTGAGCACTTCCTGTATTTTAAAAGGAAATAACGTGTTTAAAATGGCGATGGCCGTGGCGCCGGTCGTCAACTGGAAATGGTACGATTCTGCTTATACAGAGCGTTTTATGCATACCATGCAGAACAATGCGAAAGGTTACGAGGATAATTCACCCATCAATTTTGCCGAACAACTGCGCGGTGGCAACTACCTCATTTGTCACGGTATTGCCGACGACAACGTGCACTGGCAACAAACCGTGGAAATGATCAACGCCTTGATCAAAGCCAACAAACAATTTGAAACGTATTATTACCCGAATCGCAACCACGACATCAGCGGCAAAAATGCGACCCGGCATCTGTTTACCAAACTGACCACTTTTGTGATGAACAAGTTGTGAACCGAAGCGTAGTTTTAACGCAACCCTAACAATTGGCCACCAACGTCCCCCTTGTTTACTGCGTCATTAGGATGAAACGTATTTACCGGCTTAATTAAAACTGCCCGACATGAAAAACATCCTTTTTTACGCCTTCTTTTTAATCCTTGCCTCCCGACTGTCCGCCCAGGAACCTTTTGCTAAAATGGTGATCGGCCTTGAAGCAGCTATGGACCTGGGCCACTACTCGGAGGGCGTCGAACTGCGGCGCCCGTTCCCGGGTTTGCACGTGGAGTATCCTTTTAAAAAATTCTCGTTCGGCGCAGGTATCTCCCGCAAGGTTTATCCCGAGTCCCGGTACAAAACGTTCGACCGAAACATCAGCTCCGTACAAGTCGGCGCAAGTGAGGTGACCGTTTTTCAATACACGGATAAGGTATTCAGGCCGGTTTACTGGTCCATTCCCCTGCGCATCCAATACCGCCTGCCTTGCAACTGCGTGTATGTGCAGGGGGCTGCCTCGCTCGATTTTTTCGACACCGGCGCGCCTGAAAAAGTGGAATCTACGTACTGGTCGAGCAAACCACCCACCCGGACCTGGAGCCGCCGGCAGTATTTCAAATCCACCCTGCGCACGTATGAACTCGGTATCGGGTTTAAATTACACTCTACCGATTATTTCCGGCTGGTGGCGCGCCCGAGTTTTGTCTGGAGTGAAAACCCGGAAATCGGCAATGGCCCGGCCTATCTGCGCAGTCTGCGTATGAGTTTCGGGATACAATACGCATTTATCCGCTACGGCGGCAAAATGTAGGCGCATATTACGCCGGCCGGTACACCAAAAATACGGCCGGCGATTTTGACAACTCTTTCTTTTCCAGTTTTTTCCATTCACGAACCGGCAGGGATCGCACCCACTCTTCCGCCCCGGTCAGGTCTTGCGCCACGCCGAACCAGGTATCGGGCTGGAGGGTCTCCAGCGCTACTTCCAGCACCATCTGGGAGCGGTAGGGGGTTTCGATGAACAACTGCGTCTGGTCGTGCTGGCGGGCCAGGTTTTCCAGCCGGTGCAGGTCACGCGCCAGTTCGGGTCGTTTGGGCGACAGGTATCCCTGGAAAGCAAAACGCTGACCGTTCATACCCGAAGCCATCAGCGCCAGCAACAGGGAGGACGGGCCGACCAGCGGTACCACACGTACACCCGCCCGGTGGGCTCGTGCAACGATGGCAGCGCCGGGATCGGCGACGCCCGGGCAGCCCGCTTCGGAAAGCAGGCCCACGTCTTTGCCTGCGGCAATGGCTTGCAAAAAGGTGGCTTCCGCCTCTGCAAGATTTTGATTATCAGATAGTTCAACAAAAGTCATTTCCTGCAGCCGCTTCCCCGGGCCGATACTTTTGATAAAGTGCCTGGCCGTTTTGGGGCGTTCGACAATAAATACGTCCAGTTTGCGCGCAATATCAAGCACGTAATCAGGAATCGTATACAAAGCATTTTCAGCGATGGGAACGGGAATGAGGTAGAGTGTCATTGTTTAAAGGTTTAAGGGTTTAAGGGTTTAAAGGTTTCAGGGTTTCAGTGGCTTTCTGGCATCTGGCATCTAGCATCTGGCATCTGACATCTGGCATCTGTGGAGTTGATGAAGCTTATCACGAATGTAAGGTACAACAGACCACATAAATCATCTTGGAGCAGTTGGTATTTTCTATTTTTGCGGGCTCGAAACTTCGGCATGCCAGATGCCAGATGCCAGATGCCAGATGCCAGATGCCAGATGCCAGAAAGCCACTGAAACCCTGAAACCTTTAAACCCTTAAACCCTTAAACCTTTAAACCCTTCCAGGAATGCCCACAGACACTTTTACCATTAGGCTCCCGGTCTTCGAAGGCCCTTTCGACCTGCTCCTTTTTTTTATCGAGCGGGACGAACTGGATATTTACAACATTCCGATCGCAAAGATTACCAACGATTTTCTCGACTACATGCACCACATGGAGTCGATGAACATCGATCTGGCATCCGAATTCATCGTGGTGGCCGCCACACTCATGCGTATCAAAGCCAAACTTCTGCTGCCCCGCAAACAGGTGGATGAAGAGGGCAACGAGATCGACCCGCGGCACGAACTGGTGGAGCGCCTGCTCGAATATAAACGGTATAAAAGTGTGCTGGATGACCTGCGCCGCCTCGAAGATATGCGCGCTTTTATGAACCCGCGCGGTTATGCCGCCACCGAAATGCGCAAACTCGCCGAACATGCCCTCGCCGACGCGGAGATGGAAAGTATCACTTTATACAAACTCCTGCGTGTATTCGAACGCCTGCTGGCCCGTTTTGACGATGAACAAAAAAGCAAACGGGTACACACGGTGTACAATTACAATTACACCATTCAGGAACAGCGCAGTTACATCGCTTCCAAATTGAAAAAAGGGAAAAAAGCGGCGTTTGAAAGCCTTTTTTTAACACTCGAAAACCGCATCCACGCCATTGTTACCTTCCTGGCCCTGCTCGAATTGCTCAACGAACAGGCCATAGCGCTCATTCAGGGAGAGGGGGCCAATAATTTCTGGCTGACTTTGCCGGAAGATGAGTAACACGAACTTTAGTTCGTGGATTATTCCGGCGCTTCCACCAATTCAATTTTGATGCATTCCCGAAGGTTTTCTTTCCTTTTTCCGGACGAAACGGGCACTGCACCAAAAAGGCCGGTCTTTTCTGCTGGTTAAGGAGTGCTTTTACCTGAAAGGGGCTCTGCTTTTCTCCTGCCCTTCCCGCACACTTTTTGTCAGTGCAAACAATTGATTGGCAAGGCGTTCGCCGTGCGACTCCAGCATTTCCCGGAGCCGGTCATTGTCTTCCTTTCCAAAATCAAGCACTTCGGGGTACAATTCGATCGCCGTATCGTTCAGACCGGCGATAATGGCGTGGGCAACATCGTCCCAGGTGGGATCGCCTGAAGGCTCGGCCAGAGACGTCAACTGGCTCCAGCCGGCTTCTAATTTTTGCCCTTCCGGGGTGACTTGTCTGGCCCGGCGGGCGCCCAGCCATTCCATCCGTTTTTTCTCTGCCGCTTCGAGGTCCACATGCCGGTCGATATAATGCCGCAAATGGCCGTTCCAGTCAAAATCCGCCGTTTCGAGCCGTTCCAGCCAGGTTTCATGGTCCGCAGTGCCGTCAAGCAATACCTCGTATATGCCGGGGTGTTGTCGCTGGAGATATTCCAGGAATTTGTCGAATTCGACAAACATGTTTTCCATAGCTTCCGAATCCTCAAAAGCCGGCCCGTCGAGGTTAAACCAAACGGTGGCATGCCCGCTTGATTCGATTTCGAAGCGGATATTGGCAATATTATAGGAGGTATCGGTCTGCGTTTTTGTATCTGTCATCTCAATCTCGGGTGTGAAATTTTTCCGGAAAAATCGTAAGATAAGCTTTCCTGTGTGCAAAACCACGAATCCCCGTACTTTTCGCCGGCGATGTTTACAATTTGACCAATTCGCGATCATTTTTGAATTAAAATCCACTTTCACCTCCGCTATTCCACCCAGTTCGGGCAAAACCTGTTCGTACTTGTAAATACCCCGCACTCAAATACCTCCACCCCTGTCGAGTATCCGCTGACCTACCTCAACGACGAGATGTGGCAGGGCATCGTGGATACCGGCGATACGGCTCCGGGCGACCTGTACTACAGCTACGAGTTCCGCGACCGGTCGGGCCGGGAAAAAGTGGAATGGGGCCTGCGGCACCTCGACCTTTCCGCCTCCGAAACCGACAATATTTATGTTTTCGATTATTGGAACCCGCCCGGCGCGGTGGAGAATGTGTTTGATTCACAAGCATTTAAAGTATTTCAAAACCGGGCTGAACCGATCGAAAAGGCAAAAAGAAAACCCGGCGCAGTGACCCACATTTTCCGGGTAAAGGCGCCTCTCCTGAAAAACGACGAGGTCTTGTGTATACTCGGCCACGGCCGCACCCTGCGCGCGTGGGACAGCGCCGCGCCACTGCTCCTGCAGCCCGGCGAGGAGGGCTGGACGCTGCGCGCCGACCTTTCGCAGGAAGACTTTCCACTTGCCTACAAATACGGCGTCTGGAACACCCGCACCAACAAATTCCTGGGTTTTGAAGACGGCAGCAACCGCACCTTGTACGCGCCTTCACACGGGGGCCTGACGGTGCTGCACGACGGGTTCGCGCGTTTTCCAAACCCCGGCTGGCGTGGAGCCGGAGTGGCGATTCCGGTGTTCAGTCTGCGTAGCAATAAAAGCTGGGGCGTGGGCGAATTTGCCGATATCCACCTGCTGGTGGACTGGGCGAAATCCGTGGGGCTAAAACTCATTCAACTGCTGCCGATCAACGATACCACCGCCACACATACCTGGGTGGATTCGTACCCCTACTCCGCCATTTCGGCCTTTGCCCTGCACCCGGTTTTTCTGAACGTGGAACAACTGGCCGGCAAAAAACACGCGGCGGTTTTAAAACCGCACCTGAAAAAACAAAAAGAACTCAACGCGCTCGATACCGTTGATTACGAATCGGTTACACAATTAAAGCGGGACATCGTGCACCAGTTGTACCACCTTCAGAAAGAGGAGTGGTTACAGGATCAGGCGTACCGGGCGTATTATGAAGCCAATAAACACTGGCTGGCTTCCTATGCCGCATTTTGCTGGCTCCGCGATACCAACGGCACCGCCGATTTCAGCCAGTGGTCGTCGCACCGGGTTTACAAGGCGGCGGAAGTGGACAAACTGCTTTCGCCGGCATCCGAACATTTTGACGCCATAGCCCCTCACCTGTTTGTACAATGGCACCTGCACCTGCAATTCAAAGCCGCAACGGATTACGCCCACACAAACGGCATCGCGGTGAAAGGCGACATCCCCATCGGCATTTACCGCTACAGTTGCGACGCCTGGGTGGCACCGCAATTGTACAACATGGATATGCAGGCCGGCGCGCCGCCCGACGATTTTGCGGTCAACGGCCAAAACTGGGGCTTTCCCACGTACAGCTGGGCGCGTATGAAAGCCGACGGGTTTGCCTGGTGGAAGCAGCGTTTTCACCAGATGAGTCTTTATTTCGACGCGTTTCGCATCGACCACATCCTCGGTTTTTTCCGCATCTGGAGTATCCCGATGGACGCCGTGGAGGGTATTCTCGGGCACTTTGTACCGGCCATACCCGTCACCGAAAAAGAGTTGTTGGAAGCGGGTGTCGGCTTCAGCCGCGACCGCCTGTGCAAACCCTACATCACCGAGCGGGTCGTGCAGGACCTCTTTGGCGCCGACGCCAATTGGGTCGGCGAACACTGCCTGCTGCCCCGCAAAGACGAACGTTTTGACCTGAAACCGGAATTTTCGACCCAGCGCCGGGTGGAGCAGTATTTCGACAACCAACCTGCTACCGAACAAAATATCCGGCTCCGCAACGGCCTGTACCGGCTGATCGCAAACGTGATCCTGCTCAACCCCTCCCCGTCGGGAAGCGGGAGGTGGAGATGGCCTTGCACTTTCGCTTCGGCATTGAAAAAACCACCTCGTTCCAATACCTGCCCGAAGAAGTGAAGGGCCCTCTTATGGCCTTGTATATCAATTATTTCTATCGCCGCCAGGATGATTTCTGGCAGGAAGAAGCCCTGGAAAAACTGCCCGCCCTGAAACGCGCGACCAACATGCTGGTATGTGGCGAAGACCTCGGCATGGTGCCGCGTTGTGTACCCGACGTCATGAAGGAACTGGGCGTTCTGAGTCTCGAAATCCAGCGTATGCCCAAGGCGACGGGTGTGGCATTTTTCCACCCCAAAGACGCGCCCTACCTGTCGGTGGTGACGCCTTCGACGCACGACATGAGTACCCTGCGCGGCTGGTGGGAAGAAGACCGCGACCTGTCGCAGCGCTTTTTTAACGACATGCTCGGTTACGAAGGCAAGGCGCCCTGGTTCAGCGAAGCCTGGCTCAACCGCGCCATTCTCCGCCAGCATTTCCAGTCACCCGCCATGTGGAGCATTTTCCAGATGCAGGACCTGCTCGGCATGGACGAAAAACTGCGCCGCGAAAACCCGCACGACGAACGTATCAACATTCCCGCCAATCCGAGGCACTACTGGCGTTACCGGCTGCATATCGCGCTGGAAGATTTGCTGAAAGCGGAGGATTTTAACGGAGAAGTGAGGGCGATGGTGGAGGAGAGCGGGCGGTGATGCTGCATAGCGGGATTACAACAAAAGGGTGATTGCCGCCCATGCCATCCACCGCATACCTTTGTCCCGTCAATCAAACTGAAATAAATGGAAACCATCCGAGTAGCCATCGTCGAAGACGACCGTGACATCCGCCAGTCATTCGAGGCCATTATCAGCGGCGCAGCGGGATACACCTGTATCAGTGCTTATGACAATGCCGAGGACGCCGTGGATGACATACCGGTTCAAAAACCCGACGTGGTCATCATGGATATTCACTTGCCGGGCATGACGGGCATCGACGCCGTACGTATGTTGAAACAGGAGATGCCGGGCTTGCAAATAGCCATGTGCACCGTGTACGACGACGACGAGCACATTTTTAACGCCCTGCGGGCCGGCGCCAGCGGCTACCTGCTCAAACGCACCACCCCGGAAAAACTCCTGGAAGCCGTGAGCGATCTGTACCAGGGCGGTTCACCTATGAGCAGCGAGATAGCCCGGCGGGTGGTGGCGTCGTTCCAAAAAACAACCGCTCCTTCACCCGAACTGGCCATACTCACGCCCCGGGAGAAAGAAATACTCGACCTGCTCGCAAAAGGATATCTGTACAAGGAAATTGCCGCCGAACTTTTTATCAGCATCGAAACGGTGAAACGCCACATCCACAACATCTACGAAAAACTGCACGTGCAGACGCGTACGGAAGCGTTGAACAAGGTATTTCGTATGCCATAGGTTATGATTACAACAAAAGGGTGATTGCCCGCGCCGGAAAGCCGGCCGACCTTTGCATCACCGGAAAAAAACAACCCGCGACGCCGGGATATTCGATTCCAATAAATTGATTTTCAACTAAATACTGCGACGCGACCCGTCGCGGCGAGCCATTATTTTTCCAATTCACAATCAAACCTTCTGACAATGAAAAACATCTTTTTTAATGCCCTCATGATCCTCCTGTTTGCCTGCAACATCAATGCGGCTACCGCTCAAACTGCTGCCGACGAAGCGGCGGTGCGGGAATTTATTACGGCCACCTGGGCTGCTTTCAATGCGGGCGACCTCGACAAAGGTCTGGCCGCTTGTACCGAGAAGGTCAGCGAAATAGGCCCCGACGGAAGTTTGTTCACCGGCAAACAAAGCCTGCGGGAAAGCTGGGAAACCATGATGAAAATGGTGGATGCCAAACCGAGTTTCAGCTGCGAACAACTGACCGTGCGGTTTATCACAGCAGACGTGGCGATCACCACCTTTGATTCCAACGCAGATATTAAAATCGGCGGCCAGCAGGTTGGCGGCAAAACCAAAGGAATGGCCGTATTGCACAAAATCAACGGGAAGTGGCTGATCGAATTCGACTCCTCAACGCCGGTATTGCCCCCGCCGACTGCCGGCGGCAACTGATCCAGCCTGTATACCTCCAACATTTGAAATTATTTTTAAATGATTGAAAGTCAGCATTATGAATAACCAACTTCCACTCACCATTGAAAACAAATACGGGGAAAAACTGACTTTTCTCCGCTTAGAAGGTAACCGGGTGCTCATTGAAGACTTTGTACAGCCCAATGCCGGGCCACCCATGCACGTCCACTTTTTACAGGAAGAATGCCTGACGGTGGTAAGCGGCAAAATGGGTTACCAAAGCTTCGGACAAGAGCCGCAATACGCCAATCCCGGCGAAACGGTGCTGTTCAAACGCGGCGATGCGCACCGCTTCTGGAACGCCGGAAACGATGTGTTGCACTGCACCGGCTGGGTGGACCCGGTTAATAACTTCGTCTTTTTCCTGTCGGGTATTTATGCCGCGATCAACCGGGGAAAAAACCAGCAGCCCGAGATCTTCGACGGCGCTTATCTCGCCTGGCGCTACCGGCGGGAGTTTGACCTCACGGAAATCCCGGTGTTTGTAAAAAAGGTCGTTTTCCCCGTCATCTACACCATTGGATGTTTGCTGGGGAAGTACCGGAAGTTCCGCAACGCGCCTGTCCCCTTGTAAAACCCACCCCATCGAAAACCCCTTCTTCTTCAAAAATCACACTTAAAACTTTCTCAACCATGTACAATTTTTTGAAATCGGCAGCCCTGCTGCTCAGCTTTTGTTTTGCCCAAAACCTCTCGGCACAAGCCATTTCCGATGCCGACCAAAAAGGTATCGAGGCGTGTTACAACGCTTTTATGACCGCATTTGAAAAAATGGATGCTTCGGGTCTCGACTCCTGGCTTACTGAAAACGCCGAACAGATCACCCCCCTCGGTGAAGTTGTTCGTGGCCGCGCCAACCTGCTGACCAATTATCAAAACATATTCGCCTTTT
Organism: Lewinellaceae bacterium; assembly: GCA_016713985.1. Classification (GTDB taxonomy): domain Bacteria; phylum Bacteroidota; class Bacteroidia; order Chitinophagales; family Saprospiraceae; genus M3007. The sequence continues at coordinate 45,005 of JADJOD010000024.1, read as the reverse complement.
TCAAGTCGCAGCCCAAACCCGACCGCTACGAGCGCAAAACCTCGGACTGGAGCAACCGTTATCTCGCCACCGACCTGATCCTGGCGACGTATATTTCGGAAGAAATCACCCAGTACGGAGACAAGACGAATGCTGAAAAAATGTCCGTGGCCGTGCTGTTGCGCAAAAAAGACGGCAAATGGGCCGCAGAGTTGATCACACTGACCCCCGTACAACCCATGCCGGGGAAATAATACAGGACTTATGAAAAAAGCGTTGAAATGGCTGGCAGGGATCATCACGATCCTTGTCCTGCTGGGTGCGGGAACAGCCTTTTACCTGAACAATACCGCTCAAAACCGGTTGGCCAAAAAATACGATGTGCAGCCGAAGGCTATTGCTGTACCGACGGATTCGTCAGCCATAGCCGCCGGGCAAAAATGGGCCAACTATTTATGTTCCGGCTGCCACGGTAGCAACTTCGCGGGCACCCGTTTCTTTGAATCACCGGATTTGGGTACAATTTTCGCTCCCAATCTGACCCCCGGCGGCGTCGGCGGCGCCTATTCGGACCTCGACTGGGTGCGCGCCATCCGGCACGGTATTGCCAACGACGGCAGGCCCCTGCTCATCATGCCGGCTAAGGACTTTCAGCACCTCAGCGACGAACACACCGGCCAGATCATCGCCTACCTGAAAAGCCTGGCGCCGACAGAACAGTTGTGGGACAAGCCCAAAACCACCCTGTTGTGCAATATTCTTTTCCAGACGGGAGCATTCGGAGATGCACTGAACGCCGAAACGATCGACCACAGCGCTCCGCCGCATTTTGCGCCGCCGCGGGCCGAAAACGCTGAATATGGCCAATATCTCGTACGACTCGGCGGGTGCAGGGCCTGCCACGGCGAACAACTCAACGGCGGAAAAGACCCCAACCCGGAAGCGCCCATGGGCCCCAACCTCACCCCCGGCGGCAACCTGCCCGCCTGGAAAGCAGAGGGTTTTGTAAAAGCCATGCGCACGGGCGTCACGCCGTTGGGTAAAGAACTCAACCGTAAATTCATGCCCTGGGAGCCCATTGGCAAGCTGGACGATGACCAGTTAAAGGCAGTATACGCCTACCTGATGTCGCAACCCCAACTCGAAACGGCCCCGGCTGATCACTGAACCCTGCCGGCAGCGATTACAACAAAAGGGTGATTGCCCTGCCTTTTTTGATAACCGACCTTTGTACCGTCAGTAGAAAAAGTATAAATCAAACGAAAACAATGAAAAAAACATCACAGGACCTTCCGGCGCCCGCAGCCTTGTTAATCATCCTGACCGGTTTGGTCGCCGCGGGTTGGCAAATAGTCGGCTTCATCCGGCTTCTGGCCGACTTGATCCCTCCTTTTTCATCTCCGTATGAAGCAATCATGCACTGAACAGCCTTTTTTAAAACCCGTGACAGCGACCTCCGTATACCGGCGGGTCGCTGTTGTCATTTTTAATAAGTGGCAAAAATGGTTCTCTATATCAAAAAAAACGGATATTAGCAGCCTGAAAGCCAATTGATTGCACACCTGATGCCCTATTGATATGAGAAAACATCTTCCGATTTTTCTGCTGCTTTTTTTTGTACAGATTGCCGTCGATGCTCAACACGCTCTTTTGGACAGCTTCCGGCTTGTTTTGCAAAAGGAAACCGATCCGGTAAAAAAAGCGGATATTTATTACGAAATCGCGCTGGAAGCGATGGAAATGGACCTGGATGTTGCATTTCGCTGCGCCGACACCCTGGAATCCATGTCCAAATCGGCGCGATACCCGATAGGACAGGCGCGCGCGATGGGTATACGCGGCACGGCCAGCAAGGATAAGGGCGATTTCGAAGCCGCCATGCGTATTTTTAAGGACGAACTGGCTTTCCGCCGGAAAATAGAAGATCCCAAGGGCCTGGGCAAGGTGTACAACAATATCGGCGCTACATTCGGCGACCTGTACCAGCCCGATTCCGCCGTAACATACTACCTGAAGGCGGTGGATATTTATGAAAAACTGGGCGACCACACCAACATCGCCTCAGCCTACAGCAATATCGGCAACCTGTACAGGGATCAAAAAGCGCACGACAAAGCCATCACCTACCTCGAAAAAGCATTAAAAATCAGGCTGGAACACGGGGAGGAAAAAAAGAGCATTTACACCTATAACAACCTCGCCGTCGCATACGGCTCCAAAGGCGACCTCGACAAAGCGATGGAGTATTCCAACAAAGGCGTGGAAATTGCCCTAAAATACGGCAACAAGTACGTGGCGGGAGTGATCCTTGGCGGCATTTGTCACCTGCTGCACAAACAAGGGCGCAACCGTGAAGCCATCCCTTTTGGCGAACGATCGGTCGAATACCTTGAAGCCGTCAATCGAAAAGCCAATCTTGTTTTCCTGCTGGTCAACCTCGCAGGCGTTTATAACACGCTGGGCCAACCCGAGGTCGCGCTGGAAAAAAGGGCTATGCCATCATGCTGGAAACCAACCAGGCCGACCCGTTGGAAGTTTATTACGAGGAAATAGCCGGCGCCCACGAAAAAATGGGAAACTACAAAGAGGCCTTGTTTTGGTATAAAAAATTTATGGTACTCGACGATTCTTTGTTCAAGGCCGACAATGTAAAAAGCCTCGCCGACATCGAAACCAAATACCAGACGGCCCGAAAAGAGGCCGAAATACGCGATCTTGAAAACCAGCAAAAAATCCACAAAATATTGACATACAGTGCCTTGTCTGGAATTTTAGCCTTACTTGTGGTACTCTGGCTTTCCCGCCGCGCCTACCGGCAAAAACAACGCCTTGCCGAACAGGAACGGCTGCTGCAACAGGAAAAAATCGACCGCCTCGAAAGCGAACGCAAGGTAGTGGCGCTCAACGCCCACCTCGAAGGCCAGCAACGCGAACGCCTGCGCATCGCCGAAGACCTGCACGACGACTTCGGTTCCGGACTTTCCAAAATATCGCTGCTCAGCGAGGTATCGAAAAAGAAAACGCCGGCCTCCGGCGAACTGGATAAAATCGCGGATACCGCCAAGGAACTCCTGCTGAAAATGAGCGAGGTGGTGTGGGCCCTGAACCACCACAACGATACACTGCCCAGTTTAGCCGCCTACATCCGCCGCTACACCTCCGGTTTTTTTGAAGATTCCGGCGTACGTTGTCATTTCAACATCCCCGACCTGCCCGAAACGCCGCTTTCCGGCGAAACGCGGCGCAACGTATTTCTTGTGATCAAAGAAGCGCTGCACAACGTGCTCAAACACGCTGCGGCAAACAAGGTGGAGATCGATATTTCCATGCAGGGCGGCGCTATCCGGATCGTTATTCGCGACAATGGCAAGGGATTCGACCAAACGACGTTGGGTAAAGCGGGCAACGGGCTGCTGAATATGGAAAAACGTATGAAAGCCACCGGTGGAAGTTTTTCCGTGGAAAGTACGCCGGGCAAGGGCACGATCACCCGCATCGTGCTGCCCCTTGAAAAAGAAGCCTTATCGCTCCGCCACCGCGCCGCCTGAACGGCCGGAACTTATCGCACCGGCGTCCATTCTTTCATATACGATTTTCGGAGAAAAAGCAGAGACAATCCTTCGCGTAAATAAATGAGACTCAGGCGCATATAGCCGTATTCCCGAAATCTGCGCGGGGAATGGTGTACGGCCAGCCGGTAAAAATAACCCACCCGGCCTTCCTTGTGCAGGCGGTAAAAAAGGTTGCAGTCTTCACCCGCCACGATGGTTTCATTGTACCCGCTGATCTTTTCAAAAACGGAACGCCGCACCAATTGGCATTCCCCTTTGGCGAGATAAACACCGGCCGAAAACGACAGCCGGATCACGGAATTCATCAGAATATGGTACATTTTGTCCATCAAGCCGGATTCTTCCGGGTAAACCCAGATGGGCACGGTGGCCGCCACAAGGTCGGAACGGTCGAATTTGGAAAAAACCGTGGCGAAAAAACGGTCCTTGTCCGGTATCTGCACGTCGGCATCGGTATGAAAAAGAATTTCGCCGGTGGCTTGTGCGGCGCCGAGGTTGCGACCGATAGCGATGTTTTGTTTGGCCTGACTCTGCACGAATTTTACCCGCTCGCCAAAAATTTCCTGGTAACTCCGCACCACTTCCGCCGTGTCATCTTTGCTGTTGGCATCCGAAACAATGATCTCCAGATTGTACTTCTCCAGATAGTCCCGGAATTGGGCGATGGTGCGGCCGATGTACTGTCCCTCGTTTTTGGTAGGGATAACGATGCTTAGTTTTGTCTTTTCCACCATGATCATTGTCAGAAGTACCCGGCAAAAATACCGAACCGGACGATAGTCAGCGGATTAAGTTATTGTTACCGTTGCAGACGGAACTCCAAAAGAAACGCCGGTTTTCGCGACAAAAGTACACGAAAACCGGCGAATGAACACCCCCGCCGCAATACGGGGAACAAGTGGCTGCTGCGCTTTTCGCCGGAATGCCTATTTTCCTACGTGAGCTTTGTATTGTACGTCGCTCATGAGGCCTTCCAGGTCGGCGGGGTTGGCGATTTCCACCTTGACGATCCAACCTTTCCCGTAGGGATCTTCGTTGATCAGACCCGGGTTTCCACCCTTCGAATCATCGAGTTCCGGGTTGAATTCCAGCACTTTAGCCGTTAGCGGCATAAAAAGATCGGAAGTGGTTTTGACCGCTTCTACCGTTCCGAAAATAGCATTGGCATCTACGGTACGGCCGACGGTTTCCACTTCGATGTAAACGAGTTCTCCTAATTCTCCCTGTGCAAAATCGGTAATGCCGACATAGGCGACGTTACCGGTTTCGAGGCGGATCCACTCGTGGTCTTCAGTGTACTTGCAATTACTTGGGAAGGTCATTTTGAACAATGAATGATGAAAGATGAATCACTGGCAATTCCCGGATTCTGTATGCCGGGCATTCCTGGGTCCGGCAAAAGTAGCGTTTTTGAGCCTGAGGCAAATTTTGACCGGAAAAAATTTGTCGCAGGGATACACTTGTTGGTCTGCACCCGACAATCCTGAATTTTAACCACACCCAAGAGTTGTACATTTCGGCAAAACTCCACTTCCTTTCTGGCATTGTTGGCATTGTTGGCATTGTTGGTCATTTATCATTTATATGCCGTTAATGGCATAAAAACCCATTCTCCACCTTTTACCTTCCTTTTACCTTCCATTGTTATGAAATACAAAGCGCTCAGCCCCGAATTTTTTCAATACAACCGAAAACGGTTTGTCCGCGAAATGAAACCGGGCACCCTGGCGATTTTTAACGCCAACGATCAGATGCCCCGTTCGGGTGATCAGTACTTCTCCTTCCGGCAAAACGCCGGTTTGTATTACCTGAGCGGTATCGACCAGGAAGAAACGATGCTGATCCTTTTTCCAGACTGCCCGCGGGAAGGGCACAAGGAAGTGCTTTTGATCAAACGCACCAACGAACACATCGCCGTTTGGGAAGGCCACAAATACACCAAGGAGGAAGCGCAGCAAGCCTCCGGCATCGAAAAGGTCTATTTCCTCGATGAAGCGGAAGTGGTGTTGAATGAACTGATCCTGCATTCCGAAGGTATCTACCTGAATATCAACGAAAACGATCGTTTTTCGTCGCCCGTCGAATACCGCGATCTGCGTTATGCACGCAGCATCCGGGATCGTTATCCCGCTCATGCCCTGTACCGCGCGCAACCCATCCTGAAAAAATTACAAACCGTAAAAAGCCACTGGGAGATCGAAGCGCTCCAGCACTGTATCGACATCACCGGCAACACTTTCCGCCGTGTGCTCGAATTTGTAAAACCCGGCGTCTGGGAATACGAAGTGGAAGCCGAGATCATCCACGAATTTATCCGCAGCGGCGCTACCGGGCACGGTTATTCGCCCATCATCGGCTCGGGCAAAAACGGCTGCGTCCTGCACTACGTCGATAACAACCAGCAGTGCAAGGCCGGCGAGGTGCTCCTGATGGACTTCGGCTGCGAATACGCCAACTACAACGCCGACCTGACGCGCAGCATCCCGGTCAGCGGCCAGTTCACCGACCGCCAGCGGGCGGTGTATAACGCCGTGCACCGGGTATTGATCGAAGCCAGCGCCCTGCTGGTGCCGGGTAATACGATCGACGAACTCAACAAGGAGGTGGGTAAAATTATGGAAAGTGAATTGCTGGGACTCGGACTGATCAGCCGCGACGACGTCGAAAAGCAGGACAAAGACAAACCCGCCTATAAAAAATACTTCATGCACGGCACCAGTTACCACCTCGGGCTGGACGTGCACGACCTGATGAACCGTTACGAACCTTTCCGCGCAGGCATGGTATTCACTTGTGAACCAGGTATTTACATCCCGGAAGAAAGCCTTGGCATCCGCATCGAGAACAATATCCTGATCACTGACAACGGCCCGGTCGACCTGTTCAAAAACATCCCCATGGACGCCGAGGAGATCGAGGAACTGATGCACGCGGGGGTGTTGAATTGAGCAACATGTTCGGATACGGGCCCTTCTAACATTCGAGGCATGAAAAAAACCTCCGTTTCTGCCTGGTGGGCCTTTACCCTCTTTTTCATAGCCGCCATGTTTTTGCCGCGCCTCGTGCCGCAGGGTATGTTTGGCGACGGCCTGCTGTACGCTTCCATGGCGCGCAACCTGGCGGAAGGGAAAGGCAGTTTTTGGGCGCCGTGGTTTTCAAGCGGTTACTGGCTCGAATTTGCAAGCGGAGCCCCGTATTTTGAAAACCCTCCCCTGATGATCTGGCTGCAGGCGGGGTTTTTCAGGCTGCTGGGCGATCACTGGTGGGTGGAAAAACTGTACGCACTCGCCCTCCTGCTCCTCAACGCCTGGCTTATCGTGCGGGTGTGGGAAATCCCGCTTCGTGGCACGGCCATGTCGGGCAAATTCGGCTGGTTCCCCTTGTTGTTGTGGTACTTCATCACGCCGGTTGCCTGGGGGAATCCCAACAATCTGATGGACAACAACTTGCTGGCTTTCTGTTTGTTAGCCCTCTGGTTTGTTTCGGACGGGTTGTTTTCTGGGCGGCGTTTGTGGCTAAAACTCTCGCTGGCCGGCGGGTTTGTTTTTTTCGGCCTGATGACAAAGGGGCCGGTGGCCTTGTATCCCGCCGCCGCGCCGTTTTTGTTTGCCGTGATATTATCCATCCATCCGACGGTCGTGACATGGATAAAACCGGCGCTTCAATCCGGCTGGGTGATCTTTGTCGCTGTCGGTTTGTTTGCCCTGTTGCTCGCCGTGGTGCCCGATTCGAGGCATTATTTTGAAAATTACTGGGAGAAACGCCTCGGCGTCGTTATGTCCGGAGCGCGGGAAGATGCCGAATTCACGGGCTGGGCGCGACTGTCCATTTTTAAAATACTGTTGAAAGAACAGGTGGGGTTGATCGTATTGTTTTTGCTCTTGTTTTTTATTTCCCGGAAAAAAGGCCTGCGTACCCGTGCATTTCACAGCGAAAGAAAAATCGCTTTGTTTTTCCTGCTGCTGGGTTTCGCCGCAACGTTGCCCATCATGCTCAGTGCGCGGCAAAACGGGATCTACATCATCCCCGGAATGCCGATGTTTGCCCTGGCGGCCGCTTACTTTCACCTGCCCCTGCTTCGGCACTGGCTGGCAGAACCCGGCGAAAAGACCCTGCGTTTTTTGAGCATCCTGCAACGCGCGTCGCTCGCGGCCATGCTCCTGCTGGCCATCTACACCGTGTTTCTTTTCGGGCAACCCGGCCGGGAAAAAGAATTGTTGCACGACTTGCCCCACATTCAGCGGGCCATTCCCGAGGGTGAAAAAGTAGCGGTTTGTGACCGTTTGATGCAGAACCAGCAGGCCCACACTTATTTCCAGCGCTATCATCACCTGGAACTCAGCCGCGACCCCGGCGCCTGCCGGTATGCACTCACCGACCGGGTATGCGACCCGGAAATAAACGGCGCTTTGACGGCCGGGGGGTTTGTAAAAATGAATTTTTCGGGTGTTTCTTATTACGTGTATGTCAGGAAGTGATGCCGGGGTTGACAAAGTGGATTTTATCCAATAATTAGGTCCGGGTACTTGCGTAGCAGGACGGAAATCTTTCCCGCCCAGATGATTCATTATCAGAATGTTCCGAAGAAAATTAGTAGCATAATTTTACCCGCTTGCTTAATTCCCCTATTTTGCGGGTAAATTAGCCTTGTCGCAGCCCGATTTGCGGCCAAATTCACGATCTGTTTTAACATCCCCTCCTGAAACAACAGCAATGAAAAACGCGCTCTGCATTCCGGTCTTGCTATCCTGCTTTTTGGTCGCTTGCCAATCCCCGGAACCGCCTAAAAATGGAAGTGGCATCGACGAAAAAATACCCTTCGTCGCCGAGCCCAAACTCATACCCCACCAGAACGTAAAACCACTCGAACCGGGCGCCCCCGCCCCCGACTTCCGGCTTCCCGGAACCGACGGAAAATTCTACAGCCTCGCCGATTTTAAAGACGCCAAAGCCTTAGTCATCGTTTTTACCTGCAATCACTGCCCCACCGCTCAGGCATACGAGGAGCGAATCAATTCAATATCAAACGATTACAAAGCCAAAGGTGTGGCATTGGTGGCCATTTCGCCAAACAGTCCGCTGGGGCTCCTGTATGAAGAACTGGGCTACTCGGATCTGAATGACGATTACGAAGCCATGAAGGTTCGGGCCGGTTACCGGAAGTTCAGTTTCCCGTATTTGTACGACGGCGATACCGAATCGGCTTCCCTGCAATACGGGCCCGCAGCCACTCCGCAGGCGTATGTTTTTGACGCGGAGCGCAAGTTAAAATACACGGGCAGATTAGATAAAAGTGAAAAACCCGGCACGGCCAACGCGGAAGACTTGCGGGCGGCTATCGACGCCGTGCTGAACGGGCAAACCGTCGCCGAACCCGTCACCAAAACCTTCGGTTGCTCCACCAAATGGGGCTGGAAAACGGATTCAAGGGCCAAAGTAGACGAAGAATGGAGCGACAAAGAAGTTAGTCTGTCGATGCTCGACGTCGCGGGTGTGCAAAAATTGTTAAAAAACGAAGGTTCCGGTAAACTGCGCTTAGTGAACGTGTGGGCGACCTGGTGTGGACCCTGCATCCTGGAATATCCCGAATTCATCACATTGCAGCGGATGTACGGCGCGCGCGATTTTGAATTTGTCTCCGTTTCGGCCGACAAACCCGCCAGCGAGAAAAAAGTGCTGACCTTTTTGCAGGGAAAACACTCGGCGGTGGCCAACTACCTGTTTGCCAAAGACGACAAATATGCCCTGATCGAAGCCGTGGATAAAAACTGGAACGGCGCCCTGCCCTACACGGTGCTGGTTGAGCCCGGGGGAAAGATCGTCTGGCAACACCAGGGCGAGGTGGACTTTCTGGCCTTAAAACGCGCCATTGTGGAACATCCGATGATGGGACGGTATTATTAAACGTGTATCGCCCGGTTGCCCGTCGCTGCCAAGCAAGCCTCCCTGAACGCTTCCGTATACGTCGGGTGTGCGTGGCTCATCCGGGCGGCGTCTTCGGCGGAAGCGCGGAACTCCATCAGTGCCACGGCTTCGGCGATCATATCGGCTGCGCGGGCGCCAACGATGTGTACGCCGAGGATTTCGTCGGTGTCTTTATGCGCCAGCACTTTGACCATGCCGTCGATATCCATGCTTGCGCGGGCGCGCCCGAGGGCGCGGAACGGGAATTTGCCGGGTTTGTACGGCACGCCCGATTCTTTCAGTTGTTCTTCCGTATATCCGACACTCGCCACTTCCGGCCAGGTGTACACCACGCCCGGGATCAGGTTGTAGTGAATATGTGGTTTCTGACCGACCATCACTTCCGCGACAAAAACCCCTTCTTCTTCGGCTTTATGGGCCAGCATGGCGCCTTTGATAACGTCGCCGATGGCATAAACACCCGGAACAGCCGTTTGCAGGTGACCGTCGACGGGAATACGGCCTTTTTCATCGGGGGTGATGCCGATGTTTTCGAGCCCGAGTCCGTCGGTGTAGGGCCGCCGGCCGATGGCTACGAGGCAATAGTCGACTTCCCAGGAAAGTGATTTGGATTCGTCGTCGCGGCTTTTAGCCACTACCTTTACCTTGTTTTTGGAGGTTTTTACTTCCGTGACGGCGTGCCGCAAGTGAAATTGTATACCGAGTTTTTTCAAGCTTTTGGACAGTTCGCGACTGCAATCGGCGTCCATTCCCGCGAGTATACGGTCGAGGAATTCAACCACGATCACCTCCGTACCAAGGCGGGCATATACGCTGCCGAGTTCCAGCCCGATCACACCGCCGCCGATGACGACCATACTTCCCGGCACCTTTTCGATGTTCAGGGCTTCCGTGCTGGTGATTACCCGTTTTTTGTCGTAGTTGAAACTGGCCGGCACGATGGGTTTTGAACCGGTGGCTATGATCACCTTGTCGGTTTCGATTTCTTCCATCATTCCACTCGGGCCGGTGATTTTGATTCGTTTGGCCGTGATAAAAGAGCCGTGCCCCTGGTACACGTCGATTTTGTTTTTCTTCATGAGAAACTCCACACCCTTGTTATTATCGAGCACCACTTCATTTTTCCGCCTGATCATTTGCGGAAGATTGATTTTCAGGTCTTTAAGTTCGATGCCGTGGGTTGTAAAAGAGGTATGGGCATTGTGATAATGTTCGGAAGAATCGAGCAGGGCTTTGGAAGGGATACACCCTACATTGAGGCAGGTGCCGCCCAATACGGAATAGCGTTCGATGATGGCGGTTTTGAAGCCCAATTGGGCGCAGCGGATGGCGGCTACATATCCTCCGGGGCCGGAGCCGATGACGGTGACGTCGTATTTCATTGTTAATTGTGTAAGTGGCAGGGGGCTGTGTCAAAAGTTTTTAAGTTGCGCATTGTCGCGAATTGGGAGAAATTTTATTCGGATGATGCGCAGACATTCCAGGTTTTGAAAACCTGGAATGTCTGGTTCGGTCGCGATTCAAAATAATATTTTCCGTTTCAAATCCAAAATAAAGTATCTCTGACTTTCGACACAATCCCCGGATGTTTCATTCTCAGAATGTTACAAATAAAACTGGCGACATGATTTTGTCCGGGTACTTAGTTCAACGTTCATCCTTTCTTCGGTCCTTTTCCCTTGAAATTGCGCTTGTCCCGGTTTCGGTTCGGGTTATTGTTTCCTTGCGGCGGCGCCGGTTTGTCGCCGTCGTTGCCGTCTTGTTTGGGTGCGGGCGGATTGGCCGGCCTGTTGGCATCTTTTGCTTTTGGCGGCGGACCACTTCGTTCCTGCTGGGGTGGCCGGCGGTCGGGCCGGCCGGCCTGTGATTCGGGTCGGCGATTGCGATCGTCGCGGCGGCCGGGCGGGCGCGAGTGGCGGGAATCATCCTGGGCGGCTTTTTCAACGGCGGCGGCGGCGGTTTGCGAGCGGTCGCGGTTTTTACTGCGTTTTTTCTTCTTTTTTCGTTTTTCGATGGGAAGTTCGATCACGTTTTCCACGTTTTCAAAATCCGGTTCTTCTTCTTCCACTTCCACCGGCGGCGGAGCCATCGCCTGAATATCTTCCAGACTACCGGGCATCTTGCCCTGTTTCATCATATCGAGGGCTTCCCACACCTGGTCGACGTGCAGCGGAAAAAATTTGCCCCTGTTTTCGGCGTAGGTATAGTACATGAGGCGTTTGAACACATCTGTTTTTACCAGAATAGCCAGCCCTGCCGAAGTTTTCAGGCGTTCGGCACGGTCCGGAAAGTCTTCCAGCGCATCGATGTAGGTATCCAGTTCGTAGTTGAGGCAACACTTCAGGCGGCCGCACATGCCGGAAAGTTTGGTCTGATTGATCGCCAGATTCTGGTACCGGGCGGCGGCGGTATTGACGCTTTTAAATTCTGCCAGCCAGGTGGAACAGCATAATTCACGGCCACAATTGCCCAGGCCACCGATGCGGGCCGATTCCTGGCGGGCGCCGATCTGGCGCATTTCGATCTTTACCTTGAATTCGCGGGCGTAACTGCGGATGAGCTCGCGAAAGTCTACGCGGCCGTCTGCCGTGTAATAAAAAGTGCATTTTCGGCCGTCGCCCTGAAATTCCACGTCGCCGATTTTCATGTCTAAGTCGAGGGTGCGGGCGATCACGCGGGCCTGAACCATCACTTCTTTTTCCTGCCGGCGCACTTCGTCGAGGCGTTCGATATCGCGTTCGTGGGCTTTGCGCACCACGGGTGCGAGGCGGGCGTCGGGGCGGACACGTTTGCGCTTCATCTGGAGTCGCACGAGTTCGCCGGAGAGAGATACTTTGCCGATATCGAAGCCGCCGGAATGGGATTCCACGATTACCCAATCGCCCGTTGTGGCGCGGGTATACTGGGGATTTTTAAAAAATCTTTGCGCGATCCGTTTTTAAAACTGACTTCCACGACGTCGAAGGGGTGTGAATCGCGGATACCGAGTGCCGTAATCCAGTCGTAGGTATTATGCCGGTTGCAGCCGCCCGTTGCACAACCGCCGTTGGAACGGCAGCCGGAGGCGTTGTCTTTACCGGTTGAACAAGAACATCCTATGCAGCCCATATTGGTACAATAAGCCTTCCGGGAGGTTTGAAAGGCAAAAAGTCTGCTTCTGCCGGCCGGAAAACATTGGTTTATATTTGAATTATACGGTTTTTAAAATCTGGTTCATCCGGATGGATGTGTCCAGAAACAGGATTTTAGGGTTGGCATTCCGTTCGATATAATAAACGTTGTCGTTAAACAAGCCTGCAAGTTGCGTAATTTTTTCAAAATCAAGCACTTTAGCCATGTTTTGAGCGGTCAGTATTTCTTCGGGGCGCAGGCGCAGGTTGGGGCTGCCGGTGGCTACAAACGTCATCATTTCGCGCAGAAAATGCAATCCGTAATAAAGGAATTGCTTCTGGTTTTCCCTGCCCAGTTTGGCGAACGATTCCGTCCATTGCACGAGTTCCACACCATTGCCGCGCCAGCATTTGCGCAGCCAGTCGAGCAGAAGCCGGGCGTCGTCGTTTTCAGGATTATCAGCCAGTTGCAGCGCCGTATTAAAATCGCCACCGGATAAAAACGCGATTTGGCGGGCGCGGTTTGCTTCGACGCCTCTTTTTTCCATCAATCCTTCCGCAACGTCGTCGTCCGAGAGCGATTCGGTCTTGATCAGCTGGCAGCGGCTGAGTATGGTATTGAGGATCATGTCCTGGTTTTCGGCCACCAGCAGGAAAATGGTTTGTTCGGGAGGCTCCTCGATGAGTTTCAGCAGGCGGTTGCCTTCTTTGCCGAGGTATTCGGGAAGCCACATGACAAGAATTTTAAAACGCCCTTCAAATGCCTTGAGGCTCAGTTTTTTAATGATGGCGTTACACTCGTCTTTGGTGATATTGCCCTGTTTGTTTTCCGCACCGAGGCGTTGCAGCCAGGTGTTGGCGTCCATGTACGGGTTTTCAACCAGCGCGAGCCGCCACGTTTTCAAAAAATCCGTACTTACGGCATTGGCGCCGATGGTGGGAAAGGAAAAATGAATATCGGGATGGGTGAATTGTGCCGCTTTACGGCAGGCCGGGCATATCCCGCACGCACCTTCCGGCGATTTTTGTTCGCATTGCAACAGTTGCGCAAACGCAACGGCCAGGGCCAGGTTGCCGCTGCCGGTCGGGCCGAGGAACAGCAGGGCATGCGGCACCCGCCCGGTTTGGGCGAGTTGCAGCAGCAATGATTTTGTCCTGTCGTGACCGATGATGTGTTGCATGTGTGTTGGTTCGCGAAGGTACGGCGCTTCCACGGAAAACAAAACGCGCCTTTCCGCAGTTTAGGTAGCTCCCGCGTTCGTATTTGCGGTATGCCGGTTTGTTTTTGCGGCACTATGCATCGTTTTTTCATTCACATTGCCTGCCCATGAAAGTTGCCGTTATCCGACGCGCCCATTTTAATGCCGCACACCGCCTGCACAATCCCGGCTGGCCGGATGAAAAAAACCGGGAAGTATTCGGCTTGTGCAACAATCCGAACTGGCACGGCCACAACTATGAACTGGAGGTAAAGGTGACGGGAGAGATTGACCCCGAAACCGGCATGGTCGTCGACCTGGGCTGGCTGGCCGGTCTGATAGAACGGGAAGTGGAGCGCCGCTTCGACCACAAAAACCTGAACCTCGACACGCCGGAGTTCCGGCAACTCAATCCCACCGCAGAAAATATCTGCGTGGTGATCTGGAATATTTTGCGGAAGCAGCTGCCGGACCAATACGATCTGCACGTGCGGCTGTACGAAACACCCCGCAATTTTGTGGAGTATCCGGCGTAAATTTCAATTTTTCCTCAACTCCATTGCCCGGAATATCTTCCCGTTTTTGTCCTCCAGAGCAAGGATATACGTGCCTGCGGACTGTCCGGTCAGGGAATACGAGCCTTTTTGCGAAGCCTCAAACACAGCTACCTGGCGGCCTTCGAGTGAAAACACCCGAATACGGCTCACCATTTCGGCATTGTCTATGGAAAAATTTTCTGTCACGGGGTTGGGGAAAAAACGGATGTCGGCCCGGGCAAGGTCTTCCGTTCCCACAGCGCAGTTGTCGTTCAGCAGGTAAATACCCGTAATAGTATCATTCAGGTTGTCCTGGTTAGTCAACTTGATGTGTACCAGGGCGCAGCAAAACTGTTCGCCGTCATTCATAAAATGAACGGTCATAGGTTTTGTTTCACCTGCTTTCAAAAAAAAGGTTTTTGTACTTACGATGGCGCTATAACAATAGATCGGATCGCATACCTGCGTCCAGCAGCCCTGCGTTATATTGATTACCGTACGTTCCCATTTGATAAAAACGGTGTCGCTGGTCAGGTTGCCGATTACGGTTTCGGCGGCTGTGTCGGATACCGTTTGCGGAGCGTCGACATTGGACGGCGACGGATTCAAATAAAACGCGCTTTGAGCCTTGATTTGGGTGATCCCGGCAAACAGGATCACCCAAACAATCGGAAAGATGTATTTCATAAGGCAAGGGAAACGGGTTGTTTTTATTGCTTTTTCACCTGAATGGCCTGGAACACTTTGCCATTTTTGCCTTCCAGTGCAATCAGGTAAGAACCTGCGGGCTGGCCGGCGAGGGAATAATTGCCGTCGGCAGCAGCTTCCAGAAGCGCCAGCCGGCGTCCTTCCAGGGTGAAGACATGCACGCGGCTTACTTCTTCCGCATTTTCAAGGGTAAAAGATTCCACCATCGGGTTGGGGAAAAGGCGGACGTTGGCAGCCGGGAGTTGGTCGTCAGTGCCTACCAGGCTGGCATCGAACACATAATACGCATATTGCGGGTTGTTCGGGTCGGCCAGATCGGTATATTTCAACTGCACGATCGCATTGGCAGCCTGCCCGCTGTTGTTCAAAAAGTGTACGATCATGGGTTGTGTGGCGCCCGGGCTGATCGCAAATGTTTTGGTGTCGATCCAGGTAGCGTAGCAAGCATTCGGGTCACAAACCTGCGTTTTCAGGGTATCGGGGCTGATGCTGATGACCGTGCGTTCCCACTTGATATTCCGGGTGGCATTGGTAAGATTTTGAATGTGGTTGTCCGCTTCAACATCCGTAACATTCATGGGCCAGGTGACAAAAACCGTGTCCGGAAATACGTTAAAGGTTGCAGTTCCCTGGGCGAAGGCGGTAGCACAGGCGAAAAGGGTCAACAAAAGTGTAAAAAACAAGTTTTTCATAAGCAAAAATGTCTCTGATTAGCAGGTTTAGCAAAATTTAAACAAAGGTAAGCCACTTTGCCCGAACAGGCGCCCTATTTTTGTTCAGAATATCAACTTTTTGCCGCCAAAGATAATATTAGCCATTTGATCATGAACAAGCTCCCTGCGTTGATCCTCCTGCTGGCCGTGACCTGCCGTGTGTCGGCTCAATTGCCGCAGGGCGCTGTTGCGCCGGATTTTACGGCGCAGGATATCAACGGCCAAACGTGGCATTTATACGATTTGCTCGACCAGGGCAAAGTTGTGATCCTGGAGATCAGCGCTACCTGGTGCCCGCCGTGCTGGGCCTATCACAATGGCCACGCCCTGCAAGATTTTTACCTGGAACACGGCCCGGAAGGTGATAACAAAGCCGAGGTTTTGTTTGTTGAAGGTGACCCGGAAACCAACTTCAACTGCCTGTTCGGACAGTCCGGCTGCAATGATTTTTCAACGGGAAATTGGGTGGAAGGGGTCACTTACCCCATTTTCGACAATGCAGCCCTGGCTGATAGTTTCCAGGCTACCTACTACCCTACCCTGTACATGATCTGCCCCAATAAGAAGGTATTCCAGGTCGGGCAGATGACGGCGGAGCAACTCTGGGAAAAAGCCTCTGACTGCCCGGTGGCATCGGGCGCCAACAACGCCGGTATTTTTTATCACGATGCCGGTACGGATTTGCGCGAAGTCTGCGATACCCTCACCGTAACGCCCTCATTTACACTCATTAACCTGGGTTCCAACCCGCTTACTTCCGCTGCGATTACCCTGCAATGGAACGACAACGTATTGCAAACGCAAAGCTGGAGCGGCTACCTGCCGCTGTACGGCGAATCAACCGTGACCTTCGATCCGCTGCCTCTGTGTATGGAAGGCATTTTAAAAACCACCATCGTTTCCATCAATGGCGGGCAGGGCGACGATGATTATTCGAACAACGTACACAACGATAACTTCTTCACCGCGAGTGAATTCCAGAACGAACTCGTAATCCTGAAAATAAAAACGGACGACTACGGCGCCGAACTTTACTGGGAACTGCACAACGAGCAGGGGGAGGTACTTTTCTCCGGCGGCAACAAAAACGTGGGCCCCGACGGTGGCGGCACGTTCGGCACCATCAACGGGGGGCCAGGCGCTTACGGCAATAATGTGTTGATAACCAAGATGCTGGAACTGCCGGGTACGGGTTGTTATTCCATTCTTTTTGTCGATGCTTATGGCGATGGTATCTGCTGCGCCTATGGCAACGGCTTCTACAAACTTTTCAGCGTCAACAACCCGGCTGTTCCCATTCTGACGGGCGGCGAGTTTGGCGCCACGGATCACCGCGGATTCAGCGTGACCGAAGCGGTGTCGGACATTACGCCGCCGGACTGGTCGGGCGGAGTCGACGTTTTCCCCAATCCCGCAGGCGACGTACTGAATATCGCCATTTCTGCGGCCCATACCGGCACCTCGTCGGGCGTGGTGGTGAATACGCTGGGCCAGGTTGTACACCGGTTTTGGCCCGAACAAATCCCGCCCGGCGGCCACCACTGGTCGTTGCCCCTCAGCGCCTGGCCTCCGGGGCCGTATCACCTTCATTTTCAGTTGGGAACCAAATCCGTGACGCGGACTTTCCTGGTGGGGAAATAGGGATTCACCGGTTGAGCCAGGCTTTAAAATCGCGGGTATTTTCCGTGCTGACGATCACTTCCCTCGGCGCATTCGGTTTCAGGTCAACTTTTACCCGGCTTTTGGAAAGCACCGTTATTTTTTCAATGGCGTCGAAATGTGCGATAAAACTCCGGTTGAGCCGGAAAAACAGCGCCGGATCGAGCAGTTCCTCCAGGTCGGAGAGTTTGTACTCGACAATAAAGCGGTTGCCGTCGTTTTTGATCAGGTACACATAGCGGTCCTCGCCTTCGAAATACGCGATGTCTTCCGTTTTTACACTCAGGATTTTTTCCCGGCGCGTCACGAGGAACCGTTGCTGGTAGTCGCGTTTCGGCGGCTGGCGCAGCGCGTCGAGCAGCCGGGCAAAATCGGGTTCCCTTTTCGCCGGTTGCACTAAGCGGTATTTTTCCAGACTTCTGGCCAGTTCCTCCCGGTCGATGGGTTTGAGCAGGTAGTCGATGCTGTTCACCTTGAAAGCGCGCAACGCGTACTGGTCGTATGCCGTGGTAAAAATAACCGGCGTGTTCACCTCCACCTGTTCGAATATCTTGAAACTCAGGTCGTCGGCCAGGTGTATGTCGAGAAAAATCAGGTCTGTCCGGTTGGCTTTCAACCAGGCGACGGCTCCTCGTACAGAGTCTAATTTTTCCTGGATTTCGAGTTCGGGATCAAGTTCGCGCAGGAGTTTTTCTAAGTTATCCCGCGCGTGTTTTTCATCTTCAACAATAATTGCACGCATTTTTTTCAATTTTCAATGGGGCGCGAGGCACCCACGATTATTATCCTTCTTCAATAAGCGGCACACGGACGATGTATTGCCCGTCTGTTTGTATAAATTCGACCGGTTCGTGAGAAATCAGTTCAAAACGCGATTTGAGGATATTGAGGCCAAGGCCGGTGGAGGGCACCGGTGTTCCGCGCAACTGGAGGTTATTGCCCACTTCGAGTTTTCCGCCGGGCAGCCACGCGATCCGGATCCGGAGGGGTTGTTCGGCGGCCACCACGTTGTGTTTGATCGCGTTTTCCACCAGGATTTGCAGGGTAAAAGGTGGCAGGCAATATTGCCGCAGCACTTCCTGCGGGATATCGATATCGATCTGCAAACTTTCCGAAAAGCGCATTTTTTGCAAAAACAGGTAGGAATCCACAAATTCTGTTTCCTGCTCCAGCGTGACAAGCGGTTGTTCGCGCAATTCCAGCAAACGCCGGTACACTTTTGAAAAACGGGTGGTAAACTCCACCGCTTTTGCGGGGTCTTCGGGGATAAGTGCCGCCAGGATGTTCATGCTGTTGAACAAAAAATGGGGGTTGATCTGGCTTTTTAACAACTCGAATTGGGAAAGAATATTGGCTTTTTCCCGGCGTTCGGCGGCGAGCGACAGTTCGGCGTTTTCTTCCACCAGGCGGCGGCTCAGTTGTTTCAACGTATAGGATTCGAGCGAGTTGTCGAGTATGATCTTCAACTCTTCGGGGTTCCAGGGTTTTGCAAGATAATGATACACCTTGCCTTTGTTGATCGCGTCGATGACCGCTTGCAGGTCGCTGTAACCCGTCAGGATGATACGAATGATATCCGGGTACCGTTTGCGAATCCGTTCGAACATTTCCACACCCGTCATGCGAGGCATACGCTGGTCGCTGACGACGAGGTCAACCTGCTCGTTTTCAAGAATTTGTATGGCTTCTTCGGCGCTGAGTGCCGTTGAAATGACGTAGTGTTTTTTAAAAAAACCTTTAAAAACCGCGAGGTTATCCGCCTCGTCGTCTACGTACAGGATGTGGTATTTCCCTTCCATGCGTCCAAGATAGGAAGGATTGCAGATTCACTGCCGTTTTTTCCCGGCTGACTTATTCCGGAAGGCGCTTTCACTACTTTGGACTGGCGGAGGCCGGGGGACAGCCCCTATGTTTGTATCAGCAAGCGTACTTAAAAATAAAACCAATGAAAACTGCCCTTTTGTTTTTTGCACTCCTTTTCCAGCAAATGAATGCCCAGGTGATAAGCGACAACCCCGGCCCCGAAGTAACGGATGCTTATTTTACCGGCGGCGCCATAAAACTCGGCAATTACATTTCCCAAAATATCCGATACCCTGAAGACGCGGCCTTCCGCCACGTGGAGGGAGTGGTGGTGGTCACGTTCACCATCGATACCGCAGGGGTGATCTGCAACGCACAAATCCGCCGCGGAATCGGCAACGGTTGTGATGAAGAGGCCCTGCGGCTGGTAAAAAATATGCCCAAATGGGCGCCGGCCATGCTCAACGGCAAACCCGTGGCTTCCGGCAGCACACTCCACATCGACTTCAGAATGCCCAGGTAACGTGTCATTTCCCCTGCATCTGAAAAAAAAATAAAAAAACAGGGTTCTCCCGTTGAGATACAAACGACACGTGCCGACTAACCTGAAAAACCAATACGAAACCTATTTCTACTTGTAAAATCCAGTACCATGAAAAAACTGCTTGAAATAACCGGACTTATCCTGATTGGAATTTTTTATTCGATCGACACGAACGCACAGTTACAAAACACCTGGGTAGGTGGCACACCCGGACGCCCCATCGACTGGAACCTCGCTTCCAACTGGTCCCTGCAACGGGTACCCGATGCCTTCCACGACGTTGTGATCCCGAATACGTCCACCACCACGTTTTCTTACCCCTCGATCAACCACTCCATTGAAATCAACTCCCTGACCATAGAAAGCGGCGCCAAAATGGTGATTCTCGAAAAAGGGCACCTGAAACTGCTGCGCCCCGGAACGATGGACGAAGCGCTGGCCAACAAAGGTTTGCTGGATAACCGGAGCCGGCATTTTATCGAATTTGACCGGTCGGTTTATGAAAGCAGCGATTCATTGGTGGCGGACAAAAAACAATAAAAACACCCGGCCGGGGTCGTGTAAACCAAATGAAAAAGGAAAGCGAAAGACTCACACACGTACCCCGGCTGTTTTAAAATAAAATTTAAGCGGAATCAACAGAGCAACAATTGCTGTTCCGCCGCACTGAACGCAGTGCGGCGGTTTTTTTATTTTCTGCCAAAATCCGCCGGTATTTCGCCCCAGTCTTCCGTTTCCCATTTGAGGATGGGATTGGTTATTTTATTCACCGCCAGCCATTTTTCAGCCCGGTCGATGAGTTCGAAAATGGGGTCGTTGCGGCCTGTGTGATCGAGTTTTGTGTTACACTTTCCTTTTTTCACCCATCCCTGGGCGGTTTTGGAATCCGAATAGATGGGCATGGCGGGCTTCCCCTGCTGTTTGAGCAAAGCCAGGGCATGCACGATGGCTAAAAATTCGCCGATGTTGTTGGTGCCGTCCGGCAGGGGGCCCATGTGAAACAGTTTCCTCCCGTCAGCGGTGTACACCCCCTGGTATTCCATATCGCCGGGGTTGCCGCTGCACGCTGCGTCCACGGCAAGGCTGTCCCGGATGATATTCAAACGAGCGATTTTTCCGGCCGTTTTTGCCGCCGGGGCTTCTTTTTTTACAAAGGCCCAGTAATTTCCCTTAAAGGCTTTTTCCGCTTCCGCCCGGCTTTCAAAACTTTTGTATTTCGCCTGGGCATAGCCGTCCACCTGCCGCTTGGCAGCGTCCCAGGACGTATAAATGCCCGGCGTATGGCCTTCCCAGACTACGTAGAATTTTTGTTTTGCCATAGTTTGTATTAGTCATAAGTCATGAGTCATAAGTCGGGAGAGCGCGACTCATGACTTATGACTTATGACTCATGACTTATGACTTATGACTTTATTTCACAATTTTAACAGGTCAAAACTGTAGTGTAACGACGCGCTGAGCAGCGAGATACGGCCGTTGCCGAGCGCGGCGCTGCTGCTTCCGCGGGTGTACAGGTTGTCGAGGTCGGACAGGCCGATCTGGGTCCGCAGGCCGAGTTTGCCGCCGATGTCCTTTTTGCCGAAATTTAGTTTGTACTGGAACCCGGCGATCAGTCCGATGTCGGTCTTTTTAAAATCGTTGTTGGCTTTGAACAACTTGTTTTCTCCGGCGGGTTCGAGTGTACCTTTCATCCGGCTACCGATTAATACGCCGAGATAGGGGCCCACCACGACGGTAAAACGGCCGTCGCGTTTAAAAGAAATTTCGGGGACTGCCGCCACGTGGAGCCACATAGTGCTGTAAGTGCCGTCGCGTTTGTAGGAAGTGATGGTGTCGTCGATCACCGTAAATGCCGATTTGGCATGTACAAATTTATTGGTGAGGCCAACCTCGCAATTGATCGTGACAAAACCGCCGCGCCCGTGAAACGCTGCCTGGGCGCCCAGTTCCCAACCCGGCCGCCAGGCAAAAGTGGGTTCATCTTCCGGCGAATCCTTGGGGAAATAGCCCGTTTTGCGGAAAGAACTGGCATTCAGTCCGCCACGCAGGCGAAATTCGACCGAGCCGGGGGTGAATTCGCGTTCAAACACGTATTCCTGTTTCACATCGCGGCCGTTGCGTTTGCCCTCGGTGGTTACCTGCAACTCGCGGTTGCCGAGTAGTACGTAACGGATCTTTTTTCGGGTCGTCGTGTTGCGGATTTTCAAACACATAGCCGTCGTAATCGGCTTCCGTGAGGCGGAATGCGATGGGTTTGTTCTGGTTTTGGCCGCGCACGATCACGAGATAGTCGATATTTTCATTGCGCAGTTCGAGGCGCATGGTTTCTAAGGTGACGGTGTCGCCGTTTTCGGGTTTGATGCGAAAATCGCGGCCGGTCATGGTGCTGTCGTCCACGATTTTCCAGGATTCGAGGCGGTCGCCGCGGTCGGTGGGCATAAACCAGGTGCCGTCGAGGGCGCGCAGTTCGCGGAAAATGCCTTCGGCGTCTTCAATTTGCGCCGTAAGGAAGGCCGGCAACAACAATAAGAGGGCGGAGAGTAACGGTATTCGAATTTGCATGGATCTATTTTTTGGCAAAAAAACGAGGAAGTTTTGTCATTAACGACATTAAAGTCATTTTTACCCGCCAAAGCCTTGGCGAAAACGGGCGCACTTTTTTGTCATTCGGGCCATTTCGTCATTAAGTACATGGAATTTCATTTGTAATGACAGAAATTTGACACGACAAATGTTAAAATCCATGCAACCCCAGATCAAAAACGATGTCAATACATTCAAATAACGAAATGGACGCCACACAAACGCACCGCGACCTGATAGAGCGCTGCCGGGACGGACGCCGTGATGCCCAGTTTGAACTGTACCGCCTGTATTCCCGGGCGATGTACAATACGGCATTACGTATGGTGCAAAATAGCCATGATGCTGAAGACATACTACAAAGCATTTTTATCGAAGTCTTCAGCAAACTGGACACCTTCCGCTATGAAAGCAGTATCGGCGCCTGGATAAAGCGCATCACGGTCAACAAATGTATCAACTTCCTGAAAAGCCGCCGCCTGAGCTTCTCGGAGCTGACGTCGTACAACGACCGCGCCGAGGAACAGGTGCAGGAAGCCGAGCCGGCTTTTAATGTTGAAAAAATAAACCGCGCAATCGCCGGTTTGCCCGACGGGTACCGGGTGGTGTTCAGCCTTTACGCCGTTGAAGGTTACGACCACGAGGAGATCGCACAGGTACTGGGTATCACGGAAGCCACTTCCAAATCGCAATACAGCCGGGCAAAGGCCAAATTGCGGGAAGTGTTGACCGACAATGGAAAATAAGCAGGGGCTCCGCCCGAACATGACACAAACTATACTTTTTAATCCGCTTGCCACTCCAGGTCAAACTACTCAAAACATCGGTACACAACAATGAACAGGTCATCATCGATAGAAACTTTTATCCGGGAACACCGCCACGCTTTCGACGCGGCGACGCCGGGAGCGCACCACTGGCACGGCCTGGAAAAGGTACTTGACAGGCTTCCGACCGCCGACGGCCTTGAAACGGCGCTGTTGCACAACCGCATCCTGCTGGATACGGAAATGCCTTCGGGGAAAGTATGGCGGGAGATCGAGCAATTTCTGGACGGATACGTGCACACTACCCCCGATCCGCTCGAACAATTTATCCGTGAAAACCGGGAAGCGCTGGACAGCGAGGTGCCCGACCTGAAAGTCTGGGCCAACGTGACCCGGAATATTCCGAGTTCAAAAACCGTCGTCGTTCACATGAACTGGCGGCATTCACTGCTCCGCATCGCCGCTTCCATCGCCCTGCTCCTGGCCGGCGTTACCGCAGGTATCTGGTATGCACGTTTGGATGAAGCACCCGCGATGGCTATGAGCGACGTATCCAACGAATACGCCGAACTGGAAACCTATTACCAGCGGGACATCGCCGGCAAACAACAAAAACTGGCCTCTTTCTCCGGCAGTCAGCCGGCTGAAGTGCACGAAGACATGGAACAATTAGACGGCGTCATGACGGAATTGCAAAAAGAACTGGCCGACGTGCCTGCCGGGAACAGGGAACAGGTCGTGCGCGCCATGATCGAAAATTATAAAGCCAAAGCGGCGATCCTGGAACGGGTGCTCGACCGCCTCGAACCCACAAAAACGGACGTAAAAAACAGCGAACAGAACCATGTTATCAAAAATATTTGAATTTTCAGCCATGCTTAATCTGCGCACCATATTTCTCTTGTGTTTGGTAGCCGGAGGGATTTCAACACTCCGCGCCGACAACGGCCCCAAGCAGGAGTTTACCCGCAATATCAACCGTGAATTCGGCACCACCGCCGACGGTATGACGGCTTTGTACAACAAGTACGGCGCTGTGAACGTAAAAACCTGGCAAAACAACTCGGTCAAAATCGACATCACCATCGTCGTCAATGCCGGCAGCCAGCGGGAAGCCGACAAGATTTTTGACCGCATCAAGGTTAATTTCGCCAATGCAGCCGGCTACGTGAAAGCCGAAACGATGATCGAACAAAGCAACGGCTGGTGGCCGGAAGGCAAAAGTTGCGACTTCAAGATCAATTACGAGATCTCGATGCCCGTCGGCAACCACCTCGACCTGAAAAACCGCTACGGCAATTCCTATGTATCAAAACTCAACGGAAAACTCACCGCCGAGATCAAATACGGCGACCTGCGCACGGAAGTGATCGGAGGTGACGCCGACCTCAACCTCGGCTACGGGAAAGCATACATCACCAAGGTCAACCACCTCTACGGCCAGGTCAGTTACGGCGAACTCACCGTCACCGATGCCGAAGAGGTTCAATTGGATACAAAATATTCCGAGTTAAAAAGCGACCACATTCATACCCTCCGGCTTACTTCCAAATACGACGATTTTGAGTTGGGCACCGTAAATGAACTTCGTTTGCAAACCAAATACGCCAACCTGCGGGTCAAAAATGCCGGCTCCGCCTACGTGACCGCCCAATACACCGACGTCAAATTAGCCAACCTGACCGTCACGGCCGACACGGACCTCAGCTACGGCAGTTTAAAAATCGAATCCGTGGACCGCAACTTTACGGAAGTGAATGTGGTCGGCAAATACACCGACGTACAGGTGTCCACCGAACGCAGCCTGCCCTACCGCTTCAACCTGCAAAGCCAGCACGCCGATTTAAAAACACCCACCGGCGCCATGGTCAGGCACTCGAACGACTCCGGCAAATCGAAAAGTATGGAAGGTTACGTCGGCGATGCCAATGCCAAAGGGCAGATCAACGCCAAACTACAGTACGGGGGGTTGGTGATCAAATAGCAGCCTACCGCGTCAGCACGATATAATCGCGGAGCAGGGTTTTCAGAAATTCGATGTCGTTGACCGGGCGTTTTTCGAGCCCGATCAATGGAAGCAGGTGCAGCACCAGCGCATCGACCACTTCGTCGTGGGCGGCATTCGGAAACTCCTGGTAGCGATTCAGCACCTTTTGATAAAAATCATATCTTTTTCACTCAGGTTGCGCACCTGGGGAAAAACGGGTTGATAACGTTCCAGGGACGAAATATTGAGAATGTCCTCCAGCCGGAACATGAACCGGGAGCCGTAAAGTTTGATCACCGTGGTATTGGCCGCCATATCGCCGAAACGCTGGCTTTTTGCCGTTGTTTTGATGAGCAGCGCCCCCACCACCCCGGCGGAAAACATCCAGTCGACCAGTTGCAGCAAGGCCCGCAATACCACATCGCTCCACTCGGGGTCTTTCCCGTCGAGCCGCGCCACCTTGATGTTCATGGCTTTTTTGCCCGGCGTTTGCCCGACGTTCCAGATTTCAAAAAAAATATTGTAGAGAAAATAACACAGAATCGGCAGCAGGAGAAAAAAAATCGTGGGGTCCGCATTACGGACAAAAAACTGGAGCAGCAGTACAAACAACAAAATATAGCCCAGGCCAACAAGTACAATATCCAGCAGCCAGGCCAGCACCCGCTCGCGCAGCAGCGCCAGTTCGTACTCGATGGTAACGTTTTGCGTGGTGGTGATCTCGATCGTTTTTTGCATGGTCAAAACCGGTTTGACTACAAGGTCTTTATACGGCCAACTGGTATTCCCGCAGGGCTTCGTTGAGGGAAACTTTTTTGTCGGTGCTTTCCTGTCGGCTGCCGATAATCAGGGCGCAGGCCACCTGGTACTCACCCGCCGGGAACTGCCGGGTATACGTGCCTGGAATCACCACCGACCGCGCCGGTACCCTGCCTTTATAAATTACTGGTTCCGAATCTGTTACGTCGATAATGTGGGTGCTTTTAGTAAGCACCACGTTGGCGCCGAGCACGGCTTCCCGTTCCACATGCACCCCCTCCACCACAATACAGCGCGAGCCGACAAAACATTCGTCTTCAATGATGGTGGGAGTTGCCTGCGGCGGTTCCAGCACACCTCCGATGCCCACACCTCCGGCGAGATGCACGTTGCGGCCGATCTGTGCGCAGGAACCGACGGTGGCCCAGGTATCCACCATGGTGCCGCCGCCCACCCAGGCGCCGATATTAACGTAGGAAGGCATCAGGATAGCGCCTTTTTCAATAAAAGAACCGTATCGCGCCAGCGCCTGCGGCACCACTCGCACGCCTTTTTCTGCAAAACCCGTTTTGAGCGGTATTTTGTCGTGGTATTCAAAAGGGCCGACTTCTATGGTTTGCATTTCCTGGATGGGGAAGTACAATAAAACGGCTTTTTTGATCCACTCGTGGGTCGTCCAGGTCCCGTCGGCCTGCGGCTCGGCCACGCGTATTTCACCCGCGTCGAGCGCGGCCAAAACTTCACGTATCGCTTTTTTTACCTCCCAGTTTGACAGCATGGTGCGGTCTTCCCAGGCTGATTCGATGGTTTTTCTTACGTCGTTCATTTTTTGCGTTTCGTTTTGGCGCCGGAGGGCGAAAGGATTGACGGGAGGAGTATCATGATTGATCAACCCGTCAGCAACAAGGCGATCAGGTAATCGGCCAGCAGGATGATGATGTCGCTGTACACCACGGCGCGGGTGCTGGCCTGCCCCAGTTCGATGCTGCCGCCTTTTACATAGTAGCCCTGGTAGCACGAAACGCTGGTCAGGATGACGGCGAACACCACCGATTTGACATACATCATAAATACGTTGTACGGGACAAAAAAGGACCGTACACCCTGAATGTATTCCGAATCCGTGATCAGCCCGGTGGGTACGCTGGCGAGGTAGCCGCCTATGATGGCGACAAAGGCCGAAAACGTGACCAACAAAGGGATAACACAAACGGCAGCGATCACTTTGGGGGTTATGAGGTAGGCCGCCGTGTTGACGCCCATCACTTCCATGGCGTCTATGTGTTCCTTCTGGCGCATACCGCCGATCTCCGCAGCCATGTTGGAGCCTACTTTACCCGCCAGTACAAGGCAGGTGATGGTGGGCGAAAGTTCGATCAATGCCAGGTCGCGCACGATATAGCCGATATAGTACCGCGGCACCAGTTGGCCGTCGAGCTGGTAGGCAAACTGGATAGCCGCTACCGCTCCGATAAAGACCGAGATGAGGCACACGATGATCAGCGAACCGATACCGATGTCGTTCATCTGCCGCATCGTTTCTTTCCAGTACATGGAAAATTTCTCCGGGCGCGCCAGGGCGTGTTTCATCATCATGAGGTAGCGCCCCAGGTGATGGAGGTAATTGTATTTTGACAGGGATTCCATATGTGTCGGGTGGCCAAAAATTTCCGCTTCAAAGGTTGGCTTTTTTTTAAACTTTGGGGCAAAATTTCCACTTCCATGACGGATAAAACTGCAGTTATTACCGGCGCCACCAAAGGGCTGGGGCGTGCCATAGCCGAAATTTTTGCGGAAAACGGCTTCGATTTGTGTGTTTGTGCCCGTACGGAGGCCGATCTCGACGCCATGCAGGAGGAGTGGAAAAAACGCTTTCCGGCAAGCACCTTGTTCGCTTTTCCGGCCGATATGAGCAAAAAATCGGAAGTGATGGAATTCGCCGGGTTTATCCGCAAAACCTGGCAGCAGGTCGGCGTACTCATCAACAATGCCGGCATATACCTGCCCGGCGGCGTATCCGACGAACGTGAGGGCACCCTGGAAACCTTGCTGGAAACCAACCTGTACAGCGCTTATCACCTCACCCGCGCGCTGCTGCCGCTGATGATCCCGCACCAGAGCGGTCATATTTTCAACATGTGCTCGGTAGCCAGCATCCTGGCGTATCCGAACGGCGGGTCGTACAGCATCTCCAAGTTTGCGCTGCTTGGTTTTTCCAAATGCCTGCGGGAAGAAATGAAAACGAAGCGGATCAAAGTAACGGCGGTTCTTCCGGGTGCAACGTGGTCGGACTCCTGGCAAGGGGCCAGCTTGCCGTACGAACGGCTTATGCAGGCTTCCGACATCGCCAAAGCCGTTTGGGGTTGTTACAACCTGTCCGATGCGGCAGTGGTGGAAGAATTGCTGATCCGGCCGCAATTGGGCGATTTGTAAAATTCCGGCAAAACCCCATTTGTTTTTCGAAGTGCAGGGCAACCCGATTCCGTTTCCATTAGTCTTGTCATCACCGGTTTACGCGTATCCGTACGGGCTCCGTTTTATTGGAACGGGGCACTCCTTCATTTTTATTTTTTTACAAAACGGTCTGAAAAAAACCATCCCGCAGTCGGTGCACCGGCCGCGGAGGGCCCGACTTATGTCGTTCATTTTCAAGGCTGTACATCCAAAACAAATTTTAAGCGATGAAACTCAACACTGTACTTTTCACCTTCGCCGTCTGCTGCATCCTGGCTTGTAAAAAAGAAAAAGACGAGCCGGTTGTTTACCCCGATTTTGGCAACCTGAAAGCGGGGAATTACTGGATCTATCAACGTTTTACGCTCAAAGACGGCGTGTATACCGCTCAAAACAAAATCGACAGCAACTATGTCGAAAAAGATACCCTGATCGGGGGGCGGACCTACGCCAAATTGCGCACGATCACGTTTCAGTCCAACTCCACGACCTATCAAAATACCTTCCTGCGCGATTCGCTGCATTACTTGGTGAATGAAAGAGGCAACATCTTCTTTTCGTCCGAAAATTTTGCGGATACCATCGCCAGCGGGTACGAGGTCATACAAAATCCCGGCCCCGACACAATTGCTTTTGTTTTTACAAAAATGGCTGACGATCAGGTGGTTGCAGAGGTTCCGGCGGGAAGTTTTCCCACCAAAAATTTCAAAACGACGTATTTTATTTTCCCAAAATACGTGCAGAATGGAAACACCCGGGAAGTCAACCGGCGTTATGCCGAAGGGGTTGGTTTGGTGGAGGAAACACTCGGCGCCTATATTGCCTCGCCGGTCTACAACGTCCGCCGTTTGATACGATACGGGGGCAATTGAGCAGCTTGGTACGCCTGTAGTCAGCGTTTTTCCAATATACCCAGCCCGAACAGGGCAAAATCGTATTTCACCGGGTCCTCCGGGTCGAAAACCCGGAGGTTTCCGGTGAGTTCCAGCACGGCTTGCCAGTCGGTTTGTTTGCGGCGCAGCAATCCCATACGCCGGGCCACCCGCTCCACGTGCACGTCGAGCGGCATGAGCAACTGTGCGGGTGAAATGTTGGTCCAGGCGCCGAAATCGACACCGGCTGCGTCGCGGCGCACCATCCAGCGGAGGAACATATTGAGTCGTTTGCAGGTGGAGCCCCTTTCCGGCGTGGCCACGTGTTTCCGGGTGCGCTCCGGCGCATACGGGTGATTAAAAAAATCGCGGTGAAAACCGACGAGCGCCTGCTCCACGGTCGGGGCATCCGGGGCGAGATGGCGGGAAAACGCGTGTTCGAGCGAGGCATTTTGCCGGTAAAACTGCTGCAGAAACTCCAGAAACCACAAGGTGTCCGTGGCCTGGAACGTGCGGTGTTTAAAATCGAGAAACCGCGCGCGATCTTCCTCCAAGTGATTGACAATGAAGTCATACGGAGCGCCGTCCATCAGGTCGATGAGTTTGTTGGCGCTTTGAATGATGGTTTTTCGCTGCCCCCAGGCCAGGGTTGCCGTCCAAAAACCGGTGATCTCGCGATCCTGCAGGCCCGAAAACCGGTGTGGAATGGAGATTGGATCGTCGGCGATAAATCCGGCCACATTGTACCTGTGGACGGCTTCGTTTAAAAAAGATTGTAAGTTGGCGGACTGATTGAGCAAAGTTGCGCGGTATTATGATTGAAAAGATACCATTTCCGGTTGTTGCGTTCAACCCCCAAAACTACTGCCGGTTTTCTTCCACATGCAATAATATCCGTTGCTTTACCCGCCCGATCTTTTTCCCCAGTTCGCGGAAAAACCAGTCGCGGCTTTTTTCGGCCGACTGACTGATGAGATTTGATTTGGCGAGCACGTTGCCAAACCACGATTCCGTATAGTCGCAAAGTTTGGGATCGGCACTGACGAGGAAATTGGGGTTGCAAAAAGCTGCATACACCGTTCGTCCGAGGTCAGAAGTTATTAATGCCGTAATATTGACATAGATCATCTCATTGTGGTACAAATTAAAGACACCCTGCCCGTTTTCCGGTTTTTCGCCGGCGTTGAATTTCCTGCCCGCCTGCGCCATTGCTCTCGTGTGAGCCACCCAATCCGCCGTTTTATCACATAAGGTCAGAGCATCTGCCGGGTCGCGAAAACCGCCGGAATAGACGTGGTATTCAATTTGAGCGAGGGTGTTGTCAACCAAATGTACACTCCACAACTCCGTGCTGTTCAGGCTGAGGTAGTGTTGCAGGACGTCCTGACTGAGGCGAATGACCGGATGGGTCACCAGATCGAAATCGAAAGGACGATGCCGCAGGTATTCAAGGTTCCAGATCGTCCGGCCCCAGATGTATAATTTAAAACTGATGAGTTCCGGAAAAAAACTGTACGTGAATACCGGTACTTCTGCCGAAGCATAATACAAATGCGGGTTGGGCAAGCGGCGTATCTGCTCAAAATCGCTGCGAAAACCGTTGAGATAATCTTCAAAAGAAGCCACCCGTGTTGAAAATGCGTTGAAACGGCACAAAACATGGTCAGTGCCGTTAGTCACAAGCGCATCCAGGGAAATTTTATAGTGATTGGCGAGTACGGATATTTCTCCCGGTGTTAGAAAGGTATCGCCCCGTAAACGCCGGTAAACGGGGTCTTTGCTCAGGTGAAGTAACTCGCAAAGTGCATCTACCGCATCCGTTCGGCGCGGGTATCTGCTCAGGATTATATCAAACAGAGATTTCTGCAAATCAGGGTTGGTCATCGCGGCGTGTTGCTTTCGGAGGAAAAAGTAAAAAACGGGAAGGTCATTTGTGGTCCGGCTCGCGAAAGTTATACACTTTTTCGGCTCACAGAAAAAAAACCGGGTTGTGTTGCCACAGCCCGGTTAAATAGTTGAATTTTCCTCTTTTATTATCAAACACAACATCCTCCACGCCATTGTTTTTCAGACGGTTTTTCAGGCCGGTTTCGCTTTTTTTGCCGGTTTGGGTGTTAGGGAGGTTTTTGCCGGCGCAATTTTCCCGGATTTTGTTTTTGCCGGGCGCACCTTTGCCGCCTGTTCCGGTGTCGGAGTACTTGTCAACCAAACTTCCAGCCAGCGATGAAAGCGATGTTTTGCCCATTGCCAGCCGGCGCGGTGGTATTCCACCATACTTTTTGCCTGGCGAAAGGCCGTCAGGAGTTCCAATAGCCGGTCACCGTCTTTTTCATCGTGTGTGTTCGCCTCCCGGTACAACTGCCGGGCCTCCGATTTTTCATGTTTTGCCCGTTCGAGGGCGGTTTTGGCGGTTTGGTAGGCTCCATGCAGTTTTTTAAACTCTGCATTGCCCAAGACACGGTCTTCCCGCAGCAGGGCTTCTAATTTCTTTTTCATAGTTATGGATACAGATTGAAAAACAAAAAATTGAATCTTGACGCAGGCAAACATCCGCTACTTTTGCAAAACTTAATATTAAGTTTACATTGGAGGATAAAACTTAACATTGGCGCCTTTCTTCTTTGTTATTCGGAAAATACCCCGCTCGGAAAAACCATTCTCTTTACCGACCTTTGCGCGCTATTAAAGTCAAAATTGTCATTGTGGTCATTATCGTCATTTACAAGTCTTTGATAATGACGATAATGACCACAATGACGCAATGACCGCAATGACAATATGACAAAAGCCATTCTACTCCTGGAAGACGGCACCGTTTTTACAGGCAAAGCCGGCGGCAAAACCGGCACTACCACGGGCGAAATTTGTTTCAATACCGGCATGACCGGTTACCAGGAAATTTTCACCGACCCTTCCTATTACGGCCAGGTTTTGGTAGCCACGAACGTCCACATCGGCAACTACGGGATCAAAAACAGCGAGGTGGAGAGCGAAAACGTCAAAATTGCCGGGTTCGTTTGCCGCAATTTCAACGTCGAATACAGCCGGCATCTGGCCGAACGCAGTATCCAGGAATATTTCGAAGCAGAAGGTATTGTGGCCATCCACGACGTGGATACCCGCGCCCTGGTGCAGCATATCCGCACTCGCGGGGCTATGAATTGCATCATTTCTTCGGAAATCGACGACCTGGATGCGCTGAAACACCGCCTTGCCGAAACGCCGCCCATGGCCGGACTGGAGTTATCGAGCCAGGTCACCACCCGCGAACCCTACTTCATCGGCAGGGAAGACGCGAAACACCGGATTGCCGTCATGGATTTCGGCGTCAAAAAAAACATCCTGCGCTGTTTTGACCAGCGCGATTGTTACCTGCAAGTTTTCCCCGCCCGAACCACCTTTTCGGAGGTAAAAGCCTGGAACCCGGACGGATATTTTCTCTCCAACGGCCCGGGCGACCCGGCATCCATGCCTTACGCCATCGAAACGGTGGGGCAAATGCTGGCCGACGGAAAACCACTTTTCGGTATTTGCCTGGGGCAACAACTACTCGCCCAGGCTGCGGGCCTGCCCACTTACAAATTGCACCACGGGCACCGGGGCATCAATCACCCGGTGAAAAATCTGAAAAGCGGAAAAAGTGAAATAACCAGCCAAAACCACGGCTTCGGCGTGCTGGAACAGGCAGTATACGATTCGCCCGGAACGGTGGAAGCCACTCATATCAATCTGAACGACAACACCGTAGAAGGAATTCGCCTGAAAAACCATCAGGCATTCAGCGTACAATACCACCCCGAAGCCAGTCCGGGGCCACACGATTCAAGGTACCTGTTCGACGAGTTTGTGGGTATGTTATCCTGAACAGTCTTCCTATTTGGTTTTAAACTCCGCAATCGCTTTTTTTGTAAATTCCGACAACGCCAGCCGGCCGCTGATCGCCGCGCGTTCGTTCAGTAGATTATCCCAGTGCTCCGTTCCCTGCCAAAAGGCTTTTTTCAGTTCTGCGAGCGCTTCCGGGCTGTAGGAGCAAAGGTTTTGGGTAAAATGGGCCAGGTAGGCGTCTAATTGTTCCACAGTATCAAATACTTCCTGAAACAGATTTTTCGATTTTGCCCACTCTGCGGTCAGCCATTCCGAAGGGTTAAGCGCCATTTGTGCAAAAGTTGCTGTACCAACTTTGCGTTCCACGGCCGGTCCGATCACAAAAGGCCCGAACCCCACGGCAAGTTCGCTGAGGCGCACGGACGCCCATTGTGAAGCCATACAAAAATCCGTGGCGGACGCCAGCCCCACCCCGCCGCCGACGGCTTTTCCGTGAATACGCCCGATCACAATTTTCGGGCATTTTCGCATGGCATTGACCACATGGCCAAAACCGGAAAAAAACTGAAGGCTGGTGTCAAAATCCTGAATAGCCACCAACTCGTCAAAACTGGCTCCCGAGCAGAACGTTTTGTGTTCGGCGCTGCGCAGTACCACCACTTTGGCGTCGCGGTTGCGCCCGGCGGCATCAAAGGCCGCCACCAGTTCGGCGAGCAGGCGGCTCGGCAGACTGTTGTGGTTGGGGTGATAAAAAATGATATGCGCCACGCCGTCAGCGGTTAAATCAGTGCGGACGTAGCCTTGCTGAATGATATCCATTTTACTTGATCAGGTTTGCCGCAAAGGTAGTACATCGGCCGCACGAATGTCCCGGTTAAGACATCTGATCCTGAAACAACACCTTGCAAATCATCTAAAGCGAACCCGCCGGGTTAAAGCGGTGTCTGTATACAAAAAATGACACCGATGATGAATTTACAACATTTCAAATTTTTACCCTGGGCCTTTTTACCACTTCTGTCCGCATGTGTTAAAACAGAAATCATTCCGGAAATTCTGGAACCGAAGTTATCCCTGACAACGGCCGCAGTTTCGCTTCCCGCCGGTGAAAGCATCCAACTCAGTGCTTCCTACACCGACGAGTCCGGCGTAAACCACCCAAATCTGATCCAGTGGCAAAGCGGGATACCGGCCGTCGCCACGGTGACCGGCGCGGGCTATGTCACCGCCCATTCGGCCGGACAAACCTGGGCGATTGCTTCCGCGCCCGGCAATCTCCGCGATTCCGTATTGATCACCGTGACGGACGACAACAACGATATTGCCGCAATCGTCATTCTGAATGCCCCGGCAACACTCGTTGCGGGTGAATCGGCCGTGCTGAAAGCCGGCGCTTACAACGCCGCCAATCAGGAAATCAGCGGCGTTTCTTTCACCTGGGCGGGTTCTGACCCGGCAGCGCTCAACGTAGCGCCCAACGGGCAAATAACGGCCCTGAGTCCGGGAAACGTTTTGGTGACCGCTACAGCAATCGGGTATATTTTCCGGGAATATGGGTTATTCCGTCAAAGGCACGGCTACACTCCAACAGTCCGGCCTCAACCTGACACTTCAACTGGGCGGCGATTTTGCGGCTTCCAACGGGCCCATGCTGGGCGTTTATCTCGCCAAAACGGCCTCCGGCGGGCTGAACGCACAAAACAGCCTGCAACTCGCCTTGCTGAGCGCCAATGCCGGCGCGCAGGAATACAGTGTGCCTGCCGGTACCTGGCTGCACGACTACGATTATGTGGTGATTTATTGCATTCCCTTCAATGTTCGTTTCGGCACCGCCAAACTGAACGGTTAACATTTGCTAAAACCTTGCAAATCAGTTCAAAACATTAAAAAATGAAACAACAAGCCGCTGTTTATACCACCCTTTTTCTGGTCGCCTTTTCGGCCGTTTCCCTTTTTGCAAACGCCTGGCCCCGCCCGAAAGGACAGGGTTTTTTTCAAACTGGATTTCAGCATGATCCGCGCCCGTTCGTTCTACAGCGTGGACGGCAATATTTACGATATCAACGGCGCCGGCACCTTGCTGGGCAATTATACCACTTCTTTTTATGGCGAATACGGGCTCAGCAATCGTGTGACGCTGGTGGCTTATGTGCCCTTTCTGGTGCGCAACACCGTGAACGAAGGCGTCGGGGCACTCAGCGGAGAGTTGCTTCAGCCGGGACTTGAAAATACCGCTTTCGGCGACGCCGACCTCGGTGTGCGGGTAGGCTTGCTGCGCAAAGGTGGTTTTGTACTCAGCGGCGCTCTTACCCTGGGGATTCCGAGCGGGGATTTTAAAAACACCGATTTATTATACACCGGCGACGGAGAATTCAACCAGTTGCTCAAGGCGGAATGGGGTTACGGCGCAGCGCGCTGGTATGCAACCGGTTATGTAGGCGTGAATAACCGGAGCAAGGGCTTTTCGGAAGAGTTTCGTTATCACGCGGAGGCCGGGTACTGGCTCCTGAAAAACAAACTTCTGGCTTCCGTAAAACTCGCCGGCGTGGAATCTTTTAACAACGGCGACCCTTCACAAGCGGGCAACGGCCTGTTTGCCAACAATGTGGAATACACCTCGCCCCAGTTTTCACTCAGCTACGAACACCGGCAAAAATGGGGCATAAGCGCCCTTGTCGCAGGCGCTTTCAACGGCCGCAACGCTTTGGCCGCGCCGGCGCTGTCGCTGGGGGTGTATTGCAAAACGGGGGGATGAGTATCAAATTACTGTGGGTGTCTCATACGTACTTGGACATTGGTCATTGGTCATTGGTCATTGGTCATTGGTCATTGGTCATTGGTCATTGGTCATTGGTCATTGGTCATTGGTCATTGGTCATTGGTCATTGGTCATTGGTCATTGGTCATTGGTCATTGGTCATTGGTCATTGGTCATTGGTCATTAAAAATTACACATTAATAATTTTTGAATTTATAAATTATTGGTTTTTAATTTCAAATTCAAAAAATGTACAATGTTCAATGTGCAATTTACAAGGTGCAATGACGTACGGGGCATCAAATAAGTAGCCCAAGTTGTAGCATGACCCGCTTTGTGTGTTTGTTGGCTGCAACTTGAATTAATCGGCAGGGGGGGCAAAAGTCTTTAAGTTGCGAATTGTCGCGAATTGGGAGAAATTTTATTCGGATGATGCGCAGACATTCCAGGTTTTGAAAACCTGGAATGTCTGGCTCAGCCGCGATTCAAAATAATATTTTCGTTTCAATTCCCAAATAAAGTATCTCTGATTTTTTTACGCAACCCCTGCCAATTAATCTGTTCAGAAACCTAAATTTTAATCGAAATTTGCGCAAAAGACAGGATTCATTATGGCCGTTCCGGCCATTGTGTACCTCATTTTCAGCAACTTATGCGCCTCACCATCGTTCAATCCGCCCTCGCCTGGGAATCTGCCGGCGCCAACCGCGCAATGTTCGCGCAAAAACTCGCCCCCTTGCGCGGCCAGACCGACCTGGTGGTATTGCCGGAAATGTTCACCACCGGTTTTTCCATGAACGCATCAGCCCTGGCCGAACCTTCGGACGGGCCCACAACAAGGTGGTTGCACGAACAGGCGGCAACTTTGGGTGCTGCGGTCACCGGCAGTTTTATTTGCGCTGAAAACGGCCGGTATTTCAACCGGCTTGTGTTTATGCGCCCCGACGGCGGGTTTGAATATTACGACAAAAGGCACTTGTTCGCGCTGGCCGGCGAACACGAACAATATTCGGCAGGGAATAAACAATTAGTGGTGGATTGGCAGGGCTGGCGCATCCGGCCCTTAGTTTGTTATGACCTTCGTTTCCCGGTTTGGAGCCGCAACCGCAACATTCCCGGTGCAGGTGAAACGCCCCGGCCGACGTACGACCTTTTGCTCTACGTCGCCAACTGGCCTGCCCGGAGAAGCCATCACTGGCGCGCCTTGTTAATGGCCAGAGCCATTGAAAATCAATCCTTTGTGGCGGGCGTGAATATTGTTGGAAAAGATGGAAATGATTTTGAATACGGCGGCGACTCGGCCGTCATTGATTTTTCCGGACAACAAATCGTCGGAATATCCGGGAAGGAAGGGCTCTTTACAACCGAACTTTCCTTGGAAGATATGGAACAATACCGCCGGCAATTGCCTTTTTTAACGGACGGGGACATTTTTCAACTGTCTTGAAAAGTTTTTTCCATTTTTTGTTTCAAACGCTTTGTTTTTTGAAAGTCGTTTCTACCTTTGCCTCAGGTTTGCGATACATTTCAATCCGTTTATTCGCTGTTCTGTAATCTTTCCGTGAACATATTCCGCCATAAAGCAAACCTGGTCATTGCCCCACCGGCACCTGATCCATTCTATTAACAAACCTATCAATCGCCTGTGGCGGGGCGTGTAGTTGCTGCCAGCAACTGCGAACCAAAACGACATAACGAATGTCCGACAGTCTTCCTTCCAGTTGCCCCAAACGACCTTTTTCACTTCTTTTTACCCTCGCGCTTCTTCTTGGTTCTTTTTCTCCGGCGCTCGCCACCAGTGATCCGCATTTACCGCGGGTTGTGAGCGAGCAAATGATGCAATTGCGCGAATTCATTGCAGGATACGCCCAAAATTTTGTCGGAATCGAATACCGGCATGGTGGCAACAGCAGTGCCGCAGGGTTCGACTGCTCGGGTTTTACCAGTTTTGCACTGAGTGAATTCGGGGTAAAGGTTTCCGCCGGTTCTTCGATGCAATCCACACAGGGTGAAGAAATTAGCCTTGACAACGTACTTCCGGGCGATTTGATCTTTTTCGGCCGCCGCGGCCGTGTAACACACGTGGCATTGGTCGTCCGGAACACCGAAGAAGGTATTTTTTGTGTACACAGCACCTGTTCGAAAGGAATTATCGTGGAAAACATCTCCATTTCAAAATACTGGAGACCCAAAATCATGTTCGCCCGCGACGTGATCACCGGCCAGGCGCTGGAGAAATCGCTTCTGGCGACACTGCCTGTTGCGCCGGAAACGCCGGTCGTACTGCCGCCGCTGCCCGTTTCGGACGAGTTGTCGCCCGAGTGTGCCGAAGAATACGAAGACATGTGTGCCAGCGTGGCGCCACTTGTCAAACTCAAATCGCTGGATTTACCGCAACAACTGAACAACCGCTCCATGTCCGCATGGTAGCAGAAAAATAAACGACCCAACCAAACTTCAGTCACCCCAAACCTGAAACCCTGTATCCGGGCATCAAATTGCCCATCGGCGTTTGGCACCAATCGCCGGACATTAGAACAAAACGCACCATGAGAAAAAGGGGCTTTCCGTATCACGGAACAGCCCTTTTTTCATGCCGGCGCTTATTTACGTTCGGGAACCGGGCAGGTGGAAAGGCCCACGAGTGCATAAATCGGGCAAAAACTGATCAGGCTGGTAAGCACGAAAATAGCGCCGAATGCCAACAAGATATAAGCGACGAGGCCCGTAACGGTACCGGTGAAATACAAGGCCGCAAATACAACGGCGAGGATGATACGGATAACTTTGTCGGTAGAACCCATGTTCTTTTTCATGGCATGTGCAAATTAGTGGTGAATAAATAGAACGATCAGACCGATGAAGAGTGCGATGCCGGCACAAATCAAACACACTATTGCAAATTTGACCCATTTGGAATTCGTCCTGAACATCGGTATCGTTTTCACTACAAATTTCGCCCGTACCGGCCGATAGATATGCTACTCAGGTAGCACAAGTGCCAAAATCCGGATTCGGCCTCTTTGCAGCCGGACCATACCTTTTCGCTCCATTTGTTTGAGCAGGCGTGAAATCACCGCCCTGGCCGTACCGAGGTCTTCGGCAATTTCCTGGTGGGAGAGATGGAGCACGGTGGTATTCAGCAGGGTGGATTTTTCCAGCAGGTATTTGGCAAGTCGCCGGTCGAGGCTGGAAAAGCCGATTTCGTCCACCATTTCCAGCAATTCTTCAAAACGCCGGGCGTAAGAATCCAGCACAAAATCAAACCACACCGGGTATTTACGCCCCAGCATATAGGCCTGTTCGGCAGGTATGCCGATTATTTCGGTAGCTTGTTGGGCCACGGCTTTCACCCGGCTTTTTTCACGTTTCAGGCAGGAAGAAAGGGTCATCGCGCAACTTTCACCCGGTTGTATATAGTAGAGTAATACTTCGTGGCCCGTGTCGTCGGCGCGTACCACTTTGACGGAACCTTTACCACGAGCGGGATGAGGCTGATGTTTTCCCCTGTGTTCAGGAGTATTTTACCCGAGGGGATGGAGAGCGACACAGCGCGGTCCGCAATGGCACCCGCCAGTTCAATCTGGTTGAGCAGAGGGAAATATTGCCGTATGGCATCTGCAATCTCTTCCTTTTTCATGGTCGAATCGTCATCAAACATACAACGAAATAATGACCATTACTTTTACTTTTAATGGCAGTCAAATCCTGCTTTCGGCACGGCCGACTCGAATACCGATAAATCGAGGTGTAAACCCCGCTGGAGCAGCAGCAAGCCCACCGCCGTGAGCAGTACGGGTTGCAGTATGCTGATTTTTTTGCGAACGGACATGCTGAACGAACGCCCGAGTACACCGACCGTCAGCAACAAGGGTAAGGTGCCGAGGCCAAACAGGGCCATAAAAACGCCACCTTCTGCGCTACCGGTGGAGGAAATGGCACCGGCAAGCGCCGCATACACCATGCCGCAGGGTACAAGGCCGTTGAGCAATCCGACATAAAAAGACGTTCCGCCGGGGTGGCGTTTCATCAAATGCCCGATGCGGAGTTGAATACGCCGGGTAAAGGCGCCGAAACCTGGCAGGTTGGTCACTAAGCGTTCGAAACGCCAGGCCATGAAGGCCATACCAACCATAAAAATACCGGCGGCAATGGAAAGCCCTTTTTGAAAACCGGCGATTGCGATGCCCTGACCTGCCAGTCCAAACAACACCCCAAGTGCCGTATAGGTCAAAATCCGGCCGGAATGGTATACCAGCATTTGCCGGATCAGGTCCCGCTTTTCCTGCGCGCCGAGCGGCAAAGCCAGCATAAGTGGCCCGCACATGCCCACACAATGCAAGCTGCCGGCAAATCCGAGGAGAAGAGGAGGAATGATCGACATCAGATATGGACGGTTGTTTCCCAGAAATATTTTTTTCCGCCGGCCTCCCAGTCGAATTCCACGTACCAGCGACCCGAGGCGAGGCTTCCGGCAGGCACTTCCAACGCGTCGGTGTTTTTGATGTTTACCGTAAAATCGTCGCTGGTAGTGGACGGGCGGTAAAAGCGGGCCGTTCCGTCAGTCACATTCATCCCGGAAGGGAATTGAATAGTGACGATTTGGGCAGCCCCTTTAAACTGCACCTGAGGCAGCAGCGTCAGGGTTGCCGTATTTTGTTTTTTCTCTAAGTGGGCCTGATAATTCAGGTCGAGGTTGTAGTAATCTTTTTGCACCAAGCCCGGATCGTGTTTGCGCGAGGCGAACACAATACCAATCATGGCCAGAACAAACGTGCCATAAACCAGTGCGATACCTGTACCCCAGTTGAATTTCATAATAAGGTGGAAGTTTTTGCGATGTGCGATTAATGTTCATTCCCGTTTTTGCCGGAATGCTCCTTGTCTTCTTCGTCTTCTTTCGGACGCAATGTCCCTCCCGGCCCCATAAAACTCGTTTTGGCTTCATCAATCTTTTTGCCGTTGGACACGATGTCGATTTTCAGGGGTGTTTTACGTCCGGTGAGTTGATCAACCGGCATTTCCACAAAAAAGGCGCCTTCAATTTTCCCACTTTTCGGGATACTGTGCGGCACAACACCTACGATTTGTATCTGACCGCCCGGGGTGGCCATTTTTAGTTCGACGGGCAGTTCTTTATTGGTTTTATTGATCAGGACGTAGGTGTACAGATTGGTCAGGTGGGTATCGTCCTTTTCCTGGTACATTTGGCCCGGCGAGCGCAAAATGATCGTTTCGACGATGCCCCGTCTTGCGATCAGGAAAATATCCAGCGCCAGCAGCGCGATCAAAACCGCCGAATAAGCGTATACGCGGGTGGTAAAAATTTTGCGTTTCCCCGACTCGATTCCGGTCATGGAATCGTAGCGGATCAAGCCGCGGGGTTTGCCGATCTTGTCCATCACGGCATCGCAGGCATCGATACACGCCGTACAATTGGTACACTCCAGTTGGGTCCCGTTGCGAATATCAATTCCTGTCGGGCAAACGGCGATACAGAGTTTGCAATCGATACAATCGCCGGCTTTGGCAGCAGGCGCGGCGTTGCGGGCAACGGAAGAGCCCGTGCTTACCATTTCCCTGATTTGTTGAACCGGGTCGCCGTACTGAGCCGGGGTTGGTGGTTCTGCCGGTTTTTCCTTTTTCAATTTGCCCCGCGGTTCGCCGCGCAAGTGATCGTAGGCGACAACGATCGAATCCTGTACCAGCAAAACACCCTGCAATCGGCCGTAGGGACAAATCGTGGTGCAGACTTGCTCCCTCAAACGCGCGAACACACCGTAAAATATTCCGGAAAAAACCAGCATCGCGATAAACCCGCCGAGGTTTTGCCCTACCGGCTGGGTCACGATATTTAGCACCTGATCCATGCCGATGATATACGCCAGAAAGTAATTGGATACCACCACGGCAATGGCAAAAAATATGGCGTGTTTCAGGGCTTTTTTCCTGATTTTTTCCTGAGTCCAGGGTCCATGGTCCAATTTGCGCTGTTCATTGCCGTCGCCTTCGATCCAGTATTCGATTTTGCGGAAAAACATTTCCATAAAAACCGTTTGAGGGCATACCCATCCGCAAAACAAACGCCCGTAAACGACGGTAAACAGGATAATAAATACGATAAAGGTCAGCATCGCCAGCACAAAAGGTGAAAATCCTGTGGCGTAAACACCAACCCGAACAATACGAATCTCCGCTCCAGTATATTGAACTGAAGAAACTGCTCCCCGTCGATCCGGATGAACGGCATCGTCAGGAATATCGCCAGAAATGCGAAGCTCACCCAGGCACGGGCGTTGTAAAAACGCCCCGAAGGTTTTTTCGGATACAGCCAGATTCTTTTACCCGCCTGATCCACGGTTGCGATATGGTCGCGGTATTCCTCGTTGTCTTCGATGACCTTGTCCAGAAATTCGTTGTTCATAGCATTCAAATTATAAGGAGCGCCGGCCATACAGGAAGGAACCATTCCTGCAGGCCGACGCCCGAAGTATAATTATTTCGGATTTTGTGCGGGATCAGATGCCGGTATGGCCGTCGAGTCGGGCGCTGCGCCTTCCTCCGTCCAGATCGCGCCCTGCGGTTCTTTCTGGTTGGGCGGATTGGTACCGCGCAGCGTAAGAATATAACTCGCAACCTTCTGCATATCAGCAGGTTTCAGCTGAGCCTGCCACGAGATCATACCTTTTTCCGGTACGCCGTATTTGATGGTTTTGAATATGTTTTTAACGCCGCCGCCGTGTATCCAGTAGTCGTCCGCAAAATTGGGACCAACCGTTCCTTCGCCTTTTTGCCCGTGGCATGCGGCGCAGGTGTTTTTGTAAATCAGTTCACCTTCACCCAACGCACCGGCTTCGGTAAGTGCCGTCACGTTGGATTCATCCACTGCGTTGGCTTTGCCGGCCAGGGCTACGGCGATGGCTTTTTTGGCGGTTTCCATTTCGGTTTTATACTCTTCGCCGGAGCTGGGGCCGTTTCCTCCCCAGTGGTAGTACCACATATAGCCGACGGCCCAAATAATGGTCAGGATAAACATATTGATCCACCACGGCGGCAGCCGGTTGTCGAGTTCGTGAATACCGTCATACGCGTGGTGGAAAGTGATTTCGCCTTCCCGTTCGATCGGTACGGCGTCTTCCCAGTATTGTTTGCGCATACGCGTCCAGAAACTGTCGCTTTGGGCCGTGGCCTCCGGAGTCGCTCCTGCTTCCGACAATGCCGCGCCACTTTTTTGGGCTTCCAGCGTCAAAACCCTTTTATATAAAAACTGGTTGACCTTGATGACGTAGATCATGGCAACGATGAACAACGCCGCGC
Source organism: Lewinellaceae bacterium (assembly GCA_016713985.1). Lineage (GTDB taxonomy): Bacteria > Bacteroidota > Bacteroidia > Chitinophagales > Saprospiraceae > M3007. Next base: position 1,935 of record JADJOD010000024.1, on the reverse strand, counting down.
CGGCAATTGCCAGGGTCATCGTCATGATGTCGGGAAACAGTTGATTTGAGGCACCCGGCGCAGGAGCATCCGCCGGCTGCGCAGCCTGGCTCCACCCCGCAAGGGCGTTGGCCAGTATAAAGATTGTGAGCAAATATTTTTTCGATTTCATTTTTCAAAAAATTGAAAAACAGGAAATTAGGTGAATTTTTCAGTCGTCCAGCGGAAGTTCGGCCATACGGCGCATATCTTCTTTCCCGGATAAAGCCGCCCGGATTACGGCGAAGCAAAAAGTGCCGAAAAACAACAGCAGCGTGATGATGCCGAACCATTGGATACCCTCGACGGATTGAAGCAGATATTTGTACATATTTTTTCTTGTTGATGATGATTGTTAAGGGTTGATGAAGGTTGATACGTCGATCAAAATCAACGCTTATCAACCTTCATAAACCGTCATCTATTGATTCCCGGCCGGTTTCACATTGACGTCGGTGCCAAGCCGTTGCAGGTAAGCGATAATGGCCACGATCTCCTTGTTTTCCAGCCCCTGCTCTTTAACTCCTTCCGCTGCGAGGTTTTTTGCCACTTTTTGGGCTTGTTCCTGGGCGTTCCCGATCGCGTATTTTTCAAAATCGCGGGGGTACGGCGTGCCGAGTTTGCGCAGCGCGTTGATTTTGGCGGGCAGGTCGTCCAGGTCAAGCGCTTCTTCTGCCAGGTGCGGGTACGCAGGCATGATGGAGCCCGTCGACATGGTGGTTGGGTCGATCATGTGGTAGAAGTGCCAGCTGTCAGGTTTTGCGTTCTGGTTGCCGGAGCCTTCGCGCCAGAGGTCGGGGCCGGTGCGTTTGCTGCCCCACAGGAATGGGCGGTCGTAAATATATTCGCCTGATTTGGAGTATTCTCCGTAGCGGACCGTTTCGGAGCGGAAAGGCCGAACCAGTTGCGAGTGACAACCCACACAACCTTCGCGGATATAGATATCGCGACCGGTGAGTTCGAGCGGAGTGTATGGTTTCACCGTGGAAATTTTGGGCACCTGGCTTTCGATGAACACCATCGGGATAATTTGTACGATACCTCCGACTGCGATCAGGATGGTGCTCCACAGCAACATTTGCATCGGGCGACCTTCTATCCAGCGGTGCCAGTGTTCGCCGCCTGCTTTTGCCAAATGGCGTTCACGGGCAGGTGCTTCCGCGTCTTCATTGGCCATAAAGGTGCCTTGTTGCGCGGTTTTGATCAGGTTATAAACGCCCAGCAAAACGCCTACAAAGAACAAGGTGCCGCCAAATGCACGGATGGCGTACATCGGAATAATTTGTGTGACCGTTTCGAGGAAGTTACCCCAGGCCAGGGTGCCTTCGGGAGTGAATTCTTTCCACATCAATGCCTGCGTCCAGCCGGCCCAATACATCGGAACGGCGTATACAATGATACCAAGTGTGCCGAGCCAGAAGTGTACGTTGGCCAACTGCCTGGAATACAACTCCGTACGATACATCTTCGGCCACAGCCAGTACAGGGCGCCAAAGGTCAGGAACCCGTTCCAGCCGAGTGCGCCCACGTGCACGTGCGCAATCGTCCAGTCCGTAAAGTGGCTGATGGCATTCACCGATTTGATGGACAACATCGGCCCTTCAAAGGTGGCCATACCATAAGCCGTTACGGCAACTACCATAAACTTCAACACCGGATCCTGGCGAACGCGGTCCCAGGCGCCCCGCAGCGTGAGCAGGCCGTTGAGCATACCGCCCCACGACGGCGCGATCAGCATGATACTGAACACGGTACCCAGCGACTGCACCCAGTCGGGCAGCGACGAATACAACAAGTGGTGCGGACCCGCCCAGATGTAGATGAAAATCAACGCCCAGAAGTGGATGATGGACAAGCGGTAAGGAATAAACCGGGCGGTTGGCGGCTTTCGGCAGGAAGTAGTACATCATGCCGAGA
>JADJOD010000023.1 GCA_016713985.1 Lewinellaceae bacterium | reverse complement strand
TTGTGGTACGTCATAAAGTTTTGACTTTTTTGAACGACCAAAAGTTTTGGCTCTTTTTTATCAGTTCATTGACATATCAGATTAAATAAACACTCCTTTTGAAACCTGGAGTCAGGTATTGTTTTACATATGGAACCTGTTTGATCAATTACCATCCATGCCACATGAATGGGATCGAACTTAATCATCATGATTTTTCTTTTATGTGATGCTCCGACAGAGAATACTTTGTTATAAATAACGATTGTCCCATTAATGCTGACTTTTCGAGGCATTACAGCCAAAGCCAAGTGAGCGTAGGCTTTTTTTTCATCGAAGTTCGCTTGATCAAAAGGGCGTGCTTTGTCCTCAAGACTTTTGTGTAGTTGACTTCTGGTGACATTACCAAGTCGCACGACTGGATATTTCTCACGTTGAATCAAGCATGCATTATCTAACCGTTGTTGCAGTATATTCAAGTTTGCACATTTACTCAATTCTGCCCATCGACTGGTAGTGCCTTGCCCTCTTTCTACTTTTGAGTTATCAGTTGGACGGCGCGGGCGATTGAGAATAGGAATGATGTTCCAGGCTTTCAACCACAAGGACATGAAAGGCACAACATCCCGGGTAGGAACTCCAAAAGGCTCGCCATTGTCAGTTCGGATAGCCTTGGGCATGATCCAGCGTTGGAAATGCGTCAATAAGAACTGTCGGATCTGCTCTATTGGAACCTGACTAATCCGTGCATGGGGGGAAAGCCTGTGCACCTAACAATGCCCCGCTTGCCTCATCCATTATAGTCAGGTAACATACCTCCTGGCCATTTTGGATAGTAAAAACGCTCTTTAGCATCTATTTGCCAAGTGTCGTGGGCAATCCGGGATTGCTCCGCATCAGGCTTGGGTGGTAAAATCGGACGAGGTAGTTGGCCCCTGCCTTCAAATAAACGACGTTGATATTGCCGAATACTCCGCAATTTTAACTCAGGAAATTTCTCTGAAACCTTCAATACAATTAAGGGTACACCCCATGTAGGATGAATGTGGCGAACCAATCGAACCAACCGAAAGGCAAGTTCCTCTTTTGGACTTACTGGTCTACCACATCGATCATAACAAGCAGGTAAACCCGCTTTACCATTGGTTTGGTAACGTTTCCAAATGTTTTTAACAGTTCCAATGCCTATTTGTAAGGATTCGGAAATACTGGCATTCGTGTGTTTACTTTGTTTCATTGTAACTACTCGTTGCCTTATATCAAGTGTCTTGGCTTGGCCCATAATTTAATCTGATATGTCAATGAACTCCAAAATTAGGTCAAAACTTTATGACGTTCAAAAAAGTCAAAACTTTATGACGTACCACAAACCCTTAAACCCTGAATCCCCTCTTAACACCAAATTATCAATCAGCCGTACTTCTCCGGCAAAGGCGGCGACGCAGGCCACGATAAAATTGCTGTCGGCGCGGGTGGGTACCGGCAGCAGGGAAATGCCGTCCACGATGTCGAAATATTCCGGTTGGAGGCTGGCTCGGGTGAGTTTTTCTAGCGCCTGTGCCTGAACGGCGGCGGCCTCCATCGTTTCAAAGGCCGTTTTAGCCCATTGCAGGGTTTGGTGGATGACCGGCGCGGCGGCGCGCATGTCGGGAGTAAGGCGCACATTGCGGCTGCTCATGGCGAGTCCGTCGGCTTCACGGCGGGTGGGGCACATCACCAGTTCGACGGGTGAATTCAGTTGCCGCAACATATCGCGCACGATACTGAGTTGTTGAAAATCCTTTTGCCCCATGTAGAGCCGGTGGGGTTGCACGATGTCGAGCAGGCGGTTGACCACCGAGGCCATTCCTTCGAAGTGACCGGGGCGAAACACCCCTTCCATTACTTCATCCAACTGCCTGAAATCCAGGTGAATCCGAAAATTTTTGCCGGGCGGATATACTTCTTCCACGGGTGGGATAAACAGGGCGTCGCAACCGGCAGGCAGCAGGAGTTCCGTATCTTTTTCGGGAGTACGCGGGTATTTTTCCAGGTCTTTCGGGTCGTTGAACTGGGTGGGGTTGACAAAAATGCTGACTACGGCGCGGTCGCATTCCCGTTTGGCCATTCGCACCAGATCAAGGTGGCCGTCGTGCAGGGCGCCCATGGTCGGGGCAAAACCGATGGAGCGACCCCTGGCGCGTTCGTCATTCAGCCAGCCTTGCAGGTCGGCCACTTTTTTAAAAATGAACATGCAGTGAAAGTTGGTTTCGTGCGGGCAAAGATTGGGATTCGGAGGCATTTGGAGGGACTGCCGTGGAAAAATCTGGAAAAATCAGCGCAAATTTTTCAGGTCTTATTCACCAGCACTACTTTCATTCCGTCTGCTTTGGCTACGTCGCGGTAAAAATTGCGCCATTCGGTGTACCGATCGGCAGGCAGGCGCACCGGCAAAATTTCCAGCCGGCGAATAAACAACAGGCCCCGGTCCTGTTGGACCACCTGGCCCGAATAGGAGCCGAATTCGGTGGAAATGCTGGTATTTTCCGAAGGAATACTTTCACGGTGTAGCCTTCCGGCGGGTGCAGCAATACGGTATCCTGTTCCACAAAACCTTTATGAACGGCAACGGGATGCACCCGTTTTTCATTGGCCGGCGGAATCTCCCGAAGCGCATTCACGGGGTTGACGGGCAGGAAAAAACGTTTTCCGGCCTTGCTGCCGAACTGCGGTACCCGCATCTCGTATTCGAGCCCGGCTTCCGGCGCGTCTTTACTGGGCAGTATGTTCAACTTGGCATAATAGGCCTGGGGCAAAGGGTTTTTCTTCTGCATTTCTTTTTGCAATTCTTCCGGGGTGTAGTACTCCGCCGCGCCGCGATACCACTCGTGCAGCGAACCGCTGAGTGTAGAACGCACGGCTACGACGGCTTCGCCGGTGTTTTGCAGGGTAATATCGGTGAAACTGCGTTTCAGGTTGCCGGCCGGCGGCAAAGCCGGGGTGCGCGCGATTTTCCCGCCCTGCTCGGTGATTAGCAACACTTCCCGGTCGTCGGTGCCCGAACCGAGGTAGTTGGGCGGCAGGCTGCTACTCGTGCACTCGAGCCAGGTCGACTGCGAGGGCACGTACAGTATCATGTGGTTAAATGCAACGGTGGCGAAGTTGTCAGAGAGGTCCATACAATCGTCGCCGTATTTCACCAGCGCGGGGTTGGAGGCGATACCAGCCTCTTTCAGCAGCGCTTTCATGAAGTTGCTCAGTGCCTTGCAGTCGCCGAACTTGTTTTTTTCCACATAATTGGCATCGAAAGGTTGCCAGCCGCCGATACCGAGTTGGACGCTCACATACCGGGTATTTTGCTGGAGGTAGCGGTACAAAACGGCGATTTTTTCTTTTTCCGTGGTGAGTCCGGCGGTGAGTTCGCGAACGGTGGATTTGAGTTGGGGGGATAATTTGTCGCGGCCTTTGGACAACTCGAACTGGAACAGGCCCAGGTCCTTCCAGGAAGCCATGCTGCCGGTGTAGCGCTCGGCCTGAAACAAATCGGGCGATATAAGCACGCAGGGCAACAAATCGTAAGCCGAAGGCGCGTAGGGTTCCTTGCCGATGGCCGGCAAATTATGCACCCGCCATTCGTAAATCTGATCGCCATCTTCTATTTTTTCTTCGGGTGAAATATTGATATTCAATGCTTTGTGATACAATTTCATGTTCCGTGACAAAACGAACCGGCAAACGGAATTTTCCACGGCCGTGTTATACGACTGAATATCCCAGGTAGGGTATCCGCGCAGGTCGTGGAACTTCATATCGTATTCAAAGACAACGGTATAGGGATAGCGGTCGTGATTCACCTCCAGATAGCGCACCCGGCTGTCTTCATAAATGGAAAAATCACTGATCGCACTCTGATCTTTCACCTCCTTTTTTTCGATGTCGCGGATAAATTGCCCCGAAGCGTCGTACAGGCTGCCGCGTATTTTGCCGATTTTATTAAAACTGTCGTAGTGCAAAATCAATTTGTTGTAATCACTTTTGCCGTTGAACAGGGTAACCGCACGTTTTTCGTGTAATACGGCGTTGTCCGCAGAGGATACGGTGAATGTCATTTCCCGGCTGCGCACCACGGCATCGGCGCCGGTCAGCAGGGTATCCGGGATGTTGTAGGCATTGTAGGCGGCTTCGTCCTGCGCGGCGGCCAGGCAAGGGAGCAACAATAATAAAGTAAAACGCATGGGGTGTCTGGTTGGAGTGATGGTAATGGTTGATGAGGGTTTCACATCCTTTTCAACACGATCTGTTCGCCGAATTTTTCGGCGGCCATGCCGAAAAAAGTGCGCAGTACATCGTATTGTCCGGGTTCGAAATGCAGGTTGGTGATCATAAACGTGCAGTTGAGCGACAGTTTATTCTCGTTTTGTGTTACGACGTATTGAAAACGGCCGCCGTCGTCGGGCAGCGCCAAACGCGCGGGCTCGGGCAGCGATTCCACCTTGTATCCCGGCGGAATGATCAGTTGCAGAATGACACGTTCTTTAAACGGATACGGTATGTCGACGGGGTAGTCCCGCTTTTCCGTTTTGAACGGATTTTCGAAATAACTGCTGTAAAACATGGGTGTCAGGTAAATAAAATCGCCGGATACCTGCGCGTAACCGGGCAGGGAACAGCGAAAACGCTCCTTCAACTGCCGGTCCGGGTCATCTATTGCTTCCACCGTCACGGAATCTACTTGTACATCGGGATGGCGGCCCTGAAATTCGGATTCCCAATATTCTTTCGGGGTTTTGCTACTGTAATCTTCGCGGCGGCTCGCAGCGCTGTAGCCTTCTGCCGCCACTTGTACAGCGCCGTTGAGATTGCCCCCGGCGTCGAGTTGGAAAGTGCCAAAATAGGTTTCGCCCGACTGGGTGGTTTCGAAGGTAATCCATTGCGGGTTGGTTTGCCGGACCACCCAGCCGCTGCCGTTCAGCGAGTTGCCGGCGATGAGTCCCGGCGGGCGGAATGAATTGCCGGCGTCGAGCAACAGCGGCGGCTTGCCCTCGGTGTTTACCATGGCGATCACGTGGTTGAACTGATCTAAAACCGGGTATTCAGGGATGGGCCGGCCGTGGTCGCGGGTGCTGATCAGCACCGGATGTGCTTCTATTCCCGCTTCTTTCAGCAAGGCGACCAGCATCAGGTTCATTTCCGAATTGCGGGCGCTTTTTTTCTCGTACAATTCATCGAAGTTTTTGCGCGCATAAATCCAGGAACCGTCTTCCCGTTCAAAACTGGAATTGATAAACTTGTAAAGAGCATGGATTTTGGCATCCCGGTCTGTGGCAAGAAGCAGGTGGATCTGGGCGGCTGCCCATAAATCATCATAATTATTTTTGTGGTACAGGAGGCCACCGAAATCTTCATCCTCGAGCAGTTTTGCGGCGACTTTTTCCCAGGTACTCATAATGGGTTCCAGAGCTTCGTCGGGATATTGTATACTCGCCAGTTGGAAACGAATGCGGGTATAATAGTCGTCCATGGTGGTGATAAACGACTCTTTTTTCAGGCCCGGCATATCTTTGGCAACCATTCGGATGATGTTGTACTCCGTCGTGCCCCGCGTGGTTCCGGCCGATCCCCTGTCGTGAATGAAGGGCCGTTCCCGCACATTCGACTCCGAGATGTCGAGTGTAAACCCTTGATGTACAGATACATACCGATAAAAAAGTGGAATCTCGAGGCGGAGCTCGCTCCAGCGGACGGGTATGTTTTCCTGGAAATACCATTCCGGGATTTCGAAGATGTAGGGAACCAGGTAGTCATATTTATATTCCACCACACAGCCTTCTGTCAGGTTGGGGAAGGCAAAACGGATTCCTGACGCGTTTTCACTTATTTTTTCGTCAAAAAAGTCCTTTTTCGCCACTTCGATTTCTTGCCCGTCGGGTGTGATGACCTGCGCTTTCAGGTTTTTTATATCGGTATTTTTGTAATAATAGATCACAACGTTGCCTTCATCAAATCCGGCGCGTTTCAGTATTTTGATTCGTTTGTGTTTTTCTAAATTGAGCCGGACTTTTTGGTCCCGGAATTCATAAGTAACCTTGCCGTAATCGCACAATACAATGGCGGAAGCCGTAGTGTCCGGGGCGTAAACTTTCATTTCGAGGTCTTCTTTCGGGACTTTGCCGTATTTCATCGGCGCGTCCTGGGCGGAAAGAAGCAGGTGACCGAGAATGAACAGGGTGGTCAATAATGCAGGGTTAGGCATATCATCGTGGTTTTGTGCGCTCAAATATAATCCGGGCGGATCACTAATAAAAACACTTTGCGGGGCGCCGACTGTTAAAATTTCGCGATTTTGCCGCAGTTCCGGAAAAAACGGCGGATTATACCCGATTTTTCCTGCCATCACCGACTTTTGATACCGCATATGCGCCAAAAGAAAACATTGAAACCTGCTGCCGTTCCGGTCGAACCGGGTACGCCGCCTCCTTACCACCTCCTGGTCTGGCTGGCTTTTGCCGCCAGCGCCCTGTTTTTTCTGCCCCCCTGCCTCGACCGCTACCTTGTGCCGCGTTTTTTCTTTCTGTCGGCGGTTTTGCTGGTGATTTTGCCGGCGGTCGGGAAAGACTTGCGCCAACACGGCGACTGGCGCCTGCATACATTCGATCTGCTGCTGCTGGGCTGGTACGGCCTGAACCTCGCGTCGGTCAGCTGGGCATTCAGCTGGTCGGAAGCGATTTTTTATGCCCAAAAAACGCTGTTGCTTTTCCTGGTGTACTGGTTGTTGCGGCAGGCACTTTTCCGCGATGAAATCCGGCTGCGGGTATCGCTCCGGAAGGCGAATACCCTGCTTGTTTATGCCGTGGCAGGCATTCTGATGGTCCAGATTGGCTTTGCCGTGTCGCAATACGGCCTTGATAACACACACCTCTACGATTACGCTTCCGGCGTATTTGGCAACAAAAGCCTGGCTTCCGATTTTTTGTTTTTTTTGCTGGTTTTCCAGGTACTGGTTTATTCGCCGGATGAACAGGTGAACCGGGCTGACAGGTGGCATTTCGGGATCGGTACAGCGTTGCTGCTCGCACTCATACTGTTACTTCAAACCCGCACCGTTTACCTCGCGACGGCTGCTGCGCTGTTGTTTTATTTTACCTCACGGACTGTGCTGGAGCCCGCGTTTTTCCGCGTTTATAAAAGAAAAATGTTGGCGGCGCTGGTTGTCGCGGGAGGTTTTTTATTGGCATTGGCCGTTCTGAAAGGCCCGGGTGGCTCGCTGCCCGAACGCCTGAACCCGCTCACCTACTTAGACAGCGAAACGGCCAACGAACGCCGCTTTGTGTGGCACAAAACCGACCTGCTGAACGCCGATCATTACTGGTGGGGGGTAGGCAACGGCAGCTGGAAGATTTGGTTTCCGTCGAAAAACATCCAGGGCGCTTATCGTTTGCAGGAAGAAAACGTGGTGTTTACCCGCGCCCACAACGACTACTTAGAAATCCGCTCGGAATTGGGTTTGTTCGGCGCAGTCCTGTTCTGTGCCTTGTTCGCAGCCGCATTTCTGGCGGGTTTTATGACCCTGCGGAAAAAAGAGATCGCCGCCCGGAAGCGGCACGACCTCATCGTCCTGCTGGCCGGACTGCTCGGCTACTGCATCATTCAGTTTTTTGACTTTCCACGCGAACGTATTGAATGTCAGGTTGTTCTGGCCATGTTATTCGCTTATACCGCTTTTCATACCCGGGAGTTATGGGCCCGATGGCCGGGAACCGGGATTCGGAAATATTCGGCGGTTTTTCTTTGGCTGGCGGCCGGGGATTGTTGTTCAACGTAGTTATCGGCTGGAACAGGATTCGGGGCGAGATACACAACGTCAGGTTGCTGGATGCGCAAGTGCGCGGCAACTTTCCAGGCCTGCTCTCGGAAGCGCAGGCGGCGCAAAACCGCTATTACGAATACAATAACGTGGCACTGCCGCTCAGCTGGTATGAAGGTATTTCCTATTACCAAATGGGCCAGGGCAAACGGGCGGTGGATGCATTCGAACGGGCTTACACACTTAACCCCTGGAGTTTCCAGGTGCTCAACAATTACGCTTCCGCCCTGGTAAAGGAAAACCGGTATGGCGAAGCGGTGCCCTTGTTTGAAAAGGCTATGGAGATCAATCCACGTTTTGAAAATGGGAAATTTAACCTCTCCTATGCCTGTTATCACCTGGGTGATTACGCAAAAGCCCTGGAATGGCTGAGCCGGGTCGATACGATGGAAAACCCGCAAACGGCGCAGGACAAGCTTCAAAACGCTCAGGTAATAAAACAACAGGCCGAATTTAGAAAAGTCATCGAAGCAAAAATGAAGTAAGGCCCAACATGCTCCAAACAAACCCGTACATTTTGCCAACCTTACTACCTTGCGGCTGTTTCAAGTTCAAAGTTTTCAATTAAAATTGAAAATTGACGGCCTCTAATCATTTTGCAACTACCTCTTTATACATGTCTCTGGAAGCCATAAAAACGCCGATCAACGCCGAACTGGATGTATTCGAAGAGCGCTTCCGCGATGCTATGCGCAGCAATGTACCCCTGCTCGACAAGATCACATGGTACATCGTACAACGCAAAGGCAAACAAGTGCGCCCCATGCTGGTGCTGTTGAGCGCCCGATTGTTCGCCCCCATCAACGAAGGTTCATACACGGCTGCGTCGCTGGTCGAACTCCTGCATACGGCCACCCTCGTTCACGACGACGTGGTGGACGATTCCAATGAAAGGCGGGGCTTTTTTTCGATCAATGCGCTTTGGAAAAACAAGGTGGCGGTGCTGGTCGGCGATTTTTTACTCTCGCAGGGTTTGTTGCTTTCCGTCAAAAAACAACAGTTCCGGCTGCTCGAAATCGTCAGCCGCGCCGTGAAGGAAATGGCGGAAGGGGAATTGCTTCAAATGGAAAAAGCGCGGCGGCTCGATATCAAGGAAGAAATCTACCACGAGATCATCCGGCAAAAAACGGCGTCGCTTATCGCAGCCGCCTGCTGCGCGGGCGCCGCAAGCACCGCTCCGGATGAAGAAACCATACAAAGAATGTGGTTGTTCGGCGAAAAAACGGGCATGGCCTTCCAGATCCGCGACGACCTTTTCGACTTTGGCGACGACGATGTGGGCAAACCACTCGGCATTGACATCAAGGAGAAAAAAATGACGTTGCCACTCATCTATACCCTCGCCCACGGGGACAGCGCCACACGCCGCTACATCATGAATATTGTAAAAAACGAAAGCCACAAAACCGATCGGGTGGCCGAAGTGATCCGGCTGGTGCAACAAAGCGGCGGCATCGAATACGCTCAGGAAGCCATGTACCGCTATCGCCAGGAGGCTTTTGACCTGCTCTCCGCAGCACCCGACACACCCGCCCGCCAGTCGCTGCACGACCTGCTGGTCTTTGTGACGGAACGAAAGAAATGATATTGCTGGATTGTTGAATTGTTACCTTGCTGCATTGTTACATTGTTGTAAACAGTTTCAGCAATGAAACAATGTAACAATCCAGCAAGGTAACAATCCAGCAATCCCACCTACATCTTCGGCGACCCGTTAAACACCGTCAAAAAAATCAGGGCCATTTTTACGGATTGAGAAACACTTTCGTCTAAGGAATCTTCGATGGTCCAGTCACGCGGGTCCCGTTCCACCATCGTGTACATATAGAACCGGCCGCGGTTTGCATCGTCGACCAGCCATTCGTCAAACTGGTTGGTCCACCTGCTTTTCAGGTTGAGCGCTATGGAATTGTCCGTAACGCGCCATTCGTTGAAGTCGCCCGGCCAGGTGGTGCGCATGGATACCACGGAGCCGCTGTAGCTGCGCAATTCCCACTGCGAAGGGTCGTCTTTCCATTTCTGGCGAATGGTGCCCCGTTCGCCGTCGATCTCGTAATCCCATTCCGAGTAGTCGTCCCGCACGTTGAGCCAGCGCAGTTTGAGTTCCCCGGCCAGCGATTCATCCGGTTCTTCCGAGTCTTCATCCGTTTCCTCGCGGGTGCTGTCCCGGGGTGTTGCGGCGTAAATTTCCCATTCCACAAACGAATCATTCCACCGGGTACTGATACTCGACAGGGTTTGCGCCTGGGAAAAAGCGGCTTGCCAGGTTAATAAAAAAAGAAGCACTAAACGCATGACATACAATTATTTATGCGGCAGTTGCCCGTCAAAAAACGCCAAAAAATTCTGACACGGCGCGTGCTCCCGGCGAGGAACATTGCGTCGTGTCACAGACCTTTTAACGTACGGTATCAAAATGGCAGGTCTTCAAAATTGCCGCTTGCAGGCGGCGCATCGTTGAAGCTGGGGAAGGGATCTGCCGGGAAGTTTTCCTGTTGCTGGGTTGCCGGGCGTTCGGCGCCTTCGCCGGCCTTTTCGATACGCCAGGCGTTGAGATTTGTGAGGTATTTGCCGTTCCACTCGCGCCCGCGCAGGTCGAAGGAAATTTTTACCCGGTCGCCCTCGCTGAATGTATCGAGCAGGGCGCACCGCTCTTGTACCGCCTGAAACTTGACTAACTGCGGGTAGTTTCCGTCCGGCACTTCCAGCACGAATTCACGCGCAGAAAAGCTGGTCGATTTTTGTTCGGTCGCGAAAATGCGGTGGAGTTTGCCTTCTACTTCAAAAGCCATTTTATTGTTTTTGTTTGAGTTTAAACATTTGTTCGTAATAACCGGGTCGGTTGGCGGTCAGTACATCATCGAATTTATTTGCGACCACTACACGTTGAAGCGCGGCATAAAGATAGACTTCCGGCACTTCTTCGTGAATAATGACCTGAGCTTTCCGGTACAAAGCGCCGCGGACCTTTTCGTCTTCCGTTGTACGAATGGCGACAATAACGCTGTCGGCCTGGGTAAATCCGGTGCGGTTGTCGCCATTGGGAACAAGGCTGGCCGAGTGAAACGACTGGTACAACTCCACCCAACCCGGGTCGAGGGCCACACCCAGAATAGCCGTTTCAAACTGCCCTTTTCCGGTCTCAATCCGCAACCTGTCGAGTTCCATGCCGGAAATAATGATTTTGATACCCGCCCGCCGGGCCGATTCCTGAATACTCGAGCTGGATAACTCGTTGACTTTGGCCACCGTACTCACTTTCAGGTCAAGGACCAGTTCGATTCTTTTGCCGTTGATCACTTTGTCCACGACGCCGTCGTTGTTGCTGTCTTTCCAGCCGGCGTCGGCCAGCAGTGTTTTTGCTTTTTCAATATTGTAATCGTAAAGCGGCAGTTCTTTTGCGTAAAAACTCTTGACGGGGCTGACCGGCCCGATGATGCGCTGGGACAAGCCCTGCATCACGCTGTTTTGCAGGTAATCATAATCAACCGCGTGTGCAAGCGCCTGGCGAACCCGTTTGTCCGAAAGTTTGGGGCTCCGCATGTTGAAAAACCAACGGGTGTACTGGGTCGCGCCGTACGTGTGAAAATCGTATTTTTGTTTCAACGCCGGATCCGCCTTCATTTCGAGGAATTTAGCCGGCGAAATGTTGGTGGCTACGTCTATGGCTTCCGATTTGAGGTAATTTTCGGTAGCGGCATCGTCGCGCAGGATTTTATACACCAGTCTCCCGGGATATGCTGCCAGCAAGGGGTTTTTAGCGGCCGCGTCATCACCCCACCACTTTTCTTTCTTAACCAGTGTGGTTCCCTGGTCGCCATCGGTACTTTCGAGGCGATAGGGGCCGCTGCCGGAAATAAAGTTTTTGTCGTTGGCAAACCTGGGTTCCATAAACTCTTTGGCGAAGGCCTGTGCAGCCGGATTGGCTTTTAATTGTTCGGATTTTTGGGCATCCAAAAAATCCGACAACGGAATGTTCGTCAGGTGTTTGTTCCGGTCGTAGTTATAAACCGGGTAAATGGGCACTCCGCACATGGATTCCAGCATGATCATGTAGTACTGGCTGAAATAGGCGGTGAATTTTTTGGGATTGGCCGGGTCCACTTCAAGGGCTTTCAGGTACTCGAAAAAGCCGCGGTAAATGCCCGTGGGAAGGTCCGGGTGAAAAATGATCTTCAGGCTGAACGCTACGTCGTTGCCGGTTACCGGCGAGCCGTCGTCCCATTGCGCTTCATCCAGGATTTCAAAATCATAAGCCAGGGTGCCGGCATACGGGCCTTCTTTTATGTCCCGTTTTGTCGGAATACTTTTGACCAGCAGGGGTTCGAGTTTGAGTGTTTTCGGGTTGATTTCGCCGAGTGTTTGAAAAATTCTCATCGCCACATACCGCGAATAACCCGTGGAGGGCAAATAGGGGTTGAGGGTGTTTGCGGCAGCATCCATACGAATGTTGACGGTGTCGCCCTTCAGGGCAGCGGAATCGCCGTTTTTGTCACCGGAGCCGCCGCAGGAGGCGATTGCAAACATAAAAAACGCGGAGGCAGCCAATAGCAGCCCGCGCATGCAGAGGGGAGTGTTTTCCATGAAAAAAAGAGATTGTTCAGAACTGATTATGAATTTAAAAAAACTTCCGTAAATGTAAGCGAATTATGCGATTTATAAAACCCTAAACGAAGCGATCTGCCCATTCCGGCTGTGGGATCATACAGGATTCCGTTTTGCCGAACCAGCGGTAACGCCGGCGCGCGATCCAGTCATAAACGGCGTTCCGCAGCGGGCGCGGCACGACCCGGAAAACCGCCAGCCAGGACCAGAAACCACCCATTCGCCGGGCGATTTCAAGAGCCGCGTCGGAGCGGGTAAAAACGCGATCGCCGTCAAACAGGACAACCGAGTCAAAATTTTCCGGAGAAAGTCCGGCACTCCGCAGCAACGCCCGGCCGGTAGCGGATTGTAAAGCGGCGAACCGGAAAACGGCATTTTTGTCCCGTTTTAACACCCATTGCACGGAAGCGTTGCAAAGGTTGCATACGCCGTCGAACAGAAGAACCGGAGAATTAATGCGGGTATTCACAGGTTTACAGTTTTTTTTGCGTTAGAAAATAAACGACCCCAGCTTTCATCTCTTCATTTTTATTACCCGCTCGCCCATGCCAACTGCGCTTACCATCGTTTTTGTCGGCTGCACTATATTTTTATCGCACTGGTTTGCTTCTTTGTTTATGCGGACAAAGATACCGGACGTGTTGTGGCTGTTTATCATCGGTTTGCTCATTGGTCCGGTATTCGGGTGGGTAAAACCTGAAAATTTTGGCGCCGTAGGGCCGGTTTTTACCACCATTACGCTGGTTTTTATTTTGTTTGAAAGCGGGATCGACCAACGCCTGGAGCCGCTGATCAATTCACTCAGCGGTACGGCAAAGATCACGACGTACAACTTTTTCGGCACCTGTTTGGTTGCCGGCATTATCTCTTATTTCTACACCGACCTGGGTTTTTTGCGTTCGCTGATGCTTGGCAGTATTGTAGGGGGCACTTCTTCGGCGGTAGTGACCACGCTGGCCAAACAATTTCCGATGACCCGGCGCAGCAGCACGATCCTTGTGCTCGAATCGGCTTTTTCCGACGTTTATACCCTCGCCGTGCCACTCACCCTGCTTACCGCTTATAAAATCGGCAAAGTGGACGTCGCTTTTGTGACCGGGCAGATGATGGCGGCCTTTATTCTTGCCGCCATGCTCGGCATCGCGGGGGCTTTCGGCTGGAGCATCCTGCTCAACCGGATGAGGACCCTGCAAAACACCGTTTTTACCACGCCGGCTTTCGTATTTATCATTTACGGTATCGTGGAAATGCTCAATTACTCCGGCCCCATCGCGGCGTTGATGTTCGGCATTACGTTGGGCAATATCGACGTGTTGGGGCCGCCCATCATGCGCAATGCCCTTTCCCGCAAGCCCATCTCGCTCAACGACAACGAACGGGCGTTTTTTTCCGAGGCGGTTTTCCTGTTGCGCACGTTTTTTTTCGTGTATATCGGATTGTCGGTGCGGCTGTATGACTGGTGGCCTTTTGCACTGGGCGCCATCATCACCGGGGCGTTGTTTCTTATACGAATCCCCATCGTACGCATTTCCGTTCCACGCGACACTCCCCTGAAGGATGCCGCTTTTATGGCCGCCATGATCCCCAAGGGCCTCGGCGCCGCCGTACTGGCCTCGCTGCCCGCACAGCAAGGAGTGCCGGGCGGGGAGGTGATCCAGTCCGTCGTTTTTTCAATCATCCTTTGCACAACCCTGTTGACCACCGTACTTACTTTTTGGTGGATAAAACCTGGTTGTCGAACCTGTACGAATGGATTTTTCATCTGACTGGGCTGGGCCGGCAAAAAGCGGGGGAACAAACGGAAGAAATTCCCGTGGCCGATCAGCCGCAGCCGGGCCCGGAACAAAAAGAGGACGCCGAAAAAATCGTGTGAGCCTGCGCCGGGTAATCCATACATTTACAGCAAATAACGCTGCACCGATATGTCCAACGAAAACGCCGGCCGGGTCCTTTCCCTCGACCTGTTGAGGGGTATTGTAATGGTAATCATGGCCCTCGATCATATACGTGATTTTGTGCATCAGGGCACTTATTTTAACGACCCGACCAACCTGGCGACCACCACCCCCGCCTTGTTTTTCACCCGCTGGATCACGCATTTTTGCGCACCCGTTTTTGTGTTTCTGGCGGGAACCGCCGCGTTTTTATACAGCGTTCGCAAACAAACCACGGCACAAACCGCGCGTTTTTTGCTGACCCGGGGCGCCTGGTTGCTCATTATAGACGCTACCATTGTTAACCTGGGCATCACTTTCGATATTCATTACAGCCTCCGCATTTTGCAGGTGATCTGGGCCATCGGTATCAGTATGATCTGTTTGTCCGGACTGATTTATTTGCCCAAAAAGGTGTTGCTGGCTTTGGGTTTGTTGATCGTGGCGGGGCATAACCTGCTGGACGGCATCCGGTTCCAGGGGAAAAGCCCCTTTGAAATCGGGTGGTATATCCTGCATCAGCCGCAACTGCTCACCCTGAGTCCCGATTCCATGATATTGGTCGCTTATCCGGTATTGCCCTGGATCGGCGTAATGGCCCTGGGTTATGTGTTCGGAACACTTTACGGACCCGCCGTGGAGGCCCCGAAACGCAAAACCCTGCTGTGGAAACTGGGCTTGAGCGCCATCGGTTTGTTTGTTTTGCTGCGCGCATTCAACCTCTACGGCGAATCGAACCACTGGGCGCCGCAGAACACGGCGGTTTTTTCCGTCCTTTCTTTTTTTAACACGAGCAAATACCCGCCATCGCTGATCTACCTGCTGATGACCATCGGACCGGCGATGTTGTTCCTGTCGTGGGCGGAAGACCGGTTTAAACGGCCTCAAAATTTTTTCTCTACGATCGGCCGCGTCCCGTTTTTTTATTACATCCTCCATTTTTACCTCGCACACCTCATCGGCGTGGTCGGCGTAATGTATGCCGGACTTCCGTGGACGTACAGCATTCTTTCCGCGCAGAGTTTTATAACACCGGACCCGAAATTGCTGAACTACGGCTACAGCCTGCCCCTGACTTACGCGGCCTGGGCGCTGGTTATTGTGATCATGTACCCGCTTTGCCGCTGGTACGACCGCTACAAACGCAATAACCGCGATAAATGGTGGTTGAGTTATTTATAAATGCTTAATCGCCGATTCGCGATAATTTTGCCATTCCAAACGGACGAAACTCCGCAGCAAAGCGTTTTTGCGAATAGTATTTGAAAATAAGAAGCCGGAAACCTGTGCAGAAGTTGTTAAACATTTATAGTCAGTTCTTTACACCGGGCAGGGCGATGCTCTTTCTGCTCCTGTACCCCTTTATCGGTTTCTCCCAGAACCCGACGGCGGCATCCTCTACCAGCCGCCCGGCCCCAGCAGCCCAACAGGATACCCAGAAACTCAAAATTGAAACCGCCTTTTTGGTGGAATACTTTGTCCGGGGTGAACGTACCCTCCAAAAACTCAGCGGCAACGTGCGGATGCGGCAGGAGAATACCCTCGTCTACTGCGATACGGCTATTCTGGATATGGACGTGGCCGTTCTCAAAGGAAGTATTGTGATCGAGCAGGGCGACTCGGTGAAGGTGTTTGCCGACTCGGCTTTTTACAATGCCAATACGAAGATCAGCGACCTGTTCGGCGACGTGGTGCTTGTGAACGGCCGGCAGGAATTGTTCACCACCAAACTTCGCTACGACCTCGGCAATAAAATCGCCACTTATCACACCGGCGCCACCCTCACCAACGGAAAAAGCCAGCTCACCAGCACCCACGGGTACTACTACGTCGACCGGCACGAGGTTTTTTTTAAAGACAAAGTACTGGTGACGGACCCCGAATTTACGATGCGCACCGACACCATGGCGTTTAATACGGAGACCCAGATGGTGCGTTTTGTTGCACCCACGCTGATCAGTCAGCGCAACAGCAAAATTTATACGGAAGGCGGGTTTTACGACATTGAAAATAATTTCGCGGAATTCGACCTCAATCCCCAGTACGAAAAAGAAGGGCAACGCGGGCGCGCTCAAAAAATGCGCTACAACGGCACGATCAAAGAATACATCCTCGAAGGGGAAGCCAATATTGAAGATAAAAAGCAAAAAGCTCGTGCGGATGTGATTCGTTACAATTCCGAAACGGAACAAACGGTGCTGCGTGGCAATGCATATTTTCAGGATAGTCTGCGCGACATCGCCGGCGCCGAAATTCGCTACGACAGCCGAAATAAAAACTACCAGATCATGGGCCGTGGCCGTGTGAACGATCCGCCCAATATCATCGAAGCCGACTCGCTCGACTTCAACGATCAGCTCGGGCGCGGGCTGGCCCTCGGTAATGTCGTGTGGATCGATACCGCCAGCAACTTTACTATACTCTCCTGGCGCATGGACTACAACAAACAAACCGAATACCTCAATGCGTTCGGCGCCCCGGGCGCTACGGGTGCTGCGGGCCGGCCCCTGCTAAAATCCCTCATCGACCGCGACACGCTCTACATGAGCGCCGATACCCTCACTTCCTACAAACCGGACTCCGCTTCGGACGTGCGACTTTTACTCGCCCACCTCGATGTGCGTATTTTTAAAAGCGACCTGCAGGTAGCCTGCGATTCCCTTTCGTTCAGTTCCAAAGACTCGGTGTTCTGGTTTTACAAACTGCAAAATCTGCCGCTGATTTGGTCGGATACTTCGCAATTTTCCGGCGACACTATTCGTATGTCCATGAAAAACAAGAAGTTGGATCGAATCTGGTTTCGCCAGAATGCACTGGTAATTAATTCCGAAGACGAACAATTTTTCAACCAGATCAAAGGGCGCAACACCACGGCTTTTTTCCGCGATGACCAGGTGCGCGAAATGCTCGTGGAAGGCAACGCCCAGGCCGTGTATTACGCATTGGACGACGACCACGCCTACATCGGGTTCAACGAGACGGAATGTTCGGAAATGCGCCTTTATTTTGGCGACAATCAGGTGGAGAGTATCAAATTTTATACAGAGCCGACCGGAAAATTCACACCCATGAAAAAAGCGGGGAAAGAAACAAAACGCCTGGACGGTTTCTTTTGGGAGAAGTTGCGCAGGCCGGGAAGTGTGGCGGATTTGTTTTGATCACTCAGTTAAAACTCCCCTGAATAATACCCCCGCCCACCACATCGTCGCCTTCATAAAACACGGCGCTTTGGCCCGGCGCCACCCCTTTTACGTTGGCGTGGAATGATACGTCCACATCATGGCCGATGGACCGGATGGTGCTCAGCGTGCCGGGATCGCGGTAGCGCACTTTGGTCACCGTTTCGATACCTTCGGCCGGCAAAACGCCGTATTTCATCAGGTTTACTTTTCCAACCATCATGCCGTTGCGGATCAGATCGTCTTCACGACCCAGTACGACGGTATTTGTTTCCGGACGGATTTCGGTGACAAACATGGGTTCGCCGAGCGCGATGCCGAGGCCCTTGCGCTGCCCCACGGTGTAAAACGGATACCCCTCGTGTGTGCCCAGTATTTTCCCGGCAGCATCTACAAAACGGCCGCCGGCCACCTGCTCGTCAAGCCCGTCGACGCGGCGGCGCAGGAAACTGCGGTAGTCGTTGTCCGGCACAAAACAGATCTCATAACTCTCGGCTTTTTTGCTGAGTTCGTCCCAGCCGCGGTCGGCGGCCATCTGGCGCACTTCGGGTTTGGTAAAAACGCCGAGCGGCATACGCGTGCGTTGCAGGCATTCCTGGCTCAGGCCCCAGAGCACGTAGGACTGGTCTTTTTGCCGGTCGCGCGCGCGGGTGACGTATTTCCGGCCGTCTAATTCGTTGATGATGCCGTAGTGGCCCGTTGCAATGAATTCACAATCAAGCATATCGGCCCGGCGAAGCAGGCTGTTCCATTTGATGTGGGTATTGCACAATACGCAGGGATTGGGGGTGCGGCCCGCCATGTATTCGTCTACAAAATTGTCGATCACGTAATCGCCGAACTCTTCGCGAATATCCACGATAAAGTGGTGAAAGCCGAGTTTGACGGCCACGGCGCGCGCGTCGTTGATGCTGTCGAGCGAGCAGCAGCCCGTTTCTTTTTTGCTGCCGCCGGAAGTGGCGTAATCCCAGGTTTTCATGGTGATGCCCACGACCTCCCAGCCTTCTTCGTGGAGGAGGACGGCGGTCATGGTGCTATCGATGCCGCCGGACATGGCGACGAGTGCTTTGCCGTGTTTGGACATACTCTTTAAAGGTTTCAGGGTTTCGGGGTTTAAAGGTTTCAGGGTTTCAGGGTTTAAAGGTTCAGGGTTTCGGGGTTTGAAGGTTTCAGGGTTGTCTGGCACTTTGGCCGGCATGAAGCATGGCCTGAAGGCCGGGCATTGACAAACAGCAAGATCAGGGTTTCTGTTCGCCGCGAACCGGTTTTTTTCACTTTCCGTTGATTTTGTCCAGCAATTCCTGCGATTGGGTGGCGTCTTCTCCGGCGGTTTTGGCGAGTTCGACGGCGCGGCGTGCCGCTGCTGCCGCCTGCTTTTTCCGGCCTAATTTCAGATAAAGCCGCGCCAGCGTCTCCTGGTTATAACTTGTTTCGGACAAGGCGACGGATTGTTGCGCCCAGGCCAGGGCTTTTTCAAGCATGCCGGTATCCGTCACGTTTTGCACGAATAACCAGGCGATTTCGTTCAGTTCGTCGGCATCGTCGCAGGGGAAACGGGTGTAGTGATCCAGCGCCGATTTGGCAAAATTGACCATGTCGCTGCGCTGCCGGTAATACGTGAGGCGGTAGTTGGAAGCGAGCCGTTCGCCCTGCTCGGGATAAACCCTGCCGTAAAGCCGTTGCACCTCACCGAGTTGAAGCTCCGGGTGGCGCTGGAGATAGTCTTCAAAAATGCCGTCGATTTTTTGTTTTACGTCCTTTTTTGAATACTTGTTTTCAAAACCCGCCTTGTTTTTTTGCAAAAACCCAAAACCTTCGGAAAACGGATCGTCGACGTAACGCATGATAAAATCCATGTTGTCCGCGCTGCCGGGATCGCCCTGCGTTTTCAGGTAATCGTTGGCTAACTTGCCGGCGGCGGGGTCGAGGGCGGCGCTTTTGATCTCGGTCAGTGCGCGCAACAATTCCTGGCCGCGGTCGCCGTTTTGATAGCGATGTTCGAGGGCGAGCAGGTTGGACGCCGGGTTGCCGGCTTTTTGCCCCAGTTCCAGGAATTCCGCCGGTTTGTAATAACCGACCGCTTTATGCGCCAGCTCGCCCCGGGCATTGACAAACAGCAAAGTAGGGTAGTAGACGATCCCGTAACGCTGCACTAATTCGGGACCGTCATCTTTTTCGGCGTCGATTTTCAGGTTGACAAAATGGGCATTAAAAAAGGCGCCCACGGCCGAATCGGGAAATGTTTTGGCCGACATCAGTTTGCAGGGGCCGCACCAGGTCGTGTAGGCGTCGATAAAAACGAGTTTGTTTTCCTTCTCCGCTTTTGCCAATGCTTCCGCAAAGGATTCACGGCCGAATTGAATGCCCTGGGCATGGCACAGCGCACCGGCAAAAAGAAAGCAGAAAAACAAACTGAAGTGTTTCATCGCATCATTTTCGTCATTAAACGTCATTAGGTCATTGCGTCATTTGCAATGTTAACTGAATGACCTAATGACAACAATCACCCTTCCAGCGACTGGATGAAATAGTCAATCTTGCCGCCCATGCCGTTGTCTTTTTCGCCGATGGCTTTGCGGGCTTTTTCGGCGGTGAAACGCGCTTTGGTTTTGTCGCCCTGGCGTTTGTAAACCTCGGCAAGGGTGAGATAATATTCCGGAAGACCGCCGTTTTCCGCCGCATTTTTGCTCCATTTTTCGGCCTGATCGAGCACTTTGGATTCTTCCGGAAAGGCGCGCAACAGGCTGATTACCAGGTCGTGCAGGCGGGCGGCGTTGTTTTTGACCTCGCCTTTTTGATACGATTGGGCGGCTTTGAGATAGTTTTTGGAATCCTTCGTGGCCGCATAATAGTTCATATCGGCTTCCCAGGCAAAGGCTTCCGCGCGGTCGGGCCGTGCGGTTTTCATTTTCGCTTTGGCATCCGCCAGAAGTTCTTCACTTTTGAACTCGATGGCCTTTTTTACGGTTTTTTTGCAGGCGCTTTCGATGCGGGCGTTCACTTTATCGCCGCCCAGCAAAACGGATGCTTTTTGCTGGTTTTGCACCAGGAGGTCGAACACCCGGCTATCGGCTTCCACGGTGCCTTCCAGCAGGAAACGCAGGTTGATATCGGTGTTCAGGTCTTTTTGGGTGTTCAGGTAGTCGTTGGTAATTTTGAGGGATGATTTGCCGGCGGCGTTGAGGGCGCGCACGTAGTTGAGCAGGAACTCCGGGTCACGTTTGCCTTCGTTGTATTCTTTTTCATAATCGCCTGATTTATCGGCTTTTCCGAGTACTTTTTGGGCAAATTCGAGCAATTGATCGGCTGATTTTGCCCCCACGGCTTTTTGCACGATTTTTCCGGAACCGTCGAGAAACAACAGCGTCGGATAGGCGCTTACCGGGTATTGGCCGGCAAATTCCGCGTTCTCCGCTTTTTCCATATCGATCTTCAGGTTGATAAAATTGGCGTTGAAATAGGAACCGACTTTTTCATCGGGGAATACCGTAGCCGCCATACGTTTGCAGGGGCCGCACCAGGAGGCAAATGCGTCGACAAATATGAGTTTTTCTTCGGCTTTGGCTTTTTCCCGGGCTTCGGCCCAGGTGCCGTGAAAAAATTCGATGCCCTGTGCGGAGAGGGCGGTGAGTGTGGTCAGAACAAGGGTAAGCGAGAGAATACTTTTCATGCGAGCGATGCGGTTGGGTGTAAACGGTAAAATTTTTGCAAAAATAAGGGTAATATAACGATGTAAGGCAACTATACGGTGGTCAACGATTTGCAAATACTCGAAAATACCGGGCGGATAGTTCAAAAATGGCGCTGAATGGTATTGCCCCTCCACCGGTAACCGGGAAAATCTGAAAACTTGTGCCTGATTATTTTATAAAAAAACTGCTTTTACAATGAAAACCATCACACTCATACTGGCTTGCGCAGCCATTTTATTCATGTCATGTAAAAATGACCAGGTTTCCGAGATCGAACAAAAACGCAAAGAATTGGAGGAAAAACGCAAGGAACTGAAAGAAAAAAAGGAACTCGCCGCCATGAACGAAGAACTGAAAAACCTCGAATCTGAAATTGAAAAAACGACCGGTTCTTCGGGGCTGCCTCCTGCCACCTCCCGCCGGGGACGTATACTCAACGAAGACGTCATCATGCGCTCCGCAGCTTCCGTAAAAGCGACCAAACTCGGTAATTTTACAAAAGGAGAGACGGTGTCTATTATCAAAAAACAAGCATCTCCCAACAACAACGAAGCCGTGGTTCAACAAACGGTTGATCTGTATTCCGACAACAACGAATTTTTGTGCCGTTTGCCGCAGGGGAAGGCCGTGATCGTGGAAGAACACAGCGGCGAAACCGTTCATATCTTGTACCAGGACCCGAAAAAAGGGGAAGTGAAAGCCAAGATTTCTTCGGAATATCTCGACTTCACCAGTGACGATGACTGGTACCAGGTGCGGCGCAATGACGGCCGGGAAGCTTGGGTGCTGGGTAAATTTTTGCTGGAAATTTAAGAACTTGCTCCCCATGAAACGGGTACTCGTAATCGGTTCCGGCGGTTCCGGCAAAACAACTTTTTCAAAAAAACTTGCCGAACAAACCGGTTTACCCCTGTATCACCTCGATGCGTTATACTGGAAACCCGGCTGGAAGGAGCCGGAAAAAGCCGAATGGCGCGCGAATATGGATGCACTCGCCCGCCGCGACGAGTGGATCATCGACGGCAATTATTCCGGCACCTTCGATCTGCGTATGCCCCACGCTGATTTGATCGTTTTTTTCGATATTCCGGCTTACCGCTGCATCTGGAACATCCTGAAACGCCGCCTCCAATACGCCCGGTTCACCCGCCCGGATATGGCGCCCGGCTGCCCGGAAACTATCGGCTTCGGCTTTTTAATTTGGGTGTGGCAATACCCGAAAAAGAACAAGCCGAAGGTACTGGAAGCCATCCGGAATTTGAAAGCAGCACATGCGAAAGTGCTGATTTTCAATTCATACAAAGCGATGGACGTATTTTTAGCCTCCACAACACTACCTTCATTTTGAAATGAAATACCTGCTCCTGCTGCTCCTGCTCAACGGCCCGTCGGTGCTTCCTGCAATCGATCATTACGAACCGGGCGATACCCTCTATGTCTGGGCAACCTCCGGCCTGGTGCTTCGAAAAGCGCCCTCACTCGGCGCAGCAAAATTGAGCAGCATCCCGTACGGAACGGCTTTAGTGGCGCTTAATTACAACCAGGACAAAAGTTTTGAAGTGGAAGCCGTTCCGGGGTTCGTCAGCCAGGGCAAACAGTACCCTCCGGTGATGCTCCGGGGCGATTTTGCCTGGGTTGTTTTTCAGGGCGATACGGGTTTTGTTTTTAACGGCTACCTGTCGAAAATGCCCGCGTTGCACTTCTCAGCGAGCAAAAACGACCGGCCGCCTGTGTTTGAAAACTTTGGAGTATGGGCCCAACGAAACTTCGGGCTTGTGGCCGAAATCAGGCGTGGTACCGGGGAATACGGCTTGCCATCTTCGGCCAAAACCGTGTTTGGAAACGGCTTTGTGCTGGATGGCTGGTCGGAAAAAGACAGCGAAGGCCGCGCGATCCTGCCCGATATTTCCATGGAAGAAGCTTTCTTGATATTCAATTACTTAGAGCATTATGAATGGGATGTCAGGCATGTTCCGCAGGAAACGGCCGAATATCCCTGGGTTTTTAACCGGACGGGCGACCGGGAGTGGCGCTTCAGCGGCGGCGCTTGCGAACACAAAATACTTTACCTGCCGGAGGAAAAAATGGTCGTAACTACTTCACACTGTATAGAATAGATCGTATGTCCCGGATGTGTGTCCTTTTGGCTGTTTTACTTGCTGCTGCGCCGTTGCAAGCGCAGCAACAGTACGATTTTATCCGGTACAGTATTTCGGAGGGCCTGCCGCAGTCGCAGGTATTTGCAGCTATGCAGGACAGCCGGGGTTACATGTGGTTCGGAACGCAGGGCGGCGGTGTGTGCCGCTTCGACGGTATTCGATTTGAAACCTTTACCACGGACATGGGTTTGCCCTCCAACTATGTCAACGCGGTGTATGAAGACGCCGCTCACCACATTTGGGTGGGCACGAACCGGGGTTTTGGCTGGTTCGACGGCAAAAAATGGCAAACGGAGCCCTCATTTACCGAGTCGGTAAGCACGATTGGCGAAATTGCAAGCGGCGATATTTTGATCGGTTACAGCAGTTGGATGGCGGTTGCAAACGCCAAAGGGGTTAGCGAGTACCCCCGCCGCGGCATAACCTCCCGCGCACCGGTGTATGCTTTGCACAAAACCCCGCGTGGAATCTGGGTGGCTACCAACAAAGGCGCCTACCTGCTCGATCAACCCGGCCAAAACCTGACCACCGCCAACGGATTGCCATCCAACCTCGTGCGCGCGCTCGCCCGCGACGCGCGAGGCAATCTGTGGCTGGCTACTGCCGGCGGCATCGCGGTTGTGGACGAAACCCACCTGAAAGTGCTGACGGTATTCCAAAACCCCCTGCTCCAAAACGCCCTTTGCCTGCGGCCCGACGGCGACGGAAATATGTGGGCAGGCACCTCCGACAGCGGTATTTCGATCTGGTCGCCCGCCGATTCCTCCTGGACACATATTACTGAACAACAAGGGCTTCCGCACAACCACGTGCGGGCGCTCGTGCGCGACAACAGCGGCAATATGTGGGCCGCCACCTCCGGCGGCGGCGTGGTGCGCTTTGTGACGCAGGATTTCAGGCATTACGACCGTTCCGATGGGCTTGCCGGCGACCGCATCTATGCCGTGCTGGAAGATCACTCCGGGCGGATCTGGATGTCGGTTTCGCAAAACGGCCTGCAGGTGATGGACGCCACGGGGCTTCATCGTTTTGAAGGCGACAGCGGTTACCTGAACATCAAATGCCGCACCCTGGCCGAAGACAAATTCGGGCGGATCTGGGCCGGCACCGAAGGCCGCGGCATCGCTATTTTTGATTCCACGGGTATGCGCACCCTCACCAAAGCGGACGGGCTGCCCGGCGATTTTATCCAGAAAATAGTATCCGACCCGCGCGGCGACATGTGGGTGGCGACAACATATGAAGGGATTGCAAGAATCAGTCTGAACGACTCCAACGCTTTCTCTTACAAGATAATAGGTAAAAAAGAAGGTTTGGCCGACCGGCGAATAACAACGATGGCGCTGGATACTTTCGGTAGCGGGGCAATATATTTTGCCACCCAGTCGGGAAAAGTGGGCTGGATTTCCACGGTAAAACTCGCTTCCAAACCGGATAATCACGTGGGGCATGTTTGGGGCAGCAACGCGGGGCTTCCGGCCGTTCCGATCCGTTGCCTGGCCTTTAACGGCAAGGATAAAATCTGGGTGGGCACCAAAGGAGAAGGCATTTACAGGCTTATGTCAGATGCGGGTTCGAACGACTATACGTTCCAGCCCTTACAATCGCCCCGGCCACTTTCCTCCAAAAATATTTACCTGCTGCAATTCGACCCCTTCGGAAACCTGTGGGTGGGCAGTGAAAACGGCGTGGACAAGATCAGTTTTGAAAAAAACGGGTTTGACGTCGCCCATGTCGAACACTTTGGCAAAAACGAAGGCTTTGCGGGCATCGAAACCTGCCAGGACGCCGCGATTGGCGACCGTGCAGGCAACCTTTGGTTCGGCACGATGAACGGCCTCACGAAATACACACCTTCCAACCGAAAATTCAGAGGTTCCGTACCGGTGCTTCATTTTGAAAACATTTCCTTGTTTTACAAGCCTTTACGCGAAACCACCTATTCAAAGTGGGCGGGCGCCGACGGCGGGCTTCTGGAAGGACTGGCGCTGGCCTGGAACGAAAACCACCTGAGTTTTGAATTTCGCGGCATCGACCTCAACCGCCCCGACGCCGTGCGGTACCGCTGGAAACTCGACGGCGCCTCCAACGCCGACTGGTCGCCGCTTTCCACCCGGTCGTCCGTCAACTTAGCGGGCCTGGCACCCGGGCAATATACCTTTTGGGCGCAGGCCACATCCGATGGAACGGCGTTTTCTGCGCCGCTAAAAGCCTCGTTTTCAGTCAAAAAGCCCTTTTGGCAGGTGCTTTGGTTCCAACTTGTCGTGGGGTGTTTTTTGTTCGCTGTTGTTTATTTATTCTTTAAAAACCGCATCCGCCGTATCCGGCAGGCCGAAGCGGCCAAACGGGAACAACTGGAAGTGCAAAACCGGTTTTTGCAACTCGAACAAAAGGCCCTGCAACTCCAGATGAACCCCCATTTTATTTTTAATGCCCTCAACAGCATTCAGTCGCTGGTGAGCACGGGAGACGCGGCGGCGGCCCGGCAGGAACTCAACGCATTTGCCAGATTGATGCGCTCTATCCTGTCCAACTCGCGGCGACAGGTTATCTCGCTCAAAGAAGAGGCCGAAACCCTCGAACAATACCTCCGGATCGAGCAGTTTTGCCAGCAGAACAAGTTCGAATTTTCTATCCGGCTGCCGGAAAATACCGACCCCGACGAAATAGAGTTGCCGCCGATGCTGTTACAACCCTTTGTGGAAAATGCCGTCATTCACGGCGTGTCTCATTTGCAATATGAAGGAAAAATTGAGGTGTCGTTTCGGATCAATTCCTTTCCATCGGGGCCGGGATTGCTGGAATGCACCATCCGCGACAATGGGGTGGGGCGGGAAAAGGCGGCCATGATCCGCCGGGAACGCAAACCCGGTCATTCTTCCCTGGCCCTGGAAGTGACCCGCGAACGCCTCGAAGCCCTGAAAAACGGGCTGGAATACGAGGCGCTGGAATACTCGGACCTGGCGGACCACCGGGGAAACACCTCCGGCACGCAGGTAGTGATCCGCCTTCCCCTGCAGATGAATTATTGAAAAAAAACAAATCACCCCCAATAACGACGCTAAATATTTGATTATGACCGCTTTGATTGTTGAAGATATGCCCCAGGCCGCACAGGCTTTGCAAAACGATTTGTCCGAATATTGCCCGGAAGTGGAGGTGGTGGGCACTGCGGGCAGTATCGTGACGGCGGCCAAACTGCTGGGGCAAATCACGCCGGACATTATTTTTCTGGACATTTTGCTGGGCGACGGCACGGGTTTCGACCTGCTGGAAATTTTCCCCAACCTTTCATCACGTATTATTTTTATCACGGCTTCCGACGAACACGCCATCCGCGCTTTTCGCTACGCCGCCGTCGATTATTTGTTGAAACCGGTTGATCCCGGGCAGTTAAAAGAGGCCGTCGAACGGGCCAAACGACAGATGTCCGGCACGGCAGAAAGCCTGCATCTCCTGCGCGAAACGATCCGCAAACCGGAAAGTTTGCCCAGCCGTATCTCACTGACCTCCCAGGAACGTATTTCGGTGGTGGATATCGACAATATCCTCCGCTGCGAATCGGATGGCAACAACACCTGGTTTATGCTCGCTTCAGGGGAACGGATTTTTGTGACCCGCACCCTGAAACAATTTGAACAACTGCTTGAAAAACACAACTTTATACGGGTTCATCAGTCGCACCTCGTCGCGCTGAAATACATCCGCGAATTTGTGAAAAAAGACGGCGGCTACCTGCACATGAAAAACGGAGACCTGATCCCGGTATCCGTGCGCAAGCGGGCGGAAGTGGTGGAACTGCTGGAGAATTTGTGATTGCTGGCATTGTTTCATTGTTTCATTGTTGGATTGTTTCATTGTCAGCGCAATGGCAATGAAACAATGAAACAATACCAGCAATCCAACAATCACATCACCATTTCCAGAATCTCCGGGGTGTTCACGTCGGCGAAACCCGGCACATGGAACTGATAAAACTGCAAAAGCCCCTGCAACAGGGTTTTGCGTTCCGCGCGGTCCAGGGCCATTTCGTGGCAATGCTCCAGCGGGAGGTGCAGCAGGTGCAACAGGTGTTGTGCCTGCACCGGTTCAAGGTAAGCGGGGTGAATGGGAGGTTCGGCGCCGAAGGTGCCTTCTTTGAGGTCGAAAAAAACTACCTGCCCGTCTTCCGGCTCTGCCTGCGGCTGAAAGCCGAGCAGGCCCGAAAGGTGAACCAGAAAATGCAGGTGCAAGTGTGAAATCGGGTGTGCGGATGAATCGAGGAAACGCAGGTTTTCGAGCAAAAAATCGAACATTTCCCGATTTTCTTCGGCTTCCTGAATACTTTTCCGACAGATTTCGGCCATAAAAAGCGCCACAGCGCCGCGCCGGATATCGAAGGGCGTCTGGCTCCACACTTCAGCGGCGCGTAATTCCTTCAAACGGTTCATGGCATGGGCGTCGTCGCGGAAATAACTCACCATATCCACCACCGTCATCGCCTGGAACAGGTTAAAAGGCATACGCGCTTTGGCTGTGCGTACACTCCCGGCGATAAAGGTGTGCAGCCCTTTGTCTTCCGTAAAAATATCGGCGATTACGCTGGTTTCGCCGTATTTGACCGTTCGAAAAACGATACCGCGCGTTTTTAAAAGCATGGTGAAATGGTTTCGGTGCTAAAAGTACAGTTTTAGAAGCGTGTTCCGCATGTGATTTTGCCGGCGAAAATCTACCTTTCCCCTGTAAAAATTCCGCATCATGTTATTCAATCTTGCAGAGCGCAACACAGTCGCCAATCAGTTTGTCGCCGAACTCCGGAACGTGGAAATCCAGAAAGATCGCTTCCGTTTTCGCCGCAATTTGGAAAGAGTGGGCGAGGTGTTGGCGTATGAAATTTCCAAAACCCTTGAATATGAATTGTTTGAGGTAGAAACCCCGATGGGAGTGGCTTCGGCCATGTTGCCCTCCAAGCGCCTCGTACTGGGCACGATACTACGGGCCGGATTGCCTTTTCACCAGGGCATGCTCAATTATTTTGATCAGGCGGACAACGCGTTTATTTCGGCTTTCCGACGCCATCACAAAGACGGCTCCTTCGATATTCAACTCGACTATGTCAGCACGCCCGACCTCGACGGCTGTATTCTCATTTTATGCGACCCGATGCTGGCTACCGGCGCTTCCCTGAACATCGCTTTGCAGGAATTGCTGCGCTTCGGCAATCCGGCTACCATTCATATAGCGACCGTGATCGCCAGTACCGCCGGGCTGGACGCCGTTCGCCGGCGTTATCCCCTTGCGCATATCTGGGCAGGGGCCATCGATGACGAGCTGACCGCCAAATCGTATATCGTGCCGGGGCTGGGTGATGCGGGGGATCTGGCGTACGGAGAGAAGCGGTAACACAACAAAAAAGACCGCGCTGCTCATTTGCTGCGCGGCCTTCGGTTATGTTTCATGAATGTAATCCTGGTGGGATGGCCTCTTTCTAAATCTCTCTGCTCCTCACTGCGCGATTAGTTTCCCGGAGGCTACCGGCTTACCATCTGCGGTAAGCCGGTAGAAGATTACTCCAGCCGGGAGTTGATGTCGGTACAATCGGTAAGTGGGAAGATTAAAAAATGAATTAGAAAGTAATCGGCCCTGGGCGTCGTAAAGGTGCAACCCGTAGGTATGCGCCTGCACGCCAGTTACTTCGAACGTGGTACTTTCGACAAACGGGTTGGGATAAACCTGCAGGTCGGCCCCGGGGAATTCCGGGTTGATCGTCGCCACGATATAATCCACACAAATCGTGTGGTACGTTTCGTTGGTAATGACGGGGGCATTAAAATCAAAATAGATAGCAGCGCTGTTAAGGATCTTCGTCTCGCACTCAATATTCGGTTTTTGAGAAACGCGAAACTTGACAAAGCCCTCGCTCGCGCTGCTACCCGGCGCGAGATTAACGTTGGGGAGTGTAAACTGCACGATACCCTGGCCGTAAACTTCGAAGTCGTAGGCATGGCTGGCAGCTCCTGGATGAACCGTGGCAGGATCAAGTGCCGGCGACAAAGTGTCGCGGATGATGATCTGATGCACGGTGTCTGTTCCGGTATTGCGGAACTGGATTAAATAGTCCAAATCGGTTTCCGGACTGACGTAGTGGGCCACGTCGTAACCTTTGGGATGACCTCTTTTAAGGTAAGTCGGATTGTAATCGGTTTCGTAACTCTCCTGGCAATCGGACTCGACAAAAGCGTCGGCGTCGTCTTCCGGGAACATGGTATAATAGCCGAGCGAAATCGGATTAGTGCTCGTATCGGTTTTACATCCTTCAATCGCCGCTGTCGGGTAACCCGCGCCCGGGTATCCGGGGCTTTGCTGGGCTATGATGCGGTAGGTATGATTATCGGCGGGATGGCTCCAAATGTTTGTGTCCTGGCTGGCCGAAAGTTTAAACTGGAAATTCGGGTCGCCGGGGGCGGTAAGCATCACCAAATCATCCGCAATGACATAACCCAATTCGTTGATCATCGGGTTCTGGGTCTTGTTGCGGAGATACATGCGCACGGTATCTCCATCACACCTTGCACGGGCGCCGATGATCGAACCGTTCCAATTGTTACCCGGATTGCAAAGTGAATCGGGATAGATGTGTGCACTCACACAGAACGTTTGGCCGGTTGTGATGGCACAGTCGAGCAACGCGGTTACCGTAAAGGTTTTGCATTCTCCCGATTCGAGTGTGCCGACATTATATACGTAGTTGTTACTTCCTGCGGGACTTTCAAACCCGAAGATCGAACTGCCGGTCACCGTCAGCGCGGGGTCGAAAGCAACTTCCACCCTGGTGTTAAGAGACGATTCCGGGCCGGAGTTGCAATAACGAACGGTATAGGTGTTGTCAGCGCAACGCCGGAGTATGGGTGTCGCAATATCCACTTCGTTGTGGGGGCAGGCAAACAGCCGTTGTACCGGGATCGTTGTTTCCACCGTATCATAAAAAGCGGGAACAACCACTTTGGTGACATTCGTGCAGGCGCGCCAGTATTCGTTCGGCGGGAACAATTTTATGTCATAATGCCCGGTATCGACCGCCAAGCGGAAATCGCCGTCCTTATTGGCTACGGCATAACGCGAAAAGTTGGGGCTGACGATGCTGACAATAAAATCTTCCAGCCCGGTTTCACCGTTGTCCGGCAGGCAATTGGCATTCAGGTCCCTGAAAATATTTCCCTTGATGTAACTGGTGAAAACTAAGCAGTTCAGGTCGGCTTTTACGAGGTAGGCATTGGATTCAGAGCCGTTGAAGAATGGATAACTGTAGCCGGCTGCGGCTGCGCCGCCGTCTGCGGTGGCTATCACACCGAGGCTCGCATCTGGACCGGCTTTGCCCACCACGGCGTCGCACATTTTATCGCCTTCGGCACTTATTCGGGCGATGTAAAGATCGCCCTGGGCATCGGTTACGTCTTTGTAACCTGAAGCAAAAAAACCGCCGTTTTTATCGGCTGAAAGGCCGTTAAAATCGGTTTTCGGGAAGGTTTTTTGCCACAGGAACAAAGAACTGCCGTTTCCGTTGATCTTCATCAAAAATCCGGCACTGCCCTGGCCGAAAAGTGTGCGACCTGCTAATACGAAGTTGCCGTCTGTCGAAGGAGCGATCGCCTTGGCATTATCGTCCAGTCCATTGAATCCGTACGTGTTGTGCCATTGCTCTGCGCCGTCGGAGGAAGAAATACGCACGGCATAAAAGTCTATGTCACCGGGCATCGCAGTTTGTTCCCGGAAGCTTCCGGCAATTACCAAATCACCGTTTGTGGCGAGGGTTATGGCGTTTCCTTTTTCCTTGTAGGCTTGCTGGCCATAGGTTTTCGCCCAAATCTGGTTACCATTTTTATCGGTTTTCAGAACAAGGATGTCCTCTGTGTATTCATTGGTAACCGGTATATAGTGATTCGTGGTAAAGCCGGAAACCACGAGACTTCCATCGGGGAGTTCTACCAGGCCTGTTGCTTCGTCGCCTCGGTTCAATGCATTGCCATAAGACGTTTCCCACAATACCTTTCCGTATGCGTCGGTCTTGAATAAATAAACGTCGTTGTTTTGATTGCCCATGCTGCGATAGCCCGCAACGGCGTATCCGGTATCCTGAGTAGCGATCACGGCTGTTCCAGCCGCTTCCGGACCCAAGCTGAAATTTTTGCTCCATTGGAAATTGCCGTCGGCATCCGTTTTCAGCAGATAAACCTGGCCGAGGCCATAAAAACCCGTCATCACGAAACCTCCGTCGGGTGTTGGAGCGATGGCATTGATCTGGTCTAATCCGCCGCCACCGTATACACGTTCCCAACCTTGTCCGGCAACCGCGGTTGCGAACAACATGATCAGGGAAAAAGTAAAACAGTGCTTAAACATGAGATAGCGGATTAGGCGTTGTGTTAGCCTTTCTTTGACAGTACAAAAGTGCAAACACAAATTCGACGGGTAAAAGACAAAAAATTCCATTTGTTGATTCGTTTAATTTCCCGGTTTTTTCTGAATATTTAGGCTAATATTTCGTTTTGTACCCTGTATGGGTTAAAAATTGACAAAAAACAGACCTGAATTTTGGCCTGATCAAATGGTTTTAAAGTCGGTTTGTTGAATAAATAGTTCAAAAGCAACATGCAAAAAAGTGTATTGGCAGAGATCGTGGGTGCTCTCGGCCGGAAGGAGATACGGGATATTCAAAAATGGTTGCAATCACCTTCCCACAACCAACGGCAGGATGTAATCAGGTTGTTTGATTATCTGTGCAAAAATTTGACAAATGCCGACGACACTACGGAAAAGGAAAAAGCCTGGATGGCGGTTTTTCCCGGTCAGCCATACGACGATGCCTATATGCGTCAGGTTATGTACTTTTTACTGAAGGCGATCGAAGAATTTTTGGTGTTTTCGGATGTTACGAGCGACAAGGTACAATATCAGCTGGCGCTTTCCCGCATTTACCGGAAAAGAAAACTGGAAAAAGCATATAAACAAGCCCATCGCTTGGGCGTAGAAAGTTTGGAAAAACAGCCTTTACGCAGTGGCTACTACCTGTTGAACAAGTTTTTTTTCGAACAGGAAGAGCATGAACACCGGATGGCCATTAACCAAAGCGCTCCTGCAAATTTACAGGAAACAGCCGACGCTTTTGAAAAGTGGTTTATAGAAGAACGTTTGCGGATCAGTAAAGATATGCTTGCCCATCACCGGGTTTATCAAAAGATCAGTTATAATCATGGCCTTTTGGAGGAGGCCCTGGTCTACGCCGGCAGAAATAAAATGCTGGAAGAACCCGCTATCGCAGCGTATTACTTTACCTACATGGCGTTAACGGATCCCAGTGAGGAAACCTATTTCGACAAACTGGAACTCTTCATTCTTACTAAAATGGAGAGTTTTGAACAATCAGAAGTGCGAACCCTTTACCGCGCTGCCCTCAACTATTGTACGGCAAAAGTTAACCAGGGGAACCTGGAGTATTGCCGTAAAGCACTAAAGTTTTACCGACAGGGGTTGGATACGGGTATTCTTATTGAAAATAATCAGATTGCGCGGTACGTCTTCAGCAACGCCGTTGCATTTGCCATGAAGGTCGGTGAATTCGACTGGGCCGAAAACTTTATCGAAGATTATCAACAATACCTGGAGGAAAAACACCGCAAAGGAACCGTCAACTTCAGCCTCGCCCGGCTCTATTTTGAAAAAGGTGATTATGACAAAGCGCAACGGTACTTAGTTGAATTTGAATACGACGACATGCTTCAAAACATCGTCGCCAAAACCATGCTGCTCAAAATTTATTACGAACAAGACGAATTAGACGCTTTTGAATCGCTGCTCGAA
Source organism: Lewinellaceae bacterium (assembly GCA_016713985.1). Lineage (GTDB taxonomy): Bacteria > Bacteroidota > Bacteroidia > Chitinophagales > Saprospiraceae > M3007. The sequence goes on along the minus strand of JADJOD010000023.1, from coordinate 113,033 downwards.
AGCCTTCGAATCTACCTCCGGCGAAAAGAAGCACTCGACCCCGCCCGGAAAGCCGCGTATAAAAACCTCATCAGCCTGATGAAAAAACTGCTGCACCTCAACCCCTACTCCAAAGCCCAAACCGAACGCCTGCGCCATATCGTGGAAACCACCCAGCCGCTCATGGAGCGCGACTGGCTGCTGAAGCAACTGGACGGCAGGCGCTGATGGTTATTGGTGTATTGGTTACTGGTTACCGGAATTTTTCACCGATAACCGATAACCAATAACCGAACATTCCGCAAAAAACCTCGTTTCTTTGCGGACTTTTTTCACAAAAACTCATCGTTCCGTTGAAACAGGGATATAAAGTAGCGCTGCTGGTATTGGTAGTATTGTTGATCGACCAGGCACTCAAGTTTTACATCAAGACGAATTTTGAACTGAACCAGGACGTGAAAATGTTTGGCTTAGACTGGGCGCGCCTGCATTTTGTCGAAAACCGGGGTATGGCGTTCGGCATCGAGTTCAATATGTCGCACGGCGATTTTGATTACGGCAAACTGCTGCTGAGTTCGTTCCGGATCATCATGGTGATCGGACTCATCTGGTACACCCGGATGCTGATGCAGGCCAAAGCGCCGATGGGTTTTGTCTATTGTGTGGGCCTGATCACGGCCGGCGCCCTGGGCAATATTATCGACAGTACTTTTTACGCGCTTATTTTTTCCGGCGGATACCACGATGAGGGAGTCGCGCAACTGATGCCTTTCGGGCAGGGATACGGCCTGACCGAAAACCTGCCGATGAACGGTTTTCTGCACGGCCGGGTGGTGGATATGTTTTATTTCCCCATGACCACCATTCAACTGCCGGAATGGCTGGGCGGCGGCAGTTATTTGTTTTTCAGTCCTATATTTAATGTCGCCGACGCAGCCATCACCACAGGGATCACCTGCATCCTGCTGTTTCAGCGGCGTTTTTTCCGCGACGGATTTATGGAAGATCAAAAAACGACCGAAGAAACGGCCGTTACCGAAGTAGTGCCGGAAGAAACGGAGCAGGAAGAGATCGTGCCTGATCCCGAAACTCCGGCTACCCCTGAATCTCCGGCGGTAGCCGGGGTGTCTGACCATCCGCAAGACAACCAAAACAACCAGGAAGACATCTCATCGGGTCAACCCGCCGAGAGCAAGCCGGAGCACTGAGCAGTGGTTTTCAAGTGAGACTCTGAAGGGGCCCGGGGTTTCCAGGTTCATGAAAATCAATAAGCCCCTTCAGAGTCTCACTTCAGTTTGACTGCTACTGCCCCTGCCTACTTCCTTTTCTTCTTCCCGCCCTTTTCCCACTTTTCAAAAGACTTGTCTTCTCTTGACCGGTTTTCCTTTTTCGCCGAGGCGTCGTCTAAGCGGATGCGGCGGCCGTTGATGGTAAATTCGGAAAGCCCTTCACGCACCACGTTCACGTAGGCGGCATCCAGGTCGAAATGCAGGTAGGCGCGGTTGAGGTCGATATGGCCGATTGCCTGATTGGGCACGCCGAAGGTGCGGGAAAGCAATTTGATAAAATCCTTTTTTGATACGCCGTCCATTTCGCCGATATTGGCGAACAGGCGGATCATTTTGCCGTTGGGCGAAGCGCTGCCGGCGGCGCCTTCCGTCCGCAGGTTGCGTTTGTCGCCGCGCGGATAAATATTAATGTCCGGGGCGTTGCGGTAGTAGGCCAGGAAGCGGTTGAACTCCACGCTGGCAAAACGTTTGATGAGTTCCTCTTTGCTCAGGTCTTTCAGTTCTTCATAAATTCGGCCCATAAAAGGCTCTATTTCAGCATAATGTACTTCCTGGGTGTGAATATTGTTGATGATGTGGAAGAGTTGTTGCTCGCACACCTCGATACCCGTCGGGATGTTCTTTTTTGTAAACGCTGCTTTTGTTTTGCGTTCAATCAAACGGATTTTGTCTTCAAATTTCGGCGTAATGATACTGATGCTGATACCCGTACGGCCGGCGCGCCCTGTGCGACCCGAACGGTGGGTATACGCTTCTATTTCATCGGGTATGCCGTAGTTGATAACGTGACTGATGTTGCTCACATCGAGGCCTCGGGCCGCCACATCGGTGGCGATGAGCAGTTGCAGGTTGCCTTCCCGGAAACGTTGCATCACCCGGTCGCGGTCGGCCTGGGCCAGGTCGCCGTGCAGCGCATCGGAATCGTAGCCGTCGCGAATCATTTGTTCGGCGACCTCTTTTGTTTCGATTTTGGTGCGGCAGAAAATAAGCGCATAGATACCCGGATTGGCATCCACCACCCGTTTCAGCGTGGCAAAACGATTGTCTGCCCGGCACACGTAATAAATGTGTTCGATGTTCTCGTTCGTCTGATTGCGTTTGCCGGTGCTGATCTCCTGCGGGTTGTCCATATAATTGGCCGCGATGGTGCGCACTTCGTCGGGCATGGTGGCTGAAAAAAGCCAGATGGATTGGCGGTTTTCCGCAGAAGCGAGGATGAAGTCAATGGCTTCCTTAAAACCCATATTGAGCATCTCGTCGGCTTCGTCGAGCACCAGACGCGCCACCCGGTCGAGGCGCACGGCTTTACGCGCCATCAGGTCCATGAGTCGGCCGGGAGTGGCCACGATGATCTGGGCGCCGGCTTTGATCTGCCGGATCTGAGTTTCGATACTCGCGCCGCCGTATACAGCCACTACTTTATATTGGTGTGCAAACTGGGAATAATTCACCAGGTCGTTGGTCACCTGCACGCAGAGTTCGCGGGTGGGGCAGAGGATGAGCGCCTGCACGCCGTGTTCGCCCGGTTCGATGCGTTGCAGCAGCGGCAGACCAAATGCAGCGGTTTTTCCGGTCCCCGTTTGGGCCAGGGCGATGATGTCGTTGTCCGACGAAAGAGCGGTGGGGATGACGAGTTCCTGAACGGGGGTAGGGGTTTCAAAACCTAAGGCCTCGATGCCTTTCAGCAGTTCGTCGGCAATTCCTAAATCTTTAAATGATGACATTGCATAAATGCGTGAGCCTGCCGGTGGGGCAGGTGGGTGAAAAATGGACGAGGGCGTTTGGCTTTGGCACCTCTGCTCCTCTTTTCCACGCAATCCGCCGGACGGGCGGTCAGAAAAACGAACGAATGGAAGCCTTTATCCCTCTGATGTGACAAATCGCCGCAAGGTACGGCTTTTTAAGACAATAGTGTTTTAGACTTTTGTTTTGTGCGGATGTCACTTTTGGTGCAATAAAAAAATGTTATTCCGAATTCATTTGTGCGAGCCACGTTATATTTTAAAACGAATGCCGCTATGGTTCATGTACACTTAGTGGTGGCCTTAAGTGACAAGTATCATCCGAAAAACTGATTTTAGTCAGAAGGTGGTAAGAGGGCGCGTATCAACTTTGCCCAAAAAGTATATGGCATTTTATCACAGGCTTGGCAAAATCCCCCGAAAGCGACATATTCAGTTTCACAACCACGCCGGGCATCTCTACCAGGAAGAGTTGGTGGGGACGCAGGGTTTTTCGGGCGTTTCGTCGCTTGTTTACCATATTTACCCGCCGACGATGGTGAAAGAAAAGGGCGCCCCCTACTCCGTAGAGCCCAAAGTCGCTATCGATAAAAACCTGTCCGCCCTGAGTTTTAAAGGTTTTGAACTGCCCTACGCCGACGATTACTTAGAAAGCCGTAAAACGTTGTTTGTCAACAACGAACTGCATATCGGGCTGGCCGCTCCCCACCACGGAACAAAAGATTATTTTTTCAAAAACGCGGATGCGGACGAGATGATCTTTGTGCATCAGGGCCACGGATGGGTGGAAACCATGTACGGGCAGATCCCGTTTGAATACGGCGATTACATCGTGATCCCACGCGGCACGATCTATAAAATACACTTTCTGAGTTCGCGCAACCGCCTGCTGGTCGTCGAGTCGTTCAGCCCCATCCGTACCCCCCAGCGGTATCGCAACCAGTTCGGGCAAATGCTCGAACACGCGCCGTTTTGCGAGCGCGACTTCAAAGTGCCGCAAAACTTAGAGACCCACGACGAACACGGCGATTTCTTAGTGAAGATCAAAAAACAGGGCATGATCTATCCGTATGTGTACGCCACCCACCCTTTTGATGTGATTGGCTGGGACGGCCAGCATTTTCCCTGGGCGATGTCCATTTTTGATTTCGAACCCATCACCGGTCGTATTCACATGCCGCCGCCGATCCACCAGCAATTTGAAGCCGACGGATTTGTGGTTTGTTCTTTTGTGCCGCGTTTGTACGATTACCACCCGAAGGCCATTCCTGCGCCCTATCACCACAGCAATATCGACTCCGACGAGATTTTGTATTACGTAGACGGCGATTTTATGAGCCGGAACAACATTCAAAAAGGCCAGTTGACCCTTCACCCGGGCGGCATACCGCACGGCCCGCACCCCGGGGCCATCGAACGCAGTATCGGCAAGACGGCTACCGAAGAACTGGCCGTGATGATCGACCCTTTCCGCCCGGTGAAGATCACGGAAGACGCGATGAAACTGGAAGTCGAGGATTATTACAAATCGTGGATGGAAGAAAAGGAAATGATCTAATGGTTTGATTTTCTGACTATTATAAATTTTTTGCTAAATATCGTTGTCCTATCCAACAAATTCACCCTATGGCAACATTGACAGGAATCCAGAATTACAACTACGGCCTCCAGAAAATATTTGCGGAAGCCGACGATTTTTTGCCCCTGCTCGGCACTGATTACGTCGAATTGTATGTCGGAAACGCCAAACAATCGGCGCATTTTTACAAAACGGCCTTTGGTTTTCAGTCACTGGCGTACGCGGGTTTGGAAACGGGCTCACGCGACCGGACCTCCTACGTGCTCGCACAGGGTAAAATTCGTTTGGTACTCACCACACCGCTTACTTCCCATTCTCCCATTGCCGAACACGTCAAAAAACACGGCGACGGCGTAAAAGTGATCGCACTCTGGGTGGACGACGCGCGCCGGGCATATAAAGAGACCGTGGACAGGGGCGCAACCCCCTTTATGGAGCCGGCGGTGGAGCGCGACGGGTTTGGCGAAGTGGTGCGTTCGGGCATCCATACCTACGGAGATACCGTGCATATTTTTGTGGAGCGAAAAAACTACAACGGACTTTTCCTGCCGGGCTACGAGCCCTGGATTTCCGAATACAATCCAAAAGAAACGGGCCTGAAATACATCGACCACATGGTGGGCAATGTCAACTGGGGGCAAATGAACACCTGGGCCCAATTTTACCGTGAAACAATGGGCTTTGCCAACCTGATCTCCTTTGACGACAAGGATATCAGCACGCAGTATTCCGCCCTGATGTCGAAAGTGATGACCAACGGCAACGGCCGTATCAAATTCCCGATCAACGAGCCGGCGGCGGGGGTTAAAAAGTCGCAAATCGAAGAATTTGTAGCGTTTTATGAAGGCTCCGGCTGTCAGCATATTGCCGTAGCAACTGACGATATTGTGTTCACTGTCAGTGAAATGCGCAAACGCGGGGTCGAATTTCTGCACGTGCCCGGCACTTACTACGATACCGTGGCCGAACGGGTCGGCGCCATTGACGAAGACTTGCTGCGACTGAAAGAACTGGGTATCATGGCCGACCGCGACGACGAGGGCTACCTGCTTCAGATATTCACCCGCCCGGTGGAAGACCGCCCGACGATGTTTTTTGAAATCATTCAGCGAAAAGGCGCCAAATCGTTTGGTAAGGGCAATTTCAGGGCGCTGTTCGAATCGATAGAAGAAGAACAACGCCGCCGCGGAACGCTTTGATTACGCCACGTAACGCCAACCTCCGGTTGGCAAATGCTGCCAACCGGAGGTTGCGTTACGGTAACTAACAGATCACCATCATGGATTTACAGGAAAAACTCCAGGCGTTTCAGGGATTATATCGACGCCGAAGAAAAAATAGAACCCAAAGACTGGATGCCCGACGATTACCGGCGGCATTGTATTCGCCAAATCAGTCAACATGCTCATTCTGAAGTAATTGGAATGCAGCCAGAGGGCAACTGGATCACACGGGCCCCGACGCTCCGGGCGAAAAAAATCCTGCTCGCCAAGATACAGGACGAAGGCGGCCACGGCTTGTACCTCTACAGCGCCGCCGAAACCCTCGGAATCAGTCGCGACGAAATGATCCGCCAGCTGCACGAAGGCAAGGCCAAATACAGCAGTGTTTTCAATTACCCGACACTCAACTGGGCTGATATCGGCGCTATTGGCTGGCTCGTCGACGGCGCTGCCATCCGGAAAGTTTCCACCAGCGCCAGGGGTATGAGATCATGTTGAAAATGGCAAAAGGCACCCCTGAGCAACAGCGCATGGCGCAGGATGCCATCAATCGCTGGTGGTGGCCCGCTTTGATGATGTTTGGTCCGCACGACAACCACTCGCCGCGAACCCTCACCGGTATGAAATGGAAAATCAAACGCGCCGGCAACGATGAATTGCGCCAGCGTTTTATAGACAAAACCGTGCCGCAGGCCGAACTCATCGGGCTGAAAATACCCGACCCGAAATTGCGCTGGAACGAACAAACCGGCCACTACGAAACGGGCGACATCGACTGGGAAGAGTTTCAGCGCGTGATCGGTGGCGACGGCCCCTGCAACCACCAACGTATGGAGCACCACCAACGTATCCATGAAGAAGGGGCCTGGGTGCGGGAAGCGGCAGCGGCTTATGCGCTGCGGCAAAAACAAGGGGCTGCAGCCTGAAAAACCGATTACGAGCCCGTTAACGCAATAACAACATGAAATTCAGAACAGTTATAGAACCTTTTCGCATCAAATCGGTGGAACGTATCCGGCTCACAACGGAAGAAGAGCGCCGCGAATTTCTGCATAGGGCGCACTACAACCCGTTTTTGCTCCACTCCGACCAGGTCATCATCGACCTGCTGACCGACAGCGGCACTTCGGCCATGAGTTCGGAGCAGTGGGCGGGCATCATGCGTGGCGACGAAAGTTATGCCGGAGCGTCCAGCTGGAGGCGAATGGAAGCGGCGGTACACGACCTGACGGGTTATCCTTACGTGATGCCCACCCACCAGGGCCGTGCCGCCGAACATCTGTTGTATACCCGGATTGGTGGAAAAGGGAAATATTTTATCAGCAATACCCACTTCGACACCACCCGGGCCAATATCGAGTTTTCGGGGGCGACGGCGATCGATTGCCCAATTCCGGAGGGGCGCCGCCCCGAATTGGTGCACCCATTTAAAGGCAACTTAGATACGCAGCAATTGCTGACAAACATTGAAAAACACGGCGCGGAAAACATGGCAGCCGTTATTCTCACCGTCACCAATAACAGCGGCGGCGGCCAACCCGTGAGCATGGAAAATGCCCGCGCGGTGTCCGCCATTTGTAAAAAATACGGGATACTTTTTATTCTCGATGCCTGCCGGATCGCCGAAAATGCCTGGTTTATCAAACACCGGGAACCCGGATTTCGGGAAAAAACGTATCGTGCCATCGCACAGGAGATGTTTTCGCTGGCCGACGGGTGCATTTTCAGCGCAAAAAAAGACGCCCTGGTGAATATCGGCGGGTTCCTGGCGCTCAATAACCTCGAACTGGCCCTGCAATGCCGTTCGGTGCTGATTATTACAGAGGGCTATTCTACCTACGGCGGACTTTCGGGCCGCGATATGGAGGCCATCGCCATCGGGCTGGAAGAAGTATTCGACGCGGATTACTTAGAATATCGCATCCGGAGCATCGGGTACCTTGCAGAAAAATTGCAGGAAATGGGTGTTCCGATCATGCTTCCGCCGGGCGGCCATGCGGTTTATGTGGATGCAAAGGCATTTTATCCGCATATCCCGCCGGAGGAATACCCCGGGCAGGCGCTGGTGTGTGAGTTGTACCTGAAAGGTGGTATCCGCTGTTGCGAGATCGGTTCCGTCATGTTCGGGAAATACGACGAAGCCGGCATGCTGATCCCCGCACAGATGGAGCTGGTGCGCTTAGCCATTCCGCGGCGTGTGTATACCCAAAGTCACATGGATTACGTGGCGGAAACATTTTCCGGGCTGCTGGAAGGCCGGGGGGCGGTTGCCGGATTCCGCATCACCAGCGAACCTCCGTTTTTGCGGCATTTTACTGCCCGGTTCGAGTCGTTGGCGGAGGTTTGTGTTTAAGTGGCAGGACGGAAAAATTTTTCGCTCTTGCTTTTCACAATTGTTTTAAAATCAGTTTTTTATGAAAAATATACCTGATTCGGAAGGCACATTATGGGAAGTATTTGTGCAGCAAAAAACGGGGCAACCTTACCGGCATGCCGGGAGTTTGCACGCTTTTGACAAAGAAATGGCGCTTGAAAACGCGCGTGACCTGTTTGCACGCCGGGGCGAAGTTTCCGGTTTGTGGCTGGTGCCGGCCAGCGAAATTATAGCCGTGCAACCGGACGATTTTGCGCCGTTTTTTGAAGCGGCCGACGATAAAATCTACCGGCACCCGACTTTTTATCAAATGCCGGAAGGCGCCAAAAATATCTGATCATGGATACACAACAAGCCTTGTTCCGGTATAACCTCCGGTTGGGAGATACCAACCTGATCCTTGGGCACCGCCTTTCTGAAATGTGCAGCCGCGGGCCCATGCTGGAGGAAGATATCGCGCTGACCAATATTGCACTCGACCACATCGGCCAGGCGGAAGCCCTGCTCGACTATGCAGGCACGTTGGAAGGCCTGGGCCGTACGGGTGATGATCTCGCGTACCTGCGCCCGGAGTGGGAATATTACAACCTGTTGCTTGCCGAACAGCCGAATACAGATTTTGCCTTTGTGATCGTCCGCCAGTTTATGATCGATACGTACCAATGCCTTTTGTACGATCACCTGCGTAGCAGCAAGGATGAAACCCTGGCGGGAATGGCTTCCCGTTTCCTGAAAGAAACCCTCTATCACCAGCGACACAGCCGCAACTGGGTGTTTCGCCTCGGACTCGGTACGGAAGAAAGCCACTCGCGCCTGACGGCTGCCGTCAATGAATTGTGGAAATATGCCGGGGAATTGTTTGAAAGCGACGAGGTGGAATCAATCCTCGCCGCCGCCGGAATAATCCCCAACCCGGCCTCGCTCCGGGAGCCGTGGCTCGAATCCGTGCGCAAGGATCTTCGCCAGGCATCCGTACCGGAACCGCCTGCGAGCCACGCTGCAACCGGAGGGCGAAACGGCCGTCACGGCGAACAACTTGGCCACTTGCTGGCTGAAATGCAATACCTGCAACGGGCATTTCCCGGTGCTGCGTGGTAAATCCGTGTCATAAAAAATCTTTGGTATGGAGATGCTTCTAATCAACACAAAATTCAATATGCCGGACAACGGTGACATTGAAGAACTTGTCTGGGAACGCCTGTCGCTTATTCCCGATCCGGAAATTCCTGTCATCAGCATCACCGAACTGGGGGTTGTACGCGCGGTGCGATACTGCCGCGAACAACTCCGTATCATCATTACGCCTACTTATACGGGGTGCCCGGCCATGCAGCTTTTTATGGCAGAGATAAAAGCAGCCATGCACGATATGGGGTTTGACGATGTGGTTGTGGAAACGGTGTACAGCCCGGCCTGGACGACGGACTGGATTGCTCCCGAAGCACTGGACCGGCTTCGAAAATACGGTATCGCTCCTCCGGTGAAACCGGCTGCCGGCGATGACCCGCTGAAAGAACCGGTAGTACCATGCCCGCATTGTGGCTCGAAAAATACAACCCTGCGGAGCCAGTTTGGCTCGACGGGATGCAAAGCATTGTATGTGTGCGAGTTGTAGAGAGCCGTTTGAATACTTCAAACACTTCTGAGGTGCGGCGGCTTCAATTTCGAATGTCTTCTCCCCAGCCTAATTTTTCCCGGATGGTGGTGAGAAACGTAATATCCTGCAATTGAATCAACCGGATCGGAAAATCGTTTTTCCGAACGGCCAATTGATGATGGGCGTGAATGAGTTCGAAACGGGAATCGAGCGTGCAAATGAAGTTTTCGCCCCGTCCCTCCACTTCAAAAGAGATCACCGACGAATCCGAAATGACAATCGGGCGCACGTTCAGGTTGTGCGGCGCTACAGGCGTGAGTACAAAATTGCCCGATCCGGGAAATACCACGGGGCCACCGCAGCTGAGCGAATAACCCGTGCTGCCGGTGGGCGTCGCGATGATGATCCCGTCGGCCCAATAGGAATTGAGATAGTCGCCGTTGAGGAAGGCGTGTATGGTGATCATCGAGGAGGTGTCGCGCTTGAGCAGCGTGCAGTCGTTGAGCGCGAAAGGAATATCGCCGAACAATTCGGGGTTGCTCTCCAGGTACAACATCGCGCGCTCTTGGATGGTATACTGCCCGCGCCGGAGTTTTTCTATGGACTGCCGGATGTGTTTTTTCTCGATGCTGGCGAGGAATCCCATCCGCCCGAGGTTGATCCCGAGCATGGGCACCCCGGAATTGCGCACCAGCGTCACGGCGTTGAGCATGGTGCCGTCGCCACCCAGGACGATCACACAGTCGATATTATGGACCCGGAAAGCGCGGAAATCGTCGAAAGCCGCGTATGGATCGGGGATTTTTACTTTGTTTTCCAGTGCTTCCAGGTAGGGCGTGTACACATAAACAGTGATGCCTTCTTCGTGCAACGCATCGAATAAGGCCTGGATATAAGGCAGGTCTTTTTCCTTGTATAATTTCCCGAATACGACAACTTGCATTTGCAGGGGGTTTAAAGGTATCAAGGGTTTAAGGGTTTCAAGGTTTCAGAGGGTTTCAGGGTTTCAGGGGGTAAGGGTTTCAGAGGGTTTCAGGGGTTTCGGGGGGTAAAGGTTTCAGAGGGTTTCAGGGTTTCAGGGGGGTAAGGTTTCAGAGGGTTTCAGGGGGCAAGGTTGCAGGGTTGACTCCGGGTTTTTATTGGAATAATAAAACAAGATTCGTGGGGTAATTCTATTTTTGCTGCAAGGTAAAAACACTTTGCAGATTTGATCCATTCTTGTAACCCCTTCATTTTCATATAAGTAGAAACCTGTTCATCAAATGGCTTTCAATCGTTCGATGAATAACTGCCTGATAACCAATAATATAAAATTTCGATCGGCAATAATCAACGCACGTGGAAAATGTTTTCAGTTAATTTGTTCTTGCCGCTACAACCGAAAAACACTACTCACCCCCCTGAAACCCTGACCCCCCCTGAGACCCTGAAACCTTTAAACCTCTGAAACCTTTAAACCCTCTGAAACCTTTAAACCTCTGAAACCTTTAAACCCTCTGAAACCTTTAAACCCTGAAACCTTTAAACCATTTGAACGATGAGCACCTTGTCATTTAAGGAAGTTATCCGGCGTGAAAAAGAACAACTGCGTCTGCGCCGGGAAAAATTACAGCAGCAACACGGGACGCCGGAACAAGAAAACTGGTTCGGGATCGCCCTTTCCGGCGGTGGTATCCGTTCAGCGACGATCAACCTCGGTTTTTTAAAAACGCTGAACAAATTCGGCATTTTACAAAAAGCCGACTACCTCAGCACCGTTTCGGGTGGTGGGTTCACCCACTCGTACATACAGGCCACGGCCAAAGAAACGGGCGATTTTACCAAACTTTTTACCGACGAACACATCGCCGCCATGCGAAAACACGGGGAATATTTCACCCCCGGCCAGGGTATTTGGAAGATCGGGAATACCTTTTTGATTTCAGTGGCATTTGTTGTCAGTTGGCTGATGAGCCTGATCAGTCCCGTCATTGTGGGCGGGATCATCTACTATATTTACACCATCGTAATCGGTTTTACGGGCAATCCCGTTGCCGACACCTCGAATTTTGCATTTGGCGGCGGATGGTGGGCACTCCTGATCGCGGGCGGCCTGATGCTGCTGCATTTTGTCACCAATATTGCGCTCAATTTTAACCTCAGCGTTTCCAAACAATTCAACAAAATAGAATCCGCTATGGCCCTGATCGGCCTGATTCTTTACGGCTGGATACTGTTGGCCGGGGTAAAAGCCGGCGACCGCCTCTCCGATTCCGTGTTGGTGAATTACGGCATCAACGCCGTTTTGCTTTTTGTACTGGGTTTTTTCACCAACCCGAATGCGCTGAGTTTTCACCGCTTCTACCGGAAGCAGCTGGCCGATCTTTTTTTGCGCTTTTCCGGCAAATACAGGAACATGGCACTCAAAGACGTTTTTGACGCACAAGCCGCCGATAAAAAGGCCTTTATCGCGCCGTACCCACTGATCAATACCTGCCTGAACCTGCAAAACCCGGGTGGCGGCGATAAATTCAAAGGCTCCAAAGCCAGCGATTATTTCCTGCTCAGCCCGCTCTTCTGCGGTTCCAAACTCACCTGTTATGTGCCCACCGACCGCTACGTGGATTACCGGAAAATGACCCTGCCCGCAGCAGTCACCATATCGGCAGCGGCGGTGAACCCCGGCCTCGGCAATTACTCCAACAAGTTGCTCAGCGTACTGATGACCTTGTTCAATGCGCGCCTCGGCTTCTGGATTTCCAACCCCATTACCCTCGTGAAAAGTTACGCGATCGTGTGGTGGCCGATCTATTTTTTCAAAGAACTCATGGGGCGTATCGGCCTGAGTAACAAGATGATCAATATTTCTGACGGCGGCCATATCGAAAACCTGGGGGTATACGAACTGCTGCGCCGCGGCTGCCGGCTGGTCGTTTCCGTCGACGCCGGAGAAGACCGGATGTACTCTTTTGCCGAACTCAACAACCTGATCATCCGGGCCCGCAACGAACTGGGGCTCGAAATCCGTTTCCGCCCCGACGATCAGCCGGAGGAGCTGATCCGCCCGCGCCCATCGCAGGTGTATTCCAAAAAACGATTTGCGGTTGCCGATATTTATCAGTGGTGGGAGGACGAAAAAATAATCGACCCGGCAACCGGAAAGGAGGAGACGTTGATCATCAACTTCGACGAGCCGAAAAAAACGGGCACCTTCATTTATGTTAAATCCTCCGTGCTGGCGCCGGCGGGCAAACCCTATTTGTCCGAAAAAGAGGACTACCTGAAATATGGTACATACAAGTATAAAGTCTATCACCCCGACTTCCCGCACGAATCCACCAGCGACCAGTTTTTTGACGAAATCCAGTGGGAATCGTACTACCAACTCGGGCAATACCTCGGCGCCGACGTGCTGGGTATCAAGGATTTGGGAAAATTTGAAGATGCAAACGGCCCACAAATATCCGTGGAGCAAATGCTGGCCTGGTTCGACGAGCATGTTGCCCTGCTGGAGCCGGCGCCCGCGCCACGTGAAGCGCCCGGCGCGGAGCAAGAAGTATTTGAGAGTATCAAGCTGGAGCAGCCAGAGATGAAGGAAGTGAAATATCAGATGTAAATCACCGCTAATTTTTGATACCTTCGCGCACTCTTTTGGGAATGTTTTATGCGCGATTTTTTGAAGTCTCTGAATAATAGTCTCCAATCCGCCCGCGAAACGATTGTTCGTTTCACGGCGCCGGCGCGTGCAAAGTGGTTGGAAGTCACGGCGCCCGCCAGGGCGTTTCTGGCGCCGGTCACCAATGCCTGGGCCCGGCTCACCGAACCGGTCCGGCGTTATTGGGCCAACTTCCGCCAGCGTTTCCCGACGGCGGGTGGTATCCTCAGTTGGACCGGCCGGGTGATCAAATGGGGCTTTTATTTTCTGCTTTTCCTCATTTTCGGCGTATGGATCGGTTTGTTCGGCAGATTGCCGTCGTACGATGAATTGAAAAACATCGAAACCGCCAACTCGACGGAAATTTATACCGTCGACAGCGTCCTTATCGGCAAGTTTTATATCGAAAACCGCACGACCATTTCAATTGAAAATGTGTCGCCGTACATTATTAATGCCCTGATCGCTACGGAAGACAAACGTTTTCTGGAACACAGCGGCATCGACCTTCAGAGCTGGATGCGTGTGGGTTATGGGTTGTTGTCGGGTGAAGGGCTGGGCGGCGGCTCCACGCTGGGCCAGCAATTGGCCAAAAACCTGTACCCCCGGAAAAATTATAAAATCCCCGGTTTAAGCCTGATTATCAATAAAATACGCGAGAATTTCATCTCCGTAAAACTGGAGCACGTATATACCAAACAGGAGCTGCTGAACCTTTACCTGAACACCGTGCCCTTCGGCGGCGACGTATTCGGGATCAGCGTCGCCTCGCGGCAGTATTTTAATAAAAAACCCAAAGACCTTTCCGTCGACCAGGCAGCCATGCTGGTCGGTATGCTCAAGGCCACGACGTTTTACAACCCGGTGCGCAACCCCAACAACGCGCAAAAACGCCGCAACGTGGTGTTGATACAAATGGTCAAAAACGGCCACCTGACCCGTGAAGAGTACGACAAACTGAGTGTAAAACCCGTCGGCGCCAAACGGTACAACGTAGACAGCAACAACGACGGTCTCGGCACTTACTTCCGCGAATACCTTCGGACGGATGTGATGCCCAAAATTCTCGAAAAATACCGCAAAGACGACGAAGAAAAATACAACCTGTACACCGACGGGCTGAAGATATACACCACCCTGCACAGCAAAATGCAACAATACGCGGAAGAGGCGGTGTACAAACAGATGCAGGAGTTGCAAAAGCAGTTCAACCAGCACTGGAAGAACTACAAGAAGGAAAAACCCTGGGGCGATGACAAATGGATCGACCAGCAACTGAAATCGAGCGCCCGCTGGGACGCCCTGAAGGAAGCGGGCATGAGCGAGGAGCAGGCGTTGAAAAACTTTGAAGAACCGGTGCGGATGACCGTATTCGGCTGGAACAAAGGCGGCGCCGACGTGGATACCACCATGAGCCCGATCGACTCGGTGCGATATTATTTCTGCCTGCTCAATTGTGGTTTTATGGCCATGGACCACCGCAATGGCTACGTCAGGGCCTGGGTGGGCGGCATCAATTTTAAACATTTTAAATTCGACCACAACCTCAGCCGCCGGCAAGTGGGCTCCACGTTCAAACCCATCGTGTACGCGGCGGCCCTGCAGGATAGCATCCGGCCCTGCGATTATTTCCCCAATGAAATTAAAAAAATCGTTGACTGGGAGCCGCACAACGCCGACGAGCGATATGGCGGCTGGTATTCCATGGCCGGTGCGCTTACCCGCTCCGTAAACGTGGTGGCCGCCCAGCTGATCGAAAAAGTGGGCATTCAAAAAACCATCGACCTGGCCCAAAAAATGGGCGTTACGTCCAGATTGCCCCGCGAATATGGCATCAGCCTCGGTGCCGCGGATATCAATTTGTACGATATGATGAAGGTGTACGGCACCATCGCCAACGCCGGCGTCCGCCCCGACCCGATCACCGTGCTGAAAGTGATGAACCGCAACGCCGAAGTGGTGTACGACTACAAAGCGGAGTTGGCGTCCAATCCCGATTTCGGCCCGCATGTGGCGGCCATGACCCCCAACCAGGCCGCTATCATGACCAAAATGCTCCAAAATGTTATCGACCACGGCACGGGTTCCCGCCTGCGCTACGGCTACGGCATACAGGGCGATTTTGCCGGCAAAACGGGCACCACACAAAATCAGTCGGACGGCTGGTTTGTCTGTTTTAACCCACAATTAGTCACAGGCGCCTGGGTGGGCGCAGAAAGCCCCGCCGTGCGATTCCGTTCCATGTCGCTGGGGCAGGGCTCGGCGATGGCTTTGCCTATTGTGGCGTGGTTTTGGCATAAAGTGGCCAACGACAAGAAGTTAGGCCGCCTGCTTACCGAAAAATTTCCCACACCGAAACCCGAAGTGCTCTCCGCCGTAGGTTGTTACCCCTGGGTGAGCATCGCCCCGGATTCCTTCAATACCCTGATCAATACCCAGGATTCGGTGATGCGGGATTCTATGATCGCCATGTATACCAAACCGGTGAAAACCGGCAACAGCATGTTGCCCGAGCCACCCGGCGGAGAAGGCGGCGGGGCAAATCCGGAAGAATTACCCGCAGACAAAGAGGAGGAAAAAGACAAAAACCTGGTTTGTTCAAACGATTGTTCGGCCATAAACCCGAAGAAGAAAAAGACAAAACCAAAGACGACAAGGATAAAAAGAAGCCGGGCGACAACAAAGACGAACGACGGCAGCAATAACGCCGTTCCACATATTTTTTAAGAGTCATTCCCTCCCGGAGTGGCTCTTTTTATTTTTAACCATCCGGAAATTTCCTCCCCCGGTCGAAGAAACTGACGCGGGTTTTGTATGTTTCCACACATTTGGTCGTGTTTGCCACCACAATCCTTCACCAAAACTGCAAATCATGAAAAAAGTATTTTTCCTTTTCATTGCCTTCTTAGTCAGTACCTCGGCCGTCACCGGCCAAACCGATTATTCCGGCAGATGGAAAGGTGCTATCGAATTGCCCGGCATGAACCTCGAACTGTCGATAGACCTCAGTAAAGTGGACGGCCAATGGGTCGGCGACCTCGATATTCCGGTACAGAATACCCAAGACATGAAACTCGCCGACCTGAAAGTAGAGGGGCTAAAAATGAGTTTCAAACTCCCTGAAGTACCTGCAAATGCTTCTTTTTCAGGTAATTTTGACGAAAAGGCGGAAAAATTAGACGGCACCTTCACCCAGGGCGGGCAGTCGTTTCCCATGAAACTCACCCGCGAAAGCGCCGCCCAAAAAATCGCCGAAGAAAAACGCCTGCAGGATGCCGTGGCTGCGCTTCGGCAGCTCGCCGATTCACTTCGCCAAAAACGCCTGACGCCCGGCCTCGGATTTGGCATCGTAAAGGACGGCAAGGTGATGCTGGCTGAAGGATTCGGTTACCGCGATCTGGATAAAAAATGGCCGGTAACGCCCAATACCCAATTTGCCATCGGCTCCAGTTCCAAGGCATTTACAGCCGCCTGCCTGGCTATTTTGGCGGACAAAGGGCAATTGGATTGGGAAAAACCTGTGGTCACTTATCTGCCCGATTTTAAACTTTACGATGATTTTGCAACACGCGAGATCACCCCTGTCGACCTGGTTTGCCACCGCTCCGGCCTGCCGCGCCACGACCTGGTGTGGTATGGCTCCACTTTTTCCAGAAAGGAAATATTCGATCGCCTGCGATATCTGCCTCCGAACAAAAGCCTGCGCACCACCTGGCAATACAACAACCTGATGTTCATGACCGCCGGCTACCTGACCGAACGTATCTCGGGCAACACCTGGGAGGAGTTTGTAAAAACCCGGATTTTTCAACCCCTGGGCATGAACACCTCCAATTTTTCGGTGAAAGACATGGCGCTTTCAAAAGACGCGGCCACCGGCTACCGCACAAAAGACCAAAAAGAAAATATCCGGCTGGAATACCGCAATATCGACGCCGTCGGCCCGGCCGGCAGCATCAATTCTACGGTAAATGACATGCTCCAATGGGTAAAACTGCACCTGAACGAAGGAAAAACGGGTGATAATCAGGTCATCAGTGCCGCAGAAATAACCCGCCTTCACACCCCGCAAATGTTGATGAATGCTTTGGGAGCCGCTAAAAACCCGGAACTGACGGACCCTTCCTATGCTATGGGCTGGTTTGTACATCGCCATAAGGGGCTCCGGGTCGTGGAACACGGCGGCAACATCGACGGATTCAGCGCACTGGTGTATCTCGTGCCGGAAAAGGATTTCGGGCTGGTCATTCTTGCCAATCAGGATGGCGCGGGTGTACCGACCGTGCTGGCGCGTTATGCCACGGACATGATCCTGAACCTGGAACCGACCGACTGGTACGCCCGCACGTATAGCGAGGGCGAGCAAAAAGAGGAAGAGAAAAAAGAGGATAAAAAACCGGAACCCAAACGTATCGCCGGTACCCGGCCGGGCCATGCGCCGGAAGCGTACGCCGGCGAATATGAACATCCCGGTTACGGAATAATCGAGATCCGGCAGGACGCCAAAGGCCTACGCATGATATTTAATACGTTCGATCTGCCCATGGAGCACTGGCATTACGATGTGTATCGCGTAGAAGATAAAACACTGGATATCAGCATGATGTTGAATTTTCAAACCGACCAGAACGGTGTGGTTTACCAGTTGAGTTCCGTACTCGACCCGCTTTCGGCGGATATGGTTTTTAAAAAAACCGCGCCGCGCCGCCTTTCCGACCCGGTCTTTTTAAAAACGCTCTCCGGCAATTACAAACTCGATGAGGGCGATTCGCCGGTCACGTTTGAACTGCGCAATACCACCCTCTACGCCAAACTCGCCGGACAACCGACCTATACCCTCGAACCGTTTCAGGGCACGGAATTCAAACTCAAGGACCTGAACGGCTACAGCGTGGAATTTCACCTGGATGACAAAGGCAAAGCAACCGGCGTATCGTTTATCCAGCCGGAAGGGGTGTTTCGGGCAAAAAGGGAGGAATAGAGTTGTGAGTCGTGAGTCTTGAGTCGTGAGTCGTAAGTGCGCGACTCACGACTCAAGACTCACGACTTACGACTTACGGCTTACGACTCACAACCACTTTCACCCAATCCACCGCAAACTTGACGCCCACCACGGCCAGGCCCGTCCAAAGGACGTGGTCAGCGCCGGGAAATTTGGGCAGCAGATGCTGGGTGATGACCATAATAATAGCCAGAAGGACCAACAGATACACAAAAGCCGGCATCAGCTCGCCGGCAGGGCTGGCCGTTCGGTAGCGGCCGTTGAAAAAATAGTGCAGCAACAACGCCACCCCGTAATTGAGCGCTAAAATGTAAACCTGGTATTGAATGCCGGCAAAACCTTCCGAGTTAAACCCGCCGTCGAACACTTTATAGGTAAAAGTCACGGTCAGCAGGATAAAGGCGATACCCAACGCCCCGCCGCCGAGCAGGAAAAACAGTTTTTGCCCGAAGGTTTGCCAAAACGGCCGGCTGTCGAGCGCGCCTGCAACCCGGACCAAAGCCGATATGATATTAAAAATCACTTCCATCCAGAACAGGAATACGATGGGTTGCAAATTCCAGCCTTTCAAAATGATGCCGTATAGCGCTACCAGCAGGTTGACCACCGCCCAGAGAACAGGGTGCAGGTAAAATGCCGGGCGAACGGGTGAATCGACGATCGGGGATGTTGTCATAACAGGGTTGAAGACGACAAAATTACGGCCAATTCAAAAAAACGGGTTGTTTTCAGCGCTGGACGTATTCCGGGATTTAAAAAAGCGCCTGGAAGTATTTTGACTCCGGCTAAACGGTTTCAAGCACTTCTAAGGACATTTTAATTCAAATTATTTGGTCAAATGTTTGAAAAATTGATTACTTTTTGCACCGCAAGGCCCTGCGTGTCGCTTTCCAAGCTGTTCTGCAACGATTTTATATCCGACCGGCAAAAACAGGCACGTTCGGTTGAAGTCTGATAATCACACCTTTATGCGATGGCAACACAAGCTCCGGAAATCATATCTTTGTTTTTAGAAAAACACCTGTTTTATGGAAAATCCGGTAAAAGTTCTGCTCTACGAAGATAACCGCGATCTGCGGGAAGGCATCGCTTTTTTGCTCCAGGCGACGCCTGGGCTGGTACTGGCCGGCGCTTTTCCGCATGTAAACAACCTCAAATCCGAGCTGCACGCCTATATGCCTGACGTGGTGTTGCTCGACATCAATATGCCGGGTATGTCGGGCCTCGAAGCCCTGCCGATCATCAAATCGTTGTATCCCAAAACCCAGGTGATTATGCAAACGGTGTTTGACGACGACGAGCGCATTTTCCAGGCCGTACGCAGCGGTGCCGGCGGTTATTTGCTCAAAAACACCCCTCCCGCGGAGATCATCCAGGCGGTGTTTGACGTATACCGCGGAGGTTCGCCCATGACCTCCAGCGTGGCGCGCAAGGTATTGCAGTACTTTCAGCAGCCGCCCAAATCGCACCCGGCAGATCACCTGCTTTCGGGCCGCGAAAACGATATTTTAAAAGGGTTGATGAAAGGTTACAGTTACAAACTGATCGCCGACGAACTCAATATCAGCATCGATACGGTGCGCACGCACATCCGCAACGTATACGACAAATTGCAGGTGAACTCAAAAACCGAAGCCATCCTGAAGGCGATGAAAGAGGGGTGGATCGACGAAAAAGCCTGATTTAGCCGGTTTTTTTCTCCGGCATTTCGGGCGCTTCCAGCGCTTCCGGGGGGGCTTCTTTTTTTAAATCGGCGAGTTCGAGCAGTTCCACTGGCTTTTTTGTCTTCAAAAGTGTCGTAAGCCGGCTGCAATGTTCAAAAAAGACCCGCGTTTCGTCGGCATTCAGTTGTTTTCCCGGTTTGTACGCGATCAGGTAGTAATTGTTGCCTTCCAGGTGAAGGGGTGGGCGTTCTTTCAGCAATTCCTGCACGTCGGGGCCGAATTGTTTGCGGATCAGTTCTTCCAGTTCGCCCGTGAGCCAGAATTTGCGGGAAAAATCGGGACTTTCGGGAAAATTGATGTCCCGCATAGCGCCGATTTTGGCCATCACTTTGTGCCACCAGGTTTCGGGTTTTAATTTAAAATTGGGCAAATACCAGTTTTTGTCGTTGGCAAAAAATACCGTTTGCCGCACTTCGTGCGAACTTTTGCCGGTATGCACCATGTACGAATAGTCGAACAGGAAAACCTCCGTTTCGCCGATATGCCCGCGCATCACGTTGTATACCTTTCCGTTGCGCGCCCAGCGCCGCCGCCCGGAATAACGAAACAAATCGAGGTGGCGCAGTTGGGCGACCAGGCCGTAACCGTCTTTTTCCGAATACGACAAGTCAAAATCTGTGGCCAGTTGCTGTAATTCGGCGCGACGCTGGGCATCCCTTTTGCGCATGAGCCAAATGACGCCGCCGATGAATGCGGCCATGGCGGTCATGAAAAAAGCAATCCCTGCGATCGCTCCGGTGATGATGAGAAACATAACGATCGGCTTTTTATCCCGGCAAACTGCCGGGTATGAAAATAAATGCCCTGCGATTGGCACGGCATAAAAGTAATGCGATCAAAATTTATTCCCATGCTTATCCGGGGCCGCCGGGTATTCTGTCCGGGAAATAAAAAACGCTCCGGTTATCTTGCGTCCCGGTTTTTACAACATATAACGTACTTACTGCGAATAAGCCCACTTGATCCGACCGTTTGCGTCGAAGCGGAATAACATCTTGAACGGGTCCGCTAACCAGACGTCCGGATCGGTTTCCCGGTATTCTTCCAGGTAGCCGTTCCGGCGGATTTCGGGTATGGAAGCCAGGGCTTTTTCAATCATACCCCGGATCGGCAAATGCTGCATACCCGGCGGGGTATACAGCAAAAAAACGGCGCTGCAAACGATTTCTTCCTCTTCTTCTACCTCCGTGCACACGAGTAATATGGCCGTGGAGTCCGTATCCGGAGGCGTCCGGGCGCTTGCCCACAAAACGGAGACCTCGCCCGAAAGCATTTGTTTGTAATTCAGCACGTCAATGCAGCCGCTGGCAGAACATGTCGCACAACATTGAATATCAATATAATATCGCCCCGGCGGCAGGTCTTTGTATCTATGAAATGGCTCCGTAAAGTTTTGCATCGTGTCAATTCTTCCGTCCGGATATTCAAATTGAACCAAAAACGGCCCTTTATGGTACGTGGTGTCGATCCTGAATTCTATACTTCCCCGTTCCTGCTGGCCGGAGATACAATTGTTGGCGGTAAAAGTCACGTCCTGTGCTGCCACGAAGCGGCAGAAAAAGATGGTCAGTGTAAAGAGCAAGGGTTTCATTTCAGTTAAACGCGATATTTTTTTAAAAAATTTTCAAAACCAGGGTAAGGTTTTCCACAGATCCCGATGTAAGGATATAAGGCGCTTGAAAAACACGAACAAGCGCCTGAAACAAAGCCTTTTTGAACAACAGGAAGGCGCCTTACGGAAAAAGCCGAAAATCCGCAGAAACGAGTAGGCAACGTCGAACTTCAATTTGAAAAAATTTTTATCATGAAAAACATCACTTTTTCTTCCGCTCTCGCACTCATCGCTCTTTGCATCGCCGCAGTTTCCTGCACCAAAAGTGAAACGGAAATCGCGCAACCCGTCGCCGACACCTTCCCTTCCATCCCCGCCGGCAACCGCATCATTATCCATTTCGGCACCTCCACCCAATTTGGATGTATGTACAGTTTCAGCAATTGCATCTGGATCGGCTGGGGCGATGTTTTAGCCAGCCAAAATGCGCTTGCCCTGCAACTGAGCGATGGCGAACAGGCAGACCGGTATTTCGGCGACTATTTCCCCCTGACTGCCGACTATACCGTAGACGCTGCCACCGCCGAAGCGCTGGGTATCAAGGAACAGGTGATCCCGGCCGGTTTTTATCCCTTGAACGATTCCCCAACGGGAAAAACCGTTACTTTTTCGCCGGAATTTGCACAACCCGTAGCCCCGCTGGTCAACCCGAACAACCCGCAGGACAACATCGGCCAATTGCATAACTTAGCCATGCAGGTGATCTTAAGCCCTGAAAATAAAGGTGTTATCAAACAAATGAACGGCCACAAAGAAGCCATCCGCCAATTCGTGCTCGACAAAACGATCCAGTTCCTGGATGAATCAGGCGTACAGATTTCGAAAGAAGAACAGAAAAAGGTGCAAGCGCTCGAACTGCGCCGCAACTACGCCGACTTCGCCGCCCGTCAGAACGAAACGCGCCTCAGCGAAAACGATAAAAAGGCGCTGCGCCCGATCATGGATGAGGTTGCACACATGCCGGTCTCTTCACCGGAAGAACTGAGCCACTTCGTCGAAGTGATGACCAACTTTGAAAACAACCTGGCAAGCGACACCCAGTTAGACGATCCCAAAATGGTGCTTTCTACACTTTCCGTGCTGAAATACAGCCGCTACTACTGGTACTGGAAGTCTGTTTCAGCCGGCGGATCGGGCGTTCCGGAGCCGGCACAAATACCGGAATGGGTGTGGGCCGACGCTATCGCGTTCGAATTAGGCGGACCAATTGCCTCCATCGCCACTTCGATCATCGTTTACTTAGATACGCATTAATTGATTCGGTTCTTCGACAGTTTAAAAGGAAGGGGCTGTACGGCAATGATCTTGCTGCACGGCCTCTTCGCTATAATTACTTCCCTGTAGCGGAAGTGGATTAATTTTCTCTTTTCAGGTGCTGTTTTATATCTTTGTTCAGGAAACCAAGACCTTGTAAAAAGAAATTTCCATGTGGTTTTTACATTAAGACAATCTATGACTGCTGATTTTCGATTAGACAAAACACAGGTGCGCATTGTCCGGTTACAAGATCAAGGCACCGATTTTCTTTACTGGCAATCGCAACCCGAGTGGCTCAGGTTGGCAGCAGTAGAGTCTATCAGAAACGAATATCATCACTGGAAATATGATACTGAACCAAGACTTCAAAGAGTTTTTGCGATTACTCAACGAGTTTGAAGTAAAATATTTGGTGGTTGGTGGCTATGCCGTTGCATTTCACGGGCATCCGCGCTACACAAAAGATCTGGATGTATGGGCATGGGTGTCACCGGAAAATGCCTCCCAACTCATGAAAGCGTTAAAGGAGTTTGGCTTTGGCGCTCTCGGACTTACGGAAATGGATTTCCAGAACCCTTCTAACGTAATTCAACTTGGCTACCCGCCAACCCGAATTGACATCGCAATGTCTGTTTCCGGATTAGATTTTGAGCCCTGTTATGAGCGCCGCCGGGAAACAATAATTGATGGACTCCCAATCAACTTCATTGATTTGGAAGACCTGATAACAAATAAACGGGCGAGTGGCCGGGGTATTGACCTGGATGATGTAGAGAACCTGAAATAAAACATTATTTCACCGTAAAAGTCTTCTTCTCCACTCCTATCCCGCTCATTGTCAACGATTTCCACCCTTTCGGCAACTTCGTTTTCATCTGCACGATCCCCTGCGGCGTAATGTCTAAGCCGCCGAAACCCATGAGTGTGGCTTGCAGAAAACCACCCGCGCCGGTGGCGAAGTAGGGATTTGTTCCACCCGCCGTTTCGGCCAAAACGCCGAAGGGCGGCACCTCGTTGGGTTGGTAACTTTTTACCCAAAGGTCGTATGCGCGTACGGGATCGCCTGCGCGCGCGGCCGACACGGCGAGTATGGCGT
The DNA here is from genome assembly GCA_016713985.1 of Lewinellaceae bacterium. Lineage (GTDB taxonomy): Bacteria > Bacteroidota > Bacteroidia > Chitinophagales > Saprospiraceae > M3007. Next base: position 88,925 of record JADJOD010000023.1, on the reverse strand, counting down.
TGCCCATCGCCGGACCGTCTTTGGCCATGCGCGGTTCATAGTAATCCAGGTCTTTTTTCACCTGCACCGGGTCGGTGATGACTTTCAGCGGGTAGGCCAGCAGGTTGACGTCGGCCTGTTTGATCGTCACGCCGTCATAGGTTGCGTTTTCACGTGTGGTGCCGTCGGGGAATTTCAGGATCGGGATGTTGTCCGCCACGTGCATCCAGTCGGGGTCGGGGGCGAGGCCCAGTTCTTTTGCGGCATCAGTGGCGTAGGCGAGCACCGTTTTGGCCATGCCGTTGGTAAAAGCGTTGTTGTCTATGTTTTCCTGCCACTCGTTGGCGCCGATCACGTTGTTGATGTCGTATTTGCCGGGACCGTTGCGCTCCACCCGGCTCGCCCAGAAATCAGCCCCTTCTTTCAGCATGGGCCAGCCGCGGGTGCGCAGCCATTCCTTGTCTTTTGTTACGGCGTAATATTGCCAGGCCGCCCAGCCCACACAACCCGTGATGTGCTGCTGAAAAGGCCCCGTCAAAGCCCAGACGGGGGTCTCTTCCTGGCCGGTGGTGGTGCTTTCCCAGGGGTACATGGCGCCTTTGTAGCCGTGTGAAAAAGCGTTTTGTTTGGCTTCGTCGAGCAGTTGAAAGCGGAATTCGAGCAGCGAACGTGCGATTTCCGGGTGCAACACCAGCAAGGGCGGGTACATCCAGAGTTCGGTGTCCCAGAATACGTGGCCGTTGTAACCCAGGCCGCTGAGACCCATCGGCGACAGGCTCAAAGCCGTGCCTTCCCGCGCGAAAGAGTACAGGTGGTACATGGCCGAATGCACGGCGCGCGCGTCTTCCACCGGTCCGTCGATGGCGATATCGGAGGCCCAGAGTTTGTCCCAGTCGGCGCGGTGGCGTTTGAGCAGGCGTTCGGTGCGTTCCAGCGCGGCATAGATGGTCAGGCGTTCGGCTTCGTTGTGCGCGTCGGCGACATGCGCCGACGAAATGACCGTGCCGACCACCGCGAAGCGATAGGTTTCACCCGCCTTCAGTTTTTTGGAAAATTTCAGCAGGTGCATGTTGTAGTCCCAGTCCTCGTGGATAAGTTCGGGCTCCGAGCCGTGTTTTTCTTCAAACACAAAACTGGTGCTGGCGGCCACGCTGTATTTGCCGCTCGGGCTTTTACCCACCGAAGTCAGCAAAGGAATCAGCACGTGCGGCCGGTCGATCTGCGCGTAGAGATTGCGCACATCTTGCAGAATATCAGGCGCTTCTATGACGGAAGCGGGGGTGATGGTCACGTCTTTTTTGGCCGTGATCTCCACGATGCTGAGCGCGCAAAACGGCAGGTGTCGCAAGGCCATGACGCTGTGGCTGACCGATACCTTGTCGCCCACGTCGAAGGTAGTGGTCAGTTGCGCCTGGCGCATGTCCAGCGTTTGTTTGTATCCCGAAACGCTGTTTCGGGATATACGCTGCCCATCCACGTCGAGGTTCATATTCACGAAGTTGAACCCTTTGAGGATGTTGCTCACACGCCCGCGCTGGTAGTTGTCGTAGGCGCCGTTGAGCACCACGTCTTTTACCTTCATCGGTTCCGGCGACGATACCAGGCCGATCATGCCGTTGGCCACGGTGATGCCGAAGTAGTTGGCGGGGTCGATGCGGTCGGCGGTGATGTGCCAGGCGTCTTGTTGTGCAATGATGAATGAGAAATGATAAATGATGAATCCGGGGAGGAGCAGAAATTTTTTCATAGAACTTGTATTTGTGGCGGGAAAAATAACAATTGTACCTTGTACTGTACCGCGAAACACCAGTTTCGCGACAAGGGCGGCGCGAAACTGGTGTTTCGCGGTACAATTCCGCGGCAAAGTATCGTGCATTTATTTACCGGGCGGGTCGAGATCATCCGGAGAATGCACGTGGAGATGTTTATCTTGCACCTGTTATCAGACACGGAAAGCCTATGGATTCCAAAAGAACAGGTGCCAAAAAAGTCATGATCTCCAGCACGGTGCGCGACTTGCCCGACCATCGCAAACACGTCATGGAAGCCTGCCAGCGTCAGACGCTTTTCCCCGTCATGATGGAAAACCGGCCGGCCCATGATGCCGAGGCCATTTCCCGCTTCGCTGAAAATGGTGGACGAAGCCGAAATTTATATCGGCGTGTACGCTTTTCGCTATGGCTATGTGCCGAAAGACGGCAACCCTCTCGCAACTGCCGAAGGACGATAAAGAAAAATAGGGAGCCAGAGAAAAATGAGAACAAATTTTACTCTTGCTTGATTTCTGAGCCGTCAATTGGGTTGAAATGGCGAGTTATTGTAGTGTTGCTAACAACTCCATACTTTTCCTCGATTACAACATTTTTCTCCCTAATCGACCAAGGCGTCAAAAAAGAATAATCAAGCATGGAGTGCGCTCCTCTCAAAATTATTCCTGAATGACAGGAGCCGTCGTAAAAAAGAGTAGTAAGCGTCAATTTCTTCCAACCGTTTCCATTCTCGTTAAATGTTTTTTTGAAAAGGTAATACTTGTAGCTTGTGCAAATCATGTGATGAAATTCGAGCATAATAACTCCCAGTAGGGTATCATTGTACATAGCATCTATGAAATTTTGCTCTGAATAAGTTATGCCATGCTTGCCTGAGTGATACTTTGTGGTCACAAAAGCATACACAGTATCTTGCAATATGCCTCCAAATAAATCATTGGCAAACACGATATAAGTCGAATCATAGGTTCGTTGCAAAATCAAAATGGCTTTATCATCCGTTAATTCATTTCTGCATTCGGCAGTTGCGATGCTTCCAAGAGGGTTAACTAGAGAAGTTGGAGAAGGTTTATGCGCAGCATACGCAGTTGTTATTTCGATGTTGTTTTGGCAGCTGCTACTCCAAAGCAACAGTAAATAGGAAAACTGGATTGTTTTGAAAAGAAATTGTTTCATAAAATTTGAAAAGATGCCAAAGGCGTTTTCATAAGCGGGAAAAATTGTCGAGTCTCCGATGACCCGGATTGGGCAAGTAAATTTCCAAAACTCTCCCGACCTTTGCCCTTCTTTTCAATCGTTTTTATCCCATGACACGATCCCTCTTGCGATTTATCCTGTTTGCCGGCGCCTTGCTGCCGGTTTTGCCACTGAACGCCAACTACGCCTATTTCGCCTTTTCCGCCTCCACCCGCGATGCGTATCAAAAAACGGTGAGCCTGCGCTTCGGCGAAGCGCGCACGAGTCTCGACGCCATGAAACGCCTCGAGCCGGACAACCTGATGGCGCCTTTTGTGGAAAATTACCTCGATTTTCTCACCGTTTTTGTCAACGACAACAAATCCGAATACCAGCGCTTAGCCAAAAACATGGAATCGCGTTTGGAGAAAATCGCCGCGGGGCCCTCCAATTCGCCCTGGTATCTCTACACGCAAGCGGAGATTCGGCTCCAGTGGGCCATTACGCGCAGCCGCTACAACGATTTTCTCACGAGTATGAGCGACATTAAGCAGGCGTACGCGCTGCTGGAAGAGAACCAGCGCAAGTTCCCCGACTTCATGGCCAACAAAAAAAGCCTCGGCATCATGCACGCCATGATCGGCAACGTGCCGGAGGAATACCGCTGGGCCGTGAAAGCGCTCGGCGGCATGGACGGCTCGATGGAGCAGGGTCTGCGCGAACTGGAAGAAGCGCTGGCCTACGCCAAAAAGAACGACTTTATCTTTGAAGACGAGGCGGTGGTCGCTTACGCCTTGTTGCAGTTGTACCTGAACAATCAGGGTGATGTCGCGTGGAAGACCTTGAAAAACAGCAAATTAGCGCCAAAAACAAACCCGATGGCCGCCTACGTGATGGCAAGTGTGGCCATGCGCACCGGCCAAAACGACGAAGGGGTCCGCCTGCTGGAAGAATGTCCGGCGGGACCGCAATATGCGCTCTTTCACCACCGCAACTACCTGCTCGGCCTCGCCAAACTCCGCCGCCTCGACGCCGACGCCAACAAGTCGCTGGAACTGTTTGTCAACCATTTTAAGGGTGAAAACGGGCTCAAGGAAGCGTATCAGAAATTGGCCTGGCACCACCTTGTTAATGGCAACGACAACGGCTACCGCACCTATATGAATTACGCCAAAATCAAAGGCGCGTCCAACGGCGAGGGCGACGAAGCCGCCCTGCGGGAAGCCAACAGCGGCGAAATACCCGATGTACGACTGCTCAAAGCGCGGCTATTGTTCGATGGCGGCTACTACCAGCGCGCCTACGACCTGTTGAAAAACAACGCCGCCGAATATGCCGCCGATCGCCGAAAAAACCTCGAATACAGCTACCGCCTGGGCCGTATCACCCATAAAATGGGCAAAACTCAGGACGCCATCCGGCTTTACCGCCTCGCGGTGGACGGCGGCGCGAAAGACCCCTGGTACTTCGCCTGCAACGCCGCTTTGCAACTCGGTCTGCTGTATGAAGAGCAAAAAGACGCTAAAAACGCTCGTGATGCGTTCAATCGCTGCCTCGGAATCAAACCGGAAGAATACGCCAGCAGTTTGCACGCACAGGCGAAGGCGGGGTTGGCCAGGTTGAAATAGTGAGCGGTTTGGTGATTGTGCGCGGTGAATTCCGCATTTTTGCACCCCGTACCCGAAAAGGGCGTCGACAAGTTTATTTTTAGACAGGATTTACATGATCTACAGGATTAAAAAATCATCGGAGAAGCTTTTAAAACCTGTAGATCATGTAAATCCTGTCTAAAACCCCTAAATTCTGTCTAAAAAAACAAAAACAACCTGTCCAACACCCCCCCCGCTCCAACACATCAACATCGTTTATCAGAATGAAAAAACTCGTTTTCCCGACCCTTCTTGCCGCATTGGCCCTTTCTTCCTGCGCCGTAAAACCGGTCGCTAATTTTACCATGCCCGTCCAGAAACTCGTGGCGCCCGTGGAAGTAAACTTCACCAATACGTCCCTGAAAGCCGATTCCTACGCCTGGGATTTCGGCGACGGCGCTACCTCCACGGAAGCCAATCCGACCCACCGCTACGTGCACAGCGGCAACTATACCGTCACACTTCAAGCCACCAAAGGCACTAAAACCGTTATAAAAAAACAAATGATTCAAGTCACCGCACCCGAACGTTGTCTCGTGGAGATTGAAACCGATTTTGGCACCATGACCGCCGAACTCTACAACGACACGCCCAAACACCGCGACAATTTTGTAAAACTTGCAGAGGAAGGCTACTACAACGACCTGCTTTTTCACCGCGTGATCAGCGGTTTTATGATCCAGGGCGGCGACCCGCAGTCGCGCAACGCACCCGCCGGAAAACCGCTCGGCTCGGGCGGCCCGAGTTACCAGGTGCCCGCGGAATTCGTTGATTCTCTGTTTCATATCAAAGGCGCGCTGGCCGCCGCCCGCACCAATAACCCGGAGAAAAAATCCTCGGGTTCGCAGTTTTATATCGTGCAGGGCGGGCCGGTGAAAGAAGAAGTACTCAATCAGATCGAGGGTATGAAAGGATTCCATTACAACCCCGAACAACGCAAGGAATACCTCGAACTGGGCGGCACTCCCCACCTCGATCGCGACTATACCGTATTTGGCCGCGTCATCAAAGGCCTCGATATCATCGACAAAATTGCAGCCACCCAGACGGGGCAGGCCGATCGCCCCGTGAAAGATGTGAAAATGAAGATCAGGGTGATCAAGTGATGATTCACCAAAACTGCCATGCGACCGCAAAACAGAACACCCTTATTGATTGCCCTGGGTGCCATCCTTGTGCTGGCTGCCGTGTTTTATTATTCCTACAACGCCAACAAACCCCGGTTTGTCTGGCGGGACAGCTGGAATAAACACGCCTACAGCGAAAAAAGCGACCAACCCTACGGCACGGAGGCTATTCACCGGTTGTTAAATGGTTATTTTCCGGGCAAAAAACTCACCGACATCAAAAAAGGGCTCGTCGAAGAACTCCCGAAAGATTCTCCGGGCGGAAGTATTTATGTATTTATCGGAGAGGGTATGTACCTCGACTCCTTAGACCTCGACCACCTTTTTGCTTTTGTTGCAGCGGGAAACACGGCGTTCATCGCGAGTAAAACACTTCCTTTTGAACTCATGGCAGACCTGCCCTATGTCGAATGCAACGACTGGGAATGGGGCGACTATGCGGCCATCGAGGAAGCGACCGTTCAAATGAGCATGCGGGAGCCCCATGCCTTGAACCCCTCCAAAACGTCCATGCATTACGCCGATCGCAATCAGGTGGTACCGTATACCTGGCATTATATCGAGTCGTATTATTTCTGCGATTCCATGCCTTCTTTTCCAATCGGCTACCTGAACGATACGCTGGTCAATTTTACCCGGTGCCCATATGGCAAAGGCCGGTTTATGTTTCACACCAATCCCATCATTTTTACCAACTACAGCCTTTTACGCGCAGAAACACAATCTTATGTGGAAGGGGTGCTTTCCTGGTTTCCCGAAGGCGATCTGTACTGGGATGTGGCGAGCAGGGTTTCGGAGGCGGTCGCCCGCCGGCGCAACAGCAGCGACTGGGACAAACAAAAGGACGAACACCTTTTGTCGTATATTTTGCAGCAACCCGCCTTAGCTTGGGCCTGGTACCTGTTGGCCGCAATGGCCCTGGCCTGGCTGATATTTCGCGCCAAACGGCGGCAGCGTATTATCCCGGTGTTGCCCCAAAACGAAAACTCGTCGTATGAATTCATCAGCACCATCGCCAACCTGCATTTTCGCGAAAAAAACTACCAGGGGCTCTGTATCCAGGGCATGAAACTGTTCCTCGCGCAGGTGCGCGAACGTTACGGCATGGTGGTGCCCGTCAACCCCGAAACAAACCTGCCCCGCGTGGATGACGACTATTTCAGGCGCCTGAGCACCGTATCCGAAGTGCCGGAAGTGCAGGTCAGGGATATTTTTACACAACATTCTGCCACCGTCCGGTATCAACCTACTGAAGAAATGATGGTAGATTTGCACGTGGCGATGGAGGAATTCTGGAAAAAAGCAAAATGATGTTATGTCTGAAAACGAAGAACTCGAATACGAACAACCGCTTGACCACAGCGAATCAAGCCAACAGGGTGTGGATGTCGGGCCCGTGCAGGAGCGCGCGGAACGGGTAAAAGCGCAGATTCGCCAGGTCATCGTGGGCCAGGAAGAAATGCTCGACCAGTTGCTGGTTGCGCTGCTTACCGGCGGCCACGTATTGCTGGAAGGAGTGCCCGGTATCGCCAAAACCCTCACGGCCAAACTGCTGGCGCGCACCGTGGATACGGCGTTCAGCCGGATACAGTTCACGCCCGACCTCATGCCTGCCGACGTGGTGGGTACGCCGATTTTCAACATGAAAACTTCGGATTTCAACTTCAAGGCGGGGCCGATTTTTTCCAATGTGGTATTAATCGACGAGATCAACCGGGCGCCGGCCAAAACGCAAGCCGCCCTGTTTGAAGTGATGGAAGAAAAACAGGTCACCGTGGACGGGACCACTTACCTGATGGAACACCCGTTTTTTGTGATCGCCACGCAAAATCCCATCGAGCAGGAAGGCACGTATAAACTGCCGGAAGCGCAATTGGACCGTTTTCTGTTCAAAATCATCCTGTCTTACCCGAGTTTAGAGGAAGAACAATCCATCCTGCGCCGTTTCCGGAACGACTTTTCGGGCATTTTGCGCGAAACGGTGCAATCCGCCATCACGCCGGCCGATATTGCCGATTGCCAGAAACGTATCGAACAGGTTTTTATCCGGGAAGAACTGCTGGACTACATCGCAGCCATCGTGCACAACACCCGCAACAATGCCGACCTCTTCCTCGGCGCCAGCCCGCGGGCATCTCTCGCGCTGATGAAAACCGCCAAAGCCGTCGCGGCCATGAGCGGCCGCAATTTTGTGACCCCCGACGACATTCGTTATGTGTCCTTCCCCGCACTCAATCACCGCGTGATCCTTACCCCCGAGCGCGAAATGGAAGGTTACACCACCCGCGAAGTGCTCGATGAAATCGTTAAAAAGATCGAAGTGCCGAGGTGAATCATAAGTCGGGAGTCGGGAGTCATAAGTCATAAGTCGTGAGTCAGGCAATAAGCCTGGCTCCTTACGACTCCCGACTTATGACTTACGACTCCTGACTTATGACTTATTTTGACTAATTATAAAATAGCCCGGCTCCGCCGCAATTCATCCCGCAAATTGGGTTTCAGGCGGTCGGCAGCCTGCACCAGCATATCCTCGTCGCGGGGGAACGGTTGCGGGGAATTGCCGATGCGGTTTTTGGATTCCTGGCTCAGCGCCCGTTTGTCGCCTTTGAAAGTAGAGGCGTAGTTTTCAAAAAGAATTTCCGTGCCGAGGTCGCGGTTGTCGAGCAGGGTGTTCCGGGCGCCGTCGTACACTTCGATAAAACCGGTCAGACGCGCCGCTTTGCTTTGAAAGACCTCCAGCACGTGGGCGCGTATCCACACTTTGCGCGGAGTTTTGACGTCGTTGCCGAGTGAATCTTTCAGAACGTTTCCTTTGGCGTCCAGCACGTACTCCCAGCCGTCTTCGATCTCTTTTTCGTCCACGTAGGCGCGTTCGTGTACCCGTTCGGGGCTGATGTCGATGTTGCGCACTTTAAACACCACGCGGTAGTCGTATTGTATGCCGGGTTTTGCGTCGAAATAGTAGGCTTTCCACTCGCTGTCCAGGTCGGATTTGCCGATGGTCAGCACACGGTCGAAAAAGGCGCGCGGCAATACTTTATCCGACTGGTTTTTCACCTCGAACAATACGTAGGACGTGCCGAGGTCGCGGGCCGTTTGCAGTAATTGCTCGCTATCTTTATAATTGCGGTAATATTTGTTGCCGAGATCGAGCAATTGCCGGTGCGCTTCCCGGGCGGCAAGTTTGTCGCCGTTTTCCGCCCGTTCGAGCAGTTCTTTGGCGCGGTTGTAGCGGTATTCTGCGGCATTGGAGCGGCTTTCACGTTCGAGTGTCGCAATATCCAGGAACTCAAATTTGGCGCGGTAGCCGTCTTTTGACACCAGCGGCGTCAAGGGGGAGATTTTGCGCTGGCGGGCGTTCATTTCGCGGTGAATTTCGTTCACCCGTTCCCAGTTTTCGGGGCGGTTTTCGGCCACCAGGTGTTTGACCGTAGCCAGGTCCCGCGACTGTGCTTTACGGAAAGCCAGTTCGAGTCCCTGCACGTATTCTGTCTTCTTTTTCGATTTGCCCCGTAATTTGCGCACGCAGAATTCGATGGCGCCGTCGTAATCGCCGCTTTCAACAAATTTTTGCGCCGTATGGCATGCGGTCAGCAGGAAACTGAGGAATAATACCGGAGCGAGCAATCGAGTGTTGGCAAACATAACCTTTTCGTTTTGACTGTTTTCAAAATCTGACCGAAAGGTGCGCCACTTCCGGCATGCCGGACTTTTAAATGATGTTATGGGTTTCGCAAATTTTGTTAAAATCCAAAACAAAACGTAAACGCTTGTAAACCAAGTTTAAAAACAATGGAAAAAGTGACTGAAAGCCCTTCCCGATACCGGCACCTGCAACAAATGGACGTCCGCGATTTGCTCGCCAATATCAACGCGGAAGATCAGACCGTGCCCGCAGCCGTCGCCAAAGCCATCCCGCAGATTGAAGCGCTGGTGGAAGCGATTGTGCCGAAAATGCGTGAAGGCGGGCGTTTGTTTTACATCGGCGCCGGCACCAGCGGGCGCCTCGGCGTGCTCGACGCGTCGGAAATACCCCCTACTTTCGGCGCGCCGCCGGAATGGGTCGTGGGCCTCATCGCCGGGGGCGACCAGGCTATCCGCAGGGCGGTGGAAGGAGCGGAAGACAGTGAAACGCAGGCCTGGAGCGACCTCCGGCAGTGGCAAATCGACGAGCAGGATATCGTCGTGGGAATTGCTGCCTCCGGTACCACGCCATACGTCGTGCATGGGTTGCGCACCTGCCGCGAACAAGGCATTATCACCGGATGTATCACCTGCAATCCCGGCGCGCCGGTTCTGGCGGAATCGGATTTCCCGGTGCTGGCGGTTGTCGGTCCCGAATTTGTAACCGGCAGCACCCGTATGAAGGCCGGAACGGCTCAAAAACTGATCCTCAACATGATCTCCACCTCGGTTATGATTCGCCTGGGCAGGGTACAGGACAACAAAATGGTGGATATGCAACTTTCCAACGCCAAATTAGTGGACCGCGGCACCCGGATGATCATGCAGGCCACGGGACTTGAATACGAAGGCGCCAAATACCTGTTGCTGCGATTCGGCAGTGTGCGCGAGGCGTTGAGGCATAGCTAGTTATCATTGCTGGCATTGTTGTTATTGTTGGCAACCCACAATGCCAATCAACTCCCCAGCAACCCCTCCAGCCGCATCCCCCGCGAACCCTTGATCAGAATCGTGCAGTTTTCGAATTTTTGTCGGTCAAACCAGGTTTTCGCCGCGGCCGTGTCGGGGAAATGAAGCGCTTTGTAACGTTTGAACGGTGTACGGCCGAACTCGGGCCCCACCAATACGAGCACTTCGGGTTTTTGCCGCGCCGCAAAACGCAGGATCGCTTCGTGTTCTTTCAGGCTGTCGTGGCCCAGTTCGAGCATGTCGCCCAAAATCGCCACTTTTTGTTCGCCGGGCATGGCTTGTAAACTTTCCAGCGCCGGTTTTACACTCGACGGGTTGGCGTTATAGGCGTCGAGGAAAATTGTATTGCTCGCTCGTTGAAGGAGTTGTGAGCGGTTATTCGAAGGTGTATACGCTTCGAGTGCGGCTTTGATCTTCATAGCCGGCACTTTGAAATAGATGCCGAGTGCGACGGCCGTCATGGTGTTGTTGAAATTGTGGCGACCGACCAATTTGGTCCGGATTTCCACAATATCGCCGGTATCGTCGGCAAAAAAAGCGGCGCAGACAAAAGGCGCCTCCCCGGTGAGCATAACGCTGATGGTCTCTTCATCGTCGCGGGCTTCCAGTTCGTTTGCGCGGGTATACCCGATTTTCCGGCGTATCCGGCGCGTCATGGCCGGCAGGTATTTTTCCGAAAGATTGACGAATACCCAGCCTTTGTGGCGTGTCAGGTAGCGATACAGTTCGCCTTCCGCTTTTTTCACACCCTCCAGGTTGCCAAAACCTTCGAGGTGTTCTTTGCCGATATTGGTAAGCAGGCCGTGGGTAGGCCGTGCGATCTCGCAGAGCTCGTCGATGTCGCCGGGCTGGTTGGTGCCCATCTCAATGACGGCCACTTCCGTGTCGTCGGGCATAGCCAGCAGGGTCAGCGGCACGCCGATGTGGTTGTTGAAGTTGCCTTTGGTAAAATGGCAGGGGTAGTGGCTGCTGAGCACGGCGGCGACGAGTTCTTTGGTGGTTGTTTTGCCGTTGGAGCCGCCGATGGCGATCACCGGAATCTCAAATTGCCGGCGGTGGTAGGTGGCCAATTGCTGAAGCGCCTGCAACACGTCGGGTACGAGCAGGTAGCGATCGTCGAGCCGGTATTTCGGGTCGTCGATCACGGCATAAGCCGCGCCGTGTTCGAGCGACTGTTTGGCAAATTGATTGCCGTCGAATTGCCCTCCCTTCAGGGCAAAAAACATACATCCGGGCGTCAGTTGCCGGGTGTCGGTGCAGACAGCGCGGTGCCGCCGGTAAATATTGTAGAGGCTTTCAATAACATGCATAAGAAAGGCAAAAGTAAAAGAATTGGTCTAAGTGTTTGAAATACATGCTTTACCGTTTATTTTTACTGTATGAAAAAACCAATCTTCCGTACCCTGTTTATTGTATTAATGCTCGGCGGTACCACACTCGATGCGCAAAGTGCCTTTACTCAGGCCCGCTGGACGAAACCCGGCGGCGTGCAACAAGACATCCTGGAGAATTTAAAACTGGGATGCCGCACCGGTCTCCATGCGTTATAAAAACAAAGAAGGAGAAAACCTCCGCGATCTGTTGCCCGAAGAGGTGCAGGAATTGCGCATATTGACCGATCCGGAGGAAATTTACATTGGCAGGGAAACGCAGGTGGCCATTTTTTCAAAAGACATTTCCATTTCGCAAGCGGTCAGATATCAACGTAAAACAATTTTTTTACGCGCCCTGGTACTTGGGACTATGAACCTGTACCTGTATCAGGACGAAAGCAACGTCAATCATTATTTTATCGAAAGGGATACACTCTGGGACGAATTGATCTACCACGAATATTACACCGACAACAAACAAAACTTGTCCCGCCTCCATCATCGTTTCCGGGCACAATTGTTACGCGCTACCTATGATTGCCCCGGGCCGGCAGAAAAAATCAACCGGATGGTATTCGGGGAAAAAACGCTTACCGGGATCGTAATGACCTATAATTCATCCACTTGTAATAACCAACTGAGGTATCCGGTACCCGGTGGGCAAAAAAGGAAAATCAAATTCCGGTTTGGGCTTCGGGCGGGTGGAATTGTGGCCATGAATAAGATCGAATTCGAATTCGGCAGCAAATACAGCGGGAAAAACACCTCGTTTAACCCCGTTTTCGGCATCGACGGGTTGTTTTTTCTGCCGCGTGGCAATAAGGCGGTGTTGCTGGAAGCGCTTTACGACCGGCGGAAGTACAAAACCACCCTGATCGTGCCCACCTATATCCGGGAAGATTACCTGCAAACCCACCTCGCTGTCCGGCAATATTGGCCCGATCGTCCGCTCAAACCCTTTTTAAGCGCCGGTCTGCTCTACGGGTTTCCACTAAAAAAAGAAATTTCCGAGGGCTGGACGGTCGATTACAGCCCACCCGGCCAAAGTGGCGTTTCATTCGGCGGCGGCGTTCGCTGGAATAAAGTGGAAGTTGAAAGCCGCTTTATAATGGACCAGTTGCTGAGCCTGAAACGCGGTGGGGTCAGTTCGTCTTTGGGGGTGTCTTTTTCGGTTGGGTACTGGATGAATTGAGGTGGTATTTTGCCACAAAAAAGGGGACAACCTCTCGGCGTCCCCTTTTTTCACAGGAAGGATTCGGCTGTGATTATTTGTAACGGCGTTTTACTTTTTTGTGCTTCGTCTTGAAGGTATTGCCGTCTTCGTCGTTGCCGATCGGGTTGCCCGTACGCGTCATGGCGCAGCGGAAACCGACGGTGCGGCTGGCTTTGTCTTCTTCGAGGAAGCGACGTGTGCCGGGCGAGAGCCAGAAGGCGCGGTCGGCCCAGGAGCCACCTTTGATCACGCGGGCTTTGTCGCTGATGAGTGTACTGATCCCGAAGCGGTATTCTACGTTCGACTCTCTGTCGCCGTCGAGGTAGTTATACACTTCCGGGCGTTTGTAGTTGTCGCGCAGTGCCGTGGTGGTGGTGTCCATCAACTCGTAGATCAGACGGCCAAGGCTGTCTTTTGTAACCGGCGTGCCGGTTTCCGGGTCGAGTTTTTTCGTCATAAAGATGTTACCGCGGAACGAGTTGAGGTCGTGGTTGGCCACGTCTTCGAGGTCGGCGGAGGTCATCGGACGATAGAGGTCGGCGGTCCATTCGTTCACGTTGCCGGCCATGTTGTAGAGACCGAAGTCGTTGGGCCAGTTGTCGCGAACTTTGGAGGGGAAGAACGATTTGTCGTTCAGGGCGCCGGCCATACCACCGTAGTCACCACCGCTGCGTTTGAAGTTGGCGAGCATGTGGCCCTGGTATTTGTTGCGCTTCTGGTAACGAACCGTGTTGCCGTCCCAGGGATAGATACGGCGGTCGGTGATCAATTCGTCTTTGCTGGTAGCCTGGAGACCGATCAGCGAAAGAGAGGCGTATTCCCATTCGGCTTCCGTCGGAAGGCGGTAGGCCGGGAGCAGGATGCCGTCTTCCAGACGTACACGGCGTTCGCCACCGGTGCGTTTATCCGCCAGGTTTTTGCGAACGCTGGGTTCGTACTGGCCGACTAAGTACGCTTCCGTATTGAAGTTGTTTTCGTTTTTCTGGTCGGGCGTCGGGTCGATGATGCCTTTTTCGATCAGGATCATCTCGTTCGCGCGGTCCGTACGCCATTTGCAATATTCGTTGGCCTGGTTCCAGTTGATACCGACGACGGGATAGTCGTCGTATGCCGGGTAGCGGAAGTAAGTTTCCACCATCGGTTCGTTAAAAGCCAGTTCGTCGCGCCATACCAGTGTATCGGGCAACGCGCGTTTCCATACTTCCGGATACGTTTCGCCGTACACGCGGTCAACCCAGTACAGGTATTCGCGGTAGTCGATATTGGAAATTTCGGTTTCGTCCATGTAGAACGAAGAAACAGTTACGCGACGCGCCATGTTGTTCCATTCGTAAGTGGCGTCCTGGTCGGTCAGACCCATCGTAAAGGTGCCACCCTGAACAAGTACGAGGTTCGGGCCTGTTACCTGGCCATCGTAATCCACTTTTTCGAAGCCGCCCCATTTTTGGTCGTTGTACTTCCAACCTGTAGTGGAGGAGCGTTCGGTTTTTTTACCACAGCTCGCCAGGAGGAAGACCAGGAGGATCAAGCTTAACCCGTGAATGAGTGTTTTTTTCATTGTATTAAAATACAGGTTTAGAAAATTGAGCAGCAAATGTAGGCAAATTAAACATTTCGCAATTCGGGCCCTGCCAAATTTAACGAAAGTGATTTTTATTGAAACATGCGTATACAATCATTGATGTCGCCGCGGCGCTTCTTTTTGCGTAAATTCTCGTTTTTATCGAACAAAATACCGAGACTGAGTTCATAAGTACCCCCCGACTGACCCGCCAACCCGGATACCGTAAGATCGTAACTGATGCCCATTTTGAACACTCCCTGGCGAAAACCGGCCATCAAAATGGCTGCATCGGAGTTCCGGAACGTGTGCCGGTACCAAACTCCGGCGATTACGGACCCCAGCCCGGCGTATGCGCCCACGTTCAATTGCCGGTACGGACCCTGTGAAACAAACAGGAAATTCGGCGAAATAAACGAGGGGGCCCGGAGTTTATTGCCCTTCTTAACAATGAGTTCTGTGCCGCCGTGCACCGTGTAGCGCAGCGGCAACCCGCGCGATACGTTATCGTTCACCAGCAAAATGCTTTCGCTGGGGGTGTTGAGGTGTTTAAGCGCCGCGCCGAAATAAAATTTTCGCTGAGAATGAGCAGGCCGGAGGAAATATCCAGTTGTGTATTATTGGTTGCATCGGGCCGGAGTTCGCCCGTTGGCCCGCCCGGCCCGCCGATGGGGTCGATCTGGTCGGGGAAAAGCAGTTTGTCCCAGTTGAGGTTGGTCTGGTGCATGCCCGCTTCCACGCCGAGTTTCAGCGCCAGGTTGTCGGTGACGTTGAGCCGGTAGGCGTAAACAGCCGAAAAACGGGTGGTTTTGTAAATGCCGTCGCCGGCATTGTCGCCCTCCAGGTTGAAGCCGATACCGCTGTTGAGCCGGTCGAGGCTTTGCTCGTAAAACACGGCATAGGTGCGGTAGGCATTGTTGAAACCCGACCATTGATTGCGGTAGGCGACACCCGTCCGCGGCGCAAAAGCGCTGCCGGCGAAACCGGGATTTACCTGCAGGGGCATGGCATAAAACTGGGAAAAAATCGGGTCCTGCGCGGCGGCGGAAACGCCCGCCAGCAGGAGCAGTGCGGTAATAAGTTTTCTCATCATGGTAGTTTATGTGCGATAAACCGTGTGCAAATTCCGCATTCTGGCAATAACCTCCAAACGGAACGCCGCCTTCTTTCCGGAATTGCCTTAAATGGACATTTCCGCCGGCTGTTTGTAAAATAAAATGAAGCGGAAACGTGCGCCAGCCTATTTTTGCGGCTTATGAAAGAACCATCCTGTCAGAAGAGCACCTCTTCAGCCTGTCCGGCACGTTCAAATTCGAAACGATCGGTTTCCTCGGCAGATTGTTGTTGTCCGGTAAACCGAAGAACCGTTTTCCCCGGAAATTGCTCAATTTCGGCTGCGGATATACCTGGTTCGACGGCTGGACCAACGGCGATTTTTTTCACCTGCCGGTCCGGTTCTGGCGAAAAAACCAGCGCCGTACACCCGACTGGATGTTCGACGCGCGATACCCGCTCCGTTGCCCCGACAATTATTGGGACGGCGTATTTACCGAACATACCCTCGAACACTTCACTCCCGTGCAGGTGATGCGTATTCTCCGGGAACTGTACCGGACGATCAAACCCGGCGGCCGGCTGCGGATCATCGTTCCGGATATCCGCAAGGCGGTCGAGTACTATCAGGACAAAAAATCACACCCTTATTTCCACGAAAACTTTCCCACGGGTTGTGAAGCGATCTGGTACGTCACTCAATGCCACCTGCATCTGTCCGTGTGGGACGGCGAACTGATGTCCGAGTTTTGTACCCTCGCGGGATTTGTCAACGCCAAAGAGCTTGCTTTCGGCGTGGGTGAAGACCCGGAGATCATCCGTGACAGCGCGGCGCGGCAGCCGATCTCTTTGTATGTGGAAGCGCAGAAGCCGGGTTAGTTATTCGTTAAAAACCGGGCCTTACACCACCGCTTCCGCGATCGCCCGCGACGTTTCCGTGTTGCCCATCGTATAATAATGCAGGCAAGGCACGCCGGCCGCTTTTAACTCACGCGATTGCTGAATACACCATTCGATGCCGATCTGCTGGATCGCTTCGTCGGTTTTGGCTTTTTGAACCTCCGCAACGAGTGCTTCCGGCAGGTTGACAAAAAATTTCCGGGGTATGGAGTTCAGTTGATAACGCCGCGTCAGGGGTTTCAGGCCGGGGACGATGGGCACATCGATACCCGCTTTCCGGCAGGCCTCCACGTATTCGAAATATTTCTGGTTGTCGAAAAACATCTGGCGGGTTGGGCGCTTCAAAATGTTTCTCCGGGTAGCCCGCCACACCGATGCAAAAATCGGTTTTTTCTCCGTTGACGATATTGGTGTCTAAGTATTTGCCTTCGTTCATGCCGACGATCTGCCGCACGAGGTCAAGTGCAAATTTGTGCCCGTCATCTTCCGGGGTAAACTTGTCTTCAAACTGCCGGGCGTCGCCGCGCAGAGCAAGTACGTTGTTGATTCCCAGAAAGTTAAGATCTATAAGGGCATTTTCGGTTTCTTCCACCGAAAAGCCTCCGCAAATCAGGTGGGGCACCGCATCCACGCCGTAGCGGTGCATGATCGCCGCACAAATACCGACGGTGCCGGGGCGTTTGCGGATGGCCGTTTTTTCGTAATACCCCGACGCCCGTTTGTTGTAAATAAACTCTTCGCGGTGGTAAGTAACGTCGATAAACGGCGGTTTGAACTCCATCAGGGCATCCAGGGTCTTAAAAATGGCCTGCATGCTGCCTCCTTTGAGCGGAGGCAACACCTCGAAGGAAACCAGTGTTTTATCTTTTGCTTTTTTAAAATGTTCGGTGACTTTCATGACGGTGGACGGTGGACGGTAGACGGTAGACGGTGGACGGTAGACGGTGGACGGTAGACGGTGGACGGTAGACGGTGGATACGAGCCAAGCCGTAAAGTCATCAACCACAAGTTAGATCGCTTTTACAAATGATAAAATAAACTATTCCGGGCCATGTATTTAATTGTTTCCACCCCTTGCCTGAATCAAGCTTTTCAGGGATGCCCGGATTTTTTCTGCATGATTTTCAAGTAGTTGTAATGTGTCGGTTTCCACATAACCGATCCGGTTGGCGATATTAAGTTGTGTGATAACTTCTGCTGTCGAACCTTTGGCAATATGAAAAAAATGGATAGATTCACGGTTAGTGCCTCGCTCGTCACCTTCTGCAATGTTAGAAGAGATGGAAACAACAGCTCGTCTGATTTGATCGCGCAAGCCAAAATCTTTTGAAAATGAAGGTTCTTGCGTAATGCGATAAATTTTTTCAGCGAGTTCCATAGCATCATGCCAAACCCGCAGGTCTTTAAATTTCCCCATGGTTATCAGATTTTTACGGTTAAATTTCATTTTTTCACCGTCCACCACCGTCCACCGTCCACCGTCCACCGTCTACCGTCCACCGTCCACCGTCCACCGTCCACCGTCCACCGTCCACCGTCCACCGTCCACCGTCCACCGTCCACCGTCCACCGTCCACCGTCCACCGTCCACCGTCCACCGTCCACCGTCCACCGTCCACCGTCCACCGTCCACCGTCCACCGTCCTCAACGTTGCGCATCCGCCCGGGCTTTCATTTCGGCTGCTTTGGCCTTATTGCCCATTGCGGCGTATACTTCGGCAGCGTCGTCCAGCAGCCGGATATCTTCCGTTTGGCGGTCGATGCCGAACTGCAGGAAATGGAGCGCCGTTTCGGCATCGTTTTTCTGCTTGAAATAAAAATCATAACCCGCGCGGTGGCAAAATGCCACGTATTTGTCGGCATTCGAGCCGTCGAGGTATTTCATGTATTGATCGAGGAAACTGCGGAAGTTATTGTTGTAGGGTATCCGCTCCATGATGTATTCGAACTCGTGGAACAACTTGTCCAACTGGTGATCGAGATCGAAGCGGGCTGCCGCGACGGCCGAACGCATCACTAATGCGGCGCTGTAATTGGGGTTGATCTCCAGCGACCGTTTGATGTGGTACTCCATGGTATCAACTAAGGGCGCCTTTAATTTGGGGTCTTTTGTTCCCTGATAAACCTCTTTGTACAAGGAAGTTACGTAAAAACAATGCGAACGGGCGCTGTTGTACGATACCCGGATTGCGGCCTTGTTCAGCGACATGGCATCTTTCCAGTCGGGCACCCTCACCAGGGTGCGAAAGCCGAAAAATCCAGCGACCAGCACCATCAGTCCGGCGCTCAGGATGGCCGGCCGGTCGGGCTGCTCTTTGAGCCATTCGGGCAGTTTTCGGCTCATGATCCAGGCGGCAAAAATGCAGAACGCCACCGAGGGCATATAGGCAAAACGTTCGTTCATAAAAGTGCCGACCGACACGAACAGGTTTGACACGATGCTGAGGGTGAGCAGCCAAAATAAAATGCTGTAAGTCAACACATTGCGCTTCTTAAAATTGAACATGGCCCATACTCCCATACCGAGGTACAAGGCCAGCGAGGCCAGTGCCCGCCAATCCGACCAGTTCACTTTCGGCACGTGGTAGGGATAGTAGTCGTGTGTGAGCGGGTGCGGGTAGAACAATAATTTTACATACCAGCCGAGCGTAAGAAATATGGTCGCCGATTTTTCGCCGCTGTTCATACCCAGGAAAGGATCATTCATCACATCGTTAACCGCCTTGCCGTGGTCGAGCATAAAACCCAGGGCGCGGTAACGTATCAGGATAAACAACAGGGTTGCCGCCATCAAAGGTGCAAAAGCATTAAACATTCTTCCTTTCAGGGCGGGGGAGGGGCAGAAAAACCACACCGTGACGGGTATAACCGCCAGAAAGGTCAGCGCGTTTTCTTTGGACATCAGGCCGAGAAACAGGAACAGGCCGGACAGCAGCAGAAAGGAACTCCGGTTGGTGTCGAAATATTTGAGCGTGGCCCACAATGCCGCGAGGCTGCACAACAACGCGAGGATTTCGTCGCGTCCTTTTATGTTTGCAACACATTCGGAATGAAGCGGATGCAGCATAAAAATAAGCGCCGCCAGAAAGGGCAGGCTGAAAAATATATGCCCGCCTTCTTTCACCGGAAACAAACCCAGCAAAATGCGGAAAAGCAAAACCCCCGTCAGTCCGTACAACAGGATATTGATAAAATGGCTGATGTGCGCGAGGTTGATGTTGTCTTTGCCAAACATCCCGACCTCCATCGCAAATGTTGCGAGCGACAAGGGGCGGTAACGCCCGCCTTCCAGCAGGAACAACGATTGTTGTTTCTGGAAAAAACCCATAAAACTGTCAAAAGCAAAAATATCCCGCAAGCCGGAAAATCCTTTCTGGACGTAGGTGTTTTCCCATATAACCATCTGATCGTCAAGCACATATCCAAAAGACAATGATGCCCCGTACAATACAAATGCCAGTACCACAAGGGCCAGCGCCGGCATCCACTGTTCCTGCCAGAAGCCCGGCCGGAAGGTGTCGGTCAGTTGCGGCGGGGTTTGCCGGGAGCGGTTCGCCGCCGGGGGAGTGGAAGCGGGGACTTTTTTAGCGGTAAGGTTTTTGGGATTTACTTTGTTTTTCGCAGCCATTTTGCGGGAGATTTCGGGCAAATATCGCGCTTCTTCCGGGAGCACACAAAAAGATGCAAAAAATCCGCATCCGGACATTTTGCGTATGTTTCCGGCGTCCACTCGTTTTCAATCTTTTTATTTGCCTGCAAAATCACTTTTACCCATGTCATATCTGGATACTACCGTCGATGTGTATAAAGAAGCCGCGCTCAAACCGCAGGTGGGGTTGTGCTGCACAACAACTCCCGTGTGGCAATTGCCGGGGCTTTCCGTTCCCAAAAAAATGCTGGAAATGAATTACGGCTGTGGCAGCACGGTAAATCCGCGTGACCTGGTCAACAACCCGTCCGCTTTGTACGTCGGCGTGGGCGGTGGTATGGAGCTCCTGCAATTTGCCTACTTCAGCCGGCGCCCCGGCGCGGTCATCGGTGTCGATGTCGTGGATGAAATGATGCATGCTTGCCGCGACAACCTGCTCCGGGCGGAGCGGGAAAACGACTGGTTCCGCGCAGAATTTGTGGAAATTCACAAAGGAAACGCCCTCGATCTGCCGGTCATGGACAATTCCGTGGACATTGCCGCACAAAACTGCCTGTTCAATATTTTTGAAACGGAAGACCTCCGCCGCGCACTGAAAGAAATGTACAGGGTGCTGAAACCCCGCGGCCGGCTTGTACTCTCCGATCCCGTTTGCGACCAGGTTATGCCCGAAAACCTGCGCGACGACGAACGCCTGCGCGCGCTTTGCCTTTCCGGCGCCCTGCCGCTTCAGGAATATATTAAAATGATCACCGACACCGGCTTCGGCACCGTGGAAATACGCGCCAAACGCCCTTACCGGGTGCTGGCGCCCGGACAATACGATACGCCCGAACTGATTTTTATAGAAAGTGTGGAAGTCTGCGCCATCAAAGACCCCATGCCCTCCGACGGCCCGTGTGTATTCACCGGCAAAACGGCGATTTATTTTGGAACGGACGACTATTTCGACGACCGCAAAGGCCACGTTCTGAACCAAAACCAGCCGCTGGCCGTGTGCGACAAAACCGCAGGGGCATTGGCTTCACTCGGGCGGTCCGATATATTTATTTCACCGTCCACCTGGTTTTACGACGGCGGAGGTTGCTGCTGAGCGCCCTTACTGGCCTTCATCCACCCCTTCCAACCGGTATTTCCTGCCCAGGTGATACAACATATCTTTTGTCATGGCGTCCAGGTCGAACTCCGGTTTCCAGCCCCAGTCGTTGCGGGCGGCGGAATCGTCGATGGAAGCCGGCCAGGAATCGGCGATGGCCTGCCGGAAGTCGGGTTGGTAACTGATTTTGAAATCCGGCACCTGTTTGCGGATACTTTCCGCGATTTCCGCCGGTGTAAAACTCATACCCGCGAGGTTGTAACTCGTGCGCACAGAAATGTGTTCGGCGGGGGCCTACATCAGTTCGAGGGTGCCGCGAATGGCATCGGGCATATAAAGCATGGGCAGGCTGGTATCCTGGCTCAAAAAACACGCGTAAGGTTTTTGTTGAACGGCGTAGTGGTAGATGTCGACGGCGTAATCCGTGGTGCCGCCGCCGGGCATACTTTGGTAACCGATGATGCCCGGATAACGCATGGACCGGACGTCGAGGCCGTAGCGCCGGAAATAGTAGTTCGCCCAGTTTTCGCCGGCTACCTTGCTGATGCCGTAGACGGTTTCGGGGATCAAAACCTCATACTGCGGCGTATTCCGGTGGGCGGCTTCCCGCCCGAAAACGGCGATGGACGAAGGGAAATATACCTTTGAAAGATTGTGCTGGCGGCTGATTTCCAACACGTTGAACAAGCTGCGCATATTGATGTCCCAGGCACGCATGGGGTCTTTTTCACCCGTAGCGCTCAGGATGGCGGCGAGGTGATAGATTTGGCTGATCCCCCATTTTTTCACCACTTCTTCGAGGGCGGGCGCGTCGAGGGCGTTGACAATTTCCGTGGGGCCGTTTTGCCCCTCCAGGGCGCGGAGGTCGGTGGCGATGACGTGGTCGGGGCCGTAAACTTCGCGCAGGGCTTCGGTAAGTACCGCGCCGATTTGCCCTCCGGCGCCGATAATAAGGATGCGGTCGTTTTTCATCATTGGGTGAACCTTCCGGTCCGCATAAAATTTGGTTGTAACGCGAACCTCCGGTTCGCATTTGGTTTGGTTGTAACGCGAACCTCCGGTTCGCAACGCAGAGCACAGGAACCAGAGGTTCACGTTACACCGGCGAATGTAGGGCGCTGCCGGGAAAGTGCAAAGTGCTGATATGAGCCAAACCGTTTTTTGTACGACGTGGAAAAATCAACTTTTCCCGATAATTGTTTTTGACCAAAAAACATACCGTATCGGGCAACCCTCCTCCACGTCCGTGCACCATGCTGTCACGAATCTCAAATTGGATTAACGGGTGCGGGGGATGCCGGGCGGCAATCAGTATCAAATTTAAATTGTGCATTTCTCCATCTTGTAAATCGTGTTCGGAAGGCTTATGAAGAATCAACTTCTCTCCTGTTTTTTGGTACTCGCCGGCGCTGCCGCGCTGCAGGCGCAATCGTCATTCACCATTCAGCACACGCTCAACTGGGACAACGAACCCGTTAAACATACCCTTTCCGGGGGCGATGTACTGGAGATTTGGCATTTTAACGGCGGTTCTTTCAGCGACGAAGCCCCGACCCTGCCTTATTTTTCCGAACAATTTTTGCTCGCAGGCCCTTCCAGAATCACGGTAGACGTGGTTTCTGCGCAATACGAAGCGTTTTCCAAAAAACCTTCTGCCGACGACGCGCTGCTGGGTAGTGAACTGCTGCTGACGACAAAAGTGGCGCAGGAGCGCAACAAGTTTTACGGCCAGGTGTATTTTATACCCGTTCGCCGCGCAGGAAACGGTTTTGAACGGGTTACGTCGTTTACCCTGAACGTTCGGATCACGCCCGAACCGGTGTCCGTGACCGAACGGGGCGGCCCGTTTACCTATAACTCGGCCTTGAGCACCGGCGCCGCCTATAAGTTCGGCGTCGCCGCATCGGGTGTTTACAAACTCGACTATACGTTCCTCAAAAACACCCTCGGAATCAGCAACCTCGATAACCTCGATCCCCGGACGATCCGCCTGTTTGGCAACGGCGGGGCCATGCTGGCGGAAAAAAACGGCGACAGCCGCCCCGATGACCTGATCGAAAACGTCATCCAGGTGGTGGGTGAAGCCGACGGCAAATTCGACGCCGGCGACTACATCCTGTTTTACGCCGTTGGCCCGGACCCCTGGTTGTACCGCGTGAGCAATTCGGACCCCGAACTTACCATTCGCAAAAACCTGTACGACCCGTATGCCTGGTATTTTGTAAAAACCGGTGACGGCAACGGCCTGCGCATCACCGAACAAAGCAGCGTGCCGGCATCCGTGACGACCGAGGAGTTCGACGACGTACGTCGTATAGAAGACGAACGGACCAACCTGCTGGATTTTTTCGTTTCGGCGCAGGGTTCGGGTAAAAAATGGTTTGGCGATTATTTTTTCCAGACCCGCGAACGCGACTACTCTTTTGATTTTCCCAACCTGGTGGCGGGCAGTTCCGCGCGGTTTCGTATGGATTTTGCCGGCCGCTGCGGCTGCGGCACCTCCGGCTCCACGGTACGCCTGACTGCCGACGGGAATTCATTTTCCGGAAATATCGGTAGCGTCACGGTGAGCAATAACGAAGCGAGTTATGCCACGCTGGGTGTCGTTCGGGGCAATTTTCAACCCACCGGCACCGACAAAATCGACGTCAACGTCGAATACCTGCCAACCGGCCAGCAGAGTGAAGGCTGGCTCGATTATATCGAAACCAATGCCCGCCGGCGGCTGACAATGGCCGGGCAAATGATGGAATTCCGTGACAAACAGACCCTTACACAACCCGCCACCACGTTCCGGCTGTCGGGCGTAAGCGGCGTCAACCTGGCCGTTTGGGATATCACGGACCCGCAAAGGCCGTTTTTGCAGCAAAAAACACAAAACGGCACGAGTGTGGAGTTTGGCGCGAATACGCAGGGCGTCCTGCGCAATTTTGTCGCTTTTTACGACAATGCCACTTTCCTTAAACCGGACATAACAGCCGGAAAAATCGCCGCACAAAACCTGCACGGAGTTGAAAACGTACACATGGCGATCGTTTATCACCCCGATTTTGAAGCGCAGGCAGCACAACTCGCCGAACACCGCCGTACCTTCAGCGGCCTCGACGTGGTACTGGTGAATGTCAACCAAC
Source organism: Lewinellaceae bacterium (assembly GCA_016713985.1). Classification (GTDB taxonomy): domain Bacteria; phylum Bacteroidota; class Bacteroidia; order Chitinophagales; family Saprospiraceae; genus M3007. The sequence goes on along the minus strand of JADJOD010000023.1, from coordinate 64,595 downwards.
TGTACAACGAATTTTCCTCCGGCGGAAAAGACCCGACCGCCATACGCGACTTCGCCCGGATGCTGCTGGAGCGCAATCCCGACAAATTTGAATGGCTGCTGTTGTTTGGCGACGGTTCTTTCGACCCGCGCAACAACACCGAAAGTGATATCAACAAGGATTTTGTGCCGGTATTTGAAACCGCAGAATCCTTCGACCCGATCCGGGCATATCCTTCCGACGATTATTTCGGACTGCTCAGTCCCGAAGAAGGCGGCACACTCGGGGGCAAATTAGATATTGCCGTCGGGCGACTCACCAGCGGCAGCGCGGCCGACGCGCAGGCCATCGTAGACAAAATCATTGCCTATGACAAAGAGGCGTCGACGCTGGGCGACTGGCACCTCCGCAACGTCTTTATCGCCGACGATGAAGACGGCAACCCACACATCAACCAGGCGGACGACCTCGCCAACCTGACCGCCAACGCGGAAAAATGGTTCAACATCGAAAAAATCTATTTTGATGCTTACCAGCAGGTGGCCACCTCCGGCGGGCAGCGTTACCCGGACGCCAAATCCGCCATCAACTCCAACATATTCAAAGGCAACCTCGTCACCCAATACATCGGCCACGGCGGCCCGCGCGGGTGGGCGCAGGAGCGCGTGATCGACAACAACGACATTTCGGGCTGGGACAATCCGAACCGCTATCCGCTCATTATCACGGCCACCTGTTCGTTCGGAGGGTACGACGATTATAAAACGCTCACCGGCGGCGAACAGTCCCTGACCAAAACCAAAGCAGGCGCCATAGCGCTGTTTACCACGGTGCGCGCGGTGTTTATCAGCGGCAACGAAAAACTCACCGATGCGGTGCAAAACGTCCTTTTTCGCAGAATAAACGGCCAGTACCGCACCATCGGAGACATCCTGAAAGATGCCAAAAACAACCTGACTTCGGAAGTGGAAAATGCCCGGCGTTTTACGCTGCTGGGCGACCCGGCCATGTACCTCGCCATGCCCGAATACCGGGTTTTCACCACAAAAATTAATGGAAAAGACGTGGCAGCAGGCCAACCTGACACGATCAAGGCGCTGATGCCGGTGAGCCTTGAAGGTATCGTGACCGATACGTTGAGCAACCTCCTGAGCGATTTTAACGGCAAAGTGTCGGTGTCTGTGTACGATAAATCACAAAACCTGCAAACCCTCGGGCAGGACCCCGGCAGCATCGTACGGTCGTTCAATGTGCAGCGCAACATTATTTTTAAAGGCAGCGCAACGGTGACGGGTGGCCGGTTCAAGATTGATTTTATCGTGCCCAAAGACATCAACTATGCTTACGGCAAAGGGAAAATCAGTTACTATGCAGAAAACGGAACCCCGCTCGACGCCGCCGGCGCCGATGATAACATCGTGATCGGCGGCAACGCCAACTTGGTGCAGGACGACCAGCCGCCGCTGGTAATACCGTTCCTCAATACGGATGCTTTTGTATTCGGCGGTATTACGGACAACGATCCGAAGGTATTGGTGAGGTGCTCCGACGACTACGGCATGAACGTAAGCGGGGTCAGCCTGGGCCACGACCTGACCGCCGTATTGGATGGTAATGTGCTGGAAACCATTGTGTTGAACGATTTTTACGAAAGCGAACAGGACAATTTCCGCAAGGGACAGGCCATTTACCCGCTGCGCAACCTCGCTACCGGTCGTCATACCCTGAGTGTAAAAGGCTGGGACATTGCCAATAATTCGGGCGAGGGGTACACCGAATTTGTCGTCGCGGAAGACGGCAAAGCCGCGCTTGATCACGTATTGAATTACCCGAATCCCTTCACCACGAATACGAATTTCCAGTTTGAGCACAATCTCTCGGGTCAGGTGCTTGACGTGCAGGTGAGTATATTTACCGTATCGGGCAAATTAGTAAAAACGCTGATCCATTCCGCCCAGGCAGACGGCTACCGGATCACCGATATTAACTGGGACGGCAAGGACGACTACGGCGATCAATTAGCCCGCGGCGTTTACCTCTACCGCGTAAAAGTGCGCGGCACCAGTGTGGACGGAGCCCAGGCAACGGCCGAAAGCGATTTTGAAAAATTAGTGATTTTGAAATAGACAACCGCAAAGTGCCGTTCAGGCGGCGTACTTTTGCACACTTTTTGACTGAAGTATCAGAAACTTAAATTCATTTGCAAACATGAAGAAATTACTCGCCTTGTCACTGATAGCCGCCGGTATTTGCTGCGGAACTACTACGCTGCAGGCGCAAATTGAACCGAAATGTAAGAACGGGTTCAACCCCATTACGGGTGAAAAATGCGCCAATGCGGTGACTTCCGCCGTTCCTTTCCTCCGTATCGTGCCGGACGCACGCGGCGGTGCGATGGGCGATGCCGGCCTTGCCACTTCTGCTGACCCCAACGCCATGCACTACAATCCGTCGAAACTGGCGTTTGCAGAAAAACGCGTCTCTATTTCCGCAACCTACACCCCCTGGATGCGCAACCTGGGTCTGCAGGATGTCTACCTGGCTTATCTGTCGGGTTATGTGCGCCTCGACAAACTGCAATCCATCGGCTTTGGCCTCCGTTATTTTTCACTCGGGGATATCGAGTTCACCGACGAGCAGGGTATGTCGCTCGGCCAGGGTCGCCCCAATGAATTCGAAGTGGCCGGCGGTTATGCGCGCAAGTTGTCCGACCGTTTTTCGGCGGCCATCGGCGCCAAATTTATCTACTCCAATCTCGCTACCGGCCGTGTTGTGGAAGGCAACGAGATCAAACCGGGTATCGCCGGTGCAGCCGACATCTCCATGACCTACAAAGCCCCGGTAAATTTCACCAAAAACAAAAGTGAATTCACTTTGGGTGTGGCCGTCAGCAACTTAGGCTCAAAAATTACCTATACGAACTCAATCAACCGCGACTACATCCCGACCAACCTCGGTGTGGGTGTGGCCTGGAAATTCAACCTCGACGAGTTCAACACACTTACGTTTACTTCCGATTTTAACAAATTGCTCGTGCCCACGCCGCGCCCGGAAATCGACGAAGACGGCGACAAAATCCCCGATTACAAACAGTATTCGTCGATTCGCGGCGTGTTCAAATCGTTCGGCGACGCGCCCGGCGGCTTCAGCGAAGAATTGAAGGAAATCACCATCGGCACGGGTGTGGAATACTGGTACGACGACCAGTTTGCCGTACGCGCCGGCTATTTTTACGAGCATTATTCGAAAGGAAACCGCAAATATTTCAGCGTCGGCCTCGGCGTGAAATACAATATTTTCGGCCTGAACTTCTCTTACCTCGTCCCGACAACCAATCAGCGGAACCCGCTTGATAATACACTGCGCTTCTCCCTGTTATTCGATTTTGAAGCCTTTGATTCTGAAACAGACTAATTGATTAACAGTACTTTGTGTTAATAAAAGGGAGCGCGCCACAGTCGGCGCGCTCCCTTTTCCCGCGCCATCCAGTTTCCCATCGTCACCCCGAATAAAACGATCGTCACCGAACTCAGCGGCATCAATACGGCTGCAATGAGCGGCGAAAGAGCACCCGTAACGGCGTACGATAAACCTACAAGATTGTAAATCAACGCGATATAATATGCCCGATTTACAATTTGCACCCCGCTGCGCGCCAACCGGATGTACCGGGGCAGGTTTGCAAATTCGTCGGCGTGCAAAATAGCGTCGCAGGCAGGTGTAAAATTGTTGGTGTTTTCGGCGACCACGATGCCCGCGTCGCTCTGGCGGAGCGCACCCGCGTCATTCAGGCCGTCGCCGAGCATCATGACCTGCCGGCCGTGGCGTTGCAGTTTTTTTACAAATTCCAGTTTGTCCTGCGGCGTGCGGTTGAAAAGCATGGTATCCGGGTCGGGGAAAAAAGGCGCGAGTTTGGCGGCTTCCCGGTCCTGGTCGCCGGAAAGAAGCCATACACGGCCGTCGGCGCGGGTTGTTGCCGCAGGATCGCCGGTCTGGCGGAAAAAGTCCAGTACCTCTTTCAACCCGTCGCGATAGCGGCTTTTTACTTCAAAATAACCCAGTATCGCCCCGTCGACCGATACGAACACGCCACTCTGTTTACCCACCTTCGCCAAGGCTTCGGCGGGTAAAAATTCGGCCGACCCGACTTTTACCACCCTGCCCTGCACAATACCCCGGATGCCCTGGCCGGGAATTTCCTGAAATTCCTGCGGCGCTTCCACGGGCACTTCCGGCATGGACTCATAAATGAGGCGGCTGAGCGGGTGCGACGAGTGCCGGGTGAGCGAACGTACGGCCACTTTTTCCAGGTAGCCCAGCGCCTGGCCGTGAAACTCGAACTGCTGTTGCGCGATATTGGTGATCGTACCCGTTTTGTCGAAGATCACGGTGTCCATCGCCGCGATGGATTCCAGTACGTTGATATTTTTCAGATAAAAACGGTGGCGACCGAGAATACGTACGAGGTTGCCAAGAGTAAACGGTATGGCCAACGCGACGGCGCAGGGGCATGCGACGATCATTACGGCTGTAAACGCATTGACGGCAGTCGTCATGTCGCCGCGGAAAAGCCACCAGTACAAAAATGCTGCGCCGCCAACACCAAGGATCAGGCCCGTGAAATAACGGCCGGCGCGGTCGGCCAGCCGGGTTGCATGGCCTTTTTGCCCGGATTGGAACGCTTCGTCGTTCCACAGGCGGGTGAGGTAACTTTGAGAGACACGGCGGATGAGCGATATTTCGATGCTTTCGCCAACCTGTTTGCCTCCGGCGAAAATCCGTTCGCCGCTGGCCACGGCCACGGGTTCGGCTTCGCCGGTCACAAAACTGTAGTCCAACTTTGAGCCCCCTGTTGAAAGAATACCGTCGGCGGGAATGATCTCCTGGCTGCGAACAATGATGATGTCGCCCGGCACTAAGCGATTGACGGGGACCGAACTTTCGGTTTCGCCCGTTTTTACAGTGGCGGCAACGGGGAAATAGGATTTATAATCGCGTTCGAACGACAATTGCTGCCAGGTGGTCTGTTGAAACCATTTTCCCGTCAGCAACAGGAAAATCAGGCCGGCAAAAGAATCGAGGTAGCCGGCGCCCGTGTGGCTGAGGATTTCCCAGGCGCTGCGCCCGAACAACATCAGGATACCCAGCGCCAGCGGCACGTCGATGTTCAGGTGACGGGTGCGCAGGCCGTTCCAGGCGGCGATGAGGTAATCGCGCGAACTGAAAAAAAGCACGGGAATGGACAAAACAAGGCTCAGGTAGCCGAAAATATCGGCAAACCAGCGATCCGCTTCGGGGTCCATGCCCACGTATTCGGGGAAACTGAAAAGCATGATATTCCCGAAGGCAAAACCGGCCACAGCGATCTGGAAAGCCAGTATTTTACTCATGACCGGCTTTTTTGCACCGTCCACGTCGCCGAGATTGATCTCCGGGGCGTATCCGATGGAAGCCAGCAGGGCGGCGAGTTTGCGCAGGGTGGTTTTTTCGGGAAAAAATTGGATCGAGGCGGTTTTTTTCAGAAAATTAACCCGTGAATGGCTCACCCCGGCGTCAAGTTTGTAGAGATTTTCCAGGAGCCAGATGCAGGAAACGCAGTGCATTTGCGGCAGGTAAAAAGTAACCTGCGCCATTTGCCCGTTGTTGAATTCGATCAGTTTTTCCTGTACTTCGGCGTCGTCGAGGTAAGCGTATGCCTTGGCGTCTTTTTTGTTTTTCAGACTTTGCCCCGGCTTTTCGTCCAAGTTGTAGTATTCGCAGAGATCGTGGGTGTTGAGTATCTCGTACACCATTTTGCAGCCGTCGCAGCAAAAATACTTGTCGCCGATACGGAGGCGTATCTCGTCGTCCGAATGAGGCCGCGCAGGCGGGCACAACTCGTGACAGTGAAAACACTGATGTTGCCTGACGGGCGGGTTTTTGGGTTGCAACAGGGTGGTCGCAGACATACGCTTGAGATTTTGGCTCAAAAATATCGGCTTTGCTCCCCGCCGCCGGGTGACGAGGGTCATAAAGGGGGGTGATATTTGTCGGCGTTTATCTGTAGGTTTGCCTACGCTTTAAATTAACCAGGATTTTTATGCTTCGGCTACTTTGTTTATTGTTTTTAGTTTCCGGCCTTTCTTACGAAAGTGTTAGCCAGGTGGCTTGTTCGGATTTTGTTTTTAACCGATGGTACCACACCATGTACCATTCAATGGAAATAAAAGACATTGCACCTACTGCCGATGGCAATTTTGTTGTAGTTGGGTTTCAGTTAGACTTTTATGATACGTTGCGTTGCTGGATCGCAAAGTTTGACATGGCGGGGAATATGCTATGGCAAAATGATCTTAACAAACACAAAGGAGAAAGCGTCGTCTCGGCGCTTGAAGAGTTGGCGGACGGGTCATTCATTGTGGCAGGAAGCGCCATCACACATCAGAATTTTTCCGATACGACCTCTGTCGGATTCCTTGCAAAATTTGACGCACAAGGAGTACTGATCTGGGAGCGATGGTACGACGAACCCACTTCTTTTCAGGAAACTTTTTACGATCTGGAAATTTATCCCAACGGAGATATTCTGGCGGTGGGTAGCCGTGCAACCTTTTTCCCCTCCAGTCATCAGGACGGCGATTTATGGATCATGCGTTCAGACCCGGATGGCAATACAATTTGGGATAAAAAAATCGGCGACTCGAATTCGGATATAGGAAAACACGTGTTATTGCTGCCTTCCGGAGACTTTTGGGTGAATAACCGCCATATTTTTAATGATGCAAACGATAGCGGCAGCCAATACGGCTGGGGAGACGCTGTGTGGCTGCTGCATTTTGACCAATCCGGCGAATTACTTCAAAAAATCCGGTTCGAAAACGACTCTTCATATATATGCCAGAAGTTAGCGCCTGCATCCGACGGAGGATTTGTAGCCGCAGGTTATACGAATTCTACCGCACCATCCTTGTCGTCGAAAGGTAAAAGCGATGTCTGGGTTGTAAAATTTGACGCGGGCGGAAATATTGAATGGCAAATGCTTTACGGCGGAAGTTCGTTCGACGGTGCCGTTGACATTGATGAAATTCCGGATGGAACGGGATATTTCGTATTGGGCGGCTCATTATCTGATGACGGAGACATTTGCCGAAGTGTCGGGCTTGGCGATTATTGGGTGATCAGACTGGATACGAACGGAAATATTACCTGGGAAAAAAATTTTGGCGGATCTGATCTGGAACGGCCTTCCTGTCTCATGGCGTTGCCCGAAGGGTTTATTGCTGCCGGGTGGGCATCTTCGGAAGATGGCGATGTCGGATTAACAAATATAAGCCATGCGCCCTGGATCATTCGGGTCAATCACCTCCGCTATGACCGCGCAGACACGGGCCCGCGAGACACGACGATATGTCTCGGTGCGTTGACCCTCCGGGTTGAGCCTGTGGATTGTGCAGAACAGATACTTTGGAATACCGATGAGCATGCGTCTCAGATAAACGTGGAGGCGCAAGGCGAGTATTGGGCTGAAATACGCTCCGGCTCCTGTTTTAGCAGAGACACCTTGCGTGTACATTTTATACCCTGCAACGGGGAACCTTGCCTGATATTTCCAAACGCTTTCACGCCCAATGGCGACGAGGTCAATGATATTTTCCGGCCAATCGTGTTGTGTGGTGAAATGGCGATGCAGGAAATTTCAATTTACAACCGCTGGGGGCAATTGATTTATGAAAATAACGACCCTGGAAATACCGGATGGGCGGGCGTGGGCGCAGACGGCCGGCCTTCTCCTTCCGATGTATACGCCTGGCGATGCGTATACCAAAATATTATTGATGGCGAAGTTATCTCCGGCGTAATAAAAGGCGGGGTCACTTTAATCAGGTAAAATCAATCAGCGCCGTTTCTTGATCAACAATTTTTTGGTGATCCGCTGTCCCCAGATACTTGCATGTATGACATATACCCCTCTCTGAAGTTGGTCAACCGGTAAAACGATCAGTTGGCGCGGGGCATCATTCCACGTATACACCCGCTGGCCCAGGGCGTTGTAAATCTCCAGCGTTTCGATCAGGGCAAGTTTCGATTTGTTTTCATCGGAAGAGACCCCTTCGATACGAACAACGAAGTTGGTCGGGTTGGGAGATACCTGCAGATCGAAGGTTGGGGCGGCCGGGCAGCCCGCCTGAGGGCAAAACGGGAACATTTGTTCCGTACTTCCGCAGGTATTGGTGCACACTGCGATGAGCTCGGCGCAGTCGCCATCCGCATCCCGTATCGGGAAACCGAAATGCCGGCAGTCGGCGTAACCCTGCAGGTTCGTGTTCCATTCAACGCAGTCGCTGCCAAAAACGTTGACTTCGAGGCGGTGATTTCCGGGGCACAACGTTTGCTGCACCAACGTATCGCCGTCAATTTTTGCTGAATAGATGCGCGGTTTGCCGGCGTAAAATTTCTTTTGTAAAACTTCTTCTCCGCAGGGATCGGCGGCGGTAAAAGAAATGACATAATAACCCCGTGCATCCGGATCCGCCAGTTCCAGGTTGGCGAGAGGCCCCGAACCGCTCGTTTGTACAAACGGAACCGGGCCGGTTGCCCCGCCAAAGTTTGTTACCTCCTGGCTGACGGTGGCATTGGCCGGCAAATTGACAGGCTGAAACGTCGCCGAAGAACAAACTTCATCCGGCCCCGACACCTCGGAGTCTTCAAAATCCGGCAGGTAAGGGATGGTCGCCGTGCAGGGGGCGGAGGTTTTGCCCAGGCCCGAAAGGGTTACGCTCACGATTCCGTCGTGAAACCCGTCGGGTTTTAAAACGACAATGGATTTGTTAACCGCTGACGGATCATTTATAATCTCCCAGCCGCCCGAAACCTGCCAGTTATAAGTAGCGTCCGGCAAGACAAAACTGAAATCAGAGACGCTGACAAAAACATTCTGTTTGTTGCCGCAGATGAGTGAAGTGGGAAAAGTAAACATCGGGCAGGGCACGTCCATAACCCTTTCCGGGCAGATGGTGGCCCACTCGCTCATGCTGCCGCAGACCTGCTGACCACGTACTTTAATACAACCTTCCGAAGTATCCGGAAAAACGCTGATCATGGCCGAACTGTTGGGATCGATAAGAAATTTGGTCCAGGAAACGGGAGATTGCCATTCAAACTTGGTAATGGTGAACGGGTCGGGGTCCAGGGATCCGCGTTGGTGGTGCCGCAGGGTAGCGGTGTATACGCTGTTCGAAAAGGTAAAAACTGGTATTTGATCGGGGCCGGTGAGGTCGGGCGCCAAACCGGCCACCGAAGCGATGGGTATCTCCCATGATTTTCCGGCGGCGGCGCCGGAACAATTGGCCGAATCCGACCGGTGAACGGTCAGGCTGCCCGGATTGGCAGAATCATTCCAGCGAATGGTGAGCGCGCGTTTCAAACCCAGTTGTTTTTCCTCGACCAGGATGCCGTTCACCGGAGGTTCCACGCTGTGGCAACCTTCCATCCAGGACGATATTTGATAAACAAGCGGGACGCCCGGGCATTGAGCGTGCAAGGTGGGGTCGGGGGACATGCCGAGTGCCTGCGCGAGTCCACGGCCGGGCAATATGGTTGACAAAAGTAATGCGAGCGTATAAATTCGATTCATACGGAAGGGATTTGACGTTCAAATATAAAGAATACGCCGTACACGGCCTGCATTCAGGTCGTATCGTTCAGAGAAGACGAAATATCCGCGTGTATGGTTGGGAGGGGGGAGGAAAAAACGCTGCCGCGCCGGATGTTTGTCCGCCGCCGCAGCGCAACACATCCTTCTATGGCTAAACCCCGCCAAAGAGAATAGCACCTATGCCCGGGGTGAGAAATTTATAATTTTAACCACTTTCCCGTAAATATTTCAACGGACGTTTCAAATCTAATTTGATATAATCCTGCGTGTAAGTACCTTAAATCGAGGTTGTTAACCGGTAACAGCGTCATGTTTTGCGCGTAAACCTCCCGGCCGCTTGAATTAAACACCCGAAAACGCCCTTCCAATGGAAACTCCTTTGTGGTTTGAATATGCACGACGCCTGAAACGGATGGATTAGGCCACAAATACAGCGTTGATAACGTATTTATTTCAGACGTAAAGACCGTATCGCAGGAATCCTGCTGCTCATAAGCGCCCATGTCTACAATACTGTATCTGATACGCATAAAACTGTCCAGGTCAATCGACAAACCGGCATCCAAAGTGGGCAGGTTATTGCCCTTGTTCACGGCGGGCGAACAGGGCTCCAGTCGAAAGTCGCCTGCAGCCGTATCCTTAAACTCAGGGTATTGATCGAATAAAAGTCCGTCGCCAAAGGCTTGCAGGCTGCCTGCCACGCCGATGCTGTCTTGAAGGCTCAACAAAGTGTGGTTGATATGATAGCCGAACATGCTGAAATTGTCGGGGTCGTTGTTGTAAAACATCTTTACTATGTCGGTACCCGGCTCCCAAACGATACAATTGTCGATAAAAAGGTCGTTGTGATACCCGTTTGGCTGATTATATAATGTATCCCAACTGTGGATAAATATGTACTCGTTGTTGTCATAAAACGTGCAGTTGGTGATGTTTGCAGTTACGTAGTTTTTTTGCCCGGAATGCACCGCAACCCCGCCGCCGTTGTGCGCGAACAGACAATTGTTGATCCTGGTGGTCGCCTTGTTGATTGCGCTGCCTCCGGAAGTGCCGGTGTGTACGGCCATACAAAGTTTCCGTAGAATTCCGATAGTAATTGTTCATAAAAACACAACGTTCGATATGAACGTCAACTTCACTACTGTAGACAGCTCCAATCGTGGTGGTATAGTTGCCTGAAAGGTTGTCTGTAAAAACGCAATCGGTTATTTCGGCGGTAATTTTTCCGCCACGGGAAGCGAGCATCAGATAGGCTGACCCGCTTGAATTTTTTGATTTGTTGCCTTCGAAGCAACAGTGGTTTATCCGGCAAAAAAATTGCACTCCGGAATCGCCCGGATTTAAAACATGCCCGTTATAAAACAATCCGGTCCCTTCAGTCGATATATTTTTTCGGATGATGCAAGAATCCAGAACCAGGGAAGAAGTGTTCATCACCAATGGCGCCGGAGGATAGTATATTGCCCCGGCCAATCCGCCAAAGGAAGTATCGCGTTCGAAAACGCAAGAAACGAACCGGCTGTTGGAATTGGCTGTCTGGTTGAAACAAATCCCTCCACCATTACCCGTGAAAACGTAATTATCGGCTAATGTGCAACGCGCCATCGTAAAAGTATCCCCGGCGCCCGATGGGCTGTTGAGGTAAATCGCGCCGCCGTCCGTAGAGGCCTTGTTATGTCTGAATTCGCAGCGTTCAAGCACCGGATTCACCGGGTTTTTCCCCTGTCCGGGGTTTTCGAGGTCCTCCCAACTGGTGCAAAGCGCGCCGCCCATATACGCGAAATTGCGCTCGAAACGGCAATTGGAGATGAGCGGTCGCGAATTGGCAACGCCGGGCGCTCCTTCCAGCAATATCCCGGCGCCCGAATCGTCGAGGTTCGAAGAAAATTCATCGTATGAATAACCGCCGGTGATGACAAAACCATCCAGTACCGTGTTGTTGCCAAGCCCTTTCCCGTACACAACATGATATGAATTGTCAGTATTCAGACCGAGTACGCCTATATCGCCGCTCAGGACGGTTTCGTTCGTTTGGGGATCGCGCTGTTCCAGCGCCATTTCCGTTCCTGCAAAACCTCCGTATAATTGTACGCCATCGACCAGTTTGAATGAGGCAAAACGATTAGCAGTGGGTGTCGGTTTGTATGTGCCGGCAGCCACCCAGATCATATCGCCGGACTGGGCCGCTGCCAGGGCTGGTTGTAATGTTGAAAAAGCATTGTTCCAACTTGTACCGTTCTGCAAACCACCCGCCACGTTTTGGTCGACGTGTCGAATTGTTTGCGTGCGAAGTAGAAGTGGAAACAACAATGGAATAATGAATAATATATAAGACTGTAAATTCATCGTCGTTAATATCTGTCTTTCCACAAATTGAAAATTCAAATAAACCGTCAAAATACTGATTGATGTCCCCTAAAGCCTGTTCGGGTTCGAAGGTAGCCCAGTTTGTTGTTCCATCATCATGCTTAAGATGGTAAAACCAGATAGCGATTTTCCAGGGGCTGCTGCTCGCAGAAGCAGCCTGAGGAAGCTGTTGCATGATGGCCTGCCGGGTGGCCAATGGAATATCCGGGGTGCCGCATTCAAGCGTTTGTGCGGATAAAGCGCTTGTAATTAAACTTAACAATACAATCGCAATTGTGTGTGTGTGTGACAATCCTTGTGCCACATTTCGGCGTGATTTCATGTGCAATCGGTTTTTATAAAATGAAGGAATATGATAAAATTTATGATTAGATCGGCCAACACAAACAAAGATATACGGCATTCCTATCATTTAAGAAATTGGGATGTTAAAATCCTGTAGATTAACATTGTTAGTATTCTAATCCACAAAAAAAACGCCGCCGCGCCGGATATCAACCAGCGCGGCGGCACAAGAGCGTAGTCGCGACTTACAACTCACGACTTTTGACTCACAGTTCACTCCTCGTCGTCCCGTTGCGGCGGCTCCACTTCGGCCACATGGGCGCTTTCACCCGGTGTCGGGTCGTGGAACGGGCGTTTGCCGATGATCCGTTCGAGGTCGGCGCGGTGCAGCACTTCTTTTTCAAGCAGGGCGTGGGCCAGGGCATCGAGTTCCTTGCGTTTGTCGCGCAGCAGGTTTTTGGCCCGGTCGTATTGCTCGTCGATCATAATTTTCACTTCCTGATCGATGAGGTAGGCGGTTTGTTCCGAAAAGGGCCGCGTATAGCTTTCGTTGAGCATGGAATAGAACGACACGTTGCCCACTTTTTCGTTCAGACCGTAATTGATGATCATATCGTACGACAGTTTCGTGATATGGTCGAGGTCGCTTTGTGCGCCGGTGCTGATCTTGTCGAATACAACCGATTCTGCGGCGCGGCCGCCGAGGGTCATACAAATATCGTCGAGCAGTTTTTCCTTCCGGGTGATGTACTGTTCTTTCGGCAGGTACTGGGCGTAACCCAGCGCCGCTAAGCCACGCGGCACAATTGTTACCTTCACCAGCGGGTGGGCGTATTCGAGGAACCAGCCGCAAATGGCGTGGCCGGCCTCGTGGTAGGCGATGATCTGTTTTTCTTCCGGACTGATGATTTTGTTTTTCTTCTCCAGACCGCCGATCACCTTGTCTAAGGCGTAGTTGAAGTCGTCGATATCCACCGCTTTTTTGTTGCGGCGGGCGGCGATAAGCGCCGCTTCGTTGCACACGTTGGCGATGTCGGCGCCGACAAACCCGGGGGTCATTTCGGACAAAGCCAGCGCCGTGACTTCCGGGCCAACTTTGATGTTTTTCATGTGCACCTCGAAAATCTGGGCGCGGCCGTTCAGGTCCGGGCGACCGATACCGATCTGCCGGTCGAAACGGCCGGGGCGCATCAGCGCGTGGTCGAGGATGTCGGGGCGGTTGGTGGCGGCCATCAGGATGACACCTTTATCGGTCGGGAAGCCGTCCATTTCCACAAGCAACTGGTTGAGCGTGTTTTCCCGTTCGTCGTTGCCGCCCTGGATGGCGCCGCGCCCGCGGGCGCGGCCGATGGCGTCTATTTCGTCGATAAAAATGATACAGGGGGCTTTTTCACGCGCCTGCCGGAACAGGTCGCGTACACGCGAGGCGCCAACGCCGACAAACATTTCCACAAAATCGGAACCCGAAATGGAGAAAAACGGCGCGCCGGCTTCACCGGCCACGGCTTTTGCGAGTAGCGTTTTGCCGGTGCCCGGAGGGCCAACGAGCAGCACACCTTTGGGGATTTTTCCACCCAGCGTGGTGTATTTTTTCGGGTTTTTCAAAAAATCAACCACTTCCATTACTTCTTCCTTGGCTTCATCGAGCCCCGCCACGTCGGCAAAAGTGATGTTGACTTTGGTATTGTTGTCGAACAAGGTAGCCTTCGATTTGCCGATATTGAAGATCTGCGAGCCGGGGCCGCCTGCGCCTCCGCCCATGCGGCGAAGAATAATCAGCCACAGACCGATAAAGATCAGCAGGGGCAGGAGGTAGGTGAGCAGGGTAGCCGTCCAGTTCGTTTGCGGGTCGTATTCGGCGATCAGTTTGGCTTTTTTGTCCTTAACCAGCGCGTCGTTGATGTCTTTCATCCGGGTTTCGAGCACTTCCGGCTTGCCGATGTTGACGATGTACTGCGGCAGTTTGCTGCCCGGGTCTTTCAGTTCGGCTTTCAGGTTGGTGTGGTCCGGCGAAACGAGCGAGTCTTTTTTGATAAAGATTTGCGCTTCCTCGTTGTTAATGACCACGAGGCGTTCGATCTGGCCTTTCCGCGCCCATTTTTCGAACTCGACCATGGTGGCTTTTTGCGAACCACCCATAAATTTAGCCATTTGCAACCCGAGCAAGGCCAGGCCTATGAGGATGTAGATCCACATAAAACTGAAGCGGGGCATACCACCGCCTTCGCCGCCCGATTCGCCGCCGTCGCGTTGCGGCCGCTGGTCATTCTGCTCCTCGTCGCGTTTATTTTTATTTTTTTGTTCCTGTTCCATGTTAAAAGGTTTGGAGAGGCTTTTGAAACAGCCTCTGTTTTCATACTTCAGCAAACTCGGTTGCGTCAGCGTCGCTCCACAAATTCTCAATATCGTAAAATTCCCGCGTTTCGGGATAAAAAACGTGAACGACAGTATTGAAGTAATCCATCAATATCCATTTGGCATTCGTCGACCCTTCCATGTGGGATGGCATGGTGTACAATTCGTCTTTTACTTTTTTGTAAATGCTGTCGGAGATCGCCTTGACGTGTGTATTCGAGTCGCCTTCACAGATAATAAAAAAGTCTGCCGGCGCATCGCCCAGTTTGCGAAGGTCGAGTTGAATGATATTTTTACCTTTTTTATCCCGAATACCTTCAACGATGAGGTGATTGAGTTTTTCGGAGTCCGTATCGCGGACTTTGATCCGTCGTGTTGCTGTGCCTGAAATCAAGTGTTGAATGGTTGAATGTAAAAACGTGTTAGTGTTCAGACGAGATATACGGCAGGGAGTAACCTTGCGTTTTATATCAACTTAAAATTCGCCGGGGCACTTGTTGTCAAAATGATGCGATAAAGATACAACGCAAATTGCGTCTGTTCAACCGCCTTAAACGTCCTTTGCGGCTTTCTTCTTGTAAAGATGCCGCTTGCCGGATAAAAACACATGGCAAACACCCTTTTCACCGGAAAAGTTTACCACCGTTTCGACGAACTGCCGTCTACGAACGATTACGCTGCGGATCTGGTCGCAAAAAGCACGCCACCGGAGGGTACGGTGGTTCGGGCTGCCAGTCAGACAGCCGGGCGCGGCCAATTTGGCAGTCGCTGGGAAAGTGCCGCCGGCCAAAACCTGACCCTGAGCGTTATTTTTTACCCGAACTGGCTGGAGGCCGGCGCGCAATTTTACCTGAGTATGGCTGTATCCTTAGCCCTTCACGATACCGTCCGCCATCTTTCCACTACCACCTCCCGCCCACCGTCTCCCGAAATAAAAATAAAATGGCCCAATGATCTGTATATCGGCGACCGTAAAGCGGGTGGTATCCTGATTCAAAACGCCTTGTCGGGGCGACTTCTGCAATCTTCCGTTGTGGGCATTGGATTGAATATCAATCAGTTGGAATTTGACGCCGCGATTCCGAACCCTACCTCCACGGCACTGGCCTTTGGCCGTGATTTCGACCTGGAAACCGTATCCGACAAGTTGCTCGAATGCCTGGAACGGCGGTACCTGCAACTAAAATCCGGGCGCCGGGCGGCTGTAAAAGCCGAATACGAAGAGCAACTATACCGTTTGGGTGTGCCTGCACACTTTGAGCGGGCGGACGGGGCGGAATTCCTGGCGGTGATCCTCGGCGTCGGCGCGGACGGGCGATTGTACGTGGAACAGGAACCGGGGCGGGAGGAGGTTTTTGATTTGAAAGAGATCCGATTTTTAATTAACTGAAGTTTTCCAATTTCGGTGCATCCCGGCTGTAACCTTGTTGTCTTTCAGCACGTCTGTTGAATACCGAATTCCACAAAACGGCGAAAAAAATCTTTCCGGGTGTAACCACATTGCCTTTCGTCGTGTCACAGGGTTTGTTCATAGAAAGGAATATGGTTTTGGTATGTTCCTTGTTTTACATACTACCATTTACCCACACCTTTGCAACATCCGACAAAAACGAATTCAGTACCACAACTAATAATTAAGCAATGAAAACCTTCCTGCTTTCCTTTGCCGTGCTCGTCGCGGCAGCCACCACTGTCACTGCCCAACAAATCAGGGGTGTCGTAACCAATGGCGACGGTTACGGGGCCGAATTTGCCACCGTCGTTTTGTACAACGCGGCAGATTCGGCCCTCGTTAAAGGCGCCATCACCGATTCCGACGGCAAATACGAGTTTGAAAATATCTCCTCCGGGCGTTATTTTATCAATTCCAGCCTCGTCGGTTCGGGTAAAGGCGCCAGCCCGGTGTTCGACTACAGCGGCGGCGACAAAATCATCGAAAAAATTGCACTTCAGGAAAACGCGCAGGAACTCGGTCAGGTGACCGTGGTGGCCCGCCGCCCCATCCTGGAGGTGAATGCCGACAAAACGGTGCTGAACGTGGAGGGCAACATCAATGCCCAGGGGCAAAATGCGCTGGAATTGCTGCGCAAAGCGCCCGGCGTGGTGGTTGACAACAACGACAATATCGCCCTGAAAGGAAAAAACAGCGTGCGTTTTCAAATCGACGGCCGCGACGTACCCATGGATTCCAAGGATTTGGCCAACTACCTCAAAGGACTTCGGGCCGAAGACATTGCGGCCATCGAAATGATCACCAACCCCTCCGCCAAATACGACGCTTCGGGTAATGCGGGCATCATCAACTTCAAAACCCGGAAAAACCGCACGCTCGGCACCAACGGCTCCATCGGCGGCGAAGCCGTGTACGGCAAAAGCCTCAAAGGCGGCGGCAACCTCTCCTTCAACCACCGCAACGAATGGGTCAACGTGTTTGGCAATTACAACAACCACTACGGCGACTGGCACAACGACCTCTACCTCACCCGCGACCAGGACGGCAAACGGTACGACCAGCACAGCGACATGAAGGACAACAACAATAACCACAACTTCAAACTCGGCTCCGACTTTTTCCTCGGCGCCAAACACACCCTCGGTTTTATTGTCGACGGCCGCCATGCACAAGGCCCCTGGAGCAACGACGCGCGCACGGCCATCTCTTCGCTGGATGCGCCGGAAACCATCGAATCGGTGCTGGTAGCCGGCAATTATCAGCCGCAAAAACGCAACAACTTCAATTTTAACGTCAATTATCGCTTCGCCGACACCACCGGCCGCGAACTGACGATCGATGCCAACCGCGGCCTCTACCGCTCCCGCGCCAATTCCTACCAACCCAACTACTACAAAGACGCGACGGAAGAAACGGTTTTGTCGGAAAATATTTACCGCAACAACACCCCGACCGACATCGACATGCTGATCCTGAAAGCCGATTACGAGCAGCCTTTTCTGAAAGGCAAACTGGGCGCCGGCTTCAAGTTGAACAACGTGGAAACGGACAATACCTTCGACTTTTTCAACGTGGAAGACGGCGTGTCCGTTATCGACACCGGACGCAGTAACCAATTCGTTTACAAGGAGATGGTGAATGCCGGTTACATCAACTACAACGTCCGGGTGAAAAAATGGAGTTTCCAGGCCGGGCTCCGCGCCGAACACACCGACTGGTCGGGCGACCTGACCAGCCTGAAACCCAACGACGACGAAGACCCCAAGGGAGAGCAGTACCTCAGCTGGTTTCCGAGCGCGGCGGTGACGTTTGCGATGAACGAAAAAAACCAGTTCAGCCTGACCTACAGCCGCCGGATCGACCGGCCCAGTTACCGCGACCTCAACCCCTTCGAAGATAAACTCGACGAACTAACGTACCGCAAAGGCAACCCCTACCTGCGCCCGCAATTCACCAACAGCGTGGAACTGACGCACACGTTTATGGGCTTTATCAATACGACGGTGGGTTACAGCCACACCAACGACGTATTCACCGAATACATCGACACGGCATCGGGCGGCGCGTCTTTCCTGCGCAACGGCAACATCGCCAGTCAGGACAACTGGTCGCTCAGCATCGGCACGCCGGTACCCATTGCCAAATGGTGGGAAAGTTACCTCAGCGTCACCGGTGTGATCAGTTCATTCGACGCTAATTTCCGCCCGGGTTATGCCTACAGCGCCTCGTTCAAGTCGCTCAACCTGTACAACGAACACACTTTCCGGCTGCCCAAAGGCTGGTCGTTCCAGGTGTCCGGCTGGTTCAACAGCCCTTCCATCTGGCAGGCCGTATTCCGCAGCAAAGCCATGGGCGCCATGGACGTGGGTGTACGCAAACAAATACTCGACGGCGACGGCACGATCAGTCTGCTCGTCGGCGACGTACTCGGCACCGCCGGCTGGCGCAGCGTGAACGACTTCACCCCGGGCCTCTACATGTTGGGCCACGGCAACTGGGAAAGCCAAACGGTAAAACTGAACTTCCGGTACAATTTCGGAAACAAAAATATCAAAGGCGCCCGCCAGCGCAAAACGGGTACGGAAGACGTGAATTCGCGGATCAAGAGCGGGAACTGATTTTATTTAAGGGTTTCAGGGTTTCAAGGTTTAAGGGTTTCAGGGTTGTGGTAATGCAAAACCTTGAAACCCTTGAAACCAGCGTAAAGAATGAAAGTTTGATTTGGTTTTTCGGAGAAAGTAGCCTCGCAGGTGCAATACTGGCGAGGCTTTTTTGTTGTACGTGTCATGCTGAGCGCAGCGAAGCATCCGGGTCAGCCTCGTGTTCGGATGCTTCGCTGCGCTCAGCATGACACGTACACATGAACTTGAAGGAGGGGAGTCGGGCTTGAGTCGGGCTTACCCGGCGGCGCCTGAAGGAGCCGGTACAAAGCCCTTTGCAAACGCAAACACACCGATACCCAGCGCTGCGAGAAACAACACAACGCTGCACACCAGTAAGGTCCATTTCACACGCACCACGCGCCGGTGCGCGCGCCGCACGTCGGCGGGCGAGTCTTCGCGGTAGCGGTAGCGCCAGGGAAACAAAACAGCGAACGACAGCAGCGCCGACAACATCCACAGCAGCGCCGCGACGGTGAGCGTGCCCTGCGTCCAGGGTTCGAGGTTGGCCGGGCGCTGGTCGATGAAGATGGTGAGCGAAATCCTGATGATGCCCGCGAGGTATTTCGCCGTTTCTTCGAGACGGGCGGGCGTGTTGCGCTGCTCCTGCCGGTAATGTTCGAGCCAGGCCCGGTCGTCGTCGGTAGGGATGGAGGATTGGGCGCGGAGGGGAGTGTTTTCTTCAGACATGGTTGTTTACAAGTGGCAAATGCCGTATTTTTGTTGAAAATTGTCGTTAAATATGAGCACACTACCCATTCGTTTGGACGATGACATCATCGAAAAATTCCGTCAGGCCAGCGAGTCGGAAAAAGCGCGATGGGAAGAAGCCTTCAATCTTTGGTGGCGCGTTTATTTTATTGCCGACCCTAAACAGAAACTCGACGTGATGACGGATTATTTCCGAAAAAAAGCGCTCGAAAGAGGCTTGACCCCGGAAAAACTGGACGATATTCTCGCCGATGAATAAACGGGTTGTATTCGATTGCAACGTCCGGATCAGCGCATTAATCCGGGCCGATTCTACACCAGGGCAAGCATTTGACCGGGCGCGGAATCATTGCGACCTGATTACTTCCGAAGCCTGCCTCGGCGAAATACGGCGCATCTTTTACAAAGAAAAACTCCGCAAATATTTCTCGCGCGAAGAGGCAGATATGTTCATGGAGGTTTTTCGCACAGCATCTCAAGTTGTTGAATCGCAAGAACAGATTCAGGCTTGTCGCGATCCCAAAGACGACATATACCTCGAAGCGGCCGTTTCCGCTCAAGCCGATTGTATCGTTTCCGGCGACCCGGATTTGCTCGCCTTGCATCCTTTCCGGGGCATTCTTAATATTGACACCCCGCGAATTTCTGGACTTCCCATTATAAGTTTTTCTTCTTCAACCGCTGAACATCCTGCGTCGATATGATCCGAAAACTCTCGGTCAAACTCAAACTCCCGGCAGCCTTGCTCGTGCAGGATTATAAACTGACGGGCTAAGTGCGGGTGCGGCTCACTTCATGTTCGATACGATCTCCTGAAAACGCGCTTCGCCGATTTTTTCAATGATGGCGTTGAGGTAACTTTCAGGCACCCGTGCATTTGGAGAGCCGATTTTTTCAAAAATAGAATAGGCTTGTACAAGAAGAGGCACCGCATCTTCCAGTTTGTTTTGTGTAAAAACAGCGCGCCAATATTATGCATATTTTCTGCTAGCCCCTTGGTATCGCCGATTTCCTGCCTTATTTTCAAACTTTGCTGCAAATAAGCCAAAGCCGTGTCGTAGTCGCCCCTGACTTGATGTATTTGACTGATGTTGTTCAAAGTCGTTCCCTCGCCCTGACGGTCGCCGATTTCCTGCTGAATTTTCAAACTTTGCTGCAAATAAGCCAAAGCCGTGTCGTAGTCGCCTTTTGCATCGTAGTTTGACTGATGTTGTTCAAAGTCGTTCCCTCGCCCTTCCGGTCGCCGATTTCCTGCCTTATTTTCAAACTTTGCTGCAAATAAGCCAAAGCCGTGTCGTAGTCGCCTTTTGCATCGTAGATTTGACTGATGTTGTTCAAAGTCGTTCCCTCGCCCTGACGGTCGCCGATTTCCTGCCTTATTTTCAAACTTTGCTGCAAATAAGCCAAAGCCGTGTCGTAGTCGCCTTTTGCATCGTAGATTTGACTGATGTTGTTCAAAGTCGTTCCCTCGCCCTGACGGTCGCCGATTTCCTGCCTTATTTTCAAACTTTGCTGCAAATAAGCCAAAGCCGTGTCGTAGTCGCCTTTTGCATCGTAGATTTGACTGATGTTGTTCAAAGTCGTTCCCTCGCCCTGACGGTCGCCGATTTCCTGCCTTATTTTCAAACTTTGCTGCAAATAAGCCAAAGCCGTGTCGTAGTCGCCCCTGACTTTATGTATTTGACTGATGTTGTTCAAAGTCGTTCCCTCGCCCTGACGGTCGCCGATTTCCTGCTGAATTTTCAAACTTTGCTGCAAATAAGCCAAAGCCGTGTCGTAGTCGCCCCTGACTTTATGTATTTGACTGATGTTGTTCAAAGTCGTTCCCTCGCCCTGACGGTCGCCGATTTCCTGCTGAATTTTCAAACTTTGCTGCAAATAAGCCAAAGCCGTGTCGTAGTCGCCCCTGACTTTATGTATTTGACTGATGTTGTTCAAAGTCGTTCCCTCGCCCTGACGGTCGCCTTTTTTGTGGTCGTCGGCAAGAGATTTTTTGAAATAATCCAGCGCTGCATCCAGGCGCCCGAAGGTTTGTAAAATCAACCCGATGTTGTTCCAAATGCGCCCATCCGTATTTTTGCTGCAAACTTCCTCCGTACGAAGCCCGTACACCAATGCCGGGCGGAATTGTTGTGCCTGATAGTAAAAACGGCACAGGCGCTCCCCGATACGATTGACGTCTTCCTCCGCATTGGCCGCATAATACCACTCAAACGCTTCCGCATGCTCGGTCAAGTTATCGCTGCCGAGGTCGTTTTTTACCACATAGTCGTGATAATCCCCCGCCGTTTTTTCCGAAAAAGCAAAACCGGGCAACCCACTTTCCACCAGCAAATCCTGCACCAGCGGCATCACGTAAAACCACTTTTTCCCGGCCCGGTCCGTGTCGCGCTCGGCCAGCGTCAGGTCGGCTATACGTTCCAGTTCGGCGGAAAAATCGCGGTTATCCCGCTGCATGCCCGGCGCCATCGGCAACACGGGTATACGAAACTTAGACAGCAGGGCCAGCGCTTCTTTTTCTCCGGGTGTCAGCAAGGCCAGCAATTCGCCGAACACGAGGTTTTCACTCATACGCCGCCGCACGTCGTCCGCCGCGTCGGCGGGTAAATCGTCGAGGCGTTCGAGTGTGCCGAAAACTTCGTCGCCGCGCCGGGCATAGAGTTCGTCGAAGAACTCCAGTGCGCGGTAGTTGCCGCCGAACGCGCGGTGCAGGATTTGGCAAATTTGTTCGAACGTGGGCGCCTGACCGGCTTCCTGCGCGCCCGCGAGCGGGGAAATTTTTGTGGTGGGGGTCTCTCCTTTTTCGAGCCGGTCGGCCAGCCGGTGCAGGGGCAGTTGCCAGCATTTTTTGTAAAAATCGCCGAAACTGACCGCGTTGAGGTCGCGTATGGCGAGGTCGGGAAACTCGCGCAGGGGGTAGCGCCCGGTGAGGAGTACCGGCGATTTGGTTTTTTCTAAAATTAGTTGGATACCTTCTAAAACGTCTGTGTTTTTGATCCATTCTCCGCCGCCTGTTTCCTGATAGGATTCAATGTTATCAAAAACAAAAAAGGGAGAGCAAAACTCTTTCAAACGCCGGTGCAAGTAACTGAATTGCTCCTGCCAGGAATCCCGATCTTTTTATCAAATTCTATATCCGTCAGGTCATGTTCTCTTTCGAGATATTGGCAAATTTGTTTCCGAAGGCTATCGAATGTGGGTGCGCGTTCGCTGTGTGTGAACACTTTTATTTTCGGGTTGGCGGCCAGCATCCGCACGGCGAGGTGCTCGGCGAGGGCGGTTTTGCCCACGCCGCCCTGCCCGCGCAGCAACACGGCCGGGCGTTCGGCGTCGCGCAGGCGCGCGAGTGCGAAGCGGCGCTCGGTGCGGCGGCCGATGAACACGTAGCGGTATTTTTTCCGGTCCACGCCGCCGCGCAACTGGAGCAGGTTGTCGTCGCCTCTCACGTATTTTGAATCGGTGAAGCTCAGTTCTTCGGCCTTTTGGCTTTTGTCGTACAGGTTTTCCAGCCCGGCGCTCACGAGCAACTGGGGGATGAGCCATTGGCCGGGCGCTGCGTTTTCCGGGCGGCGCAGGCGGGCGATTTCAAATTCGCGCAGGTGTCGCAGGGCATCGAAAAAAGCGCCGGGCAAGGGGTTTTCCTGCGCCAGTCCGGCGTACAGGGCCGCTGCAAACTCGGTAGCGCACACGTCGAGGATGCTCGCCGACATGGCCACTACGGCAGGCACACCGCCTGCGAGCAACTCGTCGGCCACGCCTTGCAGGTCGCCGACCTGGCCGCCCTGTGCGCTCTGGCAGGCGGAAAGCACCACTAAGTCGGGGCAATGCCCTTTGCGGCGGTTTTTCTGAAGCGCTTCGTTGAAATCGCGCGCGCCGACGAGTTCTGCTTTTCCTGTTTCCGCATTTTCGAGCAGCAGGGAGCCTTTTTCGTCTTTATAGGCGCCGTGCCCGCTGAAATGCAACACGTGGTAGCGGTTTTCGGCGAGTTTTTCCTGCAAATTTTCGAGCGAGCCGTCGTCGGTGAAATGCACCTGCGCCAGTCCGCGGCTCATGAGCGGGGCGAAGGCGCGGAGCAGGCTCAGTTCCTCGGCCTCGTAATCGAGCCGGGTCGCGCCTTCGGGGGCGGACACCATCACGAGCACTTTCAGGGGCAACCCGACGGCAGGCCGGTGTTCGGGCAGGTCGGCGCGGTGGGTTTTCACCAGCGACAGCAGCGGGCGGTCTTCGAGCGCGAGGTGCCAGGGGAGGTTGCGCAGGTGTGTATCGGCGGCGGCGAGGCGCAGGGTGCCGGGCCGGTGCAGCGCGTCGTCGAGTATTTTCAGAGCGCCCGGCTGCCGGTCGAGCGCTTCGGCGAGGGCGGTTTTGAGGTTCGAAAGCGTGGCGGCGGCGGGGAAGGCCTGCTGTTCGAGTTCGCGCTGGAAGCGCTCGTTGAGTTGGAGCAGGGCAGCCGTTTGATCAGGAGGGAGATCGAGGGTGATTGTCATTGGAGAGGGGGGAGAAGTGTGCGTTGAATTTCGGGTTGGTAATTCACCGGGTGACTCATTCACCGGGTGAATAGGCCAACGAAGGGCTAATCACCGCGAAAGATCTCCGCATCGCGCGGAAAAATGAAGTTTTCGGGCAGCGTAATGGTGTTGTACGCTCCGCAGAAAGTACATTTTTTTACGAGGGAAGTCGCGCCGTCTTTTGCCTTTCCGGCGACGGCGGAAGCGGGATAGACGTTGTTTTTGCCGCACTTTTTGCAATCGAAGTCGACGGATTGGGGTTCCGGGCTGGACTTTTTTGGCATGGGTGAATAGATTTCAAGCAAAAATAGCCCATTTTCGGCAATAAACACAAGCGGCTGCCTGCACGATGCAGACAGCCGCTTTCAAATTTTTGAAAACCAGCGTTTTATAAAACGAGGGTAATTTTAATTACTTACCTTTCAACGCGCGTGGAATTTCGATCATCGCGATCGGCACGGCGCTCGTGTTGGTGATCTCCACGCCGTCGGGAGTCGTGATGTCGCGTACGCGGATCGTAGCGCCCATCTCCATGCCGGAAATGTCGGCAACGACTTCGTCAACAACCTTTTCGGGCGTGGTCAGGATGTTGACCTGGCGCATTTGCGGGATGAATTTGCCGCCTTCTTTTACCCCCGGAGCCGTGCCGGCAAAACGGAGCGGAACCGTTGCCTTGAATTTAACCCCGGCACAAGTTCGAGGAAATCCACGTGTACCACCGCGTCGGTCACGGGGTGAAACTGGATGTCTTTAACAATGCACTTATGCTTGGCGCCGTTCAGCGTGATCTCGGCGAGTTTGAATTTGGGCGTATAAATCAAATTGCGGATCGCAGCGGCATCCAGGGCGCATTGCAGCGCATCGCCACCTCCGCTCTTGGATACAACCGCCGGAACCTGATTGTTTCGACGGATCTTGCTTGTTGCTACTTTGCCGGATGTTTCCTTGCGATGTCCCTGTAAGGCAATGATTTCCATTGTTTTATGTTCTAAAAGTGATACCAGTTTCGAAAAGCGCCCGCAAAGGTACAAATTGAGCGGTAAAATTTCCAAAAAGGTTTAAAAAAAGTATCGGGCGATTATCCCGGTATTTTGACCTCCTCCAAACGCACGTGTACGGTGCGGGTTTGTTCGGCCCTGTGGTCGATATCGGAGGCGGCTCCTTCCAGGCGCAATACGCCGCGCGGGCACACGGCGGCACAAATGCCACAGCCCACGCAGGAGGCGCGAACGACGTCCTGACCGCGTTGCGCGTAGTGCCGCACGTCGATGCCCATTTCGCAATACGTACTGCAGTTGCCGCAACTGATGCACTGCCCGCCGTTGGCCGTGATGCGGAATTTTGATTTTTTCTTTTGAAAAATGCCGAGGATCGCCGCCTGCGGGCACCCGAAGCGGCACCAGACCCTGCTGCCCATCAGCGGATAAAAACCGACCCCGATCACGCCGCTGAAAGCCATGCCGATCACATACCCGTAAACGCTGGAATAGGTCTGGGAAAAACTGCCCAACACACTGCCCCTGCTTCCACGAATTGAACCACAACAAACCGGTCATCAGCACAACGGCTACCAGTACGGAGTGGATCATCCAGCGCTCTATCTTCCACGCATTCAGGCTTTTATCGCTGAGGTGGCGAAAGAGGTCGCCTGCGGTGTCGGCCAGCCCGCCGCAACCGCACACCCAGGAACAGTACCACCTTTTCCCGAAAAAATACGTCAGCAAGGGGGTGCCCGCAAAAGTCATGAGGGCGCTGAAGGCGATAAAATAAACGCTGATGCTTGTGGCATGGCCGTAATATTGAACCGCTCCCGGCGACCCGTAATAATCTTTCAAAGGCCAGAAGTAGGTAAAATAATATTCCGGCTGGTTCATCACCTGCATGAATGCCGGGATCAGGAAGGAAAAACCGGTCTGGAAAAACATGACGGAGACGGTGCGCAGCAACTGGTAGCGGTTGTGGCGGTATTTGTACATGAATTTTACCCCCATCACCAGCACCGAAAAAGTGTATAAAGTGCCGTAAACGAACCATTTATCAGCCGGCATGCCGCGTAATACCCGGCTGAGCGGATGGAACAAGTCGGTCAGCCCGGCGAACCATTGCGGCGGCAAAAAATACAATACCGTGTAAAATCCGGTGAGCACGATGGCCGCCAGCCAACCCCATACGCCACGCGCGGAGAGGCTGCCGAACCACACCCGGTTGTTTTTGATGCCTTCCGGCCGGGTCAGGTATTCTTCACGGACAAACAAACCCATGCCGGCTGTCATCAAACCCAGCGCGGCAAACAACATGGGCGCCGGCGCCACGGCTTTTTGCGCCGCCCAAACAAGCAGCAGCAGCACCACACCAAGCCCCGCCAGGGCCAGTGCGAGTTTTTGCCTGCCGGTGGTGAGGGCAGGGGCGGGATTGGCGAGTGAAAGAGAAGTGTTTTCCATGTAACGCGGATTTTTTTTTGGTAAAGCGGATAGTTACAGGAAGTCCAGCACCGCTGGCAACCCGCGTTTTTGTTTCAAAGTCAAATGTTTACCCGTCTGCCGGTTATAAAGTGTTACCAGTTCCACTTCATGCTGCGGATAAAATTCCGGGTCGAAATTGGCTAATCCGAGGTGTTGAAGCACGTCTTCGATGTACGCGCCGCCGGCGATCCATTTTTCACAAACCTCGTGGCGATAACGCACACCCATCAGGTTAAAACCCAGTACCCGCCCGCTTTCACGGTCGTAGTTGATGCGGATGCTTTTTTTACCATTGGGATGTTCCCAGAATATTGTCGATTGATTTTCAGGTAATTGTGCGCGGACGTCGCCATAAACCAGGTACTCGATATCAAAAAATTTGGCCGAATTGAACCAGATGCCGGGATCGTAGGGCAGCCGGTTGCCCGATTCCGTGTCGGCCAGCAGATTAAAAGCCACCGTCTCGCCCATCATACGTCCGGTGTACCAAACGGCCTCGATGGCCCGGCGGCCCGGGCGGGGGCGGCGCAGTTCGGCGCAGTCGCCGATCGCATACACGCCGGGAATATTGGTTTGCAGGTATTCGTCGACGAGGATGCCGCGCCCGGTTTCGAGGTCGCCGCCCTGCAGGAATTCGATGTTCGGGCTGACGCCGACGGTAAGCCCGACAAAACCGCAGGGAATGGTTTCGCCGGTATTCGTCACTGCGGCCGCACATTTTTTACCGGAAGCGTCGGGCAGTATTTCCCGGAGTTCGGTTTCCAGGCGCAGGTCGATGTGGTGTTCGCGCAGGTGGCGGCTCACCATCGCGGCTTCTTCTGCGGGCAAAATATTGCTCCAAAAGTCCGGCTCGCGCACCAGAAAAGTGACCGGAATGCCCCGGGAATGAAACATTTCGGCCATTTCCACACCAATCAGTCCGCCGCCGGTGATCACGGCCCGTTCCAGTCCCGGGCTGTGTTTTTCCATGGCCTCCAGATCCTGCAGGTGATACAGGCCCTGCACCCCGTCGAGGTCCTGTCCCGGCCAGCCGAATTTATTGGAACGTGAACCGGGCGCCAGCACCAGTTTGTCGTAGGTAATGATGTCGCCTTTTGTGGAATAAAGCCTTTTTTCCTGAAAATCAATACGTTCTATACGGCTTTTCAACAGGTCAATGCGGTTTTTTTTCCAAAACCAGGATTCGTAAGGTTGGGTATCCTGAAAGCGCATGTGGCCCATGTAAACATACATCAGCGCCGTTCGGCTGAAAAAGTGATCGGTTTCGTCGGAAATAACCAGGATGTCGTGGTTGCTGTGTTTGCGCACATGCCGCGCTGCTGTAATGCCGCTGATGCCGTTGCCGAGAATGACTATTTTCATGTGGGAGGAATGGTTGTACCAAAATACGAGTAGCCGCGTATTCCGGTTTTCAAGGTAAAAATAAGCGCACTTTTTTGCAGGGAAATAAAAAAAGGGCGCCGGGCAGGGTTAGTTGTCGGTCGGCGGACAGAGATTTACCCGCCGGGGTGGTTAAAAAGAAAAACGGCGGAACGCGCAGGGCGTTCCACCGTTTCAATACTACTGCTATATTGAAGAAACTATCGTACTACAATCAGTTTTTCCGTTTTCACCGCCTCACCGGCCTGGATGCGGACGAAATAAAAGCCGGAAGAAAGGTCTGCCGTGGAAAGTGTATACGTTTGTTCGCCGGCGGCGGCCTTTTCATTTATCTGCCGGCCGAAATATTGACCTTCCATGTTGTAGATTTCTACGGAAAGTTCGGCCGGGTTGTTTAGTGTCAATTGCAGCGTCGCCTGGTTGCTGGCAACCGTCGGGAAAAGTTTTACATGGCTGATAAATTTATCCACGTTGTTCGTCTCCACGAGGCAGCTGGTATTCAGTTCCAGGAATTTCGCCCAGCCGCAGGTCCAGTCGTTGGTACCGTCGAAAGCGCCTGCGTAGGTCACTTTGTCAAAAAATGCGGTGTTGATACGGGCGGCGGTAAACGAACCTCCGTTCAGGGCTGAGGAGACGCCGGTCGGTTGAGCGTTCGGCAGGTCGAGGTTGTAGGCATCCTGCAGGTTGGCGCCGTTGGGGCTGGCGTTGGTGGCATTTCCCCACCCGGAAGTGGCAAACCAGGTATCGATGTTGAAACCGTTGGTCGCGTTGGTATTGAGCAAGTCGACGGGCCCGTGCACCTGGGTGTTTTTTACTTCAAGCAGCCCGTTGGTGGCATTGTTAGCGCAGGCGTCGCCATCGATCAGGATACCTACCGGGTAACTGCCGATCAGCAGGGAGTTAAAAATGCCCGGTTCGGAGTTGCGGCGAATGTGTGCGGCGCGTTTGTAGTTGATATCCGGCGAAGACTGGGGGCCAACCAAGGTTACGTTGGAGAAGGTAGGTTTGGTTTTCGGCGTATTGGTGGTTCCGCTGGCGTCGTTGTCGATTTCAAAACCGTTGGAACCGCTTTGGTCGGCTACGGCCGGGTCGCGTACCGCAAATGCGTGTTGCACATTGCCCTGATACCCGAAATCGGCGTCGAAATCGTCGTCGAGGGCGCGGTAAGCGATGAGGTATTTGCAGTTCACCGTGCCGCCGAACCACTCGTAAGCGTCGTCGCCGGAATAGGAAACCTGAATGTGTTCCACAACCGTGCCCGAGCCGACACCGCCGAGGGTGAGGCCGTTGATCTCGTTGTTGGGCTGGAATGCAATACCGGGGTATTCGATGCGCACATAACGCAGGATGCCGGAGTTATCCAGGGGGTCGTTGCCGCCATAAGACTCGCCTACACCGCCTTCCACGACCTGCTCGCCGGCCGGAACGTTGATGGGTGCTTTACCACAAATGATGAGTCCGCCCCAGGAGCCGTAAGTCGGTTCGGGGTCGTTGGTTGTAAACACAATCGGAAGGTCCTGCGTACCGTCGGCGATAATTTTTGCGCAGCGGGTCACGATGAGTGCACCTTTGGACGCTTTGTCGCCTTTGATGATGGTACCGGGTTCGATGGTGAGTGTAGCGCAGTTTTTTACGTATACAAAACCGGTCAGTACGTAAGTTTTATCGGCCGTCCAGGTTGTATTGGCCGTGATATTGCCCGTTACGATCACTTCCGGGGAAGGTGCGAGTCCAGCCTGGTCGAGTTTGTCGCCGAAACGCGACCATTTAGCCGTCCAGTCGCCCGAAGGGCCAAAAGCGCCTGCATAACTTACCGGGATGAAGCTGGTGGTTTTGACGCGCGGGTGTGAAAAATCGGCGTAGCCGAGTACCGGCGAAGAAGACAAAGGCCGCGGGTCGGGTGAGTTCAGGTTGAACGGATCGGTGAGTTGGGCGTCGTTGGCGTTCGGGCCGGTGGAAACTTGCCCTGTTGTTGCCCATGCTGCAATGTCGAAGGTAGCGACGTTGGTTTTTAGGGGCGAAGCCATGCCGTGGTAGAAGGAGTTTTTTACCACCAGTTTGCCCGACAGTGCATTCAGCGCGCAGGAATCGCCGTCGATAAGCAGGCCGGCGTCGGGGTAATTACCAATAAACACCGAGTTAAAAACGCCGGGCTCGGAGTTGCGGCGCAGGTGATTGCCACGTTTGTAATTGATGTCCGGCGTGGTGCCCGGCCCGACGATGGTTACATTGGAAAAAGTCGGCGCTGTTTTGGGTTTGTTGCCCGTACCCGAGCCGTCGTTGTCGATTTCAAAGCCGTTGGAACCGCTCTGGTCGGATACGCCCGGATCGCGTTGAGAATAAGCGAATTGTACGTTGCCGCGATACCCGAAATCGGCGTCGAAATCATCGTCGAGCGAGCGATAGGCGATCAGGTATTTACAATCGACCGTGCCGCCGAACCACTCGAATGCGTCGTCGCCGGAATAAGAAACCTGTACGTATTCGATGGTGGTTTTGGAACCCACACCGCCAAGCGTAAGGCCGTTGATCTCGTTGTTGGGTTGGAAGGCGATGCCCGGGTATTCGATACGTACAAAACGCAAAATACCGGAGTTGTCCAGCGGGTCGTTGCCGCCGTACGATTCGCCAACACCCCCTTCCACGACCTGCTCGCCGGCAGGAACGTTGATGGGGGCTTTGCCACAAATGATAATTCCGCCCCAGTCGCCGTAAGTCGGATCGGACTCGTTGCTGGTGAATACGATGGGTTCGTCGGCGCTGCCGTTGGCGATGATATTGGCGCCGCGTGTGATGATGAGTGCTCCTTTGGTCAGTTTGTCGCCCTTGATCACGGTACCGGGTTCGATGGTGAGCGTAGCGCTGTCTTTTACATAAACAAAACCGCTGAGGAGGTAAGTGTTATTTTTGGTCCAGGTGGTATTGGTGTTAATATTGCCCGAAACGACCACTTGTGCGTGGGCGCCGCCGAATGCGGCCAAAACGAAGGCAAGCAGTAAAATTACTTTTTGCATAGCAGGTGAATTTGATTGGATATTCATGTGTCCCGCAAAGGTCGCCAGCCTGCCGGGCGGACAGGAAAAGGTGGGGTTAAGTTTGGTTTAAGTCTGCATTAAGCCAGTGTTAAGTAATGCAAGTTATGACCCGCCTTGTGTGTTTGTTGGTCACAACTTGCCGTACAAAAAGACCCGAACGACTTACGTCGCCCGGGTATAGTAGTCAAGTTCCTAACCTTTAAACTACTGAAATCTGTATCCAAATTCTTGATGTATGCCGGACTTCCAAGTCCGGCATGGGCGTGTCATGCGAGTTATGACGGACCTGGAAGTCCGTCGTACATTTTAAAACCTGTACCCGAGGCTCAAAGTGACGGTGCTGCCGTTATTGAGGCGTTGCATCACATTGTCTTCACCTTCCGTGAATTTGTGGTCGGCGTTGTTATCCTGGTAGAACATAAAATCGGGGCGAAGTATATCGCTCCAGGTCAATTTGATTTCTCCGCTCCGCCAGATACGTTTGCTGATCTGGAAATCGAGCAGGTTGCGGTGGCGTTCGTAGATGTCGGCATAGCCATCGGTGCCGACCTGGGCCACGCGGTCGCCGATGATGTTGTACACCAACGTTGTGTTCAGGCCGGGTTTGATCCAGTTGTGTGCCAGACCGATGTTCAGAATATAAGGCGACTGGCCTTGCAGGGCGCGGTCGGGATCGTAGGCGCTGGTGGCGTTGAGGTCGATTTTAGAGCGGATAAAGGCTGCGTTGGTGAACAATACGAGGTTTTCCCAACCGGCGCCCACGAAATCGAAATTTTTGCGGAGTTCCATTTCCAGGCCGTAACTCTGGGCGGTCGGCACGTTCATAAAAGAAAAGTTACGGGTGCCGGCGCCGAGGCTTTCAAAACTGAACTCGACCGGGTTGTTGAATTTTTTATAAAACAAACTGGCGCTGAACAGTTGGTTCATGCCGGGGTAAATTTCATAACGCAGGTCAAAGTTGTAAATGCTGCCGCTGGTAAGCGTCGTATCGCCGGCTACCGAGCCGGGCAGGTAAAAATCGTAAAAAGTGAACGGCGCAATTTCGCGGAATTCCGGGCGTGTAACCGTGCGGGAAGCCGAGAGGCGCAACTGGTGTTTATCGTTCAGAATATAAGTCAGGTTGGCCGAGGGCAAAAAATCGGTTGTGGTGCGGTCGATGTTTACCTTGATTTGGGAGTAGTTGACGGCGTCGAGTTGCTGGCGGAAGTTTTCCACCCGCAGGCCCCAGGAAATGCGCAGTTTTTCGGCGATTTTATTGTCGAAAAGAATATATCCGGCACTGAGGTTGGACGAAGCGTCGTAGGCATCGCCGTCGTTGGTGATTTCGTCGAGCCGCAGGCCTTTGTCGTACATATTCTCCGGGGCAAAAATCGAATCTTGCGGAAGCAACTGAAGCGAACTGTTGAAGCCTGAATTGGTAGCGCGTACATAACCAAGCACCCGGGCGTCAAACGCGCGCTCTTTCTGCTGGTACAGGCCACCGATTTTGAGTGTTTGTTTTTCGCCCCCGATCGCGAAGGGAATTGTTATATCGGCATTTGCATTCCACACATTTTCAGCCAGTTCGGAGTAAAAACGCCCGCCGTTGTTGAGGGTGGCGGAGCCGAAGGGGATGTATGCCTGGTAAGGATCGTTTTCTTCCGAATCAAAATTGCGGTAGTAGGTGATACGGCGCAGCGAAGGCACGTCGCGGGTGTTGCGGTTGAAGCCGCCGCCCCACTGGATGCGCAGACCATTGTCCGTCAGCATATGCTCGCCGCTCAGGCGGCTGGTCAGCAAATGATTTTCCGTGTATTCGATGGCGGTGGTGCGTTCGTTGCGCACCTGCTCGTAGTTGGTTACGGCGCGTTCGTTTACGATATTGTCCGTGTTGGTCGAATAGGTGCCCTGGAGAATGATTTTGTGGCGGTTATTGATTTTCAGCGCCGTATTCAGCAGTGTTCCCCAGAGAACGTTGTTTTTGAACTGGCGGTCGTTGAAGTCGGCTAATTTTTGTTCCAGGTCGAACTCCGAACGTTGCGCGTCCTGCACACGGTTGGTATTGTTGTAAGCCAGGGCAATAGTGGTGCCGAGTTGCACCTTTTTGGCGGGGTCGGATACCAGGCCGGCAGCTATTTGCAAACCCATATTCGGCATGGTGCTGCTTTTTTCGGTGATGGCCCAGTCATTGGCAAATTGCTGGGAAAGCCGTATTTTTTCGTCTTTGGAAGCGGTTTTAAAATCGTTGGTGCCGGGGAAACCCGCCGGCAATGCCCGGCTGCCGTCGTCGATGCCCAACCAGTCGTTGCCGCCGCCCGGCGCAGATAAGTGGGGCTGGAAGGTGGTCAGGTTGTTGTAACCCGAACTGAGGTTCACCCTCAGGTAACTGTCTTCCGGAATGTCCTTGGTATTCATCATGATGGCGCCGCCGGCAAACTCGCCCGGCAGGTCTGCGCTGGCTGTTTTGGCAATCACGAGGTTATCGAGCATCGCGGAAGGGAACAAGTCGAAAGAAAAGGCTTTGCGGTCCGGCTCGGTGCTGGAAAGCAGGGCGCCGTTGAGCATGGCAATGTTGTACCGGTCGTTGAGGCCGCGGATAATGGCGAATTTATTGTCCTGAATACTCGCTCCGCTCACCCGGCGGATCACGTCGCCTGTGGTGCGGTCGGGTGTACGTTTGATGGTTTCGGCGCTGATGCCGTCCGAAATGGTGGGGCTGCTTTTTTGCAGGATGGTGAGCGCGCTCATGCTCGAACGCTGGGCGGTCGCGGTGATAACTACTTCGCTGACTAACAAGGCAGTAGCATCATCCATAGCCACGTCTACCGTGGTTGCGTCCGCATTATTGACAACGATGTTGTCGATGGTTTTGGGTTGGTAGCCCGTGTAAGAAATAGTAATCTTGTGGGTTCCGGCTTCCACGTTGGTGATGGTGTAATTGCCGTCGAGGTCGGTTACCGCGCCGCCCGCGCCGTCGTCAAGCCGCACGGAGGCCCCGATGAGCGCTTCGGCGAGTTTGGAATCGATGACTTTACCGGAAATGGCGCCTTTTTGGGCAAACAGGGAAAGGGGGAGAAAGCACAGCAGTGCTAAAAGGTTGGATATACGTTTCATGATGGAGACACAGATTTTCAGGTGCAAAGGTCTTGCAAGTGTCTCCCGGCGGACGAAAAAAGCAGTTTAAGTCTATGTTAAGTTTGGATCACAGCACTGCAACGAATTCACAAACCACGGCAGGCAACTCCTGTTAGGTCGTGGTTTATCAATCAACTATTTCCCCACCCGCAACGCCATGGCATAAGCATCCGGCAAAGGGCTGTCTTCCACTGCCCTGGCGGCTTTTTCCACATCGTATTCAAACCGCACAAACTCCACGCGAAGACTGTCCGACCGACGGACACTGCCCGTTGCGTCCAAATGCAGGAGTACGTAGCCGCCGCGTGGATCGCCGTCTTTGGGTTTGCCCACTGAGCCGATGTTGATCGCATGGCGGAAGTGCGGCTCCACGTCTGTGCCTGAATTGAGCACCCGGTGATACGGCTTGTGGGTATGCCCGAAGCACAATACATCGGCGTTGGCTCCTTCCAGTATCCGCAGCAGACTTTTTTCGTCGCGATCTTCAAACAGGTATTCGTTGATTTTTCGCGGACTGCCGTGAACAAACAACACATGCAGCGGGTCGCCGTCGTTTGGTTCAAATTCGAGCCGAATGTGTTTGGGCAAGCCCCGAAGGTATTGACGTTCAGCAGGTTGTATGATTTGGTTTGTAAATGAAATAGACACCGCGCCGTTGGCTTTTTCTTCGTCCGTTTTGTACGCACAGCCGCAATCGTCGCTACTGCGGCCGATGCCGTAGTCGTAGTTGCCGGCGATGGTCGGGATACCCCGTTCGCGAAGGATGCGGATGACCTCGTTGGGCCAGATATTGTAACCCACGAGGTCGCCGAGGCAAAAAACCTGATCCGGCCGGCGTTTGTCCACATCGGCAAAAACGCTTCGAGGGCGGGGAGGTTGGCGTGGATGTCGGAGAAGAGAGCGAGGGTCATTTTGAATGATGAATGATGAGAGATGAATGATGAATATTTTTCAGGAGGTGTGGCCTGGGCAGGACGGTATTCAAAAACTGTCCGTACCACAGACTTTGTTTGTGAAGTGTGTGCTTAAAAAGGCGCTTTTTTTATAAACATTTTCCCGCACAATACAGCCGTTAAAGCGCCCGATATGGGGGCAATCAAGTAAATCCAGACTTGCGACATATTACCCGAAACAAGGGCTGGAGCAAGGGAACGAACCGGGTTCATACTCGCGCCGCAAACCGGCCCTGCGAATAATGCTTCCAGCCCAACCATCGAACCAATGGCAATTCCGGCAAACCAGCCCGTTTCCCGAGCGCCCTGCGATACCCGGATAATGACCAGCATCAGCAGGAAAGTCAGGATGAATTCGAGCACAAACGATTGCCAGTCAGTACCTGCCGGGAGTGTGGCGCCCAGATTTTTCGATGCCGGGAAAAGAAGCCGAAGGCTGAAACTCGCCAATATTGCACCTGCCGTCTGGCTGAATAAATAAGGCGCGACCTCTTTTCCCGGAAACAGTCGCAAAGCCCAAAAACCAATGGTTACCGCCGGGTTAAAGTGTGCGCCCGAAATTTCTCCGAAGGTGTAAATCATGACCAGGATGATGAGTCCGAAAGTCATAGCCACCCCGACATGGCTAATCGCGCCGCCCGATTCCTGGTTAATGACGATAGCCCCCGTGCCGCAAAACACGAGGGCGAACGTTCCAATTGATTCTGCCAAATACTTCTGCATATAGGATTCCATATTTGATTGATGATGAACAAGATACCGGCAATTCATCATTCATCATTCATCATTCATCATTAACAACATCCGCTTCCCGGTGCACAGCAGGCTTTGCCGGCCTCGGCGGCCAGGTCGCGCATCTGCGTTTTTCGCTTTTCGGCTGAAAGAGCCTTTTGCGCCGGGTCGCCGCCGGGTTTTTCGGCATACACCGTAATACTGAAAATACCCGTGCCCGACGCGACAAATGTTTTCAGTTGGTCCGCCGAAAGGTATTCGAGCAGGATATCGTCGGGGATCAGGATGGGTTTTTGCTTTTGCACCGTGACGTCGGAGAACCCGGCCTGGCGAGCCAGTTCGAGGTATTCCTCCATCTGGATGGCGCCCGACACGCAGCCGGCGTACATTTCAGCGGCGTCGCGCAGCGCATCGGGCAGATCGCCCGCAAGCACGATGTCGGAGATGCTGAAATGGCCGCCGGGGCGCAGCACCCGCGCGATTTCGCTAAAAACCTTTGCCTTATTTGGCACAAGGTTGAGCACGCAGTTGCTCACCACCACGTCGACGGACTGATCAACCACGGGCAGGTCTTCAATATCGCCCTGGCGGAACTCGACGTTGTTAAAACCTAATTTTTCGGCGTTTTGGCGGGCTTTCGAGATCATGGCCGGGGTAAAATCCACGCCGATGACTTTGCCCGTCGCTCCCGTTTCAGCACGGGCCACAAAAGCGTCGTTGCCGGCTCCGGAGCCGAGATCGAGTACCGTGTCGCCCGGCTGAATATGGGCAAATTCGGTCGGCAAACCACAACCCAGGCCCAAATCGGCGTCGGGGTTGTAACCCGGCAGGTTGGCGTAGGAGTCGGCCATGATGGTGTACGTGCCGCAGGCGGAACCCGCGCCGCAACAGGAAGTTTCATTGGTGGTTTTGTCCTGAAACGCAATTTCGCTGTACTTTTCGCGGACGAGATTTTTAATTTCTTCTGTTTTCATACCTTAAATGATTTTATATCGCAAATATACGATGAATCGGAACTGCTAAACCAAATAATTATAAATATATTTTTTAATTTTAAGTGTAAAATGCTTATTTTAAAATAAATAACAAAAAACTAATACCTGTAAACCATATTAAAATGAACCTACTGGAACACTCACGTGCACTTCCACCCGCCAAACACCTCGCCGACTTGTTGCTGCTCGGTGACCCGCGCCTGTATGAAAAATGCACCCCGTGACCGAAGCCGATCTGCCTCAGTTGCCCCAAATCGCCGCCGACCTGCGCGGGGTGATGGACGAAGTACGCGCCAAATATCATTTCGGCCGGGGCATTGCCGCGCCACAACTGGGCTGCATG
Organism: Lewinellaceae bacterium; assembly: GCA_016713985.1. GTDB lineage: Bacteria > Bacteroidota > Bacteroidia > Chitinophagales > Saprospiraceae > M3007. Next base: position 27,632 of record JADJOD010000023.1, on the reverse strand, counting down.
AAACGTATGATTTACCTCGACACCGACCGGCCCCGGCTGCTGCTCAATCCCGTTTTTACGCAACGCAGCGCAGAAATGTTCGAATTATGGGACGATTGTATGTGTTTTCCCCACCTGCTGGTGCGGGTGAGACGGCACCGGCGCGTGACGGTGGCATACCGTGACGAAAACTGGCACACACAAACCTGGACGGTGGAAGACGACCTGTCGGAGCTGCTTCAGCATGAATACGATCACCTGGAAGGGGTGTTGTGTACGATGCGGGCAGTGGATGGAAAGGGGTTTCGGTGGCGGAGGTAGGGCGTTGTGAAAGCCTCGCGTAGCGGCGGCAGTAAACCCGCATATAGGACAATTTTTGACGAAACACGTTATCTTTGCGCTCTTCAAAACAGGCTTAACCTCATCATGGCCTATCAATACGACGTTTTTATTAGTTACAAAAGCAAGTCAAAAGTCTGGCTGCAGGAGATATTCCTGCCGGACTTTATACACTTTTTGGAAGAAGAGGTGGACAAAGACGTAAACAAGAGGGTTTTTGTGGATTGGCACGACCTCGAAGCAGGTGATGCGTGGGAGAAACGTCTGAAGAATGGCTTGGGAAAATCGAAATGTTTAGTTTCACTCTTAATGGCCAGTTACTTTGAATCTGATTGGTGTACAAGAGAATTTGCCGTCTTCGAACACCGCAGCAGGCAGGCAGGCATGTTATCTGTCGACCAACCGGGGGGCTTGATTATTCCGATAGCATTACATCGCGATGTCCGTTTTCCCGAAACAATGAAGTCCATACAAACCCTTGACTATAAAGACTTCTATTTCCCACATTTTGAAGGCTTCAGAAAAACGAAAAGAGCCTTGCGTCTGCAGAAGGAATTGAAAATTTTAGCACAAAAAGTAGCACAAGTAATTCGAGACGCTCCTGCATGGAACTCCGATTGGCTGCAAGATGAATGGTTGGAACGTCCCACTGAACATCTGCGTATTGACAAAATTACCGTCCAACAACCCAGAATATGAGTCAGATCATCACATTTTACTCCTACAAAGGCGGTGTCGGGCGCTCTATGGCGCTCGCCAATGTAGCCACTTTGTTATCAAAGTGGGGTAAAAAGTGTTGATGATTGACTGGGATCTGGAAGCGCCGGGGTTGGAGAATTTCTTCAAAGATTACCTCCGGGAGACCGATTGGAAGCAACAAAAAGGCGTGTTGGAATGGCTTTATGCCCAGCGGAAAAATGAAGAAGTGAAATGGCAGGATTGGGTTATCAAGTTCAAGGTGAAAGAAACAGATAGCGACTTACATCTGTTGGTTTCCGGCAAAGACAACGGCAATTACTCTGAGATGCTACGTGATTTCAATGTGGCAAAATTTTATGAAGAACATGAAGGCGGCCACCGGATCGAACGCTTCCGGGAAGAGCTGCTGTCGGAATACGATTATGTTTTGATCGACAGTCGCACCGGTGTGACCGATTTCGGAGGCATTTGCACCATTCAGATGCCGGATATCCTGGTCATGCTTTTTGCGCCTACCGAACAGGGTTTGTCGGGTACAAAAAAGATCGCCCAGCGCATCCTTGAAAGCCATTCAAATTTGCCGTTCGATCGCTATTCGCTGTTGATTTGCCCGATTCCTTCCCGGTTTGATTCAACCACAGAATTCCATGAGTCGCGGAAGTGGCTCGAACGTATAGCCACCGAGTTGGAGTGGTTGTATGAAAGCTGGTTGCCAGCCAGCGCCAACCTCAACGAAGTTCTTCAAATTATTAAAATCCCGTACATTTCCTATTTCAGTTTCGGAGAAAAATTACCTGTTATCGAGCAGGGTGTAAGTGACCCTGCCGGCTTGGGTTATGCATATGAAAATTTGGCTATGCTGCTGGGCAGGGGGCTGGATGAGGTGGATGTGTTTGTGGAGAAGAGGGACGTTTATCTGGAGCAAATTAGCGGTCAAAAACCTGAGCAGGATATTTACAATTTCAAACCTTCAAAAAAAATTGAACCTGTCAGGATATTTATCTCAGCTGCGTCGGACGATGAGCCACTCAAACTCCAAGTCGAGACGGCTTTCAAATCATCAAGGGACCTGTCGGATCGGGTAGAATTCGTTGAATCCGGTTCCGAATTTCTTGGAAGGAGCCGAAAAGCGGTGTTGGAGGAAATGATCAGGACATCGGATATTTTATTGGTTATATTTTCCCAAGATTCTTTTATGTATGTGTTAACTGGAGAAGGTCCATATGAAATAAAGGATTTTGATGACGAATTTAGAGTCATTAAAGATTATAAATATATACCAATATTTAGAGATAGTGGAACTTCTAAGGGTTTTAGGAAACATTATGATGATCGAGTCGGAATTAATTTATTCTCCGATAATGGGGACGCAGCAAAATTGGTTGTAGAAAAAGTGGCTCCTTTGATACACGAGCGTTTTATAACCAAAATATAACTTTCAAAGTCTCTTTCCACTGTTAACCCCAATCAACCCATGGGCATGGTACACGCAAACATCGAAATTATCAACGCCGCCGACCTCGAACTGGCCGACCGCATGCAGATTGGAGAAGAAGAAATCCGCCGCATCGAGATTTCCTGCCTTGTCGATTCCGGCGCCGTGATGCTGACCATCAACGAAGACATCCGTGAGCTTTGGGGTTGCGCATCAAAGATCACCGCCCGTCGCAATTAGCCGATGGCACACGCGTCATGCTGCCCGTTGCGGGTCCGGTCGAAGTTCGTTTCGAAGGCCGCTTTTGCACCACCAACGCATTGGTACTGCCCGACGACAACGAACCCCTACTTGGCGCTATTCCCATGGAAGAAATGGACCTGTGGATCAACCCCAACCGGGGAATGCTCACACCAATTCACCCGGAAGGTCCCGTCATGTCTTTAAAATAGACACGGCGCATTCGCCACATTAGCACATTATCCACATTAGCAAATCAGCACACTCAACATACATGACTTCCCGCGACATCCGCCGCCAATTCCTCGACTTTTTCGCTTCCAAAGCGCACAAGATCATACCATCCGCACCCATCGTGGCCAAAAGCGACCCCACCCTGTTGTTTATCAACTCCGGCATGGCGCCGCTCAAGGATTTTTTCCTCGGCAACCAGGCGCCGCCCTCGAAACGGGTGGCAGACACACAAAAATGCCTGCGCGTTTCGGGCAAACACAACGACCTCGAAGACGTGGGTTTCGATGGCTACCACCACACCATGTTCGAGATGCTCGGCAACTGGTCGTTCGGCGATTATTTCAAAAAAGAGGCCATTGAATGGTCGTGGGAACTGCTCACCGGCGTCTACGGCATCCCGAAAGACCGCCTGTACGTGTCCGTATTCAAAGGTGATGAAAAAGAAAAACTGCCCTTCGACCAGGAAGCATTCGACGAGTGGAAAAAATACATCGCCGAAGACCGCATCCTCGCCTTCGGCAAAAAAGAGAACTTCTGGGAAATGGGCGACCAAGGCCCCTGCGGCCCCTGCTCGGAGATTCACGTGGACCTGCGCACCGACGCCGAACGCGCCCGCGTGGACGGAAAAGCGCTGGTGAACAACGACGACCCGAACGTGATCGAGGTCTGGAACAACGTATTTATGCAGTTCAACCGCAAAGCCGACGGCTCGCTCGAAGAACTGCCCGCCAAATCGGTGGATACCGGCATGGGTTTCGAACGCCTCTGTCGCGCCGTGCAGGGTTCGGCGTCCAACTACGACACCGACCTCTGGCGGCCCCTGTTCAACTTCCTCGAAAAAGCCACCGGCCACCATTATGAGGGAACTTATCCCGGTATCAACCCCGAATGGCTTAAAAGCGACGTAGCCATCCGCGTCGTCGCCGACCACCTGCGCGCGGTGAGTTTTACCATCGCCGACGGCGAACTGCCCTCCAATACCGGCGCGGGTTACGTCATCCGCCGCATTTTGCGCCGCGCAGTGCGCTACTATTACTCTTTTCTCGGACAAAAAGAACCGGTGATGTACCGTATGGTACCCATCCTCGCCAAAGAATTTTCCGACGTATTTCCCGAACTGAAAGCACAGGTCGACTTTGTGGCGCGGGTGGTGCTGGAAGAAGAAAAAGGGTTTCTGCGCACGCTCGAATCAGGCCTAAAACGTATCGAAACCGTTGATATTCAAAACAATACCATCAATGGCCAACAGGCGTTTGAATTGTTCGACACCTTCGGTTTTCCCATCGATCTCACCCGCCTGATCGCCCGCGAAAAAGGCTGGACGGTCGACGAAGCCGGTTTTGACAAAGCCCTGCAGGAGCAAAAAAACCGCTCGCGCAAAGACGCCGCCAAAGAAGTGGGCGACTGGGTGGTGCTGCGCGACGGCAACAAGTTTGAATTTGTGGGTTACGACAACCTGGAAGTGAACGACGCCCAGGTCATCAAACACCGCACGGTGATGATGAAAGGCCAGCCGCAATACCAGATCGTGCTCAACCGCACCCCATTTTACCCGGAAGGCGGCGGCCAGGTAGGCGATACGGGTTATATGAACTTCGGCCCCAACGAAAAGGTGCGTGTGCTCGATACCAAAAAAGAAAACGACCTCGTGATCCATATCGTCGACCGGCTGCCGCAGTTCGAGATGGACCGCACGGTGGAATGTGAAGTCGACGGCTGGAAACGCCGCCTCACCGAGAGCAATCACTCGGCCACCCACCTGCTGCACGCCGCCCTGCGCAAAGTGCTCGGCGCCCACGTACAGCAAAAAGGCTCCTACCTCGACCACGAAACGCTGCGTTTCGACTTCCAGCATTTTCAAAAAATGACCGACGAAGAGATCGCCCACGTGGAGCGGCTGGTCAATGAAAAAATCAGGGAAAACATCGCACTCGACGAAAAACGCAGCCTGCCCATCGAGGAAGCCAAAAAAGCCGGCGCCATGATGCTCTTCGGCGAAAAATACGGCGAATCGGTGCGTATGATCACCTTCGACCCCGCCTACTCGCGTGAACTTTGCGGCGGCTGCCACGTCAAAAACACCGGCCGGATCGGTTATTTCAAAATCACCGCCGAGTCGGCCGTAGCCGCCGGCGTAAGGCGTGTGGAAGCGGTCACGGCCGTCGGCGCCGAGGCCTACGTTTCCGACATGGAAAAAGAAATGGCCGCCATTAAAAACACCCTGAAAGCCAAGGACTTAGCCAAGGCGATCGAGTCGCTGCAGGAAGACAACAAACGCCTGCACAAAGAGGTCGAACGCCTTGTGCAGGAACAGGCGAACGGCTTGCGCGACGGTCTGCGGGCGAAGTTCGAACAGGTCAACGGTATACAATTCCTGGCCACGGTGTTGCCGATCGGCGACGCCAACGCCATCAAGACCCTCGCATTTGAATTAGACCGCGAGGTGGGTAACTGCGTCATCGCTTTCGGCTCCGTAACCAGCGACAAACCGCTCCTGACGGTCAAAATCAGCGACAACTTAGTGAAAGACAAAGGGTTGAACGCCGGTACTATCGTGCGCGAACTGGCCGGAAAACACCTCAAAGGCGGCGGCGGCGGTCAGGCGTTTTTTGCCACAGCGGGAGGAAGTGAGGTGAGCGGGCTGGAGGAAGCGGTGAAAGCGGTACGACAATACCTGAACTAAATTCCGGAGTATGTTCAACCTGAAGAAATGGCTTCGTTCCGCCCACCCGAATAATAAGATGTGGTATTTCACGGAATACTCCATCCGTTTTGACGGAAACGATTCCTGTGAACGGAGTTTACAAACACAAGCCATTACAGCAGAAGGCGCACAGGCTTTTGAAAAAGCGGGAGAATACGTCATGCGCGTCCATTTTGAAAACAACAAACTGACACGTGTGGAGGAATACTATGGCGTAGAATGGTCGGATAGGGAATTGGAACCGGATGAACAGGGCTTCGAATATCGTCCGATCCCTGTTCACCCGGTTTTTTACTTTGAATATCAGGCGAAAGGCGTGCATCAATTGGGTGGTAATTGCCCGGACCATTTTGCCATACCGCATCACCTCAACCTGCCTGTTTCAATTCAGTATATTGGCAGGATCTCCAAATCGGACCCGCGTTTCAACTGGATACCATTTGATGAACTTCATTTGGTTTATCCGCTTTTTGCAGGTATCGACCCCTTGTTTCTGGATTATTCCAATCCGCTTGAGCCGATTATACTGAATGATTTTCAATCGGTTCATCATACGTTCAAATGTGTCACGCCGGTCACATACATCGAATTTGAACGAAAGAATTTCGGGAGTCGCCCGATTACTTTGGATACCGGATATGGTATTACTACCCTGGAACCTGGCATCGGCCGGGGTGGTGTGGCCAACTGGATACAACATCCGGACATCCCGCGTTGCCCGAAATCCGGGAATGTCATGAGATTTCTCGCACAGTTTGAAACCACGGATTTGAAAACGGTAAAAAAAGTAAACGTCGGCCCGGAAGACCCTAAAATACAGAATTACCTCGATACGCTCAACTTCTGGTGCGACGGAGATTTATTCGTCTTCTTAGAGCCGGAGAGCAAGATCATGTGTCTGCTGATTCAGAATACCTGAATCGGCTCATATCTTCCTCACCTTCCCCGACCCCGATACATCGGAAGTCACCTGCGGGTTGCCGAGGTATTCGACGTCGCCGCTGCCGCTGATGGTCACGTCGAGGCTTTCACTGACATTGACACGGGCGTTGCCGCTGCCGGAAATAGTCACCACAGCCGTTTTGACCGGACAATCCAGCGCGTCAAAATTGCCGGAACCGGTAACGCTGCAATTCAGGTCGTCGGCGCTGCCTTCAACCGAGATATTGCCCGAGCCTGTGATGCGGGATTTGATTTTGTTAAAATCGGCTTGAAACACTTCGGCATTGCCGCTACCGGAAATGCTGATATTCAATATGTTACCTGAAATAGCGTCCGGAACCTGGATGTTGGCCGAACCGCTGATCTCGATGCCATCCCAGGCAGGGGCAGACACGATGATGGTCAGGTTGTCGATGTCGTACACATCGCGGTCGAATACGATTTTAAGCACGCCGTTATCTTCGACGGTTTCCAAAAAATCGATGATACTTTCTTCGCAGCGGACTTCCACCCGGAAGACGGAATCCACCCGCATTTTTACGTTGCCTGCCGTAGCAATATCTAAGGCGTGAAAGTTTTCCACTTGCCGTATTTCCGTGACGATGTCGCCTTCTCCCCGAATACCGAGGATTTCCCGGCAGGAGGTGACGGACCAGAGTGTGATGCCCAGACAAATCAGGGCCAGCAGTTTTTGCCTTTTTGCGATCATAACGCAGTGTCGTTTTTGTGAAAGAATGGGAGATGCGTTTGTAGTCCTTCCATACCGAGACACTTTTCCCGGGATTTACCCTGATGACGACCGGTATTTTTTTTTGACAGGATTGACGAGATATGTCGGGTATTTTTACGTAAAATTGTCATAATAATATGATAATCAGTGCTTTATTAGAACAACAAAAGCCTCATAATCCTGTCAAAAAAACACCGGTCAAAATCGCACCCGCACGGCCGCCGTCCAACCCGGCCAGGCGGAAAGCCAGCCATCGGCATTATTGGACGTATCCAGCCAGTTTTTGGTGGCAATCCGGTCCCGGATGGTAGCGGAACCCACGCGGTCGGGGTCGGCAATAAACAAATTGGCGCTGGGGCCACCCGCGATGGAAAAATGTTGGCCGAAATGGAGATCCAGCGACACGGCCAGTTGGTCCCACTCCTGTACCACATTGTCGTGGCCGCCTTCATTGAGGTGCCGGTGTATCAGGTCAAAATTCAGACTCGCCCAGCGGGTCATCCGGACCTGAGCGCCCAAACCGGCGCCGTAAGCCCAGAAATGGTCGCCGGATGGATTTTCCGACGGGTATTCCGGGTCGAAACCGGCCGTTAGAATGGTATAAATGCCCGGTACGCCGGATTTAAAGGCGATGTTGGCCAAAAACACATCATTGGCGCTTGCTTCCAGCACCACGTACCCGCCGTGGCGGGAATAATTGACCAGCCCGATCTGTGCGCCGTCGATCTCGCGGGCAAAATTGACCAGCCCGATCTGTGTTCCTTTTATACGGCCGGCGCGGTTAAAAATACCCGCTATCTGGCAGCCCCGAACCGAGTCTGCGGAATTAAAAATGCCCGCCGACTGAAACGTGCTGCTCCGGGCGATGTTGGCGATGCCGCCGAATTGTGCGCCCCGGACCTGGCCGCCCGCGTAATTATACACCCCGGCAAATTGCGCGCCGCGGATATCTTTACCCAGGTTGTTGAACAAACCCGCCGTTTGCAGGCCATCACAATGCCCTCCCGTGATATTGAACAAACCGGCCGCCTGCAGGCCCGTTACGTTTTCCCGGTTGATATTGCCCAATCCGCCCAGTTCAAGCCGGCGATTCCCGCGGGAATAACCGACCAGGAGGTTCAGCGACCAGTCGTTGGTCACACTGCCGCTGAGGCGGTGGTTGGTGCCCAGGACCGGGAGAAACGACACCTGGAAGTAGCGGTGCAAGGAGTCGCGTATGTTCAGGCTGGACATTTTTTGGGAGGAACTGACAAAAAACTGCTCCAATTTTAACCCAAAACGACTCATTTCTTCCCGGAAAGTGCTTTTTTCGTTCTGCGGAACGGAGTCGGTGTACATATCCAGTTTTACCAGCCGGGGCGTCTGCGGATCGACGTGCAGCACGGTGTCGCGGTAACTCAGTTTGGAAATAACCACTTCCGAACGGGGATTCACCGGAAGTTCGTAATAACCGTGTTTGTCGGTTGTGGTGGACCGCAGCGTTTGCCGGTCGTACACCGTGACGTTGGCCATTCTTCGGCCGGTACTCCGGTCGGAAATATAGCCGCTGAGGTGTTGCTGCGTTTTTTTGCGTTTTTTGAGGATGAGGTATTCGCCGTTTTGTTTAAAAGTATAGGTATCGCCCAACACATGCAGCAGCACTTCACGCACCGTCCAACCGTTGGCGACAAGTGAAATTTTCAGGTTATTATCGAGGATACCGGCGTTGTACGACCACTGGAAACCGCCCTGTTTTGCAATTTCTTCCAGCACTTCTTTGAGCGGCGTATGGTCAAAACGAACGGAAATACTGCGTTCCAGTACGTCGTTGGCGTGCAGAAACGCCCCGGCCCATAAAAAAAGGACCAGGAACAGGGTTGCCCGCCGGGGTTTGTTTTCATAGATCAATTGTTTCATTGTTAAAGGGTTCTATTGTTTTGGATGTTGTATATCGCTCCCGGAATGAAGACCAGCCGTCAGGCCACTATTCTTCACATCCTTTGCCGTCCAGCATATACCCGTTTTCCGTTTTTTCCACGGTGATGGAAAAGGAGTCTGCAATGAGTTCGAGGACACGCTCGAGGGGCAAATTATTATATCGCGCGGTGAGCGGGCATTTTTCTAAGTCATTGTTTTTCAATGTAATATTTACACCATACGCTTTATTGACCTGCCCGATCACGTCGGCCAGCGGCGTGGCGTCGAACCAAAGTATCCGGCTGCTGGTGGCGGGCGTCTGTTGGTTTTCCTGCGTTGCGATACGTGTCAGGTTTCCGGTTTGCCGCTCATAAACGGCCCCTTCGCCGGGGTTTAGCAGCAAAACTTTGCCGCCGCTGCTGACCCGTACTTTCCCTTCCGAAACACTTACCACAACTTTGGCCGGATCGGTCACATTGTCCACATAAAAAGCCGTGCCTACCACCCGCACCTGCAAGTCGAGGACTTCAACGATAAAGGGCCGCGCCGTATCGGGCGCTACCTGGAAAAATGCTTCCCCGTGCAGGCGCATCCGGCGTTCGCGGCGGTTAAAATTGGCGGCCAATGTCAGGCCCGAACGTTGTTTGAGCGCGACCACAGAGCCGTCGGCCAGGGTATCCTTCAGGTCCGACGTGACGGCTGCTATCTCGACAGGCGCCGGCGCCCGGCTGCTTTGCCACCAGTAAATGGCCGTGAGCAGCAGCAGCACGGCGGCGGCGGCCCGCATCCGGAAACTCCGGTAAACCTCAAAGCCGGGGCGTTTTCCGGGGGGACGCAGCCGCTGTTTTACCTGTTGCAGGGCTGCTTCCGTATCCACGGCGCGGGCAACCTGCGCCCTGCCCTCCTCCGAGTGTTGCCAAAGCCACCGGAGTTCTTCGAAGTGTTTTTGGTGCAGCGGCGACTCTTCGAGCCATTGCCCGATGGCCGTTTCTTCCTCGGCGGAACATTCACCGGCTAAATGTTTGGCTAAGAGTTCGTCTATTTTTTCGTCAAAAGGAGCCATGCACGAACGGGTTTAAAATACTCTGAAAATGATATTCCCGGGCCAAAAACTGCCAGAAGCAGAGTGCTCCGAAAAAAGTGACGAGGTAATCGGCCAGTTGCAGGCGCAGTACCCGCAGGGCCTTACCCATCTGAGTCTCCACGGTTTTTACCGAAATGCCGAGTTGGTCGGCGATTTCGCGGTATTTCAGGGACTCAAACCGGCTCAACTCGAAGATATGCCGGCATTGCGGCGGCAAATGCTCCATAGCACGCCGGAAACGTTCGATGAGTTCCGGTGATGTGTCGTCGGGTAGCGTGTGCATGGTATCCAGTTGTTGCGCATTAAAATCGAGATATTTTGATTGGACTTTCCGGGAACGCAGGCGGTTGAGACAGGCGTTGTGCACGGTTTTGTACAGGTAGGCCTTCAGCGACCACGAAACGTCGATGCGGGTGTGGTACTCCCAGAGTTTTACAAAGGATTGTTGCACCAGGTCTTCCGCCTCGTCCATATCTCCGTCGGCCAGCCGGCAGGCATAGTGACACAACGGCTCGTACCATTGCCGGAAAACGGCGTCGAATGCCGCTTCTTCACCACGCCGAAGGGCCTGCGCCAGGTTGTTTTCGTTTTGAAAATCCTGATCGCGCGATGCTGAAAATGCTCTCATGCTGAAACTTCTGATATGAAGACACGATACCTCCCGCTTACCCTGATGCCGGGCGGTAAAAAATTTTTTTACCGCCCGGCATCAGGGTGTCAGCCGGGTTTGGGTGTCTGTAGGTGATTCTTCAAATTCGATACGGGTAATCCCGAAAATCCCGGGAAGCGTTGCGCGCGCGGCGCTTCCTCAAATCTTCTCTTGGACGTAAAAAATGATCAGCTATGTTGCAAATGACAAAAACCATTTTAATAAGTACATTTCTTTTCCTGAGCGGTACCACCTGCGTGGCTCAAACTTATAGCCAAACCCTTAAAGGTACGGTGCTTGACAAAGCCGTAAAAACGCCCCTGGTGGGCGCTACCATAGCGCTTGTCGATGCTGAGCCTGTCACCGGAACCATGACCGACGCCAACGGCCGCTTTCGCCTGCCGGCAGTGCCCGTCGGCAAACACACCCTTCGCATCACTTATCTCGGTTATAAAGAAGCGTTTATCACCAATGTCACCGTCAACTCCGGTAAAGAAACGGACCTGGTAATCGAACTGGAAGAAGACGTGCTGACTACTCGCGAAGTGGTGGTGAAAGCCCGGCTGGAAAAACAAAAACCCCTGAACGAACTGTCCGCAGTGAGTGCCCGGGCGTTTTCCGTGGAAGAAACCCAGCGTTTTGCCGCTGCCGTGAACGACCCCGGGCGTATGGCTTCCTCTTATGCCGGTGTGGTGATGGCAGACGACGGCAACAACACCATCGTCATTCGCGGCAATGCCCCCAACGGCCTGTTGTGGCGTATGGAAGGGGTGGACATCCCCAATCCCAACCACTTTTCTTCGGTAGGCACCTCCGGCGGCGGTATTTCGATCCTGAGCGCGCAACTGCTGGCCAATTCCGACTTTATGACCGGCGCTTTTGCCGCTGAATACGGCAATGCCTTGTCAGGTGTGTTCGACCTGAAACTGCGCAAAGGCAATTCCGAAAAACGCGAATATACCCTGCAAGCCGGCGTGCTCGGCCTCGACGCGGCTATGGAAGGCCCCCTGCGCATGGGAAAAGAAACCGGCTCCTACCTCGTCAATTACCGGTATTCCACCTTGTCGGTATTGAGCAAAATGGGTGTTAGTATCGGCGACGCCCAAACGAATTTTCAGGACCTTTCCTTCAACGTCTGGATGCCGGCGGGCAAATGGGGGCAATTCACCCTGTTTGGGCTCGGCGGGCTCAGCGACCAGAAATTCCAGGGCACGGCCGATTCCCTGCTTTGGGAAGAAGAAAGCGACCGGCAATACAACTGGGATTTTAAAGCGTATACCGGCGTTTTGGGCCTGACACACAGCACCGTGTGGGGCGACAATACCTTTCTGAAAACGGTGGTGGCCCTGTCGGGCGCCCGAAACGGCGAAAACAACGACGAATACCAGGCAGATTACAGTCTGCGCCGCCTGGACCAGGACGATTTTCGGCAGTCCAAAGTGACTGTTTCTTCCGTGCTGACCCATAAATTCAGTCCACGACTGTTATTGCGCACCGGCGCTTACGCCAACTTTCACCGCTTTAACTTTATTCAACGGGAATGGGACGACGACGCGGAACGTACGGTGGAATACCTGAAAAACAACGGTTCTGCCGCTTCCATCGACGCATTTGCGCAGGGACAATACCGCGCCGGCGAACGCCTGACGCTGAACGCAGGTGCACACGGCATTTACTTTTTCCTCAACAACACCCGCTCCATAGAACCCAGAGCCTCCGTCAAATATTCCTTCAACAACCAACAATCGCTGAGCTTCGGCTACGGCCTGCACGGGCAAATGCAGCCGCTTGGGGTGTACTTCATCAAAGGAGAAAACAGCGCCCGGCCCAACCGCGACCTCGGCTTCACTCAGGCGCATCACCTGGTACTTTCCTACGATCGGTCTTTGCCCGGCAACTGGCACCTGAAGCCGGAATTGTACTACCAGTATTTGTTCAACGTGCCCGTCAGCCGCGACACTGCCGACGCTTTTTCCATGCTGAACGTATACGACGGGTTTGAAGGCAGGGTCGTTGCCAATGGCGGGAAAGGGCGGAACTACGGAGTAGAACTCACCGTGGAAAAGTTCCTGACCAGGGGTTTTTACTTGTTGCTTTCCACGTCGTTGTTCCAGTCCGAATACAAAGGTTCCAACGGCATTTGGCACCATACCATGTTCAACACCAATTTTGTCAACAGCTTCGTCAGCGGCAAAGAATGGGCCTGGAACAGGCGCGGGAAAAATCGCAGCTTCGGCGTCAACATCAAACTGACCTGGAAAGGCGGGCACCGGGAAGCGCCGATCGATCTGGCTGCGTCTGCCGAACAAGGGAAAACCGTACGTGATGAAAGCCGCCCGTTTGAAGAGCGTATCCCCGATTATTTCCGTCTCGATACCGGATTTCGCATCAAACGCAATTACGAACACCTGACAACGACCCTGTCGCTCGATATTCAGAACACCACCAACCGGGAGAATGTGTTCGGCCGGTATTTCGACGACAAATCAGGTACGGTGAAATACAATTACCAGGCGCCGCTGATCCCGATTTTGAGTTATAAGGTGGAGTTTTAAGCAGGAGGGGTGTGTGCCAAAAGCCAGAGGTATATTATTTTGGTTTTGAAACGGAAAATATTATTTTGAATCGCGACCGAACCAGACATTCCAGGTTTTGAAAACCTGGAATGTCTGCACATCATCCCAATAAAATTTCTCCCAATACGCGACAATGTGTAACGATCGCTCTTGTACGACGGATTTCCAAATCCGTCGCGCGCGCCGTATCGGCGGACTTGGAAGTCCGCCGTACAGTCGGCGCTGCTGGCGTGACGCTTTGCACCCTGACCGCCATCCCTTCCTGTTTTTAAAACGAGGAAAGTTGGAGATGCCCTACCTTCCGCCCCTAAAAGTTACGTCATGCCTACCGAAAAAGTATACTCCCGCTTCTGGCGGCTGCGCAAAGCTTATGGAACCACCGCAATCGTGCTGCTGAGTTATGTCCGGATGGGTTTGGTGAAAAAATTTCGCGGACAAGCCTGGTACGACCGCTGCATTTTCGACTTGCACCTCCGGAATGCGGAGCGCGTAAAAAACGCCATCCTGGAACTGAAGGGTTTGTTCATCAAGCTCGGGCAAATGCTTTCCATACTCGGCAATTTTTTGCCGGAAGCATTCCAAAAACCACTCGAAGCACTTCAGGATCAGATACCCGCGCGCCCGTACGACGAGGTGCGGGAACGGATCATTCGTGAACTGGGAAACCCCCCGGAAGAACTGTTCGCACGTTTTGACGAGGCGCCCGTCGCCTCCGCCTCCATCGGGCAGGCGCACCGCGCGCAATTGCACGACGGCACGGAGGTGGCCGTCAAAATACAACACGTCAATATTGAAACCATCGCGTCGGTAGACCTCGAAATCATCCGGCGGATCACCAATATCGTTTCCTGGTTTTTCAGCATCAAGGGCATGGACTACGTCTATACCCAGGTCAAACAAATGATCGAAGAGGAACTGGATTTTTCCCGCGAAGCGGGTTCGATGATCAAAATAAAGGAAAACCTGAAGCAGGAACCCGGCTTCGCCGTGCCGGAGGTACACCTGGCCTATTCCACCCAACGCGTCATGACGACCACCTGGCACGAAGGCGTGAAAATCTCCAATACGGCCCAATTGGACGCCTGGGGGCTGGGGCGCCGCGACATCGCCGACCGCTTGCTGCGCGTCTACTGTCGCATGGTGTTCAAAGACGGTTTTTACCACGCCGACCCGCACCCCGGCAACATCCTGATCCAGCCCGACGGCACCATCGTGCTGCTCGACTTCGGCGCCGTGGCGGCCCTGAGTCCCGCGCTGCGTGAAGGTATTCCGCAACTCATCGAATCTGCGGTAAAAAACGACACCCGCGCCATGATCCAGGCCTGCCGGAAAATGGGTTTTCTGGCCGAGGGGCGCGATGCGGAGCGTATGGCGGGGAAAATGATCGAAGCGCTGCGCAATTTCCTGCAAAACGAGGTGGAATTCGACGGCCTGAATTTCAAGGACATCAAGATCAACCCCTTTGATAACAGTCTGGTGAATCTCATCGGCGAAATCGGCTTCAGCGGCATCAGCAGCACGGTGCAGGTGCCGAAAGACTACGTATTGCTCAACCGTATGGTCACACTGCTGATCGGAATCTGCAGCGCACTCGATCCCAAAATGAACCCCTTAGACGTCGTGCGGCCCTACGTCAAGGAATTTGTACTCGGCGAGCAGGAGAGTATGATTACGTTCGTGACCGGCCTGCTGCGCCGCACCGTGGCCACTACGATCGGTTTGCCCGACGAATTGCACCGGGTATTGCAGCAAATCCACAACGGCGAACTGGAAGTTCGTTCGCCCGATATCCGCGACAGCGTCCGGGTGTTGTATCTTATTGGTAGTCAGGTGATTTTCGCGGCGTTGAGTATTGCCACAGGCATTCTCGGCTACGGCTTGTACCGATCCGGCGATACCAGGTTGTCGCAACTCGTTTTTGTGTTGTCGGGTGTGTTTTTGTTGCTGTTGTTCAGCGCGATGCGGGCGGGGAACCGGGTGGTGAAAAGGATGGAGTGATTATGAAGTTGTTTGAACTACTCTGCCGGAGGGAAAAGGGCAGATTTTTACGTTTGGACAAAGTTGCACCATCACTCATCTTGTGTATCATTTCGATAGAGCCCAATTCATGCCCTTATAGCAAATTGAGCAGTGTTTTGGCCAAAGATTGGTTACATAATGTGCCTGCCCGTAAATCAGCAAAATCACGGGCTGATGAAAATTCCCAGTCTTCTGCGAGCAGGCACAAACCGGCCTTGATTGGGTTTTCGTGAATGTACCGAAAACACTCCCAGCCGTAATTATTGTCTGGGAAAGCTCTGAAATCATTCGGCCCCTTCCGGTATTTGTCCACGGTGATAAACTCGTCAATCCAACCCGTTTTGAATTTTGTATGCGGGCGAAAGAGACTGCCACTTCGTTGCTCCTGTATATTGATGGCACGGGTATAAGAGCGCAGCATAATGGCAATAGACTCCGTGAGTGAACGCAACTGTGGCGGCGTACATGGATTGGAATTGTTTGTAGTATTCGTATCCAATTGAGTCAGGATAGAATGGACCCTTACCAACCAATGAAAATGATTCGGCATTAGACAGTAACATAAAAATCGACATGAGGTAGCATGTGCTTGCGCATTTTGCCGAGGAAAACAGATAGTTATCCCGGTTGAAAAGATTTTCTGCTGGTTATTGCCTTGATTGAAAATGTGGTAGACTAAATTTTGCTCGAAGTTCATAATAAATAAATGTAATCATACAGGATACGTATTGATCTGATGACTTGAGTCATCTGATCAATAAAGAGGGATTAAATCTATTGATCTGATGACTTGAGTCATCTGATCAATAAAGAGGGATTAAATCTATTGATCTGATGACTTGAGTCATCTGATCAATAAGGGATTAAATCTATTGATCTGATGACTTGAGTCATCTGATCAATAAAGAGGGATTGAATCTATTGATCTGATGACTTGAGTCATCTGATCAATAAAGAGGATTAAATCTATTGATCTGATGACTTGAGTCATCTGATCAATAAAGAGGGATTAAATCTATTGATCTGATGACTTGAGTCATCTGATCAATAAAGAGGGATTGAATCTATTGATCTGATGACTTGAGTCATCTGATCAATAAAGAGGGATTGAATCTATTGATCTGATGACTTGAGTCATCTGATCAATAAGAGTGGGAGATCAATAAGTAGTCACCACTCCGTTCCCAAACCCGGCAACCGAACCGGCTCCTCCGGCGGATGAAAATAAAACACCAATGCCGCCTTTTCCACCGCTTGCCGAAGTGCCGGATTCCCCATAACCCGGTCGTATTCATCCGCCCCGGTTGGGGCGAAGGCGGAGAGGATATCCACCCGTACCGCGTACAAATTCGCGTTTGAATCTATATCGCCGTTCAGGGTTTCAATCATGATCTCCGCCTCGCCGACCAGTGTGGCATTTTCCTCGTCGCTGTACCGGAAGGCTACGGTCTCGTAGATGACCTGGGGGGTATTCTGACAGTGTGTGCACGGATTCTCCGGCATAATAGCGTAGGTTTGCTTGAAGAAATATACCGGCACAAAGATAAGTCCATAAAATGGACAAATACAAATAAAAATCCATTTATTGGATAAATTATTTGTTTAAGTGGACTTTTGCCGTTTTAAATCAACTGACAATCAGACACATGACACCGATCAGGCAAGGGGAAAAACTGTTGTTGCTGGTAAAAAGAGACACCCGGAGCACGGAGGAGATCGCCAAAGCGATGGGCGTGGACAAGTCTTATTTGCCGCGGCTTTACCAAAAGGAAAAACTGCCGCCCAAGCCGCTCCGCAGCGCAATGGTGGTTTTTGGGGTGCCAGAATCGTATTTTACGGAGAATCCGGAACCCCGCGACATGGTTTCCGAACCGGATGCCGTGTACCGGACCGCCACTTCCGAAACGGCCCGGCTGCGCGCGGAGATCGCTGGCCTGCGCGAAGAGATGGCCCGCCTGGCCAAAATGCTGGAGCAGGAAAAAAAAGTCAGCGCCGATCTCGCAGAAGCACTGCGAAACCTGAGCAAACGCAAGTGATTTTTTGTGGTCGTCCACCGCCCGCCGGCCAATGACAACCCTGAAAAAACAGAAGCGCCGGAAAATGGCTTGAAAGCGGCGACCCTTGCCCATCACTACCTTGTTTCGCCCTATCTTTGCGCCCCGCTGAAATAAACGTACCACTTCCACGTACCCCGGACATCTGTCATCATGCTCGACAAACTGCAAGCCATCCGTGAAAAATACCTCCACCTGGAAGAACAACTATCCGATCCTTCCATCGTGGTTGATATGGAGAAATCCAAACGGGTCAACAAGGAATACCGCAAACTCCAGCCTATCATCGAAGCGTATACGAAGTATGAAAGGGTGCTGCGCGATATTGACAGCGCTGCGGCGGTGCTCAAAGCCGAAACCGACCCAGAAATGCGGGATATGGCTAAAGAAGAAATTGCTTCACTCGAACCGGAGCGTGATGCGCTGGAGGAAGAGTTAAAGGTGCTGCTTACTCCCAAAGACCCTGAAGATGAGAAAGATGTGATCTTTGAAATACGCTCCGGCACCGGCGGCGATGAAGCGGCGCTTTTTGCCGGCGACCTGTACCGGATGTATTCGAGGTATTTTTCCGATCGGGGCTGGGAAGTGGAGGTGGTGGATGAAAACCCGGGCACGGCAGGTGGATACGCCAAAATCGTGCTGGAGGTGACCGGCGAAAATGTATACGGAAAACTCAAATTTGAATCCGGCGCACACCGCGTGCAACGTGTGCCCGACACCGAAGCCAAAGGGCGTGTACATACCTCGGCGGCGACCGTTGCGGTGCTGCCCATCATGGAACCCGAAGACGTTAATATCCGCAAAGAAGATATCCGCACCGACGTATTCCGCGCCTCCGGAGCAGGTGGCCAACACGTCAACCGGACGGAATCGGGGGTGCGGTTCACCCACCTGCCCACGGGCGCGGTGGCGGAAAGCACCGAGAGCCGTTCGCAGCACAAAAACCGCGAGATCGCCATGGGGCGCCTGATCCAGCAAATTCGCGAGGCGCAGGTTCAAAAAGAAGCCTCGGCGCTTGCTTCCGCCCGGAAAAGCCTGGTCGGCACGGGCGACCGCTCCGAAAAAATCAGGACTTACAACTGGCCGCAAAACCGCGTGACCGACCACCGGCTTGAAGGGGACAATAAAAATTTTAACCTCGACAAGGTGGTTGAAGGCGACCTGGAAGGAATCATCGAGGCGCTTACCATTGCAGACAACGCCGCGAAATTGCAGGAGGGGTGAGACAGGTTTTTTTCATTCAGACAGGATTTACATGATTTACAGGTTGAGGCCGGCGAAAATAAAAACCTGTAAATCCTGTCCCCAAAAATTTTTTTCATTCAGACAGGATTTACATGATTTAGAGGTTGAAGCCGGCGAAAATAAAAACCTGTAGATCCTGTAAATCCTGTCCCAAAAAATTTTTTTCATTCAGACAGGATTTACAGGTTGAAGCCGTCGAAAATAAAAACCTGTAGATCCTGTAAATCCTGTCCCAAAAAAACCGTCAACTCAACTTAAACTTGATCGGCAGGGCCATTTCGCATGGAACCGCCTTGCCCTTGTCCTGTGCGGGCGTCCACTTCGGCATTGCTTTTACCACCCGGATCGCTTCCATCACCAGGTCTGCCCGTTGGGTTTCCCCTTTGTTTACGGTGCTGATATCCGACAAGGCGCCGTCTTTTCCCACGGTAAACTTGACGACGATCATGCCCTCCGCATTTTCTTTTTTGGCTGCTTCCGGGTACCGGATGTTATCGGTGAGGTATTGCACCAGGGCGGTCATGCCACCGGGATATTCGGGCATTTTTTCCGGCGGCGCGTCGCTTTTTTGCGCGGAAAGCGGGAGGGTTGCGAAGAACAGGAAGGCTGCACCGAGCAGCAGCGGATAAAATTTGTTTTTCATTGCTTAACTGTTTGATTGTGAGAAAATTATTTGAAAAATCGATTTGACCACAACACGCCCTTTCCGGTCGCATGAGCGCCGGCCGGGGTAAAATAAAGGGACCGCAAAGGGTTTATTGAAGCCTGAACCGGACCGGCAGCGTATACCGGATATCAACAGCCTGGTTTTTTGCCCGGGCGGGCTCCCACTTCGGCATACGTTTTACAACACGTACGGCTTCATCCATAAAATCCTGCCGCCATCCTGCTTCCTGAAGCGCCTGGTTTTTCCCGGAAGGCAGGCCAACATCCGTTACAACGCCCGTTTTATCGATCGTAAAAAGTACAACGACCATACCCTGCGCCGAATCACGCCTGGCCGCTTCGGGGTAGCGGATGTTTTCCGACAGAAATTTTATCAGGGCTACCTCGCCGCCGGGATACCGGGGCAGTTGGTCGATGTCCTTCAGGGTGTACACCTTGTTTTCTTTTGGTACCTGCGCTTCGTTCGCCGGTTGTGCAGGCGCCTGGTATTTCAGCAACAGCAAAAAGCAAAAAAGCGGCGCCACCAGCCCGTATTTCCAAATCCGGGATACCGGCGATGTATGTTGCATTAACATGATAATGCGTTGTTTGACCGGCGATTGAAAAAAATGATTCACCAACGCAAAAGACAATCCGGGTTGCACCTGCCGGATCAACAACAGGCCGTATTGTTTTTTGTCGGTCCGGCTCGATGCGTCGGCGTCGGCGAGGTACTCGTGCACGGTGCGCAATGCGCGCCGGTACCAGTGCGCCAGCGGGTGAAACCAAAAAATGATGCACAACAATTCCATCAGCAATACGTCGGCACTGTGCCACCCGCGCGCGTGGGCGCGCTCGTGGGCAAGCATGGCGTCTGATATATTCTCCGCACTCTCCGCAGAGGTTTTTTCCGGCACAAACACCCAGTAAAAAAACGAAAAAGGAACCCGGGCGCCCGAACTGCGTACCAGGATACAAGCGTCGGACAAACGTTCTTTTTGGCCACGGGAAATCATGGTTGCCAGGCGCAACAAGCCCCATAACATGCGCAACAGGGCCATTGTGGCGCCAGCGCCGTACAATACCCACAGGAAATCCGGCCAATTCCACTGTGCCGCCATGACTTCCGCCTGGCTCAAACCCACCGTCACGATGGGCAAAGCCGCGGCCAGGCCGGAATCCGCGCCGGTTTTGAAAAACCACGCTCCCGGCAGGGCAAACGCGATACCCGCTGCGACCGCGCAAAGCAGGTAAAAACGATTGGCCCGGAAAAAGGTCTCCCTGCGCAACAGCAGCGTATACAACAGGGCAAACAAGCCCCAGGCGAGGGTCAGTTTGAGCAAAAAGAGGGTCATGTTATTGGTCGAGCCAGTGAATGATGTTCAAAAGCAGCTGGTTGTTTTGGCGGGCTTCGGGGCGATTCAGCCCAACGGGCGACCGGGTGGGGCCGGTCAACTGGGCGGTAAACATGGCGGCTTCACCCATGACGACTATTTTCCCCGTTCCGTAAGTCAGGTATGCGCCCTGGTAATAACCTTCACCCGGCATCGTCGGGGTATTTTCTTCAAATTGCCAGGCGACTTCAGGAAGACTGAGGGTGTAATTGTTCAACGACAGGATCGGAACGGCGTTTTTGGGGATTTTGAACGCACTTCCGGTAAACGTGACGACGGTATCCACACCAAGGGTCATTTGATCGTCGGCGAGTGAGCGGTTGTTGCGGTAAAATCGCTCCAGATTCCGGTTGCGATTGTCCAGCGCAAAACAATTAATATATTCAAAACCAAATGATTGTGCAAGAGCCTGCGCAGCGCCGACAAATGGCATGTGATCCGCAATGAGCAGCAGCCGTCCGCCTTCCCGGACCCAGTTGTTGATGGCTGATATTTCCGAAGGACTGAATGCGGAAGGGGTAGGCAGCCGCCAGGCGCCGAGATTGGAGCTGTCGAGCGGATTGGAAATGACAAAGATTTTGCAGGAGGCCAGCACGGAAGCCGTCACCGGAGCGGCATTTGAAACTAAGCGATAACCGTCGCCGCCCAGCACCTTGCCGAAAGGGCCGTAGCGATTGTCCAGCGTATGAAAATTGTTGTGGGCTGCATCCACGGCGATGGTGCTGCCCTGGCCGTATGGGTATGCCGGTTTTTGAATGACAAAATGAAAAGCCGTATCCGGTACCTGTTGGGCGAAAACGGATTGCGTCAACAGCAAAAACAGCAGGTTTGTGGCAAATAACGTCCTCATAAACAATTATTTATTGAGTATACGGAGCAATTCTTCCAGTTCGCGTTCGCTCAATTGTTCCTCTTCAGCCAGGTGGGAAACCAGTCGCGATACCGAGCCGTCGAAATAATTGCGCAACACGTCGCCCAAAGAACGGCGGCCGTAGTCTTCCTTGCCGATCAGGGGAAAATATTCGTGCGTTTTGCCATAGGCTTTGTGGCCGACAAACCCTTTTTTCTCCAAAATGCGCACCACACTCGAAACGGTGCTGTGCGGCGGTTTTTCCCCTTCAAATTTTTCCAAAAGATCACTTACCGTACCACGCCCGATCTCCCAGATCAGGTGCATGACGTCTTCTTCCGCTTTGGTGAGTTTTTGCATGGTTGGTGGCAGGAATAATTTTCCGGCGTTTTCAGGTTGAATGGTACAAAGATAAAACGCGTTTTTTGGCTATGCAACTATTTTTATAGTTATTTGACGTAAAAATACGTTATAAAATTATAAAAAACAGATTATCAATTGCTTATATTTGCAGAGCAACGCAAAGGCTGAGGCGTTTTGAACGCAAATCTTGATCAAACAACGGAGCAAAGGTTAAAAAATCTATTTCGGCAAGAGAAAATTGATTGCTTTGAAAACCTCACATTTGGGGAAGGACTCGCCCTGATTACCGTCGTTTTGTTTCTCCAGCCATTCTGCATTTGGTATGGCTTTGGCGTACAGGCGGGAATAAAGTGCCTGGTAAAGATTTTTTCGTTCAAAATAAATCTGCTCCTTGGAATAATCATTCAGGTCAGTCTCTTGCCTGAGCGTTCGCTCAACCTGTGAGCAACCATTGAACAATCTGCCAGTACGTTGGAAATGAAGGAGAAACCACATCTCAAAACAAGGATTACATTCAATGACCTTGATGCCAAACCCTTGAATCCGTTTTTTCTTTTTTTGATAGGCCTCTTGGTGTCTATCTCTAAACACAACATCCAAATCTATCAAACATAAAACATGATCATAGTCTTTTTTTAATTCCTCTGCCTTATCGAACACGCGCTGAAAACCGCCGCCTTTTACCTGCTCGATTTGGTAACTCCGGCTTTATATGATAACGGATGCCTTCTGAATCACGCATCTGTCGGAAGTATATTTGTTCGCACATTCCATCACCTAAAATGGCAACAGTCTGTAAACCTGTACGATTTGACCTTTTTCTTTGCATATCCCGGGCATTTATGGTATAAAAATACTGCCCGTTTGAGGCAATGCCCCGAGTTTTCCCGTTTTATAGGCGTTGATAACGGAACCGTTTTTTCTGAATACGCTGCTATCAAAATCGGCCAATGAATAAAGTTCCGTAGAGCCGTCGCCGCGTTTTTGGGTGAACCATATTGCGTCTTTACGCAGGATGTCTTTTTCGTGGAGTAAATGGACGTTATGTGTGGTAAGCAGCAACTGAGAGTGTTTGGCGTTGGCTAAAAAGGTAAGGATAAAATGCTTCATCAGATCGGGATGAAGGTTTGCTTCAAACTCATCAATGAGATTGATTTTATCGGTTTTTATCATTAAAGCCAATATAGATGCCAGTCCATAATATTGTAATGTACCTTTTGATTCGAAGTTCCAAGGCAGTTCAAAATGATGTTTCTCGCCGGCGGCATTTTCAACCTCATGAGTGAAAAAGAGGGATCGGCTCTTCATTTTTAGATTTTGAGTTTGGAAGGTTATTTTTTGATCTTCCTTTACATCGTCTACAGTTATTTTATGTTCCCCTAAATCTTTTTCATCTTTTTTAATCCTGATATCGCTAATTTGTACATCAGCTTTTTCCAGAAAATTGATCATCATAGGTTTATATTCCGGCGTTGCTTCCAATACTTTATCGGCGAAATCGGTTATATTCATACTTGGCGTAATCAATATCTGCAAGGTATCTGCAAACCATTGTTGGACCTCCATCAATTCCGGCCAGTCCACATTTGATTTTCCAAAGGCTCCCAACACGGTATTATTCCACAATGTGTTACCCTCTAATATTGCAAGTCCTTTACTGCTAATACTTGCGGTACTACCGGCGTGCAATTCAGCAACCTGTTTTTCAATATCTGTTTTACGTGAAAAAAGTTCGGAAGATTTGCCCCGAGGGAAATAAAGCATTTTTTCACGCAGAATGCAGCGATTTGCAACTTCAACAGTGTAATCGTATCGAATTTCATTGTGCACAAAAGCCAATCTAAAAAGGGTAGGCGATTGACGTAATTGCTCGTTGAATTGGAATGGGTAAACCTCAAGTATATCAGATTTTTGAGATTTGGGAGCAGTTGCCAAAGTTCGTAGGCAGTCAAGAGCTTTTAAGACCATAGTTTTGCCCGAAGCATTAGGCCCATAAATCATTGCTAATTTTAGCAACTTCAGCCCCGCTGTTTCCACTACATAATAATCCGACAATGTATTGTCGCGGTCAGCGATCATACTCAGCGTCTGCGTATCCCGTATAGAGCCAAAATTTGTAACCGAGAACTCAACTATCATTTTCTTGATTTTAGAATCTATTTTTGCAAATATTCTGCAAATATAAAGAATAAAATTGAAAAATTAAATTTTAACGCGCTCATCCTTTTTTCTGCGCTGCATTTTTTACTACCGATTACCCTTGCCGAGTTCTCTCACTCTTTATCCGCCCGAACGACAAAAAATTGTCCGCACCGGCTGTTCCTGCCCGATGCGGATCAGAATGGAGTATAACCCGTCTGCGAAAGGGTTGAGGTCAAGCGCCAACTTCATATCATACAGCCAGTCTAATCTGCTTGGTTGCGATGATGTATACCTTGTTTACCTTCGCCCTTTAAAACGGTACATCGTCAGCCACCCGCATCGTGAACATCACCGCCATTTCCATCCGCCGCCCTTCCCTGATCATCGTGGTTTTTGCCGTGCTGACCTTTATGGGTGTGGCGAGTTATTTCAGTCTGCCCATCGAAATGGTGCCGAAATTCAGCCCCCCCGTGGTGACGATCATCACCATTTACCCGGGCGCTTCGCCGTTGGAGGTGGAAAACACGGTGAGCAAACCCATCGAAGACGCCATTTCTTCGCTGGAAGGCATCGAACAAATTCAGGTGGGATCGCAGGAAAACTCGTCCTTCATCAGCGTCGAACTCGATCAGGACGCTGACATCGACAAGTCGGTGCAGGAAATGCAGCGGAAGATCAATCAGATTCAGACGAACTTTCCCAAGGAGGTGCGCACCCCCGTTATCAACAAATTTGCACTCGACGAACTGCCGGTCGTGCGTTTAGCCGTGGCCGGCAACCTCACCGGCGCCGCTTTTTACGACCTGGTGAAAAATCGCGTGGTGCCCGAAATCGCCCAGTTGAAGGGTGTGGCGCAGGTGAGCATCCTCGGCGGGGAGGAGCGCGAAATCAAGATCAATATCAGCAGCGACCGCCTCGAACAATACGGGCTTTCGCTGTTACAGGTTTCACAAGCCGTGCAGGCCGCCAACCTCGATTTTCCGACCGGGAAAGTGACCGGTTCGGAGGGGCAATTGCGCATCCGGCTGGCCGGCAAATTTCTTTCTCTCGACGATATCCGCAACCTCGTGGTGGGCAAAAGCCGCTTCGGTTCCTCCATTTACATCAAAGATATCGCCGAAGTACAGGACGGCGTGCGCGATCCGGAGGTCGTTTGCCGCACCGACGGCCAACCCGCCATGGGGCTTGTCATCCGCAAACAGGGCGACGCCAACGCCGTGGACATGGCCAATTTAGTGCTCCAGAGGCTCAAAATCCTCGAAAATACCTATGCCGCTGAAGGCTTGCACTTTCGGGTGGTGGCCAACAGCAGCACCTTCACCAAAGCGGCCACCGATGCCGTGATCTACGACCTGTTCATCGCCGTGCTGCTCGTCGCTTTGGTGATGTTGCTTTTTCTGCACAGCCTGCGCAACGCGCTCATCGTGCTGGTGTCCATCCCGACCTCCATCGTCAGCACCTTCGTGATGATGAAACTGATCGGCTATTCGCTCAACCTCATGTCGCTGCTGGGCCTTTCGCTTGCTATTGGCATTTTGGTGGACGACGCCATTGTGGTCATTGAAAATATTTACCGCCACCTGGAAATGGGCAAAAACCGCGTGCAGGCTTCCTACGACGGTCGCACGGAAATCGGTTTTACCGCCGTGAGCATCACGCTGGTGGACGTGGTGGTGTTTTTGCCCATCGTACTTTCCGTCGGCTTGGTGCCCAACCTGTTGCGGCAGTTTTGCATGACGGTGCTGACCTCTACCCTGATGTCGCTGCTGGTGTCTTTTACCCTGGTGCCCTGGCTCACTTCGCGTTTTGCCAAAATATACCGTTTTGAGGGGAAAAACTTAGCCGGCCGCGTGGTGTTGCGTTTCGAACGTTTTCTCGAATGGTTGTCCGACGGTTTTGTAGCAGCCCTCGATTGGGCCCTGCGCGACTGGAAAACCAAAACCGCCACCCTGCTGATTTCCACCGGCTTGTTTTTCGGTTCGTTTCTGTTGCTGACAAAAGGGTTTATCGGAAATGCATTTTTCGATACTGGCGAACGTGGGGAATTCCTGATCGGCATCGAGTTGCCGAAAGACGCGTCGCTCGCCCAAACCAATGCCGTCACCAAACAGGTGGAGGATTGGCTGCGGCAACAACCCGACGTGGTGCGCACCTTCAGCACCGTGGGCACAAACAACAAATCATTTGGCCTCAATGCGCCTTTTGTTGCCGAAATTCAGGTGTTTTTGACGCCATTCGGCGAAAAACGGGAGGTGCCCACGGTGGTGTACGCCCGAAAAGCAAAGGTGAAACTCGAAGAAATCATCGCAGGCGCCAAAATCACGGCTTCCCCGATCGATATTGTGGGTTTGTCTTTTTCCCCGATTGAAATTATGCTCAACGGCCCCGATCTCGACAGCCTGCTGGCGCTTTCCCGGCGGGTGGAACACACGATGGCTACGGTGCCCGGCTGCGTGGAGATCACGCCGACCGTTCAGGGTGGCAACCCGGAAGTGCGGGTGGAGGTCAATCGCCAGCGGATGGCCGATTGTGGCCTCGCCATGGCCCAGGTGGGCCTTACCCTGCAAACGGCCTTCAGCGGCAACAGCGACGCCAAATACCGCGACGGCGACTACGAATACCCCATCCGCATCGCCCTCGACGCTTTTGACCGCCGCAGCGCCGAAGACATCCGCAACCTGTCTTTTGTCAACCCGCTCGGCAACACCGTGTACCTCAAACAATTTGCCGAAGTGCGTGAAAGCACGGCGCCCACCCGCCTCGAACGTCGCGACCGGATCACTTCGGTCATGCTCACCGCGCAGGTGATCGGCCGCCCCAACGGCTCCGTCAGCCGTGATATCAAGGCCAAACTCGACGTTTTGCCGCTTCCACCGGGCACCGAGATCAAATACGGCGGCGATCTCAAACGCCAGGAACAAGGTATCGGCACCCTCGGCTTCGCCTTGTGGGCTTCCTTAGTACTGGTGTACCTCATCATGGTGGCCTTGTACGACAACTGGGTGTACCCGCTGGTGGTATTGTTTTCCATCCCGCTGTCCATCATCGGCGCTTTTCTGGCGCTGGCGCTGGCGAGCGAAAACCTGACGGTGTTTACCGGACTCGGCCTGCTGATGCTCGTCGGGCTGGTGGGTAAAAACGCCATCCTCGTCGTCGATTTTGCCAATCACCTGCGCGAGCGCGGCATGCCCCTGCGCGAAGCGCTGCTGCAATCCACCAAACTTCGCTTCCGGCCCGTATTTATGACCAATATCGCCATGGTGATCGGCCTGTTGCCCATCGCTTTGGCCCAGGGCGCCGGCGCCGACTGGAAAAACGGCCTCGCCTGGGCCATCATCGGCGGCTTGAACTCGTCCATGTTTTTGTCGCTGATCGTGGTGCCGGTGGTGTACGGGCTGCTCGACCGGGGTTTG
>JADJOD010000022.1 GCA_016713985.1 Lewinellaceae bacterium | reverse complement strand
TGCGGGGCAACACGCGTGACAAAGGGGCGTACATGAAATTGTCGGTCTTGGATCTTGTTGGACATGGGTAAGGATTATGATGAGATTGAGTTAATCCTGGGTATTGGTCGCGGTACGATTACCAACTGTCGGCAAGTATGACAAAAGATGGGCTGGATAAATATTTGGATCGGCACTATGTACCTTTTGGTAGCAAATTAAGTCCCCGAAGCGTTGCAAGCGATAGAGAAACAAGTTTCGGAAGGTATTTACTGCACCTCCCAAGAGGTTCAAGCGTATATTTTACGAGGCATTTGGGGTCAGAGTATTCTTTAAGCGCGGTTCGGTCTATTTTGCAGAAACTGGTTTTGTATACAAGAAAACATCAGGATTACCAGGAATGTAGACACATCTGAACAAGAGGCATTTTTAGTAGAATTTGAGCCATTTTTGGAAGAAATCACTGAAAATGAGGGTTATTCTTTTCGCAGATGCAGTTCTCCTCAACACAATACGCGCTCCTCTTGTACCTGGATCAAAAGGGTCAGGACAAATTAATACCGAGTAACACGGGACGTCGACGCATCAATATTAACGGGGCAATGAACGCTCACCATCAGAAGAAGTCATCATCCATGAGGCGGATACCATCAATGCCGAGGCTACTATTACGCACGACAAAATCAGCAACGTTATGCGGATAAAGAACGTATTTATGTCATCGGCGACAATGCCCGATACTATCAAGAAATACTCAATTACAGGCTTGGCTGACGGAAAATCCGCGCATTATCAAGTGTTTTTACCGCCTTATTCCCCCAATTTGAACCTCATTGAACGATTGTGGAAGTTGCTGCGGAAAAAATGCATCAACACCCACTTTTATCCTGATTTTAAGGACTTTCGCAAAACTGTACTCCACTTTTTTGAACATATACAGCAATACAAAAAAGAACTTGATTCACTTATGACTTTCAAATTCCAGCGACTCGGAAAGCCGACGCCGCTATACCGCCGTTCATAACCACTTCGCTTTGACTATGGTAAGGCTCTCTAATTATCCTGAATCGTTAGGATTCTTTTTAGTTTTTTACTCCGAGCATTGAAAAGACAGATTGAGTGCCAAACGCACCTTCCCACCTTTCCTAACTTTTCCCCACCTTTACGGTCAAATAACGACCGTTTCCCGTGCATCGAATTACAACTTCCTGCCTGATAATCGGCGCTTTGCTGGCCTTGTCGGCCAACGACCATCGCCCCTTCGACTTTTCTTATTCACCCGACCCGCGTGAAGCGTTGTGGGTGGATTCTGTATTCAACGCTTTGTCCGAGGAAGAGCGCATCGGGCAATTGTTTATGCTGCGCGCCCACGCCGACAAGGACTCGGCCTACGAGCAGCAGGTGGAAGACCTGATCCGGCGTTACAAACCCGCCGGGTTGTGTTTTTTCAATCCGACCTTCGCCGGAACGGTGGAAAAACAGGCGGCACTGACCAACCGATACCAGTCCGCCAGTCCACGCCTGCCGCTGATGATCGCCGCAGATTTTGAAAACGGCGTGGGTATGCGGTACCGCGGAAGCGCCGTTTCTTTCCCCAGGGCCATGATGCTGGGGGCCGTGCAGGAAAACCGCCTCATCTACGACATGGGGCGTGAAATTGCCCGCCAATGCCTGCGTATGGGGGTCAACGTCAACTTTGCGCCCGATACCGACATCAACAACAACGCGGCCAACCCGGTTATCAACGAGCGCTCGTACGGCGAAGATCGGTATAACGTGACGGCCAAAGCATTCCAGTACATGATGGGTTTGCAGGACGGCGGTTTGCTGGCCAGCGCCAAACACTTTCCGGGTCACGGCGACACCAACATGGATTCGCATTTTGACCTGCCGCTTGTTCCGTTCGGCCTCGAAAGGCTCGACAGTCTCGAACTTTTTCCTTTCCGGGCCTTGTCGCAGGCCGGCGTCGGCTCGGTGATGGTGGCGCATTTGAACGTGCCGGCACTCGACAACCGCCCCAACCGCCCCACCTCGCTGAGTCGCCCTGCAATTGCCGATTTGCTGCGCAAAAAGATTGGTTTTGAAGGACTTATCATGACCGATGCGATGGAAATGGAGGGGGTGAAAAAAAGTTTTTTAATCCCGCCGATGCCGACATCGAAGCGTTGCGCGCCGGAAATGACATGGTGTTGCTGCCGACGGATATTGCAGCCACCATGCTTGCCATACCCGCAGCGCTCTCCAACGGCACACTCGACCGGGAAGCGATCCATGCCAGCGTCAAACGCGTGTTGCGCGCCAAATACCGGCTCGGCCTTTTCAAGCCCCAATTCACCGAGCTGGCCGGCCTCCGGCGCGATGTAAACACGCCGGAAGCTTTGGTTTTGAAACGCCGGTTGATCGCCGGAGCGCTTACCCTCGTGCGCGACAATCCGGGCATTGCGGGTTTCCCCGACCTGGATAATTACCGGTTCGCCACCCTGGCGCTGGGGGATACCAACCGCACCGTTTTCCAAACCTACTGCGGCTATTACGCACCCATGTCGCACTTTAATGCGGGCAAAGAAATAGACTCCACGATCACCACCAGCCTCCTGGATACCCTGGACAAATTCGACGTGGTGCTGGTCAGTTTTCACGGCACCCGCACGAAAGCAGTGGACAATTTTGGCCTCACCGACAGCCAGATAAACCTTGTTCGACGGCTGAATGACGTGACTACCGTTGCCGTCACTATGTTCGGCAGTCCGTACAGCCTGAAATATTTCGATGATTGTCCCGTGCTTTTGCAGGCATACACGGAAGACTCATACGCTCAGGAACTGGCTGCCCAAGCCCTTTTCGGGGCCAGCGATTTGAAAGGAAAACTCCCGGTAACCGCTTGTTCTTCAGCAAAATATGGTCAGGGTATTGAAAAAAAGTATACCCAGAAACGACTTGGCTACGACCTGCCGGAAGCGGTCGGCCTCAACAGCGACACCCTGGCTCTGATGGACGGCCTGGTTGACGAGATCATCCGAACCGGCGCGGCGCCGGGTTGCCAGATCCTTGTAGCCAAGGACAACAAAATCGTGTGGTATAAAGCTTACGGTTTTCAAACCTATGACCAAACGGTGCCTGTTACGACGGAAAGTATATACGACCTGGCATCGGTGACAAAAGTGGCGGCCACAACGATTTCGACCATGAAATTAGTGGAAAACGGCCAACTTGGCCTCGATTCGGCGATGGCCAGATACGTGCCGGAATTGTCGGCGACCGATAAAAAATCATTAAAAGTCAGGGAAATACTCGTACATCACGCCGGTTTGCTGGCCTGGATTCCGTTTTACAAAGCGACGCTCGAAAACGGCCTTCCCGACGCGCATATTTACCACCGGGAAATGGACCAGGACTCGGAAATCCCCGTTGCACCGGGCATGTTTATGGATAACAGGTGGGTGGATTCAATTTGGCTGCAAATTTTTAACAGCCCGCTCGGGGAGAAGAAGTACAGGTATTCTGATCTTGACCTTTTCCTGACCGCCCGCGCGATTCAAAACATTACAGGTCAACCCGTTAATTTGTTTGCGGAACAAAATTTCTACCGCCCCCTCGGCCTCGCCACCACGACGTACAACCCCTGGCAGAAAGGTCTGACCCTGCGCTGTGTGCCCACGGAAGAAGACCGTTACTTCCGCCAGCAGCGGCTGCAAGGGTACGTACACGATATGGGAGCCGCTATGCTGGGCGGTGTAAGTGGTCACGCAGGATTGTTCAGCAACGCCAATGATCTGGCGAAGATTTTCCAGATGCTGCTGAACGGGGGCAGTTATGGCGGCATTACCTATTTGAAACCCGAAACCGTGAAGATGTTCACTACACGTTACGAGCGCAGCACACGCAGGGGAATCGGTTTCGACATGAAAGAATTGAACGAAAAAGAGAGCCAGAATGTAAGCCCCCTGGCAGGCCCGAATACGTTCGGGCATACGGGTTTCACCGGCATCGGCGCCTGGGCAGATCCGGATAACAACCTGATTTTTATGTTTTTATCCAATCGGACCTATCCGACGATGGAGAACAACAAACTGATCTCAGGCGATTTCCGCCCGAAATTGCAGGGTGTGGTGTATCGGGCAATGAAGTAAAACCAGTAACTTTAGAAAATTATGGACGAGCTGACCAACAAACCCCACCGCCTCACCCAGCACGACCTCGACGAGGTGGCCAAAAAAAACCACGCGCACGAAAAGACGGCAAAAGAAAAAATCGTCAATGACTGGCTGCCACGCTACACGGGCATGCCGCTGGAAGCTTTCGGCGAATACATCCTGCTCGTCAACTTTGGCGGTTATGTGAAATCGTTCGCTGAAAAATATGGCGTCGATATTTTAGGCACGGACCGGCCGATGCAGGCTGCTACCGCCGATGGAATTACGATCATCAATTTCGGGATCGGCAGCCCCAATGCGGGCCTGGTGATCGACCTGCTGGAGGCAATTCATCCAAAAGCGGTATTGTTCCTCGGAAAATGCGGCGGTTTAAAAACCGGGAAAAATCACCTCGGCGACCTCATTCTGCCGATTGCCGCCATACGTGGGGAAGGAACCAGCGACGACTACCTGCCGCCTGAAGTGCCGGCTTTGCCGGCATTCGCCCTCAAAACCGCGACTACGAGCGCGACTACTGGACGGGTGTGGTGTACACCACCAACAAACGCCTGTGGGAACACCGGGAAGACTTTAAGCAGCGCCTTCGCGACCTGCGCTGCATCGCCATCGACATGGAAACAGCCACAATTTTTGTCGCCGCTTTTAAAAACCAGATGCCCGCAGGAGCCCTGCTTCTGGTGAGTGACATGCCCATGACTCACGAAGGGGTCAAAACCGAAGCCAGCGACAAGGAAGTGACAGCCAACTTCGCTGAACGCCACCTGAAAATCGGCGTGGATTCACTCAAACAATTGATCAACAAAGGGCAAACCGTAAAACACCTTCGGTTTGAACAGTAATCGGTCGTCATCAGGGTCATCAATCGTCATTGCGTCATTTTCATGATATGCTGAATGACATAATGGCGATCGATGATCCTAATAACGTTTAAATGCCGGTCAGTTTTTCTTATTCCGGTCGTATACAAAGGCGTCAATTCCCCGCTTCTCCAGCTGGTCGCCAACCTGGATGGCTTTTGCCTTGTTGTTGGTGCGCAATACGACTACAACCGCATATTTCCCGCCGTTGGTTTTGCCAATTTCGGCATTGGTGTAACCCATTTTGATCACCTCTTCGAGGCGTTCACGCGCTCCGTCTTTGTACGTAAACGTCCCCGCGCGCACTTCCCAACGACCGGATCCCGCTCCGGCGACCGGGGCGGAAGCGCCTTTTGTAGTGGTGGTTTTGGGTGTTGTGGTAGTGGCGGTTGAAGGCGTAGCCGTGGTTGTTTTGCCCGTATTTTGCTGGGCAGTAGTGGGTGTTGTGCTTTTGGCAGCAGGAGCCGGCTCGTCTTCGATGCCGTCTTTTATGGTGGTGGACGGTTTATTATTGGCGGGCTGAGTCGTCTGGTCATTGCCTATGTAGGCACTGCCGCCGCCGGTAGTATCGGTTTCCGGATATAATTTGCGCAGCGTTTCCTGCCATTCCTGTTGTTCCTGGGCTTTGATCTGTTTTTCCTTTTGCATCTGGCAGGCTTTATAACCCGCTGCAACTAACAGGGTGGCGAGCAATGCATAGAGGAGATAAGTAAGCAAACTATTCGTTTTCATATCGTGCAGTCGTTCGTTTGAAAGGTTAGAGAATCAGGTTGTTAGGGTGTAAAGATACGGATTTTGCAATTTATTGTCCACCGTAAACCTTTATCCGCCGGTGGTAAATTTGTTGTCCTTGGGCTCCGAATCGGGAATTGTTCTCATTCCCAGGGTCAGTCGAAAAACCAGGGACGCCAGAACCAGTCGAGGTTTTGGCCCGAAGCGTCATTCCAGGTATTAAAAAAGTCAAACGGAGCGGGGTGTTTTCCTTTCCAGCGGTCCATATATACGGTCATGCAGCGATGAAAGGTTTCGTAACCGAGCAGATCAAGCAAGGTCATGTACGCATTTTGCGGGCGCTGGTAGGCGGCGTTGCGATACCCCGTGGTCAGGTTGCGGGAACGCACCATAGGCGGCACGTCGTTTTCCGTACCGGCAACCATGGAATAACCGCGCATCCGTCCCTGTTTGTGGCCGCTGAGCGAGTCGGACAGGGTGTAGTCGAAAAATGAGGCCCAGCCTTCGTCCATCCAGGCGTAATCCTGTTCGTTGATTCCCATCATAAACGGGAAATAAGTATGACTCACTTCATGGATCGTGAGTGTCATCGGGGAATTGGGCGCCGTACTGGCATCGTTGCACATCATGGGATATTCCATGCCGTCGTTGCCGTTAAAAACGCTCATAGACGGGTAAGGGAAGGGATAACCCGGCAGGTAAGTGCTCATCAGGCGGATGCCGTCGGCGGCAATACGCGCCACCTGGGGGTAGTCCGTCGAGCTGGTATTATAAGCGGCGCTGACAAATGTGCGGCGCCCCGTTTTGTCGTCCACAACCACCGAAGTGGCGTCCCAGTTATAATGATCGCTGGCCGCAAAGGCAAAGTCGGGCACATCGGAGGCTTTGAATTTAAACACGTTTTGGCTGTTTTTTTTATAAACGCCGCCCGCTTTCAGTTCTTTTTCTGAAAAAACAGCAATCACATCGGCGGCTGTATGTGCTTTATTCCAGCGATCGAAGTAGGTTTTTTCCAGCATTTCTGCGGCGTTTTGCCATTCACCCGTTGCCCACACCTGGAACCCCTGCGGAAGGGTGATGGTCACGTCGTAATCGCCAAATTCGTGGTAAAACTCCTGCAAACCCGTATACGGATGAGAGGCCCAGCCGTTCAAATCGTCGTACACGGCGATTTGCGGATACCAGTAGGGGACAAAAAACGTGGTGCTGTCGCACACACATTCGCGGGCGGCATCTTCACCTGCGGGCAAAGTATAGGCCCATTTGATGGCCACGGTAGCCGTGCTTTTTGGCGGTAACGGACTGTTTTTCAGTGATATATCCAGAAATGTGTTGGCCCGGCGCTGGTTTTTGGCATCTACCGGCTGGCCATTGTAACTGAGCATTTCGACAGATACGCCCTGGTCGCTCACGTCGGAAGGAGTCACATCGCCGGCGCGTTGGCTGCCTTTGCGATACCGGTCGTGCTGGAGTTTCAGCCGGATACGATCGAGGGTATCGGGGCTGTTGTTAAAATAGGTCACCGTTGCTTCGCCGCTGAGCCGCCGGGTTTTGGGTTCCAGCGAGGCTTTGATCACATAATTGGCGCGGTTCTGCCAATAATTGGGGCCGGGTTTGCCATCCCAGCCTCGGGTGCCTTTTTCATACGGCTTTTGAAGGTTTCGGGGAAAAAAAAGCGTGGTTTGTGCAAACAAAGGAGTGAGCAGAAGGCTGATACTGAACAGGGTGAGTAGTTGGCGGCGCATAATATTTTGAGTTTGTACGTGGGCAAATGTAATACAGTGTGGTTATCCAAAGGTGCCATTGGTCGCAGAAGCGTTTTTCGACACGAGCGCCCGGCATGAGTTTTTTATTTTTTCCGTCGATTCTACTGCCTGCGCGCCTGTAATCCGAATCTTTTTTGGCAATACAGTGTCGGGAAACAGAACGCTTTTCAAATATGTCATTTTTGGGACAAAAAATATTTGCGAGGCTAACTCTTAAAAAAAATACATTTGCGAGCGAAAATTCTCTGTTTCGCAAAAATGAGGCAATTTATGATTGCCTGTATTCCAGGTATTTTACCAAACTCGAACTGTTCATTTATCAACCTTCAGCACTAATCATGATTCGAAACATTCTGCTTTCAATCTCCACGCTTCTGCTTTTTGCAGTCACCCTTCAGGGACAGCAACGCTCTTGCGGCGCCAACGAAGTACTTGCCCGGCAATTACTCGAAAACCCTGAGATGCAACAAATTATGAAAGACATCGAGCGCCACACCGATGACTTTATTCATTCAGGCGGTGTTCAGGACCGCGTACAGGTTACCATCCCCGTGGTGGTTCACGTAGTGTATTTTAATACGACACAGAACTTATCCGACGACAAGATTCTTTCCCAGATTGACGTATTAAACGCGGACTTCCGCCGGCTGAATGCCGACGCATCGAACACGCCCGGCGTTTGGCAATCCATTGCCGCCGACTGCGAGATCAATTTTTGCATGGCCACGCAGGACCCGAACGGAAATGCCACAACAGGTATTCAGCGCCGTCAGACCACGGTGAACGGCTTCAGCACGAACGATAACATGAAATTTTTTAGCACCGGCGGTCTTGATGCCTGGGATTCCGGCAAATACCTGAACCTCTGGGTATGCAACCTCAGCGGCGGTCTGTTGGGTTACGCACAATTTCCCGGCGGCCCGGCTTCTACGGACGGTGTGGTATGTGATTACGCCTATTTCGGAACCATCGGCTCCACCCAGCCCTTCCACCTGGGCCGCACAGCCACCCACGAAGTTGGCCACTGGCTCAACTGCTACCACATCTGGGGCGACGACGGCACTTCCTGCAACGGAACCGACAGCGCCAGCGATACCCCCAATCAGGCCGACGAAAACTACGGTTGCCCGGTCTTCCCGGTTGTCAGCTGCAGCAACGGCCCGAACGGTGACATGTTCATGAATTATATGGACTATACCGATGATGCTTGTATGAATCTTTTCACCAACGGACAAAAGAGCAGGATGCAGGCGCTGTTCAACGCGGGCGGCGCTCGTGCTTCCCTGCTGACTTCGCCCGGCTGCCAGCCTCCCAGCGGCGGCTCCTGCGGCACACCTTCCGGTCTGAACGCCTCTTCCATTACACAAACCAGCGCTACCCTGGGCTGGAGTGCAGTCGGCGGCGCTACGTCCTACAACCTTCAGTGGAAATTGTCTTCTTCCGGCACCTGGACGACGGTAACCGGCATCACGGGCACTTCACATCCCCTGAGCGGCCTGACGGCGGGCACCACTTACAACTACCAGGTGCAGGCGGTTTGTGGCGGCACATCGAGCACGTACTCCTCAGCAGCATCCTTTACCACAACTTCGGGCAGCTGCGCCGATCAGTATGAGACGAATAACTCGCTGTCTACAGCCAAGGTAGTTCCGGTCAATACGGCTTTTACCGCGAAAATCGCCACTTCTACGGATAAGGACTATAACAAGTTCTCCAACACAAGCGCTACGCGGAATATCAAAATCGAACTGACAACGCTGCCGGCCGATTACGATCTGAGGCTTTATCGCAAGAACACCAACAATAACAACTACACCTTGCTCGCATCTTCGCTCAACGCGGGTACGGCAAGTGAGCTGATCACTTATAACACAACAACCGTTTCGAGCAACTATGTAGCTTACGTATTTGGTTACAACGGTGCGTTCAGCGCTTCACAGTGTTATACCCTGAAAGTGAGCCTGAGCGCCAGCAACTGGCGTACCGACGGCAGCACTGACGGGGCTTCGGAAGAAGTGGAAATCCCGGTGGTATTTGAAAATGCCGCTTTTGGAATGTTCCCCAACCCGGCGACCAGCGAACTGACCGTAGAAGTTCCGATGGAAGCAGAGGCCGACGTCGCCGTTTCTATCCTGGATATGTCCGGCAAAGCCACTGTGCAACAACACCGGAACATGGCTAAAGGCGACAACCGCATGACGCTGGATGTCAGCCAGTTACCCAACGGTGTTTACTTCGTACAGGTGCGCAACGGCGAACTCTCGCATACGCGCAAACTCGTAGTGAACAAGTAATTTACAGGAACTTCAGGGTTTAAGGGTTTGAGGGTTTGAGGGTTTCAGGGTTTTTCAGGGTTTCAGGGTTTCAGGGTTTCAGGGTTGTGGTAAAGCAGCCCGAAACCCTGAAACCCTTAAACCCTCAAACCTTTAAACCCTTAAACCCTTCTTATTTTACCATTTCCTGCATATCGGAATAATAGATCAGCGCCCATTCTCCTTCGGGCTGTTTGGCAAACCGCCGTTCGATGCCGTAATTGGCCGCTTTTGCCCGGATACGTTCGATGATCAACACTTCGCCCAACATCTGGAGGTCGCGGTGGTAATCCTTCGGATTGTATGCAAGTCGTTGCATATGCCACTCTTCCGGGCGCCATTGAATACCCACTTTTTTATAATGTGTGCTATCCACCTGCTCGCTGGTATCTCCCTGGAGCGGCCAAACCACGTGTTCCATCTGGTATTGGCTGTCGCGGTGAAATTTTTCATAAAAATCAAGGAAGTCCCGGGGCAATTGTACGGTGGTTTGTGACACCGTTTCCGGTTCGGAGCCGGGTTGGGATTGGTTTTGACAAGCAAAAAACAATATACTTGCGAAAAAGGTCAACAAAAGATATTTCATGGAAC
This sequence comes from Lewinellaceae bacterium, assembly GCA_016713985.1. Taxonomy (GTDB): domain Bacteria; phylum Bacteroidota; class Bacteroidia; order Chitinophagales; family Saprospiraceae; genus M3007. The sequence goes on along the minus strand of JADJOD010000022.1, from coordinate 149,141 downwards.
GGGCGTTGTGAATTCAAAAATCGGCCTCAAAGGTAGCCACGGCGGAAAAACGATTTTCCCAAAAGTATATTTGCTGTGCTGCTCACCAATCGTTCCTTTTAATTTATCCGGAAATAATTGCGGCACGTTTGACCATGTAATCATTTTTGGCCTTTCGGAAACCAAGCCGCTCGTAAAGCCGCCTTGCAGCGGCATTATCGGGTGTTACCTCCAGTTCGAAAGCCACGGCCATCGAAGTATATTCGCGCTCCAGGTGCCGGAAAAATGCCGTTGAAATACCCTTGCCCCGAAACCCGGGCAACACAAACAGTTCATCGATGATGATTTTATTGCCGCCGTATTCATTGCTCCAGAAATAAACCAGAATTGCATAGCCGGCAACTTTTCCATCGTACAGCAACAGCAAGATCCGGCCTTTTTCGGGATGCCGTTCCAATTCGCCGAAAGTATGCCGGGTATGTTCCGGGGTAGGGTGTTGCGGGCTCGGGTCTTCTGCATAAAGCGAACTCACCATTTCCACGAGCATGGGAAGGTCGGCCGGTGAAGCCGTGCGAAAAGAGTTTTCCATTATTTTTTAACGTCCGTTTTTCTGTCCGGTTTACCGGCCGCCCCTCTTCCTTTTTTGCCGGAAGGCCTTCCTCTGTTAAAGTACTCAATCTAACAATAGTCTTCCCAAGGTTGTCAAACCTGCCCGCGTCGGTCCGGCCGGGCGCCCGGCGTGGCACAAAATGGCACGAAATGGCGCAGGATGGCACGGAAAGATAGGTGCACATGCCTCCACCTTTGCGAGACCATAGAATATAATTTCGAAAGTTATATGGGCCTTTCTGCCTTCCCATCCTTCGCCATGGCCAGGGCAGGGGATAAAAAGTGCAGACGCAAGCTCTCCTACCACGTGACGGATTGGAGTTCTTTTAAAAACAATCATTCCATTACCATGACGTCAAAGAAGAATTTCTTCGTCAAGACCGATGATCAAAAGGAAGCCCTCAAAAAGACGCTTTCCGACTTCGGCACGCAACAGTTGTCTTTCCTCGATGCTATCATCGGCGGCGATGTACCCACGCTCCCGGGCTTTCTGAAAGTGGATCCCCCTTACGCAGAAAGCGTCAGGTACGTTCAAATTTACTAAGGGTTTTGCCCTGAGACTATTCTGAATTGGGTGCATGGTGCACCCAATTCATTCTTTCACGCCGATTTTTTTCACTTAAAAGCCGCTTCTGATCATGGAATGCACGTCTTTGGTGTTGAAAGTAGCCAGCCGGTGCAATTTGAACTGCACCTATTGCTACATGTACAATATGGGAGATCTCACCTACAAGAGCCAACCCAAATTTATGAGCGACGCCGTTGTGGATGCCTTGCTGCACCGCGTAAAGGAACACGTCGAAACGCATAAACTGCGGGTTTTCTTTTTGATCTTTCACGGTGGCGAACCCTTGATGGCGCCCAAAAAATTCTACCGGAATTTTATAGCCAAAGCCCGCAAACTGATCGACCCCGAACAGACGGACCTGCGTTTCATGATGCAGACGAACGGCGTACTCATCACGGAAGAATGGTGTAAATTATTCGAAGAATTACGGATTTCAGTGGGTATCAGCATGGACGGAACGCCTAAAGCGCATAATATGTACCGTATCGACCACAAAGGAAGAGGGAGTCACGACAATGTAGTGCGTGGGTTGCAGATTTTCCGCCGGCACTTCAAACGGGTAGGAGTAATCACCGTATTCAATATCAAAGAAAACCCCATCGAAATCTATGAACACTTTAAAAGCCTTGGGGTGACCAACTATAGTATTCTGCTCCCCGATATGCACTATGACAACCCGCCCGGCCTGTTCGGCATCGATCATACGAATGGCCGGACCCCCGTGGCAGATTGGTTGATCCCGCTGTTCGACCATTGGATGGCTGATACCTGCCAGGACAAACCCAAGGTCCAGATTTTTGAGACCCTGATCGAACTGATGTTTGGAAAAGAAGGATCGGGGAACGAGGTGCTCGGCGGTGGCCAAAACGATACCCTGATCATCGAGACCAACGGTGATATCGAAACGGTAGATACACTCAAAGCCTGTGGCCACGGATTCACCAAGGGCAACATGAGTGTGTTTTCCAACAGCATCGACGAGGCGCAAAACACCCCGCTGATACGCCTCTACTTCGACAGCCACAAAAACCTTTGCGCACAATGCCGCGCCTGCCCCCTCAACGAAGTGTGCGGCGGCGGATACCTCGTAACACGTTACAGCGCCGAAAACGGATTTGACAACCCGTCCATCTACTGCCGCGACCTGATGAAACTCATCGTGTACATCCAGAACCGCATCCTCCGCCTCATGCCCGAATCCTACCTGCAACAAACAGGTATGGAATTGCTCAGCGTAGCGGAAGTGCTGGAGATCATCGAACAAAACCTCGCTGCCTCAAGCATGCAGCCCGTACTGGAAACCGCCTGCTAACCCATCTTTTTACCATTCAAACGGACATCTTATGAGCCTCGCTCCCGGTATCTCTATTTTATTCGACCTCCCCGACGAGTCACCTTTCAACCGCATCGAACTGAGCAACGGTATCGTGCCGGCGCCCCCGGACTACCTGCAGGGCGGCAAAGTACCGGGCATGCCCTGGAGGCGGCCGACCGAACACGAAATGGATATGCTGCTGCACATCGATCGCGACGCTCCCGCAGCGGAACAATACCGAAAAATTATCGCCATTTCAACGATTCCGGAGGAAATGTCCGACATATTCAGGGAATTCAACTTCAAAAGTGCGGCCGATAACCTGCAAGCGCGCGACATCATTCTGAACAAAAAAGACAGGATGCCCGAGTTCGACAAAATCCTGAACCATTACCTCGATGCATTCGATACGGAACGCAGCAGGCAAATGCTCGGGATATACGTGCTCCCGCCCAACCAGGTTTCCGTAGCCCGCGACATCAAAAAAACAAACAAACTCCTGGGCCTGCATTTCGACAACGCAACAGGCTTAGACGTGAACAATTTTACGGATAAAACCAATCGCATCAGCTTCAATCTGGGCGAAAGCGACCGTTTTCTTTGGTTTGTCAACAAATCCATCGAAGACATTTACAACCAGGCTCTTGCGGAAGGATATGTTCCGGAAAATGAAAAAGACCTTTGCCGGTATTTTCTCGAAACCAACCCGGATTATCCGGTGATCAGGCTCCGTGTCAAACCCAATGAAATATACATAGCGCCTACCGATTATGTATTGCACGATGGGAGTACGGCGGACTCTTCTTATCGCGATGTTACTTTTGTGGTGCTCGGTTATTTCAACCCGCTGGCGCTGGAGAAACGGTATTCCTCCGCATTGGAATCCCGTTAGCCGGCGGCATCACTCAAACCTGCCTAAGCATATGCATCGGATTTTGATCGTTTTTGCCGTTTTTTTTCTGCTGACACCCGGCCATGCCGGCGCACAAACGTGGATGTACCAGGGGAAAAATGTATTTCATGCGGATACCCTTTCGCTCGACAGCCTTCGGGCCGCTTTCGTGGTGTTGGGAGATACTTCCATCAGAAAACCCCTGATTGTATTCTGCACGGGCTCCTCCATAGCCCCCGTTTTTATCCAAAAAAACGGAAAAACGTATGCTTTGAATAATCCGATCCCGTTCAATAACCTGTTACAACAATATCATTTCCTGTTTGTCGGGAAAACGGGATTGCCGATGGTTGATGTGGAAAGCAATCTTGACGACCAGCAATCTTACTCCGGCACCGGGTTCGATCTAAGCGCTTTTTGGAAGTACAACACCCTGGAAAACAATACTTTGTTGGCACATTCGGTTCTAAAAAAACTCTTGAAGGCGCCCTGGATCGATCAAAATAAAGTCGTATTGCTCGGCCACTCGCAAGGGTCGCGTGTGGCCACCAAAACCGCCGTCAGCACCCCCGGCGTAACCCATTTGGTCTATTTGAGTTGCAGCCCGGTCGGTCGTTTTTTTGAAATGATCCGCCGCGAACGTATCCGGGCCGGAGCGACGCCCGAAGAAAAACAAGCGAAAGTTGACAATCTGCTGGCTTTATGGAAAGATATCAGCGACCATCCGGGCGCGCTGGATAAAACCTGGGGCGATCCTTACCCGACCTGGACTTCCTTTTCCGAAAATCTGATCGACGACCTGCTTCGCCTGGAGATACCGGTCTTCCTTGGCTTCGGTACGGAAGACGTGGCCTGCGAGCTATGCGACCTGATTCCGTATGAATTTATTCGCGCCGGGAAAACCAACCTGACGACCCAGGTATATCCGGGCGTGGAACACAATTTTTACCCCGTCGGCCCCGACAAAAAACCCGACTACACCGCCGGGAAATGGGACCAGGTGATGCGGGATATTTTTTCCTGGATCGGCACACATTGAGTTGATGCACAAACAAATATGAATGTACCGCCTGGCCATTTTTCTAAGCTCAATGGCGTAATGACTCCAATGACTCAATAACGACAAACTGCCATGTTCGACAGATTCCCTTTTTACCAACAACTGGATTTGATGGACTGCGGGCCATCCTGCCTGCGTATGATTGCCAAATGGCACGGGAAAAACGTACCGATTAAGTATTTGCGCGATATGTCGTGCATTACCCGGGAAGGGGTGTCGCTCACCGGCATCAGCCAGGCTGCCGAAACCCTGGGGTTCCGCACCGTCGCCGCCAAAATCCGCTTCGAAACCGAAGACGAGTTGCCGGGCCTGATCGATTTTCCGATGCCCTGTATTGCGCATTGGGAACAAAAACATTTTGTGGTTATCTACCGGGTAAACGCCGGATTTGTCTGGATTGCCGACCCGGCCTATGGCAAAACGAAGATGAAACGTTCCAAATTCGAACAATCGTGGTGCAGTGACCGGGATAAAGGAATTGTTTTGGGTCTGGAATGCGCCCCGGCATTTTATAACACGGAAATCGAACTGGAATCTGAAAATTTCAACTTGTGGTCTTTTCTGTTTTCCTACACCAAACCCTACCGCCGCCTGATCATACAGTTTTTTCTGGGCATCCTGGCCACGTTGATTTTTCAGGTTTTATTTCCCTTTTTAACCCAATCGATCATCGATATCGGTGTTTTGAATAAAAACATCGGTTTTTTATGGCTGGTGCTGGCAGCCCAGCTGATGTTGTTTTCCAGCCAGTACGCCGTGAGTTTTATCCAGTCCTGGATATTGCTTCAGGTCGGCAAACGGGTGAATACCAGCTTAGTTTCGGATTTTTTGGCCAAAATGATCCGGCTGCCGATCAGTTTTTTCGATTCCAAAAACAGCGGCGACCTGTTCCAGCGCATCAACGACAACTACCGGGTAGACCAATTTTTAACCAACTCGGCCCTGAACGTTTTCTTTTCGTTTTTTTCCGTCCTGATCCTTTCCTGCATCCTGTTTTACTACAGCCCGCAGATATTTTTGGTTTTTGCGGGTTTTTCCCTGCTTTATTTCTCCTGGATCTGGCTTTTTCTGAAACGCCGCCGCGAGCTCGACTACCGCACCTTTCAGGCCTCGGCCGAAAACCAGCAAAATGTACTGGAGTTGATCCACGGGATGCAGGAAATTAAATTACAGGGCAGCGAACGCAAGCGGCGTTGGAAATGGGTGGCGGTACAGGCTAAATTGTTCAGGATCGAAACCCAATCCCTTTCGCTGCGCCAGGTACAGGAGTTCGGAGCCAATTTTTTTGCCAAATTCAAAGACATCATCATCATTTTTTTAGCCGCCCAATCGGTAATCGCCGGCGAAATGACCCTCGGTATGATGCTGGCCATCCAGTATATCGTAGGTCAACTAAACGCGCCCTTCGAACAGTTTATTCAATTTATCCGGTCAGCCCAGGATGCCCGGATCAGTATAGAAAGAATGCGGGAAGTGGCCGTACTGGAAGATGAAGAAGACCGGAATGTCATGGCACCTGCCCGGTTCGACTTGCAACAGGATATTGTACTGAACAATGTTTCCTTTCAATATACCGCCATTGGCAGCCATATCCTGAAAAATATCAACCTCACCATTCCACACGGCAAAGTGACGGCAATTGTCGGTTCAAGCGGCAGTGGAAAAACGACATTGCTCAAACTGTTGCTCGGATTCTACCGGCCGGTGAGCGGCAGTATTACCCTGGGCCCCCAACAACTCGATCTTTTAAACCGGCAATACTGGCGCAGTGTATGTGGAACGGTCATGCAGGACGGGTTTATTTTTTCGGACACCATTGCCAACAATATTGCGGAAAGTGACGAACAACTCGACCACAGCCGCTTGCAAAAAGCCATCGACGTTGCCAACCTTCGTGAAATGGTGGACCTGCTGCCCTTGTCTTTCAATACCAAGGTCGGCTCACTCGGCAACGGCATTTCACAAGGCCAGCGCCAGCGGCTGCTGATTGCACGGGCGGTGTATAAAAACCCCGAATTTTTGTTTTTTGATGAAGCGACCAACGCGCTGGATGCTATTAATGAGCATATTATCATGAAAAACCTCCACCGGTTCTTCCAAAATAAAACGGTCGTGATCGTTGCTCACCGCTTGAGTACGGTGATCAATGCCGACCAGATTATTGTGCTGGACCGGGGTATGGTAGCCGAACAGGGGACTCACGCCGAACTTTTGAAAAAACGGGGAAAATACGCCGCGCTGGTTTCCAACCAACTGAATCTCGAACAACTCAACGGATCACATTTAGCCGCCGCCAACCATGCCTGACCTGCCACAACCCGCCCGGGAAATAATGTACGAATTGGTGACCGTGGAAAACACCATGGGCGCTCCTCCGGGATGGATCACCCGCTGGGGCATCGCCTCCATTTTGACCTTCGTGCTGATTTGTCTCGGAGTTTCGGCGGTAGTTCATTTTCCCGATGTCATCAACGCGGACGCAACCGTCTACAGCACACACCCGCCGATCGAAATTTATCCGGCCAAAAGCGGGGAAATGGCCGAATTACTGGTACGCGACAAACAAACCGTATTTGCCCAACAGCCCTTGTTCGTATTAAACAGCAGCAGCCACTGGCGCGATGTTTTGCTGGCCGACTCGCTCCTGAACGGGGATGTGGAAGCGGGAATGATTTTGCCCGAAAACCTTCGTTTGGGTGATATGGGAAGTATCTACCGGGAAGTATTATTAAGCCGCAACAATTATCACCAGGCCCTGGAACGGGATATTACTACCCTGAAAATCAGGTCCATCGAAACGGAAATCAAGCAGATCGGCCAGTTGAATGAAAACATTGGCCGGCAAAACCAACTGCTCGCCGAAGAAGTGCGTATCGCTGAAAACAACCTGAACCGGGCCAAAAAACTATTTACAGACGGCGTTAAAAGCCAGCAGGATATGGAAGCAATCGAACTGGATTTTCTGAAAGTAAAACGCCAGTTGGAACAAAGTGAGGGTGAAATGGTGAATCACCGGATACGAATCAACCAATTGCAGACACAAATGGCGGATCTGCGAAAAAACCAGCACGAATCCTTTGACAACCTTCGCTCCACGCTGTTGCAAAAACGGCAGCGCTCCAATCGCTGATCGCTCAGTGGAAACGCCAATATCTGGTGCTCGCTCCCGCTTCCGGTATCGTGTCTTTGCCCACCCAACTGACCAAAGGCACTTTTATGTCGGTTGAACATTCCGTGTTGTCCATCGTGCCGCCGGAACATGCTGCCGGCAGCAAAGCGATTGTAAAAAGCCCGGATTTTGACCGCGGGCGCCGGCAAGGTGGAAACGGGACAGCAGGCCATCGTTTATTTCGACAATTTCCCCTCCAGCGAATACGGCACCATGGATGCAACCGTGACGGATATTTCCCTGATCCCGCAAGAGCAATTTTATACCGTAACCCTGGAATTGCCCGCCGAGTGGAAAACCTCCTACGGCAAAACGATACCCCGCAGGCAAGACCTGGCTGCAACGGTGGCGATTAAAACAAAAGATTATACCATACTGGAACGTTTGTTTATGAGCTTGCGGAAGTCCATTTCGGGCGCCCCGGCTTCCTGAGCCTCTCCCGTTTTGAAATGGAAATTCGCCGAACGAAACGGCAAACAACAAATCGTTTATGTCGATATGGATGAGATCGTCGACTAAGTGAGGAAGAATAGGGGTTGTATACCTCCGGACGTTGCATATTTGCGGGCCAACTTATTACCTGTTTTCGCATCGTCAGGCATATATTATCATTTCCGCCGTCAACGCTGCGCATGATGTAATAACTTAATGATGCAATCGCCACAACCCACATGCACAGCCTCCCGCAACTCCTCGACCTGATCGAGCGCTACGCTTCAAACAACCCTTTTCCAGCTGCGCCGCGCGAACTCTACGAACCCTGCGAATACATCCTCACTTTGGGTGGAAAACGCCTGCGCCCGGCCTTGTTGCTGATGGGTTGCGAGCTTTTTCTCGACGATCCCGGCCCGGCTCTTCCGGCGGCCTGGGCCATCGAATTGTTTCACAATTTCACCCTGATGCACGACGATATTATGGACGCCGCTCCCTTGCGACGTGGCAACCCCACCGTGCATACCCGGTGGAATACCACAACCGGCATTTTGAGCGGCGACGTCATGCTCATCCGGGCCTACACGGAACTGGCCAGGTCGGGCAATGCACAGGTTTTGCCCGACCTGGTCCGCGCGTTTAACCGCGTGGCCACGGAAGTGTGTGAAGGGCAACAAATGGACGTCAATTTTGAAACCCGCACCAACGTCAGCATCTCCGAATACCTCCGGATGATCGAGTTAAAAACGGCCGTATTGCTGGGCGGCGCCCTCGAAATGGGTGCTATTTGTGCCGGCGCAACCGGTAAAAATGCCGTATGCCTCTACAATTTTGGCCGGCTGGCCGGCATCGCCTTCCAGATACAGGACGACCTGCTCGATACCTACGGCGACCAGGCCAAATTCGGCAAACAGGTGGGCGGTGATATTTTGCAAAACAAAAAAACCCTGCTGGTGCTGAAAACACTCGAAACAGCCCCCGAAGCCGACCGCCGGGAGTTGCAGGCGTGGATGCAAACCAGCGCCGTTAATCCCGAAGAAAAAATCGCCGCCGTCCGCGCTGTTTTTGACCAAAACCGGATTCCGGAATTGGTTTCCCTCGAACAGCAACGTTTTCAAAACGAGGCTTTTGACTACCTCTCTTCCGTTGACGTACCGGAAGAGCGAAAAGCGGTTTTGCGGCAGACCGTGGAAGATTTGCTGGAAAGGGAAAGTTGATCGGGCGGTTTGCCCGCCATAAAATTATATAAAAGCGTTTCTGTTCATCTGCCCTGACTTTTTTTAATCCTGGCGCAGCGTTTTGTATCTTTATTTCCGTACGGAAGTAGAAGCGCTTGATATGTTCAACCGGGAAATCAATCTGGACCATATATTAGAAGGCTGCCGGCAAGGCAACCAGAACAGCCAGCGAAAGTTGTATGAACACTTTTATGGCTATGCCATGAATATTTGTTTGCGTTATTCGGGCAAACGGGAAGAAGCAGTCGAGATATTAAACGACGCTTTTTTTAAAGTTATGACCGGCCTTGATAAGTACGATTCTTCTTACCCGTTCAGAGCATGGTTGCGTCGAATCCTCATTAATTCAGCCATAGACTATTATCGAAAAAACTGGAAGCAGCCGGTGCATCTGGAACTGACCCGGGCGGCAGACGTAGCGGACGATGAAATGCCGATGCCGACCATTTCACCGGATGAAGACGTGTTGCCCATCCTTCGGGCTTTGTCACCGGCCTATCGCATGGTTTTTAATTTGTACGTATTGGAAGGATATAAACACCAGGAGATCGCCGTCATGCTGGGCATCAGCGTCAGCACTTCCCGGTCGAACTTCGTACGGGCCCTCGAAAATCTCCGGGCTTTAATGCTGGAAAAAAAGAGCAACCCGGTCAAATCGAATTGAGTATGCAAAACTTTCTCAAACAATTTCGGAACCATATAGAGAATCGCCCCGAGCCTTCTTTTCGGGAAGAAGACTGGCAAGGCTTACAAAAACGCCTCGACCAACAGAAGAAAAAACACCGCTCCGGCTTTGCGTGGTGGGTGGTTTTGCCGCTTTTGTTTCTTTTGATGGGTTCGAATACCTTTTGGTATTTGAAACTGCAAAAAGCCGAAACGAAAATCTATACAATTGAAAATCAAAAAGATACGATTATTCGAACCCAAATCGTATTTCACACGGATACCGTTTATATAACACGGACTATCCGCGAAAAAATAAAACCCAGCCCCGCCTTGTCTGCAAGCTCCGGATTGGCTTCAATGTTGGCACCGGATTCCCGGGAAATTAATTATTCCCATGAACAATTGCTCCCAGGCAAGCCATCGGGGTCTTCCGGGGGGCGCCTGGTTCCTTCCTCCACACCGCCAGGGTTAGCCAACGTGACCAATCGCCCGCAGAAAACTGGAAAAAGCGAGAATTATCTTGACAATCAACCTTTTACTACAGATCTGCCAAAGATAGAGCCGATCTGGCCGGAACTGGCCCAAGTTGATGATTCTGGCTTGAGGGAAATACCCATTTCACTTCCTGTATCCACAAAAAAGAAAACATTTCGTCAGCAATTATATGCCTGGCGCCCGAAAGGATTCCGTTTGGGTGCGTCAGGAGGGTTGGTTCATCCGTTTCAAAACGAAGTAGATCAGCAGGGCGGAATCTCCGTCGGGCTTCAAGGTATTATTGAATTTTCGCCAGCACTTCAAATGTGGGTGGATGTCACATATTTCAGACTGCGTTTTGAAACGAACCAGATGAATGAATCTTTTGGTGTGCCGGTGGTGTCACCACCTTCTGACGATTTTGTTTTCCTGAAAGCAGAAGCGCCGCAACCGTCTTTGCAATATTCAATCGGAGTGCAATATTTATTCAACTCCGGAAAGCGCTTCAGGCCCTTCGCCGGGGCGGGTTACAGCGTGGTTTCTCTGTTGCCGTATGAAGTCGTTTATGAATTTCAAAATACAGCGCTGGGCATCGATTGGAGTTTTGACAAATCGATAAATCGCCGGGAAGTAATAACTGATTTATTGTTGCTAAGGGCTGGCTTCGAATATGAGTTGTTTCATCGCTGGAACGGTCAGGTATTCGCCGCACAACGCCTCCCATTGGGGAAAACAAGTTTTCAATCGCCTCCGATGCTCAGTATTCAGGCCGGTCTGAATTATCGTTTTTAAAAAAATTGGCATGCGCGCAGCCTTTTAATGGTCGTTGCTCGTAATGACACGTATACAACCCGGGTTTTGTTTTTCACCTTTTTTCACAACAAACAATTCAGAAAAATGAGACTAATTGCATGGTTATTACTGATGGCCGTTTTGCTCATCCCCGCTTGTAAAAAAGACGAGACCCGACAACCGGATAAAACGTATAATCCGCAAATCACACCTGCAAACTTCACCATGAGCACCCATCTGACCAACCCCTATTTTCCGGTCGAGCCCGGAAAAAAATACATTTTCGAAGGGCAAACGGCCGACGGGCTTGAACGGGTGGAAGTGCAGCGCCTGAGCGTTACCAAAAACATCCTCGGCGTAACCTGCGTGGTTATAAACGATAAGGTTTGGCTGAATAACAAATTGATCGAAGACACAGACGACTGGTATGCGCAGGACAATGACGGAAATGTCTGGTATATGGGCGAAGAGGTGGATAATCTGAATCCTGACGGAAGCCTCAAAGATCATGCGGGCTCCTGGGAGGCGGGCGTGGACGGTGCAAAAGCCGGACTTATCATGCCATCCAATCCCCAACCCGGAATGAAGTACCGGCAGGAATACTATTTTAATCACGCCGAGGACGAAGCTGAAGTATTGGAATCGGGCCTGACCGTTGTGATACCGTTCGGCGCCCTCAACAACTGCATAAAAACCCGGGAGTGGACCGACCTGGAGCCCGATGTGAATGAAAACAAATTCTACGCACCGGGTATCGGGTTGATCAAAACCATTAATCTGGCCGAAAACGAAGAAATTTTACTAATTGAAATTCAATGACCAGTAAGAGGGGCAGAACTATCCGCAACATAAAAACGATTTGCCGGCGACCATTTTGCCCCTCTGTTTACATTTTAAATACAAACGATCATGAAAAAAATCTGGATTTTCTCTCTGCCGGTAATCGCCATGCTTTTCATATTCGGAAAGTGTAAAGACGACGAAGGCAATACCATTGAGTTGCCGGCATCCATTCAGCAGTACCTGAACAGCCATTATCAGGGCGCCGAAATAGAAGAATCGGAACTGGACACTCTTTGCACCGGAGCTGCCGTGTATGAAGTGGAGTTGGAGGTGTCGGACGATAATGAATTGGACCTCAGCTTCGATACCGAAGGCAACTTGCTTTTTTCCGAAACGGAGATCAATTCCGACGAATTGCCCGAAGTGGTGAAGGCCGCAATTAATGCCCAGTATGCCACTTTCCAGATACTGGAAGCAGGTCGTATGGATATGGCGGACGGCAGCAAACGTTATGAAGCCGAACTCAAAAAAGGGCAGACTATCCTGGAAGTACTGTTCAACGCCGACGGCACGGTGGTGTGCGAGCAGGCGGGCGGCGATGATGACTAATTCGTTTTTTCAATATCGCCATCCTTTCAAATCCGCCCCGTCCGGCGCTCTTTTTTGCACTTCTTCCGTCCATTTCGGGATAAAATAACGGTGATAACGCAGGCGGGATATTGCGTTGGGCTGGGTATGATCGCCGTTCCAGCAGTGCTCGGCACGGTCGCCGTAGTCCACCTGGCCGTCGTACGGCGGGTTGTCCAGCGATTTTAATACCTCTTCTGCCAGGTACACGGCGTTGTTCAGGTAGTAATTGTCCATATCGCCGCAGTAGATATGGATTTTACCGCGCCATTTGGAGCCGTTTTTGGCCCAGTCACGTTGAAGGATTTAATTTGATATGATTTTAAAAAGTCCGTCGGATTTCTCTGGCACAAAATGGTTAAACCCGGCGCTCCACGATGCAATAAAAGTACTTTGTGTGTTTTTTCGGACCTTTAACGGCTAATTTTAACAGCCGGCCGTGAAAGTATACAGATTCCCGCAGCCATTTAACCGATTCAACAATTCAACAATCCAACCATACGTTTTCCAACTATCTTACTTGATTGATTGTTTTGCGGAAGTGCATGTACTATTTTTGCCATAAATTTCGTCAACCTCCATATGTTCCGCCGCACACCAAAAGAGTCACCGCTTGATCGCCTCGAACGAGAGGCCAACGACGATTTTCGCCTGCTCGATGAGCTGGGTCCGGCTCATTTTGGCGCCGACCACCTCATGGAATTGCATGCGCGTTCGCGCGAGCGGTTGGCAATCTTCCGCGGCCGCCAGCGCTTAGCCCTGGTGGTCGGGACCGCAGCAACCGGTTGGATACTGCTTGCGTTTGTATCTAATTTCCTGAAATTCAAATGGTTGACATTGTGTGCCTTAGGTGCGGGGGGTGAGTTTTGCAGCGTTTCTGTTCATCGTTTTCTGGCAAAAAAAACGTTTTGACAGCCGGGGCGAGCTCGAATATACACAGCGTATCATCGAAGAAGAACTGCGCCGGCGCGCCCAACTGCGCCGGGAAGCGAACCGCTGACCGATGCCCGTATTACAATTTATTTCCGCATTTCAATCGGCTTTTGAATCGGGCCAATTACTCAAGTGCACGCTCAGCAAGCCCGTGCCGGCGGCAGTCCCCGGCCTGAAAAACGTATACCTGCGCCCGGTCGCGCTGAAAAAAGGCATGTTTGTTTCCTGCAATTTCCGGTATCAAACCCGTGACGAAGTCAAAAATTTCGACCTTCCGGAGGCTCTGAATAAACTGACCGAACTGTTGGGAACTGCATTTTTAACCGCCGACCTGTTTACTGCCGGCCGCGATTATAACCTTACGTTTTCTAAATCCGGAGAACCCACCCTGTTTTCAAAAAAAGCCGCTCAAACGAGCCCGGCCGACACCACCCATAACCGGGAAAAACAACGCCTGCTCGCTCCTTCCGCCCCCTGGCTGCATGCGCTGGGTATTGCCAATAAAAACGGCGAAATATTGCCGACCGCCCAGGACAAATGGAAACAAATCAACAAATACCTGGAAGTTATCGACAGTTTGTTGCGGGCACATCCCCTGCCTCAGGATGCTCAAATTGCCGATATGGGCAGCGGCAAAGGATACCTGACTTTTGCTTTATACGATTTTTTGAACACCCGCCTGGGCCTTCCGGTAAAAGTCACCGGCATCGAATTGCGGCAAAACCTGGTAGATTTTTGCAATAAAACGGCCGCACAGGCAGGCTTTAGCCGTTTGGATTTTGTCGCTGCCGACATCAACGACTACCGGCCCGGGCGCCTCGATATGCTCATCGCGCTGCACGCCTGCGACACGGCTACCGACCTCGCCCTGGCAAAAGCTATGGAAGCCCAGGCCGGCATTGTGGTGGTAGCGCCCTGTTGCCACAAACAAATCCGGAAAACCATGCATACCGGCAACGAACTTGCCCCGGTGCTTCGCCACGGTATCCTGGAAGAACGCCAGGCCGAAATCCTGACCGACGGTATCCGCGCCCTCTTGCTTGAAGCCAACGGCTACAAAACCAGCGTATTCGAGTTTATTTCGACAGAACACACCGCCAAAAATGTAATGATCACCGCTATCCGGCAACCCAAACCGGCCGGCGGCGATAAACGGCGTGAAGAGACGCTGGAAAAAATTGCAGCCCTGAAAACCGGCTTCGGCATCGGCGAACATTACCTCGAACATCTGCTCAACAAAAACCCGTAATACCCCATGCTGAAAAAAACGATCCTTTCCTTTAGCCTGGCCATTCAGAATATCCGTTCGAACCTGTTCCACACCTTGTTGTCTGTTCTGGGGATCGTAATCGGTGTTGCTGCGCTGGTGGCGATGTTGTCTTTTATCGACGGCCTTGAAAAATATGCCCGGGACCAAATCACCAACACCACTTCTCTGAATGCCGTGATCATCAGTACGCAAAAATTCCGGAAGGCGGGTACCGTGAGTGTAAAAAAAGACAGCATCGCTTTTTTGGATTACGAGCATTTTACCCGTTTGCACACCGGCCTGGAGCACGTATCGAGGAAGGCCCTTGACCTTCAGATGTCTATAGAAATCCGCCGGGACAGCATTGCCGAGCCGCTGGGCGCCGTCATGCATGCCCTGACGGGCGAGGCCGGCAAAACGACCAATATGATCGGCGGGCGTTTTTTTACGGAAGAAGAAGTAGCCGGCCGGGGCCGGTTCGCCGTGGTAAACCAGACGCTGGCAGGGCAGATGCTGGGCCACGATCGTTACGATGAATTGCTGGGCAAAACCCTGAATATCAATGGCCATGCGCTGACGGTGCTGGGTATCGCCAAGTCCTCGGGCGATTTTCCCCAACCCGAGGTCTGTTTGCCCATCAGCCTGCTGAGTGAAGCGGAGCTGCGGAAAGAACCGCCGGGCGGGTATGTGGAAGCCGCCTCTGTGGAGCACGTGGAGGAAGTAAAAGCAGCGGTTCAGGCGCGTATAGACGCCATATTTCCCGGAAAATCCGACGACTTTAAAATCATAACCAACGACTTCAGGGTGAAACAAAGCGCCCAGGGGTTTAAAATATTCCGCATCGTCATGGGGCTGATCGTCGGTATTTCCATTCTGGTTGGCGGTGTGGGCGTGATGAACGTGTTGCTGATCTCCGTGAAAGAGCGTACTTCGGAAATCGGCATCCGGAAAGCGGTGGGCGCCAAACGCCGCGACATCATGCAGCAGTTTCTGGCAGAATCCATCGCCATTTCCGTTTTTGGAAGCCTGCTTGGCCTCACCATAGGCATCCTGGCCACCCTGGTGATTGTTCCGATCATCAATATGTTGACGGATTTGTCTTTTCGGGTGGTCTATACCTGGAATACCTTCAGCACTATTTCGGTGGTTGCTGTTCTTGTAGGTATTATCTTTGGCACTTATCCGGCCATGAAGGCTGCCAAACTGGACCCGGTGGAGGCCATTCGCCGGGAGTAATTTGCCACCTTTTTATTTCTGTTTACCTATGTTTCGTATTTTACTCCTCACGATCTGCCTGCTTTTCGGTGCAACCTTGTTTGCCCAAAAAACCGATACGGCCTATACGGCTGAAATAACCCGGCATCGCGATCATTACAAACTGGAATTTGTGATCGAAACGCGCTCCCCGCTGTCGGATCAGGATACCGCATTACTTGATTTTTTCATCGCAGACCCTGCCTGGCGTGTTGCGGCGCGTTTCGAACGTACACCCGATACCCAACCGTTCGATATGCCGGCTTACAGCGGCCGAAGCGCCAAATACCAGCAATACGGCACCCTGTTTTTTGAAAAAGCGGGCAAAACGTTCAGTTTGCAAGTGTATCAAAACATCCGCCTGCTGACGTCCCAAAAATATTTCGACTACCTGTTTCTGCCTTTCAAGGACAATACCAACGACGATACCACCTACGGCGGCGGGCGCTACCTCGACCTTCGGGTGGGCGACATCGGCAGCGACAATATACTTCATCTCGATTTTAACAAAGCCTACAACCCTTGGTGCGCCTACAGCGACGGATTTAATTGCCCGATCCCGCCGGCAACCAACCACCTCGACCTGGCCGTAATAGCCGGAGAAAAGAACTTCCGGGGAGAAAAAAAACACTGACCTTTTCCCTTGCCCCGGCCCGGAATTTCCTTTTTAATAACCGTGTTTTTAAACACTGGCAGGTATTTTTACACTCTTTTGTCGGAATTATCGACCCTTTCCCGGTTTTCGTTGTTTATTGGGCAACATTGAAAGCAGGATTTATTCACCAGGGCCTTCTTCTCCGGAGGCCCGAAAATCCCCTCTGCGGGAGGGGCCCCCGCGGGACGCTTTATGAAAATCGGCATCGTTTGTTATCCCACTTATGGCGGCTCCGGCGTGGTCGCCACCGAACTCGGCCTCGGACTCGCCCGCAAAGGTCACGAAGTTCATTTTATTACTTACCGCCGCCCGGTACGCCTGGCCCATTTTCACGCCAATGTTTTTTACCATGAAGTGGACAGCGACGACTATCCCTTGTTCGAATACCCGCCTTATGATACAGCGCTGACTTCCACCATTGTAGATGTGGTGCAATACCAAAACCTCGACCTGTTGCATGTGCATTACGCCATACCACACGCTGCGGTAGCTTATATGGCCAAAAAAATACTGTTGTCGCAGGGGCGCTACGTGCCGGTGGTCACCACCCTGCACGGCACGGACATTACCCTCGTGGGCAACAACCGCGCCTTCGCCCCGGTGGTGGAGTTCAGCATCAATAAAAGCGACGGGGTCACCGCCGTTTCGCAAAACCTGAAAAACGATACCTTGCGTCTCTTTGACATCCAGCGCGACATCCGGGTGATTTACAATTTTATTGATTTTGAACGTTTTAGAAAAACCAACAAGGAACATTTTAAAAAAATAATCGCTCCGCAGGGCGAACGAATCCTTGCACACACGTCCAATTTCCGGAAAGTAAAACGGGTGGAGGACGTCATCCGGATTTTCCAAAAGGTGTATGAAAAAGTGCCTTCCAAACTGCTGATGATCGGCGATGGCCCGGAACGGCAAAACGCCGAACGCCTCTGCCGCGAACTCGGCCTGCACGATGAGGTGCGTTTTCTTGGAAAACAGGACGCCATCGAGGAACTGCTGGCCATCTGCGACCTTTTTATCATTCCTTCGGAAAGTGAAAGTTTCGGCCTTGCCGCACTGGAAGCCATGGCCTGCGAAGTCCCCGTGATCTCGTCGGACAGCGGCGGTCTGCCTGAAGTAAATATTCATGGCGTCACCGGATTCACCAGTCAGCCCGGAAATGTGGATGAAATGGCCCAATACGCCATCCAATTGATGCAAAACGACGAAATGCTGACCCAATTCCGCGCCAACGCACTCGCCCAGGCCAAACGTTTCGACATCGAAAACATCCTTCCGCATTATGAAGCCTATTATGAAGAAGTGCTGGAAAGGAGTGTGGTGAAGGTGGAGTGAGATGTCAGATGCCAGATGCCAGATGCCAGATGCCAGATAACAAATAACCATTACGTATGACCAATTCACTCGCCAGTGCTGCAACAAACCTCGACCGGGTCGGATATCTCGACCTGGAGGTAGATCCCGAATTTGACCTTATAGCCGGGATAAATCGCCTGAAAAAAGAAAAAAACGCCGTCATACTGGCCCATTACTACCAGGATTCGGAGATTCAGGATGTGGCCGACTACATCGGCGATTCCCTTGGCCTGTCGCAAAAAGCGGCGGTTACCGATGCCGATATTATTGTATTTGCCGGGGTTCATTTTATGGCGGAAACGGCCAAAATGCTGTCGCCCAATAAAAAAGTATTGTTGCCCGACCTCAAAGCGGGCTGCTCGCTGGCAGACTCCTGCCCGCCGCACCTGTTTAAAAAATTCAGGGAGAAATACCCCGACCACATCGTGGTCAGTTATATCAATTGCACGGCCGAACTCAAAACGCTGACCGACATTTGTTGTACTTCCACCAATGCGGTGGCTATTATCGAAAGCATCCCGAAAAACCAGCCGATCATCTTTGCACCCGACAAAAACCTGGGCGCTTATCTCATTAAAAAAACCGGCCGGGATATGGTGCTTTGGAACGGCGCCTGCATGGTGCACGAGATTTTCAGCCATGAGCGCATTGTCAAGTTGAAAAACCGGCACCCCGAAGCCAAATTCATCGCCCACCCGGAATGCGAAGCCCATATTCTGGAGATGGCCGATTTCATCGGGAGCACCACCGGGCTGCTGAATTATACGATAAAAGATTCTGCCCGCGAATATATCGTCGCCACGGAGGCCGGTATTCTCCACCAGATGCAAAAAGCAAGTCCGCTCAAAACGTTTATTCCCGCTCCGCCCAACAACAACTGCGCCTGCAACGACTGCCCGCACATGAAGCGCAATACGATGGAAAAACTGTACCTCTGTATGGAATACGAGTTGCCCGAAATCGTGCTGCCGGACTGGGTGATCAAACAGGGGGTAAAATCCATCGACCGCATGCTGGAAATTTCGGAAAAAGCCGGATTGGGCCTGAAAGGTTGAGGAAAAACGATGCCGGGAGTTGTAAAAAGCCTTTAATTTGGCCGGAGTTATTTGTTCAACAAACATTCCGCTATGCGCCATTTTCAACTACTGCTCCCAGGGACAGCCGCCCTTTTTGCGGGTTTTCTCTTTTTCTCCGCCTGCAACAACGAACCCGCCAAAACTGCTGCCGCGCCACCCGCCGACAACACACTCACCGAGCAGGAAAAAGCCGAAGGCTGGAAACTGCTGTTCGACGGAAAGAGCCTCACAGGCTGGCATAAATACGGCGGCGCACCCGTTGGTAAAATGTGGTCGATCAACGACAATGCCATTCACCTGAATGCCGTCAAGGCCGAAGGCCACTGGCAGGCCGCCGACGGAGGCGATATCCTCACCGACGGTGATTACGAAAATTTTGAACTCCGCCTCGAATGGAAAATCGACTCCTGCGGCAATTCGGGCATCATTTACCACATCGTTGAAGACACCGCAAAATATGATTACCCCTGGAAAACCGGACCTGAAATGCAGGTGCTCGACAACGCCTGCCACGCCGACGGCAAGATCGAAAAACACCGGGCCGGCGACCTCTACGACCTGATCAAATGCTCGGTGGAAACGGCAAAGCCCCACGGTCAGTGGAATGCAGTGCGTATCGTATCCCGCAACGGCAACGTGGAACAATGGCTGAACGATACCAAAGTGGTGGAAATCCGCATGCTGGAAAACGGAAAACCCACGCAGCAATGGCTCGATCTGATCAAAGCCAGCAAATTCCCCGGACTGCCAGCCCCGGATTTCGGCCTCTCGGTAAAAGGGAAAATTTCATTGCAGGACCACGGCGATAAAGTGTGGTATAAAAACATCAAAATCAAGTCGTTATAAAATCCGTGCGATATAAAGGGGGGATGTTTTTCTCCCCTTTATATTCTGCTCCAATACTGCGTCCGGTAAAAAGGCCCCAGGTAGCCGCGTACAACAAGGGTATTCGGGTCGCCTTCTTTCAGCCATATCTTGCAACGGTACCACTTGCCTTTTTCGGGATCGAGGATATCACCTGATTGCCACATCCCGTCTTTTTGTACCATATTGACCAGAATGATCATGTTGAGTACCGGCTGATTTTTGCGTTCGCCCGGGCATTTTTCACAAAGGCGGTCCGGTTTTTCTTTTAAAAGTTTTACAATTTTACCAAAAAGTTTGCCGCCGGATTCATAGATTTCGACGTGGCTTTTGGCTTCTCCCGTTTCGTCGTCTTTGGTTTTCCAGGTGCCGGAAACGGTTTGGGTGTGGGCCGCTGCAAACATAAAACAGGCAGCGATGGTGCAGATCAATTTATTCATACGCTTTTATTTTAGGATTTCCCGCAGATTTCGCAGATAACAAACCGGCATAAATCTGCGAAATCTGCGGGAAAAAATATCAAAAAAGCCTTGCCGAATGACGTGCATTCAACAAGGCCCTATGTACCGGTAACAACCCGCGTTATTTGCCGGCCAGTCTTTTCAAAACCGTTTTCAGTTTTTGTAGTTTCGGTCGGTTGTTGCCGTGCGAGCCGCGCCGGATCTTGCCGCGTTTGCTTCTCGAATCACCTTTGCCCATGAATAGCAAGTATTTTAGTTGATGAACATAATTTGGATAAAACAGCGGGCAAATTTAACGACTTTTTCGCAGGTGGCAGCAAAATTTGCCGTCAAATAAAAACGACCCCGGCATATGCCGGAGTCGTTGCGGAATTTTTTGAAGCGAAAAATCGCGTTTATTCTTTGTCGAATCGCATTTCCTGGATGGAAAGGCTGTCGCCGCTCACCTTCAGGTACAGATATACCCGGTAGTTGCCGCTGGTAGCCGTGAGGTTACCGATACAGTACTGATCGCTGTTTTCGCGGCTTGTGCCTTTGTGTACCTGGCTGAATGCCTTAGGTTTACTGGTGCTGAAGAAACCTCGGACGACGTCAAGCGCTTTGGCTTTTGCGTAAACTTGTTCTTTATCCTGAATGGAAATTTCCACGTTGTCGGCAAAATATTTGGAAAGCGCGTCGGCGTCCCCGCTGTTCAGGGCGCTCGTAATAGCCTCCAGAGTCGGGTTGCCCTGGTAGGCGAAAGTGGTCATCGGGGCAAAAATTAGCAGAAAAAACAGGTTTTTCATCACTAAATGATTTTTGATTTGATTGTTCCAGGAACAATGTTTTGAATATTAAACGCAGTTCCTTTTAATAGTAACTGCCAAACGATGCTTTTTAGTGTTAAGCCAAAGTTAAACTCATTTTAACGAGGCAGCGCGGCTATCCGGCGTTAAAGTTGGATGCCCGGTGTAACTTTAACTTTTGGCCGCCTTTCAACCTTCAAATTTCCCTCAAAATCCGTACCTACCTTTGCCCTTTGTTATGAAACTCCTGATTGTTGAAGACGAAAAAGCCCTGATGGACAATATGTTATCGTACCTGTCGCGCGGCGACCTGGTGTGCGAACATGCGTCTACTTTCCGGGAGGCCCAGGACAAATTAGTTTCTTTTTCCTACGACATCGTGGTACTCGATATCATGCTGCCCGATGGCAACGGACTGAACCTGCTGCGCCTGCTGAAAGACAAACAGCCTGAGGCGGGGGTGCTCATCATCTCCGCCAAAAACGCACTCGACGACCGCATCGCGGGGCTGGAACTCGGCGCTGACGACTACCTGACCAAACCTTTTCACCTGCCCGAACTCAACGCCCGCCTGAAAGCCATTTTTCGCCGCCGCAAATTTCAGGGGCACAAAGAAGTGCAATTCAACGAAATATCCATCAACACGGATACCCATGACGCAACCGTTCACGACGTCTCCCTGATCCTGACGTTGAAAGAATACGAACTGCTCGTATTTTTTATCGCCAATAAAAACCGGGTGCTCACCAAACAAACCATCGCCGAACACCTTTGGGGCGACCACGTGGACGTGCAGGATTCTTTCGATTTTGTGTATCAACACATCAAAAACCTGCGAAAAAAAATCACGGCGGCGGGTGGGGAAGATTATATCAAAACGATCTACGGATTGGGTTACAAACTGAACGGATAACCACCCTATGTCCCTGACAACATGAGTTTACTGACCAAAATTACGATACTGAATCTCTTGCTGGCTTTCGCCGCATTCGGCATAGGCGGCGTCAGGGTGTATCATAAATTCAGGTTTGAAGTGCAGCGGGAAACCGATTTTACCCTGATGGAAAGTTTCGACCAGGTGGAGCAAATCATTCGCGCGGGAGTGCCTGCTGCCGATCTGCAAAACAGGCTCATGAGCATCGCCCGGGTGGACACAGCCGGGCCGGCCGACCGGAAAATGGTTTTTGCCGATACCCTTGCCCAACACCCGGTGCTGAAACGCCCGGAATTGTTTCGAAAATTGACGGTTACGCGGGAAATCGACGGACAATTTTATCGGTTTATGTTGATGAATGTCGTCATTGAACAAAGCGACATCAGCCGGATCATTACGAACGTATTGCAGGATTTGTTTGTCGTATTGGGTGGTATCTTATTGATATTCAATTTTTTAATTTCAAAATGGTTGCTCGGCCCGTTTAAAGCCACCTTGGAAAAGGTCAAGTCATTTAATCTTCAATCCGGCGAAGTACCCGTATTTCCAAAAACATCCACGGTGGAATTCAAACGTTTAAATTCCTTTCTGGCCGAAATGCTCGCCAAAGCCGGGAAAGACTATCGCTCGTTGAAAGAATTTTCGGAAAATGCTTCCCACGAGCTGCAAACCCCGCTGGCCATAGCCAACGGCAAACTGGAACTGCTGCTGGAAGCGCCCGGCCTCGATGACTCCCAACTGCAATTGGTGCAGGACGCGCAGGAAGCGCTGTCCCGGCTTTCCAAATTAAACGAGGCCCTGTTGTTGCTTACTAAAATTGAAAATCAGGAGTTTGCGCCACAGACACCGGTCAATTTTTCCGACATTTTAAATGCCGACGTTCAAATATTTGAAGAACTGGCCGGTATGAAAGGTTTGTTGTTAAGCACCGCAATCAGTCCCTCCGTACTGCTGCGTATCGACCCCTCCCTGGCCCACATCCTTGTCGGAAACCTGTTGAAAAACGCCATCCGGCACAACGTCGGCGACGGCTGGATAAAAGTGCGCCTCGATGTCGGGCAACTGACCGTCAGCAACACCGGAACGGCGCCGGCCGTTCCTACCGACCAATTGTTCGGGCGTTTTCAAAAAAGCAACCTGCCCGGCAAATCACTCGGCCTCGGCCTGGCCATCGTGAAAAAAATCTGCGACGTGAATGCGATGACCGTGAATTACACCTACCACGACGGGGTGCATGAAGTAGCCGTACGGTTTTGATTTTTGTTAACACCCAATTCAGAATTCCTACAGAATCCCTACAAATTCCGGCCAGAGTCGGCGCCTACCTTTGTGCCATATTTTACATGAATAAAACACAAGACATTGATCATCAATCTATTATTATCCCGTCCTTTTATGATGTCCTATCGTCACCTTCTGCTTTTTCTCTTTTTTTTGACCGCCGGTTTTTCCACGTACGCACAGCAAGGCGGGAAAAACAAAATCACGGGCAAAACCTTTGATGCACACACCGGCTCGCCCCTGGGTTATGCGACGGTTACCCTGTACAGCCGGGCGGACAGCACCCCCGTTACCGGAAATATCACCGATGACGCGGGTGTATTCACCCTCGAAGCAAAACCCGGGACCTATTTTGTAAAAATCGATTTCCTGGCCTATACCTCTGTGTATCTGAGCGATATCACGGTGTCGGAGGGAACGGCGCCCGTGGCGCTCGGCAATATAAAAATGCAGCCCGCCGCTACCATGCTGGACGAAGTAGTGGTACAGGCCGAAAAAAGCTCCATGCAACTGGCCTTAGACAAGAAAATTTTCAACGTAGGCAAAGACTTGGGCAATGCCGGCGGAAATGCGGCGGACATTCTGAGCAATATACCCTCCGTGTCGGTAGATGTGGATGGCAACGTCAGTCTGAGGGGTACCAACAATGTAAAAATCCTGATCGACGGCAAACCTTCGGGGCTGGTCAGTTTTAAAGGCGCCGACGGATTGCGACAATTGCAGGGCTCGCTCATCGACCGGGTGGAAGTGGTCACCAACGCCTCGGCGCGGTATGAGGCGGAAGGCACCGGAGGTATCATCAACATCATTTTGAAAAAAGAACGCACACGCGGGTTAAACGGCTCGTTCGACCTCATTACCGGTTATCCAACCAATTTTGGAGGGGCCGTCAACCTCAATTTACGCAGGGAGCGGCTCAACTTTTTTATCAATTCCGGCGTCGCCTACCGCAACAGCCCCGGCGACGGCTCCGTTTACCAGGAAGTTTACAGCGGCGACACTACCTATATTTACCGACAGGCCAACGAACGCGACAACCTGGGGTTTAACAAAAACGTCCGGGCCGGACTGGATTATTTTTTTAATCCGAAAAACATCCTGACCGCCGCGTATACCTGGCGCAGCAGCAAAGGAGAACGCAGCTCCTTCCTGGAATACACGGATTACCTTTTTTCAACCGACAACCCCAGCGGCATCACCACCCGCACACAGGACGAGCAGGAAACGGAGCCCAACTCCGAATACGCGCTTACTTACAAAAAGACCTTTGAACGGGAAGGCCATGAATTGACGGCTGAGGTGCGTTACCTGGACAACTGGGAAGATTCCGACCAGGATTTTGTGGAACGCAGTTTTTTGCCCGATTACACCCCCACCGGAGCGCCGGAGGTGCTGGAACATTCCTACAATTTCGAAACGGAAAAACAACTGCTGCTTCAATTAGACTACATCCATCCTTTCGGCAAAGACGGGAAGTTTGAATCGGGCCTGCGCAGCACTTTCCGCGATATGACCAACGACTACCTCGTGGAACGTTTCGCCGACGGCGCCTGGCAGCCGGTCGACGGACTGAACAACAATTTTATATACGACGAAAACATTCACGCCGCATATGCCATTCTCGGTAATAAAATAAAACGTTTTTCCTACCAGTTGGGTTTGCGGGCCGAAATGACCGACGTGAGCACCATATTGAAACAAACCGACGAATCGAACCCGCGCGACTATACGAGCCTCTTCCCCAGCACCCACTTTACGTACGATCTGCCCGGTCAGAACGCCGTGCAACTCAGCTACAGCCGCCGGGTAAGGCGCCCGCGTTATTGGGACCTGAATCCGTTTATGACCTTCACTGATAACCGGAATTTTTTCGGCGGCAACCCCGACCTGGAACCTGAATTCACCAATGTTTTTGAGATCGGGCACGTGAAATACATGGATCAGGCGTCCCTCAGTTCATCGCTTTATTACCGCCATACCACGGGAAAAATCGAACGTATCCGGCGTGTCGACGACCAGGGCAATGCAACAACCCGCCCGGAAAACCTGTCGAAAGAAGACGCGTTCGGATTGGAATTTACCGCATCGTACAGCCCGTACAAATGGTGGAAAGTGGACGGCAATTTTAACTTTTTCCGGGCCATCACAAACGGCGATAACCTCGGCGAGTCGTTTCAAAGCGATACCTACGGATGGTTTTCGCGGCTCACCTCCAAATTCAGTTTCTGGAAAGGTACCGACCTGCAACTCCGGGGCAATTACGAATCAAAACTGCAAAACACGCAAGGCTACCGCAAACCCAACTGGTTTATCGATCTCGCCATCAGTAAAGATATTCTGAAAAACAACGGTACCCTCACACTCAACGTATCTGACCTGTTCAATACCCGCCGCCACCGGTTCGTGTCGGAAGGAGATAACTTTTATACCTACAACAACTTTCAGTGGCGCGCGCGACAAATCAACCTGACGCTGAACTATCGCCTGCACCAGCAAAAGGCAAAACCGGATAAAAAACAGGGCGAAGGAGAAGGCGGTGATTTCTGATCACCCATCCTGTTTTTTCACCGTTTTACCAATTTCCCGTTCGCCGAAATGCCGGCTCCCGAAATGCCGGTAAAATAGACGCCCGGGCTCCAGTCTGCGGCCGGAATTTCCAGCGCCTGCTCGCCGGCGGATAAGTACCGGGTTGTTTGCCAGACAAGCCTTCCGGACAAGTCATGCGCCGTCAACCGGTATTCGCCGGGCGCCGGTAAAACGAATGATAACCAGGCTACAGATGCAACAGGGTTGGGCCACAACCTCATAACAATACGTTCTGCATCAGGGTTTTGTGTAGAAGTGCCCAATGATTCAGTCAGTTTCAGCGAAGTGACGGTGGCCCCGTCACCGCTGTTCTGACCATTTTTGTTCACGGCATTACCGGCCGCATAAAAAGTGATGTTGCCCGTACCGGCCGCCGGCGCTTTCCATTTTACATTGAATACATTGGGAGTCGACACGTTGTCGTGTTCGGCATAGGTGCGGCCGTTGGGTATCGTTGCGATTTTGTAGTTGTTCACCGTCTGGTTGCCGGGGTCTGAAAACCCGTCGAGGTCGGTGTTGCCGTTGTCTTTGAGCGCGATCATCTGGAATCCGTATCCCTGCGGGCTCCCGGCGGTGGCGGTGATCGTCACTTTCGCCGTGTATTGGTAGCCGGGTATGTACTGTGTCACGGCGTTGCCGGCACTGTCGAGTACACTTACCGTCATGGTGGAAGCAATGGGGCTGGCCGTGTGGCAGCTGATGCAGGTGATGGGATTTCCGTTGGGCAGGGCTTCGTCGCCAGGTGCGCCGGTATTGCCGGCTTTGGCTTCGGATGCGCGGCCGTTTTTATTGCCGAGCAAAACTACGGCGCAAAGGATGGTCAGGGCAAACGGGTAAACAAGGCGGAGTTTCATGTTGGAATAAAAGTGTTGGTTGAAATCAGTTGTTGGTGAAATAGAAACCTTGGACAATAACGAGCCCAAAAGGTTGAAATTGCCGGGTGGAATGAATGTCAAAATTTGTCACGACTGCAATAAACAGGGCGTTTTGGCCCTGTTTTGCCATTTCTAACCATGTTGTCAGACTTCATGGCGCGATATGGAAATTCCATTCCCGATACAATTCGCATACGTGTCAGCCTGTTATAGCGCAAACAACCGCCGTTCCGCATGACATTTTCCAAATTCATTTTTGCTTCTGCGATCCTTTGTTTTTTTCTGCTGTACCGGGTGTCGGTTTTCGGCCAAAATCTCTTTGCCAACCCCGGTTTTGAAGACGCGAATGTTTGCACGGAATTCCTGGCCCGCTGCGCGCCCGAAGCCTGGAAAGAAGCGAACTACAGCCGAATGGTCTATATCGACAACGCCAAAGGTGGAAAAATCGGTTTTATTCTTTCCGGCGAACCGGCAATGCGGACGTATATGTTCACCGAATTACTATGCCCGCTTAAGGCCGGCGAGTTGTACGACATTTCCTTCGACCTGAACCTGCGCGGCGCGGATTTTAAACCCTTCGGAATCTTTCTCTCAACGGAAAATTTATCAGGCCGGTTCAAACCGAAAACGGCACAACCCGTGGTTGTTTTCACGGAAAAAAATGGAGTAAAAAAGATGAAAAAAATGGACTGGATGCCTTTCCGGGGCAGTTTTACAGCCTCCGGTGGCGAGCAGTTTTTCTACCTTGGGTATGTTGAACCGTCGGAGCAGGCACCCGATTCCGGGGATTGGATGCAAATCTTTTACATAGACAATTTGAAGTTGATTCCCAAAAACAAATCAATGGCGCTATGCCCGGAGGCTGAAGCGAAACGGGTCGAACTGTACGCCGACGATTGGCGTCATATGGGATTTGCTGACACAACCACGCCGGGGCCGCAGGCAACATTTGACAGGAATGTATTTGAAGAGCCTGGAGTACACGTGGAAGAGCCGCCGGTGAACGCGGAAGAAACGCCGCCGTCCGAAACGCCGCAACAACCGGACACGCTGATACTCGCAGGGGTTTGTTTCGACTTCGATAAAAGCACGCTCAACGACCATTACGCGGCGGTTACGGATAGCCTGACCGACAAAATCGCCCTGCGAAAACCCGGAAAAGTGCTCATCAGCGGCCATACGGACAATATCGGTACGGATGAATTCAACCTGAAACTCTCGCTCGCCCGCGCACACACGATCGAGCAGATATTGACCCGGAAAGGTGTGGAAGCAGAAAAAATTACCTGTGAAGGGCAGGGCGAAACAAGGCCCGTCACGACCAACGACACGGAGGCCGGCAGGGCAGCCAACCGGCGAATCGAGATCGTACTGTTTTTTCAGGACTAACCAAAATCACCCGCCGCTCTCACCGGTTCGGCTTCGCAAAACATGGATCAGCCGCCGGATGGATGCGGCGTGCGCCAGCAACACCACCGGCACTAAGAAGCCCGGCAGCCAGTTGAACGGCACGTAGAACACGCCGGTATTGGGGTGATCGAAGGGAATTTGCTGAAATGGCCTGGGGGCGGAAGGCCGTTCCTGTTAGTTTTTAATGTCAGGCAAAGGTATCGGGGTGGAATGGGGGAGGTCTTGAAGAAAAACGGCTTGTATTGTGCCGGCTGCTTTATCTGCCGCGTGGCGCGGGGTGCTGCAGATCAAAGCAGCCGGTACGGATCGGCGTAATTATTTCTCCAGTCGCAGCTCCAAAGCCCCGGTTTTGGGCAAATAATAATCCGTCCTGGTTTTAAACCCTTCTTTTTTCACCGTCAGCAGATAGCGTTCCCGTTGTTTTTCCGGGGGCAATTGCAAGCGAAAACGCCCGAGGTCGTCGGTCAGCGTGGTCGTATCCTGGTCGATCATCACCAGTGCGCCGGCCAGAAAATTTTCCCCGGAGCGGTCTTTCACGATACCCTGAATGATGCCGAGCGAATTGTCGCGCCGAACGGTAAAGTAGACGGGCTCGCCATCCATGACGTATTTTTTACCCGGCAAAATGGCTTCGTACCCTTCGGCTACCAACACCACTTCTATTTCCTGTCCCCGGAATTTGGCGGGAATTTCGCCGAGGTTGGTGCGCCCGTTCTCCCCGATCACGGGATCGCGCAGGTCGTTGTCGAAACGTACGATGACATGCCCCGTATTTTGCAGCGCGGGAATGGGTTTGCCTTCCGTATCCTGCACGTAAACAGTCAGTTGCAACGAGTCTTCGGGCTTGCCCGGAACGAGGTCGATGAACCCGAGCACTTCGGCAAAGCTGCCCAGAATACCCGCCACCAAAGCGACATAAGTCATTGTTTTCCAGAAACCTTTTTCCTTTTCCGGCCCGGACGCTGCGGCGCCCTGCGGCAAAGAGTCGATCAAGGCCAGCAGGGCGTGGTTGATCCTGTTTTTTTCGAGATTGTATTCCTGGGAAGATATTTTGCCCAGGTTGTGTTCCCGTTTATTGGCGGTGAGTCGGTTGGAAAGCAACGTTACCTGATTATGGTAGTGCTGATCGGCCAGTGGCTTGGTGATGGCGGCGAGTTCCGCGATCACCAGGTCGGCGCGGTCATTGGCAAGAAGGTCTTTAAATTCCTGTTTTGAAGGCGGCATGGTTAAAGGAGATCATCTGTAGCAACCTCAAAAATAACTATTTGCCGGTTTTTCGAAATAAATAGTTCGCCGCCAGTAGGAATAAAACAGGAATACGCCGTAAATTTATACGTTCTGGTTCCCAGAGCATACGTTGAGAAAAATATACTGCTCATTATGTGCGGCCGCTACTCTTTCGCGCCCAAGCCAAAACAAATCGACGCGCAGCTGCGCGACGTACAACGCCCCCTGGAACTGAAGATCAGTTTTAATATCGCACCAACCCACCAGGCTTTTGTAATCGCCAACGACCAGCCCCAGGTGTTGCAAAGCATGATCTGGGGATTAGTGCCACACTGGAGCGCTGATGGCGCCAACAGCGGCAAACTGATCAATGCACGCGCTGAAGGCATTGAAGAAAAACCCTCGTTTGCAGAACCGATGCGCTGCAGGCGCTGCCTCGTGCCTGCAGATAGTTTTTATGAATGGCGCACCGGACCCGGCAAAACCAAAATCCCCTACCGTATTCTGCTGAAAAACGAGGGTCTGATGTTTTTGGCAGGCATTTGGGACGAATGGCGGAAAGGCGACTATGTAAAACGCACGTTTTCCATCATTACTACCGCACCCAATCGCGAAATATCAACCCTGCACAACCGGATGCCCGTGTTGCTGACCGGTCCGGAGAAACACCGGAAATGGCTGTCCGATTTACCGCTCGACGCCGCGCTGGACCTGCTGCATCCCTCCGCCGACGGCATCCTGACCATGTACCGGGTTTCCGAAAAACTGAATGCACCCGGCTACGACGAACCGGACCTCCACAACCCGGTTCAGGAGCAACCGACGTTGTTCTCTTAGGCCGGCGGAATTTGTTTTAATTTATTAATAATCAATCAATTAAAACGATCATTGCGTGCCTTTTCAGGAAACCGGTTCACTCAAATTGTGACCTGAAGCGGCAGCGCCGCGAGATATTATTAGCAGGCGGTTCAATCATAAAAACAAAGTGCGTAGCACCGGGAGTATTACGGCGGTACGTACCTCTTGCCTTATAAATGCTATTTCTACCGGGTTATGGTGTGCTGGCACCGGCAAAATGGGAGTACGTCACAACTTTCGTTAGTTCGTAACTTTTTCCAGTTCCGCCATGATCAGGTGAATGCCCTGTTCGGTCATTGGTACAAGCGGCAGGCGCACCTCCCGGCTGCAAAGCCCCTGGAGTTCAAGCGCCGCTTTAATCCCGACCGGATTGCCTTCGATAAAAAGGAGTTTGTACAACTCGAGCAGTTTGAAATTGAGTTGTTGTGCCGTGGCAAAGTCGTTGCGCAAGGCCGCACGCACCATATCGGTAAACGGGCGCGGCGTGCTGTTGGCGATGACGGAAACAACGCCGTCGCCGCCGGCGCCGATGAGTGGCAGGGTGATAAAATCGTCGCCGCTGAGCACCAGAAAGTTTTTTGGGCGTCCTTTGATGATTTTCATGATCTGGTAAATATCGTCGGAGGCTTCTTTTACGCCGAGAAAGCGGTCGCTGGCGTTGGCCAGCCGCAACGTCGTTTCGGCGCTCATATTGACGCCGTGCGGCTCGGCACGTTGTAAATGATGACAGGCCGTGGAGTGGTTTCGGCCAAAGCCATATAGTGTTGGAAAATGCCTTCCTGGCCGGGTTTGTTGTAGGCCGGATTGCTCGACAACAAAGCATCGATACCGTCGAAATTGAACCCTTTGATTTTTTCCACCATCGCGGCGGTGTTGTTGCCGCCAAATACGCCGGCCACCAGAGGCAACCTCCCGCGGTTTATTTTTATGGTAAAATCGAGGATTTGTCGCTGCTCATTATCGGATAACGTGACCGATTCGCCGGTGGTACCGAGGCTGACGAGGAATTCCACGCCGCCGGCAATGACGTGTTCAATGACTTTTTCGAGGTCTTCCCAGTCGATTTTCCCGTTGTTAAATGGCGTGACTAAGGCGACACCGGTGCCCCTAAATCGCTCGTGCAGATTCATTTTTTGTCAGGACGATTTTATCCAGGTAATGATGTAATTGCTCAATGAAGTAGCCAATGCCTTTGTCGCCGGGTGTTTCGAGCAGCAGGTCAAAATCGTTGGGCCGGTCGGTGGCAAATCCAATTTTCATGGAGGCCTGAGACGCTGCGGCGAGCCATTCGAGCGGCCGGCATTCTTCGCGGTTCAGGTAGATCAGCAAGTCCGGTTTTTCTTCGGCAAATGCGAGCGCTTTCGGGCTGTTGGGTATTCCGAACCAGTTGATTTCTTTTTTATGGAAAAAACCGAAAGGATGTCCGACAGGGGGTTGGTTGGTGGAAAAATAACCGAACAGGCGCACTTTTTTCCCTTTTTCTTCCAAATCATGTGCATACTCCATGATTTCGCGCCGGATTTTTTCGGCTGTTGCATCGAACAGGATGCCTATTGTTTTTGCGCTGACCAGATTGTGCGACCTGCGCCTGCGTTTTTGCATGGTCAGGGTTTTGCGCAGTGATTTTTGGTAAAAGGCAATGCGGATGGATTCCAGCATGGCAAAGTGATTTAAAGTGGAACTGATTAGGCGAATGGAGGTATCGGGTCGAAGCCGGTTGGAAAATCCGGCAGGATCATGTCTGAAAAACAAATAAACGTCAAAACGCCGGCAAACTTATTTGCTGTTGGCGGGAGCCGGGGCAAGTTCCCGGTAATGGCCCATTTTGCTGTATTTGTCAATTCGATCGATGATGCGTTGTTCCGGATCCTGGCCGACTAATTTGTCTAATTCAGCCTTGATGTGATTTTTTGAGGTTGTGTGCCATTTCCTCCGGCGCGTTATGTGCCCCTCCGAGTGGTTCTGTGACGATGCCGTCGATGAGTCCGAATTCGAGCATATTGTCTGCGTCGAGTTTGAGTGCTTCGGCGGCCTGTTCCTTGTAATCCCAGGAATGCCAGAGAATGGAAGAGCAGGATTCGGGGGAAATGACGGAGTACCAGGTGTATTCGAGCATAAAAACGCGGTCGCCGAGGCCGATGCCCAACGCGCCGCCGGAGGCGCCTTCACCAATGACGTAGCAAAGGATCGGCACACGCAACTGGGCCATTTCGAACAGGTTGCGGGCGATGGCTTCCGCTTGCCCGCGTTGTTCGGCTTCGAGGCCCGGAAATGCACCCGGCGTGTCGATCAGAGTCACGACCGGAAATCCGAAACGTTCCGCCATTTTCATCAGGCGCAGGGCTTTTCGGTATCCCTCGGGGTTGGCCATGCCGAAATTGCGGTACTGGCGCATTTTGGTATTAACCCCTTTCTGGTGGCCGATCACCATCACCGTCCGTCCGTCCAAATTGGCCAACCCACCCACGATGGCGTGGTCGTCGCCGGCATAGCGGTCGCCATGCAGTTCGACAAATTTTTTACACATCGTGGTCACATAGTACAGGGTGTACGGGCGCTCGGGGTGGCGGGAGAGTTGCACTTTTTGCCAGCCACTCAGGTTGGTGAAGATCTCCTGGCGTTTAGCCTTGATCTTCGTCTCCAGTTCGCGCATCATCGTGGTCACATCCAGCTCTCCTTTTTCCCACACGTCCCGCAACTTTTCTAATTGTTCATACAGTGCTTCGAGGGGTTTTTCAAAATCCATGAAGGTCATTGCCATGTCGCGCCGCGATTGGTTTTGGAAAAATGATGAACCGAACGGGATTAAGAAAAAGGATTAAACCGGTTTTTGTACTGCACAGGCAGGTACGTCGGCCAAAGGTACGTCGAAGCCGACGTATTTTTGGAAATCGTTGGGTGTGGTAAATATTTTCAGATTTTTTTAGGGAAATGTTTGTTCCTGCGGAATGAAAGCGTTTATCTTTGCCCCGCTTTTGAAGGAAAGCATTAGGTTCGGTAGTTCAGTCGGTTAGAATGCCGCCCTGTCACGGCGGAGGTCGCGGGTTCGAGTCCCGTCCGGACCGCATACAAAAGGCTAATGAGTTGTAAATCAACTTGTTAGCCTTTTTTTGTGGGGGATTGGGTTAATTAAAACCTTTAAAGGTTTGGGGAGAAGCATTTTGGTCTTTTTGGCATTTGTCGAAAATATTTGCAACGAACAGAGAGAAGGAGCGTTATTTGCATATGTTTGTTATACGTTTTTTGCTCCTGAAACTCAATCTTTGTTTTGATTCCTATTGTTAATCGCGCATCCTTTGACATAATCTCCTTCTCACTAACTTTTTTCACTGATGACGTCGTTTAGCATCTCATCTATGCATTTTTATGATGCGCCTATTCGTTTGGGCATCAGCACAGCATGGGTTACTAAACTTATGCGCTGGATATATAAAGGAGCATACCCTGCTTCTAATTTTGTATTTTGGGCATTTTTCATGCTTATATCTATTCCCATTGGCACCTTATTTTACTTTGTCGTTGTCTACCTTAAGAGAGAATTAATCAAAGCCTGTGATACAAATATATCTATCAATCAGACGAACTGCGAACAGCTGTGGCATAGACAAGTAAAGTTATCTGAGATTGTTTCTCAAATAAAAGACACTCCTTAATATCCCTTTTGGAGAAAGTGCTATGGCATGCTGTCTTTCCCCAAAGCAACTTATCGTTGTGTTAGGGCAACGTCATTTATCATGCAGCATTAGAACGAAAATTTCAACACCTGATAGTTCTTATTCTCCTCTTCCTCAGGGCATGAAAGTCGTTACTACGGAAAATTTATGCAAAGGCCGAGTCAGCGGATATGAATATTTAGTTTAATGTTTAATTCCTCATATCAATTCAAGCCTTGCGGCTGCAAAAAGATGGATGACCTTATCATCCATCTTTTCGAGGGTTTAAATTGAAACGGCAATTTTAGTCAGGTGCAAACTTTAGGCCTATCCGACGCACCGTAAAACCTACTGATAAAAGGGATCGGAGCTCCGCAAATAGATTTAATGTGCTAACTAACAGAGGCAATTTTCAACCCATTTTGCGTACCTGCCTCAATATCATGTTACAATTATACCATCAAAACCCTTATGTATCTTTTGGCTTCACGGGAGCACAGACCCCTAAAGAGCAAGGAAAAGGACAAAAAGGAAACACAATCCGATTTCGCCTATACCGATACGCTATACAGCAACTATTTAGCAATACAACGTTCCTTCATTTGACAGTAGAATCACTTAGCCTTTACTTTTGATTAATCGTGATTACTGTGAAAATGAACCCCATCGCCAAGGCGAAATGCTTAATCTTATAAAAAGATATATCCTGTGAAGCGCTTTGGGAAGAGCCTGAAGTAAACGAATTGCTAAGTTAGTTTCGCTGAATAACCTTATCAATGTCTACCAGGATCGTGACGGCATCCCCAACAAATCGGCCAGTGCAAGCATATTTTTCAGGGCGATTTCTGCCAACTTGCGGTAATGGCTCAGGGCGATCACCTTTTCATCCCCCCTCTCCCACAAACCGGCAAAAATCCTCCGCCAGCAACAACGTTTTCCCTAAAAAATGCCGCTTGGGATGCAGGTGTTTTTGCATGGCTTGTTCCACTGCCGGTTCTTTTTCCAGAAAAGTCATCAGGGTGCGCAGGACTTTGAAGTAGCGCACCAGGTCGTTTTGCTGTGGCACGTCGCGAGCGCCGAAGTGGGTCATCGCCTGCTGAAAGGTGAGAAATTCGTATGGAGCATACGACTCCGGGTAGCGGGAGGCCAGATAAAGTGCCACCATCCGGTAGTCGCCGTGGTAGTGGTTATTTTCTGCGGTAAGCGGGTGCAAGCGCCTGTAATCGCGCAGGAGTTCGTCGCAGCCGAATAAAAAACGCCCGATCCGGGCCTCCGTGTCGCGGGTTTCGTTGAACAGGTCGTCGAACATCAGGCGCAGCATCGGAGCATCCATCTTCCAGAATTCGAGCATCATTTTTTCGGGTGCCAGTTTTCCGTTTGCCACTGGCGTCTTGATTCGGAATTCTGGAAGCAGCGATCAAACATGGCCGCCGGGTCGGGATCTTCCGGGTTCCAGTTCGCCTGAAAGTGCACGGGTGTCTCCCATTTGTACACAAAGGGGTGTTGCCGGGTATCGGACAGCCACTTTTGATAGGCCGTGATGGATTCCCGGATCTTATTGAGTAGCATGACGGGTATGATTAGTTACGCAGTTTCACTTTGCGCTTTTGTGCAGGATGAACTTCTTAAACTGCGGTTGCCCGTCGGGCAATTCTACGCGGGCGGTATAGGCGCCCGCCGGAAAGGTGGCGAGTGAAACCGGTTGTATCACCGTACCTTTTTGCACCTGAATGGTTTCTTTAAATACTTTGTAACCCATCCAGTCAAATATTTCCAACATCGCAAGTCCTTCTTTTGGGCTCACGCAACGGATGGACAGGTGGCCGTCGTGGGAAGGATTGGGAAATATGTCGAACAAAGGCGCGGTATTGCGCAAGTCCGCGATCACCATAGGCGAATATTCGAATTTGCCATCCGTGTCTATCTGGCGGAGGCGGTAGTAATTCACACCCTGCCCGGGGTTGTGGTCGGTGAATGAATATTCGTGTGGTACGACGGCGCTGCCGTGGCCCGGTACAAATCCGATGGTGGCCCAATTACGTGCATCTGCACTGCGCTCCACTTCGAAGCCGTGATTGTTTTTTTCTGTAGCGGTGGCCCAGATCAGGTGGGCGCCGTCGTCCCGGATCACGGCTTTGAAGTTGACGAGTTCAACCGGAAGCGATTGCAGGCAAACAATCGTGATGGTACCGGAAAAAGAAGGTGTGCTGTGCGGGCCGCTACCGCCGCCACCCAATGTGCCGGAAGTATTGGCCTGGTCGCTGCCGGAATTGAAGGACGAAGCCGCTGCGGTGTTGCCGCCGTGGCCGCCCGTATGCCCGCCGCCGCCGCCGGATGCGTTGTCGCTGGTGGCGCCGTCGCCGCCGCCGCCGCCGCCGCCCATGCCG
Organism: Lewinellaceae bacterium; assembly: GCA_016713985.1. Lineage (GTDB taxonomy): Bacteria > Bacteroidota > Bacteroidia > Chitinophagales > Saprospiraceae > M3007. The sequence continues at coordinate 112,693 of JADJOD010000022.1, read as the reverse complement.
TCGCCGCCATCGTTGATGCCGGATGGCGGGTTGCTCAACAGGTTGCGGCTGCCTTCACCGCCCGCTGATATGCCGTCGGCAGTCACCTGTCCGCCGCCGTCACCACCCGAGCTGGCAGTTTGGCCGGGGCCGTTGAGTGCGCCGCCGCCGCCGCCGGAATCATTATTTGAAATGGTACCGCCATTACCGCTGCCATTTGTAGTTGCCGAACCGCCCAAACCGAAGCCGCCGGTCGGGCCGCCCAACTGGCCGCCGCAGCCACCGGCAGCAATGATCAGGATGGTGCCACCGGCACAATCGGCAGGGTTGCCGCAATTCACGACACCGGACCCGCCGGCCCCGCCGCCGCCTTCTAACTGGGAGTGAAAACCGCCGCCGCCGGCAATGGCAAAGAGGGTCTCGCTGTTCTGAACAACAAAAGTACCACTCATGGTAGCGCCCGTGCCACCAGTTCTGTCCGGATTAGATTCCAGGTATGCGCCACCGGCGCCACCGGTTGCTGTGATCCGCACGGAAAACGGGCCGCCGGATGCCGGCGCCGTCCACGAATTTGTGCCCGGGCCAGTGAGGGTGAGCACTGTATTGTTGTTACACTGAGCGGCAGAGGGAGGCAGATTACAGGATACCATAGCCATAAGCAGGCAGGTCGACAAAAATTCCGGTATCCTGAACCTAAAAACTAAAGGGGAGTAAAACGTAGTATATTGTTTTCTCATAGGGCAAAGCGGGAAAAATTTGATCACAGCTGCCGGGTACATTCCGGTTTGCAGATAAAAAGAATTATTGAAGCAGGCTTTTATGAAAAAGCATTTTTCCGTCGGCCATTTCAATTCTGGCGGTATAAGTACCTCGGGGGAATGTAGCCATCGACACCGGGAATAAGGTTGTGCCCTTCCGTACCTGCACGGTTTCTTTATATACGGTGTATCCGGCCACGTCCGTAATACTCAGGCTTGCTGTGCCTTCTTCAGCGCTGATTACTCGAAAGGAGAGGGCCCCGGTAGTAGGATTTGGAAATACGCCAAACTGGTGGTGGGTAGAACGTACGTCAGCAACCACGATTGGAGAATGAGCAAATTTGCCGTCCTCGTCCTTTTGTTTCAAGCGATAATAATTGATTCCCGGTAGGGGCGTTTCGTCGGTGAAATGGTAATCATTCGGGGTGTTTGTGGTGCCATTTCCCTGCACAAACCCCAGCGTCGACCAGTGGCGGTTGTCCACACTGTGTTCCACTTCAAAGCCGAGGTTGTTCTTTTCCGAGGCGGTGCTCCAGATCAAACGCACGGCTTTATCCTGGATCGCCGCTTTAAAATGTTTCAATGCCACGGGTAAAGAACCGAGGCAAATAATCGTTACATGGCCTGTATTGGAGGTCGGAACGGGGTTGCCGGTGAAATTGACACCCGGCGCTCCATCCGTATTGATCGGGCTGGAGCCGGAGTTAAAAGATTGGGCGGAAGAATTGTTACCGCCGTCAGCGCCGGTATGCCCGCCGCCGCCACCGGCTCCATAATCACCGCCGCCGCCGCCGCCGCCCATACCTGCTCCTCCATCGTTTGGTACCTGAGTACGGCTGCCCCATCCGCCGGGAGAAAGTGTCGTTTTGGACACTTGCCCGCCGCCTTGTCCGCCGCCAAAAGGGGTCGGATCACTTTCTCCGGGACTGAGCAGGCCGCCGCCACCGCCGCCGGGATCACCATTTGGATCCCCGCCGAGATTGCCCCCTTCACCGTCGCCGTCCGTGAGGGAAGACCCTCCCAAACCGGGGTCTATATCACCTCCGTTGCCGCCGGCTGCAATAATCAGGATGGTTCCGTCGGCACAATCGGCAGGGTTGCCACAATTGACAGCGCCCGAACCTCCGCCGGCGCCGGCGCCTTCGAGGGTGGCATTTTTACCAAAATCGCCGGCAATCGCCCGGATGGTTTCTCCGGCTTGTACCACAAACGTTCCGCTCATCTGTGCGCCGTGGCCACCCGAGTTAAAGAAGATATTGGTAATACTTCCGCCACCGGCGCCCGTTGCAGTGATTTGTACTGAAAACGGCCCGCCTGTCGAGGGGGCGGTCCAGGTTGTTGTTGCAGGCCCGTTTAGGTTCAGTACCGTTGTATTGTTACACGGTTGAGCTGCTGTTTTTCCGCTGTGAAAGCAGAGCAGTAATCCCAACAATGCCCACAAATGACAGGACAAAAACAGGCTTGTTTTTATGCGTGACAAGGCGAGTTTTCGCATGGATTGTATTGGCTTTTGATCTGATAGTTTTCTACTAATTAATTCGGGCGTCTTTTTTAGCAAAGACAAAACCCTTTCGGAAGCTGTCTGGCCTGGCGAAAGGGCTCCATGTTGACCTATCTGAAAACGATTTATCAATGAATCAACAATTTCCTGAGCAAAACCTGCCCATCGGGCATTTTTACACGTACGGAATATGCTCCTTGGGGGAAAGAAGAGAAGGAAAGCGGGAAAACAATCGTTCCTTCCTGCAACTGAATATTTTTGTAAAATACCCGGATACCCGTTTGGTCGTAAACTTCCAAATTGGCGTCCCCTTCTTCCTGACTCGCTACCTTAACGGTTATTAAGCCGCTGTTGGAAGGATTGGGAAAAACATCGAAGGGTTGATCCCCCCCCCTGTCTGTGTCGACTACAACGATTGGCGAATATTCGAATTTGCCATTGTCATCCATCTGTTTGAGCCGGTAATAATTGACTCCTGTGATGGGCTTTTTATCCTCAAAAAAATAGTCCATCCGATGGTTACTTGTTCCTTTTCCCGGTATAAACCCAATAGCTGACCAATTGTTTCCTTCTGCGCTGCGCTCCAGATCGTAACCCATGTTGTCTTTTTCGGAAGCGGTACTCCACGCCAGTTTTACGCTGTTATCGCGAATCACCGCGTTAAATTCAAGCAATTCGACCGGCAATAACCCGCAGGCAGTTTGTACCGCCACCAGGTTCAGACAGGCCCCGAGGTTATCATTGATGGCAATCGTACCGTTGGGTACGTCTACATAGTCACAAATTCCCTGGGCATCACAATCACTCAATGCGGAATTAAAATTGATAGAAAGGTTCCCGCCTATGTTGGTGATGTTTTCGAACTCATTGATGTTGGTCAAACCTGTCTGGATTACACTGAGGGTGCCGCCGATCGTAGCGAGGTTGGTCAGACCAATCAAGGAAGTCATGCTGGGTAATCCGGAAAGTTCACAATCACCACCGACCGAGCTGAGCGACGACAAGCCATTGACCGAGGTCAATGCGTTATTGGAAGAAATGAACACATATTGGCCCACGGAAGCCAGGCTGTTCAGGCCGTTCAGGGTTGACAGGGCGCCGTTGTTATTGATCTGTAAAAACTGCCCGACGCTTGTCAGGTTGTTCAAACCGCCGCCGAAAGAAGTCAGAGCGGGGTTAAATTCCACGTCCAGATACCCGCCGATGGTAGTTACACCCGACAAAGGGCCCAATGACGTCAGCGTGGCGTTTCCGTCGACCTGCAAATTAAAACCAATCGAAGTGACTCCGCTTAACCCGTTCAGATTGGTCAAAGCGTCGTTGTCAATTACTTTGATCGAACCGCCAACCGAAGTAACCGCCGCCAAGCCCGATAAAGAGGTCAGCGCCGGATTGGCTTCTATAGTCAGGCTGGCTGTGTTTTCAAAGCTCGTCAGTACACTCAGCCCGTTCAGGTTAACGATATCGCCTCCCGTAACCGTCAGGCTGACGGGCATTACCGTGCAGCCGCTGTATGTGGTTGGGAAAGACGTCACCTCTGCCTGGGTAGTTAATGTAACTGCTGCAATCGGGCATTGTGCTCCGGCCGGCAAAAAAACGCCCCCAAAGGTTGTAATAAACAACGTGGTAAAAGCCGCAAGGCGTGATTTAGGGGTTAATTGCAGACTATACCGAGTCCTAATAAAGTTCATATGGCGAATCAGTTTTTGAAATAAACAATTGAAAATCAGACACTTATCAAACACACCTAAACTCGCAAAACGGACTGGTGCGAACATGAGTCGTACCGCCCGGTTTGTTATTTCACCTGATCTGATATTTACATACAAAACTATGCCGAAAATGGTACAAATGGCGACAAAGCGGCTAATCTTTTGTTTTTGGCAAAAGTTGCGGGTGGACGCTTTATTTTGTGATCGTTACCCATTGTTCGGATACCGGATTTTTATTCCCTATTGCAAAAGGATTTTCCGGAAATAAACTTGTCCGTCCGGCATTTCCAGTCGGGCAGTATAAGCCCCTTTTGGAAAAGTTACCATTGATACCGGGTGAATCACGGTGCCTTCCAACACCTGGACGGTCTCTTTGTATACTTTGAAGCCCATCCAGTCATACATCTCGAGTATTGCACTCCCGCTTAACCCGCTGACGGTTCTGACCGACAATTCACCCGTAGTGGAAGGGTTCGGAAATATGTCGAACTGCAATTCACTGGCACGTATATCGGCTACCACCATCGGTGAGTATTCGAATTTGCCATCAAAATCCAGTTGTTTCAGCCGGTAATAATTGACACCGGAAAGTGGAATTTCATGGGTGAACGTGTATTCCTGAGGTATTGAAGTGGTGCCATTGCCGGGTACAAAACCGAGTGCTTTCCAGTGGCGGTTATCCGTGCTGTGTTCGATATCGTAGCCGTGATTATTTTTTTCGGTAGCCGTATTCCAGAGCAGGCGGACGCTACCATCATTCTGTATAAGTGCTTTAAAATCAGTTAGATGTATTGGCAAAACACCCAAACAGATTACGGTTATCGAGCCCTCCGAAGGCCCCTGGCCTTCCAGCCCGTCAGCGTTGGCCTGATCGTCGCCGCTGTTGAAGGATGTCGCTGAAGCGCCGTTGCCGCCGGGTGCGCCGGTATGACCAGCGCCGCCACCCGAGCCGCTGTTGTTGCCGCCGCCGCCGCCGCCGCCGCCGCCCATGCCGCTACCTCCGTCGGGATCTCCGACCGCGCCTGCGCCGTCGCCGCCGGCTGATAAGGCATTTTTGAATACCACGCCGCCGCCCTCACCGAGGTCGGCACCCGTGCCGTCGGCGCCGCCAAAATTCACGCCGCCGCCGCCGCCGCCGCCATTGCCGCCTCCGCCAGCGCCGCCGTTGCCGTTGCCGTTCGTGAGGGAAGAGCCGCCCAAACCATTACCTTGGTTTTCACCGCCGTTGCCGCCGGCTGCCAGGATCAGAATTGTTCCTGCTGCGCAGTTGGAAGGGTTGCCGCAGTTGACAGCGCCGGTAGCGCCGCCGCCGCCGCCGGCAAAGTCTGTTGAACTCAGACCCTGACCGCCGCATATCGCAAAAATCGTTTCGCCGTTTTGAAATATAAAAGTGCCGGTTGCGGTGGCTCCACTGCCGCCTTCCGAATTGTTCTCACCATTCCCGCCGCCGGCGCCGGTGGCAAGTACCTGTATCAAATAAGGGCCGCCTGTGGATGGAGCCGTCCAGGAACCTGTTCCCGCGCTATTCAATTCGATCACAATGCTGTTGGCGGGGCATTGTGCTTTTGATCCGATGGCGAAATATAAGGTCAAAACCGCAACCGGAAAAAAGTACCGGAGGTGCCGGGTTGGGGCCAGTAATCGGTAGGTGTAATCGTTTTTTTGCATGAGAAGAAGGCGTTTAAGGTCGATTTAAAAACGCAAATATCTATACTATAAAATAGTTAGTCGGGTAATTTCTCGAAAATTTGTCAGAAACCGGCCTTTTTAACAGGAATTGATCTAAACCCGCATAAAAATAAAAAATCCCGGCCCCCGAAAATGGTTCTGCTTCAAGGGTCGGGATCAGGACTTGTCAATAGTAATTTTAAACGTGGTATTGCAAAAAACACACGGCTTAACGTACCTGTTCCGGCAGAATGACCCCGTCCACCTCTCCAAAACCCACCCGAACCCCGTTTTTTTCAGCGCGCGCGCGCATGATCACCCGGTCGCCGTTTTCGAGGAAAGAACGGCTGCTTCCATCGTTCAGGGTGAGCGGTTCTTTTCCTCCCCGGCTCAGTTCAAGCATGGACCCGTATGTGCCCGCTTCCGGCCCGCTGATTGTGCCGGAAGCCATCAAATCGCCCACACACACATTACAACCATTGATGGTATGATGCGCCAGTTGCTGTGCCATAGACCAATAAAGATACTTCGTATTCGAGCGGGATACAATAGTTTGTTTTGTTTTTTCACCCGTTGAAAGGGCGACTTCGAGTGCGATATCATAATTTTGAGCGCCCCGGGTTTGTAAATACGGCAGCGGGGCCGGGTTTTGTTTCGGGCTTTTTACCCGAAACGGTCGGAGCGCTTCAAGCGGCACGATCCAGGGGGAAACGGACGATGCAAAATTTTTACCGAGGAACGGTCCGAGCGGCACGTATTCCCAGCGCTGTATGTCGCGGGCGCTCCAGTCGTTGAACAGCACCAGTCCGAATATGTATTCATCTGCCTTTTCGGTGGGTACGGGTTCGCCCAAAACGCTGTTTTTCCCGATCACAAACGCCATTTCCAGTTCAAAATCCAGTTGCCGGGAAGGTGCAAACACGGGTGTTTCCTGTCCCGGAGGCAATATTTGCCCCCAGGGGCGCCGTACGGGTGTGCCACTCGCCACGATGGACGACGCTCTTCCGTGATACCCCACCGGTATCCAGCGCCAGTTGGGCAGCAGCGGATTGTCGGGGCGAAACATTTTACCCACGTTGGTTGCGTGCTCGATGCTGCTGTAAAAATCCGTGTAGTTGCCGATGTGCACCGGTAGCAGCATCTGCGCGGTCAGGCGGTTAACGAGCAGCGATTCGGCATTGGCCGGAGCCGAAGACCGGGTGAGCCAGTCCTGCACTTTTTTCCGGACACGGCCGGTAAGGGGTTTGCCGAGGGCAATAAAGTCGTTGAGGGTATTTTGTTCAAATATTTTTTTGAAAAAACGGCGTTTGCCGAACAGCCCCGAACCGGCCGCAGCGGCCAGGTCGACGATGTGATCGCCGATGGCGATTCCCGCGCGGGCCCGCCCGTCGCCGGTGTGGAAGACGCCGTACGGAAGATTGTACAGGGAGAAATCGGAATCAGCGGGTATGGGAAGCCAGGATGTAAGGATGTGCATTTGTTTTTTTTTGTCTGAGCGCCGGTTAAATCTGCCGGAGGAAAATAATTTTTGCGGGTTTCTTTGCCATTCCGCGCGGTTTTGGCAGAAATCCATCTAATTTGCAGCATGGGAGCCGACCGGCAAAAGTCGTAATTTCCGCTCATTGCGAATAACGCTCTTTCCGTACTTAATTTTTGCAACGGGTGAAATACGTTGAAAACAATGAGGGATTCGATATTTTCGTTGCTGTAGCTCGCATCGCCGTACAGGGTGGTTCCACGCAAAGGTGCAAAGGTTTTACGCAGAGGCACAAAGTGTTAACTTTCAACTTTTTGCGATTTGTATGGAAAATATTTCAGTAGCCCGGATCTCGGTATTGAAAAAGGGTCAAACACTTATGAAAAACCGTTGGTATAACTACCTGAAACCGCCGATAATCGGCGAAATCCGGATACGCTCGAATGAAAAAATCCGCCGCCGTTCGTTCCGGGTAAAAATGTTGTATGCATTTGTTTATCCCTTCAGTTCGGGTATCGTGATTTACGCCGGGTTGATGACGTTTTCCGTGGTGGTTACCAATGTTACGGGCCTGTTGCCTCAAATTGCCCGGGACCTGTATTCGGGCAATTTGTACACTGCCGGATCCATATTCCTGTGGTTATTTGCCTTTTTCCTGGGCGGTTTTTTCGCCGGCTGGTGTGTGGAACGTGAAAAACTGCTCAAATGGCGCTACCTGCACCTGCTGCCGCTGGCTGTGGTCGCCGGTATTTTTACTTTTGTCGGAATGGCAACCGGCAATTCCGCCGCTTTGCACCCCGTCGCTTTTCCGGGTATGATGCTCTTCTCCATCGGCATTCAAAACGCAATGGTAAGCCTGACCACCTCGTCGCTGATCAAAGCAAGTCAGATGACCGGGGTGGTGAACGAACTTGGGGTGGATATCGCCGAAATATTCCACTCTGAAGGCGAAAAAAGGAGGCTTATTCAGCGGGAAGCGCTGTTGCGCCTGATCGTTATGGTCAGTTTCCTGACCGGCGCGATGGTCAGCGTGGGGGTGTTCCCGCGGCTGAACAACCACATTTACCTCATACCCGCCGGCATCATTGTGGCCGTCATGATATACGACACCTGGCGCTTCAAAACAAAAGAACGCGTTGTTACCGAAAAATAAAACACAAAAAGTTTTATTTTCAATGACTATTTCTTTTACTTTTGCCGGTGTTTTGCTGGCCTGCGGCGCCACGGCCAAAATGGAGCCGACGAACGTCGGCGACGATATTTGGGTAGCAACCGTTAAAGACCCCTGGGGAAATGTTTTCGGGATCATCAAAAATCCGCATTTTAAAGTATTGTCATAAAAATGGCCCGATCGAAAAAAGATACTTCCGTACCGCCTACCACCTCCATGAACGGGGAGGATACAATTGTTACCTTGTCGGGAATGTACCAGGATTATTTCCTGGATTACGCCTCTTATGTGATCCTGGAACGCGCCGTACCAGCCCTGGAAGACGGTCTGAAACCGGTGCAACGGCGCATTCTGCACGCCATGTTCGCCCAACACGACGGGCGTTATCACAAAGTAGCCAATCTGATCGGCCAGACCATGCAATATCACCCGCACGGCGATGCGGCCATCGGCGAAGCTTTGGTGAATATGGGCCAGAAGGACCTGCTGATCGATTGTCAGGGCAACTGGGGCGATTTCCGAACGGGCGACTCTGCGGCAGCGCCGCGTTATATCGAGGCGCGCCTCACCAAATTTGCCTTAGACGTGGCCTTCAACCCCGATACCACCGTGTGGCAAATGAGTTACGACGGGCGTAAACGGGAACCCGTCAACCTGCCCATGAAATTCCCGCTTGTGGTGGCGCAGGGCGCGGAAGGTATCGCTGTGGGATTGAGCACCAAGATTCTGCCGCACAATTTTATCGAGATCATCAAAGGCTGCATCGCCGTACTGAAAGGACGCCGGCCCGATCTGATCCCCGATTTTCCCACGGGAGGCCTGATTGATGCGACAAACTACAACGGCGGCGCCCGCGGCGGAAAGGTCCGCGTTCGGGCCAAAATCCGCGAAATCGACAAAAAAACGCTCCAGATCACCGAAATTCCCTTCGGCGTCACCACCGGCGACTTGATCGATTCGATCCTCAAAGCCAACGAAAAAGGCCAGATCAAGATCAAAAAAGTAACGGATAAGGTCGCCGCCGAGATCGATATCGAAATCGAACTTCAGGCCGGCGTCAGTCCCGACGTCACGATCGACGCGCTGTATGCCTTTACCTCTTGCGAGGTGAGCATCAGCCCCAACTGCTGCGTTATCGTGAACAACAAACCGCTGTTCACGGATGCAAACGAACTCCTGCGCCTTTCCACCGAACATACCCGCGATCTGCTGCAGCAGGAACTGGAAATTTTGCTGCACGACCTCGAAGAAAAACTCCATTTTTCCTCGCTGGAAAAGATTTTTATCGAAAAACGCATTTACCGCGACATCGAGGAATGTGAAACCTGGGAAGCCGTGATCGTCACCATCGACGCGGGTTTGAAAAAATACATTGCCACCCCCGATGAGCCCGGGTATGCCAAAGAAACGAAGAAGATCAAATTGCTGCGCGCGATTACGGAAGACGACATCGTAAGGCTCACCGAGATCCGGATCAAACGTATTTCGAAGTTCAATACCTTCAAAGCCGATGAGGAAATTGCAAAACTGAGTGAAGAGCTACTCCAGACAAAACACCACCTGGAACACCTCACGGAATATACAATCGCCTATTTTGAAAACTTGCTGGCCAAACACGGAAAAGGCCGCGAACGTCGCACCGAAATCGCCCAATTCGATACCATACAAGCCAGCGCCGTGGTGGCCAACAACGCCAAACTGTACGTCAACCGAAGCGACGGTTTTCTCGGTACGGGCCTGAAAAAAGACGAATTTGTGCAGGACTGCTCCGACATCGACGACATCATTGTATTCCGCCGCGACGGCGTGATGAAAGTGGTGAAAATCGACGAAAAGGTATTTGTTGGCAAAGACGTCATCCACATCGCTGTGTGGAAGAAAAACGACGAGCGCACTACCTATAACATGGCGTATGTGGATGCCAAATCGGGGCGGACGTATGTGAAACGTTTTAACGTCACAGCCATTACCCGCGACAAGGAATACCAGCTCGGCTCCGAGGCCAAAGGGTCTAAAATGTTGTATTTCACAGCCAACCCCAACGGCGAAAGCGAGGTCGTTTCCGTAACCCTCAGTCCGGGCAGTACGGCCAAAATCAAGATATTCGATTATGATTTTGCCGAGCTGGCCATCAAAGGCCGCGATTCGCAGGGGAACATCCTGACCCGGTACCCGGTGAAACAAATACGCCAGAAAGAAGTGGGTAAAAGTACCATCGGCGCCCAAAAACTCTGGTTCGACGACATCACCGGGCGCCTCAATACCCAGGAACGCGGCCGCTTACTGGGCGAATTCGATACCGGCGACAGCCTGCTTATCCTGTACAACGACGGTTCCTACGAAGTCACGGACACTGATGTGCAGCAGCGGTTCGATATGAAAGAAATCCTGCATCTCTGCAAATTCAAACCGGATCTTGTGATCAACGCCGTGCATTTTGACGGCCATAAAGGCTGGACGATGGTCAAACGGTTCCACATCGAAACCAGTAAATTAAAAGAGCGTTATTCTTATCTCACCGATCACGCCAAATCGAAACTGCTTTTTGTTTCCCTGAAAGAAAATCCACGCATCCGGTACACCCTGAAAATCAAAGGAAAACCCATGACCGGGGAGTTGGCCCTCGGCGATTTTATGGATGTAAAAGGCTGGAAAGCACTGGGCAACAAACTCAGCGATCAATTGCTCGGCGGAGTGAAGGAAATAGAAACCGGCGAGTCAAAACTGGGTGTGAAAAAAGAAGAACCTGCGCCACAGCAAGCCAGCTTGTTCGGAGAGCCGGAAAAAACCGAAGACCCGGGCGAAATTTCCTCCGAAGACCCGGAGCCCATGGAAGAGCCGGACAAAAAGACGTATAAAGCCGGCGACACCATCGAATTTGATTAATCCGGAGCGGGTTTTTGGACTAATTGTCCTCCGTTTTTAACATGAGGGAGAGAAGTATCTGGGCCTAACTGTAAAAATACGGGGCCAGATAGATGCCGTGGCACAAGCGCCTGCCGGGTGCAGGCAATCATCATCTCTTTGCAATTTTTTTTAAACGATTGTTTAATAATCGCGTTGTTGCTATCAGAGCTTCAACCGTGTGCCTTACCTTTGCGCCGTTCTACCTATCTGTCCGATTAATCTTCCCGAATCTGCGCATTCGATTTATTCCCATTTATACGAGTAAAATGCAGTGCCTGCTGCCGGCTGCGGCGGTTGTACTCAGCAAAATCCTGTTTTCAGCGGACCAACCGTTTCCCGTAGTTCCGTTAAAAATGGAATTGAAACAACTTAATTTGAAAACACTGTAAAACAACTCTCATGAATAAAAAGCTACTCGAACGCGTACAGAAATACACTGCCGCGAAGGAAGTGCGCGCAATGGGAATGTATCCGTATTTCCGGATGATCGAATCCGAACAGGATACGGAAGTAATCATCGACGGCAAGCCGGTGCTGATGTTCGGCTCCAACTCTTACCTGGGCCTGACCAATCACCCGAAAATCAAGGAAGCCGCCAAAAAAGCGATTGACCTCTACGGTACCGGTTGCGCCGGTTCCCGCTTTTTAAACGGCACCCTTCGCATTCATATCGAACTGGAAGAAGCGCTGGCCGATTACCTGAAAAAAGAAGCCGTGTTGCTATACAGTACCGGCTTTCAGTCGAATCTCGGAGGAATTGCCCCGCTGGCCGGCCGCCACGACACGATCCTGATCGACGAACGGGTACACGCTTCCATCATCGACGCTACCCGGCTTTCCTTTGCCAAAGTGTTGAAATACAAACACAACGACCCGGAGGACCTGGAACGTCAAATCGCGCGGCTCGACGCCGCATCGCTCAAATTTATCATCGTGGACGGCATCTTCAGCATGGAAGGCGATATCGCCAAACTGCCTGATATTGTGCGTATTGCCGAAAAATACAACGGCGCGGTCGTGGTCGACGACGCACATGCCATAGGCGTCATCGGCGAACGGGGAATGGGCACCGGGATCACATTTCGGCATATCCGACAAGGTAGACATCCAGACCGGTACGTTCAGCAAGTCACTCGCATCGCTTGGCGGTTTTGTCGCTTCGAGCCACGATGTGATCGATTACCTGAAACACCACTCCCGGGCCCTTATCTTCAGTGCAAGTATGACCCCCGCTTCCGCCGGCAGCGTCATGGCGGCACTCGAAATTATGAAATCCGAGCCCGAACGGATCGAACGTTTGTGGGAAAACACCAACCATGCCCTTGCACGTTTCCTCGAGCTGGGCTTCGAAGTGGGGCCGAGCGAATCGCCCATCATCCCGATCTACATTCGCGACAACATAAAAACGTTTGCTTACTCCACCGCCTGCTTCCAGGCCGGTGTATTTATCAATCCCGTTGTGTCACCCGCCGTGCCCAGCCACGAGTCGCTGATCCGGTTTTCTCTCATGGCCACCCACACGCAGGAACAAATCGATCGCGCCATCGACCGGATGTACGAACACGCCGTAAAACTCGGCATCATCGGCGATCAGCAGGAAGAACCGGAAACCGTCGGGGTGCTTAACCCATCGTGACCCAAACAAAGCCGCTTTTCATTTTTTATCAAGCTGACATGGCCATTTCTATCCGGGAAGTGAAAAGCCCGCAGGATTTGAAAACGTATATTCACCTGCCTGCGCGCATTCACGCCCATCATTCTAACTGGATGCCTCCTTTGTATATGGACGAGGAGGCTTATTACAACCCGGCAAAAAACAAGGCGTTTTCTTATTGCGACACCCTTTTGTTACTTGCCTACGACGGCGACCAGCCCCGGGGCCGGATTATGGGAATCATCCACCGTCCGTATAATCAGGATCACGGGGAAAAAACCGTGCGGTTCGCACACTTAGATAGTTATGACGACGAGCCCGTTGCACATGCACTGCTCGACGCGGTGGAACAATGGGGTCTGAAACACGGCATGAACCAGATCGTTGGTCCTTTCGGCTTTTCGGACAAAGACCCGCAAGGCCTGCTGGTGGAAGGGTTTGACAAAATGCCCATCATGGTCACGGCCTGCAATTTGCCATACCTGCCGCTTTATGTCGAAAGCAAGGGGTACAACAAACTGATCGATTGCCTGGACTACATCCTCGATATTGAAAACGACATTCCGGATATTTATTCCCGGGTTTATGAACGTATTCAGCGGAATTCGCAGTTTAACCTGCTCGAATTCAGGAAAAAAAGCGAGTTGAAGCCTTTTATCGTGCCGGTTTTTGAACTCATCAACCGCACATATAAAGACCTTTATGGCTTTACACCTCTGGACAAACAGGAAATGCACGAGTTGGCCGACCGCTACCTGCCGATCCTCGATCCTCGTTTTTTGAAGGTTGTGCTGGACGAAACGGGCGAACTCATTGCTTTTATCCTGGGCCTGCCGAATATGACCAAAGGGATTCAACGCGCCAAAGGCAAACTTTTTCCTTTCGGCGTGTTGCACATCATCCTGTCGGCCCGAAGAGCCACTCAGCTCGACCTGATGCTGGGTGCAATCGACGAGCGTTACCGCGGCCGGGGTTTGGATATCCTGCTGGGCTGGAAAATCATTGAAAGTGCACGCGCTGCGCATTCGCACTTTTGAAAGCAACCTGGTGCTCGAAACAAATACCCGGATGCGGGCGGAGTACGAAAAAATGGGGTCCCGCCTGTGCAAGCGGTTCCGTATTTACAAAAGAGAACTGGTTTGATCTCGGTATGAAAAAAATACTTATAACCGGCGCAAGCGGTTTTATCGGCGGATTTTTAGTGGACGAGGGGCTGAGCAGGGGCTGGGAAGTAACGGCTGCCGTGCGACCCAGCAGCGACCGTACCTGGCTTCAGGACCCGCGGATCCGGTTTTTAACGTTGAATTTTCAGGACGAAAGCGATTTAAAACAAAAATTAAAGGACGAAGGACGCTTCGATTACGTTATCCATAATGCCGGAACCACCAAGGCGCACCTGCGGGGAGATTATTTTGCCGGTAATTATGAGGTGACCAAAAGATTCGTGGACGCCATTCGCAGCAACGAACAAACGCCTGACCAGTTTCTCTATGTAAGCAGTTTGGCAGCCGTCGGACCGGTAAAAGCAGGCGAGCAGATTGAACCCGGTCTTACTCCCAACCCGGTTACTTTTTATGGAGAAAGCAAATTAGCTTCGGAACAATATCTGGCCACGTTAACTGATTTTCCCTGGAGCGCCGTGCAACCGACAGCTGTATTCGGTCCGCGTGAAAAGGAAATGTACCTGGCGATAAAACTTGCTTGCCGGGGCTGGGCTTTTTTACTTGGCGCCAAACCCCAGGAACTGAGTTTTATTTATGTGAAAGACCTGGTCCGTTTGATCTACGCAGCGCTCGAACACGGTCATTCGGGAAAAAAATACCTCGTTACCGACGGTAAAAAGTACAACGGTGAAGATGTGGGTAAAGCCGTGGAAGCCGCCACCGGCCGCCGAACGACCCAGATAAAAATCCCGCTCCCGCTCGTCCGTTTTGTAGCCGCCGTTGCTGAAATAGTAGGAGCACTGCGTGGCAAAATGCCCCTGCTCAATCGCGAAAAACTGCCCGAACTGGCTGCCGAAAGCTGGAGATGTAACATGACCGAAACCTTTGAAGACTTGCAATTCCAGCCCCGGTTCGATCTGTATTCCGGTATGCGGGAAACGATTCAATGGTATAAAAACAACGATTGGCTTTAATAAAACGACTTGGGTGTCTCAAAGGGTTGATAAAGTTGATAATGGTTGATGAAAGTTGATACTTGGATTGAAAAATGGCATAAATTAGTGCCTTTTCGGCTCAAAATATCAACATGATAAACTTTTATAAACCCTCATCGACCTTTTGAGACACCCTCATCAACAACCTATTTTGTAACACAAATCAATACACCCGCCCATGTCTTATCAGCAGGATTTCACGTATGTAACCGGTACCGAACCTCACCGTCTCCGCACGCGTGGAAATCATCGCCGCGCATCCCGAAGTAAAAAGCCTGATCGGAAAAAATCCCGTAACCGCCGTCGTGATTGCCGTATCCGTTTTGTTTCAAATCACTGTTGCTTACTTCCTGCGCGGGCAGAGCTGGTGGCTGGTGATCGCTATGGCCTGGTTTATCGGCGCTTTTCCCACGCATACCCTGTTCGTTTGTATCCACGAAGCAGCCCACAACCTGATCTTCCGAACGCCGCGCTGGAATATTTTTGCCGGTATCATTTCGAACCTCCCTTCTTTACTTCCTTCCGCTATTTCCTTTAAAAATTTCCATATCAAACACCACGCTTTTCAGGGTGTTCACGAACTGGATGCCGACCTGCCGTCGCGCTGGGAGGCCAGGTTGATCAACAATTACTTCATCGGCAAAGCTTTGTGGATGTTGTTTTTCCCGATTTTTCAGTCTTTACGCGTCATCCGTTGCCGCGAAGCGGCTGTTGTTGACCGCTGGGTTGTGCTGAATGTAATCATTCAATTTGCGTTTGATATCGCTATTGTGTATTTCTTCGGCTGGAAGGCATTCGCTTACCTGGGACTGAGTTTTGCGTTTTCTATCGAGTTGCACCCATTGGGCGCGCGTTGGATTCAGGAGCACTTTCTTGTACTGGATAAAACACAGGAAACATACAGTTACTACGGCCGCCTGAACACCCTGAACCTGAACGTGGGTTTTCACAACGAACACCACGATATGCCTTCCGTGCCCTGGAACAAGCTGCCCAAACTGAAACAAATGGCGCCCGAATTTTATGATCACCTCAAATACCACGGTTCGTACACAAAATTGTGGTTAAGATTTCTTTTCAGCCAGGAGATCGGGCTGTTTTCCCGGATCCTGCGCAAGGAACGCGGCACAGTGCCCCT
The DNA here is from genome assembly GCA_016713985.1 of Lewinellaceae bacterium. GTDB lineage: Bacteria > Bacteroidota > Bacteroidia > Chitinophagales > Saprospiraceae > M3007. Next base: position 96,570 of record JADJOD010000022.1, on the reverse strand, counting down.
CAACGACGATTCGACGCCCGATGTGCAAATGATAAAAAAATATTCAAACAATTAAACATCCTTGCAGACATGAGCAAACAAATAAAAATACAACCCGCCACAGGCAAACTTGGCATTCTCACGCCGGGTATGGGCGCTGTGGCTACCACGTTTATCGCGGGGGTGGTCGCAGCCCGCAAAGAAATCGCGCTGCCGATCGGTTCATTGACCCAAATGGGCACAATCCGCCTCGGCAAACGCACCGAAGACCGCAACCCGCGGATCAAAGACTTCGCTCCGCTGGCCAACCTCGACCAGATCGTTTTCGGCGGCTGGGACGTATATGAAGACAATGTATACGAAGCAGCCCTCGAAGCAAAAGTACTCGACCGTTCCCTGGTGGAACTGTTGAAAGACGACTTGCAGGCCATCAAACCCATGAAGGCCGTTTTTGATAAAAATTATGTGCGCAACCTCGACGGCACACACGTGAAAACGGGTGCAACCAAAATGGAACTCGCGGAACAACTTATGGCTGACATCCGTCGCTTCAAAACGGACAACGGGTGCGACCGCCTGGTGATCGTATGGTGTGCTTCCACCGAAGCCTATACCGAGGTGAGCGACGTACACCAGTCGCTCGAAGCTTTTGAAGCCGGCCTGCGCAACAACGACAACCGTATTGCGCCGAGCATGATCTACGCTTATGCTGCCCTCCAATGCGGCGTACCTTTTGCCAACGGCGCCCCCAACCTGACCTGCGATATTCCGGCCATCCTCGAACTGTCACACAAAACCAAAACCGCCATCTGCGGAAAAGACTTCAAAACGGGCCAAACCCTGATGAAAACCATCGTGGCGCCGGGCCTGCATGCACGCGCTTTGGGTGTAAGAGGCTGGTTTTCAACCAATATTCTCGGTAATCGCGACGGCGCGGTGCTGGATGCTCCGGAAAACTTCAAAACCAAGGAAGTGTCCAAAGGAAACGTGCTCGACGGTATCTTTGATGCCAACCTGCAACCCGAATTGTACGGCGATATTTACCACAAAATCCGTATCAATTATTACCCGCCGCACGGCGATAACAAAGAGAGCTGGGATAACATCGATATCTTCGGCTGGCTCGGGTATCCCATGCAGATCAAGATCAATTTTCTTTGCCGCGACTCCATCCTGGCCGCACCCATTGTACTCGACCTCGCTTTGTTGCTCGATCTGTCGCAACGCGCCGGCCTGGTCGGTATCCAGGAATGGTTGTCGTTTTACTTCAAAGCGCCGCAAACCGCGCCCGGGTTGCCTCCGCAACACGATATTTTCAAACAGTTGAGCAAACTTGAAAACACCCTTCGTTACCTGATGGGTGAAGAATTGATAACACACCTGGGACTTGATTACTACGAAGACCTGGTGAAAGAATATGAAGGACTTTTACAAGCTCATAGCTAGTGGTTTTGGCTCCGGCTGGCTACCGCTGGCGCCCGGAACATGGGGCGCGGCGGTAGCCGCCGTTATGGTCATACCCCTGATGCAACTGGAACCCTCTGTAACCCGGCTGATCCTGACGGTGCTGATCGTGGTATTCAGCCTGATTTGTGCAAAAGCGGTGGACGTATTTGCCGGCGAATGGGAGGAAGATCCGCGCCACGTGGTAGCCGATGAAATGGTCGGCATGTGGCTGACGTTGGTCGGTTTGCCGCTCAACCTCCTAAACATTGGACTGGGCTTTCTGTTGTTCCGTTTTTTCGATATCGCCAAACCACTCGGGATACGCCGTATGGAGGCAATTCCCGGAGGGTGGGGGGTGGTGCTCGACGACGTCCTGGCTGGTGTGTATGCCAATATTTTGCTACAGGTTTTGAATTTAATTATTACGACGTGAGCGAACTCTCATTGATCGAACGTACTGTCTTTCAGCGAATTAAGGAGTCCATACGGTTGCTGGGCAAATATTGCTCCAGTTCGCTGATCGCTACCGGAGTCGATTTTGCCAGTTTTCACATAGCGCTTACCTATCTGGGCATTTTGCCGGTACCCGCTACGGTGATCGGCCGGCTTGCCTGAGCGCCGTAGTGGCTTTCCGGATACAACGCAAATGGGTTTTCCACTCGTCGGAGCGCCATAATGCCCATGCCATGAGGCTGCTTTTTGCATCCGGCATATTGATCGGAATGGGATTAAACGTATTGGGAGTCTGGTTGCTCAACGGTATTGCGGGCCTCGAACCCTGGCCCGCGCGTATCGCTTCGGCGACGGCCGTCTGGTTATTCGGTTTTTTGTTTAATAAAAAAATGGTGTTCCGGTAACTGCAATTAAAAACCGTTCCACCTGAAATATTCGTAGATAAGCGACCCAAAAACTACTAAAAACACACAGCAACTGCTACCTTTTTAATCTGAATACGTCTCATTTCCTGTCGTTTAAACAGGGAATACATGCCAAAATGAAAACTCCGAACCATTTGATTGATCCAAACAAATCTCGCATTATGAACACAAAACCCGGCCGCCGGCTGTGGGTTGCCGTATTTTTTATGGCCCTGAGCGTTTCGGCTTTTTCCCAGGCGCTTACTATCGTGCACGGGCGCATCGTGGACGCCAGTAACGACGACCCGATGCCTTATGTCAGTCTTAAATTCGACGGAACCAGCCTTGGCGTTGTATCCGATATTAACGGCAATTTTTACATCGAAACCAAAGAAAAAGTCACTTCCCTGACCGTTTCCCTCGTCGGTTTCAAAACACAATCCTTTAAAGTAGGCGCGGGTAAAAATACTGAGCTGACCATTCGCCTGGAAGAATCAGGCACCGACTTGAGGGAGGTGGTTGTGAAATCGGGCCGGTACCGAAATAGAAACAACCCCGCCGTCGATCTCATCCAGAAGGCCATCGATCACAAAGACCGGAACCGGAAAGAAGCGCTGGATTATTATAATTACGAAAAATATGAAAAGGTACAGTTTGCGCTTAATAACGTGACGGACAAAATGCGCAACGGCTTCCTTTTCAAGAAGATACAATTCATTTTTGACAATGTGGACACCAACCGCGTTTCCGGAGACGTGAGCCTGCCCTTTTTCCTCCGGGAAACCTTGTCGGATGTGTATTACCGCAAGTCGCCGTCTTCGCAAAAAGAATATATTCGGGGCGAACGCAACTCCACCCTGCCCGGTTATCTGGACAACCAGGGCCTTTCCAGCGGTATTGAAAACCTGTATCAGGATGTGGATTTTTACAAAAATGCCATCAACCTGGTGACGGTGGATTTTGTAAGCCCGCTTGCGCCGATTTCGCCCAATATTTACCGTTTTTACATCCTCGATACGGTCAAAATAGACCAAACCCCTGCGCCCATATGTATTTCGCGCCCCGGCAAAAGAGCGACCTGGGTTTTATGGGTTACCTCTGGATCGCTCTTGACACCACCTACGCCTTGCGTAAAATAGAGGTGGGTATCCCCAAGGATGTCAACCTCAACTGGGTAAACGAAATGCAGATCAACCAGGAATTCACCTGGGTCGAAAATCCGTCGTCGGGCCGCGCACTGATGTTGACCAAAGACGAGATTTTTATGGATTTTGGAGTTACCCACAGCCAGAATGCCCGATCGCTCCTGGGCCGAAAAATCACTTCCTACACGAATTACCAGGTAAATCAGCCTCTGCCAGACTCCCTGTTTCACACAAAAGTGAACCAGTTCAGAGACGCCGGGGCCGATTTGCGCAACGAACAATACTGGGCTTCGCGTCGCCACGATACCCTTACCGTGCGCGAGCGCGGCATCTATAAAATGGTGGACAGCCTCAATAATTACCGGCCTTTCCGCCGGTTTATGGGCGCCGTAAAATTCCTGTTTGAAGGGTACACCCCCATCGGCGGCTTCGATATCGGGCCGGCCAATACGTTTACGAAGCTCAACGACGTGGAAGGTTTTCGCGGGCGCCTGGGCGGGCGTACAAACCCGAAATTTTCGAAACATCTCATGCTCGAGACCTACGGCGCCTATGGTTTTAAAGACAAAAAATGGAAGGGTTATGCCGGAGCCTATTATGCCTTCGGCGCCACCCACCCGATTCGTTTCCCGCTCAACCGCCTGAAACTCTGGTATCAGGATGATGTAAAAATTCCCGGCCAAAATCTCAAATTTGTACAGGAAGACAATTTCTTTTTGTCGTTCAAACGCGGCGTGAACAACAAGATGTACTACACCAAAACGATCGGCGCGGAATATCTGAAAGAGAATTACGACGGTATTTCCTTTTCCTTTCTCGCCCAAAATATCCGTTACGCCCCTGCTGGCGCGCTGAAGTTCGACTACGAATTGCAGGACGGCACATTTTTTCAAAAAGAAGTCAACACGACGGAATTGGGCGGCTCGTTCCGGTATGCGCCAAACGAACAGTTTTACCAGGGCGCTACTTACCGCACCCCGTACCTGAATAAATATCCGATCTTCAGCGTCGATTACACGGCCGGGATCAGCAACCTGCTCAACAGCGGCTACAATTATCACCGGGTGGTACTCAAGGTGGAAAAGGCTTTTTACATATCACCCATCGGCTGGTCGATTGTGGTCGCGGAAGGCGGGCGTGTTTTTGGGCAGGTGCCCTATCCGCTGCTCGTGGCGCATCGCGCCAACCAAACCTATGCTTACCAGCTGGAGTCGTACAACCTCATGAATTTTCTCGAATTTGTGAGTGATAAGTATTTCGCTATCAACGCCTATCACAATTTTGGCGGCTTCCTTTTCAACCGGATTCCCTTGCTGAAAAAGTTGAAATGGCGGGAAGTAATCACAGCAAAGGCGCTTTGGGGTGGGCTGGATGACCGCAACCGCCCGAACAAGGAAAACGGGTTGTTGCGGTTCCCCGTCGACGATCAGGGCAATACTATCACCTATACACTCGAAAAAGAACCTTATATCGAAGCCAGCGTAGGTGTTGCCAATATTTTCAAACTCGTCCGGATAGACCTCGTCCGCAGGCTGACCTATACCGATCACCCCGGTATTTCAAAAACCGGTATCCGGATGCGGGTCAAACTGGAATTCTGATTGATTTTTTTAACTTTGGGACACGTTTATCATTTCTGACAAGCAATTTCTTTTATGGCGAACTTTCTGAAAGATGTAGGACAGCCCATCGTATACAAGCTGATCAACCCTTTGATCAACTTGTTGGTCAGGGCCGGCATCACGCCGAATGCGGTGACCACCATCGGGTTCGGCATCAATGTGGTGGCCACCGTGGTTTTTGTGGCGGGCGGAAGGGAGCCGCGCACTGACCTGCGCTACGTGGGGTGGGGTGGCGCCATCATCCTGTTCGGCGGGTTGTTCGATATGATCGACGGCCGGCTGGCGCGGGTGGCCCGGATGGAAAGCCGTTTTGGCGCCTTGTACGATTCTGTACTCGACCGGTATAGCGAACTGGTCATGTTTCTCGGTATTTGTTATTACTTGGTGGCACAGAGTTATTTTCTGAGTTCACTTTTTGCCTTTATCGCCATGATCGGCTCACTCATGGTGAGTTATGTGCGGGCCCGCGCGGAGAGTTTGGGCATCGAATGTAAAGGCGGATTGATGCAACGACCCGAACGTGTTCTTCTGATCGGAATTTCAGCCGTATTGTGCGGCGTATTGGCCCAATATACCGGGCAATTTAAATACACCATACCGGGCACTGATTTTCCTTTGTTTGAAAATATCACCCTTTTTACTTTTCCCATATTTGTTATGGCCATCCTGACCAACTGGACGGCCATCCAACGCCTGCGCGATTCAAAAGCGGCGCTGGACAATCTTGAAAAAAAATAAACATGATGACCAGGTTTTTATCCATCCTGCTTTTTTTATACCTGCCAATTGCCGCAATAAACGCTCAGGAGGGTTATCCCACTCCTCCCGACGGCCGGAACCGCCTGTTTTATATCCAGCGGACGGGTAATACCAATACCATCGTCTACGATGCCAATGTGGCGGACAGTAATAGTTTTCAGTCCGACAAGCCGATCAACATTTACTGGATACGCTACGCGGACGGCGGCGGCACGGCGGGACTCAGCTACCTGCAACGCACTTTTGCATATGGCGTCAAGTGTGAAAAGGTGAGCGGCACCAATGAATACGAATTCCATATCGTATCCTATTCGAAGAAAAAATTGCGGCTCGCCTTCGACGCCAAAGGCAATCCGTATGCGTTGCTCGAAATAAACGGGAAAAAAATGGCGCTGCAGAAAGTTTTTGTAAAGATAGAGAAGAGCACCACCTTTACACTCACGCCCAAAGTGGAGTACGTGGAACTTCATGGAAAAGACCCCCAATCCGGCGCTGCGATGTATGAAAAATTCAAGCCGTAAGCCCTCTGTGTATTCCGGATCGCCATGAAACACGTTTTGACGCTTGTTGCCGGTACGTCGGTTTATTTTGCTTGGTTTTACGGCCTTGTCGGGTTGCGAACCGAACACGTTTTCCTGTACTTTTTCGCCCTGGCGTTGTACTACGTACATCATACGACCCGGCGGTTTTTGTTCGCATTCGGGGTTTTTATCGCCTACTGGATCATTTATGATTCCATGCGTATCATGCCGAATTTCGAAGTCAATCCCATCCACGTAGCCGAACCGTATGAGCTGGAAAAATCCTGGTTTGGTATCGATACAGCCAGCGGGCGGCTTACCCTCAACGAGTATTTCAAGCTGCACCATACCCCACTCTGGGACGTTCTGAGCGGCTTGTTTTACCTCAATTGGGTGCCGGTGCCGCTCCTCTTTTCCTTCTGGTTGTTGCGCAATGATAAATTGTTGTTCCTGAAATTTTCCTACGCTTTTGTATTTACCAATATTGTCGGATTCTGCATCTATTACCTGTACCCTGCGGCGCCTCCCTGGTACGTTGAGCAATACGGATTCGAAGTGATACACGGCACACCGGGCAACGCTGCCGGTTTACTCAATTTTGACCGCTTGTTGGGAATCAATCTGTTTGCCGGGATGTACCAGAAAAATGCCAATGTGTTTGCGGCAATCCCGTCGCTGCACTCGGCTTATCCCGTGCTCTGCCTCCTGTACGGCCGGCGACTGAAAAAACCCTGGCTGAATGTGGTGTTTGCCATTTTTGTGCTCGGCATCTGGTTTTCAGCGGTTTATACACGGCATCATTACCTGATCGACGTTATTGCAGGTGGCGCTGTCGCGCTGGTTTCTTATTACGTTTTCGAATACCTTTCCGAAAAAACAGCGCTGAAACGTTGGTTCGCAGCGTTTGTGCAGCAACTGTAATGTACGGCGGACCTCCAGGTCCGCCCGCGCCGTGATGCTGCAACGGACTTGGAAGTCCGTTGTACAATTGGCCTCATTCGTCGTCTGCCGGATGGAGTTCTTCGTCTTTTTCCTGCTGCCCCCTTGACAAGCCCGGTTTTTAGTGTGTATATTTGCTATCAAATTAATATCACATTAAAATCAAAATACTGTCATGGAAAAAATAGTAAAACCCACATCCGGCTGGGTTATGTTGCTGCTCTTCCTTCTGCTGCTCGCAGTTAGTGCCTGGCTGCTGATCACCAAACAAATCGCAGCGGGGATCGTCCTGCTTGTTCTGAATCTCCTCGTTATTTCACCGGGTTTTCTCGCAATCGAGCCCAACAGTTCCCGGGTGCTGACCCTTTTTGGGAAATACGTCGGCAGTATCACGGATAATGGTTTTTTCTACGCCAACCCGTTTTACACCAAAAAAAAGGTGTCGCTGCGCGCCGTCACACTTGACGTACCTACCATCAAGGTCAATGACAAACAAGGCAACCCGATCATGATCGGAGCCGTGGTCACCTACCGGGTTAAGGATACCTTTAAAGTTGCTTTTGCCGTGGAAAACTACCCGGAATTTGTCAAAATTCAAAGCGAAACCGCCATGCGCAAACTAGCCGGCATGTACAGCTACGACAACTGGGAAGACGAAGGCGCCACGATTACGCTGCGCTCCAGTTTTGACGAGGTAAATCACCAGCTGGCGCACGAAATCAGCGAACGCCTCGATATTGCCGGCATCGAGATCATCGAAGCCCGGATCAATAACCTGGCTTATGCCACGGAAATCGCCCAGGCTATGCTCCAGCGCCAGCAAGCCACCGCCATCGTGGCCGCTCGCAGCAAAATTGTGGAAGGCGCCGTTGGTATGGTGGAAATGGCCCTCGAACAATTGTCGAAAAAACAGATCATCGAACTCGACGAAGAAAAAAAGGCGGCAATGGTCAGCAACCTGCTGGTGGTTCTTTGCGGCGACCGGAATGCACAACCGGTGCTGAATACGGGAACGTTGCATCAGTAAATCATTGATTGTAAATTACTGATTGTTAATTACTTAAACCTATGAGGCTTCTAACGTCTCATAGGTTTAAGCCAATTCGACGAAAAATGGCGGCAAAAAAATCATTCGTCCTGCGCATAGATGAAAATACCTACGCGGCACTCGAAAAGTGGGCTGCCGACGACTTTCGCAGCGTGAACGGGCAATTGGAGTGGATCATCAGCCAGGCGCTTCGGGAAGCCGGGCGCGCGCCGCGCACCGCAAAAAAGGGGGAAACAGAGACAGATCAGAGGGATCTGTTGCCATAAGCAGAGGTATAATTTGTGATTTGACAGGTTTTGAAAATCTGTCAAATCGCAGGTTATGAATAACTTGGACGGGTTCAGGCATTGGTTATTGGCGATAGCCTGTTATTTTCACCCCACAAAACTTTCTCCGTCCATGGAAATAACAGCCTCCCCCTTCCGCTGCCTCATAACCTTTTGCCTGTTCTTAACCGCAATTTCCGGCTTTTCCCAGGTAACATCCCCCACCGCCGCCCCCTCCGATGAACGTCCGGGGCTTTTTGCATTTACCAACGCGACCATCTACATCGATTACAAAACCCGCATCGACGGCGCCACCCTGCTGATTCGCGACGGGAAAATTGTGGCTTGCGGCCTGAATGTTGTTGTACCGAAAGAGGCCGTCGCGACGGATTGCACTGGAAAAACGATATATCCCGCATTTATCGACCTCTATGCCACGGGGTACGGCCTGCCCGCTTTGCCAACACGGCAGGCCGGACAGGCTGGGCCCGGGCAGCGGGGGCAAACCGATTCCGGGAAAAAAGGCGCTTTTGCCTGGAATGAAGCCCTCAAACCCGAATTCGCCGCCGCCGGCGTGTTTTCGCCGGATACCAAAGCGGCCGAAGAATGGCGCAAACTCGGCTTCGGCGCGCTGCTTACCCACCAGGCCGACGGTATTTCACGCGGCACGGGCGCCCTCGTATCCCTCGCCGGCGACCCCGAACACGAAACCATTTTGTCGCTGACAGCCAGTCACCACCTGTCGTTTCGCAAAGGAACAAGTAATCAGAGTTATCCAACCTCGCTGATGGGCTGCATCGCCCTCATCCGGCAGACGTACTTAGACGGCCAGTGGTACAAAACGGAAGGGTACAAAGAAGAAAGAAATCTTTCACTCGAAGCCTGGAATACTGCGCTGGGCCTGCCCCAGGTATTCGAAGCGTCCGACAAACTCGACGTATTGCGCATTGCCCGGATCGGCAAAGAATTCAATGTCAATTACTTAGTAAAAACCAGCGGCGACGAATACCAGCGCCTCGACGAAATCAAGGCCACAGGACAATCACTCATCGTACCGCTTGCTTTTCCCGAAAATTTTGAGTTCAAAGACCCTTACGAAGCGCTCGATATCCCGCTTAAAGACCTCAAACACTGGGAGTTGGCGCCCTCCAACCCCGCACGCCTGGAAGCGGCAGGTATTCCTTTCGCCTTCACCATGGATGGGCTGAAAGACAAGAAAAAATTCTGGGAAAACCTCCGGAAAACGCTTGAATACGGCCTTTCGGAACAAGCCGCACTGAAAGCCCTGACTTTCAACCCGGCCACATTCCTCGGCGTTTATAGCCCTCCTTCCACACGGGGTGGGGCCGGAAGCGGAGGCACGATCGGTTCGCTGGAACCCGGCAAACTGGCCAATTTTCTTATCACCACGGGAAATATTTTTCAAAAAGACACAAAAATTATCCAAAACTGGGTGCAGGGAAAACCCCTCGACGTGTACACCCCCGGCCTGTTCGACGCGGCTCCCGAGCGCCTCGGCACGTACAAACTTGAAATTGGCCGCGATCCATACACCCTGTTCGTCAGTCGGAAAAATGACGCCATAGAGGCTCAGATAATGAAAGCCGACAGTTCAAAAATAAAAGCCAGCCTCGCGTCAAAACCCAACGGAATCATTGCCCTCTCCTTTCAGCCTGATACCCTGAATAAAGGCCTCATCTCACTCAGTGGGGTCGCCGGCATCCGCGAATGGTCGGGACGTGGTACCATGCCCGACGGTTCCTGGGCGGATTGGCGGGCAGAACAGACAAAAGTGGCGGGCCCCGACAAACCCACCAAACAAAACCCCGTTGTGGCGCCGGAGGTGGGCGACGTCATTTATCCCTTTATTACGTCCGGCAGGAAAGAAATACCCAAAGCCGAAACGGTGCTGATCCGGCACGCCACGGTCTGGACGAATGAAAAAGAAGGTATTCTTGCCGATGCCGATGTGCTGATTTCCAACGGTAAAATCCAGCAGATCGGCCGCAACCTGCCCGTTCAGGACAATGCCCTGCTCGTGGATGGAACCGGCAAACACCTCACCGCCGGGATTATCGACGAACATTCCCATATTGGTATATCGCGGGGCGTCAACGAAGGCTCCCAGGAAAGCAGCGCCGAGGTGCGTATCGCGGATGTGCTTGATTCTGAAGACAACGACATTTACCGCCAGCTCGCCGGCGGAGTCACCAGTAGCCACCTCCTGCACGGTTCCGCCAATCCCGTCGGAGGCCAAACCCAACTGATTAAATTGCGCTGGGGGCGCGGGCCCGAAGACCTCAAGTTCCAAAACTGGCCGGGTTATATCAAATTTGCCCTCGGCGAAAACGTAAAACAGAGTAATTCACAAAGCCCCACCAGCCGTTATCCGCAGACCCGGATGGGTGTTGAACAAACTTTTGTGGACTATTTCAACCGCGCACAGGAATACAGCAAGATGAAAAAAGCGGGTAAGTTTTACCGCAAAGACCTCGAAATGGAGGCCTTGCTGGAAATCCTCGAATCCAAACGGTTTATCACGTGCCACTCCTGTGCAATCGGAAATTACCATGCTGATGCGTGTTGCAGAACAATTCGGTTTCCGGATCAACACCTTCACCCACATCCTGGAAGGGTATAAAGTGGCGGATAAAATGGCAAAACACGGCGTGGGAGGAAGCACATTCAGCGACTGGTGGGCCTATAAATATGAAGTATACGAGGCCATCCCCTACAACGCCAAAATGATGGCCGACCGGGGGGTTGTTGTTGCGATCAATTCCGACGACGCGGAGATGGCGCGCCGGCTCAACCAGGAAGCCGCAAAGTCCGTCCTGTTCGGTGGCATGAAGGAAGAAGATGCCTGGAAAATGGTTACCCTCAACCCGGCCAAACTGCTCCGCATTGACGACCGCGTCGGCAGCGTCAAAGCCGGCAAAGACGCCGACCTCGTGCTTTGGAACGACAACCCGCTTTCCATATACGCCCGGGCAGAAAAAACCTGGGTGGACGGCGTCCGTTATTTCGACCGGGAAGAAGATGTAAAAATGCAGGACTGGGTTCGGAAAGAACGCGCCCGCATCCTACGGAAATTGCAAACAAGCCCCAAAGTTGGCGGTGAAGGCCGGGAGAGACCTTCACGTCCGAAAGAGCATTACGAATGCGACTCGGATGAAGATGAAGGGTAAGCGTTATTTTTGTACTTTTGCGCCTCGTTTTGCTCAACCAAACAGAACGAAGTTTTGTTTACCTGTCCTAAAATCCGTCAATTCCAAATAAAAACACCCAGGCCCCCAAAACCTCTTCATCTCTCACTTCTCTCACGACTCTCACTTCTCTCACATGTCCGTAGCAACCGAAACACGCCCCGCATACAAAGTAAAAGACATTGCCCTGGCCGATTGGGGCAGAAAAGAGATACAACTTGCCGAAGCCGAAATGCCGGGCCTGATGTCCCTGCGTGAAGAATTTGGCGCCAGCAAACCGCTCAAAGGCGCCCGCGTCGCCGGCTGTTTGCACATGACCATTCAGACTGCCGTGCTCATCGAAACCCTTGTGGAACTCGGAGCCGAGGTGTCCTGGTCTTCCTGCAACATTTTTTCCACCCAGGATCACGCCGCAGCGGCCATTGCCGCCGCCGGTATCCCGGTGTACGCCTGGAAGGGCATGAATGCCGAAGAATTTGACTGGTGTATCGAACAGACGCTTTTTGCTTTTAAAGACGGTCAGCCGCTCAACATGATCCTCGACGACGGCGGCGACCTCACCAACATGGTACTTGATCAGTACCCCGAACTGGTGGCAAATATCCGCGGCATTTCGGAAGAAACCACCACGGGAGTACACCGCCTCTACGAGCGTATGGCCAAAGGGACGCTGCCGTTGCCCTGTATCAACATCAACGACTCGGTAACCAAATCAAAATTCGACAACAAATACGGCTGCAAGGAAAGCCTTGTGGATGCTATCCGCCGCGCAACCGACATCATGATCGCGGGAAAAGTTGCGGTAGTAGCCGGCTACGGCGACGTGGGCAAAGGTTCCGCAGCATCGCTTCGTGGCGCCGGCGCACGTGTGATCGTTACCGAAATCGACCCGATCTGCGCGCTTCAGGCCGCTATGGACGGTTTTGAGGTAAAACGTATGGAAAACGCCATTCCCCGCGCCAACATCGTGGTGACCGCCACCGGCAACTGTGACATCGTGACGGAAAAACACTTCCGCCTGATGAACGACAAAACCATCGTGTGCAACATCGGTCACTTCGACAACGAAATTGACATGGCCTGGCTGAACAAAAGTTACGGCAACACCAAAATAACGATCAAGCCGCAGGTGGATATTTATAACATCGACGGCAAAGACATCATCGTGTTGGCCGAAGGCCGCCTCGTCAACCTCGGATGTGCAATGGGCCACCCTTCGTTCGTGATGTCCAACTCCTTCACCAATCAGGTGCTGGCACAAATCGAATTGTGGCAAAACCACAAGAATTACAAAAACCAGGTGTACCTGCTGCCAAAACACCTCGACGAAAAAGTAGCCCGCCTCCACCTCGCCAAAATCGGCGTGGAACTGGAAGAACTCGCTGCGCACCAGGCCGATTACATTGGCGTGAAAGTGGAAGGGCCGTTCAAGCCGGAGTACTACCGGTATTGATTTTGGAAGCCGTTTGCGGCGAGGTTTCAGATAAATTATCGTGTTAATACGAGCGAGAGCCATTCCAGACAGGAAAGGCTCTCGTTTTTTGTCAACATAGGCCGCTTTAAGTACCTGGACCTAATAACCTGCCGCCTGGCCGTCTTTCCGGCTTTCTGAAGCACCGAAATAAACCCTGGAACCGGCGTCGAAACGAATCGCCTGATAACCTCCGTAACTGCCCGGCGGGGCCCAGCCCACACGATGCCCCATTTGCATCAACGCGCGAATAGTCTCGTACGGAAAACCGTTTTCAAGCGTGATCTGACCGGAATCAGTCATTTTTTCGCCCGTCGGCTCACTGCTGCCCTGGTGGTCGATCCGCGGAGCATCACCCGCTTCCTGGGCGTTCATACCGAAGTCGATCATGTTCATCAGTATTTCCACGTGGCCGAGCGGCTGAAAACTGCCGCCCATGACGCCAAACGACATCCAGGGTTTTCCGTCTTTTGTGACAAACGCCGGAATAATGGTATGGAAGGGCCGTTTGTGCGGGGCATAACTGTTTGCCTGCCCCGCTTCGAGGCTGAACAATTGGCCGCGATCCTGCAACATAAATCCAAGCCCGTCGGGCATCATACCCGATCCGAAGCCCCGAAAGTTACTTTGAATAAGCGATACCATATTGCCTTCGCCATCTGCCACAGTGAGGTAGATAGTATCTCCGTCCTTGAGGTTGGGATTGCCGGCTTCCACACTCCGGGCAGCGCGGGCCGGGTTGATCAGTTTGCGGCGTTCTGTTGCGTAATTTTTTGACAACAAACGACTTACAATGCCCGGTTGCATGTACTCCAGGTCGGCATAAAACTTTGCCCGGTCTTCAAAAGCCAGTTTTTTGGCTTCCACAAAGAGGTGAATATGCTCCGGCGAACCAAAGGTGATTTTGGAAAAATCAAAACCTTCGAGCAGGTTGAGCATTTGCAGCGCACAAATACCCTGGCCGTTGGGCGGTAATTCCCAAACGTCGTAACCGCGGTAGTTGACCGACACCGGCTCCACCCACTCCGACGTGTGATCCGCCAGGTCACGAGAAGAGAGAAAGCCGCCGTTTTTTTTCATAAAGGCGTCGATCATACGCGCGATTTCGCCTTTGTAAAATTCGTCGCGGCCGCCGTTTGCAATTTTTTCCAGGGTATTGGCCAAAAACGGGTTTCTGAAAATTTCCCCCCGTTTCGGCGCTTTTCCGCCGGGAAGCAGCACTTCCCGTACATTGGGAAACTTTCCATACAGCGCGTCCACACGTTGCCAGGAAACCGACGCTTCGTCGGCTACGGCAAACCCGTCGCGGGCATAGCCGATGGCATAAGCAAGTATCTCTTTTATCGGTTTTCGGCCAAATTTGCCGTGCAGCGAGAACCACCCGTCCACACAACCCGGCACGGAAACCGGAAGTGGGCCGAGTGCCGGAATAAACCGGATATTGCGGTTCAAAAATGTATCGGGTGTGAGGGTATAGGGGGAACGCCCGGAGCCGTTCAATCCGTGCAATTTGCCCGTATTAGCCTCATAAACAATGGCATACAGGTCGCCGCCGATGCCGTTGACGTGTGGTTCCACCACACCCAGGACGGCATTTGCGGCAATAGCGGCATCCACGGCTGTGCCGCCTTTTCGCAATACATCGAGTGCGGCGGCGGTCGCCAGCGGATGACTGGTGCAGACAATGCCGTGTTGGGCCATTACTTCGGATCGGGTGGCAAAGGCGCGGCCAAGCGGGCGATCCTGTGCGTTGGAAGATACAAGTAGCAGGTGAAGCCAAAATATCGTTTGCCAAATTTTCATAATGCGGAAATTGTGCGATAAAAATGCGCGTTTTTTACGGGAATATTCCACGCCGGCCAAATTTTGGAGGAAATCAGGGAAAGTGGCTTTCCCCGAAGTCTGTGTTTGCCTTAAAGTTAAAAAATTCTCACACATGAACATAATAGTACATAGGTGTCTCCTTTTTTTATTCACCTTGCTCGCCTCTTCACCATTTGCCTTGTCCCAAACCTTGCGCGGTACCGTACGTGATGCCGGAACCGGCAGCCTGATGGCGGGTGCGACCCTGAGCCTTTCTATCCGGGATGAAAATATTGAACTTTCAGATTGGCGATGGTGTACCCCGGAGTGGTGAACAACGACGATCAGGCCAACGGGCTCGTCATCCGGGGCAACAGCCCGGCTTCCCTGCGCTGGCGAATGGAAGGTGTGGATATTGTAAATCCCAACCACCTGACCAACGCCGGCACGTTCAGCGACCGCCCCACGGCTTCGGCCGGGGGAGTGTTGATGTTTTCGGCGCAGTTGCTGAACAATTCCTCTTTGCTGACGGGCTCTTTTCCGGCCGGTTACGGCAATGCGTTGGGTGGTATCATGGACATGAATTTGCGGAGCGGCAACAGGCACAGGCACGAATTCACCGCCCAGGCAGGCCTGATCGGGCTTGACCTGGCCGCAGAAGGCCCTCTTTTTCAAAAAGGTAAAAATTCTTACCTCGTCAATTACCGCTATTCCACGGTTGGCTTACTGGGGCAGATGGGCATTTCGTTTGGCGACGAAGAAATTGCGTTTCAGGACCTGTCCTTCAAACTCCATTTTTCGGGAAAAAACGGCGGAGAATGGTCGGTTTTTGGGCTCGGGGGTAAAAGCAAAAACACATTCGCACATAAAACCGACTCCGCCGCAATCAAACAGTTTAAAGATTTTTTTGATATCGACTACAAATCCCGCACCGGCATGATCGGTATCTCGAATACAACCCTGCTCGGACGAAAAGGCTGGTTGAAATTTGCTTTGGTTGCGTCCGGTCAAACGAATGACCGTTTATCCCTCTCCAATTCCTTTGAAGAATTCAACAACAGCGATGAACTGGAAGAATCAAAAATATCGGGTTCGGCGAGTTTTTCCTATCTCCTGAACGCATCATCTCTCCGTGTGCTCGGAGGCGCCATGTTGACCCGGCAGTTTTTTGAGGCTGAATCCATTGACGCGTCGATGCCTCCACTCCTCACTCAACATGAATTTTTTACAGCGCAACCCTGGGTCGATTTGCACTGGCAAAGCAGAAATGAAAAAACCTCGATCCGGGCTGGTATGCACAGCCTGGTTTTTACCTACAATAATCGCGTGGTCGGAGAACCGCGCCTGGCGCTTACGCAGGTTATTGCAACAAATCACCGCCTGACATTTTCGGGCGGGAGATACAGTCAGATAGCGCCGTTATGGTTGCAAAAAGATAACCTTGATCTCATTCGCGCCTGGCACGCAGGGTTGGGTTATTCGTGGTTAATCAGGCCCGAATGGATGATCCGGTCCGAAATATTTTGGCAGCATCAGGATGGTGTCGGCATCGACGGCAATGTTTCGAGCACATTTTCTGTGTTAAACGAGAATGATTACCGGATATACCCGAATCAGGAGGTGACTTATCATGGCTCGGGCCAAAACCGCGGTATGGAAATATCAGCAGAGCATTATCTTTCTAACGGTTGGTTTGTTTTGGCCAATGTAAGCGTTTTTAAATCGGAATACCGGGGAAGCGACCGGATATGGCGCCCCGCCCGATGGGATACGCGCCATATCGCCAACCTCACAGCCGGTAAAGAATGGCAACGCGACAAACGCCCCGGCCAGGTGCGTACCTTCGGACTCAACGGCCGCTTGGGCTGGTCGGGGGGGCTACGCGCCATGCCCGTCGACCCGGTTGCATCCGAAATGGCCGGCAGCACGGTGTTTGATGACAGCGACGGCTTTTCCATTCGGCAAAAAGACTACTTCCGCCTTGATCTGCGCATTTACTGGAAACGCAGCTTCGACGATCGCCGCAACAGCACCTTTGCCATGGATTTTCAAAATGCCACCATGCAGGAAAACATTGCGTATCAGTATTACGATCCGTTTACCAGGGCGGTGGAAACGAAATACCAGCTGGGCCTGATCCCAAACATCAGCTGGCGGCTTGAGTTTTAACGCCGGTTTTCGCCGGGTAGAAAATCCACGCTGCCCGGCGGAAAATCCTTATTTCGGCAAAAAACGGCTAATTTTGCCCACCATTTCAAATAAACATACTACATGACAAGCCGTATCCTCCTCCTTTTCGGGCTGTTCATTTGCCTTTTGGCCGCCTGTAAAAACGATCCCAAAACAACGCCGGCCACCGGCCCGCAGCCGGACCCCGAACTGGCAACATTGAACAATCTGATCGATGAAAATCCGGATAACGACTCGCTGCTGTATCGCCGCGCCGAGTTGTTTTACAAATTGAAAGGATTTGATGAGGCGATCAAAGACCTCAACCACGCCATTCAACTGGATTCGATGCAGCCGGCCTATTACCACCTGCTGGCTGACGCTTTTCTGGATTACAGTCGCCCGAATGATTCGAAAAGAGCGATCGACGTATTGCTTACCGCAGCATACCGTTTTCCAAATCGTATCCCTACACTACTGAAACTCAGCGAATTTCAATTGATTGTGCGCCAGCATAGCGACGCGCTGCAAACATTAGACAAAATTTTACAACGCGACCCGCAAAATGCGGAGGCTTTTTACATGGCCGGGAGGGTAGCGCTCGACAAAGGCGACACCACGGCCGCTGTAGCGGCTCTGCAAAAGTCCGTCCGCTTCGACGCTTCGAACGAAGATGCCTGGCTGTTTCTGGGCCGGATATTTACCAGCCGCAACAACCCGGTGGCGCTTCAATACTTCGACAACGTACTCCGGCTCGACTCCACCAACCTCGAAGCCTGGGAATATAAAGGAGTGTATTACAAACGAAAAGGGCAATTCGACAAGGCATTCGAGGTGTATCGCGGTATTATCGTCCGCAACCCCGATTACTCCAATGCCTATTTCGATATGGGGGTCATTTACCTGGAACTCGACTCTTTGTCAAAAGCACGCGAGAACTTTGACCTGGCCATCAAAACGGAGCCCTTGTTTGTAAAAGCCTATTATTACCGCGGGCACTGTTCGGAATTGCAGGGGGACATTCCCACTGCCTTGCAGGACTACAAACAGGCTTACGGCATGTCGCCCAATTACAAGGATGCGAAGGAAGCATTAGACCGGCTGGAAAAAAGGGAAGCAAGTAGACCACCTGCCGTACCCGAAAATAATTGTTCGGGAGAATATATGATGTTTAATTTCTTAACGTTTTTATAACGAATTTTTAACTAAAAACGTTAAGGCAATGCTAAAATTTCGTTTTTCCGGTTCACTCCAGCGCTTCTGTTCGCTGCCGTCTCCTGCACCAACGTGTATTTTGAAAATCCTGTACCTCAAAAAGCGGCAGCAATTTCAAGTGTGCCGGAAGGTTTGCCGGGTTTGTATACATTCGATAACGGTCAGGACCCGGATGAGACCTTTGATGCATTTAAAAATTGCATCCTGATGGAAAAAGCAAACGAATCTCAATTGATGGTCTCCTGGGAAACACGCCTGCACGAGCAGGATGTTCCGGCATTAAAGGCGCAACTCGAAGCAAAAAAACAGCCGGCGATATCAGCAGTTATACCTGGACCGGTCATTTTTTGTACTGTACAGTCATGACGCCCGGAGAAAACGACACCCGGCAACCGGAGCAACAGTTCATCTCGCTAACCAAAGAAGGGCCCTGGTACATCGTGTCCCAAACCCGCCAGCCTTTTATGTTACTCGATTTCAGGGAAGGGACTTCCACAGGCCTGACGGCTGTGAAGTCTGGAAGTATGTCCAAAATCCTGCCGGAAGCCGACAGTCTGGAAACAGAATCGTTCCGGCTTGACGCCCGGACAAAAGACGGCGCTTTTTATTTCAACCGTTTAAAAGAAGGCGGCCCGGGCTGGGAACTCATTTACCTGCTGCCCCAGGCGTCCGGCGGCTGGCTGCTCAAGACCTCCGATGTGGCCGACGACAAGGAATTTGAATCACATTTGGATGTTTACAACAAGGTTACCCCCTTCGAAAAAGTTGATGAATCAAAGTACCGGGTCAATCCCTCCGATCCCGCACTCGTGCAACTGCTGAAAGAAAATAATTTGTTCTACACCGCCACACTCCGAAAACTGGAGCAATAGGCCGGAATCGTATTTTGCAGTGGGTGTCTCGTAAGTCATTAAAAATTGCACCCCGGCTTTCGGGACACCCGCATCCCATCTGCATAACGCCCCCTCTTTTACCCCCTGCTGATTGCCCCACCCGCTTGTTTTTCCTTACGTTTCCCTTACCTTTGCCAACTTTTTTACCAAAATCAGGTTTTATCTCGGCAAAAACGCGGTAATGTCGCCTTTCGTTTACCCGCCACTGTAATACATGTTCCCGATTTATGACGTCATCGTAGTAGGTGCAGGCCACGCCGGCTGTGAAGCGGCGGTTGGTGCCGCCAACCTTGGCTGCAAGGTGCTGCTGGCTACCATGAATATGCAAACCATTGCCCAAATGAGTTGTAACCCCGCCATGGGCGGCGTGGCAAAAGGGCAGATCGTACGGGAAGTGGATGCTTTGTGCGGGTATTCCGGCGTTGTTACCGACCACACGATGGTGCAATTCCGGATGCTGAACAAATCAAAAGGCCCCGCGATGTGGAGCCCACGCGCGCAAAGCGACCGGATGCAGTTTGCACTTAAATGGCGGAAAATGCTGGAGGCCCATCCGAATATTGACTTTTGGCAGGAAATGGTGGGCGGCCTCGTCGTAAAAGACGGCCGCGTGTGTGGCGTACGCACCGGTATGGGGCTGGAAATAGAAGCCAAAGCCGTGGTGCTTACCAACGGTACCTTCCTGAACGGCATCATCCATATCGGAGAGAAACAATTCGGCGGCGGCCGGGCAGGAGAAAACGCCGCGCGCGGTATCACTGAACAATTAGTCGGACTCGGCTTCGAAGCGGGTCGGATGAAAACCGGCACCCCGCCGCGTATCGACGGCCGCACGCTTGACTATTCAAAAATGGAGATCCAGCCAGGCGACGACCCTGTGGGCAAATTCTCTTACACGGATACGCCCGTTTTGGCCGATCAGATGCCCTGCCACATCACGTATACCAATCAAAAAGTGCACGATATTCTGCGCACGGGTTTTAGCCAGTCGCCCATGTTTAACGGGCGGATACAAGGCGTCGGCCCCCGCTACTGCCCCAGTATTGAAGACAAAATCGACCGTTTTAGCGAAAAAACCGCGCACCAGTTGTTCATCGAACCGGAAGGCCGCGACACCTGCGAGATTTATATCAATGGTTTTTCTTCTTCCCTGCCGGAAGATGTGCAGTTCAAAGCCCTCCGGGAAATTCCCGGCCTGGAAAACGCCCGAATGTTCCGGCCCGGTTATGCCATCGAGTACGATTATTTTCCACCCACACAGTTACAGCTGACCCTCGAAACCAACCTGGTAAAAAACCTTTTTTCGCGGGCCAGATCAACGGCACCACGGGCTACGAAGAAGCCGCCTGCCAGGGCCTGATCGCCGGTATCAACGCCGCGCTGGCTGTAAAGGAAGAAGAACCGCTCATACTCAAACGCTCCGAGGCTTATATCGGCGTACTCATCGACGACCTCGTGAACAAGGGTACGCAGGAACCTTACCGCATGTTCACCAGCCGCGCCGAGTACCGTATTTTGCTGCGACAGGACAATGCCGACCTTCGCCTCACCCCCATCGCCCACCGCCTGGGCATGCGGGGCGTGGAGGTTCGTATGGAGCGGGTGCGCGCGAAACGCCAATCCACAACGGAGATCGAAACCTTTTTCCGCAACGCCTCCGCAGGTCCCGATGAGGTAAACGGTTACCTGGCCGCCGTAGAATCCGCTCCGGTGGTGCAAAAAGTAAAATTGTACAACATCCTGCTGCGTCCACAGGTGGATATCGCCTCGTTGGCCGCCGCTTTGCCCGAATTGCAGCGATTCCTGTCGCCTTTTGATACCGAATCCGTGGAATTGGCCGAAATCGGCATCAAATACGAGGGTTATATCCGCAAAGAAGAGGAAATGGTGCAAAAAATGGGCCGCCTCGAAGAAGTGCGCCTGCATGAAAATTTCGATTACCGCGCTATCACTTCGCTCAGTATTGAGGCACGCGACAAACTGGCGCGACACAAACCGCGCACCATCGGCCAGGCCAGCCGGATTTCGGGGGTAAGCCCTGCGGATGTGAGCGTGTTGCTCATCCATTTGGGGCGGTAATAAAGCACCTTTTCATGCCGGAATAATTTTTCCAGGCGGGAGGGATGCAAAAGAACCCCGATTTTTTTATACTTTTGCATCCGATTTTGTCTGCTGAACGGTGCAGGCAGAATGGAGAGCACAAGTTGGACGTCGCCCCTTCCGGGCAAGCGACTTCTCCTGCCAACTTGTCCTTTACTGGGATTTACACACAAAAGTTTGGTTTTAGATACATGGAAAAGAAGCGTTTGCTCATCGTAACCCAAGAGATGGAACCTTACACGGAAGGCAACGACATCTCGGCATTGGTAGGAAAGTTGCCGAAATACTTACAGGACAACGGCTATGAATTGCGGATTTTGATGCCACGCTACGGCGTAGTAAATGAACGCCGCCACCGTTTGCACGAGGTTGTCCGGTTATCTGGAATGAACATTATTGTTGACGACGACGATTATCCGCTGATCATCAAGGTAGCGTCGCTGCCGGGCTCCCGTCTCCAGGTTTATTTCCTTGATAATGAAGACTATTTCAAACGCAAACACGTGTTTGAAGACGCCGATGGAAAACCTTTTGAAGACAATCCGGATCGTGCTGCCTTTTTTTGCAAGGGAGCGATCGAAACGGTGAAAAAATTCGGCTGGGCGCCCGACATTGTTCTTTGCCACGGCTGGATGACGAGCCTGATACCGCTTTATCTGCGCACAGCATACAAAACGGAGCCTATTTTTGCCAATTCTCACATTGTGTACAGCGTGTACGACACTCCACACGAACGGGAAGGCGGCGAGCGTTTTTTGCAAAAAGCAGCTATTAACAATCTCTCCAAAAACGATCTCGTTGCGTTTTCCGACGGAGAAGGTATTTCGATGCACAAAGGAGCCGCGACATTTGCCGATGCCATAATTATTGGCAGCGAATCGCAGGATACAAACGTTGATTATCTGTCCGTTGCCCAGGACAAACCGGTTTTGCCCTGGAAAAACGAAGAAGAATTTCTTCCGGCTTACCTGGAGTTTTTCAAAAGCCTGTCAGAGGCCGAAGTAACCCAATAAGGGCCGCGAGACCAGTGATTTCGTTATTAATATTATAGCGGACGAGTTCATACCGTCCGCTATAATTTTGATTTGGAAATTATTTTTACCCGGTATACCCAACCCCGGGGCGTTTGATCGCGTTAGCTTTTTGCATTTCCCACAAATACTCACACTTACGATTTACAACATTTCTATGAAGCAAAAATTGCCGGCATTTGCCGTGCTTCTGATGGCAACCCTGGCATTGTGGGCGGCCTGCACCAAACCTACTCCGTTCGGTTCCAACTTGTTGGAGGAAGAACAGGCCGATTATGACTTTACGGATACGGTAACGGTGTGGTGCACCATAGAACTTGAGGACAGTTTGCTGACGTCCGACCAGGGCTCCACGGCAGGTTCTTTCCTTTGCGGCGAGTTAAACGATCCACTTTTCGGAAAATCTACCGCTGAAATTTTCTCCCTGCTGCAGCTGGACTTCCCGGATCCCGGTTTCGATACCACCAAACAGCAGTTCGATTCGATTGTGCTTTTCCTTCGATACGCCCCGGCCAACGTATACGGCGATACCATGCAAACGCAAAATCTGCGTGTATTCCGCCTTCAGGAGGCCCTCGACGACGAAAGTGAATATTACTCTACCAGCAAATTGCAGGAAGCGACGGAACTCGGCCGGCTCGACGGTTTTTTTCCAAAACCCAACACCGCCGACAGCCTGATCGTTACCAACACCAAAGCGCCCTACATCCGGGTTCCACTGAGCAACGACTTCGGTAACGAACTGTTCAACATGGATTCCATTACCTTGTCGGACGACAGCACGTTCTACCGCGCCGTGCGTGGATTGAAAATTGTCAGTTCGTCCGGCACAACACCCGGCGCTATGCTGGCGTTTAACCTGAACGACGAATCCTACAGCCGGGTCCGGTTGTACTACCATACCAAAACGGACACCACCAAAACAGTAAAGGCATTCGATTTCTTTTTTGCCGGAGCCAACAAATTCGTCCATTTTGAACACGATTACAACGGCTCCCCGGCCGGCCAGCAGATCGGCCTTCGATCCGATGAGTTCATTTATATGCAGGGTATGCAGGGAGTGCGGGTAAAAGTTGAATTTCCATACATCGACCGTTTTGAAGATATCGCCGTGAACAAAGCACAACTGGTGTTGACAAGAGCCACTGATGCCCCCGGCGAAAATGCAACGTTGACTCCTGTCAGCCAATTGGTATTAACCGAATTGCGCTCCGACACCTCCTTATTCGTTTTTACAAGCGATGTATCCTACTCATTGGGGCCGGCCCTCAACCAGGGATTTGGCCGGTTTGGCGGCAACCCGGAAAAAGAAAACATAAACGGCACATTTGTTGAGCGTTACCGGCTGACCCTGACACAACGGCTTCAGGATATGGTGGATGACACCTCCGGCGACCTAAAGAAAAAAACCGTGTATATCAACGTTTCCCCACAAAGCCGGGTGGCACAACGCAGCATCGTTTACGGACCCCAAAATGTCAAATTCCCGCTTAAACTGGAATTGAAATACACCCGGGTCCGGTAATACCTTGTTGTTTTTTTGATGTGTCAAAACGTTAACTTTTTTACAGATAAAATTTAATCGTGACCAATAAGGCTCTGAATATCAGTTTTTTATCAAATACGCAGTTCGTGCTCAAAAAGTAAACTGCGTCAAAATGAAGGAAGCTTATTATTTTTGAACCTTAAACCAACTGATTTCCTTTACTATGTGTGGAATTGTCGCCTATATCGGTACCCAAAAAGCCTACCCGATCATCATGAAAGGCCTTCAACGCCTTGAATACCGGGGTTATGACAGCGCCGGCATTGCGCTGCAAAACGGCACCTTGAGCGTGTATAAGAAAAAAGGCAAGGTCGCCGACCTGGTCGAACACACCCGCGAAAAAAATATCAGCGGCAGCATCGGCATGGGACACACCCGCTGGGCAACCCACGGCAAACCCGACGATACGAATGCACACCCGCACGTGAGTGGCAATAACCGCTTGGTACTCATTCACAACGGTATCATTGAAAACTATGCCGTGCTGAAAAGCACCCTGACCAAACTGGGTCATACTTTCCAGAGTGAAACCGATACGGAAGTGCTTGTGCACCTGGTGGAAGAGGTGCAGCAGCGTGAAGGCATTCCGCTCGAAGAAGCAGTGCGTCAGGCACTTACGCAAGTTCACGGCGCTTACGCCATCGTGGTGATGGACCGCCAGGATCCGCACAAACTGGTTGCTGCCCGCAAAAGCAGCCCGCTGGTGATCGGGATCGGAAAAAACGAATTCCTCGTAGCTTCCGACGCCACGCCCATCGTTGAACACACCAAAAACGTGGTCTACCTCAACGACGAGGAAGTGGCCACCGTCACCCTCGACGGGCAACTGCTGATCAAGACCCTTCGCAACGAAGTGATGACGCCGACCATCCACCAGATTGAACTGGAGATCGAACAATTAGAAAAAGGCGGTTACGATTATTTCATGCTTAAAGAAATTTTCGAGCAACCCGTCACCATCGAAGAGTGTATGCGTGGTCGTATGAATCCGGAAGAAGGCTGGGTACGCCTCGGCGGCATGGCGGAACACCTGAAACGTATGGTGAATGCGGACCGGATGATCATTCTCGGTTGCGGCACATCCTGGCACGCCGGTATGATCGCCGAATATTTGTTTGAAGACCTTGCCCGCCTGCCCGTAGAGGTGGAGTATGCCTCCGAATTCCGCTACCGCAATCCGGTTGTTCGGGATGAAGACGTCGTGCTAGCCATCTCGCAATCCGGAGAAACGGCGGATACTTTTGCGGCCCTCGAACTGGCCAAGGAACGCGGCGCTCTTACTTACGGCATCGTCAATGTAGTTGGTTCTTCCATTTCACGCCTCACACACAGCGGCTCCTACATCCACGTTGGCCCCGAGATCGGCGTGGCTTCCACCAAAGCTTTTACCGGTCAGGTGACCATGCTGACCATGATGGCCCTGATTCTCGGATACGAACGCGGCTATCTGGCCAAGTCGCAATACCAAAAATTAGTGCAGGAACTGGCACTGATTCCGGAAAAAGCGGAACGTTTGCTCCAGACCTGCCATGAACAGGTAAAATATATCGCCGGAGAATTTAAAGACGCCCCCAACGCATTGTACCTGGGCCGCGGTTACAACTTCCCCGTAGCGCTGGAAGGCGCTCTGAAACTCAAGGAGATCAGCTACATCCACGCAGAAGGTTACCCGGCAGCCGAGATGAAACACGGCCCTATCGCCCTGATCGACGAAAATATGCCCGTATTTGTGATCGCAACCAACAAAAGCGCTTACGAAAAAATTGTTTCGAACATCCAGGAAGTAAAAGCCCGCAAAGGGGTCGTTGTGGCTGTTGTCACCGAAGGAGATGAAGCCATTAAAAAACTCGCCGATTACTCCATCGAAATTCCGGGAACGGAAGAACCGCTTACCCCCCTGCTTTCGGTCATCCCGATGCAATTGCTCGCCTACCACATCGCTGTTCTGCGCGGTTGCAACGTGGACCAACCCCGCAACCTTGCAAAATCGGTGACGGTAGAATAATTTCAACAACAACATCTTACCAACTTCGCAACTTGTGAAAGTAGATATAGAATACAATACCGAAAAAGAACTCATCCAATATCCGGAATACGGCCGCACCGTCCAGGAGATGTTGCAATACGCCAAAACGATTGAAGACCGTTTTAAACGGCAAAAAACCGTGGAAGCGATCATTGCACTCATGATGCAACTCAATCCCAGCGGCACCCGCAATATTGAAGATTACCGGGAAAAACTCTGGAACCACGCTTTTGCTATTGCCGGCTACGACCTCGATGTAACCCCTCCCCAGGGCATTATCCTGCGCCGGGAAGAAGACCGGCCCAAAGCCGAACCCGTTGGTTATCCCGCAACAGCAACCCGTTTCCGGCACTACGGCAACGGTATCCAGGCCCTGATCAAAAAGGCGATTGAGATGCCCGACGGCCCCAAAAAAGACGGCTTTGCGGAAGTTATCGCTTCCTATATGAAACTCGCCTACAAAACCTGGAACCGCGAACACTATGTGAGTGACGATATCGTCAAGGAAGACCTCGGAATTCTTTCCGATGGCCAGCTGCTGCTCCATGAGGGCCACGACTCCTTAGACAAACTCGCAGCAGGCGCCGGTAAACACGACAAAGACCGCCGCCAGCAAAATCAGCGCGGCCGCAGCAACAAACCTCAGAACAATGGCGGCGGTGGCGGCCGTAACCGCAAACGAGGTGGCGCTTACGGCAACAACTACAGAAAACGGAAAAAATAAACGGCCTTTTTTTGACAAGGGGACAAAAATGCGCATCCGTTGACTACTTTTGGCTGCTGCAAAACGAAACACCCTCGATGCGTCAAAAACTGTTGCTCGTTTTTCTCTGGGTACTGCTCGCCGGAGCAGGCCGGCTGGTCGCGCAGCCGCAGCAGGTGCGGGTCGGCGTTTATCTCATGAACCTGTATGATCTGAACATGGACGAACATTCGTTCTACGCAGACTTTTACGTGTGGTTCAAATGGAAAGGGGAGATAGATCCCACAAATATTGAATTTGTCAATTCCATTGAAAAATGGAGCATGGCCATCGCACAATCGGGCGACAGCAGCCACATGACCCTCGCCGACGGCACCAATTATCGCATCTACCGGGTGGAAGGCCGGTTTTTTCACTCTTTTTCGCTCAACAGCTTCCCGCTCGACCGGCACGTACTCGACATTCAGCTGGAAAGCCCCGAACATCCGGCTGATTCGCTGGTTTATCTTCCCGATACCAACGCCGCCGAGATCCGCAATACCCTCAAACTCGTCGGCTGGGAAACGAAAGGCTCCCGGCTTGATTCGAAGGTGCACGACTACGGCACGGATTTCGGCAATCCGGAAGAAAATGCACAGCGGTACAGCAACCTGGCTTTTACCATCACCCTCGCGCGCCCGGTCAGTTATTTTATTTTAAAAATGCTGCTGCCCCTTGTCGTTGTCATGCTCGTCAGTATCGGCGGCTTGCTGCTGCACCCTTCTTATATCGATACCCGTTCGTCACTGCCCATCGGTGGGTTGCTCACAGCCGTTTTTCTGCAACAATCATACAGCGACGCCCTGCCCGACACGGGTTACATGGTGCTGATGGACAAAATTTACCTCCTGGCGTATATGCTGATCTCACTCGTGCTGTTGCAGATGATCCGGGCCGGCAACGACCACATGCCCGGCAAATCCGACCTTCAGATCATCCCGCGCGAAAGGCGGATGGCAAAGGTTTTTGTGGGGATATTTGTGGCGGGTATATTGATTTTGTGCGCACTCTGAATCCTGACTTTTGTCAAAAGAAGTCGGCTGTTTTGGGTCACTTGTGCTTATTTTGGCTGAAAAACCAGATTATGCGCACCGCCATTTTTACCGTCGCCATCTTATTCGCCCTGTTTAACAGCAGTTTCGCCCAAAATCCGCCGCCGGATCATGAATGGATCGGAACTGGGCGTGTATCGGCGCGTATCAATACCAATGGCGCCTTAGTCAGCGAATTTTTAGTACCCGACGAGGATAGTGATTCATTAATCTCCACTATCGGGGAAATATCCGTCTGGATGGGAGGGCTAGACCCTGCCGGAAACCTGTATCTCGGTATTCAACGCGCCGATACGGCGGAAAGCGATTTTAGAGGCGGTTTCCGGGGCGTAACGGGTTCTGCGGGGGTTTGGAAGGTGACTTCGGAAGAAATTAGCCAGCATTTAAAAGATTTTGTAGAAGACGGTGACATAGACATTCCGGTTTCATCCGTTTTTTCATGGCCAGGACATAAAAATACCTTTTCTCAAACATTCAATGGTTTTCCGCTTGACAGCGTTCCTTTTCCTTTATCTGCACCATTTGCTGATCTTAACGTAAATGGTATATATGAGCCTGGTCAAGGAGAATATCCGTTTTTAGGATATGACATTGTAGAACATCCCAAAGAACTTCCCGTGGAAATTATTTTTACGCCATTTTATTCCAAGGATACGCCAAATGCCAATATGATTCAAATGAATTGCAAATCTCTTTTTTATTCTTATGATTGTGATGATGCTGCTTTTCTGGAAGACGC
This sequence comes from Lewinellaceae bacterium, assembly GCA_016713985.1. Lineage (GTDB taxonomy): Bacteria > Bacteroidota > Bacteroidia > Chitinophagales > Saprospiraceae > M3007. Next base: position 67,995 of record JADJOD010000022.1, on the reverse strand, counting down.
GGTATTTGCTCATATTACGATCCAAAATTCCGGACCGGAACGACTGGATTCACTTTTTCTATCTTTTTACATAAACGCAGACATCGGCGATGCTTCCGATGATTACATGGGCACCTTGCCAGAGAATGATATTGTGTATTTTTACAATGCCGATACTTCGGATGTCGGACAATCGCCGGTGTTTGCTTTTGATTCTTATCAAGGCCCGCTGGATACAAACGGCAATTTGTTAGGAGTATATAGTGTTATGCCAATTTATCCCGTAAGCGACAATCCTCTTCCTTTTCCCGGAACCACTCCTCCTCAAATACCCGTTGAATACTATAATTATATGACCGGCAGCTGGCGCGACGGCTCGCCGCTTACGCCTATAGGAACGGGTTATCAGTCTGGTAATCAACCTGTTTTATTTTCTTTTCCGGGAATCCCAAATCAACCGAACGATTGGTCAGAGATTTCTGCTGGTAATATACCAGGTAACCGCCAAACAGTGCTTTCCCATGGACCGATGATTTTAAAACCAAACAGCTATAACAGGGCGTTTTTTATACTGGAAAATGTTTCAGAAGGAAGCATTTCTAAACAAATTAATCGCTTAATACAATATTCTGCTACTCAGTTTCTGTTTTTTGAAGCCGATTTCTTTCCCCCTGGCACTTCCCCCTTCGATTCTATCACATGCCTGAATACAAGCACGACGACAACTCCAGAGGACACCCAAGAAGGCGTCTTGTTCCCCAATCCTGCCCGTACGCAGGTTACACTCCGAACAGACAAACCCGGGCTATATCGGGTCGAGTTGCTGGATGTTTTAGGGTTGACGGTCGCCGGGCGTCAGGGTCTGCCGGCGGGAACAAATGAAATCGAATTGCCTATCGAAGGATTGCCAGCCGGTTTCTATTTTTTTCATTGGCAAATGCGCGACGGGAGACGAGGGAGTAGAAAACTCCTGATCGTAAAATAAATCCATGCCTGTCAGTCGTTTATGGCTCCATGCGCCCGTTTTTTCTTTCTTTGTTTTTTATCTTTTGGGGTAGTGTTTCCGCCCAGAATCTTGTACTCAACCCTTCTTTTGAACAACTAAAACCGGGCGGGTTGGTGGTAGCCTGCCAATTCATGCAATATTCCGCCCAATTCCCGCAGAATGCCGAGATATGGACCTCTTTTGAAGGTATGACACCCGATTTGTTGCGTGCCGCTGAAAATTGCCCCTGGCTCCCGCAGGCGCGTTCCGGAGCGTACTGTGCCGGCATCATTCATTATTTGCCGGGCGACGACATCGGCCAGGATGCCGATTACCACGAATGGATACGGGGCCGGCTTTCGGGTCCGCTCAAACCCGGGCGCAAATACCGCCTCGAATGTTGGGTACGGGAAGATTCATCGATCATCCGGGATCACCTGAGCCGCGTTTACTCGCCCAAAACGCCGGTGACGGCGGTACGGGCAGGCAACCTCGGGTTTTATTTTTCGGTAGCCGGCGGGCGGCCATCCGGCAAACCCCAGGTCAATTTTGCCGACCCGATCGTCACCAACGGGGCCTGGATGCGGTTAACAACGACCTTTGTACCCGACCAGCCGTTCCAGTTTTTCCACCTCGGCAACTTTTTTGACGACCGGTTCACCGCCAACGACCTGCCCGGCGAAGGCCACAAAGCCGTGGATACAAAAAATGCATCCGCCAAATTCACGTTCGACCGCATCAAACGCGCCGCTTATCTCTGCATCGACGACGTTTCCGTGACACTGGAACCCGAACCGGACCTTGCTTCCCGCACTTTGGAAGAACAACTGTTGAAAGAGCGTAAGTTCACATTCAGTGCCGGGTTGTTGTTTGATACCGATAAGGCCGACCTGCGCCCGGAGGCCGGGCCTGCGCTCGATTCGTTGGCGGCGTTTCTGACCAAACACCCGGCGGTTAAGATCGGCATCAGCGGCCATACGGACGATACCGGTTCGGACGAATACAACCTCGATCTTTCCGGCCGGCGCGCCAAAGCGGTATTCGAGCATTTAGTTGCAAAAGGTATTGCAACCACACAAATCGAATGGAAAGCGTTTGGCGAAACACGCCCCGTAGCCGACAATACCACCGAGCAGGGGCGGCAAAAAAACAGGCGGGTGGAGTGTATTTTGCTGAAAATCCGCTAAAAACCGTAAAACTTCCCCCCATCTTTGCGGGCTGATCACCAACGTATGGCCAAAATCCTGCTTATAGAAACCGCTACAGAAGTTTGTTCTGCTGCAATTGCCGTAAACGGCGAAATCGTCGCCATTGCCGAAGAGCAACACACGTTGCGCCATGCCGAACTGCTCACACTCCAGATCGACACCTGTGTGAAAGAATCCGGCATCCCGCTGATCGAAATCGACGCTGTGGCCGTGAGCCGGGGCCCGGGGTCCTATACTTCCCTGCGTGTGGGCGCTTCGGTCGCCAAAGGCATCTGTTATTCCCTCGACAAGCCCCTGATCGCCGTCGATACACTGCTTAGCCTTGCATGGGCTGCGCGGGCAATTATGCTCCCCACTGGCATTCATTCTTCATCTGCCCTTTATATTCCTATGCTTGATGCCCGCCGGCAGGAAGTGTGGACGGCCATTTATGACGATACCCTCCGGCAGGTGACAGAAGCACAACCCATTATAATAACAAACAATTTATTTAATAATTACATAGAACCGGCCTTCCATAAAGCCCAAACCGTGTCGTTCGTTTTTTCAGGGAACGGTAGTTTAAAACTGATGAACGAAACTTTTGGTGAGCGTGCGGTATTTAGCGCCGTTAAATTCTGCTCAACGAGACATTTAGCAAGCCTTTCCGAGCAATTTTTTCAAAATATTGATTTTGAAGATGTTGCATATTTTGAGCCGATATATATGAAGCCACCGAACATCACTACCCCCGGAAAGGCGCCGTTTTAAGGTAAAATGGCTGACAAATTCAATTTGTTAAATCAAACGAATATTTCCCGCTTGTAATCAATGGGTTTATGTTTTACGTTAAATTTGCATGTCAGTTTTTTTTCACAAGAACTGGCACAATTTTGGAAGATCATACTCTGTCGAAACCGAGTTAATTAATCTTTTCAAAACATTTTATATGAGAAAAGCGAATACCCAAACGGTTGTCTTGAAGAAGGGAAACAAAGACATTCCGCTCGATTACTTAGAGTTGCGCAAGGCTGCTCTGGTACTTCGTGCCGTGAACCACAAACTGAGGCAACGTATTATTGACCTGCTGGAAGAAAACGGCCAAATGACTGTGACGGATATTTACGTCAAGTTGCGCCTGGAGCAAAGTGTTGCAAGCCAGCACCTGGCTATTCTTCGCCGTGCCGGAGTGGTGCAAACCGACCGTCAAGGCAAGTTTATTTTCTACTCCTTAGACAAGGATCGGCTTGGCCAGATCTCTTCGTTGGTGGAAGAACTCGCTGCTTAAGAGCCATTTAGCAGATTTTTATACCCATTTCTGAATGCTGTACACTGCCTTGTTGAACAAGGCGGAGTGCAGCATTTTTATTTGGCGAACCGAATATTTTTAAAGGTAAATTGCATATTTGCCGGAGCAAACGAAAAATTCAATTTTGGCATAATCGCCCCCCGGCATGAATAAAAAATCCGCACCACCGTCCAGGCTCCAGGACGGCAATCTCCTACATTCGTCGTCTGATGTTTTCAGGGCATTGGCCCATCCGCTTCGTATACAGATATGTTGTGTGATCGACGATAAAAAACCCCGCATGTGTCCATGAGATATATGCTGCGCTGGATATAGAACAATCCATCGTTTCCCAGCACTTGCGTATCCTGCGAAAAGCAAACCTGGTGCATACCCGGCGGGAAGGCAAGTTTGTCTATTACCTGCTGAATTATTACAGGATGGAATGCGCCAGCAGGGTGGCCGGGCATTTTTCCGGGTATGTGGGTTGAAAGAGCGCCGGTCAGTTCAACCGGAACGGCGCCACCATCCGGAATTCAGGTATCGCCACTTCGAACAAGGAACCGTCGTCACGTCGGGTCATCAGGTAGGTTCCGTGCATCCGGCCTATGTCCGTATCCAGGTCGCAAAAAGAAGAGTATTCGTGGCTGTCTCCGGGGTTCAATACCGGTTGTTCGCCGATGACACCTTCACCTTCCACTTCCCGCAGGCGGCCGTCGGAATGTTGAATGACCCAATGGCGGCGCAGTAATTGTACAATAAAAGGGCTGCCGTTTTCAATGGTAATATGATACCCGAAAATAAACTTCAACTCACGCGGGTTGGAGTGGGTAGGCAGGTACTGCGTTTCTACACTGACCGTTATACCGTTGGTGGTCAAGGTTTCCATATATGAACGTGTTTGCTTATTCCGTGGTTTGTCCTGGTTCAAATCAGATTTAGTGCAAAAATGTTTAAAAAAACTGGGAATGTTTCGCAGTCACGTGGAAATAATGAAAAAAGCCGGGCACGGACTTTACCGGCACGGCTCAATACGAAATTACTAAACACGGGTATTCAGATAAATTTGTTTTCACCGCTTACGAGCGGCATCTCGTTCGAGGGGGTTATAAACTCTTGATAAAGTTGAGCATTTGCTGTTCCGTCACTTCCTGAGGCTCTACATCGAGGGTGGCGTTGGTGCCGATCTCTGTTTTTTTGTTGCCCAGCCAAAATTGGCCATCTGAGGTTTTGCTCACCGTCACAACCCTGATCTGGAAGCCGTGCGGGGCGTTTTTATAACAGAACGTGCCGGTTGCCAAATCGGGTTCGAGTGCTGCAACAGCCCGGATATTATCAAACACCAGATAAGCCGTTGTGTTTTCCGGGTTAAAATTCAATGGCAAATCAACACAGAATGACGTGGTTTGTTCATTTACAAACCGGTCGCTGTTGATCCAGTCGAGGGTTGGCGAGAAAAGTTCGTAACCGGTGACTACGTCGGTCATATTGGGCGCAGGCCATTCTGCCTGGAACACAGGCAGGCCGGTATCGGCCCATCCGGCAAACGTATCATTTTTCATCACCCCGCTGAACACGGACATATCGCTGGCGGGGTCGGTAGCAGGTATCTGTATTTTTAATTTGCGATCCGGGCGAAGCCGGAGTTTTTTGCCGTCGCAGGTGACGGCAACATGCACCATTCCGCCACTTTCCAGCAGTTCGCCCTCGGTAGTGGTCGTGGTGATTCCGCGCGCAATAATATCGCCTTTTCCAAGGACCTCGGTTACTTCTACCTGAAGCGTCAGGCAGCTGCTGCACGGGACATGGACGCCGTCCGCGTCTTCAAATAAATTTTCATTATCCGTTAGAAACACCCGCATGCCGCCCGGTGTGACAAGTACGGTATCCGGAACCGAGCCGCTCAACACAAATTTGGTTTGTGTTGAGGCGGCAGGTACTTGCTCCAGCAACTGTTGAATCGCGTCTAATGTGGCAGAATATGGTTTGAATATTTCCACATCCTTCCTGCAACTCCACAGACCTGCCAGGGTCAGGGTGTTTAGTAACGTGTATAAAATAATATGTCTGGGTCGAGTATGCAACATGGTTCTTTTTATGTCATTGGCCTGCGTGCCGCAGGAGTGTTTGTCGAGGTAAAATGTTGTTTTTGGGGTAATATTTTGCGATGGAGATACATTTTACGTTGAATTCCGCTGCTTGGTTACAGAAACATTAACATACTTTTTAGTCCAGTATGGTGGTTAAACCCAGCTTTATTCCGCCGATACCATACCGTTGGTCGACGGGCTGGTTTTCCAGTGTAACCGGTTTTAGTACCTGCCGGAAATAGGGTTCTGCAAAGACCCGCAGCCTCGGTTTTAAATGGAAAAATACCTGGGCACTGCCTTGTACGCTCAAGCCGGTCCGTTTGCGGAAAATATCGACCGCGCCTTGCTCGCCCGGGGTAAAAATTTCCGGTTTGCCAATCGGTGAAAGGATCATTCCACGTTTCAGGAACAATATATTAAAGGACAGCCCTCCATTCAGGCTCAGGCCAAACCGTCCTTTTCGCAGTTCCACGCCCCCTTCCAGCGGAATGTCGAGCATGCGGTACCGGTTGAATGTTTTGGTGTAGTTTTCTCCATAGTCCACGCCGATCGTATCGATGATAACAACCGGTTTTCCATCCACCACTGTTTTGGTGATTTGAACAAGGTATTTGATATAGTTCGGATCCGCGTATTCAAACACCTCGGTCATTTGTTCGTAGTGAAGTCCCGTACGCAGCAGAAAATGCTGACCGAACAAGAGGGAACCCCGCAGCCCTGCATTAAAGGAAAAATCGCGGTTTTCGGTATCGAGGCGTTGCTGGCGGTATTGATCGAACGCCGGAATGCTTGATTCGATACTTCTGTTGGCAAAGGTTGGTCCGACGTAGGCATCCACCAGCCAGACTGTGGGGTGTTGGGAAAAGTCGTAGCAGAAATGCGGGTCTTTCTTTTTATTTTTTCGGATAAACGGTTTTGCCTGGGGCAAATCATTTATCCGTTTGAACGCCAGTGGTTTTGCCGGAAAATTTTCCAGCACAGCCATATCGGCCAATGAAACTTCCCGGGGTGTATTCTGCGATGTATTGCTTCCTGTTTTATTATCAATCATTGCAATCAACCCGGGGGTATCGTCCGGCCGCGCCAGGCTTTCTCCGGTGGCGGCTGACCAAGTTTGTTGAACCGGCTGAATACCTTTTTTTGTCGGGATAAACGCCTGCGGAGCGCCTGTGTGAATTTCCGGGACGACTTTTTGTGTTTGTTCCCCGGCCGTGGTCTCCGGCGCTTGTTGCATTCTGCCGGATTCTTTCGGGTTGCTTTCGGCGGCGGGGGGCGTTTTCAGGGCCCGGTCGCTGCTTATTTCAGGTCGGATATCGTTATTCCAGGCCATTATTCCCCAAAGGGTTGCGACGCCGCTGAGCCCGATTGCAAACAGCCAAAAGAAAATAACTCTGCGCCGGCGTTTGCGCAACGCTTGTTCTATGTTAGACCACACAAATGCGGGCGGCTGCACTTCCGCTCCGTGCAGGCGCTGGTGAAATTGTTGGTCGATATGATTCGGCTCCTGATTCATTTTTCCGAATTACTTGGTTTTCAGGTATTTACCTTGTGTAAAATTTCAATTTGTTCGCATAACCATCGCCGGGCTTTGGTTAATTGAGAACGGGACGTGCTTTCCTGGATACCCAATGTTTCGGCTACTTCGGCGTGTGAGTAACCTTCGATTGCCACCAGATTAAATACTACCCGGTATCCTTCGGGCAACTGGCTGATGAGTCGCAATAATTCCGCTTCCGACAGGGCCGAAATGGCATCCGGGTCGACCGGCGCATCGGGCAATTGTTCATAACCCGAAAATTCGTGGTCGAATCGCTGCTTCTGATAGGTTCGCAAAGCAGTATTGACCATAATTCGCCGTATCCAGCCTTCGAAAGAACCCTGAAACTGGAATTGTTCCAGCTTGGAAAACACCTTCAAAAAGCCGTCCTGCAGGATATCCGAAGCGTCGGCAGGGGGTCCGCGCATAACGCAGACACACAGCATACATCTTGCCGGCAAAACGCTCGTACAAGGCGCGCTGACACTGCGCTGACCCGCGCAGACAACCCCGAATGATTTCAGTTTCGCTCAACAGGAGGGATTATGATTGTCAGATGAAGGGTTGGCCTTTGCGGATATCCCCGAAGGTACGCGCTATTGGAGATACGTCAAAGTGATTTTTTGCTGCTTTGGGCCGGGAAGAAAAAATCCCGGAGGGTATTTAACCTTCCGGGATAATATAAAAACGGTTACTCAATACCTCAATGCTCGTCATGCTGCGTGTGTGCAGCGTATTCGGCCGTGAGTTTTGCCTGGATATCTCCCGGAACGGCGGCATATTCGGCAAACGTCATGGTAAATTTGGCTTTGCCCTGCGTCAGCGAGCGCAGCGTGGAGGAATATTTGTGCAATTCCTTTAATGGTATCCGCGCGCGAATTACCTGGTAGTGCCCTTCCGAATCCATACCCATGATAATGGCGCGGCGTGTCTGGAGGTCGCCCATTACACTGCCCATAAACTCGGAATCACACATCACTTCGAGGTTGTAGATCGGTTCGAGTATTTGCGGGCCCGCTTCGTGGAATCCTTCGCGGAAAGCCATCATCGCAGCGATCTGGAAGGCCATGTCATTGGAATCCACCGGGTGCATCTTGCCGTCGTATATGCTGACGCGTATATCGCGGCAGTAAGAACCCGTACTGGGGCCTTCTTCCATTTTCGACATGATGCCTTTTTTGATGGCATTGGTAAAACGTGCGTCGATCACGCCGCCGACGATAGCCCAGACAAAGGCAAATTTGCCACCCCATTTGAGGTCTTCCACCTCAGTGTTTTTTGCGTTGAGGCCATGTGGTGCAGGCATGCCATCGTAATACGGCTCGATACGCATGTGTACTTCTGCAAACTGGCCGGCGCCACCCGATTGTTTTTTGTGGCGATAGTCTTTATTAGCCTCTTTGGTAATCGTTTCCCGGTAAGGGATACGTGGTTCAATCAATTCGATGTGTACACCGAAGTTTTGTTCGGCTTTATACCGCACGATATCAAGGTGCATTTCGCCCTGACCTTCAATGATGGTTTGTTTCAGTTCGAGGCTCTGTTCTACCAGCAACGTGGGATCTTCTTCCCGGATGGAGTGGAGCGCGTGGGCCATTTTTTCCACTTCCGATTTGCTCGGCGGTACCACGGCCATACGAATACGCGGCGAAGGGAAGTGTATGCGTTCGATTTTCAGGTCGGAGCCTTTCGGGTTGAGTGTCTGGTTGGTGTGGGAACCTTTGAGTTTTACGGTGCAACCAATATCGCCGGCGCGGAGTTCGTCTACCTGGTCGCGGTTTTTACCTTCACTTTCAAAGAGTTGTGAAAAACGTTCCACCGTTCCGTTGTCTGCATTGGTGAGTTCGTCGCCCGATTTCAACACGCCGCTGTATACTTTGAAATAAGAGACGTTGCCAACCTTGGGTTCATTCACGGTTTTAAAAATGAATATGCAGGGGCGGGCGTTCGGGTCGCAGGGTTTGGAGGCGCCGCCTTCGAGCGAGGCCGCCGGCCTGTCTGCCGGACTGGGGCATACGTCATGAATAAAGCCCATGATGCGCCCGCTGCCCATGTCCTGATGGCCGGAAGCGCAGAAAACGGGATAAAACTGGCGGTGCGCCATGCCTATTTTGAGTCCGCGGGAGAGTTCTTCTTCATCGAGGGTGCCTTCTTCGAAGAACTTTTCCATCAGGGCCTCGTCGTTTTCAGCCGCTGCTTCCACAAGGGCATTGTGCATTTCATCGGCGCGCGACTTGTGTTCGGCGGGGATAGGTTTTTTCTCCGGTTTGCCGCCGCTGGCAGGAAATACGTACATGACCATGCGCAGGGCATCAACAATGGCGTTAAAACCGGGTCCCTGATTGGCCGGAAACTGGAACGGTAGCACCCGGTTGCCGAACCGTTTTCTGCCCTGCTCGAGTGTCATCTCGAAATCTGCCTTCTCGTGGTCCAATTGATTGATAACAAACAGGGTAGGAGTATCGAATTTTTCAATGTATTCCCAAATCAGTTCCGTGCCTACTTCTACTCCACTCCGGGCATTGAGCATCATAATGGCCGTGTCGGCCACTTTTAGTGCCGTCACCACTTCGCCGGAAAAATCATCCAGCCCCGGCGTATCGAGGATGTTGATTTTTGTGTCTTTCCAGCTGCAATGAAGAAGGGAAGCAAACAGTGAGTGGCCGCGTTGTTGTTCGAGCGGCGCATAATCGCTCTGCGTATTGCCATCGCCGATTGTCCCCCGGCGATTAATGGCTTTGGCTTCAAATAACATGGTCTCGGCAAAAGTTGTTTTGCCGCTGCCGGAGTGTCCTACCAGGACGACGTTCCGAATCTTATCGGTAGTGTAGGCTGCCATTAGCAATGAACTTGGTTTGGTGAAAGGATGCCGGAAGGAAAGTCGCGTTAGTCGTTGGTCTATAAGTCATGAGTCGTAAGCAATGAACAAAAAGAACTTCACGACTCACTTCTTAAGACTTATGACTCGACTTATGACTAACGACTAACGACTAACGCAACTTTCTTTCCGGCCTTATTGTAAACGGGCAGATTGCATGACCAAGAATTTTGTTTGGTGAAAATTTCTGCTTCGGGCGGTTAATGTAGGTGGCTTTGCGGAATAGGAAAAAGAAATGGGGATTTTTTTTTGAAACAAATGACGTCTGTCCGGAAAGGAATGCCTGTTTTCAATTCGCCGTTGTTTATTTGCCCTGAAAACACAAATCAACACTTACTTATGAAAAGCAAACATCTCCTGTTCTTTCTCTTTTTTCCTTTTTTCCTGCTGGCGCAACCCAAAAAAGGTACCGGCCTCGTCGTGGATATGCCGAGTTTGCGGGGCACCCCATATAAAGCCAAACTTACCCTGAAAAGCTACAAATCCGTTCCCGCCGCCGCTTCTCTGGAAAAATACACCCCCATACCCGGCGATCAGGGCCAGTACAGCACCTGTGTGGCTTTCGCAACAGCTTATCACCTGCGCACGATTCTCTGGGCCAAACAAAACAACATCACGGACAAGAGCAAACTGAACGAACACATCTTTTCTCCAACGTTTGTGTACGAACAAATCAAAGATGATGGCGACAATGACTGTCAGGGGAGGCAGCAACCCGATCATGGCCTTCGAATTGCTCAAAAACCTGGGGGTCTCCACGCTTCGGACGATGCCTTACAACTGCGGCGGCTCGGTGGGTACCGATGCCATGCTCGAAGGTTTCGATTTCCGCATCAGCGACTACCAGGTGTTGTTTTTGCCGGAAGGATACGACAACGATACCAAGATCAATACCACCAAAAAAGTCTTTGGCCGAAGGATACCCGGTGATGCTCGGCTTTGTGGTACCCGAGTCGTTTTACACCGCAGAAACCCTCTGGGAACCACAATCGACCGACGACGGCCCGAGCGGAGCGCACGGCCGCCACGCCATGTGTGTGGTTGGCTACGACGACAACAAATACGACGGCGCTTTTCGCGTGATGAACAGCTGGGGCAGTACCTGGGGCGATGGCGGTTTTGTCTGGATAAAATACAAGGATTACGCCGACTATGGCATTCTCGGCTTGCAGGCTTATCCTGCCGTTCAGGAAGAACCGGTCCCGGTGCCCGAGCCGGCGCCAAGTCCGGCTCCGGAACCCAAACCAGTACCCAAACCCCTGCCGACACCCGAACCCGAAGATGTGGTTCTCAAGGGCAAAGTGGAGTTTACACTCAACACCGGTGAAGCCATGACCGCTAACCGCATACTGACCCGAAACCTCATCGTGGAAGAAGAAAACGGCGGCAATCAGCCCGATCTGAAGGAAGATCTTGTCGCCTACCGCATGGACAACGCCTACACCAGCGGTACCAAATTCCGGTTTTTTATCACCACCAACACAGAATCGTATATTTATGCCTTTGCTACGGATAAAACAGGTGTGGTCAACAAAATATTACCTTTCGACGACCTCATGTCGCCGCATATCGGCCCCAACAGTACCGTGGCTTTTCCTTCGGAAACAAAAATTGTAAAAATGGACAGCAACCCCGGAACCGATTATTTGCTGATTCTGTATGCACCGGAACCGCTGAATACCCAATTATTGCTTGCCGCCATGAACAACACGCCGGGTGGCTTGAGCGCCAAGGTAAGCGCCGCCCTCGGCGACAAACTCATGTTGCCCTCTGATGTACGTTATCAACTGAACGAAATCGGGTTTGAGGTGAACGGAGCAAAAACAGGGACGGTGGTGCCGTTGATGGTAGAAATCACGCATAATTGATCACCGGCTTCCTTACATTCGGCTCTAATCAAGAAAAAACCGCTGTTTTATGAAAAAAATACAATCCGTCGCATTCCTCCTGATGTTGCTGTGCCTTCATGCCGCAGCCCAATCTGCTGCCTGGCAACACGGCCCCGTCAAACCGTCGCCCGATGGTCATCAGCTACAGCATAAAGACGGAACGCCGTTTTTCTGGCTGGCCGATACCGGTTGGGAACTTTTTCACCGGCTTACACTCGAAGAAGCAGCCGAATACTTTGACAACCGCGCAAAACTGGGTTTTAATGTCATTCAGGCGGTGGCGCTGGCGGAATTCGACGGACTGCGGACCCCAAATGCTTACGGCCAAACGCCCTTTGCCGGCACCGATACCGACCAACCCAACGAAGCTTACTGGCTAACGGTTGACAGTATGATCGGCATGGCAGCCGCGCGGGGTTTGTACGTGGCTTTGTTGCCCACCTGGGGCGACAAAGTGACTCCCATTTGGGGGACAGGGCCCCAGGTTTTTACCGTCGGCGAAACGGATCGGGTTTATCGTTACAGTCGCTGGGTGGCGCGCCGATACGGCCCCCGCTCCAACGTACTCTGGATGCTCGGGGGCGACCGGCCGGCTGTGCACCAGGGAGAACGGGAAGGGGTAAAATTTACCACGGATTACCGGCCCGTGTGGCGAAATATGGCCCGGGGTATCGTGGAAGGTTTCCCGCAGGCTTTTATCACTTATCATACCTGGGGAGGCGAACAATCAACTTCACAATACCTCCACAATGAAAACTGGCTGCATATGAATACCATGCAATCGGGCCATGGCGGCGGCCACGACGTGCCGGTGTGGGACTGGATCACCCGGGACTACAACCTGGTGCCCGCCAAACCCGTGCTTGACGCCGAACCCAATTACGAAGACCACCCGGTAAACCCCTGGCCCAAATGGGACCCCGCCAACGGCTATTTTCGCGACTACGACGTCCGAAAACAATGCTACCGCTCGGTATTCGCCGGCGCTTGCGGCGTTAGCTACGGCCACCACGCGGTGTGGCAGTTCTGGTCGCCCAAACAGGAAGTGATCAATCACGCCGACCGATTCTGGACGAAAGCGATCGACCGGCCGGGCGCCAGGCAGGTGGGTTATCTGCGGCGGCTCATCGAATCACGTCCGATGTTGCAACGTGTACCCGACCAGGCATTAATCGCCGCAGGGCAAGGTGAAAAAGGGGAGTACGTCACCGCCTGCCGGGCCAAAGACGGCAGCTACGCGATGATCTATCTGCCCGTAGGAAAAACGATTTCTGTAAATACTAAATCCCTGAAAGGCAATACATTATCTGTATGGTGGTATGACCCCCGCAGTGGAAAGGCAAAAAAAACCGGCTTACTTCCCAAAAAGGATATTATGGAATTTACGCCTCCTAAAACCGGTATTGAAAATGACTGGGTACTCGTACTCGACGATGATGCGGCAAAATTCGACGCGCCTGGAAAAGAAAAATAATTTGCCCGGCCTTATTGCCTGATGATTTTAATGGCCTGCATCCTTGTTCCGCTGATTATTTCTACCGTATAAATCCCCGGCGGTATATTGCCCATATTCAGGGTTTCCGGCGCCTCGTTTTCTTCCAGCACTACTTGCCCGACCAGGTTTACGACTCGCATCTGGTCGGGTTTTTTATTTTCAAAAAACTGAAAATGAACCTCTTGCGAAACCGGATTGGGAAAAACCCGGAATAATTCCGCCTGTTGGGGATCGTCCGTAGCCACACTTTCGGGCACCCATTCGCCGATATCGAAATAACGCACGGATTCTGCAACAAAAGTAATGTTGTTGGCAATGGTGCGTTCGTTGGTGAGGTAACCGGTCCGGTTGTCCGCAAAACCAATACCCTCTGCCTGGCCGGTCAAAAACGCCGAACCCAGTTCAATCCGGCGCTTGTTTCCGCTGAACACCAAATCACTGCCCGCCTGCCAATCCCACAAGAGCCACATAAATACAGTTGGCAGGCCTTCCAGGTTGTATCCGAGCAACGCCACAACCTTCCCGTCGGGGGAAATATCCGCCCCGGATATCTGGCCGTTGGTATCAAACGTTTCGATTTTTTCGGCGACACCTGTTGCCTGGTTGATCACATAATGCGAAGTGATGTTGTCGCGTCGGTTTTTGGAGAACAAATGAAGTTTCCCGTTGAAAAAGATCATTGCTTCGCAATCAAACACGGTACTGTCGTCCGGCAGGGTTGAAAAATCCGTCTGATCGGCATAATGGAAGGGAATAAAAGTCCATTCGTCGTTGTTAATACTTTCGCTCCCGCTGTTGCCGATTTCGGAAACCGGCACTTTATAGACGCCAAGGTCTTCGCGGTCATTGTTGTTATTGCCAAAATCGCCGAGGTACACATCGGTGCTGCTGGCTGTGATATCTTCCCAGTCTTTATTGGATGCGTCTTTTAGTTTCACTTCCTGCGAAATACTGCCGGTTTCCGGATCAAAACGGTAAAAACGGGAGTCGTCGCCCCCGTCGTTGTGTGCATACCACAAGTTACCGACCTTAACATGCCCGCTCACTTCTTTTAATTCTGCCGGTAGCGTGGCTTTAATAACGGGCGTAAAGCCGGTAAGCGGATACTGACAGGAGCCGTCGTTGGAAGTGGCAGCCGCGTTAAAATTGCTCGCTTGCGGGTCGGGACAGCCGGGTTGGGCAAAAGATGAAATGGTAAGGATAAAAAAACAGGTTAAAAACGGCAGCAGAGATAACTTCATGGCGGAGAAAGAAGATGTGTAACAAAAAACCGGCAAATTTCGCTCCGAAAAGTGGGAGCCCGTCACCGGATGAGCAGAACGCGGGCAGGAAAAATAAAACTGTTTTGTTTTGCCAGTTTAAGCAAATTAAATTCAACTGCCTGATTTTAAATATGTTAGACAGGTTTTTACATTACCTGGAATCTTTTTTTGAAAAAAAAACGTACATAAAGGCAGCGCCGGAACGGGTAATATACGTTCTCCGAACGTACTACACACAAACCTGGCTATAATAACCATGACTGCAACTCTTTCTTACACACTCTTGTTGGCCGCCATCTATTTTATTCGGAAAATGTGGACGCTGCGGCCTCAGAACGCCTGACCATCACCACCACAAAATCGCCCCCGCCGGGTTTATACCTGGCGGGGGCGATCGTTTTTATATAACCCGGGCGATTTTCTTTTCTACAAACCCGTCTTTTTCAACCATTTCAATCCTTCACGTTTCGTCAACGCCGCCAGTTTGGCGGATTCCACAAAATCACGCACCACGTCAGGCGCCGTTTTTGAATACTGCCTCAACGCCCAACCCGCGCCTTTCTGGATAAAAAACTCCTTCGAACCCGACAGCCTTCGGATATAATCGAACATCAGGTTTGCGTCCGTTTTTTCCTTGTACATCAGTTGAAAGATCATACTCACACGTTGCAACCACATATTCCCGGATTCCATCCAGCGGCCGGTAACCGGCCGGATCATCTCGGGAAAACGACGAAAATGTAGTCCTGCCAGTTTGGCAATCCAGTCAACCGTATCCCACCACGATTTGGTCAGAATCAATTCCTCCAGGAAATCAATGAATTCCGGCGGCTGTTCTTTCAAGGTCTTTTGTACCGTTTCGAGCGCAAAGTATTGCATTTCCCTCCGGTCGTCTTCAAAACACAGACGGGCAAGCATTTTCAGGTCTTCACCCGCCGGCAGTCCGTATTTTTTGTGGATTTCCTTCGTAAGCGCCATCCATTGCGGCATTTTCAACCCAAAATAGTCAAACTGGTGGCGCATATACCACATCTGCATCTGGGCGATATCGGGGTTGCCGTTTTCCCGAAACCGGTCCCGGACGTGTTCGAAGTACGAAGAAGGAGACATTATGCCTTATTTTAATTCTCCCGGTATCACGGCCACGTTTTTTAACCCGCCGTCGCGCAATACCCAGAGTTGTATTTTTCTGCCGATCGTAGTCTCATCAAGCGCCTTGTGCAGGTCGTCGATCGAGTCGATGGGTTTTCCTTCAAACTGCACGATGATATCGCCCGCCCGCAGGCCCGAGTTGTTGGCCGGGCCGTCGGTTTCCAGGCTTTGTATCTGGATGCCGCCTTTGGTCGGCAGTTCCAGCATTTGAATCCATTTTGGCGGCAGTGGCACGGTTTGGGCGGCAATTCCGATATAACCGCGGCGTACACGCCCTTCGAGGATCAGTTTTCCGACGACGAATTTAGCGAGATTGGACGCTACGGCAAAACAAAGCCCTTGTGCGGGCAGAATAACCGCCGTGTTCACCCCGATCACGTTGCCAAACGAATCCACCAGCGGTCCGCCGGAATTACCGGGATTAAGCGCGGCATCGGTCTGGATCACGTCGTCGATGAGCCGGCCATTTTGGCTGCGCAACGTACGGCCCAGGGCGCTCACCACACCTGCCGTCAGCGAATATTGAAATCCGAACGGGTTGCCGATGGCGATGGCGATCTGGCCCACCCGCAGACGGTCGCTTTCGCCAAAAGCCACGGAAGCGAGGTTGTCGCCGTCGATCTTGACAACGGCAATATCGGTGGCGGGGTCGTCGCCGACAACCGAAGCCCGGAAGCTGCGGCCATCCGGCAGACTGGCTTCGATGTGCGTGGCGCCGTTCACAACGTGGCTGTTGGTGACTACGTATCCGTCGCTGCTGATAATAAAGCCGCTACCCGTGCCGCCATCTCCGCCGTTGGGCGGCGCCGGCTGACGCCGACCCTGCGGCTGGGGTTTTTGTACTTTCATGTGTACCACGGCAGCGCTTACACGCCCTGCCACGCCGGTCACGGTCTGGGAATATGCATCGAGCAGGTAATCGTCCTGTTCTTCAACCCGGCGCCGGTGCGTGCCGGCATTGGCCGACGAGCCCTCTGTAGCAAGAAAACTGAGCATGCTTCTTTATTTCTTGTCCTGTTTGGCAAATACTTTTTTCAACAGGTCGGAATTGCGCTGGCTTACATCCGTACGAATGTTCTTTTCCTTTTTTTCCACCAGGCTGAACAAGCCGACCAGGGCAGTTTTGGTCACGTGGTCGTCCAGTTCGGGATTGGTGGGCGATACCAGGGGCAACTTGTTGTAAGCCGTAACTGCACCGCGCCAGTATTCCCGGGCGTTGACTTTGTCGAGAGAAGTCTGGATAACCGGTTTGAACTCGTCGTATAAAGCCTTGTATGTTGTGCTTTCGAGGTAGCGTGTGGCGGCGTCCTGGTTGCCCATCAGGATATTCATGGCATCCTTGAAGGTCATTTTTTTGATGGCGGATACAAAGATCGGCTTGGCTTTTGTCGCGGCATCTTCGGCGGCGCGATTCATTCGTTCGGTGAGGTCCGATTCCAGGTTATTAAAACCCGGCACTACTTTGAGTTTGCTGATCACTTTTTGTGCTTCTTCGGGCACAAGAATTTTGTAGGGGCTTTTGAAGTAGCCGTCTTTGGCGGAAAGGAAATCCACTGCTTCGCCGATACCGGCGTTGAGGGCTTCTTTGAGGCCGTTGCCGGCTTCATCCTGGCTCAGGTCGCCGGCTTTGATGCCGATCGCTTTTTCCGCTTTTTTGATAAACCCGTCCAGTTGAGCTTGTGCAAACTGCACGCAGAAAAGGGCGATCGTCAGGAGTAGTGCTTTCTTGATCATGTAAATATGTGTTTAGGATGGTAAGCCTTTTAAACGTCAAAGGTCGTATAATGGCTACAGGTGATGGCAGGGATTAGGGAATTTTTAACAGGATCGCAGATTGAATGTGGATTACGCGTTTTAAAAAACGACCGTTCGCCAAGGGTTTTTTTGTTTTAATTTGGAGGTACTAAAAACACAGAAAAAAACGTTTTTTCCCAATATTATTTGGATTGGCCCCGATAAAAATTTACAATTACTTCATTTTCCGGGTGTTCGGTAAAAACACAGAATGTTTAAACGGGTTATAAACAGTTAACTAATATATAATATTTAAACACTTAAAAATGAGGCATAAAAACTGAATTATCATTTTCATTTATTGTTAACAACCGGTCAGGTTCCCAACCACTTTCCACACCCACCCCCCGGTTATCAGCCCCCTTTGTCAACATACCCTTCTCCGGTGTTGACAACAGGTCATTTGATAACGTACATTCACAATGGAGCCGCCGGTAAAAAGGCAAACACCCTGGTTTTCAACATTATTTAGGATGTGTGTGGAAAACCGCACAAGCGCCTGATTTTAAAGCGGGCACTTCGTGGAGAACGTGTGGATGAAACGGGTAACTGTTCTTAATCTGGCAGTGACCAATTACAGTTAGGAGGTTTTCCACAAACTAACACCGCTGATGATGGCCGCAGGCAATTGAATTTATACTTATTAAAATCTATTAAGGGTAACCGGAATGCGGATAAGTATTCGCCGGAAGGGTTCTACTTTTGTTTTGTTTTAAACGTGTGCCGAGGGGTATCTGTCTGTGCCAAAAAAAAATGCAACACGCTTTTTTGCCCCGATACTGCCCGCCACCTTCATCGTATAAAACGCTGAAATTTATGAATTGGAACTTCCGCTTCGCGGACGACTATCGCATCTCCCGGATTGTGAAAATATGGCTGATCACAGGGCTGGTCATGATCTTTATGCAGGTTGTCATCGGCGGTATCACCCGCCTGACCGGCAGTGGTTTGAGCATCACCCGCTGGGAAATTGTGACGGGCAGTATCCCTCCGCTCAACGACGCGCAATGGCAGGCGGCTTTTGAATTGTACCAACAAACCCCCCAATACCACAAGATCAACCGGGGAATGTCGATGAGTGAGTTCAAGTTTATTTTTTTCTGGGAATACTTTCACCGGCTTTGGGCCAGGCTGATGGGTTTGGTCTTTGTTTTTCCATTCCTGTGGTTTTTATGGCGAGGTATGTTGTCGAAGCGGTTGTTGCCCCGACTTCTGGTTGTTGTGTTGCTGGCCGGCCTCGAAGGTTTTTTCGGCTGGATCATGGTTGCCAGCGGACTCATCAACCGACCCTGGGTAAACGCCTATAACCTGACACTTCATTTTTCTCTGGCGTTGATCATATTCGGATACCTGCTCTGGACGGTTTTTATCGCATACGAACCGCGGCCTCCACAGATTGCCGGCCAACGGCAACTGAGCCGGCACATATGGGCCGCCATCGCCGTCGCTTTTGTACAGATCATCCTGGGGGCGATGATGTCGGGTTCGAAAGCGGGGCTCTTTTACCCGACCTGGCCCGATATGCACGGCGAATACCTGCCGGCCATTTTACTCGACGGCAGCGCCTGGAAACCGGAGAATTTTCTGAACTACGATACCAATCCGTTTATGCCTGCGCTGATACAATTTCTGCATCGAAACACAGCGTATGTATTGACAATCATGATTTTATATTTCACCTGGCGTACAAGAAACATCACGCAATCCACACTTCGGAACGGAAATATCGCCCTGGTAAGTTTACTTGTCATACAAGTATTGCTGGGTATCTTCACACTGATCAACTGCCGGTCGAAGGTGCCCGTGGATCTGGGTGTGCTGCATCAGGCCGGCGCGGTCTTTTTATTCAGTGCCTTATTATATGTGGCGTATCGTTTTCCTGGGGAAAAATAATTTTCAGGATAAACATATTCCGATTATCGGATGAAGCCAGTAGGTTTACCGTTTGACGGGAATGGTCGCCGTTTGGCGATTTTTCCTATTTTTGCACATCTTTACCGAATCCAGGCGCATGAATATTTCGATCAAAGAAGAAAACGACTTTCGTTTCATTGAATCAGGACCAGGCAGCAGCGGCGAGACGCTGGTGCTTTTACACGGGCTTTTTGGTGCTCTCAGTAATTTTGAAGGGATACTCAAGCGCTTTTCCGGCAAGTATAATGTAGTGGTACCAATCCTTCCCATTTACGAAATGCCTATTTTTCAGGTATCCGTAATGGGACTCGTTGATTTCGTCACCCGCTTCGTAAATTACAAGGGTTATGGTAAAGTGCATGTGCTCGGAAATTCGCTTGGCGGCCACATCGCGTTGTTGTATGCCCTGGCCAACCCGGAGCATATTGCTTCCATAACACTCACCGGCAGTTCGGGGCTGTTTGAAAGCGCATTCGGCACCGCATTTCCCAAACGTGGCGACTACGAATACATCAAAAAGAAAACGGAAGATACTTTTTTCAGCCCCGAAGTAGCCAGCAAGGAACTGGTAGACGAGGTGTTCGGTATCGTCAACGACCGCAACAAAGCCATTCGGGTGGTGGCGACTGCCAAATCGGCCGTGCGACACAATCTTGGCGACAAACTGCACAAAATCAAGGCGCCCACCCTGCTTATCTGGGGAAAACAGGACAATGTTACACCGGCATTTGTAGGTGAAAAATTCCACGAACTCATTGAAAATTCCCAGTTACATTTCCTTGATCAGTGCGGACACGCCCCGATGATGGAAAAACCCGAAGATTTTAATACCATCCTCGAAGATTTTCTAAACGCCGTAATTGCGGAGAAGGTAGAAGCCTGAAAGCTGCCAGCAGGCGCCAGCTGATGTGTTTTCATATAAAATTACATCAACCGGCGATGGCTTTGGAAGATTACTTTTGTGCTTTTTTATTTCACATCAACTACTTTCCTAAAAATGAAATCAACAGTATTATTGATAATGGCCCTGGGCCTTTCCGTAGTCATGCGCGCTCAAACGCCGCTTACGACAAGCCTCGACAGCGCCAGTTACGCTTTCGGCTTGCTGGTCGGCGACAATCTCATGCGGCAAATGCCGGCGGGTCTTAACCCGGATATTATCATGAATGGCATGTCGGCTGCTTTGAAAAAAGGCCCCAAAGCGTTTGACGAACAAACTGCCAACCAGATTTTTACGGCTTTTGCCCAAAAAGCGCAGGAAATGGCCATGGCGGAGAGTCGCAAGGTGGGTGAAGCCAACCGGGCCGCCAGCCAGAAGTTTCTGGAAGACAACAAAAAACGTGCAGGAGTAACCACCACCCCAAGCGGCCTGCAATATGAAGTGTTGAAACGTGGCACCGGTACGGAATCACCCAAAGAAAGTGATCAGGTAAAGGTGCATTATCACGGCACAACCACCGACGGCGCCATATTCGATAGCAGTGTAGACCGCGGTGAGCCGATTGTATTCGGCCTCAACCAGGTTATTACAGGCTGGACGGAAGGTTTGCAACTGATGCATGTGGGCGATAAATTCAAATTTTATATCCCGGCAGACCTGGCCTACGGCGATCAAAGCCCAACTCCGGCTATCCAGCCCGGCTCGACGCTGATCTTTGAAGTGGAATTGTTCGAGATCAACCCGAAGTAAATACTAGCCTGTATATCAGGATTTTAGCATAAAATAAATAAATACTCCTGCTGCGGCCGTCATCACGATCAGGGTGACGGCCGCCAGTATGTTACCCCATCTCGAATTGCAGTATTCGCCCATTACTTTTTTGTTGTTGCAGATATGCAGGATCAATGCGATCAGGAATGGCGCAACAATGCCGTATAAAACCGCCGTGTAAAGCAGTACCCTGACCGGATTGATGCCCGAAAACTGGACCAGCAGACCAACCAGCAGGGAAAAAATAATGGTGATGTAAAATCCCTTTGCCTGGCTGAACGTCTTGTCCAGACCTTCCTTCCAGCCGAATGTTTCGGCCATCATGTAACTCAGCGACCCGGCCAGCACCGGTATGGCCAAGGCCCCGGTGCCGATCACACCCACAGAAAACAGCAGGTAGGCGCCGTTGCCGGCCAGAGGTTTCAGCGCTTGTGCGGCTTCTTCCACCGTGTTGATATTGTGGATGCCGCTGCTGAACAATACTGAACCGGTCGTGAGAATGATGAAATAAAAAACGACGTTGGTCAGCAACAAGCCCCCTTTTACGTCGGTTTCCATTGCCGATAAAATATGTTTGTCAACCACCAGGTGTTTGTGTTGAATTTCTTCCACTTCCATCGACGCCTGCCAGAAAAACAGATAGGGTGAAATGGTGGTCCCCAAAATGCCTACCAATGCCATAAAATAGTCCCTGTTCAATTCAATTTGGGGGAACACTGTATTTTTTAAGGCAAGGCTCCAGTCGGTGTGGCTCAAAAACGGAATGACCAGGTAACTGAACAGGGCAATACACAACCATTTCAGGATGCTTGCAATTCGTTTGTATTTCCAGAAAATGATGGCACAAGTGAGTAGTGCCGTAAAAACAATGGAAAATATAAAGGCGGGCACCTTCGGTACGAGCAGGTTGGCCACGGCTCCCATACCCGCTATGTCGGCCCCGATGTTCAGGGTAATGGAGGGAAAACTCAGCAGGATGATAAAATACAATACCGGCCTTGGGTAGTGACGCCTGATCACCCCGGTCAATCCGTGCCGGGTCACCAAACCGATACGCGCACACATTTCCTGAACGGTCACGATGAGCGGATAAGTGACGATGGCAGTCCACAACAGTTTGCTGCCAAACTGGGCGCCGGCCTGCGAATACGTGGCGATACCCGAAGGATCGTCGTCGCTGGCGCCGGTGATGAGGCCGGGGCCAAGGGTATTCCAGTATTTTTGGAGCCTGGCGGCGATTCCTTTTTTCCTGGTCATATTATATATTACCTCACAACACCGAATTTTCCACAAACCCCAACTGCTCCGGGTAGTCCGTCGTATAGTGCAAACCGCGGCTTTCGCGGCGGTGCGAAGCCGATCGGGTGATGAGGTAGGCGATGGTGATCAGGTTGCGCAGTTCCATGAGTTGCGGGCTGACGGCGGTGGTTTTGTACAGGTCTTCGGTTTCCTTCAAAGCAGATAGAGGCGGTCGAGCGCCCGTTTGAGGCGGATATTGGAACGTACGATACCGACGTAATATGACATTACGTCTTTTAACTCTTTGATACTCTGCGTAATCAATACCATTTCCTGGGGATCGGTGGTTCCTTCTGCGTTCCAGTCCGGGATACCATCCTTAAAATCCCAGCCTTCAAGTTTGTCCCGTATATCGACAAAAATCCGGTGTGCAAATACCATCGCTTCCAGCAAAGAATTGGAGGCCAGGCGGTTGGCGCCGTGCAGGCCCGTGGAGGAACATTCACCCGCTGCATAAAGCCGGTGAATGCTGCTTTGCCTTCCGTGTTCGTCAACCTGGATACCTCCGCACATGTAGTGACAGGCCGGTACTACCGGGATCATGTCTTTCATGGGATCAATGCCCACACTCAGGCATTTATCATAAATGGTCGGGAAGTGGGCGGTGAATCCCTCTTTGTCGAGGTGCCGGCAGTCGAGGTACATGCAGTCCGTGCCTCGTTTTTTCATTTCAGAGTCGATGGCGCGGGCTACGATATCGCGTGGAGCAAGTGAAAGGCGCGAATCGTAATGTTGCATAAATTCTTCACCTTCAGCACTTTTCAGGATACCGCCAAAGCCGCGCACCGCTTCCGAAACCAGAAAGGACGGATTTTCTCCGGCGGGGTTGTACAACGAAGTGGGGTGAAATTGCATAAATTCCATGTTCTCTACCCGGCCTTTAGCGCGATAGGTCATGGCTACACCATCGCCAGTGGCAATGACCGGATTGGTGGTGGATTTGTATACTTGTCCGCCGCCACCGGTGCAAAGTATCGTTACACGCGCGAGCAGGGTATCGATCTCGTTGTTTTGTTTGTTGAGGGCGTAGCAGCCGTAACATTCGATATCGGGTGTTACGCGGATAACCATACGCCCGAGGTGGTGCTGGGTGATGAGATCGAGTGCAAAGTAGTGTTCCAACACCTTGATATTCTGGTATTTGGCCGCTTCTTCCATCAACGTGCGCTGCATTTCCCAGCCCGTTAGGTCTTTGTAATGCAGGATACGGTGTTCGGAATGCCCGCCTTCCCGGGCAAGATCGTATCCGGGTGAGTTTTTTTCCTTATCGAATCTTGCGCCCCATCCGATGATCTCCCGCACACGCTCCGGACCTTCTTCCACCACGATACGCACGATATTCTCCTTACACAAGCCGTCGCCGGCGTCAAGGGTATCGGCGATATGTTTTTCGAAATTATCTTGTTGTTCATCCCAAACGGCTGCCACGCCGCCCTGGGCATAGCGCGTGTTGCTTTCACCTTCCACGGTTTTGGTGAGTACCAATATTTGCCGGTTGGGAAATTGTTGGGCGGCTTTGATGGCGAAGGTCAATCCGGCGATGCCGGAACCGAGTACGAGGATGTCGGTTTTGGTGCGCATGGTCTGTGTAGCACGAACTGTAGTGCGTGTAAATGGCGTGGAACAAACTAAAATTCGAGTACAATCACGAACTGAAGTTCGCGCTACATGATTGTACACCAACTAAAGTTCGTATTACATTAATTGATAAACATATACGAACCTGTGAGGGTAATACCCCAGTTGCGCGGACCAAAATCAACAATGTTATCCGCCATAAATGACGTCAGGCTTTGATGGAAACGAACGTGAATGCCGATATTGCCCAGGTCTATGCCGGTACCGACATGGTAACCAAACTCGGTTTTGTTCAGTTGATCATCGGGGACATCTATTTTTCACCGTTCACTTTAAACTTTTTTCCGAGCAGGAAAGCGCCTTGTACTCCTGCGTGTAAATCAAAAATCCCCCTCAATTCAAAGTCGAGCGATACCGGCACTTCCACATAGTTTAAATTGATTTTTTCTTCAAACCGCGCGGCATCAGGATAAAAAATCAGGGTAGCGCCTTTCATATGAAACAACAATTCCGGGCGGACCGACAATTTTTGCGAAAGTGGAAATTTAAAAAATGCGCCACCGACCAGACCAACTTTTCCCTTGTCTTTATCGGCGTCCTGAAGGTCGTTCATACTGGCAAAATTGATACCACCCGTGAGTCCCCATTTAAATTCGCCGTAATTGGATTGTGCACCTGCAAATGACAAACCAGTCATCAGGAGTACTGCGACGATTGTGTACTGATACGTTTTCATGGATAAAAGTTTAGGAGTATGTTGAAGTTTTTCCGTCAGGGGCAAAAATCCTCAACATACTCCAAGTGAACGGAATCATTCCGGCGTTACACCGTCTGGTTGTTCTGTTCCGATATCACCTTCTTCCGTTTCGCCCTCCTCTTTATCGCGTTTGAGCCCGGTAGAAGGATGCCCTGTAAAATGTTTCAGCATAATGATTTCACGCTGAGTCAGTTCGCGGAACGAACCACGTGGAAGTTCTCTTTTGGTGAGCCCGGCAAAGTAGAAACGATCGAGTTTAAATACCTCATAACCAAGTGTTTCGAACAAACGGCGCACCACACGATTACGTCCGGAGGTAATCTCCAGTTCCACGATATCCCGCTCGGGATGGTCTTCCGAAAAACGGATCCAGTTGACTTCCATCAGCCCGTCTTCCAGTTCAACGCCTCGTTCGATGTGTTCAAGGTCGGCCTGTGTGAGGGGCCTGCGCAAGCCAACGCGGTATTGTTTCTGCACCTGATGGCTCGGGTGCGAAAGTTTTTGCGCGAGGTCGCCGTCATTGGTGAGCAGGATCAGACCTGTGGTGTCGCGGTCGAGGCGACCAACCGGATACAACCTTTCGGGAAAATGAGGATCGACAATATCGAGCACCGTAGGCCGGCCGCGGTCGTCGTCGGTCGTGGTAATCACGTTTTTCGGCTTATTCAGCAATACGTATACAAGGCGTTCCTGAATTTGAACCGGATTGCCCTGGCAAGTGACCACGTCGCCTTTTTCGATGCGGTAGTATGGTTCGGATTTTACTTCGCCGTTTACAGTTACCTGACCCTGTTCAATAAATTCTACGGCCTTGCGCCGGGAAGAAACACCGCAGTGTGCCAGGTATTTATTTAAGGGCATACCCTCTCCGCTCGGGAGGCCTGGTTTGGGTTTTCGTTCGATAACGAAATCGTCTTTTTTCCGGAATGGTTTTTTTCCGAACGGTTTTTTTCCGCCAAAGCCGCCGCCGCCTCTGTTGTAGGGTCTCTGTTCGAAACCACCACCCTGATTGCGGTCCTGCCAGGGTTTACGTTCGCCACCTTCGCCCCGATCCTGCCAGGGTTTGCCGTCCGGATCATAGGGTCTTTTATTATATCCACCTCCGCTCTGGTTACGATCTTGCCATGGTTTGCGTTCGCCGCCTTCGCTTCGATCCTGCCAGGGTTTACGTTCGCCACCTTGATTGCGGTCTTGCCATGGTTTGCGTTCGCCACCTTCGCTTCGATCCTGCCATGGTTTGCGTTCGCCACCCTGATTGCGATCTTGCCATGGTTTGCGTTCGCCACCTTCGCTTCGATCCTGCCATGGTTTGCGTTCGCCACCCTGGTTGCGATCCTGCCAGGGTTTGCGTTCGCCACCCTGGTTGCGATCCTGCCAGGGTTTGCGTTCGCCACCCTGGTTGCGATCCTGCCAGGGTTTACGTTCGCCGCTCGGGTTGCGGTCCTGCCAGGGTTTTTGTTCGCCCTGGTCACGATCTTGCCAGGGTTTGCGTTCGGATTTTTCATCCGGGTTTTCTGATTCATCATCGGGGCGGAAGGGTTTTGGTCGCTCTTTCAGCGAAAACCCCGTGTCCGGCTTCGAAATGCGCGGACGGCGTTTTTTTTCTTCCATTAGAGGCGGCAATTGATATGTTTAGTCAGTTAAAAGGCCAAAGTTCTTGCTTTTAGTTATTAAAGGCATTTTTGACCGACTTTATTTTAGTTTTAATTCATATTTTGAGTAAAAATAATCGAATCAAATGGCAATTGCGATGCCAAATACATGAAGTTGGCTGCGCTGTCCGGTTTTACAGGTAAAAAATAAAAGCGACCGGCCAGCAAAAGCTCGCGACCGGTCGCTTTCTTCAAAGTGCGCCTGCTATCAATTGGCTTTCACCCATTTTACCATTGCCTGAACACCTTCTTTCGTCACAATCCGGAGGAAATAAATTCCTTCGGGCAGTTGTTCTACGGAAATCTCACCGTTTAATTCGGCGGATTCTATGTCCTGTACGAGGCGTCCCTGCGGCGTGAAAATTTGAGCGGATACAGGATATAACCCATTCATTTCCAGCCGGAAAGATGTTTGTGCCGGGTTCGGCCATAAACGAACATATCCGATGGTTCCAGGCTCGTTGGTTCCAACCGTGCTGGTGATACTGACCGGGGCGAGCATCACCGAACATCCGTTGGCGTCGATCAGGGTCAGGGAATAACTTCCCGCATTCAGGCCGGAGAGGTCTTCTTCGTTGGAGAAAAACTCGCCGTTTTTTCGCCAAATAAACGAATAAGGCGCCGAACCACCTACCGGAGTGATGTTGATACTTCCTGTTCCAAGATTATTGGTATCGTTTACCGAGCCATTGACCAATACGTCGGGAAGAGGGAATACCGTGACGGTAAAAGAACATTGGGCGGTGTTTCCCAGAGCGTCTGTTACCTGGAAAACCTGGGTCGTGACGCCGTCATCAAACGGGGCGCCGCTGGGCAAACCGCTGATCAGTACCGCTTTTGCGCCGTTCAAATTGCAGTTATCTGAAACAAAAGGCTGGGAATACGTCACCACATCGGCCCCGCAGAAACTGATGTTGCCCGGGCAGGCAATAGAGGGCGGTATATTGTCGCTGGCAATAATTTTTACAGAATCTGTTGTTATACAGCCATTTGCATCTGTTACGATTACGCTGTAATTGCCAATGCCGATATTGGTAACGGTAGCGGTTGTGCCGCCGTTGCTCCACAGATATTGGAAAGGAAGTTCGCCACCTTCGATGGTTACGGTAGCCTGCCCGGTAGTATCACTTAAACACACCACATTGACAGCGTTGATGTTCGATATCAAGGCACAATTAAACGCGTTTACAAAAACGGTTTGACTCGACGTACATCCGTTGATATCGGTTACTGTTACGCTGTAACTTCCGGGCGCTAACCCTGTAATCGTGGGTGTAGTGGCATTTGTACTCCATAAATAACTGTAAGCAGGTGTGCCGCCGGTTGGCTGGGCGGTTGCTGTTCCGTCGTTTCCTCCGGTCGAATTTTCAGGAGTTGCCGTTGCATTGGCGGCTAATACCGCCGGCTGGCTGATGTTTACACTCAACGAGGCGGGGCAGTTATTGGCATCCGTAAGTGATACGGTGTAAGTACCGGGTTCCAGGCCGCTAATGGAAGGGGTTGTGGCGTTATTCGACCAGATGTAGTTGACCGGGTTGACCTGTCCGGTCAAGCTGACACTTGCAGTGCCGTTATTGGCGCCGTTGCAGGTAATATTGGTTGAGGAAATTGTTGCAGTCAGCGCACAATTGAAACTGTTGACCGTCACGGTTTGTACAGCGGTGCAAGCGTTGGCATCAGTTACCGTTACCGTATAGTTGCCGGGCGCCAGCCCTGTGATGGTGGGTGTAGTGGCATTGTTGCTCCATAAATAGGTGTAAACAGGTGTTCCACCATTTGGGGCGGCGCTTGCCGTGCCGTCGTTGGCTCCCAGGGCGCTTTCGCCGGTTGCCGTGGCGTTGGCCAAAAGAACAGCCGGTTGTGTAACGGAAACGGAAGTGGTTGTAGTGCAATTTTCGCCGTCACTGACGGTTACCGAATAAGTCCCTGCTGCCAGGCCGCTTACCGTTGCGGTAGTGGCGCTGTTGCTCCAGATGTAGGTATAGTTGCCTGCTCCTCCGCCGGGGGTAACGGTTGCGGAGCCGTTTGAGCCGCCGTTGCAACTTACATTAACCGTGGATGTGGAAGCGGTGACCGGCGGGGTTTGGGTTACCAAAGCGTTTCCGTTGGCGGCACACCCGCTGGATGTATTCGTTATCAACAAGTTATAAATGCCTGCGGCACTAACCACAGGAGTAAGGGTGTTGGCTCCGGAAACGATATTTCCGTTTGTTGTCGTCCAGAGGTACGTAAAATTGGGGCCCTGCGACGAAGCGGAACCGTTGATTTGAATAGTGGCGTTGTTGCAATTCAGGTTACCCGGATTTGCGATGCTTACGACAGGTGCTGTGGTATTCTGGACAGCGGTGGCGGTAGCAGTTGAAACACATCCGTTTGCACTGGAGGTAACCGTCAGGGTGTATGTACCGGGCGTGGTCACCGTCGGATTTTGCAAGCTGGACGTAAAATTATTGGGCCCCGTCCAGCCAAAAGTGACGTTTGGTGCAGCAGGAGAGCCGCCATTCAATTGGACCGTTGCGTTTACACAGGTAATTTGACCACTTGCGGAAGCGCTTGCCCCGGGAACGGCGGTATTTTGGTTGACGAATGTTGTATCGGTGCCCGTACATCCGTTGCTTGCCGTTACGGTGACACTGTAAATGCCGGTTACGTTTACACTGGGGTTTTGTAAGGTGGAGGAAAAATTACCCGGTCCGCTCCATATATATGTAGCGCCGGGTGTTGGATTGACGGTTACAGCCGCAGCAGGAGTTGAGCAGGTGATCTGACCGGATGCATTAGCGGTAACCGTGGGTGGTGTTGCGCCCTGAATGACCTGGGCTACAGCGGAGCTGGTGCAGTTGTTTGCCGGGTTGGTCACTACAACGGTATAACCTCCAGCAACACTCACCGTCGGGTTTTGCAAATTGGAAGTAAAACCGTTCGGGCCCGTCCAGGCATAAGTAACGCCGGGTGTGCCGGAATTCGCCTGAAGGGTTACGGATGTTGTCGTGCAGGTGAGCGTTCCGCCGCTTGCCGTTGCGCCGGGAGGGTTGATATTACTCGATACGGTTGTAGAAGCCGTTGAAGTACAGCCGTTTACAGTATTTGTTACCTGAATAGTATAGGTTCCCGGCGCATTGACAATGGGCGTCAGGGTAGTACCTCCGGAAACGATATTTCCATTCTGCGTCGTCCATAAGTAGGTAAAGTTAACACCGGTAGAAGAACCCGCCCCGTTGAGCGTGACCTGGGTTTGAGTACAAGTCAAAGTGGCTGAAGGGCCGGCGACGGCGTTTGGCGGAATCGTATTGGTGCCAATATTGAACGTGGCAATTTTTGTACAACCGTTGTTATCCGTTATGGTCAATGAATGAGAGCCGGCTGTGGTATAAACGGCCGGATTCTGGGTATCTCCGTTCGACCAGTCGTAAAAATAAGAAGGGGTACTGCCGGAAACGGCTGCATTTACGTTCACGGAGGTTTGTGCACAGGTAAGTGTACCGGATGGGGTCGCCGTGACCAACAATGCTGTCGGTTGTGTGATGGTAGCGGTGGCGGTGGAAGTCCCGCTTCCACTTGCCCCCGTAACAGTCACCGTGTAATTTCCCGCGGTGAGGTTAACCGCAGTTTGTGCGTTTTGTCCGTTACTCCAGAGATAGGTATAGGGTGTGGCGCCGCCCGTTGCCTCCACGGTGGCACTGCCATTGTTGCCTCCGAAACAGGAGACATTGGTGGTGCCTGAAATCGACGCTACCAATGCCGGAGGCCCGATGAAGTCAAATGTCTGGGAAAAAGCAATGGGCTTGTCCCCCGAATCGCTGTTGTTCCCGTTTGTAAAGTTTCCGATAAAATAAGCTTTGATGATCCCTGAAGCTGTCGCCGGCGACGTCCAGTTAAAATCCCAGGAAATGGACCCTCCGCCGAAATTTTTGCCGTTTCGGTGTTCAATATACTCCCGTCCGGAGAGGAATTCCGTACCGGTTTGTGCATTGATGGGAGCGAGGTTTCCGGCGTTTGCATTATTGCCATCTACCATTACCAACTGGAAACCACCCTTGATGGGGCTGCCGGCTGTGGGGGTCATGGTCAATACCATCGGGTAGGTTGTATTGGGTTCGATGGCTGCCGGCAAGCCCGTGATTTCAACAGTTCCATCAAAACCACCCGGATTGCTTCCTCCGTGGCATTCGTTGCAATGTCCTTCGGTAGTAAAAGGCGCTCCGGTTTTTCCGGTTGGAGGGTTGGCATTGTTGGCGAGCCAGACCAGCATGCCGAGCAGCAAGCCGGTTATTGGAAAGAGACGGGAATGGCGAAATGCATTCATAAGGATTTAGTTGTTTTAATGGTAAATATTAAAATTCCAAATAAGCCCCCAAAGGTATTGGATGGAAAGTAATAGCAGTAAGAACCACAAGCGTCCGGATTGTTTATTTTTGACTAAGTGGGCGTTTTTTTCTATGGTTGTAAAAATTTTTTAGCAATCCTTTAATTTATATCCGGCGGCATCCATACATGAACAAAACGAGATACCTTAGCCTGCGAATGCCACTTGCAGCTGGCTTAACGCAATGTCAGAAGAGAAAAATAAGGAACCATCTTTAGAGGAATTACTTCAAAAGGGGCTTCAACACCTGGAAACACGTTGGGAATACCTCTCCCTGAGTGTTACTGAAAAATTATCGGGCGCAGCTTCCGCGTTTGCCGGCGCAGCCGTCATATTCTTTTTTACCCTGATCATTCTGTTTTTTTTCAGCATCGGTTTTGCACTTTGGCTGGGCGGCTATTTGCAAAATGCCGCTGCCGGCTTTGCTTTAGCCGGGTTAATTTTTGTGCCCATTGGCATCGGGATGTATTATTGGATCCGGCCGTTTGTCCGGAATAAAGTTATACAATCGTTACTGGAAGATGACACTACTAAAAAACACAACGAAGGTGGATAACCTGGAGCAACTCCGCCAGCGCAAAGCAACACTCAAGGCAAAATTGGATGCGGAGCAGGCCGATCTGCTTTCGGGGTACCAGGTATTGCGGACCGAACTTGATCCGACAAAACTGCTCACTAATGTTGCCCGTTCCCTGCTGGGCATGGGTGAAACCGGCGCAACGAAAGCAAGCGGCGAACCGGGTTTGTCTTCCCGTTTTTCCGGACCCTTGCAAGTTGTCGCCGATTTGCTGATCCGCGAGCCGCGCATGCGTTTTTTATTCAAATACATTGCCCCGCTTCTTATCAGTTATTTACCCCAACTGGTTCGGCGCGCAAAAGAAATAACACCCGAAAAATCTGAGGTTTATGGTTTTATGCGCCGGAGTGTCTCCGGTCTGCGTAAACAATTTCACCGGAAAAAGACCACCGCCACGGAAGAGGAACCACAACTTCCCGTGCCCTGATCTTATTTACCTGACTGTTATCTTAAGCATCCGGGCGGAAAAGATTTCCGCCCTACTACTTCCATGGAAAAACGAAACACTCTCGAACTCCTGTTGGCCGGGGCTTTATTGGGCGGCGCCGTTTATTTTTTGTTTTTTACCGAACGCGGGCGACAATTGCGCGAACGCCTGGTAGACACCGCTGCCGACAAACTGGATGAATGGTTGGCGGATCTGGAACAAGAATTGGCAGATGCGGAACAAGCAGCCAAGGCCGGCAGGCAGACATTTGATGAATCCTGACACTGCCCAGCCACCCGTTTCCCGGAGACATACGTTTTTATTATTCCCTGCCGAATCCCTACCTTTGCCCAGCGAACTTTCGCTCACACCACTTGTTTCAAGTACTCATCCATGCTCAATAAACATATCAAAAAAGTCGCTGTCCTCGGTTCCGGACTGATGGGGACGGGAATTGCCGCCCAACTCGCCGGTTGTGGTATTGAAGTTTTAATGTTGGATATTTTACCGGGAGACCTGACAGAAAAAGAAGCCCAAAACCCGGCAGCCCGGAACCGGATCGGCAATATATCGCTGCAAAATGCACTCAAAGCCAAACCTGCGCCATTTTACGACAACAAGTTCGCTGCTCGGATCACGGTGGGCAATTTTGAAGATGATTTTCCAAAAATAAAAAACTGCGACTGGATCATTGAAGTAGTAGTGGAACGCCTCGATATTAAAAAACAGGTTTTTGAAAAAATTGAACAACACCGGTCAAAAGGTTCGCTGGTTACTTCCAATACTTCCGGCATTCCCATTCATTTGATGGCGGAAGGCCGGAGTGAAGAATTCAGGAAAAATTTCTGCGGCACCCACTTTTTTAACCCGGTCCGCTACATGCGCTTGCTGGAGGTGATTCCAACTCAAGATACGGACCCTGCGGTAGTGGCATTTTTTATGCATTTCGGAGATGTGGTGCTGGGTAAACAAACGGTTTTGTGCAAAGACACGCCGGCGTTTATTGCCAACAGGGTGGGGGTGTATGCGATGGCGAAAATTTTTCAACTAACCCACCAACTGGGTTTGGGTATCGATACCGTAGATGCGCTGACAGGCCCGGCGATCGGCAGGCCCAAAACCGGCACGTTCCGATTGGCCGACCTGGTGGGTATGGATACTGCCGTACACGTCATCAACGGCATGCGCCAAAACTGCCCGGACGACGAACAAATCGCGGCGTTTGAAATCCCGAAATTTTTGAACCATCTCATTGATAATAAATATTTTGGAAATAAATCGGGGCAAGGTTTTTACAAAAAAACGGGCGAAAAAGATACAAAGGGCCGCCCCGTTGTACTGGCGCTGAATCTTGACACGCTGGAGTATACCCAAAGCCAGAAAGAAAAACTGCCTCTTCTCGATACACTGAAACAAATCGACGAATTGCCGCGCCGTATCAAGGCCGTTTTTAAAGCGGAGGATAAAGGCGCACAACTTTTGCAGCGTTCTTTTCTCGGGTTGTTCGCATACGTGAGTAACCGGGTGCCCGAAATATCCGATACCTTATATGCCATAGATGACGCGCTCCGGGCGGGTTTTGCCTGGGAATCTGGGCCGTTTCAATACTGGGACATGGCCGGCGTGAAAGAAACGGTGGATACAGCGGAAAGCCAGGGCGAAAAAATTGGAGCCTGGGTGAAAGAAATGCTTGCGGCCGGGCACACTACTTTTTACAAAGTTGAAAATGGCGTCCGGAAATATTACGACCCCGAAGCAAATCGTACCAGCCGATGCCCGGCGGTGAAGCGTTTATTTTGCTCGACAACTACCGCTCCAACAAACCGGTGTATACCAATGCCGAATGCAGTCTGCACGATATTGGCGACGGAGTACTTTGCCTGGAATTTCATTCCAAAATGAATGCCATTGGCGAAGGTATTCTGCGCGGTATCAACGACAGTATTCAAATCGCGGAAGAACAGGGTTGGAAAGGAATGGTGATCGGCAACAACGCCCAGAACTTTACCGTCGGCGCCAACCTGATGATGATCGCCATGATGGCCTACCAGCAGGAATGGGACGAACTGAATATGGCCGTCAATATTTTTCAGCAAACTTCCATGCGCATCCGGTATTCGGCCATCCCGGTTGTGATCGCCACACAGGGATACGTTTTCGGCGGCGGCTGCGAGTTTTCAATGCATGCCGACGCGGTGGTGGCGGCGGCGGAAAGTTATATCGGGCTGGTCGAAGTCGGGGTGGGAATCATTCCCGGCGGCGGCGGCACGAAAGAATTTGCCGTCCGCCTTTCCGACGAAATCAGCAAAGAGGGCGATGTACAAATCCCGCGCCTGATCGACAAGTTCAAATGTATTGCAACCGCCCAGGTGGCCACCTCGGCTTATGAAGCCTTTAATTACGGGTACCTGCTTCCGGCAAAAGATCATGTGGTGCACAATGCAGCCCGCAATATCAGCGAGGCGAAGAAAAAAGTATTGGAACTGGCGGAAACCTATGTCATGCCAATCCAGCGAAAAGATGTGTACGTACTTGGAAGAACGGGTTTGGGCGCGTTATACATCGCCGCACATTCCCTGAAACTCGGCCATTACGCTTCCGAACACGACATCAAAATCGCACAAAAAGTGGCCTATGTACTTTGCGGCGGCGACCTCACCAGCCCGCAAACCGTGAGCGAGCAATATTTGCTGGACATCGAACGGGAGATGTTCCTGTCGCTTTGCGGCGAACAAAAGACCCTGGAACGGATTCAGTATATGCTGGAGAACGGGAAGCCGTTGAGGAATTAACACTACTACAAAAACAACATCATGCAAGAAGCATATATCATCGCCGGATACCGTTCCGCAGTAGGAAAAGCCGGCAAAGGTGGATTTAAATCATACCGCCCCGACGACCTGGCGGTAGACGTGATCAAACACTTGCTGGCACAGGTGCCGCAACTCGACCCTAAAATGGTTGATGACTGTATCGTCGGATGCGCCAACCCGGAAGGCGAGCAGGGCTTGCAGATCGGCCGCCTGATTTCTGTCCGGGCCCTTGGGAAAGACGTGCCGGGAATGACCGTGAATCGTTATTGCGCTTCGGGCCTGGAAACTATCAGCATCGCCGTTGCCAAAATTCGCGCAGGTATGGGTCAGTGTTATATCGCCGGTGGGGCGGAGAGTATGTCATTTATTCCAATGACCGGCTACCGGCTTGCGCCGAATTACAATATTGCGTCCAATACCCCCGACTACCTCGTCGGTATGGGGCTTACTGCAGAAGCAGTGTCGCAAAAATGGGAGATCAGCCGGGAAGCGGCCGATGCTTTTTCGGTGCGCAGCCACCAACGCGCTGCAGCAGCCATCGACGCCGGAAAATTTAAAGGCGAAATTGTCCCGGTAAAAGTGCCGGAAGTATGGGTCGAAAATGACAAGCGCAAGGAAAGTGTACACATCGTGGATACGGATGAAGGTGTTCGCCGCGAAACCTCCCAGGAAGGACTGGCAAAATTGCGCCCGGCCTTTGCCAATGGGGGAGTGGTAACAGCGGGCAACTCTTCACAAACTTCAGACGGGGCTGCGTTTGTACTGGTCATGTCGGAAGAACTGATGAAATCGCTCGGTTTGCAGCCGGTAGCGCGCCTGGCTGCTTGCGCGGTTGCGGGGGTAGAACCACTTTATATGGGTATGGGCCCTTGTGCCGCTATACCCAAAGCAATGAAACAAGCGGGCTTGTCGCTCAACCAGGTGGAAGCTATCGAACTCAATGAAGCTTTTGCCGCACAAGCTCTGGCAGTAATCAAAGAAGCGGGACTTAATCCGGACGTGGTGAATGTAAATGGTGGCGCCATTGCATTGG
Organism: Lewinellaceae bacterium; assembly: GCA_016713985.1. GTDB lineage: Bacteria > Bacteroidota > Bacteroidia > Chitinophagales > Saprospiraceae > M3007. Next base: position 32,332 of record JADJOD010000022.1, on the reverse strand, counting down.
GCCACCCGCTGGGTTGTACCGGAGCAAAGCTCAGCATCCAGATATTGAATGAAATGCGCCGAAGCAACCAGAAGTATGGCATGGTAACGGCATGTGTCGGCGGTGGGCAAGGTATTGCCGGAATCTGGGAACGACTGAATTAATACGGTTTTGATAAAATTTTTGCGGGCCGATTTCGTAAGTACACGGAGTCGGCCCCTTTGTTTTTTAACCGTATTAATTTTACCCCGCTTATGAAAAAAATTGTATTAATAATTCTCTTTGTTGTGATGGGATCGGGTGCTGCATCCGGGCAGGAATTCCAGTTGGATAAACTCCCCCCCTTTATCAATTCTTCATTTGACGAAATCACACCCGTACCCAGCCGCGACGGCCAGACCCTGTACTTTACCCGGGTAGGTTTTCCCGAGTTTGACCACACGCTGTTTATCGACAGTGTGGACCAGTTTAAATTTTTACCGACGGAAAAATACCCGGCTATTCTGGCAGGGGTTTATTCTCAAATTGCCGGTGCTCCGGTTTACAACACCGAACGTTCTCCATTTAATCAGGATGTGTGGATTGCAAGCGGGGACTCGGTCGGAACCTTTGACAAGGTGACGCACCCGGGTTTTCCTCTTAACAATGCTCTTCCAAACAGCCTGGTTACCATTACACCCGACCCCAATGTATTTTATGTAATCAACCAGTTCAACCGGCGTGGCGATATGCAGCGTGGCTTTTCGGCTATACGACGCACGACGGATAGTATTGGGTGGAGTTTTCCAACACCTGTGGAAATAAAGGATTATTATACCATTACCTCGGATGTGAGCCTGACGATGAGTTTCGACGGGCAGGTACTGATCTTGTCAGCAGCCCGGTTTGATTCTAAAGAAATGGATCTATACGTCTGTTTTCGCGAAGGGGATAACCGTTGGGGGCCTCCGCAGAACCTGGGTACATCGGTCAATTCCGCCCGGCGGGAAACCACTCCGTTTCTTTCAGAAGATAATACAACCTTGTTTTTTTCTTCCAATCGTTCCGGCAACAGCGACATCTACATTTGCCGCAGGCTCGATGATACTTGGAAAAACTGGTCGGCGCCATACAAAGCCGTGGAGCCGATCAATTCACCCTCGGATGACAGCCAGCCGTATTTCAACATGACCTCGGGATATTTGTATTTTACCTCAAAACGTGACGGCAACAGCGACATTTTCAGGGTGCAAATTGCGCCGCCGCAACCGACGGAAATAGAAGTGATCGGCCGGGTAATCAACCGAAAAACCAAACAACCGATTCCAAACGCCCGGGTCCAATATGATGCGGCAGGAAGTGCATCCGGCATCATATCTTCTTCCGATGGTTTCTTCAGGATGAAAATCCCCAAAGGGATAAAGTTTGAATTTACCCCGGAAAAACCCGGTTTTACGGGGCAAAAAGAAACCTTGCTGTTTCGCCGGGATTATTATTACTTCAACGAACACTACCTCGACCTGCCGATGGATCCGCTTGAAGTAAATGCAAAAATTGTGTTGCGCCCCATCTATTTTCAGCAATCGAAAGCCATAATCCTGGAAGAGTCATACCCTGAACTGGAAAGCCTGGCAGCAACCTTGCTGGAAATGCCGGGACTCCATATCCGGGTAGAAGGGCATACCGACAACCTGGGAAAAGCCGAAGATTTGTTGCATCTTTCCGAAGAGCGGGCAGATGCGATCAAGGTGTTTTTAGTGCAAAAAGGTATTTCGGGAAAAAGAATAGAGACTATTGGTCATGGCCCCAAATATCCACTCACAGATAATAGCACGGATGAACTTCGCTCGCAGAACCGGAGGGTAGAGTTTATCATCACAAAAATTTAGTCCATTTTTGTTTGGGCATCAAACCAAAACAACAGGCATGCAATTATATAGTACGAATAATCCATCGCTCCGGGTATCTTTTCAGGAAGCACTTTTTAAAGGCTTGCCGGACGACAACGGATTGTTTATGCCCCTTGAAATTCCATTACTTTCGGATGGATTCATTAAGTCTTTACCCGGCCTTTCTTTTCAGGAAATTGCTTTTGAAGTGTCCCTAAACCTGTTGGGTGATTCAATCCCGGGCAGCCGGCTGCAGGAAATTATTGAACGGTCGATCACTTTCCCCGCGCCCTTGGTGCAGATCAATAAAGACACGTATTTCCTTGAATTGTTTCACGGACCGTCGATGGCGTTTAAGGATTTTGGGGCTCGTTTTATGGCACAAACGATGTCTTTTTTCAATCGGGACGAAGACCGTGACCTCGTGATTCTGGTTGCAACTTCCGGTGATACCGGTGGAGCAGTAGCTGCGGGTTTTCACAACACACCGGGTATCCGGGTGGTGATTCTTTATCCTTCGGGAAAGGTCAGTCCTCTTCAGGAAAAACAGTTGACTGCTTTGGGTGGAAATGTGACGGCGCTGGAAGTGACCGGCACTTTTGATGACTGCCAATCCCTTGTCAAAACGGCTTTTTTAGATGCCGACCTGAAAGCAGATTTACGGCTGAGCTCTGCAAACAGTATCAATATAGCCCGCTTAATTCCACAATCCTTCTACTATTTTGAGGCCTGGAAACAATTGAACGACCGGCAAAGACACGTTGTTTTTTCCGTGCCGTCGGGTAATTTTGGGAACCTTTCGGCCGGACTAATGGCGAAAAAATGGGCCTGCCCGTACACCGGTTTATCGCAGCAACCAATGCCAATGACGTGGTGCCCCAATACCCGGAAAGTGGGACCTATAATCCACGCCCGTCCGTCCGGACTATTTCCAATGCAATGGATGTTGGTGCGCCATCCAATTTCGCTCGTATGCTCGACTTGTATCGTTCCACGTGGAACAATATGCGTTCCGATATTATAGGGTATCATTTTTCTGACGAACAAACCAGTGCTGCTATGCGAGAGGTTGATGCCCGCTTTCATTACACCATGGACCCGCATGCTGCGGTAGGTTATCTGGCATTAAAAAAATACCAGTCGGACCTCCCGGATGTAAACGGGATTATTTTGGAAACGGCGCACCCGGCGAAGTTTCTTGAAGACGTGGAACAGATACTGACATTCCATTGAGGTTCCGAAACGCCTCGCAGACCTTCGGGATCTGGAGAAGCAGGCTACACAAATGCCGGCGAATTTTGACACCTTTAAAAACTGGCTTCTGGCATATGCCTGATTGTTTCACGTGGAACATTGATTCGGTTTGAAAATTCTCCTGCAAAAAGGTAGTGGATGTTTATTAAACTTTCTATGTACAACATTGAAACAAACTATAACCACGTGCTATCCGAGAGGTATTATCTTTGATCCGGAAACAACTTCTGATCATTCAATATTTCTTCTGGTATGAAACAAAAAATACGCATGGGTATGGTCGGCGGCGGCATGGGGGCTTTTATTGGGGGGGTACACCGCATGGCCGCTGCATTGGACGGAGAGATCGAACTGGTATGTGGCGCGTTTAGCAGCGACCCCGATAAGTCAAAAACATCTGGAGCTAATTTCGGAATCCAGCCCGATCGTTGTTACGGCACCTTTCAGGATATGATCCGCCGTGAAAAACGACTCCGCCCGGACAAACGAATGCAGGTAGTCAGTATTGTTACACCCAATCACATGCACTACCCGCCGGCCAAAATGGCATTGGAAAACGGTTTTCATGTTATTTGCGACAAACCGCTTGCCTTTAATATGAAGGAAGCGCTTGCCCTGGAGAAATTAGTGGAAAAAACCGGGTTGATTTTTGCCTTGACCCACAACTATACGGGTTATCCCATGGTAAAACAAGCTCGCCAAATGATCCGCCATGGCGAGTTGGGTAAAATCAGGAAAGTGGTGGTGGAATACCCACAAGGTTGGTTGAGCACACACGTGGAGGCTTCCGGCCAAAAGCAGGCAGCTTGGCGCACCGACCCAAAACGCAGCGGCATCGCGGGGGCCATGGGGGATATCGGTACCCATGCTGAAAACCTCACCGAATATATTACCGATCTGAAGATCACGGAACTTTGCGCCGACATCAGCATCTTCGTTCCGGGCCGCCAACTCGACGACGACGGCAATGTGTTGCTCCATTTTGAACATGGCGCCAAAGGAATCCTTCACGCCAGCCAGATCAGCGCCGGCGAAGAAAACAACCTGAACATCCGGGTGTATGGCGAAAAAGGTGGCCTCGAATGGCGCCAGATGGAACCGAACACCTTACTCGTCAAATGGTTGGACAAACCCACCCAGGTTTACCGAACCGGCGTGGGCGCCTTGTACCCGGAAGCGCAGGCCCACACCCGTATTCCTGCAGGACACCCCGAAGGGTACCTCGAAGCATTTGCCAATATCTATCGAAACGTAGCCTTATGTATCCGGGCTCGTATGGAAGGTGAAAAACCGAACCCTTTGTACACTGATTTTCCAACCGTACAGGATGGTGTGCGGGGAATGCGTTTTATCGAACGGGTAATCGCAAGTGGAAAAAGTAAAAGCAAATGGGTGGGCTTTTAATTGAGTAGAATCTCACCAGAAACCCCCATTTTTGCCGCCATGCGGCTATCCGTCATCATCGTCAATTATAACGTACGCCACTTCCTGGAGCAGGCGCTTTTATCCGTGCGTCATGCCATGCAGGGAGTGGATGGCGATGTCTGGGTAGTGGACAACAATTCTGTAGACGATTCGGTCCGAATGGTGCAGGAAAAGTTTCCCGAGGTAAATCTCGTCGCTAATAATAACAATCCGGGTTTTGCAATCGCCAACAACCAGGCCATCCGAAAAAGCCGGGGTGAGTATGTGCTGCTGCTCAACCCGGACACGCTGGTTGAAGAAGATACGTTCCAAAAGTGCCTGCATTTTTATGGGTGTACACCCCGAAGCAGGCGCCTTGGGTGTAAAACTGATCGACGGAAGCGGCAAATTCCTGCCCGAAAGTCGCAGGGGTTTCCCGTCTCCCTGGGTAGCTTTTTGTAAAACATTCGGGTTGTCGTCGCTTTTTCCCCAAAGCCGTTTGTTTAACCGGTATTACATGGGTTATCTCGGTGAAGACGAAACCCATCCGGTCGATGTGCTTGTCGGGGCTTTTATGTTTATCCGCCGGGAAGCGCTGGACAAAGCAGGTTTGCTGGACGAGACGTTTTTTATGTACGGAGAAGACATCGACCTTTCGTATCGGATTATTCAGGCGGGTTATAAAAATTATTATTTCCCCGAAACAAAAATTATTCATTACAAAGGAGAAAGTACCAAAAAGGGCAGCCTGAACTACGTCCGGACTTTTTACCAGGCCATGATTATTTTTACCCGGAAACATTTCACCGGGCGAAGGGCAGGCCTTTTTATCCTCATGCTTCAGGCGGCTATCTGGCTTCGGGCAGGTATTACTTTGCTTCGGAATTTTTGGAACAAACTCCGGCTTCCTCTTATCGACGCTCTGGCCATATATGTGGGGCTGATTTTTCTCAAGGACTTCTGGGCTAACTATTATTATAAAGACCCCGACTGGTTCAAAACCAATGTATTGTGGTTTAATTTCCCCTTGTATATTCTTATTTGGCTGGGCACTGTATGGCTCAACGGCGGATATGATCACCGCTATGATTTGCGACGGCTGGTGCGTGGCCTCGGCATAGGCACCCTGATCCTGGCGGCGGTATACGGTTTTCTCGATCTTGACTACCGGCCTTCGCGGGCGCTGGTACTCATGGGGGCAGTTTGGGCCGTGATTTCCACGATCGGATTACGCGCCGCTGCACATTTTTTTGAATTTCGCAATTTTCGTATCGGCCGCGACCGGATAAAAAACCTCGTGCTGGTGGGCTCTGCCGAAGAATGCGAACGGGTAATGTTGTTGTTAAAACAGGCAGGAGTATTGAAAAATTTCATTGGCAGGGTGACTCCCGTCACAATACGAACCGGGGCGAACACGCCGAATAATGCCGAAGCGGTACCGGGTGATGGCGGGTTGGGGGCGCTCGACCAGTTGGATGAGGTTGTCCGAATTTACCGGGTTGATGAATTGATCTTTTGCTCCAGAGATATCCGGGCGCAGGATATTCTTACCTGGATGACCCGTCTGGGGCCTGCCGTTTCGTATAAAATTGTGCCGGAAGAAAGCCTTAGCATTATTGGAAGCAGCAGTAAAAATGAACCCGGCGAACTCTATACTATCGATATTCAATATAACATAGCCCAACCGGGACAACGCCGAAACAAACGCGTTTTCGACCTGTTTGTGTGTTTAGGTTTATTAATGACCGTGCCTGTCTGGTTTCTTTTTTCCGGTATCCGCCGGGTTTTGTTTCAAAACTGGTGGTCTGTTTTTTCCGGGAAAAACACCTGGGTTGGCTACACAAAAAACGAAGGAAATGCCGCGCTGCCGCCAATAAAACCGGGTATTTTTTCGCCATTGGATACGCTTAAAGGGCTGAAAATCAACGATAATACTATTTCCCGTCTCAATTTCCTTTTTGCTAAAGATTGGAATGTATGGCGCGATTTGGAGATCCTTTTTTCGCAGTTGTTTGGAAAAACGTGAAATCCGCGGGGAGGCCAATTTTATTTTTGTGCCTTTCCAACCAGCCAAAAGGCGATCGCGAGAAAAAAGATATTGGGGGTCCACATACCGAGCATAATGGGTAACGTACCGCTGGCAGCAAATGAAATGGCAAATTTTGACATGAGAATAAATCCTGCTCCGATGCCGATCCCGACTGCCAGGTGCAAGCCCATACCCCCACGTACTTTCCGACCGGCCACGGCTAAGCCAATGATGGTGAGAATGATGTTGGTGAATGCGTCGGCCGTGCGGCGATGAAATTCTATTTCGTATTGTTTACTGTTCGATAAACCCCGGCTCTTATCCCGGGCAATGGCTTGCAACAACTCACTGCTGGTCATTTCCTCGTTTTGATTGTGGTACCAGGTAAAATCCTGCGGCGAAAGATTGATAGCCGTATCCAGCGGGGTGTTGAATTTGCGGTATTGCTCCCTCAATCCGTCGAAAGAACGTATGCTATAGTTGCTCAACTGCCAGCGATCCGGTTCACTTTTCCAGGACGCGTTATCGGCTTCCAAAATACTTACGATCCGGCTTCCGTTGAATTTTTCCAGGCGAAGCCCGCTGGCGGATTTGTTGTTTTTGTTGTAACCCCGGATAAACACCTTTGTATCGGGTGCAACCAAAAAATGCACATTTGAAGTTTTGCCTTTGTCCTGACCGCTTGTCCATACAAATGTGCGTTCGAACGACAGCCGCGATTTGTTAAACTGAGGAATAATGAAGTGGTTTAAAGCAAGATGAAATACGGCAATGGCCCCGCCGACGATCAGATAAGGCTGCAGGAGGCGCCGAAAACTAACACCGGCATTAAAGACAGATAAAATTTCGGAGTTGAAAGCCAGCCTGGAAGTAAAAAACACGACGGCAATAAGGGTATACAATGGCAACAGCAGCCCTGCCATGTGCAGGATGAAACCAAAATAATAGTCGACAACGATCTGTTTAAACGTACAGGGTTTTTCGATGAAGTGTTTTACCTTATCACTAAAATCAATGGCTACTGAAATGAGTGTGCAGATCAGGAGGGAAAAGAAAAAGGTTGAAAAGTATTTTCGAATGAGATAATCGTCGATAACCTTGAATTTCAACATATTACAATAGTATTCATCACGTGCTTGTATTACAAACGAGGAAGGGTGAGTTTTAGTTGCTCGATACGGCGGTTGTTCGCGGCGGTTACGGTAAACTGGTATCCGTTCCACGTAATTTCCGCCCCGTTTTTGGGGATGTCGCCTTTTAATTCGAGCACCAGCCCGGCCAGCGTATCGGCATTCCCGCGGGCATCGTCAAAGGTGTTTGAGTTTAGCCCGACAATACGGCAAACATCATTTAGCAGTGTCTGGCCATCAAACAGGTAATTGTAATCGTCCACTTTTCGATATCGCAAGTCGCTTTCCTCGTCGAATTCATCGCGGATTTCGCCAGTAACTTCCTCCAGGATATCTTCCAGTGTGACGATGCCGGAAGAGCCGCCGTACTCATCAACCACGATGGCCAGGTGTATTTTTTGGCGTTTAAAATCCTGCAACAACTCCGTTCCGCGTTTACTTTCCGGCACCAGTACCACATTGGTGCGAATGAGGGATTGCCATTCAAAGTCATCGGGTTTGTCGAGATGTTGTAACAAGTCTTTTACGTAAAGAATACCCGTAACGTTGTCGAGGTCTTCCTGGTAAACCGGCAGCCTGGAAAAACCGGCTTCCCGTACGATCGCCAGCAGGTCGTGAAACCCGTTTCGAAAGTCAATGGCGACCACTTTGGAGCGCGGTTGCATAATCTGTTTAACCGTGACATCGCCGAATTTGACTATACTTTTCAATAATTCGATTTCGCGTTTTTCGCTGGCGCGTGTGGTGAAGGAATGGTCGGGATCTCCGGTATCGGGTTTGTTTTCCGGATTGCCGGCAGCTGCGCCGGGACGGTTAATAAAGGGTGTAAAAAGTGTTTTCCAGAACAAAATAAAAAAACTCAAACGCTTTAATATCAGCGCTTTATAGCCAGAAGCCCATCGAGGCATATCCGTTTTCCCGCACAGCCAGAAGAGTGATGCCATGATCACGGCAAACAAAAGACCGGCAAAAAACCAGACCAAATATTCCGGCAGCCCGCTTTGTTGCGCCACGTGGTACAAATTCGTACGAATGGCATAAGACTGCAACAAAGCGGCTGCCGGAAATATGACTAAAAACAGTTTTAACAGGATTCGGGCCAGCAAGAGCGCTGCCATGGCCGGCCGGATTTCGCGGGTAAGTTCAATTGCACGATGGGCTGATCCGGAGTTTTCTGCGCGTAATTGTTCTGTTTCCTGTGGCGATATCGCTACCAGGGCGCTTTCAGCCAGCAGTACAATACAATAGATCAGAAGTCCCAGGATAAACCAACTCATGTTTTAAAACGGCAAATCGTCACCGTTGGCCGGAGTGGCATCAGCGGTGGTAGGCATCGTGGATTCTGTGTTTCTCACGGGTTCTGCGGCAGGGAAGCGGCTGTCTGCGGCGCCTTCCCGTTTTTCGAGCAAGCGGTAGGTATTCGCTACCACATCCGTTACGTTGCGTTCCACACCGTCTTGGCCGGTGTATTTGCGGTACGACAGTTTTCCTTCCACATAGACCATCATACCTTTTTTCAGTTGTTTTTCAGCGCGTTCGGCAAGTTCGCGCCAGACAACTACGTTGTGCCACTCGGTAAGCGTCTGCCAGTTTCCGTCCTTGTCTTTGTAACTTTCGTTGGTGGCGACGGAAAAACGTCCGACAGCAGCGCCGTTTTCAAGATGGCGAATTTCGGGATCGCCGCCGAGGTTGCCGATGAGGGTTACTTTGTTGATCATGATAAATGATTTTAGGTTAAACAAAGTGGGTTCTAAATCAACCTTAAAGTTAAAACTTTTTCTTGCAAATACCAATCAATAAGACGTGGAACTGCGATATTTTTTCTCATCGCCGTCTTTAAAAGCGGCATACAATGTTCGAATGGCGCCCGCTCAAAAACTCCGGCCGGGGTATCGTCGGCAAAGGTAATTTCGCAAAACAGGGCCGTTACCACACGATGCGTGAGTGTTTGGCGGTAGGGTTTGGAAACGGCGCTGATGCAAGCGCCTTCGGGCAGGCCTTCCGGGAAAAAATGTTCTGCCACAAGTTGTTCTGTACGTTGATGTTCCACGGTCAGGCGGTCCGTTTCGAGTAGTGGAAATTCATACAAGTTGTGCCAAATATCTTTTTCACTGCGTTTTTTTACCCAGGTCGTTCCCTGGAAATCGGCAACCAGGTAGATAAAAAACCGCTCTTTCCTTTCGGGTGTTTTTGATTTTACAGGCAATGTTGCTACCTGGCCTGATTGACAGGCCACACATTTCTCCTGCATGGGACAGCTCTTGCATTTGGCCTGCCGGGGTGTGCAGTGTGTGGCGCCAAAATCCATGATCGCCTGGTTATAGTCTCCGGGCCGGGCGGGGTTGATTAATTGTTGGGCAAGTGTGGCGAACTCTTTTTTGCCGGCGGAAGTATCCGTTGGCGTCGCAATCCCGAAAAAACGCGAAAGGACCCGGTATACATTGCCGTCGATGACCGCGTGGGGCAAGTCGAAGGCGAAGGAAGCAATCGCGGCGGCCGTGTAATCGCCCACCCCCTTCAACGACCGGATACCGTTGTATGTACCCGGAAAAATACCGTTGAGTTCGTTGCTGATCGATCGGGCAGTGGCATGAAGGTTTTTGGCGCGGGAATAGTATCCGAGCCCTTCCCAAAGTTTTAATACTTCGTCTTCCGGAGCATCGGCCAAATGCTGAATAGTCGGGTAGCGCGATACAAAACGTTGGTAATAAGGCAGGCCTTGCTCGACCCGTGTTTGTTGGAGGATAATTTCGGAAAGCCAGATTTTGTAGGGATCTTTTTCTCCTTTCCACGGCAAAGGGCGGTGGTTTTTGGCAAACCACGCCATCAGTTGCTGGCTGAAAAATTGATGGTTATCCATTGGTGGCATCCGCTATCCCGCGTCGTCGTCCGGCTCGTCGGAGTCCTTCGGACCACGGGGCTGCGGCGGGGTGCCATTGCCGTTCAGAATCCCCAGTACCGACATGGCTCGTTCGCTGGCGAGTTGCTCGGCGCTTTTTTTATTGAAGTCGTCCGCAGTACCGAGTTTTTTTCCGTCGACGTATACGGCTACCTTGAACTTGTCCCGTTTTTCACTTTTGTATTTGGCCACCACTTTATATTCGATGCTGCGTCCGTTTTTCTGGCACCATTCGAGCAGCTGGCTCTTGTAATTGTCGTCAAAACTTTCAAGTTCGTGAATGTCGAGATAACGCCGGAGAATACGCCGGATGACGTATTGTTTTGTTTTATCGTAACCGACTTCGATATAAACGGCGCCGACCAGTGCCTCCAGGGCATTACCAAGCATGGATTTTGAAAGGCGGGTTTGGTTGTAATTGGCCAGAAAAAGGTCGAGTCCCATTTTATCGGCGATTTCGTCGAGCGAGTTGCGCTTTACAATTTTAGAGCGCATTTTCGTGAGAAAACCTTCGTCGCTGTTGGGGTATTTTTTAAATAAATATTCGCCGACGATGGTGCTCAGAACGGCGTCGCCGAGAAATTCGAGGCGTTCGTTGTTGGCAATGGCATAGTCGTGCGATGAAAACGTGCTTTTATGAAAAAAAGCCAGCTTGAACAAGGACAAATGAATAGGAGTAAAGCCCACCAGCGTCCTTAAGCGACGAGCCAGTTCTTTATCAGGGTGTATGTAATAATTATAAAAACGTCGGATAAATCGCACAGAATCAAAGTGTTTAATAATAATTTACACCTGCCGGAAAATGATGGAAGCGTTGTGTCCGCCGAATCCGAATGTATTGCTCAAAGCAGCTTTTACCTTGCGTTGCTGGGCTTCGTTAAACGTAAGGTTCAAGCTGGGGTTGATTTCCGGATCATCGGTAAAATGATTGATGGTCGGTGGAATGAAATCGTGCTGCATAGCCAGGATACAGGCGATGGCTTCAACCGCACCTGCTGCGCCAAGTAGGTGGCCGGTCATACTTTTGGTGGAAGAAATATTCAGGCCGGTTGCGTGTGCTCCGAATATTTTTTCAATGGCTTTTAACTCGGCGATATCCCCCAAGGGGGTGGAGGTGCCGTGTGTATTCACGTAGTCGATGTCTTCCGGTTTCATACCCGCTTCTTCCAGCGCGTAGTTCATCACATTGATCACACCGGCGCCTTCCGGGTGTGGCGCGGTGATGTGGTAGGCATCGGCGGTGCCGGCAGCGCCGACAACTTCAGCATAAATGCGGGCGCCCCGTTTGCGGGCATGTTCGTATTCTTCAAGGATCAAAGCGCCCGATCCTTCTCCCAGGACGAATCCGTCGCGGTCCACGTCATAAGGGCGTGACGCGGTGGAAAATTCGTCGTTGCGTTCGCTGAGTGCTTTCATCGAATTAAAACCACCCACGGCCGTTTTGGTGATGGTGGCTTCCGACCCGCCCGTTACCATGATATTGGCTTTACCGAGGCGAATATAGTCATAGGCATTCATCAACGCGTGCGACGAGGAGGCGCAGGCGGAAACGGTGGCATAATTGATACCCCGGAACCCGTATTGAATGGAAATCTGACCGGCGGGGATGTCGGCGATCATTTTGGGGATCAGGAATGGATTGTGTTTGGGAGTACCGCTGCCGAGCACATGATCTTCAATTTCCTTTTCCAGGGTTGCGAGGCCGCCGATACCCGAAGCCCAAATCACACCCACCCGGTCTTTGTCGATAACCTCGAGATCAAGCCCCGAATCTGCCAGTGCTTCCGCTGCCGATACGAGCGCGAACTGGGTAAAACGGTCGATTCGGCGCGCTTCCCGGCGATCGAAGTGATCTTCCGCGTTGAATCCCTTTACTTCGCAGGCAAAACGGGTTTTAAACAGCGCGGCGTCGAACAAGGTAATCATATTAGCGCCGCTTATACCTTTTTGCAAACCTTCAAGATAAACTCCAATAGTATTGCCGATGGGAGTAATGGCTCCGATACCGGTTACAACAACTCGTTTCATAAGTTTGGATAAAGAAGTTACAAAGTTTAAAGGTACAACGGGGTAGCAGAGACTTGGGTGGCAGGCAAAGGTATAACTTCGGAAGAATTACGCGATACTACCATGTACGCAATTTGTCTTTTACCGGCTGTATATAGTGAAAGGTTCAAAGCAAACATCGCTTTGAACCTTTCAGTCAACAAAACCTGGGTATCAGGTGCGCCGGCGCTGGATGTCAAGATTAACTTGTATGCGCTTCGAGGTATTCGATTGCCTGACCGACAGTCTGGATTTTCTCAGCCTGCTCGTCTGGGATGGACACATCGAACTCTTTTTCAAATTCCATGATGAGTTCCACCGTGTCAAGCGAGTCGGCACCGAGATCCTGGATGAAATTGGCTTCATTGGTCACCTCATTTTCATCCACACCCAGTTTGTCAACGATGATTTTCTTAACGCGTTCGGCTACATTTGCCATGTTTTTCTAAAACTTTAGTGAAAAAATTCAATTTTTCGAGGGGCAAAGAAACGGCTATCCCCACGTTTTAAAAAATTTTTGTGCCTGAATTTTTCCCGTAGTTTACGACGTGACCAAGCACAGAATATGTAATTATAACACTAAGTATACCATATTGAAAATCACCCCAAAATAACATTACTCTGCCACCTCTGCGACAATTCCGCGTTTTATACACTAATATTGCATTTTTTTAATTGGTATATTGCTGGTAACATCCCTACATTTGTACGACCCGCCTTATTGTAATTTTTACACTTAAAATAAAATTGGGCACATGACAATCGTAGAAGCTGCTACCTTGCTTGAAAAAAATAAACCTGCTATGCGCAAAGACGGTTCACAAAACACTAAAATCGTCGCTACTGTAGGCCCTGCCTGCAGCTCGTATGAACAACTTCTCGAACTGGCCAAAGCCGGTGTAGACGTATTTCGGCTCAATTTCAGTCATGGCGACCATGCTGATCACCTGAAAGTGATTCAACACGTTCAGGGCATCAACCACGAGTACAACACCCATATCGGGATACTGGCCGATTTGCAGGGGCCGAAGCTCCGCGTGGGCAAAATCAAAGACAACGCCCTTGTCCTGGAAGCGGGAGATATCATTACTATCGTTAATGATGAATTGGCCGAAGGAACCAAGGACCAGATATACATGTCGTACGAGCAGTTCGCCGAAGACTGCGAGGTGGGCGAGCGTATCCTGATGGACGACGGGAAATTGGTGTTTGAAGTGGTGTTTACCCATAAAACGGACAGCGTCCGGCGCAAATGCCTGCACAGTGGCGTATTGAGCAGAAATAAAGGGGTAAACCTGCCCGATACGAATGTAAAACTTCCCAGTATGACGGAAAAGACCGGGAAGACCTCGATTTTATCCTGACGCAACCGGTCAACTGGATCGCACTTTCCTTCGTACGCCGCGCAGATGACCTGCACGACCTGAAAGAAGCCATCGACGCGCACCGCCACCCGGCCAAAGTCATGGCTAAAATTGAAAAACCGGAAGCCGTCCGGCATATCCGGGAAATTATTAAAGCGGCCAATGGAATTATGGTTGCACGCGGCGACCTCGGTGTGGAAATGCCGATCGAGCAACTGCCGATGACCCAGAAAGAAATTGTCGGGCTTTGTATGCAATACGCCCGACCGGTAATCGTAGCCACACAAATGATGGACAGCATGATCAACAACCCCTCGCCGACCCGGGCGGAAGTGACCGACGTGGCCAATGCCGTGCTCGACGGCGCAGATGCCGTGATGCTGAGTGGAGAAACGTCGGTGGGCAAATACCCCGAGTTGGTGGTGCGTTATATGGGCAAGATCATTGCGGAAGCCGAAAAACAATACTGGCCGCAAATAGAAAGCAAACGACCACGCGCGGTGGAAAAATCAAAGCTGTTCCATTCCGACGTGGTTTGTTTCAATGCCTGCCGGGTAGCCGAAGAAATCGGCGCCAAAGGAATCATCGGTATGACGACTTCGGGATATACCGCGTTCAAAGTCAGCAGCTTCCGGCCCAACTCCCGCATTTTTATCTTTAGCGACCACCTCAACATGCTCAATACCATGAATCTGATCTGGGGTGTGCAATGCTTCTACTACGACCGGTTTACGTCTACCGACGAAACGAGCAAATGAATCGGGGTATGTATAGCGCTGACCCATTTTTAAATCAGTCGCCCCATCCCGGTTCGTCTTCTGTTACTTTGGGTTGTTTGCGCACGATACCGAACTCCATTTCTTTCTGACAGGTACCGCAGATACCGTAAAAATTGAGCGAATGGTGGGTGATCCTGAAATTCAGCAATTCACCGACCATGTCTTTGATCTGTTGTACACGCGGGTCGCAAAACTCAACCACTTTGCCGCAGTTTGCACAAATCACGTGATCATGCTGCTTATAGCCGTACGATTTTTCGTACTGCGCCAGGTTTTTTCCAAACTGGTGTTTTTTCACCAGGTCGCAGGCTACCAGTAATTCGAGCGTATTGTACACTGTAGCGCGGCTGACCCGGTAATTACGGTTTTTCATATGAATGTAAAGCGCTTCGGCGTCGAAGTGGTCGCTTCTTTTATATATCTCTTCCAGTATGGCAAAACGTTCGGGGGTTTTCCGGAAGCCGTTTTTTTCAAGTTGGGCGGAAAAAATATTGAGCACCTGCTGGATAAGTTCCTGTTCGTTGCGTTGAGCGGTCATGTCAATCAAATTTGGGCAAATGTAGCGAATAAAACGGCTTATTTTCTCAATATTTGCTTCAAAGCGGCCAGGCTGGCCTGGTTCTCCGGCGCATAAAAGGCCTGCATGAGATCGAGTTGTTCACGCGTACTAAGGTGCAGGCTCATGGTGGCCTCGTTTTGTTTCCGGACCGGCTGGTAAAGAAACCGGACCACTTCGAGTTTTTTTTCACCCAGCAGATCATCAAGCATAGCAAGGGTGTTGTCTTGCTCAAAATCCTGCATGGAGGTGATATTGCCGGCAGCATTGGCCGGAGTAAGCAGGGTGTGAAGAATTCCTTTCGAATCGCTTTTAACGATGGGATCTATTTTTTGCCAGCAACGGATTTGTACAAATACCACGCCTCCGGTGTTTTCCAGTATCCAGTCGCGAAACGTATGAACAAAACGCGCGGCCACCGAAATGCCGTAATTATCCCGAAAACCGGCGTCCATGGCCTCCACGGAAGGGTTGGTCGGAAGCCACACATTCGGCAGAATAAGCGGATAGGTACAGTTCATTCGCAATGCGCTGGTAAATGTGAGGCTGTCGGCTTCCTGTCGGGCGAAAAGCCGGCCAAAATCGACGCCATCTATCTCTAATTGCACCGCGAGCCGGCCCTCATCGGGCGGTTTCATCAGGTAGGAAACACCTTGCGGACTGATCAGTAAACGGCGGGCATCGTTCAGCACAAACGGCGACACGATCATCATCGGGATCGCCGCGTCTTTTTCGGCCTGCCGGTAGTCGGCCAGACGTTTGGACAAAAGGCCCCGGCAGTTTTTATTTAATTGGCTTTCAAACAAATAGCCCCGGTCCTTCCGGTACGTAAAATTCCCCGACCGAAAGGTGGAAATAGGGAAAAAGAGGTCGTTGGCAATGACGGCAAAGGTGACGGGGTTGAGCAGATCCCGCGCAATATCTTCGGTGAGGCTGGAATCGTACATCGATACCGCTCCGCCCTCTTGTTGCTGCAGGTATATTTCGCGGAGGTATGCAGCGCCCAGCATCCCTCCCGAAGCGCCCGAAATAAGGGCAGACTGGCGCATCAATTTTCCATCGGTGGCGCGGTCCACCTGCTGGAGTGTTTGCATGGTCCACAGCGACGAGCGCATACCTCCGCCACTGACGCAGAGGAAAACCATTTTGGGCTTCGGGTTAAGGGGGTGCGGTTTTTCGCCAGCCAGTTGTTCTGAATACGCCGGGTGGCCTCTTTGTCCCGCCGGGTATTTTCGGGCGAACATATTTTTTCCAACTCCTGATAGGAATAGGTCGCGCGTTTTTCTTCCTGGTAAGAGAGTCCGTAAGCGCGGTTGCGGTAGTTGAAAAAACCGAAACCGGTGATATAATTGACCGCGACCAGGAGGCAGATAAAAACCAGGGTACCCCAGTTTCTGAACCAGAACGTGATGGCGCCAAACATGGACATAACCATACTGGCAAGAATAAAAACCGTTGCTCCGGTGGGTATCCTCACCCACTCACTTTCCATAAAGATGCCCTGGGCCATCAATAATAACAAAGCCACCACCTGTACCACGATGGCATTGAGGTGGTTTTGCCGGAACACCTGCGCGAGCATTTCGGGGTTGTAGTGCGCCACGCTGCGCACCAGGCGCAGGTGCAGGCGTTCGGTCAGATAAGTATCCACCCGCCAGCGGGTGGCGCCTTCGCGGATCTCCCAGATCGTGGGAAGCCGGTAACCCGGCGCCAGCAAACGCGCGCCGGGGCTGGGCACAAATTCTCCCGGGCGCAGGAATGCACCGATGTCCTTGTTGGTAAAATACAGGTAGGCGGCCAGCACGCCGAATAAAGCGAAGGATCCGATGACAAAGCCGGCGATATTCAACATGACCTCCCAGGTTTTGGTCAGTTCGTCGTGCCATTGAAACCCGGTGGAAGCGATGAGGAATGTGCCAAAAAAAGCCAGCGGAATCAGGCTGTTGTTGAGGCAAAATTTGGTAAACGGCGCGCTCAGCGTAGCCAGAAAAGGAAAACGGCTGGCCACGAGCAGATAGGTGGTGAGATTCCAGATCATAACGAACGCTCCGAATGCCGCTCCGGTGATCAAAAAACTCAGAAAATTGACCTCGCCCATATATTCCGGCGTGAGCAGCAGGTAGTGCATACCAAAAAAACTCCCTACCGTTCCAGTCATCAGTAATGTCAAAAAAATCCACAACACAATCAGTACCAAATGGTTGCGAAAATGCAACGCAAGCAGGCGCACCGGGAAAGAGTAATAAATCTGGCGAAAATTGGTCATAAACGGCTCCTCACAGGGTTGAAAACGAAGAAGACCTCAGAAGGCCTCTAAAGTACGTCCGAATTTGAAAAATATTTGAACACCCTGCGTTATATCAATACCCGAACCGTTTCAATTTTCCGGTCGCTCACCAATTCGAGAATAAATGTTTTATCATTCAGGACAAGGCGTTCTCCTTGTTCCGGAATGGTTTCGGTAGCCGTGACGAGGTAGCCGGAAAGGGTGTTGTACGGGCCGGTGGGCAGGCTGAGGGCCGGGTATTTAGCATTGAGGTACCCGACTTCAAGCCTTCCGGAAAACAGAAACTCCGTATCGTTTATTTGTACTTCGATAAACTCCTCCTGGTCGTGCTCGTCGTCGATATCGCCGAATAGTTGTTCCAGCGCATCCTCCAGCGTGACCAAGCCGGCCAGGCTTCCGTATTCGTCCACCACGCAGGCGATGTTTGTGCGGTTTTTGATGAATTTGTTCAGAAGGTCGTTTACCTGAATGGCCTCTGGAACAAAATTGATGGGCATCACCATGCTGCGAATACTGCGCGGGTGGGTAAAAATCTGTTGTACGTGGACGTAACCCAGCACCCGGTCCAGGTCCCCGTCGGTTACAACAATCCGGGAAAGGCTGCTTTCGATAAACAGTTGAAGCAGGTCATCCACCGATGCCTGTACGTCGATGTGAACGATTTCCGGGCGGGGCGCCATACAATCATGGGCGCGAACCTGTTTCAGGTGCAGGGCATTTTCCAGCAGGGCCATTTCCACTTCTTCTTCCCCGGGGACGCCGGAAACGTTTTGCTGAACCAGGTATTCGAGCAGCGCAGCATCGGCGCCATGAGGTGCATTTTTGTATATACTTTTAAAAATCAGGCTTTTAAACAACATTAATACAAAAAAAAGCGCCAAAACAACCACAAAAGGCGCTAAAAGGCCCGTGCCCAACACAAAAGAAAGAAACGGAACGCTCAACAAGGTTGCAAAAACAGCCAACGCAGTGAGCAACAAGGTGGCGGGAAAAGTATGACTACCGATGCGCAAGGCAGATGCCCAGCCGAAAAATCGTTTTGATGAAGACGGGTCGTCCATTTTTTGCGGTTTCAGGGGGTGTCGGATGGGTTTTATAGCACAAATATCCAATCTGTCAACGTACAAATCAACCGTAGATGGTTTATTTCAATACTTCGTTCAGTTGATCCACTTTTATGCGGCCTTTGGGCACGGTAATTTTCCAGTAGGAAAAATCCTGTTCCGCTTCCAGCCCGAATCCGTAGATCACTTCACCCGGCTTGGTCACTTTTACAAATTTTTCGGTGAATACCTTCGCCGTTTTTTCATCCCAGATCAGTTCTTCCGTTTCCAGCCGTTCCTTTTTCACCGTGGTAAGCACCACACTGTCGCGTGCAATGATCCGGCCTTTATCGGGGTATTGAACGGCCGTTTTTGCCGTGAGGGTACTTTTTATGGACAAATCGGGTTCTAAAAAATCAATTTTCACCCCCTCCGGAAATTCCCGGTGCGGGTTCTCCCGGTCGATATTATTGAGCATCACGGGGCCGGTAACCCGCACCCGCACAACAGCGCTGTCGGAATAAAGAATCTCTACGTCCCGGGCCAGTTCTACCGCCACGTCATCCTGGGTAAATACCTGACGTGTATCCTTTTTCAGTTGATTGCAGGCAAACGTCCAGCCCGCGAGTGCCAAAACAGACAGCCAAAATCCGAAATATCTGATCATTTGGAGATAAAACTTTTAAGACTGAACCGGAAGGCCAGCAACAATCCGGCGACGATCAACACCAGGTATTGCACAGGAACGTTTACCCAGGCTACCAGGTACAGGCGATCGAGGAAATACATCAAAACAAAAACGGAGGCGATCATCAGCATCAGATTGGACAATTTGCCGAATCCCGGTATATGTTCGAACGACGTGTTGCGGCGAATAATGGCCAGCGTCAGGATCATCGATACAATCGGCAGCACCTGAGTCAGCAAATTCACGTTGAGAATATCGCCGCCCGCTCGAATAAAAACAGATAAACGGCCAGAGCCGCTGCAAAGATGCCCGGAACACAAACGAAATATATCAAAGCGGAATAAAGGTACTTCCACGGCGTCAGGTGCCCTTCTCCTTTGCCGAAGAAACCCGCCAGCAGTGCCGTAAACGGAATGCCGAGGAAAAAAGCCATTACGATGACGGGGTTCTGGCTGAGGTAGTCGAAAAATTCGCGGAGGGTCATGAGTGTTGTTTTGTTGATGGAGGAAATGCTTGTCGCTTTTTGGCAGGAAATTGGTTTACTTCGCAGCAAAAATAGGCATCCGTGTCCGAGCGCAAAACCCGTTACGCCGAATTCTGCCGGTCGCACTATGTCCCGCTGCATTTTCAGCCCTGGTGGTTTGATGCAGTTTGTCTCCGGGGCGCCTGGGATGTGTGCCTCGCAACGGAAGCTTCGGGTGATATATCCGGCGTATTACCATATTATATAAGCGGTTATCCGGGATTAAAAACGGTGCAACAAGCGCCGCTGACCTCTTATGGCGGCCCCTGGTTGCCACCACCGGTCCGGCCGGAGCCGAATCCATATAAACGCAGCAAGGTCGAAAAAAAAATATTCGAAACACTTATCGGGCAGTTGCCGCACAGCGCTTTTTTTCAAATCAACTTCCGGCCCGACGTCACGAACTGGCTTCCTTTTTATTGGGCGGGCTTCCGGCAAACAACCCGTTACACCTACCTTTTCGCCGATCTGCACGATCCGGATAAGGTTTGGGCGGGTTTCAAAAACACGCTGCGCACCGATATCCGGAAAGCGATGAAGGCCGTCGAAGTACGTACGGAACCCAGTGATTTTTGTTCGGTATTCCGCCTGCACGAACGTTCTTTTCACCGAAAGAACCTGCACCCGCCGTATACCTTCCCAATTTTTCAAAACCTGCATGAAGCGGCGTCAGCACGCAGCCAGTCGGCCTGTTTTATGGCATACGACCAAAAATCCGGCGCCCCGCACGCCGGTTTATACCTGGTATTCGATACACATGCCGCATTCGTGCTGCTTACCGGCCAGGACCCCGCCTTTAAGAGCGCTTCCGCCATCTGGCTTTTATTCTGGGAAGCGATCAAGTTTTGTGCTGAAAAGGGATTGACCCTTGATTTTGAAGGAAGTATGAATAAAAATATTGAACGCGGTTTTCGCGCATTCGGGGCGCAACTGACGCCTTATCACCAGGTTTTTAAAGCGGGGAACCGGTTTGTTGAACTGGTTTATGGTATGTATAAATCCATCCGGACCTGGCGAACTCAACTCACGTCGAGCCGGTAGCCTATCCCGTGAACGTTGGCGATACGCACCGTATCATCCGATTTTAAAAGTTTGCGCAAGCGGGATACAAACACATCCACGCTGCGCCCGACCAGAATTCCCTCATCACCCCAGACCGACTGCAAGATCAGATCGCGCGACAACAATTGGCCCGTATGGCGGCAAAAAAACTGGAGTAATTTTGCTTCGCGATACGTCAGATCTTTGGCTTCTCCTTTCACAAACAGTTTTTGATTTGAGATATCAAGTGCGGACTGGCCAAACAGCAGCATGGGCAGCTCTGCCACTGTTTTTTCCGAAACATTATCTGGCGGCGCACCGGAATATTTATTTGCAATTCGCCTGTTTTTCAGGTTGCGAAAACCGATATATACACCGTAAATCGCCAAAATAAAGGCCAGAGCTATCACCCACAGCCAGTTTTGTCCCGCTTCGGCGGCCATGGTATTCCGGTCGGGGAAAGAAACCCGGAGGTTGTAACAGCCGGCGGTCTGTTCCCGGCCGCCACAGGGCACCTCCATAGAGGGCTGGGTGGTGTTGGCTGCGTATCCGAGCGTCAGATAGTCGGTCTGGCAATTCACCACGCTTACGTTGTACCGGCCTTCGATGCGGTGCAATTCAAAGGCCCGGCTCAGGATGGGCGGCAAACTGTCGTAATTGAAATTTTGTTCCATCCTGATCAGCCAGGTGCCTGGCTCATCCTCCTGCACGGGTGGAATGGCGCTCTTGCGATCTCCGGCCAAAACAAGCAACCGATGCGCGGTAAAGCGCAGGGCGAGATTGACCTGTTCGGAAAAACGGTCTGCTTCGAGCCGGGACTGCTGTTCCAGTGTCACAGCCCGGATGGCGAGCACTCCTGCCAGGGAGATCATTCCGATCAACCCAAAATTTCTGAATACAATTCGGTTCATACGCCCAAAATTACCACAGTCCGGCGGTGATAAAACAGGTTTTACACTTCTTTTACACTGTTTTACAGGGATTAACCCCATTCCGTTTCCGTCAACCATAGTTTTGCTGCCGATTCGAATCCAGAAGCCCGCCGAAGGATGTTAAAAAAATGAAATCACCAATAAAAAGAACAATATGAGTACACAGATCAATCTGTTATCAGTATTTATCACGCTGCTTTGCGCAACCGGTCTATCCGCTCAGAACAGCGACTTTTCCAGTTGTTCGGCGGCATTTCTGGACCAAAAAATGATCGTTGACGAGTACACGACGACAGGAAAATGTGTCATTGCCTCGGATGCCACGGGCAAACTCAGTGTGCGGCCGGTAGAATTGGAAAGCGGCAAAGACCCGATACCGGGTAAAAAAATCGACTTTAAAGTAGCCGTACGGAACGGAGATAGCCGTACGCTCATGCTGCTTTCGGAAAAAACCTATAAGGAGATCGACATTCAGGAAGTCCTGAAGGAATGCCGGAAAGGCGACTATATCGTGGTCATTACGCTGGAACGTTTGTGGGCAGTGCCCCACTCAGAAATTCTGGTGGAATAAAACCCGGGGGCGTCTCGTAAGTCTAATGTGCAATGGCTTGCGAGACGCCTTCATCAGCGCACCATACTGAGGAAAGTATTGGTAAACCAGTTCGACTCGGCTTTTACCAGCGCGTCGAGGGTTTGGTTGGCTTTGTGCGAAAACTTGCGGATATCGCGCACCACTTCGCAAAAATGCTCCGATTCGGGGCAATTTTCTTCCACTCCGGCTACTTCGTCGAGTACCTTGAGCATGGGATCGAGTTCGCGCCGTTTCCGGTTGATGATAATTTGCCGGACCACGGTCCACATGTCTTTTCTGCGAAAAAATACTCCTTTCGTTCGCCGTTGCGCAGTTGTTTGTGCACCAGGCCCCAGTCCATCAGGGCGCGAAGGTTCATATTGGCGTTGCCTCGGGAGATATCGAGCTCTTCCATCACCCGGTCGGCAGTGAGCGGTTCCGGCGCGATCAGGAGAAGCGCATGTACCTGAGCCATCGTGCGGTTGATACCCCAATCGCTGGCCATTTTTCCCCAGGATTCGATAAATTTATCCTTTGCTTCCTTTACACTCATTGCACCCATAAGGCAATACGTTTGGTTTTTAATTTTGTCAACCTATTAAATGCAAATGAACGTATTTTGTTTTCAAAACAAATTGAAAATTAGTGCAACAATTTTTCCGGCAGGCATCTGCGACATTATTTATTCTTTCCAGTACAAGTTGAAAAGTACAATCTTCTTCCCAAATTTCGGGAGGGGGGGCTGCCCGGTGAGGGCCGCTATTCGAAGCCTGTGGTATAAATATTGGCAACTTCGAATCATCGTCCCCCAAATGCACCGAACTGCATACGAACCCTTATTTTTGCACGTTCCTCCATCTGGAAAAAACCAACGGTAGATAAGTTTTACTCGGACAATGCAAAGTTACATTGATATTCAGGCTCTTAACAGCCGTATTCACGCCGAAAGTGCTTTTGTAGAGCAGATACACGCTGAAACCTCCAAAGTGATCGTAGGCCAGGAAGTGATGCTGGAGCGACTGCTGATCGGGTTGCTTACCAAAGGCCATATCCTGCTGGAAGGTATGCCCGGCCTGGCTAAAACACTGGCCATCAAAACCCTTGCACAAGCGGTGGATGCCCAGTTCAGCCGGATTCAGTTTACGCCCGACCTGCTTCCGGCCGATGTGATCGGCACCATGATTTACAACCCTGCGCGCTCCGAGTTTACGGTCCGGAAAGGGCCGGTTTTTGCCAATTTTGTACTCGCCGACGAAATCAACCGCGCTCCCGCAAAAGTGCAAAGCGCTTTGCTGGAAGCCATGCAGGAACGCCAGGTGACGATCGGCAACGAAACCTTCCATCTCGACGAGCCCTTTCTCGTGCTGGCCACCCAAAACCCCATCGAGCAGGAAGGTACCCCCTGCCGGAAGCGCAGGTCGACCGCTTTTTGTTGAAAGTGAAAATCGGTTATCCCAGCAAGGATGAAGAACGCGACATCATGCGCCGCAATATGAGCGGTGAACAACCCAACGTCCACCGGGTCGTGTCTACGGCGGCTTTGCTGCGCGCCCGGGAAGTGATGCACGGCATTTATATGGACGAAAAGATCGAACAATATATCCTAGACATCGTATTTGCCACCAGAACCCCGGGCGAATACGCATTGAAGGGCCTGGCGCCGCTGATCAATTACGGCGCATCACCCCGCGCCAGTATCGCCATGGCGCAGGCTGCACGGGCACTGGCTTTTTTGCGCCGGCGCGGGTACGTGATCCCGGAAGACGTTCGCGCCGTGTGCAGCGATGTTTTGCGGCACCGGATCGGTATGAGTTACGAGGCGGAAGCCGAAAATGTGACTCCGGAAGATGTTATCGACAAGATTCTGCATACGGTGGAGGTGCCGTAGAAAGCGCAGCTCGGCTCCACAATTCCTTTAATACCGGCAATTCGCACTTTTTCCGCTGCTTAAAAACCGTTGATCATGTTTATTCTGCATAAAAAAAGCCTTCTGAACGTATGCCCCCGCGCTACCGCACAAATCTTTGTATTTGTTTTGTTGTGGATGCCGGCACTCGTCTTTTCTCAAAAAACACCGCCGGCCAAAACGCCGCCGGCAGCATCGGCGGCAACCCGTGATACCGCCATTGCAAAATTATTTGAAAAACCCGCCGACATCAAGTGGGTCAAATACTTCAAGGGCCGTTTCGACGACATATCGGTGGTGGACATCGCACTGGGTTTCGACGGTAAAAACTGCCGGGGTTACCTGACTTATGCCAAAAGCGGCGACCGCTTCCGACTCACCGGCACGCTCGACCAAAATACCCTGAGCCTGGAAGAACGCGACCCCGCCAAGGCGCTTTCCGGCAATTTAAAAGGCACCCTGAAAGAAAATCGTATCGATGCCGAATGGACCAACCACAATAATTCCCTGGGCTGCCGGCTCGAAGCGGACGAACTTGCCCCCGGGCAACTGCCCGGATATAACTGCAACGACAACAAATGGGCCTGCCGCTACATTACCCGGTACAACGGCTCCCGCGCCGACATGATCCTCATCAGGATGCACAATGGAAGCCTGAACGGATACCTGTGGGTGGAAGCTGATGCAAAAACCTATGATTTACGCGGCGAAATGGATCGCGACGGAAATTATGAAATTGAAGCATTGTTGCCCAGCGGAAAAATGGCCGGATTGCTTCAGGGCAACCTGAAAAATTTGCAAAGCACCGATTGCAACTGGGTGGGCAGCGGAGAAAAACGAACGTTCAACTTTACCCAGCGCAATACCTATCCGCTCGGATGTTACGATTATGCGGATTACAGCTCCAGCTACGATGCCTTGTATCCCCGCACCCCCTGCAACGGCTGCAATACCTGGCTGGATCAAAAAGTCACCGGCTGGCTGAACGAATGCAAACTGCTGATCGCAGGTCAGAAAAAAACTTCCACACCCGCCAATCGCAACGCACAACGCGCCAGTTGCTGGGCGGAGATCGCCTGCATGACGGAAAATATTCTCAGCGGCTATCTCACCTTTTCGGAATCCTGGAACAAACAGGCGCGCGGACAATCTTTCAACTTCGACCTGCGCAGTGGAAAGGAAATCACGTTCAACGAGTTGTTTAATAAAAGTTTTAACATCAATACCTGGATTGACGATTATGCCAAACGGGAATCCCCCAAATTGCCACACTTCGCAGCCGACCCCGACTACCGGGAATGGCTGGCAACGCAAGGTTTTCCGATGTTTGCCCTGCGCCGGGAAGGCCTGGAACTCAGCACGTTATTTCACCCGCAATACGGCCGGCAGACCCTGCTGGTTCCTTATGTCAACCTGAAACCCTATATGAAAAAAGACAATCCGATCTCAGACCTTGTAAAGTGATGGATACGTCCGAACTGCTCAAAAAAGTCAGGAAAATCGAAATTAAAACCCGCAGGTTGAGCCGCAACCTGTTTACGGGGGGGTATCACAGCGCTTTTAAAGGCCGGGGAATGTCGTTCAGCGAAGTACGGCAGTATCAGTTTGGCGACGACGTCCGGGCCATCGACTGGAATGTAACGGCCCGGACGGGTGAGCCGCACATCAAAATATTTGAAGAAGAACGGGAACTCACGGTAATGCTGCTGGTCGACGAGTGGCTCTTCTTTTCGGCACCACCGGACAATTTAAGCAGGATATTCTGATGGAAATATGCGCGTTGCTGGCTTTTTCGGCCGACAACAACAACGATAAAGTGGGGCTGTTGCTGTTTTCAGACCGCAACGAACTTTTTATTTCCCCCAAAAAAGGGCGGCAACACATGCTGCGTATCATTCGTGAATTGCTCAACGTACAGCCCTCAGACCGGGGTACAGACCTGGCCGGGGCTTTTCAATATACACGTAATGTGTTGAAAAAGAGAAGTGTATGTTTTGTGATGTCTGATTTTTGGGCAACCGGTTACGACGCACCCCTGCGGGTATTGGCGCGCCGCCACGATTGTATCGGAATCCATTGCTGGGATCCCCGCGAACGCAAACTGCCGGATGTGGGGCTGGTAAAGGTTCGCGATGCAGAATCGGGCCGGCAAAAATGGCTGGATACCACAGATCCGGAACTCAGGCATTATTACGTCGAACGTTTTGAGGAAAACCGCGCTTATGCCGCTTCGGCTTTTCGCCGGGCCGGGGCCGATTTTCTCAGCCTCCAGACCACCGATTCGTATGCTTCTGTTTTGTTGCAATTTTTTGAAAAAAGGGCGCATATCGGCGCACATTGACCGTTGAAAGATAACCGTTCCATGATCGTTCGGGTTTTTAGATATTGCTTTTCTGTTTTTTTTGCAGTTTTTACGCTCGCCGGCGCCGGAGCGCAAACTGAGGCATTTGCCGAAGCGGACAGCAACTATGCCGAAACGGGCAACCCGTTTACGATTCGTCTGAAAGTGGTTGCCACGGAAACAAAACCCGTAAAAACCGACCTTTCGCCCTGGGGCGCTTTTTTGCCGAAAGAGAATATTTTACAACAATCTGACTGGTTGCCCAACGGCCCGTTTTATACGCAGGACCTGACTGTTGTTTTTTTTGATGAAGACACCCTGCAGCTGCCGCCGCTGAATATTGAACTTGGAACTGGAAGTATGGCGACCACGAATCCGCTGGAAATCACCGTGATCCCGACCCCTTCACCCGACGAGCTGGTGGACATGACCGGCATTAAAGACATACACCGCGAGCAGGCATCCTGGATGGATTACCTGCCCTGGATGCTGGCGATTGCCGGGCTTGTATTCCTTGTTGTGCTCGCATCCTGGCTGATCGGGCGGGCGCAAAAAAAACGAGGTATTGCAAGCCGTACCGTTGAGCTTCCACCTCACGAACTGGCACTGAAAAAACTGGATGTACTGGAGCAAAAACAACTCTGGCAAAAAGGCCAGATCAAATCTTATTGTGCCGAAATAACCTATATCCTGCGCGAATACCTCGAAAAACGCTATCGTATACCCGCCCTGGAGTCTACATCGGAAGAAATTCTGGCATTTTTGAAACGCACCGATTTTCCGGATACCTACCGGGAAGGCTTGCAAAATATGCTGACGGAAGCCGATCTTGCAAAATTTGCCCGCGCCATACCGCCGGAATATTTTCACGGAAATGCCGGACGACTGGCTAAAGAATTGGTGCAGGCGACCCGGTATATCGAGCCCGAGCCTGCGCAGGAACAATCATCAAATCATATAAAAACGAAATAAATGGAAAATTTTACCAACGAACAGATAGAAGAGATCATGAACAGCACCTTCGCAGGGCTGTCGCTGTTTTACCGGGATACCAATCTATCAGAACAACAACTGGCTGTTTATCAAACCGGTATAATTTTGCAGGAAAAAGCCTTTACGGATGCCTCTTACCGGGGCGGCGGGCTGGCCACCAAACACCGTTTTTTGATCGCTTCCGCCCGGGCAAAAAATGCGGCCATGTTCGAACACGGCACCAACTGGGGGCTCGTGATCATGAACAGCGGGAGTTTTTTCAAGGTCTTGGATATTTACACCGTACAGGACAAAACACAGATCACCCTGCTGCACATTCCGGAAGAGGGCGTGGAACTTTTTTCGAAGGCGAAAATCAATATTGAAGACCAGATCGTTGCCAGGGCCCGGGAGGGGTTTGAACAAAAACTGGCTTTGCCGCCCATTCCCGAACTCACTACGGAAGAATGGCTGGTCCGAACGAAAAACCCGGTCGGCATCAGTGCGGACGGTGAACCCTGGGTATAAAATATCCGACGCAAACTGACCCATGATGACGCTTGCCCAACCGCTTTGGTTATTATTGCTGCTCCCGCTCGCCTGGCTGGTATGGCGCAGGTGGCCGGCGCGTGATATCACCTTGCGTTTGCCGCAAGCCGACGACCATTTCCCACGCTCCACCTGGCGTACTCTGGCCCGTCGCGGGCTGCCCTTGTTGCGTTGGGCGGCAATAGGTGTGCTCGTCGTGGCTATGGCGCGCCCGCAGCGCAAATGGGAGCAGGAAAAAGTGAAAGCCGACGCCGTGGATATCGTGATGGCACTGGATATCTCTCCGTCCATGCTCAGCCGCGATTTTGACCCCGACCGCCTGGCCGTAGCCAAAAAAGTGGCCATAGATTTTGTGGAAAAAAGACCTTACGACCGGATCGGTCTGGTGGCGTTTTCCGCGGAAGCTTTTACCCAATGCCCGCTGACCACCGACCGCCGCGTGGTACAGTCTTTTATCCAGGAGTTGCAGGTGGGCAGGCTGGAAGACGGGACGGCCATCGGCATGGGGCTTGCTACTGCCGTCAACCGCCTGAAAGACAGCGAATCGCGCAGCAAAGTGATCATCCTGCTCACCGACGGCGAAAACAACGCCGGTTACATTCCACCGATGAAAGCCGCGGAAATGGCCGGGTCGCTCGGAATGCGCGTTTACACCGTCGGGATTGGAACGGAAGGTATTGTATTGTCGCCGGCACAACGTCTGCCCGACGGGAGTTATTCATTTGCCCCGCGCCACATGACCTTCGATACGGAATTGCTGCGCGAAATAGCCGGCGCAACCAATGGAAAATTTTACCGCGCCTATTCCGAAAATGACCTCGAAGGTATATATGAACAAATTGATCAATTAGAAAAAACGCGCATAGAAGTCACCACCGTCAGCCGTACAACCGACTATTTTCACTGGTTTGTAGGACTGTCAGCCTTTTTGCTTTTATTGGAAATCCTCGGAAGATGGGGACTTTTCCGGACGATCACCCCGTGATATACACCCCGGAAAACGAAAAACCGCTGTTTTATTATGTTTCGCTACGAATATCCCGACCATCTTTACCTCCTCGCCGCAGTGCCACTTCTGGCTTTGCTGGTGGGCGCATACTGGATGTGGCGGAAAAATGCGCTGGCGCAACTGGGCAACACGGAACGGGTAATCACAGGGGTTTCGGGCAAAAGATTTTGGCTGAAAAATGTCTTGCTGGCCCTTGTTTTTATGTTGTTGGCCGTCACCTGGGCCAACCCCAACTCGAAATAAAACAAACGACCACTCAGCGGTCAGCCGATATTTTCATAGCGCTCGATATTTCACAAAGTATGTTGTGTGAAGATGTGGCGCCGAATCGATTGGAACTGGCCAAGGCTTTTGCTCAAAAACTCGTGGTGACGCTGGAAGGCGAACGTATCGGACTTATATTTTTCGCCGGAAACGCTTTCCTGCAGATGCCGCTTTCGACGGATTATTCGTTTACCTTACAAAGTTTGCAAAGCGCCACGCCCGACCTCATCACCGAACAGGGCACGGCCCTTGCGGCGGCCCTCGAACTGGCCCAACAATCTTTTGGCTTTGAACCCGGCGGAGGCCGGGCCATTATTTTGATTACGGACGGTGAAGACCACGGCGGTAATGCACAAAAAAAGGCAGACGAGGCATACAGCGAGGGCATCGTGGTGTACACGGTGGGTGCAGGAACGGCTGGCGGCGGACCGATCCCCACAGCCGGAAACGGGTTTTCCCAGTACAAGCGGGATGAAAAAGATGAAATCGTGCGGACGCGGCTGGATGAAACGAGTCTTCACA
The DNA here is from genome assembly GCA_016713985.1 of Lewinellaceae bacterium. GTDB lineage: Bacteria > Bacteroidota > Bacteroidia > Chitinophagales > Saprospiraceae > M3007. Next base: position 2,376 of record JADJOD010000022.1, on the reverse strand, counting down.
AAGTTGCACAATCGGGAGGTGGAAAATCATTTAACCTCAAACAGGGCGATGCGCTCGCCGGCACACTGAAACGAGAACTGGACAGCTTGCAAAAACGCGAACTTGAAGTCCGCTCCTACGCGGAATTTGAATCCTGGTACCAGTGGTTTTTGCTGCCCGCATTGATCCTTCTGGTCGCGGAATTTTTGATCCCTTTCCGGAAAAAGAATTGAATTTTATATGAAAAAGCGCGAATTCCGACCTTTTTTGACCTTTTTTTACGGTATCGGCGTAATATGCTTTAGTTCGGAGCCCTGCGCCCTGTACGCAAATCCAACCGCCCAGAATTGCTTCGAAAGGGTGACCGGCAGTACGATCAGGAACACTACAAGGAATCGGAAAAATATTATCGCGATGCTGCCGACCGGCACTATGGCGACGCGCAATCCTTGTACAACCTGGGGAATGCACTTTATCAGCAGGGGAAATGGGAAGACGCCGCTACCCGCTTCGAGCAGGCCGCAAAATCGGCGCCCGACAACCCGCAAAAAGCCGATGCCCTGCATAATTTGGGCAATGCATACCTGAAACAACAAAAATACCAGGAGGCTGTCACGGCTTACGAACAAAGCCTTCGACTCCGGCCCGGCGACGCAGAGACAAAGCAAAACCTGCAAATGGCTAAAAAGAAATTGAAGGAAGAGCAGCAACGCAAACAGCAACAGCAGAAAGAACAGCAGCAACAACAACCGCAAAATCAGGATCAACAAAAAGATCAGCAACCCCAAAACCAGCAGCAGCAACAGGAGCGGCCACAGAACCAGCAACAAAGCCAACAGCCCCAAAACCAGCCACAAAATCAACCTTCAGATACAAAAGCAACAGCCGCCCGATCAGGAAGAATTGAATAAAGAAGAAGCCCGGCGTCTGCTGGAAACGGCTATCGGTCCGGAAGACCGCAAAAATGCGCGCAAATATCGGGAACAACGCCAACAACCCAAACTAAGCGGCAAAGAGAAGGATTGGTGAGATAATCGTACGAACCTTTCCTGAATTTGTTGTTTCCTTGCCCGGAACGCGCGATTTTTGCAACGTCTTAGCAACCAGAATAAAAACATGAAAGAAAAAGGTATTCCTACCGTCGACCTGGGCCGGTTCGTTAACGGCAGCCCCGAAGAAAAACAATCTTTTGTTCGCGACCTCGGCAAGGCGTTCCACGAAGTCGGGTTTGTAGCCGTTGTCAACCACGGCATCCCTAAAAGTTTGGTCGATGGCTTTTACACTGCATCCAAGGCATTTTTTGCCCTTCCGGAAGCCGTCAAAAGAAAATATGAAGTTGCAGGCCTCGCCGGCCAGCGGGGTTATACTTCTTTTGGCAAGGAACACGCCAAACAATCGCAGGTGGCCGATCTCAAGGAGTTTTTTCAAATCGGGCAGGAAGTGCCGGCCGGGCATCAACTTAAATCACAATATCCTGACAATGTACAGGTTATGGAGACGCCAGAAATGCCCCGGCTTGGCCGCGAACTCTACCAGGCTTTTGAAAAAGCCGGTGGCCGCTTGCTGGAAGCCATTGCCCTGCACCTGAATCTCGGCCCCGACTATTTTCAGCAATATATCCAGGAGGGCAATTCCATCCTGCGGAGTATTCACTATCCACCCATTACCCGGGAGCCGGCCAGCGCTATCCGCGCCGAGCAACACGAAGACATCAACCTCATTACGCTGCTGGTAGGCGCCAGCGCCGGCGGGTTGCAGTTGTTGAATTCTAAAAACGAATGGATGCCCATCCTGCCCGAAGCGGACGAAATCGTGATTAACGTGGGCGATATGCTGCAACGCCTGACCAACAATTACCTGAAAAGCACCACGCACCGCGTCGTGAATCCACCCCCGGAAGAATGGCACCTGCCACGTCTGAGCATTCCTTTTTTCCTGCACCCGGTAAGCGATATGCGACTCGACTGCCTGCCGGCCTGCGTAACGGCGGATAACCCGCTGCACTACGAGCCGATCACGGCAGGAGAATACCTGGACGAGCGGTTAAGAGAGATCGGGCTGAAGAAGTGACCCGGTTCTAACCCAGCAACATCTCCGCACCTTCCTGCCCCACCAGCGTACCGATCGCGACGCCCATGCCGCTCAGCCGAACGGATACCACAACATTGGGTGAAACCCGTTCGATAATGGGCTTTTTTACCGGTCCCAGGCCGAGTATACCCGACCACCAGGAGTCCACTTCCGGTTTTTGTTCCGGGCAAACCACCGTATTTAATAATTGCACCAACGCGCTGCGGATCAACTCGGTAGTGCCAAATACATCGGTACTTTCTTCGTCCATAGCCAGGTGGCGGCCTCCGCCGAGCAAAATGCGCCCGTCGATATTGCGGAAATAAT
>JADJOD010000021.1 GCA_016713985.1 Lewinellaceae bacterium | reverse complement strand
AATTAAAATGTACACCCCGTTGTTGCCCGGGAAGAACAAGTTGTTGGACTTGTAATGTTCGTAGTTGGCGCCGAGCGTAAAGGTGTGGCGTTCGCGGTAAAGCGAAATGTTGTTCGTTGCGTGGAACGTGCCGTAATTCAACTGGTTATCCGGCGTAAACGGGTCAAAACCAAACGAAATATAGGTGCTGTTGTCCTTCAGGATGTCAACCGTCGGGAAAAAGGCGCCTTTGTACTTGCGGTTTTCATTTTGTTTGTCGTAACCGACCAGGAAAGTATTGTGCAGGTTGTCGCTGAGTGTTGAGTTCAATTCCAGGACAGCCGAACGGGTATTGTCTAAGATGATGTATCCGGAATTCTGATACGACATGGAGTTGGCGTTGGTGCGGCGAGTGCCGCGGCCCAGTGACGAACTGTTGCTGATGAGCTGGTCAGCCTCCGAATTGTGGTGTGTGTAGCGGAGGGTCAGTTTGTTGCGGTCATTGATGTTGAAATCGAGGCGAGCGAGGAATTTGTCGCTGGTTGTTTCATTGTCGTAATTTTCAGACGGGCCGGTTTCATAATCGTATTTGGCTGCCAGAAAATCGCTCAAATCCAGCAGGTCCTGGTATTCCACACGTGTCGTGTTGCTGCCGTTTTTGTCCAGGGGGCTGTTGTTGGCAACCCAGGTTGTGGCAGGCTCCGTGCGGCGTACCATTTCGCCACTCACAAAAAAGAACAACTTGTTTTTGATGATCGGGCCTCCGAAGCGCAGGCCGTATACCTTTTCGTTAAATTCCCCGATGGTGATCTTGTCGTTTTTGCCATCGTTGTTCAGGTCTTTAAATTCCGTCCGGTTAAAAACCCCCGTTGTGTCGTTTTTGCGGATCGTCGCATAGGCGGAACCGGCAAATTCGTTGGTGCCCGAGCGGGTAATCGCGTTGATGCCGGAACCGGCAAAACCCGTTTGGCGCACGTCGAACGGCGCTACGTTTACCTGAAGTTCTTCAATGGCGTCTAATGAAATTGCCGTAGAGCCGGTACGTCCACCTGCCTGTGATTCGCTGCCAAGACCAAATCCGTTGTTAAATACAGAGCCGTCGATCGTAAAATTGTTCAGGCGGCTGTCCTGTGCGCCAAACGAAGAGCCGTTGCCGTTCGGATTGTATTTTGTGATCGAGTTGATCGAACGGCTGCCAATTGCGGGAAGGCTGGTCAGTTGTGTTTTATTAAATGTGGACGCGGCGCCCGTGCGATCGGAACTAAAAATGTCCGAGCGGGAAGCCGTGATGGTGACTTCCCCCAGCGCAGTGCCCGATTCGCGCATCTGGAAGTCAACGTTTGCAGCCGTTCCAAGGCTGGTGTAGATACCTTCACGCATTTCTTCTTCAAAACCGGTGTATAATACCGATACGGAGAAAGGGCCGCCTACACGAACAGCCGGAAGGGTATAACGGCCCAAAGCGTTTGTAGCCGTGCCATAACGGGTTCCGGAAGGAACGTGCGTGGCCACGACGGTAGCGCCGACAAGCCCTTCGCCATTGCTGTCCGTTACTAAACCAGTGATGGTCGAAGTGGTAACCTGGGCAAAAGTTGACAGCCCGCAAAGTAAAAATGCCAGGACTAAAAACCCTTTACCGGCCCTCGATACCTGGAGGTTAGGGTAAGTAAAATGATTCATACAAAAACGGATTTAGTGAAAAAAGAGGGAAAATTCGATGGCGAAATTACGCAGTGCTTGTAAACTTCCGGTTAAGTTTTCCGCTTTTTCGGCAAAGGGACCTCGTAAATCCGAACACTCCCCGCTTTTCACTAATTTTGGCCGTTATTTACCCAACGGCAAAACTTTCTAACATGAAAAAATCAATCCTTACCCTCACCTGCTTTTTCTTCCTGGTGTTTGTCGCACACGCCCAAATCGTCATCACCGAGATCATGTTCAATCCGCCGCCCAGCGGCGCCGACACGCTGGAATATATTGAGTTATATAATAATTCCGGTTCGGCCGTAGACGTATCCAACTGGCATTTTACAAGAAGGAGTTACCTTCTCTTTCCCCTCCGGCACTTTCATGGCGGCCCATTCTTACGTCGTTATTACAGAAAACGATGTTTATTTCTCTGCCCGTTTTCCGGGCGTTACCACCTTTTTGTGGGACGGCGCCCTGACCAATACCGGGGAGGACATTGAATTAACCACTGCGGACAGCAACGACGTGATTGATTATATCGATTATACCGGTGCTAATACCAATCCGCTGATGAATGGCGGCGGCGCTTCGCTGGTATTGTGCGATCCCAACAGCGACAACAGCCTGCTGGCCAACTGGCAGGCGGCGACCACCGCAACGGGTGTGTCCATCGCAGGAACGCCGGTTTTTGCAAACCCGGGCGCCGCGTCCGGTTGCTCCCTGATCGCTACCAGCGATAATCCTTCTGTTGCTTCCGGGCAGTCCGTCAACATCGCGGTGCTTGCCAATGATGTGCTTTCCAGCCCTCTGGCCGGACCCATTGTGATCATTTCGGCGCCGTCGCAGGGCAACGCAACGGTGAATCCGGATAATACCGTCACTTATACTTCCACCGCAGGATTCTGCGGCGACGACCTGTTTTCGTACCAGGTGTGCGACAACGGAGGTTGCGACACGGGCCTGGTAACCGTTCATGTAAAATGTTACGTCGCCTATACCATTCAGCAGGTCACGGCTGAAAATGCTGCCGGTGAAGCCGATTCGCTCGGCGTGGATTGTGAATTGCAGGGAACGGTATACGGCGTAAACCTCCGCCCGGTCAATAATAACCTGCCGGCTTTGCTTTTTACCCTGATCGACAATGCAGGGAACGGTATTGCGGTCTCCAGCCTGAACGGCGATCTCGGTTATTCCGTAAAAGAAAAAGACCGGATCACCGTGCGCGGAACTATCGGACAATTCCAGGGCCTCACCGAAATACAACCGGATAACATCGTAAAAAACTCGGAAAACAATCCGCTGCTCACGCCACAACCCGTCACCAGCCTTGACGAATCAACCGAGTCCAAGCTGGTTAAAATCACGAACTTGCATTTTGTGGATCCGGCGGAATGGACAACCGGCGTAGGTACAAGCGGTTTTAATGTGCGCGCAGTATCCGATGCCGATCCGCTTGACACTATTTTGATCCGGATCGACCGGGATGTGGAAACCTACAACGCGCCCGTGCCTTCACAGCCATTCGATCTGACGGGTATCGGAGGGCAATTTGACTCTTCGTTGCCCTATACCACAGGTTACCAGGTGTTGCCGCGTTATAATTCGGACATCAGCACACTCAGCGCAGCGAAGGAATTGGATTTCAGCGCACAAGTACAGCTTACTCCCAACCCGGTCAGCGATCGGCTGTTGATCCGCACCGAGCTGCCGTTCGACCGGATCTATATCTATTCCGTGGCGGGTGTGTTGCTGGAAATCTTAAAAAACCCGTCGCTTTATGAACAGATACAGGTGAGCCAACTTCCCGGCGGCGCTTACTTCATTCAGTTTGAAAAAGATGGCGCTGTCTGGACGACACGTTTTCTGAAGCAATAATTATATCCCTGTTTTGAGTACGGAAAAGCCCGCCGCATCCATCTGCGGCGGGCTTTTTCAGTCATTGGCCGGACAAATAAAAAAAACAATTTTGTTCTATCGCTTTTTTTGGCCTGTGACTTGCAGGTGTGAGCCATTCTATAATTTACACAAAACTGACTTCGATGAGGTTTTTTTTCCGCCTTGCGCTTGTAATCCCGGCATTGTGCCTGCCATTTTCGTCTTTTTCTCAGAAAAAAATCCCACGTCGTACGGCTCTGCCAGCTGTTCTGAAAGAAATTTCCGGCATGACGCTGACACCTTCAGGTGATCTCTGGATGCTCAATGACAGCAAAAATCCGCCTGAATTGTTTCGTTTTGACGCTGAGGCCGGAAAACTGCTCGAAACCCGTCGACTTCCTGTGCCCAACCGCGACTGGGAAGACCTCGCCGCCGATCACAAGGGTAATCTTTACATCGGAGACGTAGGCAATAACCGCAATGCGCGAAAAGACCTGCGGATTTACGTGTATAACCCCGCCACGGAAAATCTCGACAGCATTTTGCTGCGATATCCCGATCAAAAAGAATTCGCACCCTCCAACCCGCGCGACTGGAATTTTAACTGCGAAGCAGTTGTGTTTTTTCGCGACAGCCTCCACCTTTTTTCCAAAAACAATTTTGACGGAAATTTTTACACCAAACATTACGTGGTACCTGCCAAACCCGGCAATTACGTGGCTGAACTGCGCGACAGCATCCTCCTGAAAAACCGCGTGGTCACCGGCGCCGCCCTCAGCCGCGACGGAAAAACGTTTTCGCTGACCGGTTATATCATCGGCAAACGATTCGGATTCCTGCCGTATACCAAGGCCAGTGTTTTTTACTTTACCGATTTTAAAGGCAGCGATTTCTTTCACGGCCGACAGATGCGCAAACGCTTACCCAAGTTTTTGATCGCCCGCCAGTACGAATCCATCACACAGTGGGACGATAACTGCTGGCTGGTCGCCAATGAGGGTAAAAAACCGCAGTTTCAGGCGGTATGGCGGATAAAAAATCACAAAAAGCCTCAAAGTGATGACGCAGCTACTTCAGGGCTTTCGTTCAAATCGAAATAGTTGAAAAATTTCCGATGCCGCTTCCCGGATCGGGCTTTTAATGGCAAACCACCAGAGACCCGCGCTAAAAGCGACTGTTTTTAAGGCAAATACCTGCCCGTGCGAACCCGGTATTTGCCCGGCCAGCCAGGTCGCCAGAGCCACGGGTGCCAGGCAAAGCAACGTTTTGCCCGCAAACAACCATACCGGATCAAAACGAATGCCACATTGCCCCGCCAGCCAGCGTAGCAGGAGCAGTTCCGCGCCAAATTTGGCAGCGGTACGGCTCCATGCCGCCGATTCGGCCGACGCGTTATTGATTAAAAACAGGGCCATCGACACATTTATTACCAGGGTCCAGGCCAGCATCCAGAAAAAAAGAACAGCATCACCAGGGCGTTGCGGTTCGCTTTTTGAAAATAATCTTGCAAAAGGGCAGCATCATGTCGTACCCGCGCGAACACCGGAAAAGAAACCCGGGCGACAACATACCCCAGTCGGGCTGTTGGAAGCATTAGAAAGGTAAAAGCAAGGTTATAATAACCCAGGGATGCCGCTCCGAGCCATTTTCCTACGATCAGTTTGTCCAGGTGATTGGCGAGAAAGTCCGCCCAGCGTGACGACAGATCGAAAAATCCAAATCGCAGCAGGGGGACCGTTTCGCGGAGGTCGCTGATGTGGAATAAACGGATGGGATACTGGCGATATGTTGCTGCGAAGGAACCCGCAGTAACCAGTATCTGGCGCACCAAAAAACCCGCGGCCATCGCCCCTGCACCCCAGCCTTGTTTTGCGAGGAGGTATACCGCGATGAACGAGATCAGCCAGGAAAACACCTCGATTTTTGCTATTTCATCAAATTGCATCTCCTGGGTGAGCAATCCGGTGCTCCGGGCGTTCAGGGCGCAATCAACAGGAAGTGCTCATTAGAACAAGCAGTCCGGCCACCGCCGGCCGGCTATACCACGAGGCAATAATGGGTGCTGCCACGTATAGCAGTACAAAAATTACTGCGCCGATTGCCCAATTTACCCATATCAGAGCTGTCAGTTGCGCCGGCTTGATCTCCCGAACGTACACAATGGCCTGACTCACACCGGCTTCGGCCAGCGGTGTCAAAAAACCGACCATAGCGGCTGCCAGCGCGTAATCGCCCGCTTCTGCAGGCGCGGCCAACCTGGCAAAAACAACCATTTGCAACAATTGGAACACCGCAGAGCCCGCAGTTCCGGCCATCGACCAACGTATACCGCGCCGGAATGAGGCATCCAGGCCGGCAAATATTCCGGGGCGGCGATTGTGAGGAGGCATTTTGAAAGCAGGAAAAGGGGAAGTGATATAAAAAAAACAGCCCTCCGCCCTTTCTCATTTGAAAGGACCGGAGGGCCCCCGCCTTCGGTTTTCTTTGCTCGTGACGAGCTTTATTTCTTTCGGGTATTATTTGTTAGAAAAAATACCCTGTTTCATTTTGGGATGGGTTATCGGGGTTATAAAGTGTTTTCTCGTAGTATGAAGGTTGGATTATTAAAAATATGGCTAAAAGTGCTTTGTCGTTCAAAGTTGGTTTTTGTTGAAAATCGATTCTTAGTGAATCCGCTTCTTCAAGGTAAACCAAGGAAAATTATTGGTGTGTGAGTATCGGTTTTTGTTGTGGGCCGCTCGCTATTTTCAGGTGAGCAACGAATTGTGATGCAAATATGAACGAATTTTTCAATTCAGTGATATATCCCCCCCTTGGCAGGGGGGCAAAAACAGCATTTTGATCTTATCATACTTGCAAATTGTACAGCGTTTTTTTGATAATCTTTCAACACTCCTGCAATACATTTAAAAGAAAGTTGATGTTTCAGGCTTGAAAATGCGAAGTCTGGAAAAATTATTTTTTTGTAATTTTTTTTTAAAAACCGACCGCTAAACCTCCAAAATCGACCGGTCCCTCAAAAAACAGGACATTTTCAGATTGGAAAATCGACTACACGAACCTGTTCGGCGCAGGCAAAATGTCCTTTCGGGCAGGTGGCGAGCCCGTGCAAACCACAAGGGCGGCAGGCGGGTGATTCCCGCGCCTCGACAACATAACTCCGGCTGGATAAGGGTGTAAACCCAAAAGCCGGTATGGTGGAACAAAAAACAGCGGCCATCGGCGCGTCGACGGCGGAAGCGATGTGTATTGGGGCCGAGTCATTCGCGTAATTCATCGCTGCCTCCTTCATCAAAGCCGCCGATTCGAGAAAAGACAACTGGCCGGCAACATTGTACACAGCAGGGTTTGAAGTCGCCATACGAATGGCTTCGCAGGGCTGCACATCCTCTTTTCCCCCTAACAGAAAAATGCAATATCCTTCCTTTTGCAGCCGCCCGATCAATTCCACCCATTTGTGGGCAGGAAATTGTTTGGTGAACCAGACGGATGTGGGGGCAATGCAGGCGTATTTGCGCCCTGCGGCCAGGCGCCGGGCCCGATCTGTATCTGCTGCCGAAAAATAAAGTTTCGGCAGTTCAAAGGTTTCGTCGGTCAGGTGAGCAATCAGCGCCAGGTTCCTGTCCACTTCGTGCACCGGGTGTTGCCGGGCGCCAAAAAAATGCGGCGTTTTTTTCGTGAAGCAAAACGCCAGGGGATTTTTGTCAAAACCGGAGGTGTTTCGGGCGCCTGAAAAGGTTGTAAGCAGGCCGGAGGCGAAAAAACGCTGACAATTGATCACCCAATCGTAATGTTCCCGCCGGATATACCGGATCATGGCAAACAGGCCGCTGTATTTGTGGCGTTTTTTATCCCATACCAGTACTTTCCGAATATACGGATGACCGGAGAGGAGTTTTTCATTGCCCTTGCGCACGAGAAAGTCGATGCCGGCGTCGGGGAAAAAGCGCCGGATTTTTTCCACCAGGGGAGTGGCCAGCACGACGTCGCCGATAAAGGCTGTTTGTATGATCAGGAAGTTCATGAAAAAAAATTTGAGGCAATAGAAAAAATCTGTTGTGAAAAAACAAAACGCTCTTACATTTGCACCCGCTTTTGAAACGAACTCTTTGCGGGAATGGCGGAATTGGTAGACGCACACGTTTCAGGGGCGTGCGCCTTCACGGGCATGCGAGTTCGAGTCTCGCTTCCCGCACTTTTAAAACTTCCGGTGTCTGTCAAAGACCCGGAAGTTTTTGTTTTTATGCCCGATAACCGCGCGACAATCTTACCTTTGCTTGCCTGTTCCACATACATTTCGGATATCCATGAAAATTATTGCCTGTCTTTTTTTTGTTTTGTCAGTCGGCGCATGCCTGATGGCCCAAGCCGGCGATACACCCGCTGACCGGGAAAACAAGCCGCAATTACAGAAACTTTCTGCTATCCCCGGCGAGCGAACCACGGTTATCTGGCAGCCGGACACACTTTTTTTTGGCGAAGTATATGAAGGCGCTATTTTGCTCGACTCTTTCCAGGTAACCAATACCGGCACCAATCCATACATGATCAAAAGTGTAAAAACCAGTTGCGACTGCACCGTGTTGCGCTTCCCCACTTATTCGATCATGCCGGGTGAAACGGCTGCGATCCGGGTGGAGTTCGACAGCGCGGGAAAAGCCGGACACGCCCAGCCCGGTATTGTGGTATACGACAACTCTCAGCCCAATTCCCGCAATATCCTGTATATCGACGGGAACGTTATGCCCAGAAAGAAGCCACGAAACTCCCTGGAAGGAAACTGAACCTCAGATGATGCCGGTTATCAGCAGGATCGCGATCGCGACGATCATGCCGGCGGCGATCCACCGCACTGCGGCGAAGGTTATTTTGCGTACAAAGCGGGCCCCGAGGTAGGCTCCGGCAAAAGCGCAAAGTGTGGCAATAAGCAATATACGCCACTGACCGGCAATATCCTGCGAAGAAAACCGGGTAAAATAAACGGGCAGCCGGGTCAGGTCTACCATACACGCAATTGTAACACCCGTGGCAATAAACGCCTCCTTGCTTAAACCCGTATTGATCAAAAAGGCCGTGCGTAATGCACCCTGATGCCCGCTGAGCCCGCCGAAAAAACCGCTCAACAAGCCACCGGCCGTCAAATGACCTTTGCCAAATTCGAGCCGGTTGAGCGCCGGGACTATTTCCATCAGCGCGAACAGGATCATCAAAAAAGCAATACACAACTTCATCACTGTAACCTCGAAGGTATGACTTCCCCACTGCCAGGTGCACAACGGTGGCATTTCGCTGATGCGAACCAGCACCCAGGCGCCGAGCAGTCCGCCTGCCACCGAAGGAAGGCCGAACGACAGGAGGTGTTTTTTCGACGCGTTTTTTCCCAGCAGGGAAAGTTTAAACACATTGTTCAGGAGGTGCACGATCCCGGTAAGCGCAACTGCAATATTCAGGGGAAAAAACAGGCCGAATACGGGCGTCAGTATGGTTCCGAGCCCGAAACCGGAGAACAATGTCAATAAAGAAGCGAGGAAAGCGGTAAGACCAACAATAACTTCCATACCGAAAAACTAAACCACAAATGCCCGGCAGCCGTCAGGATTTGATACCTGCGCTCTCAATTGGTCCTTCCCGTTATTGCACAGGGTACTAAGCAGAAGCCGGCCTGCCGGACAACAATGTGGTATACAAGATGCACAAAAGTAACAACTATTTTGGGAAATAAAATTTTGTTTTTTAGGTCATTTGCCCTGGCAGACAGAATGATTGTTGCAACTTCATCTTTTATTAACAAATTCTGATTCCCGGCTTGCTTTTTTCCCACGTTAGAAAGGTGTACCTTTGCGGCTCCTTTTAAAAAGGCCTTTTCAGGTGTAAAAACCGGCTTTTTTTGAAACTTTTTTGCAATTTTACTGTCTAACTACGCCTCGAACACCCTACACATTTTACTTTTTTATGGAAAATATCCGCAACATCGCCATTATCGCTCACGTTGACCACGGCAAAACAACACTTGTCGACAAAATGATTCTTGCGGCTAAAGTTTTCAAAGACCATGAGGTGACGGGTGAACTTATTTTGGACAGCAACGATCTGGAACGCGAACGCGGGATCACCATTTTTGCCAAAAACGTAGCGATACACTATAAAGGCGTCAAGATCAACATCATTGATACGCCGGGCCACGCCGACTTTGGCGGCGAGGTTGAACGGGTGCTCAATATGGCCGACGGGGGTTCTGTTGCTCGTCGATGCGTTTGAAGGGCCCATGCCGCAAACCCGTTTCGTGTTGCAAAAAGCGCTTGAAATGGGCAAAAAACCGGTGGTTGTGATCAACAAGGTGGACAAACCCAACTGCAACCCCGATTGGGCGCACGAGCAGGTATTCGACCTGATGTTTGCCCTTGATGCCACAGAAGACCAACTCGACTTCCCAGTAGTGTTCGGCTCCGCCAAACAAGGCTGGATGAGCCACGACTGGAAAAAACCGGCAGAAGACATTACCATCCTGCTCGACGATATCATCAAATACATTCCCACTCCCGAAGTGGTCCCCGGCACCACCCAATTGCTGGTCACTTCGCTGGATTACTCCAATTATATCGGCAGGATTGCGGTTGGTCGCCTGACTCGCGGCAAACTGGTTAATAACCAACAAGTGTCGCTGGTTAAAAAAGACGGCAAGGTGCAAAAACACCGCATCAAGCAACTTTTTGTATTCGACGGCCTGGCGAAAAAAGACGTGCAGGAGGTACAAGCCGGCGATATATGCGCCATAGTCGGCGTGGAAGGTTTTGAAATTGGCGATACCATCGCGGATTATGAAAACCCGGAAGCGCTCGATCCGATCTCGATCGACGAACCGACCATGTCTATGTTGTTCACCATCAACGACTCGCCGTTTTTCGGCCAGGAAGGGAAATTCGTCACCAGCCGCCACGTTCGGGAACGCCTCGAAAAAGAACTGGAGAAAAACCTGGCCATGCGAATGGAGGAAACCAGTTCGGCCGATTCATTTATGGTTTTTGGCCGGGGGGTATTACACCTTTCCATCCTGATCGAAACCATGCGCCGGGAAGGATATGAGATGCAAATCGGTCAACCCAAAGTAATCGTTAAAGAAATAAACGGGGTCAAAAATGAACCCGTCGAGGAACTGACGATCGACGTGCCGGAAGAAACAAGCGGCAAATGTATCGAACTGGTAACCCGCCGCAAGGGGGTGATGAAAAGTATGGAGCCGAAAAACGACCGCTTCCTGCTTCGGTTCGATATCCCGTCCAGGGGAATTATCGGGTTGCGCTCCAATGTGCTTACCATGACCCAGGGAGAAGCCATCATGACCCACCGCTTTATGGGATACGAACCCTGGAAAGGAGATATTCCCGGTCGCCAAAACGGCTCGCTCATCGTGATGGAAACCGGCACTGCAATTGCCTATTCGCTTGATAATCTGCAAGATAGAGGCACCTTTTTCGTCGAGCCCGGCGAAGATGTTTACGAAGGACAGGTTATCGGAGAAAACAACCGCCCCGGCGACCTGGTCATTAACGTGACCAAAACGAAAAAACTTACCAATATGCGCGCTTCCGGTTCGGACGACAAGGCATCGCTGGCCCCGCCGCGCCGCTTTACGCTGGAAGAAGCGCTTGAATACATCCAAGAAGATGAATACGTGGAAGTGACGCCGAAAAACATCCGACTGCGCAAAGTCTACCTGAAAGATTTCGAACGCAAGAAAGCGCAGAAAGACGTGGCTATGGCCTGATCAACCCGTCATTTAGTAACACTGCCATGCTCTATAAACTGTTTAAATCGGTTTCCAACGAACCTGATTTCGAAACTTTGCTGAAACTTACCTTCACCGAGCATGAACGCGTCCTGATGCTGGAGCGCTGGCGCATTTTTGATGCCCTCGACCGCGGCCTAAGCCAACGCGAAGTCAGCAAAGATGTGCCATGCAGTGTTGTGACCGCCACCCGCGGCGCCAAAGTATTCCGGGAAAACAAAGAAGAAATAGCGCGTTTTTTGCCGGCCTGGCGGGCAGAGTAAACTCCCCCCCCCGCCCTTTTCCGTTTCTTTTTTTGAAAAAACAGTTTCTCAACATTTTCATGGCATTTGGCATCTAAAATGCTGTAACAAGAGCATTTCTTGAAAAAAACAGAATGGCAAATTTACCTTTCAGGATTATTTCTATTTTTGCACCCATTTTTGGGGCGAAAGCCCTGGAAAGCAGCCAAAATAACTTTTCACAACAATATTTCGCCAGAAATCTAAATCGAAAGGTAGCAGCACTGACCTATCAGCGTTTAAATCTGCCCTTTACCCTTTACAATGCGCACCAAACTTTCCAGTTTCAATTTTAATTTGCCAAAAGAACTCGTTGCGCAGTATCCCGCAGATGAGCGCGACCAGAGTCGACTCATGGTGGTACACCGCGACACAGGCAAAATCGAACACAAGATTTTTAAAGACATCCTCAATTATTTCAACGACGGGGACGTCATGGTTTTTAATAACACCAAGGTTTTTCCCGCAAGACTTTTTGGTCAAAAAGAAAAAACCGGCGCTAAAATCGAAGTTTTCCTGTTGCGGGAACTCAACCACGACGCCCGGCTTTGGGATGTGCTGGTTGACCCGGCCCGCAAAATCCGGGTAGGCAACAAACTGTATTTTGAAGACGAAAACGGAAACGACGCCCTGGTGGCGGAGGTTGTGGATAATACCACGTCTCGCGGACGCACGATCCGCTTCCTTTTCGACGGCACGGAAGACGATTTTCAGCGTGAACTCTCCCGCCTCGGTAATACGCCGCTGCCCAAATACATCGAGCGGGAACCCGAGGCCATCGACCGCGACCGCTACCAGACGATTTATGCCAAAGAACTTGGCGCTGTGGCGGCCCCGACCGCAGGGCTCCATTTCAGCCGCGAACTGATGAAACGCCTTGAATTAAAAGGGGTTCATTTTGCAGAATTGACCTTGCATATCGGCCTCGGCACCTTCCGTACCATCGATGTGGAAGACCTGTCGAAACATAAAATGGAAGCCGAATACTTCATAATTTCCGCGGATGCCGCCGAGACGGTCAACAAAGGTATTCTGGCGAATAAAAAAGTCTGCGCCGTAGGTACCACGGTTATGCGCTCCGTCGAAACCGCCGTATCCGCTGAAAAACTGCTGAAACAGGTGGAAGGTTGGACCAATAAATTTATTTATCCGCCTTATGACTTCAGCATCGCCAACAGTATGGTCACCAATTTTCACCTGCCCAAATCGAGCCTGTTGATCATGGTATGCGCTTTTGGGGGGTTTGAACTCATTATGGAAGCATACAACGAAGCCGTAAAAGAACAGTATCGCTTCTTCAGTTATGGCGACGCCATGCTGATCATTTAAAGATATTTTGCGTGCCCGATTTTCTCAAACACGCCCGTATATCAAAATTTGTTTTGAAAACAATCGTTGTGAAGCAACCCTCTTGCTAAAAACCTGTTGTTAGAGCCTCAACTTTTTTAACGAACGATAACTCTATGTACTGGACTCTTGAACTGGCCTCCTACCTCGAAGAAGCCCCCTGGCCGGCTACTAAAGACGAACTGATTGATTACGCCATACGCTCCGGTGCGCCCGGTGAAGTGATCGATAACCTGGAAGAGCTGGAAGATGACGGCGAGATGTATGAAGGTATAGAAGATATCTGGCCCGATTACCCGCGGCACGATGACTTCTTTTTTAATGAGGATGAATATTAGCGGCCTGCAAAGCCATTTTATAAACGGGGTTGCTGCCTGGTATTCGGGCAACAACCCCGTTATTATTTACCGCTGGAGTTGAATGTAACCGCTATACGCCTTCGATCCGTCGCCAAGGTCGATGACGTAAAAATAAGCGCCATCAGGCAGATTATGTCCGTCCCAGGTACCATCCCAGGCTTGCTGATTGGTATACCCTTTCCGTTTAAATACCAGGTTGCCCCAGCGGTTGAATATCTGCACCTCATTGTCGGGGTACAATTCGATACCGGGTATATGCCAGACGTCGTTCCGGTCATCGTTATTCGGCGATATTCCATTGTATATCAGTATTTTATTACAAAGTACGTTTACCCTCACCCGGGCAGCCGAACGCAGGCCGGCCGTGTCCGTGATCTGGTAAACAAAGGTGTCCACGCCGCAAAAATCCAAATTGGGCGAATACGTGACCTTAGCAAAAAAATCGTCGTAAGTCAGTTGCCCGAAATCCGGATCGGTTAATATGTCAAAGTCGGCCAGACCGCTTCGGTTGCCCATAATCCCGCGAATGGTATCATTGGCGATGAGGTCCATTTCGACGGGGGTGTTTTTGGGTGTCGCCACTTCGTCGGGAACCGCCTTCAGGTTTTGCCCGACCGGTCCTCCCGAACAAGCCAGATCAAACTCAACATTGTATTCGCAAAAGGTAATATTGTTCAGCAGGCGAATGTTGTGGTATCCGGTATCCAATCGCAGGCCGATAAAGCTTCCACAAGCGGCAAAACTGGAAAACGCAGCGCCGTGATCGCTGATGCTGAAATCGCCTAACTCCGGGTTTGAAATATTGGTGCAAAAAATAGTATCTGAAAAACAAGTTAAAATATTCCAGGCGATTTGCCCCTGGCTGTTGGGGGTATAATTATGAATAGGCGGGCAACCGGTACACACCACTTTTACCTGAACGGTATCGGAGCAGCCGGTTTTTTCCCGCCTGAACGTGATGACATGAGCACCCGTCGCAAAACGCATGACGGTGCCCAAAAAAGTGTTTTGGGGCGCGGGATTGATTTTAAAAGCCTGATTCTGAGCGGATAAGATATTCAACGGGCCATAGGTTTGCCCGGCATCGCCCCCGACAAAAACAGAATCGTTTTCCAGCGACCATCCCGGCGCCGGGTCATACTGATTGAGCAGGCTCAGCAACTCATAGGCACTGGTGAAGGTTCCCGAAAAAGGTTGGCCATTCAGTGTCCAGTCGCTGAGATGGTAGGGGCCGGCGTTCAGGTTTATGGTATACGCGGTCCGGGTTTTCGGGTCACAGCCCGAAAACTGGTTGCCGGTATAAGGCACTCCATTATCCAGGATGACATATTCGTCGATTTGTGAAAACGGAACCGGAACGCAGGCATCGGCCCCTTCGTCGCAATCGCTTGCGGATAAAACCAGGCTGTCGGGAAAAAGAACGCCGTCCCGGCATCCGTCCTGAGCATGAACACTCGGGATATAACAAATCGTGCGGCATTGCCGCAATACGGTATCACATACGGCGACGCTGACGTAATCCACCTGGTAGCCCGCCGGTCCGGCAGACTGGAAGGTCATACAAGCCGAAAGAGCGTCAATTACGTAGCTGCCGAAGGCGTCGCTTATACCGCTCAAACCCGTTCCGTTCAGGCTCGAAACCGTCCGGTTATTAAAATTCGCCGGCACAAATCCGCAGGCCACGGATGAATTCCCTTGGGGTATGGAAAATATATGGAATCGTGTTCAGGAGGTAATGTAGTGATATTCACCACGATACAAACTGTGTCTCCGAAGCCGGGCGCCGCCGCTTGCACGGCAATGCAGATCGGATCTGCTCCAAAAACAGGGACGGGACCGGCTTTGTACACCGCACAACCCGAGGCATTGAGTGACCAGGCGCCGTAGACCGGGTTATTGGTCCCGATAATGGAATAGGATAACCCCGTTGCGTTTACCCCCGCCGGCAATGGCAAACAAATGGAATCTGTTGTGCCTGTGCCCAGCACCAGTAAAAAGGTGTCCGGAATGCCACAATACGAAATAACCAACACAGAATCAACGGGGTACGAACAAAACAAACTGTCATAAACCGTTGCATGATAATAACCGGGTGTCAGCCCGTGGCGGTTTTTCGGGTTATCGATACCGGACAAATCGGACCAGTCTGTGATAAAGCCGCCGTTGCCCCCCGTCAGATCAAGTTCAATACGCCCACCCTGAGTACAGGTACCCGCCTGCACTGTTTGTTGCGCTGAAAAAGCCGGAGGTGCAACGATTTTAAAGGTATCCACGGGCAGCAGGCAACTGTCGGCGTCCGCGATTTGTAAAAAATAAACGCCTGCCTTCAGGTCGTCCGGCGATTGGGTGTCGCCGTTTTCATCCCATAACGCAAACGTGAACGGCAGTGTGAAATTAAAGCCGGGTATTACGTCAAATCCGACACTTCCCTGGCCGGAATCCGGGCATTTAATATGAACCGGGTGAATATTCACGGTTCCCTCGAGTGGTGCGTCGTACATGACGACGTGTACCGTATCCTTGCAGCCCGTCAGGTCATCGGAGATAAAATATGTAAAAATACCGGGGGGCAAATCCGGTACGACCGGGCTGTTCCCGAAGCTGTAGGTGTACTGCCCGGAGCCGCCCGCCACATTTACTTTTGCGGTTCCTGTCGGCAAGCCGCATTTCGATGGCGTGATGATTTCGAAGGTGGATTGAAGCGGGTTGGTATTGGGCACGCAAATACGCAGCACGGAGTAGCAGCCGTTGGCCGGGTCGGTGGCCGTCACGGAATAACATCCGCTGTTCAGGTTCTCATTGATGGCCCCGGTTTTGCCGTTACTCCAGGTGTAATTGTACTGATCCGGTTTCAGGGTTATTTTCCCGTTGGAGCCGGTACAGTTGGCAGGCAACACCTCCGAAACCTGAATGGCCGGCCCGCTTGAGGTGTTGACGACCACGAAGGTATCCAGCGTGCATTCCGGGTGGTCGATGTTGACGACCTCAATGTGGTATACGGCTGCTTTAAGGCCGAATCCGATATTTGAGTCCGAAACGCCGGGCGTCCAGTTGAAGGCATAACCCGCATTCCCTCCCATGAGGTTGAGCAGGATCACGCCGGAGGAATCTCCGCAGATTGAATTAGTAATAATGAGCGAACTGATTTGTATCGGGTTATCGCAGGTGTCGGAGGCGATGGCTCCCAGGCAGGGGGATGAATGGATGGTCTGGAGCAAGACGATAGCTCCCGCAATCAAAAGGGGACGTCGAATATTCATGGCAATTATTTCGGCAATAGAGGAAGCAATTAGATTGGAGAATAAAATTGGCCGGCTGCGAGTGAAAATGACTAAAAAATGGGGTACAAAAAGTATTGACGAGCAAAAATAGATGCTCATACGGCATTCAGATATACCTGAACCTAAAACAATGCCAAAAAAAATTTCATCTTTTTCAAAGAATATATCATTATAAAATGTTGTTTGTCAAAGCCTTATAATTTTAATTAGAAAGAATAACTTCCGACAAACAGCATAAAATGTTCTTTTTATACACGGCCTCCGGACTTACTTTTGTATTGCAAAGTGAATCAGGCTCCAAACATCCTTCGAAAAGGCAATGTCGGCGCAGGTTATTTTCATTTTTGCAAACCTCAGCCTAACGCCGTTTTTCTCCACAAAACCTCCGTGAATATCGCAAACAAACAACAACTGCTTTCTAACAAAAACTACGTCGCTATGGAACTGAGCAACACGATTCAATTTCTCGGGAAACTATCCGTGTTAACCCCACTGACCACAGCTGAATTGGAGCAATTGGCTGCCATTGCCCAGTTCAGGCGAGCGCCCAAGTTTCAGTTTATCTTTATGCCCGATGAACCTGCCGACTACCTCTATTTGTTAATACGGGGCAGGGTAAAAACCGGCACTTTTTCCCAGGACGGCCGTGAAGTAATCAAAGAAATATTACAACCGGAAATGTTGTTCGGCGATCTGGCCCTGGCGGGAGAAACCAAACGAAGCGAATTCGCCCAGGCACTGCACGACGAAGTAGAATACCTGGCGATCAAAATCGCTGATTTCCAACTCCTGATGCAACAAAATCAGCGACTTGTGTTCGCCTGTCTCCAACACCTGACTCAACGACTCCAGCGGGTGGAAGAGCGCCTTGCAAAACTCGTCCTGAAAGATGCCCGGGAACGTATCATCGAATTCCTCGTGGAAACCGCCGGAAAAGAAGGCCGCCGCGTTGGATACGAAACCCTGCTTAAACACCACCTGACCCAACAGGACATCGCCAATCTGACGGGCACAAGCCGGCAAACCGTTACTTCCGTGCTCAATGATTTGCGCAAGTCGAACCTGATCTATTTCAATCGCAACAGTATCCTGATCCGCGATATTGAAAAACTGGCCTGACGCTCACCACTCAAATAAATACGCTGCAAGTTTGATGTTCAAAAGGCTTCCGTTGGTGGAAGCCTTTTGTTTTTGAATCCCTGCCGAATACTCAAATCCGCGGATTCAATTGCCCCGCAATTTTTTCCAGCATCTCAACCACCCGCGGCTGATAATCTTCATCGGCATATTTTTCACTGCCGCTGATAATACGCCCCACGCTCCAGATGGAACCGGCCTGGCGGGTTCTTTCATTCAGACGTTCGAATTCTTTTGACATGATCAGCATGTTTTTTGCCGGGGAAGCCAGGTCGGCATAAATACGCAGGGAAAGCGCCACAATCGGTTTCACCGTGAATATTTCGTCCCAATCCATATCGTTGCTGGCGTAGCAGGCATCGTCGGCGGACAAATTTTGCCATCGCATTTTAAATTTCCGGAGTATGGCTTCCGGGCCTTCGTATTTTTGAATAAACTGCGCAATCTGGCGGTAAGGCGCTCTGCCGGTGATCTGGATGGGCCCCCGTCCGCGAAATTTGTAAAAATCAGCCTGCATGACAAACCCGGTCTCTGCCAGGTCTTCCAAAACCGGAAATTTGTCGGCAGGGTAAAATTCTCCCTTCCACACGGGATCAATTTTATCCGGTTGAGCGGCGCCTGAAAGTGCATCCGACAAACCCAAACCCTGGTGCGCGGCACAAAAAACGGGGTTGGTAAAGCATTCAAAAGCGGTTTTGTTCCCGGCCAGCGTGTTATACGACTTTTTTATGCCCGGCAAACGGTCGAATGCATAGGCCAAACCTTCGTGCCGGATGCCGTTTTTGTCCTTTGCCCCCTTTCCGCACCGCTCTGTTTTGGACCGAAAACGGCCGGCGGTTTCATTGATGGAAATACACATGAGGGACACAAAATCAAACAGCGATATGTCCGCCTGCCTGTAAATAACCGGGATGGAATCCCAAAAAACGGCGAATTCACGTTTAACGGCCACCATGTCTTCCCCCGGCTCGGGGCTGATTCTGCGTTTTGCAAAGGCGCCTTTACCCGCCAGGTTTTCGTTGAACCAGTCAATAAAATCCTTTCCGGTGTGACCGATAAAAAAGCCGTTCAGATGGGTGGAATTTGAAAACCGGGGTTTCTGGAGGGCTGCAAATGCCCCGTTTGAAAGTTGTGCCATAACGTTTTCATTTGAATGGTTCAGGTATATCTTGCTCGTAACAAAAGTATTACGTCAAATGTACGGCAGTTTTTTTGTGAAATACAAGAGGATTGGCCTTATACTTCCACTACCCTGCCCTCTTCCGCCGCCTGTGTTTCGGAAAAAATCATCCGCGCTTCGGCGAGATGTTGTTCCACATCGGCGTATCTGCCCGAAAAATGCCCGATGATCAGTTTGCGAACACCCGCCTGACGGGCGATTTCTGCGGCCTGTGCTGCGGTGGAATGAAAAGAAACAGATGCCTCCACGAGGTGCTCGTTGGTAAAAGTGGCTTCGTGATACAGCAAGTCAACACCTTGCACCCGATTCGCCACCAGCGGAGAAGGCGCCGTATCGCTGCAAAACGCGTAGGATTTGGGCGCCGGAGGATCGAGGGTAAGTTCGGAATTCGGTATCACCCGCCCGTCCGGCAAAACAAGGTCGTCGCCGGCTTTTATCCCCGGAATCAGGGAAAAATGGATGTTGTATGTTTCGATTTTTTCCGGGCGTATGTTGCGGGGTTTCTTTTTTTCGCGAAACAACCAACCACAGGTTTCGATCCGGTGATTTAATGGAATCGTCCACACCTCCAGGTCTTTGTTTTCCAACACCTTTATGGATGAAGCGGCATCCATTTCGTTAAATTCGAGGGTATAAGGAAACACCACACGGCATACACGAGCGCTGGTTCCACCCATTCTTTCAATCCCGGCGGCGAATACAAGTGGAGCGGTTCCGTCCGTTTTTTCAGGCACCAGTTGGTCAGCAAACCAAGCAATCCGTATACATGATCGCCGTGCAAGTGACTGATAAAGATGTGATTACAACGATCGAAACGGATCTTGTGATAAAACAGTTGCATTTGTGTTCCTTCACCGCAATCGATCAGGAAAAGGTGGTTTTCGGTCTGTAAAACCTGTGCGGTATAATGCCGCCCATGAAACGGGCCGCCGGAAGAGTTGCCGAGGATGGTAAGTTGCATGGGTGAAGAATGGCAGTTAAAAAATGGCGGACCAGAATTACTTGGGCATTACAACCGTACCCACCCGCCTGGCGATTTCATTGCGGGTTTCATTCAGTTTTTGCTGAATTTTCATGAACCGCATCATGGCGTCCATGTCGCCCGATTCGGAAGCCGTTTTGACACGATTCAGGTTTAACTCGCACATTTTTTGTATTTTACGCAACTTGAACCGTTCGAGCGCCTGCTTCATATCCGTATCAAAATTGAGGTCGGGCATCGGCTGATTTTGCAGGGGAAAATTCCACATATCCACCCAGTTCGGCGACATGCTGTCTTTTTCGGTGAGCAGATCGATGGTCAAATCCCTGATTTCCTGCATTTCATGTTGCAGGAAATAATGCTGGTTGAAGCCCGCGCCCTGAACCAAAAGGTCGTGGCACTGAGCGGCAATTTTGCCATACAGCGGGTTGTCAAAGTTGCCCAACGATTCTTCAATATCCGAAAGAATGTATTCCGCCACGCTGACGCCTTCTTTTTCCAGGGTCTGGTTGCCGTACTGCACCAGGAGGCGTACGATGTCGCGTTCCTGGAATTCATCGCCGCGCGACATCGGTTTGTCCCTGCCGGGTGAGGCAAATTCCGGTTCGGCAACCGGGAAATGGGGGTCCGGCGACACATCGGGCGAATCGCTGGCCGAACCCGGCTGGCGGGCGACCCTTTCCTCCCGTTTTTTGATCGTTCCGGTGATCAATTTATTGGATTCGCCGATCAGGGCCTGCTCGGACACATCGAGCAGGGAGGAGCACTCCTTCAAATAAACACTGCGTTTGATCGGGTCCGGGATTTTGGCAATACTCGCCACGATGTCTTTCACCAGTCCGGCCTTTTTTATCGGGTCGCCTTGTGTTTCCGAGAGCAACAATTGGGCTTTGAACAGGATAAAATCTTTGGCATTGGCCGAAACAAACTTTAAAAATTCTTCGCCGCCCATCTGTTGCACGTATGAATCCGGGTCGTGGCCGTCGGGCAGGAGGCATATTTTTACGTTCATATCCTGTTCAAGCGCAAGATCGAGACCACGCAGCGCAGCTTTACCGCCGGATCGCCGTCGTAAATGATTTTCAGGTTGTTGGTGTTGCGTTTGATCAGGTGCAGTTGCCCCTCCGTCAGTGAGGTGCCGCTGGAAGCCACGGCGTTTTCGATGCCCGCCTGGTGCAGGGAAATGACGTCCATGTAGCCTTCCACCAAGATACACTCATCCTGTTGCCGGATGGCCTTTTTCGCCTGAAAAGCGCCGTACAGGGTTTTATTTTTTACATAAATCTCCGTTTCGGGGCTGTTGATGTACTTGGGAATCGTTTTGTCGGACGACATGGTGCGCCCGGCAAATGCGGCCACTTTACCCGACAAATTGTGTATGGCAAACATGACACGCCCGCGGAAAAAATCACGGGTGCCGTCCTGGTTGCTCAAACCAACTTTCCGGATCAGGTCGTTGTTGTGACCCGTGGCTTTGGCGCGGCGCACGAGCAGGTCGCGTTGTTCCGGCGCATAGCCGAGCCCGAAAGCCCGGATGGTGTCTTCGCGCAAACCGCGTTGTTTAAAATAAGACAAGGCGACGGATTTACCTTCATCCGTATTAAACAGTTGATCCTGAAAATGTTGCAGTGCAAAATCGTTGACGATATAGAGCGAATCGGCCAACTGGAGTTCTGCCACCTGTTCCGGCGAGCGTTCAACTTCCTGAATATCAATGCCGTACTTGCGGGCCAGCCAACGCAGCGCCTCCACATAAGTCAGGTTCTCGTGTTCGCGCAGGAAAGTTACCGCGTCGCCGCCTTTTCCACAGCCGAAACACTTGAAGATATTCCGCGCCGGGCTGACGTTGAACGAGGGCGTTTTTTCACCGTGAAAAGGGCACAGGCCGATCATGTTTACGCCGCGCTTTCGCAGCGTAACAAATTCTTGCACAACGTCTTCTATACGAACTGCGTCGAGAATCTCCTGTACCTGTTTCGGAGGAATCATGCTTCAAAATTAGCAATGATTTTTGGGTTGGGCAATCAACGTCCGTCTGAATCAGCCTTCAAAATGCAGCGATATCGTAAACGTCCGGCTCAATACCTTTTCCAACACGTTGCTTTGTTCGAGCCGGTCGTTGAATATCAGCACGTTGTTCATGCCCTGCGATATTTTGAATTCCGGTGAAAAAATAAAATACGGGAAGAAAAACTGTATCCCTGCGCCGTATTCCAGTTGAAAATCGGTGGGTGCGATCTTGACGATCCCCGCAGCCTGCCGGGTGCGGGAGTCGCTCGCCACGTCGAAAGAATATTTGACACCGGCAATCACAAACAGCCGGAAATCGTGATAAGTGGCTGATTTGTAACGCACATGAAAGGGGAGTTCCACCAGAACGGACTCGATGGGTCGTTGAAAAATACGGCCGCTTTCACCCGGTGTGATGTAGCGGATATTGCGCTCCACAAACGACAGGGTTGGCAAAAACCGGAGGTCGAAATATTCACCCACCCGCAGGTTGGAGACGATACCCAGATTGAAACCGGGCCCGGTCACCGATTCGGCGCGGGCAAAGGAATCGCTCAGGATAAAATCCTTGGAATGGTAAATTTTAAAGTCGCTCTGGTTGTAACCCAGGGTAATGCCGAAATAATAGTTTTTGCTTTGAAAATCGCGGTAGTTCAGGTTTTTGCCCTGGTTGAACTGGGCGTTTACTGCCGGCAAAAAGCAGAGTGCGGCCAAAATGGTGCATAAAAGCAATTGTACCGGGCGCCCGGCGACCTGTTGGAGATTCATGGTTTGAGACGACCGGGTTATTTTGTTGCGGAGTAAATTGAGCATATTCCAAACGTTAAGCGTTCGCATGTCGGGTTTTGGTAGCCGATTTTAGATAAGATGTTTAAAAAGTCCTGGCCTTCCGGGAAAGTTTGCACACTTTCGAACAAATAGGTGTATGCGCGTACATCACGGCTGGTTAAACGTCCGATCAGGGGCAAAACGTATTTGAAGTAGGTGTTGTACAGTTGTTTAAAGGGGAAAATATTGGGTTTTGAAAATTCCAGTATCACCACACGGCCCCCGGTGCGCAGTACACGGTGCATTTCAGCAAGGCCTTTTTCGAGGTTTTCAAAGTTTCTTACCCCGAATGCCACCGTCACCGCATCGAACGACCAGTCGGCAAAACGAAGATTTTCGCTGTCGCCGGTTTCCAGGGTAATCACGGATTCCAGACCCTGGTTTTTAATCTTTATTCGCCCCAGATCGAGCATTTGATTGGCAATATCTATACCGGTAATGCTGGCAGGGCTCAGGGTTTTAGCGGCCATCAGCGCCACATCCGCCGTGCCGGTAGCCACATCCAGCAACGTCTGCGGATGATCGTTTTTCAGGTATGCAAGCGCTTTTTTACGCCACTGCACGTCGATGCCCAGCGACAAAACCCGGTTGAGCAAGTCGTATCGGGGGGCGATTTTATCGAACATACGTTCCACTTCGGCTTTTTTGCCTTCGCCCGTTCCGTAAGGTGTGACCATCGGTTTGTCTTCCATTCCTGTATTGTCTTGGTGCAAAAATAGGTTCCGGGGTTGGATGTCTGCGGCAACCTGTTCCTTACAATTGAATATTTTCCACAATTTCAAGCCCGTACCCGATAAAACCTGTCCGGGGCCGGGGGTGATTGGTCAGCAGGCGGATTTTGCTGATATCCAGTTCCCGGAGTATTTGCGCGCCTACCCCAAAATCTTTTTTACCCATACTGGTATGCAGTTCGAATTTTTCGGGTTCTCCGTCATCCATAAATTGTTTGTAGATTTTCAGGCGGGACAAGAGGTTGGATTTGTCGGCCTGGCGCAGGTACACAAAAGCGCCGTTGCCTTCTTCCGCAATTTTTTGCAGGGCGGTTTGTATCTGAGTGCCATAATCGGCGAGCAGGTTGCCCAAAATGCCCCCCGTTTCGGACCAGGAATGGACCCGTACAAGCACCGGCTCGTCTTTTGTCCACTGCCCTTTTTTCAGTACCAAATGGGTGTCGCCGCTCGAAATATCCGTAAAAACGACCGCGTCAAAATCGCCGTAAATGGTCCGCATCGTGGTTTCCATCTCCTTTTTGATCAGGCGCTCGGTACGCATCCGGTACGCCACCAGGTCGTCGATGGAAATGATTTTGAGGTCAAATTTTTTCGCAACTTCGATCAATTGTGGCAGCCGGGCCATGGAACCGTCTTCGTTCAATATTTCCACAAGTACACCCGTCGGGTAAAGACCGGCCAACTGGGCCAAGTCAACCGCGGCTTCGGTATGGCCGGTCCGGCGCAGTACACCGCCGGTTTTGGCGCGTAAAGGGAAAATATGCCCCGGACGCGCAAAATCGCTGGCTTTTGCCGCCGGATTGGTCAGGTGGCGGATGCCCGTGGCGCGGTCGTAGGCACTGATTCCGGTGCTGCATCCGTGCCCGATCAGATCGATCGAAACGGTAAACGCTGTTTCGTGCAGCGCCGTATTGGTGCCCACCATCAGGTCGAGCCCAAGCTCGTCGGCCCGCTTTTCTTCAATGGGTGTACAAATGAGTCCTCGCCCGTGCGTCGCCATGAAGTTGATGATGTCGGGTGTAATCGTTTCGGCGGCGCAGATAAAGTCGCCTTCATTTTCACGATCCTCGTCGTCAACAACAATAATGACTTTTCCGGCGCGGATATCGGCTATGGCCTCTTCGATGCTGTTTAACTGGATTTGGCTGGACATAACGACTAAAACAAATACGCCGCAGGAAGTTGATGTCCTGCGGCGCGGCAAAGATAATTTTGAAATGCGGCTTCACATCCGATTAGCCGTAGAATTTGATTTGGCAATGTGTTATTTATCGCAAAAGAAGAACCTTCCCGGCGGGCAAGCCGGCGAGTTTCAGGGCATATACCCCGGAATCCAGGGCAGGTGTTTGCACCGGAATCTTGTTCGGACCGCGTAGGGCGGAAATTTTTTCTTCAAAAATTACAACTCCTTGCATGTCAATTGCTTGCAGCAACATATCGCGTTCAAATCCGGATTCAAAGGATACGAAAAAAAACGTTTTTGCCGGATTCGGACTGATCGAAATATCATTCGTTTGCACAAAATCTGTTTTCAGCCACTGCATCCCGAGTGGAAAAGTATGCCCCGTTTCGTCATAGACCTCTGCCCGCAATGCCGGGTGCAATTGAAATACATCGGATATCCGCACGTCCTGTAAAGCCTGAACCTCCACGTCCAGAAGTGTTTCTCCCGGTTTTATGGTAACCGGGTCGCTGCCTACCCAACTTACGGGCACCCGTTTTTGGGGAAACTGTTCGTCCAGGTTAAAGGAGTATTCGTCAAAACCGGGCAGCAGAGGTGATTCCAGCCGGGTTATACGCAAAACGTCCGGGTCTGTTCCAAGAGCGAGTTGTAGTCCCAGCAGGCTCAAACCGGCAGTAGCGCGCAATTGGATACGGCCGAACGCTCCTGCAGGAAGTTGCCGGTCATCACAAAGAAGCAGGTTGTGCGCCCGGTCATCTGTTGGGTCATCCGGGGCGAAATAAGGGCCGGTCAGATCGCCCAGCCTGATCCCGCGAAAATGGAGGCAGGAGCCGTCGGAAGTGGCGCCGTCCGGTTCTGCGATAAAATGCCAGGTGGCGCCGCCACAGCCGGAAAACCCGTTGTTAATGCCCAATATCACCTTTCTTCCCTCCACGATATCGAAGGTTGTTACACTGCCGGAACAGTTCATGTCCGCCGCAATGGCCTGCCAGGGAAACTGGAACGGCTGCAAGCCCAAAATATGGGAGGCGATTTTGACTAAGTCGTATGTGCTCAATCCCTGCAAGGGGTCGGTATATTTAACCGGTGTAACGGAATAGGATACATCCTGGAGTTCGGGAATGTCCTTGAGCGTATAGGAGCCGGAGGCCCAGAAACTGGTTGAAAAACCGCCGGTTGTTTGTACGACGATCTCTACGGAATCAATGGGATTGTCCAGGTAACTTTTTAAAAAACAATCCTGTTCAGGCAATAAATCGTTGATTTTCTGAGCGATAAGGTCCATGCTCTCCTGCGGAGAATTGCCCCGGATGTCGTAAAAGACCTCACCGGTGCCCGGCGCGATCACGATAAAGGTGGGGGTGCCCTGAAAAGGCCCGAAGGAGCCGTTTTTATACGGTTGAACGGCCGATAAGCTGCCGCCGTCCGAACCCGCAGCCGGCATGCTGAGGCCTTTGGAGTTGAGATAGGCCGTAACCAGAGGGTTCGTATCGGCGCTTTTATCGCTTAGTAACATAAATTCGACCTGGCCGGGATGAGCGGCCAGCATGGATTGGTAGAGGCTCTGCCAATACGGAGCGTGGGTAGCGCAGGGCGGGCACGTGGTGAAAAAAATCTCCAACACCACCACTTTTTGCTGATTCAGGTAATCCTGGTACAGTTTGCGAACCTGACCGTCGCTGGTCGTAACGGTAAAATCGGGCGCCGGGGCGGCCCAAAGTGAAAAAACCGTACTAAAAACAAGGGCTAATGTGTATATCTTTTTCATGCATGCGGGATTTCAAACATCCAAAATTACACGTATTTCCCGGATTTCATTCAAATGCAAATGATTCCAAAATGTTGTAAAGCGGAACGCCCCTCTTACTAATTTTGCCCCATGATCCGTCGGCTTCCCATACTTGCATCCACCATTCTTGCACTTTTATTGTTTTCCTTTTCGAACACGTCCCCGCTCACCGTGGAACAACTCGGCGAACGGCTGTTTTTCGATCCGATCCTGTCGCTGGATAGCACGATCAGTTGTGCGTCTTGTCATATACCCGCTTTTGCCTTCTCCGATACGGCACAATTCAGCAAAGGTGTGGGTGGCCGATTGGGCAAACGCAACGCCCAGAGTATCACCAATATGTCGGCCAGGTCGCACTTTTTCTTCGACGGTCGCGCCGGTACACTCGAGCAGCAGGTGCTTATGCCGATACAGGATACCCTTGAAATGCGGGCAACACCGGAACTGGTGACCCGTCGTCTGCGCAGCCACCCGGGATACGACGCAGCGTTTCGGCAACTGTTTGGGAAACAAGGAGATATGGACTTGTTGGCGAGGGCATTAGCGGCTTATGTGCGCACACTGGAGACGCCGGACACGCCTTTCGACCGCTGGATGCAGGACCGGCCCGGTGGAATGGAAGAAGCGGCCGTACGGGGCCGGCAGATTTTTATGAATAAAGGCAAATGTTTTGATTGCCATTTTTCACCCGATTTTACGGGTGACGAGTTCCGGAACGTGGGTTTATACAACGGCAAAAACCTGCACGATACCGGCCGTTTCGCGGTCACCCGCGACAGTGCCGACCTCGGAAAATTCAAGGTGCCGGGGTTGCGCAATGTTGCCGTTACGGCGCCTTATATGCACAATGGCATGTTCCGGACCCTGGAAGAAGTGATCGAATACTACGATACGCCGGACAAGTTTGTTCATGACGCCATAGCACGGGATACCTTGCTGGCAAAACCGCTGGGGCTGAGCGTTCAGGAAAAATCCGATCTGAAGTTTTTTTTGGAAGCGCTCACTGATAAGCAGTTCTTGCGCTGAACGTCCCGGCAGCGACAGATAGCGGGGTTTCCGGCGTTTTTTTGCATCTTTTCCGGCCTTCCCTGCGTTTTTTAGGGAAACCATTTTAAAACGGTATGGACAACAAAAATCAAAACTGGAATCAGCTCACCCCGGAAGAAGAACATGTAATCGCTCAAAAGGGCACCGAACGCGCTTTTACGGGAGAATACTGGAACCATAAAGCCGCCGGAACCTTTATCTGCCGGCGCTGCAACACGCCCTTGTATCAATCTTCCGACAAATTTGACAGCGGGTGCGGATGGCCATCGTTTTACGATGAAATTCCGGGTGCGATTACCCGGCACGAGGATCGTTCATTCGGTATGAAACGAGTGGAAATTGTCTGCACAAATTGCGGCGGTCACCTGGGGCATGTATTTGATGGTGAACGATTTACGCCGAAAAACACACGGCATTGCGTAAACTCTCTTTCCATACGTTTTGTCCCGGAAAACAAGCCCTGATCCCCCGTTAATGCTCCCTTACGGGTGCTCCTGTCCGTTTAATGTTTAACGGTTGCGGGTTTTTCCACCTTTCCAACCAAAGCCATCGGCACGGACTGCGCAGGGTCAAAGTTGGTGATCACCGTGATGATCCTGTAAAAATCACCTTCTTTTTGTGCGTCATAAATCGCGGTGATCACACCGGTTTGCCCGGGAGGAATAGGCTCCCTCGCCCACTCTACCGACGTGCAGTGGCAACCGCTGCGCACGTCGAGAATGATCAGGTTTTCCGTGCTGATATTTTTTACTTCAAACTCACCGGTGACGGGCACCCCAAACGGTACTTTGCCGGCGTCAACCTGGCGTTTCGTCCACTCCACTTTCCCGGCATTTTGGGAATTGTCCTCCGCTTTTAATTTTTGCGAGAACAAGCCGGATGCCGTGAGCAGGAGCATGCAACATAAAAGCGGTCGAAGTAACATTTTCATAATGATGGATTTGTGTGGATCAAATCAAACACCAAGCCAAATTTGGAGACCCATCCAGGAAATGCGCTTGTATAAAAACGCCGGTTGCCGCAAAACTGGGACAACCGGCGTTGGTCTTAACAAAACGGCGGAATAAATTACCGTTGAACTACAATTTTGACGATTATGGATGAATCGCCGGCACTTATACGCAACTGATACACGGCTTCCGGCAATACTCCGTAATCCAGTTTTCGAACGAGAGCGCCTGTGCCGAAATCGGCCGTTTCCCGTTTGATCAGTTGGCCCAGGGCGTTAAAAAGGGCAAACTCGACTTCCTGGTGGGCAAACCACTCATTTCGACCGTAAAAGCGCCCGCGTTGGGGTTCGGGTAAATATTGAATTGTTTCAGCCAACCTGGTTCACCCGCACCAACCGTTACCACCACAATTTGCTGAAGTGTGCTGGCGCCGCAGACGTTGATAGCTGTCAGTTCCACTGTATAGGTGCCCGATTCGGTATAGGTATGTGTTGGATTGGCTTCCTGGCTGTTCGTCCCGTCGCCGAAATTCCACATGTACGTGGTAGCGTTCAGCGACTGGTTGCTGAACGTAACGGAGGATTGATCAACGGTATAGGCAAAGCCGGTTGTCGGCACCGTTTGAACGGTGATCATATCGGCCGTGGTCAGTGTGTCCGCGCCGTATTGGTTATTGACAATAAGCGTTACCGGGTAAATGCCTGCCGATGAATAGGTTACAGTCGGATTTTGAACATCCGAGGTATTGGGTGTTCCACCTGCAAACTCCCATTGCCAGGAAACGGGGTTTCCGGCCGATTGATCCGAGAAGTTGACCGTAAACGGCGCACATCCCGAATTTTCGCCGGCTTTAAACGCTGCCAGGGGCGCACTGCCGGCAATGACTACCGTCGAAGTGATCAGCACTGTTCCGCATTCATTGGTTGCCTCCAGGAGTAACGATATAAGTGCCCGTTGTAGCGTAATCGTGCGTTGGGTTGACTTCGGTGCTTGTTTGCCCGTCGCCAAAATTCCAGTGATATGTAACTGCATTTACGGAGGTATTGGTGAGCACCACGGATAAACCGGCGGGTTGTGCGGTAAAGGCGGCCGTTGGCAGGCCGTTGACGGTAATACTGGAAGTGGTTGTATCACTGCCTGCGCTGTTGGTCGCGATCAGCATGACGGCGTAAACTCCCGGTTGGTTCCAGGTTGCGGCAGGGTTTTCTTCCGTAGAATTTGCCGGTTGGCCGTTTTCGAATATCCACTGGAAACTTGTGGCATTGGCACTTGACTCATTGAAGAATTGAACGGCGAATGGCGCACAACCTTCCGGATTATTCATTGTAAATCCGGCATTGGGAGGCAAAACGATTACAACGACCTGGGTAAATACGGTAGAACCACAATTGTTGGTGGCCGTGAGGGTAACGGTATACGTGCCGTCTGCAAGATACGTATGATCCGGGTTGGATTCCGAACTCGTGCTGCCGTCGCCAAAAGCCCAGTTATAGGAAGTAGCATTCTGGCTGTTATTGGTAAAACTTGCCGTGGCGCCGTTTACACCGGCACTGAAATTGGCGACAGGCGGAGCCAACACCGTAATAAAGCCGTTTTGTGTAAACGTACTGCTGCCTCCGGCGGAAGTGGCAACCAGCGTCACATCATACACGCCGGGGGTATTGTACACTACGGTGGGGTTTTGCTCTGTCGAACCGGAAGGTGTTCCACCAGGGAAAGTCCATAACCAGGCGGTTGTATTTCCGGACGAAAGGTCTTGAAACTGAACGGTTAATGCTGCACACCCCGTCGTTGTACTCGCAGTAAATCCGGCCGTGGGTTCGGTAATGATCACCACATTTTGTGTAAATGTGGCGGATCCGCAGGGGCCGGTTGCAGTCAGTGTTACGAGGTAAGTGCCGTCGGAAGCATAAGTATGCGAGGGATTTGCCGCGTTGCTCGTGCCACCGTCGCCAAAAGTCCAGGCGTACGTCGTCGCGTTCGTGGAAGCGTTGGTAAACGTTGCCATGGAACCGCTCACGCTGCTGGTGAACGCCGCCGCAGGGGCCGGATTAACGGTTACAAAATTGTTCTGCATGGCGGTATTTGATCCCGCAGCATTACTCACCGTCAGGGTAACTGAATAGGTACCTGCTGCATTATAAACGATCAGCGGGTTTTGCTGCGTCGAACTCGAAGGTGTTCCGCCCGGAAACTGCCAGCTCCAGGAAGTGGTATTGGGTGAAGCGGTACTGGTATACTGAACCGTCAGGGGGCCGCAACCGGATGTGGGAGATGCCGTAAATCCTGCCGTCGGCACTGTTACGATGGTCACGGTTTGTGTAGCGGTTACCGTGCCGCAAGGACCTGTCGCTGTGAGTGTTACCGTATAGACACCATCCGTGGTATAGGTATGCGACGGGTTGGCGAGGTTGCTTGTTCCGCCATCTCCGAAGTTCCAGGAATACGAGGTGGTATTGGTGGACGTGTTGGTAAACGAAGCGGTCAGGCCATTTATACTACTCGTGAAGCCGGCTGTTGGCGAAGGGTTCACCGTAATGTAATTCGTCTGGGTAATGGTGTTCGAGCCCGTGCTGTTGCTCACCGTGAGTGTGACGGAATAGGCGCCGGGAGTGTTGTAAACTACGGATGGACTTTGCTGCGTCGAACTGGACGGGGTACCGCCTGCAAATTGCCAGTTCCACGAGGTGGTATTTGGTGAGGAAGCATTTGTAAATTGAACCGTCAGGGGGCCGCAACCGCTTGTGGGTGACGCTGTAAATCCGGCGGTTGGAGGTGTTGCGATGGTCAGGCTTTGTGTAGAAGTTACTGTGCCGCAAGGCCCTGTTGCTGTGAGTGTGACCGTATAGGTGCCGTCGGCGCCATAGGTATGTATCGGGTTCGTCAGGTTGCTCGTGCCGCCATCGCCAAAATTCCAGGCGTATGTCGCAGCATTGGTGGAAGTATTTGTAAATGAGGCAGTTGAACCGTTTATACTACTGGTAAAGCCGGCCGTTGGCGACGCAAAAACCGTAATGTAATTGTTTTGTGTCGCTGTATTCGAACCCGCTGCGTTACTGACGGTCAGGGTAACCGAATAGGTTCCAGGCGTGTTATAAACCACGGTGGGGTTTTGTTCCGTCGAACTCGATGGGGTGCCGCCGGGGAATTGCCAGTTGTATGAGGTGGGGTTGCCCGTCGACTGGTTGTTGAATACAACCGTCAGCGGCCCGCAACCGCTTGTGGGGCTTGCCGAAAACGCCGCCGACGGAGGCGCTGTAACGATCACCGTCTTAACCGAGTTCGTTGACCCGCAGTCGTTGGTTGCCGTCAAAATCACGGTATAGGCCCCCGGGTTGTCGTACGTATGAACGGGGTTGGTTTCCGAACTTGTTGCGCCGTCGCCAAAACTCCACAAATAAGTAGCACCGATGGAACTTAAGTTATTAAAGGTAACCGTCAGGCCATTCGTGGTGAAGTTGAAATTTGCCGCAGGCACGGTTTGCACGGTGATATAGTTGGATTTGATCGTCGTGCTGGATCCCGAAGCGTTGGAAACGGTGAGGGTAACGTTGTAAACGCCCGGAGTCTGGTATACCACGATGGGGTTTTGCACTGCGGAAGAAGGGGGCAAACCTCCTGCAAACTGCCACGAGTACGTAGTGGCGTTGCCGGATGATTCATTCGTAAATTGTGTCGTAAAAGTGGCGCAACCGGAAGTGGGTATGGCGCTAAAATCGGCAGTTGGTGCAGTGATGACCAATACCGTTTTGGTGGAAGTTCCACATTCGCTGGATGCCGTCAAAATAACCACGTAGTTCCCCGCATCGGCATAAACGTGGAACGGGTCTTCTTCATCACTGGTACTGCCATCGCCAAAATCCCAGAAATAGGTGGTGGCGTTGGTCGACGTGTTGTTAAAAGTCACCTCCAGGCCGTTCACAGTATAGGTAAAACTCGCAACGGGTAAAGGTTTGACTACCACTTGTTTAGTGGTTGAAACCGGGCCACCCGTGCCGGCAAGGGTTAAAGTTACGTTGAACGTTCCGGCCACGTTCCAGGTCACAACGGGGTTCGTTTGTGTGGAATTTCCCGGAGTGCCGTTGGGAAAAATCCAGGTCCGTCCGGTGATATTACCGGTTGAAAGGTCTGTAAACTGTACGGGTTGTCCCTGGCAGGCCGGGTTGGGATCCCATTCAAAATCGGCCACCAGCGGCGGCGGCGGCGGGCCGCAGGGTGAAAGGCATCCGTTGTTGATCAGCGGGGTAATAAAGGCGTTGACGGAGTTGATCGAGTTTGTGCTCCATGTGCTGGAGGTGGACACAAACGGGCACATGATAAAGTTGGGCGGGCAAACACCGGGGCCGGTATCGTGGTTACAGTTGAAGTTGTGCCCGATTTCATGCGATGTAAGACAACGCAACAGTTCCGCGTTGGTCGAAAAATCCTGCAGGCAGTGGTATTTATTGTTGTTACAAACACCGGGAACATAAGCGATACCGATAACACCTCCGTCAAAATCGCGGTTCGTCCAGAGTTCGCCGATATCGAAACCGATGCCGAAGTTACCCGCGTTTCCCCATGATCTGAAACTGGCCAAAAGT
Organism: Lewinellaceae bacterium; assembly: GCA_016713985.1. Taxonomy (GTDB): domain Bacteria; phylum Bacteroidota; class Bacteroidia; order Chitinophagales; family Saprospiraceae; genus M3007. Next base: position 121,871 of record JADJOD010000021.1, on the reverse strand, counting down.
GTGCCGGGGTTGGTAGAGTTGGTCCATGGGTCGGTCCCCGTAACCACAAACTGGGTAACGATGTTGAAGGCAATATCGTGGTTAAAACTGCCCGAATAATCCGTTTCCACATCATTGATTACCCCGATATTGTGCAACTCTACGGCATCGATCGAACCGTATTTGTTGAACATCAATTTATCCGAAGCGATGGCCAGGTCCGCCTGGTAGCAGGCCTGTGACATTGCCTTGGCTTCGTCGTCATCATGAGAATCGATACCAAACAATAATTGTTCTAATTTTTCTTCTCCTTCCAGCACGGCACAGGTGCCATCGATGTTGTCCCTGATCACAGTATTCCGTTCGTACACGACATACAGATCATGCGACGCGCCCGGTTCGTAGTACCACAGGGGTTCGATGTAAAACACACCGCCATCGGCAGTAACGAAGCCGTAAATAAAATCCTTGTCAATGGTGAGGCGTACATTCCCGCCGCCGCCGGTCTCGTACCCTTTGAACGCTTTGTTTTCTTTCGGTGTAAAAACCTGAAGGCCCGTCGGGGTCAACACCTGAAGGGTGTAGCCGGCCTGGGTGATCTGGCTCGGCACCAATTCCAGCGCCCAGTGATGAACACCAAGGTGAAGTTCCGTTTGGCTGAAAGCAGGATTGAGTTTGATGGCAGCATTAAATGCGCTGTCGTTAATCTCATACACTTCACAGTGAGTAAACCGGTTTTTTAAAGCCGGAGAACTAATGTTATTCAGTGTTCCCGTAAAAGATTGTTGCGCCTGTAGTTGAAAGGAGCCCGCAAGTGCTCCACATAACAATAAGGCGTTGAAAAACAGACGTAAACGCAAAGTCATGATCTGATATGGTTTGACCATTGATTTGATAATATTGAAACAATAAGGGTGAAACCGCCGTGAAATTCAGGCGGAAGATTAAATAATGAGTTTTTCGCTCGTGGGAAGATCGTATAACCGGCAGAGTGGGAATACAGACAGAGGGCGTGTCTTTTTCGACTGCGAATGTAGCGGATGGGGGAATATTTCACTGCGTGTTTATCAGAAAAATGCCGGTTTGGTCAAAAACCAGACTAATTTGACTTCATAAAAAGATATTTTGGACAGACAGCAAACCGGCAATTCCATACGTATTTGTGAAAACCGCATCAAACTGTTCCTCTTTTTTACCTTTGCCGAACCAAAACAAGTCATTTTCACATCAACCTCCTCAATCATGAATTTTCAAAGGACTTTTACCTGTTTGTTCCTGGCATGCTGCTTTTTTTCCGCTCAGTCCCTGCTGGCTCAAAAAGAAAGCGCCAGCTCTGCCGATTTTAAATCCCGGCTTTGGTATGGCGGCAACATCGGGCTCAACTTTTACGGTTACAACGGCGGCAATGTTTTTCAGATCGGTGTGGCTCCCATGGTGGGATATAAAATTGTCGAATCGCTTTCGGTCGGGCCGCGTGTATCGGTGATGTTTGCTTCCGTCAAAAGCCCCGGATTCAAAGCCGTCGGCTTGTTTGACGTAGATGCCGGCCTGTTCCTCCGGCTCCGTGTTTTCAGGGGCTTGTTTATCCAGGGAGAAGTGACAAACGAATGGTACCAGGAGCCCTTGTTTTATACCAATGGCACCACGGAAAAAGTATCCAATACCCGTTTTAATCCACGTGTCGGGCTGGGCTGGAACTGGAGTGAAGGACGGGGCGCCGGATCCGAGATCGGAATTTTTTACAACTTCGCCATAGCCGACGATATCAATACCTACCAAAATCCTCTGGATTACCGCTTCGGATTTACCTGGAATTTTTGAATTTATTTTCTCTAACCAACTCACCACCAAACTTTTATGGCTAATCAAAAAATACTCGACCTGCTCGGGGACAAGGCCGCTTATTACCTCGGACACGAATGTAAAACCATCGACAAGAAGGCGCTTCATACGCCTTCTAAAAACCATGTAGACGAAATCTGGCAACAAAGCAACCGAAATCCGCAGACCCTTCGCAGTATACAGCAGATTCTCGGAACGGGGCGCTTAGCCAATACCGGTTACGTCAGCATCTTGCCGGTCGATCAGGGCATCGAACACTCGGCAGGTGCGTCATTTGCACCCAACCCGCTGTTTTTTGACCCCGAAAATATCGTAAAACTCGCGATGGAAGGCGGTTGCAATGCCGTCGCCAGCACTTACGGCGTTTTGGGCAGCGTGTCCAGAAAATACGCCCATAAAATTCCCTTCATCGTGAAGATCAACCACAACGAGTTCCTCACCTACCCGAACAAGTTCGACCAGATCATGTTCGGTCAGGTCAAAAATGCCTGGGACATGGGCGCGGTAGCAGTGGGCGCCACCATCTACTTCGGGTCCGCTGAAAGTGCCCGGCAGATCATCGAAGTCAGCCAGGCGTTCGAGCTGGCACACGAACTCGGCATGGCAACCATCCTGTGGTGTTATCTGCGCAACAACGGATTTAAAAAAGACGGCACGGATTACCATACCAGCGCCGACCTGACCGGCCAGGCCAACCACCTCGGGGTCACGATCCAGGCGGATATCATCAAGCAAAAACTGCCGACCAATAACGGCGGGTACAACGCCATTCAGTTTGGCAAAACACATCCGAAGGTTTATTCCGAGCTCACCACAGACCACCCGATCGACCTTTGCCGGTACCAGGTGGCCAATTGCTACATGGGCCGCGCGGGTTTGATCAATTCAGGTGGAGAATCCAAGGGGGCCTCTGACATGCAGGAAGCGGTCGTCACGGCTGTGGTCAACAAACGGGCGGGCGGCATGGGCCTGATCAGCGGACGAAAAGCATTCCAAAAGCCTGTAAAAGAAGGTGTTGCGTTGTTGAATACGATCCAGGACGTGTATCTGGACCGTTCGATCAAACTGGCGTGAGTTAAAGGACAAGTTTAATTTTGACAGGATTAACAAGATTTACAGGGTTAATATCGCAAACGCCGCGAAGAGGAACTATTCCTTCGCGGCGTTTTGTTTCGATAAACACCTATTTTTGCCGCTCGATTTTTTACAAACCCGCCCTGCTGCGTTATCCGCAACACAAACAAACGTATGTCCAACCTGATTTCCATACTCCAAAATGCTGTCACTCAAGCCGTTGAACATCTTTATGGCGAACAGACAGAGCCCGGCAAGGTGTTGGTGAACACTACCCCACCCGACTTCACGGGTGATTATTCGATCGTTATTTTCCCCTTTGTAAAAATTGCCAAAAAAACACCCGATGCCGCCGCCGCCGAGATCGGCGAATATCTTCAGGGTAAAGTGGCGGAAATTAAAGGTTACAATGTGGTGAAAGGTTTTTTAAACCTCGAAATCGCCGAAAGTTACTGGCAGGTATTCCTGCAGGCACTCGTTCAGGATCAAAACTATGGCCGCAGGCCGGCTACGGGTCAAAAAGTAATGGTGGAGTATTCTTCGCCCAATACCAACAAACCGCTGCACCTCGGCCATATCCGGAATATCCTGCTCGGCTGGTCTTGCTCAAAAATCCTGGAATCCGTTGGTTATGAGGTGGTTAAAACACAAATCGTCAATGACCGCGGCGTTGCAATTTGTAAAAGTATGTTGTCGTGGGTGAAATTCGGAGCCGGAAAAACACCCGAAAGCGAGGGGATCAAAAGCGACCATTTTGTGGGCGATTACTACGTGTTATTCGAACAAAAAAGCAAGGAAGAGTACGAAACCTGGCAACAAACAGCGTTGGCGAACAGTATTTTTGAGGAGAAACACAAAGCCGGGCAAAGCGAAAAGGACTTTTTTAAAGATTTCAAAAACAAATGGTTCAATGAGTACTCGACCCTGGGCGCCGAAGTGCGCGAGATGTTGCTGAAATGGGAGGCTCATGACCCGGATACCATCGGTTTGTGGAAAAAAATGAACAACTGGGTTTATCAGGGGTTTGATAAAACCTACCACGACCTGGGTGTTTCATTCGACAAATTGTATTACGAAAGTGATACCTATCTGCTTGGCAAAGACATTGTAGACGAAGGGTTGTCCAAACAGGTTTTTTTCAAAAAAGAAGACGGCTCCGTGTGGGTGGACCTGACCGATGCCGGTTATGATCAGAAAGTGGTGCTTCGTTCGGACGGCACATCCGTTTATATCACTCAAGACCTCGGTACGGCGCAAATGCGCCACAAGGAACTGGGTTGCGAGCGTTATGTCTATGTGGTCGCCGACGAGCAGAATTACCACTTTCAGGTTCTTTTTGAAATTTTAAAACGCCTCGGCGAATCGTATGCCGGAGGGCTCCACCACCTCTCCTACGGGCTTGTTGAACTGCCCACCGGCCGGATGAAAACCCGTGAAGGTACTGTGGTGGATGCCGACGATATTATGGCGGAAGTGATCAGAATTGCAGGGGAACAAGCCCGGGAACGCGGCGAAATCGAAGGCATTTCGGATACGGAACGGGCGGAAAACCTGCGCAAGGTCGGGCTCGGCGCTTTGAAGTTTTTTATCGTGAAAGTGCACCCGAAAAAGAAAATGATTTTTAATCCGGAAGAATCCGTGGACTTGCAGGGGCAAACGGGCCCTTACATCCAATATTCGTACGTGCGGATCAACGGTTTGATGCAACGGATTGATAAAGAGCACATTGACCTGAGTAAATTCGGAGAATATACGTCCATTCAGCCGCAGGAAAAAGACCTGCTCGTCGCGTTGCAGGAATACCCGAATGTGGTTTGGAATGCCGCAAAAGAGTATGACCCTTCGCTGGTGGCCAATTTCTGTTACGATCTGGCCAAAAAATACCACCGGTTCTGGCACGACCTTCAGGTGCTTCGCGCCGAATCGGAACCGGCGAAAGCCTTCCGTTTGATGCTCAGCAAAAGTGTCGGTCAGGTTTTAAAAAACGGAATGGGCCTGCTGGGTATTGAAATGCCGGAACGGATGTAACGGGTTACCGAAAAACCCGTTTGCGCCCCAAAAAAGCAACCTTCAGACCGGATTCCCGTTGAATGTTTAACTCCCGGCGGTTCGTTTATCCGAAACCGCTTTTCTTTGCACCCCGTTTTTTGACAATTATATGAGTATCGAAAAAACAACAGACCCCGCCGCTGCCCTCCACTTCCTGGAAGAAATTGTGGAATCGGACCTTGCCGCGGGCAGGTATAAAAGTATTCTCACCCGTTTTCCGCCGGAGCCGAACGGCTACCTGCACATCGGTCACGCTACCAGCATTTGCCTGAATTTTGGGCTTGCGCTGAAATACGGCGGCGCCACTAACCTGCGTTTCGACGACACCAATCCGGTGACTGAAGAAACCGAGTACGTGGACAGCATCATTTCCGACGTGTGCTGGCTTGGCTTCGAACCCGCCCGGATTCTTTACGCATCCGACTATTTCCAGCAACTGTACGATTGGGCTAAAGTGCTCATTATGAACGGTAAAGCATACGTCGACTTTTCCAGCGCCGAGGAAATTGCCGCGCTGAAAGGAACCCCGACCGAGGCAGGAAAAGACAGCCCGTATCGCAATACTTCGCCGGAGGAAAACCTCGCCCTGTTTGAAAAAATGAAGGCCGGTGAATTCCCCGACGGACATTGTGTGCTGCGTGCCAAAATCGACATGGCGTCACCGAACATGATCATGCGTGATCCACTTTTGTATCGCATCAAACACGCGCATCACCACCGCACGGGTGATGCCTGGTGCATTTACCCGATGTACGACTGGGCGCACGGCCAAAGCGACAGCATCGAACACATCACGCATTCCATTTGCACCCTGGAGTTTGCTCCGCACCGAGAATTATACGACTGGTGCATCGCTCAACTGGGCATTTTCCCTTCGAAACAATATGAATTCGCGCGCCGAAATGTGTCCTTCGCGGTCACCAGCAAACGTAAACTCAAACAACTGGTGGAAGACGGCCACGTGCGCGGATGGGACGATCCCCGGATGCCAACCATCAGCGGTTATCGCCGCAGAGGCTACACCCCCGCAAGTATCCGCGAATTTTGCGACCGCATCGGTGTGGGCAAACGGGAAATGGTCGCCGATATGGCCCTGCTTGAATTTTGTATTCGGGAAGACCTCAACAAAAGTTCGCTGCGCCGTTTTGCAGTGCTCGATCCGCTCAAAGTGGTGATCACCAATTATCCGGAAGGGGAAACGGAATGGCTGGAGACAGAAAACAACCCCGAAGACCCCGGTACCGGAAAACGTCAACTGGCATTCGGTCGAGAGATATTCATCGAGCAGGATGATTTTATGGAAAATCCGCCCCCCAAATACTTCCGTTTGTCGCCGGGAGGGTTGGTGCGCCTAAAATCAGCCTATATCATTAAGTGTGAAGAAGTTATAAAAGATGCTGCGGGCAAAATAACAGAATTGCATTGCTCTTACGTCCCGGAAAGCCGCTCCGGGCAAGATACTTCCGGGTTAAAACCCCAGGGTGTTATTCACTGGCTCTCTGCATCCAACGCGCGAAAAGCCGAAGTGCGGCTCTACGACCGTTTGTTTCAGGTGGAAGATCCCGCATCGGAAGAAGATTTTAAATCTACATTGAACCCAAAATCTTTGCAAATTATTGATCATGCGCTGATTGAGCCGGACCTGGCCGATGCCAAAAGTGGGGAACAATTCCAGTTTACCCGGCTGGGTTATTTTTGTGTCGACCCCGACGGCACCGCAGAAAAACCCGTTTTCAATCGGACTGTGACACTTAAGGATACCTGGGCAAAAGAAATGAAGAAGTAGTCATTTTTCCGGTCTGAGGTTAAGCCCCGAGTAAGGTGGTTTTGTCGTTCAGGTGTTAAAGTGATACCGATACCGCCTGCGGCAGCAAGTTCGCAGCAATAATTTGGAGCCAACCGGCATGAAGGGCGACCTTCATGCCGGTTTTTTTACTAAACAAATTAAGCACAATGAAGCAATTACGTACACAATTGCTCACCCTGATGGTATGCCTGACGGGTGGGTGGCTCCATGCACAATCGTTCCAGCCTTTTTGGACTGAAGATTTTACCAATAACATTCCGGCACAATGGACAAGTGTGGATGCCTCGGGGCAGGGCGTCGTTTGGGAATGGTGCAAAGACAATGCTTCCGGCTGTTCACCGGTATTTGACGGGGAAGACCCGTTTAATTCAAGCAGCGCTGTCAGCGGTTTTGTGGTGGTCAATTCGGATGCTGCGCAGCAACTGCCGCAAAATCACGTCAGCCGCCTTACCACTGCCGCCATTAATTGCTCCGGGAAAAATACTGTTTTTGCCCAGTTTGAATCCCATATCGGCACTTTCCTGGCAACCCCTGCCGCCAGCGCGATCCTCCGGGTAAGCACCGATCTGACCAACTGGCAGAACTTTACGATTTTTCCGGGCCTGACCGCACAAAACAAATTTTCGCCCAACCCCACCGTAAGTATCGTGGATATTTCCTCGAAAGCCGCTAACCAGTCCACCGTTTACCTGCAATGGCAGTGGACCGGCAATTACGAATATATGTGGAACCTGGATGACATCGCCTTGTACGATCAAAATCCAACGGCCCGGTTCGACCTTGAAATCGCCGGTTTCTTCTATCCGGTTTCCAGTTACGCGACCCCCGCTTCGCAGATTGGCACGGATACTTTCGGTTTTTTTCTCTTTTTATCCAATAAAGGGCTGGAACCCATGACGAATGTCAAATCAAAGGTGACGGTTGAAAAATCAACCGGAGAAATCCTCTTTGCCGATAGTGTGCTGACCGCTTCGATCGAGCCGGGCGTTATTGATTCCCTGATTGAGATGCCCAATATTTATCCACCACAACTTCCTGAAGGAGAATATTTTATACGATATTCTGTGAGTGCCGACTCCTTCGATCTCCGGCCGGAAAACAATATGAAGGGCAGCCCGTTCCTGGTGACGGATTTTGTTTTTTCGAAGGAAAGTCACCCGCAAACGGCCACACGCTCCGACAAGGATGTTCCCTGGTACGCAGGCAATTATTATACGATGTCGGCAGGCGCCCTCGATCAGTACAAAGCGATGACTGCGGAATTTGCTTTTGCCACCGACTCCACCGAGCTCGACAATGCGGATGTTGTTGCCACCATTTACCTGCTCAGGGTGAACGACGACGTCCCGTCCAATTTTGCCGGATTTGACGCTTCGGAATTTCCCGGAACCAGCCTCGAATGGATCGGCTACGCCGATTATGAAGCGCCGGACGACATCATAAACGGGCAACTACAACAAGCCGAACTAACCGACCTGAATACCCTTGAGGATGGCGTTTTGCTGGAGCCCGGCGGGCGATATTTCCTGATGGCCGGATACCCGGAAAGTGTAAAACAGACCAATCACGCGTTTAATACTGAAATTACCTACCTGAATGCGCTCAGTACGGCAGTGTTCTCTGACATGTGGTATCTGGGTGGTTTTGGCGACGAACTTTCTGCCGTCATGCGCATGTATATCAGCCTGTTAAGCACGACGGACGAACGCCCGCTGGCGGATTCAGCGTTCCGGTTGTTTCCCAATCCGGCAAACGATCAGATCAACTTTGCCCTCCGTTTTGACCGGCCCACCGATGTAACCCTGACCCTTGCCGACATTACCGGCCGGGTCATCAAAATAGAAGACAAAAAGGCGGTTACGCAGGAAATAATCAACCGGCAAATCTCCCAGTTGAGCCCTGGGACCTATATCGCCAGGCTTGCAACGGCAGAGGGCACAAAAACACTACGATTTGTGAAACAGTGAAATTGTTTGGTTAACAAGGTTCTTATTCATGACTCTTCCCGGGCTTTTCGTTTTGAACGGTCCGGGTTTTTTATGGATACGTGTCAGGTGCCTGAACAACAGACAGGATGACCCTGGCCGCTTTTTCAGAAGCGCCCCCCGCCCCCAGTTTCCTGCGCAATTCTGCATAACCGGCGCGAATGATATCCGCCCTTTTCGGGTCCAAAATATCGGAAAGTGCGGCACACAAATTCTCCCGGGTCAACTCATTCTGAATAAGTTCCCGGACCAGGGGAGCATCCATGATCAGGTTGACTAAGGAAATATATTTGATCTTGACCAGGCGACGGGCTATCAGGTACGAAACGGGATTCCCGGCATAACACACGACCTGAGGGGTTCCGATCAGGGCCGTTTCGAGGGTGGATGTGCCCGATTTGACCAGCGCCGCTGTTGCCCGGTGGAGCAGTGCGTAGGTTTGTCCACGTTGCAGTTTTATGGCGGGAAATTCTCTTAAAAACGGCTGGTAAAATTCATCCGGAAGCGAGCTGGCGCCCGCAATGATAAACTCATAACCGGGAAACTCATTTATCACATCGAGCATCACCGGTAAAATACGCTGCACCTCCTGCTTGCGGCTTCCGGGCAGCAGGGCGATCACCGGAAGGCCGGGATATTCTTTTTTCCACGTTCCTTCTTCCGACTGAATCGCATCGAGCAGCGGGTGACCGACAAACTCGGTTTCAATATGGTATTTTTGGTAAAATTCCCGTTCAAACGGCAGAATTACGAGCATTTTATCCACATCCCGGCGAATATCGTGTACACGGGAGGTATGCCATGCCCAGATTTGGGGCGAGATATAATAGATCACTTTGATACCCTGTTGCTTTGCCCATTTGGCAATACGAAGGTTGAACCCGGGGTAATCAATCAGCACGAGTGCATCCGGTTGAAAATCAAGGATATCGCGTTTGCAAAAGGCGATATTCCCCAGTATGGTCCGCAAATTTTTCAGCACTTCCACAAAGCCCATAAACGCCAGGTCGCGGTAGTGCTTCACCAAATCTCCACCTGCGTCCCGCATGAGGTCTCCGCCCCAGACACGGCACTGAAGACCGGGGCACATCCGCTTCAATGCTTTAATAAGATTTGAACCGTGCAAATCTCCGGAGGCTTCGCCGGCGATGATATAAAGTTTCATAGTTGCGGCAAAGGACGTGTTTTCGGGGCACATAAAGAAAGCGGCAGCCGTCACAAGGCGGCTGCCGCTTTCAAAATGTAATCGAAAAAATATTAACGGGAGATCACAAACGATTCCGTTACCGTCTGGCCTTTGGCCGTAACCGAAAGCATGTATGCGCCGGTTGCGAGGCTGCCCACGCGGAACGGCAATTGCTGCTCGCCGGATACACTCGAGTAGTTGCGTTCAACAACAACACGACCCATTGCATCGATAACGCGCATTTGAACATCGCTCGATTCTTTCAGGTTCAGTTTGATCGTTGCTTCGTCGACTACCGGGTTCGGGAACATTTTCACCGATACCAGTTGATCCGGATTTTTCGTTCCTACAAACAAATTCGGAATGTCGGTCTGTTCTGCGTTCAGAACTTCACCCGAAGTATTGTCGATCAGAACGGTGATCGCGTGCATTTGGGTAATATCATAAGCAGCAGGTACAACATAGGTGTTTTCATTCGAGAATACCGTGCCGGCCGGGTTGGTAGCGGGAGCGGTGCCTGCGGCGCCGTTGAAGCCGCCGATCAGAGCGCGGGCAACGTGGTCGTACACCATTTGAGCGGCAGGAATCGTTGCCGGCAGGCTTTCGTAACCGCCCATCGGGCCGGCTGCTCCACCTGCGTATGCGTTTTTCTGCGCATAGGTGGAGGTGGTACCTGTTACGTCGTCTTCCGTAAAGATCACGGCAACGCGGAAATCGCCGTTCATTTCTTCGAGAAATTTGAAGTAGCTGGACACTGTCACCGTGCGGGTGGTTTCATCCCAGGCGACATTCTGGTTGATGGAAACCTTCGGTTCCAGCGCCATACGAGCGATGTAGTAGTTTTCAAATTCCGTCGGATCAACGTCGTTGTACGTGCGGTCGAGCAGGCCGCTCGGATATCCGCCGATCAAGGCGCCCATACCGGCATCGTAAGCACCCACCACCATCGGGTCGGCATTGTGTACGGCGATGCCGATGAATTCAGGGTATTCGGCAGTCATAAAATCCATCATTACTGCGCCGCGCGGGCACCACTGGCACCAGGTGCCGGTAGCTTCTTCACCGATAACTTTACGACCTGCGACCGGCGTTACACCTTCTACAAAAGCGCTTCCGGTGTTGTCGGCCGGGTCGTTGTCGACGCTGCCGTTGATGTTGGATACCGTAACCGATACATCGTTGGCGCCTGCTTTTACCGTGTACGGAATTTCGAAGTCATACGACTCGTCAAACGGCATGTCAACGGTATAACTTTCCGTCACCGTGTTGGTGCCGTTGGAAATCACCAGGTCGAAAGACGTGATCGGAACAAAGCCGGGATTGCTCACCGTACCTGTCAGATACATTTCACCATTTGACCAGTATTTGTCATAATTAAAGTACGCCGGAATTGCATCGAGGTAACGGCTGATACCAACACCCGCCATGCTCGCTTTAAGCGTGTTGTCCGGAATGATCAGCTTGATGTTGTCCACGGCTGCACCATACAGCCAGCCGCCGCCGTCCGTATAATTCAGGGCGAACAGAACGTTGGCCATGCCTGCGTATGCAGATACATCGGCGCCGGAAGGAGTCACCCAGAATACCCGGCCCTTGATGTCTTTAACCGTTGTCCAGGTTGTGCCGCCGTCAACGGAAGCTTGTACTTTCAGTCCTTCGGTGATGGCCTGATAGGACAATTTTGCAAAGAACAGGTCATAGGTCAGGTAAAGCGACGATCCTGCGTAAGCAGTCAGGTCAAATGCCGGAAAAATGACCCGGTCATTTAATTTGGTGCAGTTGCACTGGTCATCGTTGCTGGCCATAATGTTGCCGCTGGCATTGTCGGGGATCGGGAAAGACTGGGAAGACACCGCAGTGCTGGTGCCGATTTTCCAGCCGCCATCCGTTGCGGCAGTCTGTTGGACCCACCCGGCGGGCAATGTGGTGCCGGTTTCGAAATTTTCTTCCCAAATCACAGTTTGGGCGTTCATGGCTGTAGCAGCGACTACAAAAGCCACTGCAAAGAGTAGTTTTTTCAACATAAGGCAGTAATTTAATTGAAATTTTGAATTTGTTGGGGCAAATCTACCGATCAGTTTGGGTTCCTCAGAATTTTTAGATGAAAATATCCCAAACGGATAATTATAGCATCTGTGCAATTTCTTCTGCATCTTTTGCCGGAAGGAACTTCCTGATCGGTTATTTGTTTGAAGGGCGGTATTTTTGCAGCATCTGAATCTTGAACAGTGACACTATGAATTTTGAACCGAAAGACGTTTTCCGGAAACTGGAGTTTGATAAAATCCTCGATTTGCTTGAAAAAGAGGCACTTACATCAATGGCAGCCGAAGAATTGGCCCGCACTGCCCCGGGTACCGATTTTAAAATAATTGATTTGTTTTTACGGGAAACCCGGGAGTTCAAACTGATACTTGAAAAAAACGATCGTTTCCCGCTGGAGTCTTTTCCCGATATACGGAATGATCTGAAAATGTTGGAAAAAGATGGATATACCTTGCAGGCGGAATCTTTTCAGGGTATCCTGCGAATTTTGTCGCTGATCCGGGATGTGTTCAAGTTTTTCTCTGCCGGCCCAAAAAAAGATATTTATCCCAAACTGTACGACATCACACGGCCGCTGGTGTTTGATGAAGGATTGATAAAAGCCATTAACGCCGTTTTTGACGACAAAGGTGAAATCCGGCCCGACGCCTCTCCCGACCTGCAGCGCATCCGGCGTGAAATGCAACAAAAAGTCAGGGAACTCGATGCCCGTTTTCGCCAGATTATTCAGGAATGCCGGTCCAAAGGCTGGTTGTCGGACTCGCCGGAGAGTTTCAGAAATCACCGCAGGGTGTTGTCGGTCCCGGCGGAGCACAAGCGGAAAATCCGGGGTATCATTCACGATGAATCGGATACCGGGCGTACTGCGTTCATCGAGCCGGAAGGGGTGATCGAAATCAACAACGACCTTTTTGACCTGGAGCAGGATGAACGACGGGAAATATTCCGCATCCTGCGGAACCTGAGCGACACGATCCGCCCCTATTCCCACCTGATTGCAAATTACCTTCAGACGCTGATCCGTTTCGACGTGATCCATGCCAAAGCGCGACTCGCCCTGGCCATGCGTGCCGGTATGCCGATCTTACACGAAAAACCGGTTATCGGGATAAAAAAGGGATACCATCCCCTGCTCTACCTGAAAAACAAACCCCTGGGTCGCAAAACAGTGCCTTTTGATCTGCGGCTCAACAGCGAAAACCACCTGCTCATTTTGTCCGGCCCCAATGCCGGCGGCAAGTCGGTGGCCATGAAATCGGTCGGTTTGCTCCAGTTGATGCTTCAATGCGGTTTGCTGGTGCCGGTGCACGAATTGAGCGATTTCGGGATTTTTAAGCAAATATTTGCCGATATCGGCGACCAGCAAAGCCTCGACGACGACCTTTCCACCTATTCGTCGCGTTTGCAAAATGCCCGTGTATTTCTGCAAAATGCCACGCCGCAAACCCTGGTGCTCATCGACGAAATGGGCAGCGGAACCGATCCGAAACCCGGAGGCGCTATCGCAGAGGCGATTCTCCGCCAGTTGCACCGAAAAGGAGTTTTTGCGGTCATCACCACCCACTATTCCAACCTGAAAGTTTTTGCATTCCGCAATCCGGGCATCCTGAACGGGAACATGCACTTCGACAAGGACTCTTTGTCACCGACCTACGAACTCAAAGTAGGCCGGCCGGGAAGCAGTTACGCCTTCGAAATTGCCGAAAAAAGCGGACTTCCCAAAGATATCATCGGCTACGCCCGCAATCGTACGGGCCCGGAAACAGCCGTAGACGACATTCTGATCGAACTTCAGCGGGAAAAACAGGAACTGGAAGAAAAACTGTCTGCTGTTTCAGAAAAGGAACAATCGCTCGAACGCCTCATCAAGACCTACGACGGCATGCAGCAGGATCTGGAAGTAAAACGCAAACGCCTGAAACTGGATCAAAAAGAATTTGAACTCCGGCAAAGTGCCAATACCAGCCGGGAAGTAGACAAATTGATCCGGCAACTTAAGGACGAAAAAAACCTCGTACGCGCCCAGGAAATTTCCTCCAAACTTCGCCTCGAGCGTAGTGAAAAGGCCCGCGAAGTGGATGAGGTGAACGCCGAAGTGGTTCGGCTCGAAGAGCAAAACGCGCCGTCCGCTTCCGGAAAACCGATGGCGGCGGGTGATTATGTCCGGCTGCGCGCCGGCGGCGCCACCGGCCGGGTAGAAGAAGTGAAAGGCCAAAAAGCCACCGTGTTGATGGGCGGCATTCGTGTAACAGCACATCTCCGCGACCTCCTGCCCGCGACGGAACCCATCAGGCAAGTGAGCCACGTAACGGCTACCGATCTGCAGCATACGGCAACTTTTGATTCCAAAATTGACCTGCGGGGCATGAGCAAACAGGAAGCGCTCCAGGTGCTGGAAAAATTTATTGACAGCGCCTTGTTATCCAACGCGTCAAGCCTGCGTATACTTCACGGCAAGGGAGACGGGATTTTGCGGAAGTTGGTGCGGCAAAAATTGCGCGAATACGGCGGAAACATTGCCGGTATTTATCACCCGGAGCAGGACGGCGGCGGAGATGGCGTTACGATGGTGGATTTGGCATAACCGGCAACCGGACGGATTTATCTCGGCTGCTCCCACAATTCGATTTTGTTGCCCTCCGGATCGAGCAGCCAGGCAAATTTGCCATATTCCTCCTCAAGGGGCTCTCCAATCAGTTCGATACCTTCTTCCCGCAATACTTTTACGAGATTATCCAGGTTTTCCACCCTGAAATTGATCATAAAGGCGGATTCCGACGGTTCGAAATAATCCGTGCTGCGTTTAAAAAAACTCAATACGGAGTAAGCAGACGGGTTCGTGTCGTCGCGAAGGTTGAACTGGGCGCCCCAACTTTCCACGTTGATGCCGAGGTGTCTGGCGTACCAGGTTCGGGTATGTTCGATGTCGCGGCACTTAAAAAAAATGCCGCCCAGGCCGATAACTCGATTCATATTGGTCAAGGTTTTGTTCCATGCAACAGACAAGTATCTGTAGAAGAAGAACTTAGTAAATAGATTATGTTTGTCGCGGTAAAGTTAACGGTTATTTTCAAATAAAAAACTTTTTGTTTTAAATGAAGATTAAAATCCTGTTTGCCAGTATTTTAATATGCCAGATATTGTCGCACGCAGCCGCTCAGAATCCTTATCGGTTAAAGGGTGGTAAAGAAGCGATTTGGCTGGGCGGCAGCGGGACTGCCATTGGTTTGTCCTTTGTTTTACAACGCAACACCAAGGCGTTGACACCGGAAGAAGTGACTTCGCTAGACGCGAGTCGTATCCCGGCCTTCGACCGTTTCGCCATCCGCCACTATTCGATTGCGGCCCGCAGCGGCAGCGACTGGATGTTGTATTCTTCGGCAGCCTTGCCGCTGTTGTTGCTGGCTGACCGGGAAATCAGACGGGATGCCCCGCAATCCGGATTACTTATCGGAGAAGTTATGCTTGTGAATACCGGGCTGACCTTGCTGGCAAAAGAACTCGTTCGCCGCCCGCGGCCATTTGTATACAACACACAGGCGCCGTTGGCGGAAAAGTTAAAAACGGACGCCCGGCGCTCGTTTTTTTCCGGGCATACTTCCACGGTAGCCGCTTTCGCTTTTTCAACGGCAAAAATATGGTCCGACTACCACCCCGATTCAAAATGGCGCCCTGTTGTGTGGGCCGGTGCGGGTATCATTCCTTTATCAGTCGGCTACCTGCGTATGCGGGGCGGCAAACATTTTTTATCCGATGTGCTGACCGGGTTCGCAGTGGGAGCCGCTTCCGGCTGGCTGGTTCCACAATTGCACCGCCGCCGTTAACAATATTCAAAGCCTGCTCCCCCCGAAAATCAACTTTTCTATCTTTGCCCGGCCTCTATGAAGAAAACGTTCGAACAATTCCGCGAAGTCGTAGCCCTGTGCCGCGATCTCTTTTTGAAAAAAACAGCCGACTATGGCACAGCCTGGCGTATCCTGCGCCCGGAAAGCATTACCGATCAGTTGTATATCAAGGCGTTGCGCATCCGCAGCATTGAGCAAAAAGGAGAGCAAAAAGTAACGGACAGCGTCGAATCGGAGTTTATCGGATTAGTCAATTATTGCGTGCTGGCCCTGATTCAGATGTCTCTGCCGAAAGATACTCCCCTGGAACTCAACCCGGAAATGGTGGCCGGCTTATATGACCGCCATATATCGGAAAACATACAACTCCTGGAAGCCAAAAACCACGACTATGATGAAGCCTGGCGTTTGATGCGAGTCAGCAGTATGACCGATCTTATTTTGCAAAAAATACTGAGAATCAAACAAATAGAAGATAATTCCGGCCTCACGTCAGTGTCGGAAGGGCTTGATTCGAACTATCGCGACATCATCAACTACGCCGTTTTTGCACTCATCCGGCTTTCTGAAAAAAACATCCATCAACAAGATAAACCATGACATCACTTCCTACGCTGATTATTTCATTTGCAATTGCCGGCGCCCTGCTCACGGCATGGACGGTTTGGGCTAAAAAGCATAAAAACGTTCTCTGGACTTTTCTCCAGCATTTTTGCGGGGTATGGTTTGTTTTTTCAGGGCTGGTAAAAGCAGTAGACCCGATTGGGACTGCTTATAAAATGGAAGACTATTTTGCGGCTTTCGAGCAGACTTTTGAGGGGCTGACCAATGTATTTGCGGGAATGGCCCCCCTGTTTCCTTGGCTGGCCAAATCCAGCGAAGGCGTTTCCATTTTCATGATCGTCCTGGAAATTGCCCTCGGCGTCATGCTCATGGTGGGTTATACGCGCAAATGGACTGCCTGGCTGTTTTTTCTGCTGGTCTTTTTCTTTACCCTGCTCACCGGTTTTACCTACCTGACCGGGTTTGTTCCTTCCGAGGCCAATTTTTTTGACTTTGCCCAATGGGGCCCTTATGTAAAAACGCAGATGCGGGTGACCGACTGCGGTTGTTTTGGCGACTTCATCAAACTGGACCCGAAAATTTCCTTTTTCAAGGACCTCGGCCTGATGATTCCCGCGCTGTTGTTTCTGCTCCGTTCGCGTAATATGCATCAACTTTGGACCGCCCGCACCCGGAACCTCACGGTTGGAGTCGCAACGGCCGCCTCCCTGTTGTGTTGTGTTCAAAATACCTATTGGGACCTGCCGGTTGTAGATTTTCGCCCGTTTAAAATGGGCTCCAATATCCGGGAGCGAAAAGCGCTGGAATCGGACGCCAAGGTAGACATCCTCGGCTGGGTATTGCGCAACGACAGCTTAGACAAAACGGTCACTTTTATGGAGCCCAAACCGAACGGTTATGCCTATGCAAAAGAGTACCCTAAAAATCAGGGCTGGAAAGTAAAGGACCAGATTCAGACCGAACTTTATATTGAAAAAGACGGACAACGAATTCCCGTCACTAAAACAAAAGTCAGCGAATTTGCCGTTGAAAAAGAAGAAAACGGAGAATCGGTGGAAGTCACCGAGGACATTCTGGCAGAGCCCGGCTACAGCCTGATGATTGTGGCTTATAAACTGAAAGGCCAAAAACAAATACAATCCGTTGTAGTTCAGGATACTGTGTGGGCAACCGATACCGTTCGGATCAACAGGGATTCTTTCCAACTGCAACGCCGTGTGGTTTCCGTCAATCAACGAAAGGAAGAGCAGGAAGTGTTTATTCCGGAAGCGGACTACGCGGAACGTTTCAGCAAAGAGATCAACCCGCTGGCGGAGGAAGCCATGAAGGCCGGATGGAAAGTATTTGCCATTACGACTTACGGCGATGCCGAAATCGCCGCCGGCTTTGCCGCTCAGGTAAAAGCCGGATACCCGTTTTACAAGGCCGACGACAAGCTGCTCAAAACCATCATCCGGGCCAATCCAGGTGTGGTAGTGTGGAAAGACGGCGTGGTGCTCGATATGTACCACCACCGGCATTTGCCCAATTTTTCGACGCTGGGCAGCCGCTGGAAATAGGGATCCCGGCAAATAAAAACGCCTGCGAAGACCGGAAACCGGACTTTGCAGGCGTATTAATTTAGGTGATCAATGAATTAAGCCTTTCTGGAGCCTTTGACGTCCAGCACATCCTTTCTAAGGGCTTGTGCCAGGTCTTTCAACTCCTGCATTGCTTTTCTTACGCGGGCGCCAGCAGCATTATTGCCGTCGTAAAATTTAGCAACGTCTGATTCTGTTTCGGCAATTGTTTTCTTGATGGTTTCAAAAATTTTGCTCATAACAAGTTGAATGAAATTAGTTAATAACTGCGTAAAAGTACAATTTTTTACAAATTCCAAGCTTTTTGTTTGCAGAACCGCGCATTTTGGAAAAAAGTTTTTTCAGGCTGTTTTTGCAACAAGATACCTCCGGCCGTGGAGCCGGGTTGTTTTACTTCTTCAACAGCGACCGTTCGGGTTTTAACAATTCGGGTATCTGTTGTTGGTTCGGCGAAGCCTGGGAATGGATTCGTGTTGTACATAGGGGTTTTCCGGGTGGTGTTTTACATAATCCTGGTGATAATCTTCAGCCGGCCAGAAGCGGGTAAACGCCGCGATTTCCACAACAATCGGTTTTGAATATTTCCCCGAACCGGTGAGTGTGGCGATGTATTGCTCGGCTTGTTGTTTTTCCGAAGCATTCCGGTAAAATATGATAGAACGGTATTGGGTGCCGATATCGGGGCCTTGTCCGTTTCGTTGGGTGGGGTCTTCCGAGGCAAAATATACCTTCATCAGGGCATTAAACGAAACAACGGTCGAATCATAATAGACCTCCACGGCTTCCGCATGGCCCGTGGAGCCCGTGCCTACTTCTTCATACGTGGGATTTTTCTGGTGGCCGCCGGAATAACCGGATACCACTTCGGCCACCCCGTTCACACTTTCAAAAACGGCCTCTTCACACCAGAAACAGCCCGCGGCAAAAGTGGCTTTACTGTAGCCGGAAAGGTCTGCCGGCATGTTTTTGCCGGTTTCGGAAGGCGCCGTTTTATTCTGTTTGCGGTCATCGTATTTACCGGTTGTGCATTGGGTAAAAAGCACTGCGGCGGCCACCAATAAAAAAGAGTGATTTGTATTCATGTCGAATTTCTGTGATTTTGTAAATATTCTCTCTAACGGTTAAGATACCTGAATGTTACGGAAAACCACGTCTGGCGGCAATAATTGAATACCTGTTGTCCCGGCTGCGACAAAATTCGCCGGGTACAATCAGCGGGAGCTCCGGGTTTCCCAATGGGTGTGAAACACCCCTTCCCGGTCCGTACGTTCATAAGTATGTGCGCCAAAATAGTCGCGCTGAGCCTGAATCAGGTTGGCAGGCAGCCATTCCCGCCGGTATGATTCGTAATAGGAAAGGCTCGCCATAGTCGCCGGAATCGGTATTCCGGCGTCGACGGCGCATTTTACCGTGTTGCGTATGGCAGGCAAAAGTCCTTGCAATGCATCCGCATAAACCTTGTCGAGCAAGAGGTTGGGTAAAGCGGGTTTGTGCTCATATGCCTTCCGAATGTCTTCCAGCAATTCCGCGCGGATAATACACCCGCCGCGCCACAAGGTCGACACTTTAGCCAGGTTGAGGCCGTATCCATAAGCGGCGGATGCGTGATACAACAAGGAGGTTCCCTGTGCGTACGTAACCCGGGTAGAAAACTGAAGAGCCTGTTCGACTTGTGCAATTAACGCCTCTTTATCAAGAAGTTGCGAGGCGTTCGTCCCGGAATACAAACCTTGCGCAATACTTCGCTCCTCCACCATTGCCGACATATCGCGCTGGGTCACGGCCATATCGACCGAAGGGATCGGCACATGAAGGCCGAATGCATCCTGGGAGGTCCACATACCTGTACCTTTTTGCCGGGCGCTGGCACGGATCATGTCTATGAGGTCCTTGCCGGTCAGCTCATCCGTGTGAGCGAATATTTCGGCGCTTATGCAGATCAGGAAGGATTTTAAAACGCCTTTGTTCCACCTGGCAAACAAGCTGTGCAGTTCCCGGTTGCTCAATCCACCCGCTTCTTTTAATACATGGTACGTTTCGGCGATCAATTGCATCAGGGCGTATTCGATGCCGTTGTGCACCATTTTGACGTAATGCCCCGCCGAACCCGGACCAAGCCAGGCGACACAGGGCGCCGTTTCAACTTTCGCTGCAATAGCTTCCAGCATCGGCGCAACACGGTTGTAATCCTGTTCGTCGCCTCCCGGCATGATACTGGGGCCATACCGGGCGCCCGATTCGCCGCCTGACACACCAATGCCCATAAATCGGATACCCTCCTTTTCTAAGCAGGTTTTGCGCCGATCCGTATCGCTGTAATGGGAATTGCCGCAATCAGCCAGCAGATCGCCCGGCGATAACCGGGATTTCAGTTCCTCTATGATCGAATCCACCGCCTTTCCGGCCGGCACCAGCATTAAAATAGTCCGCGGCCGCTTGAGGCTGGTTAAAAAATCGTTCAGGTCGTTAAATCCGCGCAAATTCCGGGGGCCGGCTTCCTTGTCAAGGGCTTCCGCTTTGGAAATGTCTTTGTCAAAGCCGGCCATTGAAAACCCGTGGTCGCCGATATTGAGTGCCAGGTTTCGACCCATCGTACCCAGGCCGATCATGCCGTATTCATATTGTTGGAGTGCCATCTTCCCAAATCTGATGTTTAGACCTCAAATGTATAAATATATCAAAACAGCAACAGGCTCCTCTTTCGGATGTTCCGAAAAGGCGCACAAAAAACCAAAAATCGAGGTTCCGGGATGGGCGGTTCATTATTTTTTTATTCGCGAAACCAAACCGTCCTTTTCGAATTGGTTTACCAGTTTTTTGGCGGCATAACGCCTTTCTCCGTAACGCACGGAAGCCATACCGACCCAGATATCTTTGGCGGTGTGTGCATCAGTCAGTCTGATCATAAAACGGTCGTAGGTAGGGGAAGAAATATTGATACCCAATCCGCCAAAAGAGGTAACAACCGGAGTATTGACCTTGAATTTTTCTTCCGCGTTTTTTTCCAGAATCAGGGTTGCATCCGCCTTAAAATCGCCGGCGGCGCCTTCCATTCCGGGAGAATCGGGCAAATCAGTAAATTCCTCTTTAACCTGAATCCCGCGTGCCTTCAGTTCTTTTTTCAGGCCGGTTACGAGGATGGCATACAGGTCTTCATCATACTTGCTGCCGGGATTTGCCTGTATATAAACCGATTTTATCTGACCGCTGAAGGAGTCGTCTTTTTTCGAACTGAGTTGAATGCTTGCGCAGCCGGTGCACAAAAGAGTCGATGCAAGTAAAATAAGGGCGTGCGTTTTCATGGTGGTTTGTTGTTGCATTTTTAGGATGAATTGCAAAGATGCTTCAAAAAACCTTCATAACGCCAGGGAGGCGTTGAATCCATTACCCCGGAGAGCGTTCATGAACAGTAACTAATTTATTGTTTTTCAATCTGTTTCCAATACTCCGCCAGCAACTCCCAATACCGGTGCATCGTCTCCACAGCACCGGGCGCGGATATTCCGGCGAGTAAGGTCACTTTCAGGCGCACATTTGCCCGGTAGGTTTTAAAAAACAGGAAAAGGGTTTCGTCTTCCGGAACGAGTATACAGGGGTGTTTTTCCTGGTAATAACGAAGCAAGGCATCCGACAAGTCGGGGCGGTGATAAAAATCGAGGTCCATGGCCAGAAAAGCCAGTTCGTCGAGTACATCGATTCGCCGCATATGCGGATTAAATTCAATACAGTCAAACATAACCGGTTCCTCCGTCAGAAAGATATTCCTGGAGTGCAGGTCGCCATGCCCTTCAACGCGGAATCCTTCGCGGGCGCGGGCACAAACGTTTTGTATGCCGCTCGATAAAACCGGGCAACCAGGTGTTCATTTTATAAAAAATCGGCGCGGTTTCAGGACCCAGTGCCGCCGATAAGGATTCTGCGTATGGAAACAGGTCGGCGAAATCAGCACGCAGTTCCTGCGGATCAACGCGGATACGGCGCAGTGTGTGCGCCTGGTGAAAAGCGGCCAGTTTGTGGGCAAGTTTTTTCATGTCGGTCGGTTGAACCGCCCCGTCGCGAAGTAGTACGTCGAGTTCGCGGGTATTGTCCTCCCGCCGCATCCAAACGGCATAGTCCTCCGCCGGCCGGTTGCGGGCGCCGATCCGGAGTTGGCCGTCTTTCCGGCCGATGGGCAGCACGCCGAGATAGGTATCCGGGGCAAGGCGGCGATTCAGGCGGACTTCCTCCCGGCAATAATGGGCGCGAAGTGCGGGTGTGCTGAAATCGAGAAAGTGGAAATGCACCGGTTTTTTTATCTTAAACGAGTATTCCGGCGTCAGGATCACCCATGAAATATGTGTGGATATCAGTTTTGCCGGCTCCGACGGGCCGGGAAAAGCCCTTCGTTCAAAAATATCCGAAATTTGCGGGTCATTCATGGTTGACGTATTCGTGGAGGGCATCGGCGAGGTCTTCCGGAGTAGCGTCGGCTGTTGGAAGTACAAGGTGGGGCACTTTGAGCGGTTCGAATTGCGCCTGAATTTTTTCCAGTACCACTCCATCCGCTTCACTGTCTGCACGGGGAACGGCCACCCTGGCTAGAAGCACCTCAGCAGGAGCGCTTGCCAACACCCACCGGATTTTCTGATTCAGGTTTTCGGCAAGTTCCTCGAAAGGCCGGCGCAGGTCTGCCCGGAAAAAGGTGCTGTCGACTACCACGGTTTTGTCGGCAGCCAATGCAATGTGGGTACGTCGCAGCAATTCGGCGTAAACCCGGGCTTTATCTTCCGGCCGGTAGCTGCCCCACAGGCCCATTTCCCGGCGTATGGAATCCGAATTGAAATGAGCAGCGCCGTATTTCCGGGCAAATGCCTTTGCCACCGTGGTTTTGCCGGTGCCCGGGAGGCCTGCGATCAGAATCAGCATGGCAAGCAGAGGAATGGATGGAGAAAAGAACGAAATCGTCGAAATAACAAGATTGCACTTACAAACGGTTCTTTTCAATCATCACCAGCAGGTCGTCGCGATAGTTTTTGCCGATCGGAAGCAGTTTGGGTTTGTCTTTTTCCTGTACTTCCACCATATTGCCTTCGATGGCTGTGATTTTGTCCATTGCAACGATGTAGGAGCGGTGAATTCGTTTAAAACGGCCCTGAGGAAGCCGGTCTTCCAGACTTTTCATGGTTTGAAGGGTAATGACGCGGCCGTGGATAAGCCGGATAATGACGTAATCCTTCAGGCCTTCGATGTAAATAATGTCGTCGAAGTTGACTTTAACCAGTTTTTTGTCTGCCTTTACAAAGAAAAAATCCTGCTCTTCATTGGAATGGTGATGAGCGGGGTGGCCGTCGCGTTGGGCCAGTTCGGAATGTTCCACGGCTTTGTTTACCGCTTTGACAAAACGTTCGAGGGAGATCGGTTTCAGCAGGTAATCCAGCGCATTCAGGTCGAATCCCTGAATGGCGTAGTTTGGATAAGCCGTGGTGAACACAATCATCGGCGGTTTGGTGAGTGTTTTTACAAAATCGATACCCGTCAACTGGGGCATTTGGATATCGAGGAACATCAGGTCGATGTTATTGGATTTTAATGCTTCGTTGGCCTCCAGGGCGTTGCTGCAACGTTTTACGAGCTGGAGTTCCGGCATTTGGCCAATATAAGTTTCAAGTACGTCGAGGGCAAGGGGTTCGTCGTCAACAATAAGTACGTTCAGCATAAGAGGAAGGATTTCGGATTCTGGATAGTTTTTTTCTGAAAGGTTGGCCTAAGGTAAATTGTCCGGGCAGAATGGCAAAAGATTTTTGCCTGTTAAAATTTTGCAGGGGCCGGCAATCTTTATCCGGGCGAGTGGATTCCGGGTTTAAAACGCGCGGTTTCAAACGCAAACATGTGGGGTCAGATCATTTTGAGGTGAAGGGTGACGGCATACCGGTGCGGTTCATCCACCACGATGAGGGTATGGTTTTCGGGATACAACATTTCCAGCCGCTGGCGAACGTTTGCCAGTCCGATCCCGCCGCTTCGCGGGTGATCCTGGCGTGGCAGCCGTTCGGCTTTGCTGTTTTCGATAAAAAACTCCAGGTCATCGGCCGAAACGCTGAGTTTGAGCCGGACAAATCCGCCGCCCTGAACGTGGTGATTCAGTCCGTGTTTAAAACTGTTTTCTAAAAACGGAACAAAAAGCAGGGGAGCAACCATCTGTTCACTGATATGCCCATGCGTGGTAAAACGAATGTCCGCTTCTTTCGGCTGCCGAAGCCGCTCCAGATCGAGGTAGTTGTGGATGTATTGAATCTCTTTGGTCAGTAAAACGCGCCGTTCGTTGCACTCATAAAGCATGTAACGCATGATTTCGGAGAGTTTTAGTACGATTTCCGGCGCTTTATCGCTTTTTTTAAGGGTGAGCGCATACAGGTTGTTGAGGGTATTGAAGAGAAAGTGCGGATTGATCTGGCTTTTCAGGAAACGCAATTCCGACTGCATGGTCTGGGTCAGCAAGGACTGTTTTTCCGTCTGATAGCGCCACCAGTCCATGATCACCCGTAATACAGTTGATACCATCACGACAAACAGGTTTCCCATAAAAACCCAAAGTTGGGAGCCCACCAGTTTGGCCTGAAAGACGGGCTGGCCGTAAAATTTCAGATAAAATACCAGCACTTCAATTGGTGTCACCACCGCGCAGGCCGTCAGTACCAGCCCGAAATAAACAAAGGCATGGCGTGCCAGGTAATTGGGTATCAGGTAAAAAAGATTTACATAAACCAGAAATGCGTAAAAAAACAGCTGGATGAGTTCGTTGCTCAGCGCAAACCCCATATCCATACCCTTGTCGTAGTCGGTCCAAAGCATCAGACCGAACAAGGCAAGCCAAAACAGCCCGTGATACACCGGCCGGCGGTTTAACAAATGGTATAAGGTGTCTAAAATGCGACGGGTCTTCATGCCGATCGTGGTTGCTGTTTTGCGGGGTGTAAAAAATCGCTGCTGTAGTTGCAAAAAAACCACAGGAAGGCGCAGTGGTTCTTTTTTTAGATAAAACCGGAAACCGTAAGGATGAAGCGTGTGTTTCTTATCCGTCAATCGTCTTTTCGCTTGCGCAGGCAAAACAGTTTTCACCTTACCTTTGCGGCCGCAAAAGTCAAAGAAGGGATTTTTAATGGTTTATATTACACGAGTCGAACGATTCAATGCCGCCCACAAACTGTGGGTGGATGCCTGGTCGGAAGAGCAAAACCGCGACGTATTCGGAAAATGCTCGAACAAAAACTGGCATGGGCACAACTATTCCCTGCACGTTACCGTCAAAGGTACGCCCGACCCGGTTACTGGGTTTATCATTGACGTGAAAAAACTCAGCGTTATCATCCAGGAAGAGGTGATCGAACACCTGGATCACAGCAACCTGAATCTCGACGTCGATTTTATCCCGAAAGGGATGCAACCAACTACGGAAAACCTTGTTATCCTGATTTGGCGCCGCTTGGAAAAGGCCTTAGTTTCTTATCCCTGTACCCTGTACAGGATCAAATTATGGGAAACCGAGACGATTTATGCGGAGTATTACGGAGAACAATGACACATGTCCTATAAAAAATCGGATCACTACGACGAAAATCTGATCGATGACATCAGCTCCTCCTTTCATCGGATTTTGACAGGTGTGGGAGAAGATATTTCCCGGGAAGGTATTGTAAAAACTCCGGAACGGGCGGCGAAAGCCATGCTCTTCCTTACCCAGGGTTATCAGCAGGATGCGGCGGCTATTTTACGGTCCGCCATGTTCAAAGAGGATTACAGCGAAATGGTGATTGTCAAGGACATCGAGTTGTTTTCCCTGTGCGAACACCACATGCTTCCTTTTTTCGGAAAAGCCCATGTCGCCTATATTCCCAACGGATATATTGTTGGATTGAGCAAAATACCGCGTGTGGTCGACGTGTTCGCCCGCCGCTTGCAGGTGCAGGAGCGTTTGACGCTTGAAGTGCGCGATATCATTCAGGAAACGCTGAAGCCGCTCGGCGTAGCCGTAGTGATAGAAGCACAACACCTGTGTATGATGATGCGGGGTGTGCAAAAACAAAACAGCGTCACCACAACTTCTGCTTTTACCGGCGAATTCAGGAACGAAGAAACCCGTAGCGAGTTTTTGCGCCTGATCAGTTCCAACCTGCATTAATTTCGCCGGCCCGGCCTCCTTTTCAAAGATTATAGGTTTCTTCGCACAATCTTTTGATCTTGCGAGATACTTTACGCTTACTTCCCTTTTTTGGCTGCGCTGTCGCCTTCATCTGGTCGGTGCAATATGATCCTTTTTTCTGGGACACGGTGCAACTGGCGTCCAAACATGCGCATCATTTTTATTCCAACGGTCTTCAATGGTCCATTCTTCCCGCTGAGATAGACAGCGGCCACCCGCCGGTTTTCGGGTATTATATTGCTGTATTGTGGACGACCTTCGGCAAAACACTGCCCGTGAGCCATTGGGCCATGCTCCCCTTTATCTTCCTGAATATCTGGCTGTTATATAAAATAGGAAAGCAGATAGCGGGCCCGGTTCGTGCCTGCTGGCTGCTGCCGCTCGTGTTGCTTGATCCTGTGCTGGCCGGCCAGCAGGCACTCGTGAGTCCGGATGTCGCGCTGGTCAGTGGTTTTTTGCTGGCCATTCTGGGTGTTTTGGAAAAGAGATATTGGCTTCTGGCAGCCGGGGTTTTTGTGTTGTGTATGCTCAGTATGCGGGGAATGATGACAGCGGCTGCGGTATTTACCTGGCACTTTTTTCAGGGAATCCGGCAGACCCAATTTACCGGCGGTGTGATGCGGATTCGCGCCGCCGTCGCCCAATATTTTTTAACAGCCATACGCTCCCTTCCACCTTTTTTGCCGGGTTTTATTTTTGCCGCGTGGTTTTTGTGGTGGCACCATACCCATGCCGGGTGGACGGGTTATTACCCCGGCTCGTCCTGGGCGCCCGCGTTTGAAAAGGCCTCGGGGCTCCAGGTGTGGAAAAATATAGCGGTGGTCGGGTGGCGGTGGCTCGACTTTGGCCGGCTGTTCGAATGGCTGATTTTGGGGTGGCTTGTTTTTCGGTCCGGCGGATTGATAAAAATATGGTGCCGAAGCGCCCCCGCCTTCCGGAGTTTAATGTTGTTGTTGCTGTGCCTGATCCTGTTCCTCAGCCCATCCGCCATTTTGTTTCACAACATTTCGGCGCACCGGTATTTTCTGCCCGGTTTTATCGTTTTGCATTTGGCGGTTTTTTGTTTGCTCGTGGCAGAAGACCGATGGAAAACGGGGAGCAGGTATTGGATCGTTTTATTGATTTTTGGATTGGCCGGCGGCAACTTGTGGGTTTACCCGCGCGGCATATCGATGGGATGGGATGCTACCCTGGCGCACGTCAGTTATCACCGCCTCCGGGCAGAAATGGTGAAATACCTCGAGCGGGAGAAAATAGACTTCCGGGATGTAGGCTCTGCCTTTCCCAACCTGAATTCCGGCGAATATTTGATGCTCAACGGTGATCAGCGCCGTTTTGCAGCGAAAAATTTTGCCCGGAACGGGTACATCCTTGCCTCCAACGTATTCAACGACTTTTCAGAAGCCGATTACGAAGTTTTGCACCGGCAATGGCATTTGATCAACCGCTATCAACACGCAGGAGTCTGGATCGAACTTTACCGGCGTTCTGACTGACTTTTGCCCTAAAGTATTGTTATTATGATTAAACAATCGGACATTACATCGCTTGCTTCCGAAAACCTGCGCGATACGTTAAAATTGATGTTTTGAAAAAGTTAATTTTTCATTCAGAAAAATATTCTGGCAAAACGGGGCTTTTAGCGCCTAATGTTTGGGAAACTTTACATTGGGGCAATGCATCTTTTTTTCCATGCCAGAAAAAAATCTAAATTGCCGCGCAAATGTTTACATCGCTTAATCGTCTAAGCCCTATGCAGTTTATGCAAATTATCACCCGTACCCTGCTCCCCATCATACTGACCGCCGCCTTCTCCCTCCCTTCCTGGACGCAGGATTGTTCAAAGTCCATCGTTGAGAATAAGAAGATCACCGGCATACAAATCGCACGTTCCTCCTCGCTCACCATCGTGGTCCGGGGCAGTTACAATTACGCGATCGAGTTTTTCACCGACGAGAAGGGCATTTTCGCCCGTATGACTTCCGTTGGCGGCATCGAATTCAACCAGGATGACCAGGTCGTGTTTGTCGACGTTTCCGGTCGGGAACAATCTTACAAGTTTATCGGAATGGACGAGGTGCTTCCCGGGGCCGTCCCGACGCACCGCAATAACCTTCGCCTCGATCTCGAAGCCCTGGAATGGCTCGCCGAAACCACCATCAGCGGCGTGAATTTTATCAATTTTGTCGACCGCCAGAAATACAAATTTACCATCAACCCCAATCGCCAGTCCGAATTCAAGGCGCTTGCCGGTTGTTTTAATGCAGTGATCGAGCGTGACGCCGTAAAAGACACACCCGGCGCCGCCGTAAATGTGCCCGGCAAGTCCAGCGAAGCCACGGGAGCCAAACCCGGCAAAACGACCACGCCGGGACCAGGAGGAAAAAAATCCGCTTCCTCCGGCGCCCCCGTAAGCGACAACGAGGTGACCAACCTTCGCGCGGAACTTGAAAAAACGAAAGAAACGCTCCGGAAAGAAATTCAGGCGGAAAAAGAACGGGCGGACGCCATCAAAGTGCAACTTCAACAGGAAGTAGCGGCCGCACGGGAAGCCGCCAACCAGAAAAAACTGGAATACGCCAACGAAGTGCTGGAGGCGCGCAAAAGCAGTCTTGCCGAAATAGAAAAGGCAAAATCGGAAGCCCAGGCCGTAATCGCACATAACCGCTCAAAAGCCGATTCCGCAGTTTCCAACATTGCCCTCAATGTGGAAGAGGCCCGCCGGAATGCCGGAGAAGAGATTCAGAAAGCGCGGGTTGCATCGGCGGAAGAAGTAAAAAAAGCGCGGGAAAACGCTGCCCGGGAAGTTTCCAGCATCAAGGAAAAACTGGATCAGGCGAAGTTGCAATACACCGATGAAATTTCGACCGCGCGCGCCAACGCCGAAGAAGAGCTCAAACGAATCCGGGATGACAATGCCCGTATCGTGGCCGAAGCGCGGGAACGGGCAAAAGTAGAGCAGGTAAAAACCACCGAGGATGTGGTCACCACCAAAAAATCTGCCGCAGATGAAATCCTGAAAACACGGGAAGAAGCCGCCAACGAGATCGCCAGAATTCGCGAAAATTCCGTCCTGGAGAAACAACGCCTGGCCAACGAACTCGCTGATAGCCGTCGCAAAGCGGCCGAAGAAAAAGCGCTCGTCCAGCAAAACAGTTCGGCGGAAATGACCGAGATCCGGGAGAATGTTGCGAAGCAAAAAGAAGCGAGCGCCCTCGAAGTGGCGGAAGCGAAAAAACGGGCGGCAGATGAAATCGAACGCGCCCGCGCCGAAGTGGCTGTTCAGCAGGAAAAAGCGAAAAGTGAAAAAGAGGAAATCGCCAAACAGGTGGTGGAAAGCAAACAAAAAGCCGCTCAAACGGTACAACAGGTACAGGAAGAAGCGACAACTGCCATCGCCGCCGCGCAGTTGAAAGCAAAGGAACAACGCGACTCGATTGCCACACAGGTATTGGTAGCCCGGAAAAAAGCCGAAGAAGAACTGGCCCGGATTCAGGATGAACTGACTAAATCCATCGCCGCAGCCAAGGAGCAGGAAAACAAAGTAAAACAACAAAGCGCCGAAGAAGTACAAAAAGCCCGGGAACGCAGCCAGCAGGAGATATTAAAAGCCCAGGAAGAAGCCCGCGCTAAAGTGCTGGAAGCCAATTCCAAAGCGGATCAGGTGCAAAAACTGTACGCCGACGAGGTAGCCTCTTCCAAACAAACCGCGGACGAACGGATCAAACAAATTCAGGCAGAAGCCGCCAATTCGGTTGCGGAAGCCAAAAAGAAACAACAGGAAACGGTAACCGCTACCGCCAGGAGAAGTGGTGAGTTCACGTGAAAAAGCCGCCGCCGAAATCGCTGCAGCGCGTGAAAAAGCCGCCAAAGAAATCGCCGCCGCCAAGGAAGCACAGGTGCGCGCACAACAGGAAAGCGCCAATGCAGTCGCCGAAGCCAAACGGCAAAGTTCGCAGGCTGTACTTTCCATCAAAACCGCAGAAGCCGATAGCGTACGCATCGCCCGGGAAAACAGTTCCCAACTGCGCCAACGCCTCGCCAACGACGTGGCCGCTGCCCGGGAAAAAGCCGCCGCCGAAATCGCTGCAGCCAACCAGCAGGCCGCCAACGACGTAAAAGCAGCGCGTGAAACCGCCGCTAAAGAAAAACAACTCAGCGCCGAAGCCGTTGGCAAAGCCAAACAGGATGCCGCCGACCTGGTAGCCTCGGCCCGCGAATCGGCGGCTAAAGAAGTGGCCGCCGCCAAACAACAATCCATTGAAGCCATTTCCCTGGCAAAAAAAGAAGCCGATGACAAAAAAGCCGGCTTTGCAAAAGAAGTAGCCGACGCACAGGAACGCGCCAGAAAAGAAGTGACCGATACACGCGCCCAGGCTGCCGCCGAAGTAGCCACCGCCCGTAAAGATGCCGAAGACAAACGCCGTCAATACGCCGCCGAGGTGGCGGAATCCCATAAAAAATCGATGGAAGAAGTAGCCGCCGCACAAAAAGAAGCGGCAGAATCAGCACAAAAAGCGCGGCAGGAATCCGCCGCAAACATCGCTCAAACACGCGACAACGAGGCGAAAGCAGTGGCCGACATCAAAGCGCAGGGCGCCGCTGAAATAGCAAAGGCCAAATCGGATGCCGCCCAGTTGATCGCGGCGGAAGGCAAAAAAATAGAAGACGCCCGCCAAAAACAAACGGAGGAGTCGCAAAAACTGGTTCAACTGCAAACCGAGGTAAAAAAGGTGGAAGAGGAACTGCGCAAACTAAAAGAAGACGCGGAGAAACTGAAAAAGAAAGAATAAGCCGTTTACCCGGAAATTTTTTCCAGCACGTAATCGGCCAGAACATCGGGCGTGGTTGTGTGCCCTTCCAATTGAATAAGCGGGCAGGAGCGCTGCAACATCCACTGCAATTCTCCTGCCCGGCTTCTGAGGTTGCCACTGTCCAAATCATAGGCGGCAGCCCAGGTTAAAAATTTTTGGTAAACGGGATGCAAATCCCCACCCGGTGCGAGCCGGTCGGCCCCGTAACGTTTTGTCTCGCGAAGGCCGATTCGTTCCAAACGCAACTCAACGGGCAACCACAAATAAACGATCAGGTCAAATTCCGGGGCAAAGACGTCGCCCCAGCCGCATAATGCACCTGAAAGTACCCATTGATTGTTTGTTGCCATATCCTCCCGAAGCAATTTGCACCGGTGCTCTACATTTCGTTTGCGGCGATATGGCAGGGCATCTTCCGTAAACCAGTAATAGTCGTCGGTATCGAAATGGGAAAAACCCAGGCGATCAGCCAGGGTTTTTCCCAAAGTGGTCACGCCGGAGCCCGGCGCACCTAAAATATGAATGCGTTGATACACAGCGTGTTATTCTTCTTTTTTGAAGCGGTAGGAATACAAATCCGGCTCGCCTTCATAGTAGCCATCCAGCACCAAACTGTTGTAGGCATTTTTTATGGCATCGACGGCTTCCGCCGCTGAAGTAACGCGGTTGCCATTGACGCTGGAGATGATAAACCCGGGTTGCATATTGGTTTGGTAAATCACGCTTCCTCTGCGGACGCTGGTCACCATCACACCCTGAATACGAAGTTTTCGCTGTTCCTCTTCGGAAAGGTCGCGCAACTCGACACCCAGTTCCGGTTCCAGTTCGTCGCCCCGGACCCGGACCACCGCAACGGAATTATTGATGTCTTTCAGGGTGATATGAATCCGCGATTTTTTGCCGCTCCGCCAGTATTCGAGAAAAACCTGGTCGCCGGGGCGAAATCGCCCGATAAACTCCTGTAATTCGGACGGGCTTTTTACGTGGGTATTGTTCAATCCGATGATCACATCGCCGATTTTGAGGCCGGCATCCTGGGCAGCCCCATTGGTGGTGACACGGTTGACGTAAACACCCTCGGCATTGGGCAAGCCCACTTCGCGGGCCGTTTCACTGTCCAGGTCCTGAATGCTCACACCCAGATAGGCTCTTTGCACTTGCCCGAATTCCCGCAGGTCGCGAAGCACTTTTTGAACCAGGTTGGACGGCACGGCAAAGGAATAGCCTTCATAACTTCCTGATTCCGTGATAATAGCGGTATTAATGCCAATCAGCTCCCCGATTGTATTCACCAGCGCGCCGCCGCTGTTGCCCGGGTTGACGGCCGCATCCGTCTGGATAAAGGACTCGATACTTGCCCCGCCGCCAAGGATATTGATATTTCGTCCTTTGGCGCTGATGATACCGGCAGTCACCGTACTTTCGAGGTTGAACGGATTGCCGACGGCAAGCACCCATTCACCGATACGCACGGAGTCGCTGTTGCCAAAAACAATAAAGGGAAGGTTGGTTTCTTCAATTTTCAGCAGCGTAACATCCGTGGACGGGTCGGAGCCGATTAATTTTGCTTTGTATTCCCGCTTGTCGGCCAATGTTACTTTTATATCCGAACTTCGCTCCACAACGTGGTGGTTGGTTACGATATAACCGTCGGGCGACATGATAACCCCCGAGCCGGACGAGCCGGTCACGGTGTTGTTTCCCCAAATACCTCCGCCGGAAGATTCCTGCAAGGCGCGGATGTTCACTACGGCAGGTGTTGCAATTTCTGCCGCTTCGATAAAATTGGTCGGCGCGGCAGAATGGAATGAGTTGGTGGACCGCGCATTGAATAATTTGTCAACCAGCCCGGTATAACGCACCTCGCCTTCGCCGTTTTCCCAAACGACACGTGTAGAACCCTTGATGCGGTCGTACAGTAAAACAGAGAACAGTGAACTCGTCAGAGATACGAGAAGAAGCAACAAATATTTTTTCATGAACGAAAGAGGTTATTTTCGTGGGCGTTAAACGTTAACGAAACGTCGCGCGTTCATTTTTAGTCTGATAAGACAATTTCTCTGCCGAAAAGTTGGCAACAAAAGGGTCGCGGCGGGCGTTTCGCCGAAAAACTTTGACTGTTGCCTGACTTAAGGACGATTTTAATACCTGAAAATTTATGAAATTTTGGAAATACCAGGGCGCCGGAAATGATTTTATCCTGATCGACCAGCGCATGCAGCAAATACTCACCCGGAATCATGTTTCAAAAATTGCGGAACTGTGTCACCGGCGGTTCGGGATAGGCGCCGACGGGCTTATCTTATTGCAAAATCACCCGGAACTTGATTTCGAAATGATCTATTTTAACGCCGACGGAAACGAAAGCACCATGTGTGGCAACGGCGGCCGTTGTATTGCGGCGTTTGCCGGGCACCTGGGAATTGTCCGCAACCGGTGCCGTTTTTGGGCCATCGACGGCGAACACGAAGCCGTTCTTAACCCAACTACCGCGCCGCACATCTCCAAAGAGCGCATCAAAACGGGTTTGTCCTGGGTCGATCTAAAAATGAGTGACGTCTCCTCCGTTGAACAGCATGACAACGTTTTTATTCTGAATACCGGCTCACCACACTATGTCCGTTTTGTCGACAAGGTGGAAAATCTCGACATGGTGGCGGAGGGGCGCGCCGTTCGTTATTCCGGGCGGTTTAAAAACAAGGGGATCAATGTGAACCTGGTGGCCGTTCAACCCGACGGCAGCCTGCACATACGCACCTACGAGCGGGGGGTGGAAGACGAGACCCTTGCCTGCGGAACCGGGGTTACTGCCGCTGCACTGGCCTACTCCCTTTATAACAACCAAAAAACAATCGCCGCAGAAATACCCGTGTCTGCCCTGGGTGGTCCTCTGCGGGTGCGTTTTCAACCCGGCAATTTGCCCGGCGTTTTTAGCGACATTTGGTTGTGTGGACCAGCCAAACGTGTTTTTGAAGGAGAAACAACAATCGATCAGGACTTCATAAAGTATTTATAATCAATAATTTTTGAAGCAATTTGTATATGCTGAAACACATACCCATTTTGCCCGCCCTGCTTTGTTCCGTTGCACTAAGCGCCCAAAGCGATAGTTTGCCAAAAGTGGATATCAAACAACGAATCAGCGTTGCGCGACAACATTTGTTTACCGCGCTTCAGGCAGACGACCTTGCCGAGGCCGCGCTTTGGCGCGATTCCCTGATGCACTTTGAGGATAGTACCCATGTGGGCCTGGTGTGGGACGAGCGCTGGCTTTTTTATTTTTGGGAAGGCACTTACGGCAATCTGTTTGACGAGGTGGTGCGTTTCGACGCTCAGGAGCGCCAGCGACTGGCCGATAAAATCCCGCCGCCAAAAGACAGCTTGTTTGAATGGCTCGACCGGACTTTATACGAAAAACGATTTGATTTGTATGAAAACATTGGTCGGGGATTTTTGTCTGAGGAAGAGAAACAGTTTGCCTTGATTGAACTGGATTACCTGTTGCGGCTCAATCAGCAGGAGCAGATTTCCGGCGAATGGAACAAACGGCTCGGCGCGTTCCTCAAACGGTATCCGGAATCTCGTTTTCAGAACTATATCCGGAGCAATCTTTATTCGGAATCCGCTCCTTCCGCCACTTCCTACCAGGTAAATAAAAACCGCGGTTTTTCCATCGACCTGCTGCTGCTGAGCGGCCGCTGGCGGGGTGAACTGGAAACCACCCTTCGGTCGCCATACGGAATGGATCTAGGGTTCGCATATTGGCAAAATGGCTGGAGTTTTAACCTTCGGTGTATGTTTGGCTGGCAAAAACTGGTGCGACCGGTCTACCAGGACGGGTTTGAATGGCCCAAAGGCGACTTGTCCATTTTGATTACCCCTTCCATAGAGTTGGGTTATGACCTGATCAATCGCCAAAAAGTGCGGATATTTCCCATGGTTGGCGCGGGGCTCAGCATTTTGAAGCCACCCGGAGCAGACGAAGAAAGCGACAATCCGCCGCCTGATTATTACTCCAACTTTTTATACGCAAAAGGCCATTTGGGCAGCTCGCTCAATGCTGATGTCAAACTAAAAATATTCGACGGTTACGACCTGGAAAACGCTCCGGATAACTCGTATCTGAGTGTCCGGTTGCGCCTTGGGTACAATTGGCTGTATTGGGGCAACGAAAACCCGGCATTGCAGGGCAATATGTTTTTCTTTGCCGTCGGTGTAAATATTTTTGGACATACCCTGCGTTAGGATATTATTCCGCTCAACTCCCGCTTATGACTGATCAGAATACATTCTCCTCCGTTCCTTTCGATTGGCTTTCCGACCTCAGTCCGGCATTTGATGCCCAGGAATCATGGATCGACGGCAGTTATGACCGGCCGGCACTTTTCCACCTGATGTACAAACCCAGGGAGCCGTTTGCCATTGCCTGCGGCGCCGGTTTGCTGGCCGAACACGTGCGCCGTTTTCGGTTTTCCGTGGATACCATCCAGCACCTCGGACAGATCACGGATGACCGCGGGCGATCCGTGTTTCAGGAAAGTTTTTTGAATTACCTGCAACGTATGCGTTTGAGGGTGCAGGTGAACGCCGCTCCGGAGGGGGCGCTGTTATTGCCCGGCGAACCGATATTGATTGTACAGGGGCCTGTAGCGCAAATTCATCTGCTCCGTTCCGCTTTCCGGTTATTACTTTGGGAATCAACACATTGGGCTACGGCAGCGGCTGTCTGGCGCTGGAAGAACGGCTCCTGGATGGAAGAAGACACCCCTTCACCTCCCCCCTACCCCTTCAACCCGGATGGCTGGAAAATTCGCGCAGCATACATCGGAGGCGCTTCTGCCGATGAAATCCTGAACAACGTCGGCAAACCCATCCGCCAAACGTTTCCGGGTGAAGGACTGGTCAATATTACCCACCAGTCCGGGGAATCCATGGTACAGATACGGCGCCTTTTTAAAGGAAACAACCCTTTGGGTGACGTGTGGCTGACGCCGGCACAAGAAGAAGCGGCCAGTGTCAGCAAAACGAGAATCCGGTTTTTGGACGAAAATTCGGGGAAGCCGGCCGAGGTACAAATGACCCGGTTTCAAAACCTGTATCAGCCGGTGCTGGTGAAAGGCCACCCCGTGCTGGCTCCGCCCCGGCTCGGGTACCTCAGGCAACGGATGTTGAAACAAACGGAGGCTTTTCATTCCGCCGATCTGAAAAAATATCCACACGGCTGGTGTTTGTGAAAAAGTAAATATTCGGAATGGATTTCGGCAAACTCTCCAGCATTGATGACGTTGATTTTTCACTGCCGCCTGAACCGGCGCAGAATACTTTGGTATTGGATGCCTTGCCGCCTGCGTCGGATTCCTATATTTATATCGGCGCCACCGGTTACAATATGAAACAGTGGGTGGGCCGGTGGTATAACCCGGGTACTAAAGAAAAAGATTTTTTGCGGGCATACGGACTGCAATTCAATACCATAGAACACAACACCACGCATTATCGTATTCCTGACGCTCCCACTGTGGCGCGCTGGCGGGAAGAAACACCCGGCGATTTTCGCTTTTGCCCGAAAATACCACAGACGATCAGCCATGCCAGGGACCTTGGCCTTTCCGGAGGGCAGATACCTTTATTCTGTGAGGTCATCAGCGGATTGGCTGAAAAACTGGGTTGTTGTTTTTTGCAATTGCCCCCGAATTTCAGCACCGGCGACCTGGGCCTGTTATCCCGGTTTCTTGAAATATTTCCATCGGAACTGCCACTTGCCGTGGAAGTTCGCCACGAATCGTTTTTTAAGCCAACCCTGCCTGCAGAAGATTACTTTCAATTGCTTCAACATCACCGCCGTGCAGCAGTCATCACCGATGTTTCCGGGCGGCGGGATGTATGCCACATGCGCCTGACCGCAGGGAAAACACTGGTCCGGTTTGTAGGCAATGGATTACACAAAACTGATTATCAGCGCATTAACGATTGGAGTACACGAATCAAAACATGGATGAATGCCGGGCTCCGGGAAGTTTATTTTTTTACCCATGAGCCCGACAATCTGCTGGCTCCCGAGCTTGCCGTTTATTGTAATGACTCCTTTTCCAATGCCATTCCGGAGGCTGCATTGCGAGGCCCGCAACCCGTGAGCGGGCAACAGGGTACTTTATTCTGAAATTGCCCGTTATTCGGCAATATGATGCGGATGTTAAATCTTGCATCGCAGCCGCCAATTCTGCTCCAGTTGCAACATTTTTTTTGCGAAAACTGCACATTTGCTCCTCTTCTCGTCAACCATACACCGAGTTTATCGATTTCAATGAACAATCTGCCTCTTATACACCGCGATATATCCTGGCTGTCATTCAATTACAGGGTGTTGCAGGAAGCGAAAGACCCTGCCGTACCGCTGTTGGAGCGCCTGAAATTTCTGGCCATTTATTCCTCCAACCTCGATGAGTTTTTTCGCATACGGGTAGCCGGCATTCGCAAATTGAAAAAAGTCGGAAAAACAAAAGCCCGTTTCGATTTTGATCCGAGTACCATTTTGAAAGAAGTACACCGGATCGTAAATCGCCAGCAGGAAGAGTTTTCCGGGGTTTTTGAGCGACAGATCGTTCCCGAACTCCGGAAACACAACATTTTTATTTTGCGGCGGCTCGATCTGAATGAAGAACAGAAGGTTTTTGTAGAAAATTATTTTCACAACAACCTTTTGCCTTTTGTGATGCCGGTATTGCTGGTCAAACGCCGTATCCGGCCTTTCCTGGCCAATGCCAATTTGTACCTCGCCATTCATTTGCGTCAAAAGAAAAAGCCCCTTACGGAAAGTGAATATGCCCTGGTAAAAATCCCTTCCGATCAATTACCCCGGTTCATAAAACTACCCGCCTCTGGCGAACGCCAAAACCTGATCCTGCTCGACGACATCGTCCGGCACTCCGTTTCCTGGTTGTTTCCGGGTTATGAAGTCCAGGATACCTACTCCATCAAACTGACACGTGACGCGGAACTGTATATCGAAGACGAATATTCGGGCGACCTGGTGCAAAAAATCAAATCCAGCCTGCAAAAACGCCAGGTCGGGCCGGCCAGCCGTTTTGTTTATGACCGCGAAATGCCGGGCCATTTGCTGGATTACCTTCAGGACACCTTCGACCTCGGCAAAAACGACATCCTGCCGGAAGGGCGTTACCACAATAATTTCGACTTTTTCAAATTCCCGGATTTCGGGATGAGTCACCTCAAATACAAACCCCTGCCGCCGCTGCATCACCCCGCGCTTCATGACGTGGATGGCCCTTTTGCCGTGATTCGCGGGAAAGACCAGTTGCTGCATTTCCCTTACCATTCTTACCATTCGGTTGTCAATTTTTTTGAAAAGGCTGCTGAAGACCCGAATGTTACACATATTAAAGTCATTCAATATCGTGTAGCGCGGCATAGCCGTATTCTGGAAAGCCTCATGCACGCCGTTTCCCGCGGGAAACAGGTATCCGTATTTGTGGAGATCAAGGCCCGTTTTGACGAAGCGGCAAATCTCGAATGGGGCGAAAAATTAGAAAAGGCGGGTGTGCGGGTCCACTATTCATTTCCCGGGGTAAAAGTACATTCCAAACTGGCTCTTGTCCGTCGTATAGAAAACGGCCGCGCTCAGTTGTATACCTATTTGGGAACGGGCAATTTTCACGAAGAAACGGCAAAAGTATACTCCGACTTCGGCCTGTTTTCAGTTGATCCACGCCTGACCGGAGAAGTCAGCAACGTGTTTTCATTTTTGGAAAACATCAAACCTCCCAAACAGGAATTCCTGCATTTGCTGGTAGGTAAATTCAACCTGCGTCCAGCCCTCTATCAATTGATCGACTTTGAAATCGCGGCCGCCAAACGCAAAAAACCGGCAAAAATGATCCTTAAACTCAACAGTCTGGAGGACAAGGGGATTATTGCCAAACTGTATGAAGCATCCAGCGCAGGGGTAAAAATACAACTGATCATACGTGGAATCTGCTGTCTCGTTCCGGGCCTGAAAAACAGGAGTGAAAACATTGAGGTCATCAGTATTGTTGATCGTTTTCTCGAACACGCGCGGGTATTTATTTTCCACAACGGCGGCGACGAACGGATTTTTCTCAGCAGCGCCGACTGGATGGAACGCAACCTCAGTTTCCGGATCGAAACCACGTTCCCGGTCTATGATCCCGACCTGAAACTCGAAATCAAAACGCTGATTGACTTGCAATTAAACGACAACGTCAAGGCGCGGATCATCGACCGCTACGATCAAAACGAATACAGGCGCACCAGCACGGATATCCCCGTGAGAACCCAATTGGAAACGTACTTTTATTTCAAACGAAAATCTGAATAACCCATGGGCCCGTTTACAGAACAGGAACTGGCAGACTTCCGGGAGTGGTTTGGAACAACGCCGGAGCAACTGGAGATGGATACTTTCCGAAAAACACTCCGGGAACTGCGCGGAAAATACCACCCGGATAATTTTGAAAAATTCGGCGACGATGTGGTGCGTCAGCTGGCCACCGAACGTTTTCAGCGAATTGAAAAACTGGCGGCAAAACTGGAGGACTGGAAGTCCGGGAAAAACGTCGACGAACCTCATCCGCAAAAACGACCGGGATCCGACCCCTTGTTCGATCCGCGGGCACTGTTTGCCTGTAAAGAAATGCGGATTGAAATACGGACCGGCGACAAAGACCTGAAATACCACCTGTTCGGCACCTTTTACCGCTGGCTTACGATGGGCGACCGGTTCAAAATCCCGGAAAGCAACGCCTTCCTCATCGCCGACGAAGAACACGCCGGAAGAAGTATCGGATTTACCGAGTCGATCCGCGTTTACCTGACCTTTGAAGTAGACGACTCTGTGGAAACCATCGTGGACTGGCTGTTCAAAAAAATTGAAGGCCGGGCCGATGCGTTGCTGATCGAGGGAGAATTGGTGGCGGTGGATTACAACAGCATCCTGATTGCCATTAAAAAACGGTCGTACAAACAACTGGCGGCAAAAACGGAGTGATTATCTTACTGAATTTCAAGGCTTTAAAATAAAATCAATATTTTTTTGCCATTTGGGTTGTCAGTTTGCAATACACGATATTATCTTTGCACCCGCCGAACAACAGAACACCGGTTTGGCAAAGATTAATCGCGGAAGTAGCTCAGTTGGTAGAGCGCAACCTTGCCAAGGTTGAGGTCGCGAGTTCGAGTCTCGTTTTCCGCTCCAAAGTCTGCGATCAACATCGCAGACTTTTTTTGTTTATGGCATTGTCCGTGTATTTGAGCGAATAAGTGTTAACTTTGTTGCCACCTGCCGGGTGGTGGAATGGTAGACACGCAGGACTTAAAATCCTGTGACCGTAGAGGTCGTATGGGTTCGAGTCCCATTCCGGGCACAAAGGCTCCCGCATACCGGGGGCCTTATTTGTTTGTGCGGGAAATATACTTTCCAAGCCGGGCGTTTGAAGCGAAATTCTTCCTGCTCATGCGAATATTTCTGTTTCTGCTGACCCTGTTATGCTGCGCGCCGGCCCTCTCCGGGCAAAAAAAACAAGCGCCTTCTTCCACTTTTGACCTGAAAGACGCGTTACAACAAAAACTGGTTTCGATAACCATTGCCGGAACGGGCGGGCACATGGGCAGTTGCCTGACGCTTACCTGCAAAAACCTGCGCGGCAAATTTCTCCGGCTTCGTATCCCGCAGGGGCAGTTCATGGAACCCTCGGACAGCGCTTACCAGACCCTGGTGGTTGCCGAAGAACAAACCGTTGCGCTGGGGACCAAAACTCCCGCTCAGGTTTCCTTAAGTACCTTCTGTGCACAGGCCGGCGATCGCTCTCCGGCTTCCGGAGCGGCGTTCATTGTTGGAGCAATGGCGCCCGAGCAACTATGCAAATTATTAAAATTTATCGCGGAAAAAGGCAAAGCCGGCAGCAGTGCCGCCCAAACCGCCGTTTGGTGCTTTACCAACGGAGAATCGCTCGGTAGCATCGACGACCCTGAGCTGACAAAATTTGCCGCCGAATTACTCGGCAAAAACGTGCCGGGCTACAAAATCAAACGCCAAACGGTTGAAATAATACCCGGTGAACATGCAAGGCTCGGCAAAGCGCTGGTCGTGGAAGCAAATTACCAATACACCCTCGAAAAAGATGAAAAACTGCTGATCAATCTGCTCCACGCAGACGGAAAGTTGGTAAAACTCATTTCAAAAGAGGAGACCCTGAAAGCGGGAGAACACCGAAGCAGCATTCACCTGGAAGTTTGGAACCTGCCTCCCGGCAAATATATCGTAAGAATTCAAACCAAAGACGGCCGGGTAATCAAGGACCTGGACGTTGAGTTTTAGCCCCATGTAATTATGAAAAAAGGATTGCTTTTTTACTTGTTCTTTTCGGCCGGCACTCTGCTGTACGCCCAAAGTAATGTGACTGATAATGAGCGGATTATCCGTCAAATTATGGCAAAACAAGAATCTGCCTGGAACCGCGCCGACCTGGAAGGGTTTATGGAAGGATATTGGAAATCCGACAGCCTGCGTTTTATCGGCTCCCGCGGACTCACCTTTGGGTGGCAGCAAACGCTGGACAACTACAAAAAAAGTTATCCCGATGCCGGCACGATGGGTACACTCACCTTCACCCTGCTCTCGGTCGAAATATTATCCGGAGAAAGCGCTTTTGTGGTTGGGAAATGGCACCTGAAACGTGAAAAAGACGATCCCGCCGGCCATTTTACCCTGCTTTGGAAAAAAGTGAATGGTGTTTGGGTTATTGTGGCCGACCACTCCAGTTGATAAGGGTTGATAAGGGTTGATAAGCGGGTTATTTATCAACCCTTATCAACCCTTATCAATTTATTCAGCCATTAGTGCTTCACCAGTTTGCCTAAGTAGAGCGAGTTGCCCACCCGCGCTTTGGCGATGTACGTACCAACCGGCAAATCTTTAACGTCTAAGCGATAAGACCAGTCGGAGGTGGATTTTTCGATTTGGAGCGTGCGGACAACGGCTCCTGTAACGGTCACAATATCAACTTTTACGGCGCCGTTCCAGCCGTCTTGTATGTTCAGTTGTACATAATCAACGGCAGGATTGGGGGTTAACTGCATGGGTTGTGCAAGGGGTGCGTCAAAATGCCGAGCACCTCCTGGTTTTCATAACAACCGGCGTCCGGTTCGTTGATCCGCGGGTTACCGTCAATATCGGTTGCGGGCGCTCCGGAGGCGATACCCCTGTCGATGGCCGGGCTGTTCACAGGCACGTGAAAGTCGTATGCAAGCACATCAACAAACAGGGGATCGGCTTCGTTAATGTCGTTCATCCCCGTCAGGTAGGGTGTCAATGAGGCGTCATTGCTGAGGTTGCCACCCGTGGAGGTCACGGAAGGATCGCCGTCTTCGATGGCATAGTTGTCCACTTCCGACGTAAAAATCGAGTTTTGAAGCGTCATTGTCGCCTCACCTGCGTTTTCAAATTGCGCAACTGCTGCGCCCAGTACGCTGTAGTTTGCGGCAAAGGTGCAGTTGACCGCGTCGATGGAGGACGTATTGCTCACCGGCGCATTACCCGAGGCATTAAAGGTGTTGGAAGCGTTGTTCGAGATAGCGCCGCCTGCGCCCGTGCCGAGGTTGAGGTTGGACGCAAACAGGCAATTGCTCAGGTTGAGGTCGGCATTGCCAAGGTTGATGGCGCCGGCCTGCGTCAGGCAGAAATTATCCCGAAAAACGGTGTTTTCGATCGTCAATACGGCCAGGTTGAGGCTGTCTTCCGTTATTTCAATTGCGCCGCCAAAATCTGCGGAGTTGCTGAAAAAGAGCGAATTTTTTATGGAAGCGTTGATCCCGGAAGAAATATTGATCGCGCCGCCGTTGTTTTCGGCGCCGTTTTCATTAAACGTACAGCCGTCGATCGACATAGCCGTGCTGTCGTTCTGGTTAAATATAGCGCCGCCGAATTGTGCCGTGTTTTTATCAAACTGGCAGTTGATAAACGTTGTGGAAGAGGTAAAACCTACCGTAACAGCCCCGCCGCTTCGCCGGGCCTTGTTGTTTTTAAACACACAATCTTCAATGGTTACATCGCCGCCTGCGTTGTAATTTGCTATGGCGCCGCCAAAACC
Organism: Lewinellaceae bacterium; assembly: GCA_016713985.1. Classification (GTDB taxonomy): domain Bacteria; phylum Bacteroidota; class Bacteroidia; order Chitinophagales; family Saprospiraceae; genus M3007. The sequence continues at coordinate 78,796 of JADJOD010000021.1, read as the reverse complement.
CGCACCTCCGTCGGGGCCGGCGATGCCGTTTTCAAAAAGGCAGTCGTGGATATTGGCAACCGAAGCGATGTTCAACATAGCCGAGCCGGAAGTCGGCGCGTAGTTGTTTGAAAACGTCGAATTTTTTGCTTCAAAATTGGTAATCCAGTTGTACATGCAGGTACCTCCGTAACTCGACACGGTATTGCTGTCAAACAGGCAATTGTCTATTACAAAAGAACTGATTTTTTCCCGGCCGTCATTGTACATACCGGCAGCATTGGTTGCTGAATTGTGTTTGATGATACTGTTGGAAAGTGTAAAATTCGACTGCCAGGTAAACATGGCCGCGCCGAACTGGCTCGCGCCGGCTTCATTATATTCAAACAAACAGCTGTCGATGGTTACGTTGGTGGAGGTTTCCGGATAAAGACAGCCGCGGTTGGTCAGGTTGTTGCGGAAAATGCAGTGATTGATGTCGGCCGATGTAACCTGGCGCAAATGGATACCTGCCGACTGGCTGGTGGAATAGTTCCCGTCAAAAATGCAGTTGTATGCGATCAGGCCTGAGCCGGCACTGGCGAGGGCCGCGATGCAGCCGCCCGCACGTCCGAAGTTGTTGGTAAAGTAACAGTTGCGTACGGTCAGTTTGGCCTGGGCAAGGATGCCGCCGCCGCGCTGGTTCAGGTCGGGGTCGTTGGCGTTGTTGCTGGTATTGCCGCCGATAATCCGAAAACCGTCGACCACCGAACGATTGGCGGGATTTCCGTTCTGCACATTTACAACGTGCAACACGTTATCCGTGCGGTTTTGGGTAAAATCGCCGGCAATATCGTTCCCGGAAATGTCGCCGCTCAAAATGGTGACATTTGTTTCGTAATTTCGCTGGTTAATGGTTGTTTCCGTACCGGCAAAACCGCCGTACAATTCCACGCCCGACTGCACAACAAAGCTGTTGGCGGGTTACGGGTTGGCGGGTTTGTACGTTCCGGCGGCGACCCAAATCTGGTTTCCGGGTACTGCCGCAGCGAGAGCGGCGTCGAGGCTGGTAAAGGCATCTGCCCAGGAACTGCCGTTATTGGCGCCCGATGCATTCGATTTGACGTAAATCGTTTGCGCGGAAGCAACAGAAGCCGCCGTCAGGGTTAAAAAAAGCAGAAATAGTTGGAAAAATTGCTTCATGAGAAAGAGCTTTGTAAAAATGTGAATAGAAACTTGCCCAAATGTCGAAAAAAGAAAATTTCGGTTGTACCGATTACCGACAAAAATGCCGGTAAAGTGTTTATTTGCCCAAAATCGTCGATTCTACCACCACCGGAAAGGTCAAAACATTTGTAAAATGTGCTGGAAATCAATTATCCTTTGTTTGACAGGTCTGCTGTTTGTGGCGCGCGCCGAGGGGCAGATTACTTTTCAAAAACAGTTAGACGACCTTAACGGGCTTTTTTGCCTTGAACAAACGTCCGACGGCACTTTCTGGCTGGGCACTTACCTGGGCAAAATTATCCGGCTGGGGCCCGACGGCCAATGGCTCGGCGGTTATACGCTTCAAAAAGGCGATACCGCCGCCACACGTTTTGTTTATGACCTGGAAAAAACACCCGATGGCGGTGTTTGGGCTCTTTATGACCGGAATAACGACAAAACAGCCCTCGACGATTATCTTATCCTCGCCAAACTTTCTCCCGATGGGCTGCCGGTCTGGCAAACCCCGGTGCATTACGGAGAGGTGCTGCATTGGGCGCACAACCGCCTGAGCAGCGATCCTGCCGGCAATTGTTACGCCCTTTCGGCCCGGTTCAGCGCACCGGGCAGCGGACAACCCAGCCGTATTATTCTGGGAAAGGTTGCCCCGGATGGCGCCACAATCTGGAGCAAAGCGTTTTTTAACACAGGGGTCAATTACCCCAGAACCCTTCAGCGACTGCAGGACGGCTCGTTTTTGATTTGCGGAAACGGCCAACTGGCCAGCTCTTATGGATTTGTGCTGCGGGTCTCCGCTGAAGGGGAAATCTTGTGGAGCAAACGTTATAATCACCTCCTGTTCAAGGCGTTTGCCGAACTTCCCGACGGAGGTTGGGTTTTTACCGCCACAGAAGCCGGCCCCCTGCCGCAATCGACTTGTTTACTCCGAATGGATTCCAACGGCGATATTCACTGGGCGCGACGCCTCCAGGTGCCCAATGCACTCAACTGGTTGCCGGGACTAATCACCTCTCCTTCAGGCGATTTACTGATATTTAACTATGAAACGCCCAAAGAACAACCCGTAGCAGATATGATTTGTATGTCGCCCGAAGGCAATTTCAAATGGGCGACGCGATATGACCTCTGCCGGAACTACGGTATTTCTGCCGGGATTGTTACCAACGACGGCGGCATCGCCTGCCTCCGCTACCGGGCGGGCGGACATCTTTTTTTAAAAACGGATGCCCAGGGTGTTTGCGCCGGCTGCCCCGCAAACACCGTAGATATCCCGCTTTTCGACATTACGGATTCTCCCAATGACTTCGCCTGGCAGGTGGAAAACAGGCCCCCACCCTTTCCCGCGAATTCCGATTACCTGCCCTTCACCACCACCGTCCACGATTATTGCGGCAATGAAATACCAGTGACCGGAATTTCGGTAACACCCGATACCGTATGTGTTTATGCGTCATTTTCAGTAAGTGCCGAGGGTCCCGGCACCGCCGATAAATACGCCTGGGCCTTTCCCGGAGCCACACCCGGCTTTTTGTCCGGATTGGACGCCGTATCCGGTATTCAATTCAACACACCGGGACCCGCAACCGTAAGCCTCATCACCGATACCGGTTTTTGCCGGGACAGTTTTTCGGCCCCCGTCTACGTCAAGAACGGTCCGGCGCCTGTCGACCTCGGCAAAGACACAACACTTTGCGGTGCAGGCGCATTGGTGGTATTAAACGCCGCCACACCGGGCGCTTCCGATTATAGTTGGAGTGACGGCATTTCCGGGCCCGGGCGCAGCGCAACGGAAACGGGGACATATGTGGTGACTGCCAGCACTGGAAATTGCAGCACAAGTGATACAATCAACATACAAATTCTTGAAAACCTGTCTGTTATACTTCCTGTCGATACAACCATCTGTGGTGTAGATACCATGTGGCTCGATGCGTCCACGCCTGGGGCCGAAAGTTATATTTGGAACGACGGTTTTACCGGCGCAATCCGCCCGGTAACCGAACAGGGTTATTACGCGGTCACGGCTTTTCGGGGCAATTGCTCCGGCTCGGACTTTATTGCCGTCCGGCCGTTTCCAACACCTCCGGCACTGCCGGCCGACACCTTAGTTTGCAACAATGAGCCTATTACCTTTTCCGTTGGTGAAAGCCTGGCCGGAGAAATATACTGGAACGGGGAGTCCGGTTATTCGCAGTATGTTTTTGAAGATACCGGTTGGGTGCACCGCGTGATTAATTTTCAAAACTGCCGTTTCAGCGATTCGGTTTATGTGCGAAGGGTGGAGTGCCGGGATGGCTTTTTTTATTTTGCACCCAACGTTTTTTCCCCAAATGGTGATGGTGAAAATGACCTGTTTGAGATTTCCGGCGAAGGCCTCGACATATTGATGTTCCAGGTATTCGACCGTTGGGGCAACCTGCTGGTTTCCCGGAAAAACGAAACGCCGGCTTCCTGGGACGGGCGGGTTCATGGGCGTTCAGCCCAGACTGGTGTATACGGCTGGGTGGCTCGTATTCAACAACGCGGCCGGGAATCCTGGATTTCCGGCGATGTCCTGGTCCTTCGATAAAAATCAGTACCGGCTCCTGATTTTTTCCAAAATACGCCCCATTTCTTCTTTCCAAGGTTTGCCGCTGCCCACAAAATTATTGTGCATAAAACTGAAAATCAGCACCTTGCCGCGTTTTGTCACTATGTAGCCGCTCAGGCATTGCACCCCGCTCATGCTGCCGCTTTTGGCAAAAACAAAAGGTTTGTTGTCCGGGCCTTTGTACCAACCCGCCACCGTGCCGTTCATGCCCCCCGCCGGGAACAGAGATAGCAGGTATTCCCGGGGTTGTTCTTGCCAGAGTTTGAGCAGGGTCGTGGAAAAATCGCGCGGCGAGGCCAGGTTATACCGCGACAAGCCGGAGCCATCCACCCAGCGGGGCCGTTGGGGCAGATTGATCAGTACGCTGTCGAGCATCCATTGGATCATGCGGCTTTGTTCCAGCGTATCGAATTTTTGTACGGCGCACACCAGCAGCATTTGTTCGGCGATAAAATTGTCGCTTTGATACATTATGCGCCGGAGAACGGTGTCGAGGGGGGTGGAATACAAGGTGCGCCAATGATTCGGCATGGGCATATTATGGCCGCTGAGTATCTCTCTGTTCAGGGTATCCCATAAAATGTCTTCAACGGCATTCGATGTCCAGTTGATTGATACAAAACGCTGATAATCCTGATCAAAGCGTGTTTTTGCAGCATAAAAAATCCTCATTTCGTCTTGCCTCACCTCCATCCGGCCCGAATCCAGGGTTGAATTTTTGTGCAGGTATTTCCTGAAAAACGGAGGTTCCAATGTTAACGAATCAGGCCCGACCGCTTTTATTTTTACCAATCCGCCATAAACGGGGAAGTTTTTCCGCCGCGCTGAAAATTCAAATTCGTAATCTTCCCAGGCCCAGCCGGGCCCAAAAGGCTCTATTTGTGGTCTGTTCAATCGATAAATCCTTTTGGCGGGCGCATTGCGAAGCAATTCAAAACCTTTTTGCCAAAAATTAAACCTGGAATTTAAAAAAGTTGGATCGCCGGTTTCCCTGAAAAACAAGGAATCCCCCCGGTATTCAAATTGGAACGCCGGCACCGAATCCCCCAGCACCTGCAGGCAGGTTGCCAGCGTCAGGATTTTCACGTTTGAAGCCGGTGTAAAATATTTATCGCCATTTACGTCGGCCAATGTCTTGCCGGTCTCCGGGTCAAGCAGGGTAAAACCGGTGAAGGAGCGGCTGAAAACGGGCGATTTTATTATTTCCTGCTGAACCTCCCTGCCGGGCCGGCGTTTCTGAACACGGGAAGTAAAACACGCTGACAGCAGCAGGGCAGCAGCTGTCAGCGGAAGTATACCCGGCAGGTACAAACGAAGTATAAAACACATTTGTAGTTTTAGGCCGAAAGATAAAAAGCAAACCGGCGTATTTCCTTTGTAACAGGTTTCCGCCCGGCACTCAACTCCTACAAATTGAAATCGAACGCCCCGTTTTCAATTTGCAGTTCCTCCTGAATGCCGTTTTGATCAACCAAAACACCCGTAAATCGGAAAGTGCCTTTTACTTTTTTGTCGCTGAATTCGGAAAAGGTAACGGATCCGCTGCCCAAACCGCCTACAGCAATATAACTGATCGTGCCGGAAAGGGTGGGTTTGTATTGTGCGGACAACGATCCGTCGGCTGCGGAATATGTTTGCCCGGAAGAAATAGCCACCGGCAGCGAGAGGGAAATATACGAGCCGTCGTCTGCCTGACCTGTTATGAGGTGTGCACCCTGCGACTCTCCATAAATAGCGCCGTCCGCGGTATTTTTGCTGGACCAGTTTTGGCCATTCACTTTGGCGGTGATCGTACCGCTGCCGGCATCAGTATTAGACGGTTCATCTTTCCCGCACCCACTTCCGGTGATGCAGGTGAACAAAATGAGGAAAAGAGATATTTGCTTCATTGTCAAAATGTTAAGTTTAGTTTTTGAAATAATTTATTCGGATTTGCTGATTATTTGAGTTGGCTTAACCTGTCCAAATCCAAGGCCTGCACTGCCGAGCGCATAATTTCCATAGTACAACCTCTGCAGGAAGCCGTGACGACAAACCGGTTTTCGGCCAGAATGGACAATTCGCTGTCGGAGCCATTTTTCCGGAATTTTTCATAACTTTTGTACTTGCCCAGCGTTCCGGTGCGCTCGTAGCCTTTATCATCTTCCTTGTCAATCGAAATCGTGGACCAGGCGGCGGCACTCATCATACCCATTCCGAGGCCCCCGGTATCCAGAATATTCAGGTGAAGAAGATGACCACTGCCATCCTTGTACCTGCCTTCTGCTTTTGATATTTTAATATTCATGGCGCCGGCCGTTTCTCCTCCCAGCTTTATGCGGTTGAAACCGGAGAGGTTTTCCGGCAACAATTCCTGCAGGATGCGAAAATTGACCGGCTCTGCCGGCTGTTGTAGTTTGGCTTCTTTCATGGCTTGTTGTAACTGGTCGGCGGCTTCCTGTGTGTTGATGGGTGGGGCAGATGCGGAATTGCCGCCTTCTTTTTTATCCCCGGCACAGGCAGCAAAAAATGTTACCGCAAAAAACAAGGTGAGGAATTTAGCCGTCTTCATAAAATCCTGATTTTGAATTATTTAAAAAATAACAGTATAGGCCGGTCGGAAAACCGACGGCAGGGGGTTAAAGCGGTTTCCATGTATAGTTGGGAATTCCGAACCATTGACCCTGCAAAATTATACCTTCCATTTGCGCCGGTCAATCGCGCATACGGGTAGTTTTGTCATGGCACCAAACGGTCTTTCAGCGCTTTTCCGACGGCTTCCGCCCGGTTATGGACGTGCAGTTTTTCATAAATATTCTTGATATGCGCTTTTACGGTGTTGGTACTGACGAATAAAGCCCCGGCAATGGTCCGGTAATTTTCACCCTCACAGAGCATTTTGAGCACTTCCGTTTCACGTAGCGAAAGCGGGCTGTTGTGGTTCGTATGCAGCGAACGCACTACCTTCCGGGCTATGGCGGGGCTCATTGGCGAACCGCCGAGATATGCCTCCCGGACGGCATCGAGCAATTGAACCGGCGACAGACCCTTTACCAGGTACCCGATAGCGCCTGCACAAAGAGACTGGAACACCGTCTCGTCATCTTCGTGTACGGTGAGCATAACCACTTGAGTTTGGGGTAATAACTCTTTGATTTTCAATACACCTTCAATACCCGAAATGCCTGGCAGGTCAACGTCCATTAACACCAGGTCAGGCGGTTCCAGCACCAGCGCGGGAATCCCCGAGGCGCAATCCTCAAATGTTTGCCGGCAATAAAATCCCGGCGATCCGTCGATCAGGATTTGCAGTAATTGACGGATGACGCGATCGTCTTCAATGATAGCTACACGAATGGTCATAATTCAAACGGTAAAATTCCAAAGTTACACACCCGGTTGTCTCCATTCAATTACCCGTTTGGGTGATTTTTATATCCAGTTGGTAACCGGCGCCCGCCCCCGGGGCTGTCCGGATAGTCATTTCCCCCCCTGTTTTTTCTGCGCGGGTCCGGATATTTTGCAAACCGTTACCTTTGCCGGCGGCATTTTTGTCGAAACCGGTTCCATTGTCGCTGAATAGTACGGAGACCGTATCCTCCCGGCGGGAGACATTCAAAATCGCTTGGTCCGCTCCGGAGTGCCGTACGCAGTTGTTGGCAATCTCTTTGAAAATCAGCAAAATATGCCGGCACTTGCCTGCATCAAGCGAAATATGCCGCAGGTTTTCCGATAATCCTTCCACGCTAAAACAAATTTCGGAATGTTCGAACAGGTCGTTGGCAAAATCCCGTAAACGGGACAGAGTGTCGTACAGGTTGTCATTGTCGGGGTCAAGCGACCAGATAAAATCGCGCATTCCAGAGCGCAAATCCTGGATATTATTTTCCAACTGCGTAATCAATTGTTGAAGACCTGCGTCCCCGCCGGCCCGGTTTCTGATTACAGCGCCAAGCAGCGTGAGTTTGGTGATTTTGTTGCCCGCTTCATCATGAAAGTCGCGGGCGATCCGTTTGCGGAATTGCTCACGTTCTTCCGTTTTGGCTTTTTCCACCTGCCTGATTTGTTGTACCCTTTGCCGGAAAAAAACATACCCCATTAAACCGGCCGCCCCTGCAAACAAAATATAAGCCCACCAGGTCCTCCACCACGGAGGTAAAACTCTGATATGCAATGATTTGAATGTGTCATTCCATACACCGTCATGGTTGGCGGCTTTCACCCGGAAGGTATATTCGCCAGGCGGCAAGCCCGGGTATCCGGCATACCGGCGCTGGCCACATTCCACCCATTGCACGTCGAGGCCTTCCATTTGGTAAGCATAACGGTTATTTTCAGGTTGGGTAAAGCCCAGTGCGGCGAATTCGAAGGCGATAAAATTCTGGTCGTGGCGCAACACAATTTTTTCCAGGCTGTTGATCGATTTTTCCAAAAAAAACGATCCGCCAGAAGAAAGCCGGTTGACTAAAACAGATTGATTAAACAATTGAAAATCAGTCAGTACTACCGGCGGAGGGAAGGGATACGGACTGATTTCAGAGGGGCGAAAAATAGTGAGGCCATTCGGGCCTCCAAAGCAAAAACGCCCGTCGCGGGTACGGTAAAAAGCGTGTTGATTGAATTCGTTGCCCTGCAACCCGGCTGCAACATCAAAGGCCCTCACCGATAATAATACACTGTCTCGGAAGCTCATACAGGCAAGGCCACGATTGGTGCTGACCCACAGCCGCCCTTCGTCGTCTTCCAACATCCCGTAGATTACTTCATTCGGCAGGCCTTCTTTTTTGGTGAAACGGCGAAAACGCCCGTTTTCCATGTATAAATTCAGGCCGTTGGCCGTACAGATCCACAGGCGTTTCCGGCTGTCTTCAAAAATCGAAAGCACCATGTTGCCGCTGATGCTGGCCGGAGCGCCCGGTTCGTGCAGAAACGGGTGGAATACACCTTTTTCGCGGTCCATACAGCACAAACCGCCGTTGGCCGTGCCAACCCAGAAACGATTCCGGCTATCTTCGAACAGGCAAAATACGTAAGGATGCGGCAGGGACATCGTGTCGGTTCCGGTGCTGAATACTTTGTGTTCACCTGTTGCCGGGTTCCATCGAATCAATCCAACTCCCGGCGTCGCCAACCATGTAACGCCTTGTTTATCAACATATATCCCGTTCATACCCGCCCCGCCGAGCAAGGAGTCGAATGTTTTTATTTTTTCAAAAAACCATTTGCCTTTCCGGTCTTTTTTTAACAATGCGAAGCCATTGCGGCGAAAAGCAACCCACAAGGCATCTTTTCCCGCCGGTGTCGTACGGATTACGTAATCGGCGGGCATGGACGGGGTGTTATCCGGATGCAGGCATTCCGTATTCCAGCTTGCCGGGTCCTGGCCGAAGTTGGAGACGCGGGTGAGACCGCCTTTGGTAGCAATCCAAAAATTTCCTGCATCATCTTCCACCATTCCAAGTACAAAACTGGAACACAGGTCGCCGGCATTTCCCCCGGACTTCAGGTTAAAAAACGGCTCCGGGGCGGCGGAAATACAATTAACCCCTTCACGTGTACCCGCCCATAAAAGGCCTGGTTCGACCTCCAGCAAACAACTGATCAAATCATTGGAAAGCGATTGCGGGTCTTTATTATCGTGTTTAAACAATTCATACCCGGCCTCCGGATGCCGGGTATGAAAACGACCGAGGCCCTCCGAAGTGCCGATCCAAAGTATACCGTTTTTCATCCATGACAGCGAATGAATTGCGGGTATGCCGCGTTCGTGACCGGTATTTGAAAAAAAACTGCGCGAAATCTCCGGAAAACCTGTTCGGGGGTTTTGATGCACTAAAAACAAACCATACAGAGAACCGGCCCAAATCTGGCCGTTTTCGCCCCTGGAAAATGCCGAAACCCCGGAAACCGGTTTTCCGGAATGTGTAACCGGTGTAAGTTGTTCGGTCTGTATATTGAAGCAAAAAAGTCCGTTGGCGGTGCCTAATAATATTTGCTTATCGGCAAATGGGAATAGGGATATAACATTGTTTAACTCATTTAATATCAGCGGTACCGCTCTAAACTTGCGCGTATTCAAATCAAAAGACCGGAGCCCTTTGTCCGTGCCGGTCCACAAGGTGCCCGCAGGCCATTCGCAGAAAGAGCGAATGGCGTTTTGTGAAACCGTATTGGATGAGTGGGCGGATGGATAAAAGGTTTGGAATGTTTCACCGACCCGGTCGAAAAGACACAAGCCGCCTCCGAATGTTCCTATCCAGAGATCGCGGCGGCTGTCTTCATAAATTTGCCAGATATAATTATTGCTAAGGCTTGCGGGGTCGTCCGATTCGTGGAAAAACTGTCTGAACCGGTAGCCGTCGAAGCGATTGAGGCCATCTTGTGTGCCCAGCCAGAGGAAACCCTCACTGTCCTTCCAAAGGCAATTGACCTGGCCCTGAGACAGACCTTGTTCAGGAGTGAGGTATCGGGCGACCCGGAATGGGCGTTGCTGGCCCTGCCCGCAGACGGACACGAGAAAAAGAAAAGTTGCGGTGAAAAAGACGGGTTTCACCTGCGAAACTTACAAGGAATTTGTGATTTACCGTTGAAATAACGACTCAACAAACGCTTTTTTATTGAATATCTGCAACTTGTCGATGCTCTCCCCCACTCCGATATACCGGATCGGTATTTTGAACTGGTCGCTGATGCTGATGGCAACGCCGCCTTTGGCGGTGCCGTCAAGTTTAGTCAGCGCGAGGCAGGTGATCGGCGCCACTTCGGTGAATTGTTTGGCCTGTTCCTGTGCGTTCTGGCCGGTGGAGGCATCCAACACGAGCAGAACGTCGTGCGGGGCTCCGGGCAGGTTTTTTTCAATGGAACGGTGAATTTTTCCCAATTCCTGCATCAGGTGCGATTTGTTGTGCAGTCGTCCGGCTGTGTCGATAATTGCAATATCACATTGATTGTCAATTGCATACTGCGTTGTTTCAAAGGCAACGGCGCCGGGATCGGCGTTCATACCTTTGGAATAAAAGTCGCAACCCACGCGTTCTGACCATATTTTCAGTTGGTCGACGGCGGCGGCCCGGAAAGTGTCGGCGGCGCCCATGACCACTTTGTAACCCTTTTGTTTGAATTGAAAAGCCAGTTTACCGATGGTAGTGGTTTTTCCGACGCCGTTAACGCCGATCACCAGCAGCACGTACGGCTTTTTGCCGGCGGGAACATCAAAGTCGTCGGCGTCTTCCGTATTGTTTTCCGCCAGCAGGCGAACGATCTCGTCGCGAAGAATTTCATTGAGTTCCGCCGTATTCACGTATTTATCCTGCGCCACACGCGCCTCGATCCGTTCGATAATTTTCACCGTAGTTTCGAGCCCCACATCACTGCTGATCAGCACATTTTCCAGTTCGTCGAGCACCTCAACGTCCACCGTGCTTTTGCCGGCAACTGCGCGGGAAATCTTGTCGAAAAAGCCCTCTTTTGTTTTTTCCAGTCCTTTGTCGAGGTCTTCTTTTTTTTCCCGGTTAAAAAATTTATCAAAAAATCCCATAAAAGAGGTTTGAGGGTTTAAAGGTTTAAAGGTTTCAGAGGTTTGAGGGTTTAAAGGTTTCAGAGGTTTGAGGGTTTCAGGGGTTTCAGAGGTTTAAGGGTTGTGGCAACGCGAAACCCTGAAACCCTTAAACCCTTAAACCCTGAAACCCTTAAACCCTTAAACCTATTTTAGATTTCTCCGTGTGTGCGGCGAACGGTATCGATGAGGGATGATTTTTTCCGGCGCGACACTTCCACCGTTTCGCCGGTTTCCAGCACCAGGTAGCCGCCTTCACCTTTGATATAGGTTTTCATAAAATTCATATTGACGATGTGCTTTTTATGCACCCGTACAAAACCCAGCGATGCCAGGGTATCTTCAAATGCCTTGATGGTACGGCTGGCAGTGATCCGTTCGCCGTTTTTGAGCAGAAAATGGGTGTAGTTATCTTCCGCTTCGAGGCGGATAATATCGCGGAGGCGTACGAAATGTATGCCGTCGAGGCCGGATATGCCTATTTTTTCAAATGCATTCGGGGCATTCGGGTTGTAATTTTGCTGGAGCACATCCACCCGTTGTTTGGTAGCGGCGTTGCGGCGGCGAATACGGCTGACCGCCTTCACCAGTTCTTCTCCGTCGATGGGTTTTACCACGTAGTGAATGGCGGAAAATTCGAAGGCGCGCAATGCGTATTTATCAAAAGCCGTCACAAAAATGATGTCAAACGGGATTTCATCGAATTGTTGAAGCGCCTGAAAGACAAGGCCGTCGGGCAGGTTGATATCGAGAAAAGCCACGTCGTATTTGCCTTCATTTTCTTCCGATGCCAAGCGGAGCAGGTCGGCGTTCGAGCCGCCGGTGGCGACAATCTCTACATCCGGGCAATAACTGGCGAGCTGGTTTTGCAGGTTTTCCAAACCTTCCGGTTCATCTTCGATAAGGAGTGCGCGTGTTGTCATGTAGTTTTTTATTTTGATGAAATGCCCTGCAAAAGTCTGCTTTTATTCAAAAAAAAATAAGGTTCGGGCGAAATACCTCGAACCTTATATTAAAAAAATTTATACCCGTTGTTATTTCCAGCGAAAAAGGGTCAATGCTCCCTGATTTTCAGGCGCATACCGATATTCAGGGTGCTCAGGTTATTCAATTTTCGAAGGCTTTCGACAGAGGTGGCGTATTGCCGCGCAATGTCTTCCAGCGATTCATTTCGCCGCACGGTATGGAATTGATACTGTGGGGTGGCATTTGCATCGTGCCGGGAGTTGACGGAGACGGGCGAATTGGCGGTTGTCTGACCGGGCATGGCTTTCGGCGGCGACGAGGCTGGTTTCGCGGGTTCGTTTTTCTTCGGTTTGGCGCCGGCCGTATTTTTATCCGGTGCTTCAATGCGGATAGCCGAGTGCTTCTGAACGTAGACCGGGTGCCAGAGTTTCAGGCTTTGGCCCGTGTAAACGTAATTTGATTCCAGGTTGTTCCAGGCTTTCAGGTGATCGCCGTTGCAGCCGACTTTTTGGGCAAAATTATCGAGGGTTTCGGGTTGTTGTACGTTCACCAAACTGTGCCAGTAGCGACCGTCTCCGATATTGCTGTTGACAAAGTTGTCGTTGTTTTCCATCGTATACGTGCGGCTGCCAAGCGTGTTCAGGTAGCGCACGAACGCCGGCATGACTCGTTCCGGCAGAATGATGAAATAGCCGTCGGTAGTGGGCGGCACATAATCGCGCCGGAAACCCGGGTTCAGGGTTTTCACCACGGCATAGTCGATACCCGTCGCTTCGGCGATATCGCGGAACGACAAGCCTTCGTACACCTTAATATAAGAGGTAAGTTGTTCGTCGAAGTCCGGATTGTTGGGGGCGAGTCCGTGTGCCTGGTAATAATTACAGATATAGGTTGCGGCGATAAACGCCGGCACATAGTTGCGTGTTTCTTTGGGCAGGTAGCGCTGAATGGCCCAGAAATTCCGGCTGTGGGCGCGTTTGATGGCGGAATTGACCCGGCCCGGTCCGCTGTTGTAGGCGGCCAGCGCCAAAGCCCAGTCATCGTATTGTGTAAACAGGGCTTTCAGGTAACGGGCTGCCGCATCGGTACTTTTTACCGGATCGCTGCGCTCTTCCACCACACCGGTGGTATGCAGGCCGTAATCCGCACCGGTATATGGCATAAACTGCCACAAACCCGTGGCGCCCACCCGCGATACGGCTTTGGGATTGAGTGCCGATTCCACCACGGATAAATATTTCAAATCTGCCGGCAGGCCGTATTCTTTCAATTTTTGCTCAAACAACGGGAAGTACGTCAGCCGTTTGCCAAGCATGTTTTTTGTTTTTTCCGTTTTGAGTTGCACATACGTCTTCACGTAAGATCGCACCACGCCGTCGGTCCGGAGTTCGAGGCAGGAAGAAAGGTAGGATAACCGTTCTTTTAATTCGGCATCCGTCAGGTTCAGATAAGCGGCTCCTTTGGGGACGAGCTGGTCGTTCGTGTCAATAGGTTCGGGTAAGTCGGCATCCTGCACCTCGTTGTCTTGTGCCGTCAGCGGCAGGGACGTAAAAGCAAAAAACAAGGTAAGCCAGTAGAAAACAGGGTTTCTCAACTGCATCGGAAAGTAACGGTGTTTTTAGTAAAAATTAATTACGTCGATGATACAACGAGGCCAAAAACGCAGCCGGCAAATTTTTATTCTCCGGGGAAGCGAAACATTGCCTGTTTTGAACCTTCGTTGGTCGAATTTCAAGGGAGGAAGCGCAAAAGTCGCTCTTTCCTTTCACTCGGCGTACGGTCCATATGTTAAAATATAAAATCAACTTCAACTCTGCTCACATCTGACATTGGGAGTTCCCGCCAAATGGCCGAATGAAAACGATTTTGATCCGAAACAAACGAAATGATTGTCAAAGTTTTGAGCCTTCGGCCAACTTTTTTACAAAATTTAATTTTGCAGCAAAAAAGTTGAAGATACCGATTGTTTTATGGCGAACCTGTGTACTTTTGCGCGGCTTTTTAAAGAAAGAGCGCCCGAAGGTTCCGAAATATTTGGCCAAACCCGGAAAAAAGGCGCTGGAAACCAAACATCATTTCGTTTTATGGCTAATATCGGTCGTATCAAACAAATTATCGGCGCTGTGGTAGACGTAGACTTCAGCGGCCCGGACAGCAAACTGCCGGAGATTCTAAGTGCTCTCGAAATTACACGCGCCGACGGCACCAAACTGGTGCTTGAGGTACAACGCCACCTCGGCGAAGACGGCGTTCGCACTATCGCTATGGACTCCACCGACGGTTTGATGCGCGGCATCGAATGTGTCGATACCGGCTCACCAATCGCTATGCCGGTTGGTGAAGAAGTACGCGGGCGTCTGTTCAACGTTGTAGGTGAAGCCATCGACGGCATCGGCAAAGTGACCAAGGGCAAAAACGCCTACGTTATTCACCGCAAACCCCCGGCATACGAAGACCTTTCGACCGAACGTGAAATCCTCTACACCGGTATCAAAGTAATCGACCTGATCGAGCCTTATGCAAAAGGTGGCAAGATCGGTCTCTTCGGCGGCGCCGGTGTGGGCAAAACGGTACTGATTATGGAATTGATCAACAACATCGCCAAAGCATACGACGGTATGTCCGTGTTTGCCGGTGTTGGCGAACGCACCCGCGAAGGAAACGACCTGCTTCGCGAGATGATCGAATCCAACGTTATTAAATACGGGGAAGAGTTTAAACACTCCATGGAAGAAGGCGGCTGGGACCTGAGCAAGGTGGACAAGGCCGAACTTGCCAAATCGCAGGCAACCCTCGTGTTCGGTCAGATGAACGAACCGCCCGGCGCCCGCGCCCGGGTAGCCCTTTCCGGTCTCACCATGGCCGAATACTTCCGCGACGGCGACCTGAGCGATCCGGCCGGCGGCCGCGACATCCTGTTTTTCGTGGACAACATTTTCCGCTTCACCCAGGCCGGTTCGGAGGTATCCGCTCTGTTGGGTCGTATGCCATCTGCCGTAGGTTACCAGCCCACTTTGGCAACAGAAATGGGTATCATGCAGGAGCGTATTACTTCTACTAAGAGAGGTTCTATCACATCGGTTCAGGCGGTATACGTACCGGCCGATGACTTGACTGACCCGGCGCCTGCAACCACGTTCGCCCACCTTGACGCTACAACGGTATTGAGCCGGAAAATCGCATCGCTGGGTATTTATCCAGCTGTTGACCCGCTCGACTCGACTTCGCGTATTCTCGACCCGAAAATTATCGGCGACGAGCACTACCGCTGCGCCCAGCGTGTAAAACAAATTCTTCAGCGTTACAACGAGTTGCAGGATATCATCGCAATCCTCGGTATGGAAGAACTTTCTGACGAAGACAAACTCGTTGTGTCGCGTGCACGCCGTGTCCAACGTTTCCTGTCGCAGCCTTTCCACGTGGCCGAGCAGTTTACCGGCCTGAAAGGTGTTCTGGTCCCCATCGACGAGACGATCCGCGGTTTTAACATGATCATGGACGGCGAACTCGACGAATACCCCGAAGCAGCTTTCAACCTCGTGGGTTCCATCGACCAGGCCATCGAAAAAGGCAAAAAACTGCTCGAAGAAGCGGCGAAATAAGAATGATGAATGATGAGTGATGAATGATGAATTTCTCATCACTCATCATTCATCATTCATAACTCATCACTCATCATTGTTATGAATCTAACCATTCTCTCTCCTGAAAAGGAAATATTTGCCGGTGAGGTGAAATCGGTGAAGGTGCCGGGAAGCGCCGGGCAATTTGAAATGCTGGACAACCACGCTCCAATCGTTTCGTCGCTGAAAGCGGGTGAAATCCGGGTCATCAAATCCAACGGCGAAAAAATAAGTTTTGTCGTGGACGGCGGTTTTGTTGAAATGCTCAACAATGAAGTCTCCCTGCTCGTAGCCTGGGTAAAAGGCAATTAATTCACCGGCCTTGTTTTATAAAAAATGCCATCGTTGCACTGGTGCAGCGATGGCATTTTTTATGGATCGTTCTCTTGTAAATATTTGATTATCAAGTCTTTTCTTCTTTCAAAATAATTCCCAACGCCACTGCAAACACCAGGTTTTTGAGGATGTACTGCCCGATCAGTGTAAATCCGTAGGGGGCATGGGTAAAAGAAACATCGGGAAAAAACAGCAGGGGCGTGAAGGTAAAAAGCATGTGTACCAATGCCGCTTTTACGGCAAAACGGACGAAAACACTGCCGATTAGCATCAATCCGACGGCAACTTCCCAGATGGCAAGCAACAGGATATTGATGTCGTCGGGGATTGCCCCGAAGGTCAATACCCGGATGGTATCCTTTGCGAGCATTTCCGCCGGACTCATGCCGGAAAAAAACTTCAGCGCGCCAAACCATACGTATACGATGCCGATGCTCCACTTGAGCAGGTTGGTGGTGTTAGCATTAAAAAAGCGGGAAAATTGTGACGTACCGACCATCGGAGAATTAACTTGTTTTACACAAAATCAGTTGTGTTTTAAGCCGGTTACGACGGCAAATGTCGCTCCAAAGAGCAACCTGCCGGATGACAAAAATCAACCCGCCGATGATATTGGTCATGCAATTTGTGCGCGTGATGCAGTCAAGCGCTGACTAAAATCTGTTTTTTCTGAAACTGGCGGGGAAATGCTGACGCCTGTTAGGTAGTTATGCTCCGGTATTTGTGCTCAGTCCGGGAAATACATCCTTGTATTCGTTGAATAATATTTCATGCAATTCAGGATAGATATTTTTATCCGGATAGTATAAAATGAGCGTTAATCTCGGTTTGACTGACATCCATTTCTCATCGGATTTTTCTATTCTCTTCACGTGCAGCCTCTCGTTATTATTTTCGAATACAAGGTCATAGGCGCCTAAGTCAACCAGAAATGCAATCTTCAGTATTCCCGGTATGGCCGCAATTTTTTTCGCCATTTCTACTGCTGCATAAAAGTCGGCGCCTTCGGGCAAGGAGACTTCACGGGTCCAATGCTGTTTATATTCTTCACCTTTGAAGAATATGTGGATGTTTTCCGGTTTCATTGATTTTCAAATTTTTACAGACGTCAGTTGCAAATATAACGCCGGGCGAACATCACTGGTTTTTTTATTCCCCACCGAATCTTCTACCTTTCCGCCCATTCCTGACCCGCACTAACAGACTTTCACCCATGCACCCGACAGGACTTCACCTCCTCGATTATTTTGTATTTGCGCTGTATTTCATCGCCATTACAGGTTACGGATACTGGATTTACCGCCGGAAACAATCTGCAAACAACACCGCCGGCGACTATTTTCTGGCTGAAGGCGCTTTGACCTACTGGGCTATCGGCGCTTCGCTCATCGCTTCCAATATATCGGCGGAGCATTTTATCGGCATGTCCGGTTCAGGTTTTGCCATCGGCCTGGCGATTTCCACGTACGAATGGATGTCGGCGGCTACCTTGCTGGTGGTGGCCGTGTTTTTTGTGCCGGTATACCTGAAAAACAAAATTTACACCATGCCGCAGTTTTTGCGCAGCCGCTACAGTCCGCTGGTGGCCACGCTGATGGCGGTGTTCTGGCTGCTGGCTTACGTATTTGTCAACCTGACGTCCATTCTTTATCTCGGCGCTTTGGCACTTGAACTCACCACGGGGCTCAATTTCTACGTAGCCATTTTTGGCCTGGCCATCTTTGCCATCGCCATCACCATCGGGGGCATGCGGGTGATCGGCTATACGGATGTGGTGCAGGTGGCGGTGCTGGTGCTGGGCGGATTGGCCACCGTGTACCTCGCGCTGAATATGGTGGCGGAACATTTCGGCTCCAGCGGTGTGATTGCGGGTTTGGCATTGCTGCGCGAAAAAGCGCCCGATCATTTCCACATGATTCTGCCGAAAGGCCACCCGTATTACAAAGACCTTCCCGGACTGACCGTGCTTATTGGCGCGATGTGGGTGAATAACCTCAATTACTGGGGCTGCAATCAATACATCATCCAGCGCGCGCTGGGGGCCGACCTCGCCACGGCGCGCAAGGGGATTCTTTTTGCCGCATTTTTGAAACTGCTCATCCCGGTGATCGTGGTATTGCCGGGCATATCGGCTTTCGTGTTGTATTCCAACGGGATGTTTCAGACGGAAATGAGTGACGCCGGCGGAACGGTCAAACCCGACTTCGCCTACCCCACCCTGCTCAATTTGCTTCCGATGGGCATGAAAGGTTTGGCATTCGCCGCTTTAATCGCTGCCATCGTGGCCTCTCTCGCGGGCAAAGCCAACAGCGTGGCTACTATTTTCAGCCTCGATATTTACAAACGGTATTTTGACAAGGAGGCATCCGATGCAAAATTAGTGCGGGTGGGCAAAATAGCCGTGGCCGTTTCGATGCTGATTGCCGTACTAATAGCCCCGCAACTGCGCTCGCTGGAACAAACCTATCAGTTCATCCAGGAGTACATGAGTTTTATCGCTCCGGGCGCCTTCGCCATCTTTTTGCTCGGTATGTTCTGGCGGCGCACCACTTCGGCGGCGGCATTGGCAGCGGCTGTGCTGACCATTCCCTTGTCTGCGGCGTTCAAGTTTTGGGCGCCGGACATTCCTTTCCTCGACCGGCTCGGCTGGGTATTCCTGATGCTGATGGTACTGATGGTGACGATGTCGCTGGGGCAAAAAAAAGAAAGCCCGCTTGTGGAAATCGACCCGAAACTGTTCCGTGTGGAGCCCGCATTTGTGGTGGGCGCCGTGATCATTTGTGGTATACTGACGGCTTTGTATACCGTGTTCTGGTGATTTTGACAGGATTAACATGATTTACAGGTTTGTATTCCGTGTTCTGGTGATTTTGACAGGATTAACATGATTTACAGGTTTGTATTCCGTGTTCTGGTGATTTTGACAGGATTAACATGATTTACAGGTTTGTATTCCGTGTTCTGGTGATTTTGACAGGATTAACATGATTTACAGGTTTGTATTCCGTGTTCTGGTGATTTTGACAGGATTAACATGATTTACAGGTTTGTATTCCGTCTTCTGGTGATTGACAGGATTAACATGGTTTACAAGATTATGTAACATCCTGTAAATCATGTTAATCCTGTCAAAATAAATTCATTTTTCCGCCCCAAACATGGATTGATATTCCTTCAATCGCTCCCTGATTTTTTCAAGGGCATCAAGATTATCAATTCCCACCCCTTCCACCACAAACGACGCTGCGACATGTGCAAATGCACAGGCAGTTGCGGCGTCTTTTGTTTCCGCGTATTTCAAAATAAACGCCGTTGCAAATACGTCGCCGGCACCGGTGGCATCCACTTCCCTGACCGGAAAAGAAGGAAAAAACTGTTCGTCGCCCTGTTGAAACACCCTTGCGCCATACGCGCCCTGCGTGATCACCAGGATCCGGACGTTCGCGGCGATTTCGGGAATAGCCGTTTCAAAACCGGCAATATCCGCATCACTCATCACCACGATGTCGACGGCAGACAGTTTGAACCAGTCCATGGTCTTGGGGGATACCTTGCCCTGGCTGTCCCACTGCCGGAGCCACCCCTGAATGGTGGCCGCCGTGAGCGCGTCCGGGAAAGCCGGCAACAGTGAAAAATCAACCTCATCCGCGATCGGGCAGAATTGAACGACAGGAGTCGCACGCCATACCTCCGGCACGTCTTCCACGTTCAGGACGGATGCCCGTTCATGCAGGTATTGTGTGCGCTGACCGTCGTGGTATATATTTTCAAAAACTGTTGTACTGGGCGCCGGTTTGTTAAAAACAGGAATAGCGGCTTGTTCAAATACCTTAAAAAATTCGAATTCCGGGCCGACACTCGTCAAAATCCCGGCCTTTTTCCCCAAACGCCCTGCCGCCAGGGCCGCATAAGAAGCCGTGCCTCCCAATACCGTTTTGTCGCCGGCTATGTCGTGGCAGCAATGGCCGATACAGAGATATTGAACGGGCGCCGGTTGCTTTCCCGCTTCCCGGGTGAGGTGTTCCATGTAATACAAATTCTAGAATCAAGGGGCAATCGCCTGCTGTAAAAATGTCAGCACCCGCACTTTCAGATCGGAACCCTGTGCGTGCCACAGGTTGTTATGACCGGCGTTTTTCACTGTAATCCATTGTTTTTCATCAGATTGAACCGCGTTATAGTTGCGAAGATTGAACTCGATCGGTATTTTGTTATCGCGGTCGCCATGCATAAACAGCACGGGGCGATGAATAGCGGCGGCGGAAACCACCGGTTTCACCGATTGTGGGTCGAAACGGGCGATATTGCCCGATTTGTTCAACACCCGGTTCGTGAGCCATTTACTTTTAAGTCCGAACATCATGTCAGCGCCGTATTCCATCGCCACTTTTTCGAACTCGTCAAAGGTGCTTTCGATGACGCCGAAAGCAATGCGCTGATCGAGTTCCATCGCCTGCAGGGCCACGGCCCCGCCGAGGGAAGCGCCCCAGATACCGACCGGTTTGCCACCCGTCATTGGTAACACCGAATCCACCACAGCCTGAATGTCGTATTTTTCATGGTAACCGAAGGTGCAATAATCGCCGCCGCTTTCGCCGTGTGCGCGCAGGTCAAGCACCACGCTGTTGTATCCCTGCTGCGTCAGTATTTTTGCCCGTTCAAACTGTGTTTCTTTGCACGCACCGATGCCGTGTAAAATGATAACTGTCGCTTTCGCCGGGTTTGTTTCGCCGGAAAGGAACCAGCCGCTCAGGTTGACGCCATCTTTTGCCGGTATGTTTATCTTTATGCCCGCGAGGTCGTAGTTTTCCGGCGCATACCCGCGCGGGAAGCGCCAGGCATTTTCAGCCGGTATCATCCGGAAGGGTTTGATGCCGGAGTAAGGCAGCACGTTTTCCACCACAAAAGCCACCAGGATGGCAAAAACCAATACCAGGGCAACCAATATCTTCGTGGCTTTCAGCAATTTTTGCTTTTTCATGTGTCTATTTTTTAAAATGCTATCCGATGGTAAATAAGACGCGGCTTGTCGCCTTATACGTTTCACTGTTTGTAATCAATTTCTTCTGCACAACCCGCTTGCCGGAGGATAGTTTATTCCTTGCGACAGATTTCACAGCCGAAAATCTGTTTTCTCAAAACATCGAAGGCCCGGCTTTCGACAAAAACGGCCAATTATTCGTCGTCAATTACCTGCGCGACGGCACGATCGGCAAGGTACACCGCGATGGTTCCTGCGAATTGTTTATCGAATTACCGGCCGGCAGCATCGCCAACAGCATTCAGTTCGACAGCAAAGGCAACATGTTGCTGGCGGATTTTCCCCAACACAACGTATTGAAAGTCAATATGCCCGAAGGCAAAGTCAGTGTTTTTTGCCACGACAAACGTTTTAATCAACCCAATGACCTGTGTATCAATTCAAAAGACCAGGTTTTTGCATCCGATCCGAAATGGTCGGACGGCAGCGGGCAACTCTGGCGTGTCGAACCCGACGGCCGCGCCGTTCTGCTCGAATCGGGCATGGGCTCCACCAACGGCGTAGAGATCAGCCCGGACGAAAAACGCCTGTATGTCAACGAAAGCATTCAACGCAGGGTATGGCAGTATGACTTAGACGCCGCCGGGAACGTGTCGAACAAACGCCTGTTGATCGAATTTCCCGATCACGGCCTGGATGGTATGAAATGCGACCGGTCGGGCAATTTGTACATCACCCGCTGGGGGCAAGGGAACGGTGGCTGTCGTATCGCCGCAAGGCATGTTGCTGCGCGAAATCACCTTGAAAGGAAAAAAATGCAGCAATTTGGTGTTTGGCGGAAAAGACGGACGAACGGTATTCGTTACTTTGCAAGACCGGAAAGCGATGGAAAAATTTCGCAGCGATACACCGGGAAAACTTACACGTTAAACTAAATCATAAAAGTGATGAAAACATACCGACCCGGCGCCGCCGGCGCCCTGCTCGACGAATACGAACGGGCTATTGCAGACCTGCATGAAGTGATCGCCGACGTTACCGACCAGGAACTGGTCCGTATTGTCGATGAAAAAACGGCCGACGCCAATTGCAAATCCATCCAGACTATTTTAGCCCATGTGGTATGCAGCGGCTTCGGTTATGCCGTTTCCATTCAGCACCAGAAAGGCCAACACGCAGAGCGCCCCGGCAAAGTATATCATCTGACCATCGGTGATTTCCAAAGAGATCTGGCCGCTTTTTTTGCATATACCCTGAATGTTTTTGAAACGGTTGGCGAGAACGAACTGGAGCAATACGATTGTTCCAGAAAAATGAAAACATCCTGGGGGCAAGTCTATGATATAGAGCAGATTATGGAACACGCCATCGTGCATATATTGCGGCACAGGCGTCAGATTGAAAAATTCAAAATCGCATTGCGGGGGCAAGAAGTTGTTTGAGGTATTCCCGTTGCACCCCAAAGGAATCTTTTCGATTCATGCTTCTCCTTTTTTTCAACCCAAAGTCCGGGATACATTTACCGGACACTGCCCGGCAATCCGAACTCTGCAAAATACCGCCACAACGCCGCTGCATGCAGGGCCTGCGAAACGCCGCCGTTGCGCAGCATACCCGGCATTTCTTCCGCAGGCAACAACCGAACAGCTATTTCTTCCGTGGCGTCCAGCGCCTGCCCGGCCATCTTGTATACGCCGGTTGCCAGAAATATATGGCAGGTATTGGTATGCGTGGCCGGATTGGGGCTCAGCGACACCCACAATTGCCAGTCGCCGCCGCCGTAACCGGTTTCTTCCAGCAACTCCCGCCGGGCGCCTTCGAGATGTGGTTCGCCGGGATCGGCAACCCCACCTGCCAGTTCAAAGTGGGTCAGCCCGATGCCGTGCCGGTATTGCCGGATGAGTACAAATTTTTGGTCTTCCGTAACGGCGATCACATTGACCCAATCCGGGTATTCGAATACAAAATAGTCGTCGATACGGGCGCCGCCGGGCAAAAGCACCGTGTCTTCCCGGAGGGTCATGTAAGGTTGCCGGTTGAGCACATAACGGCGGTCCAGCACGGTCCAGGGTTGCGGGTCGTTGCCCGACTGGTCATCGCGATTTTCCATTGATTCTTTATTGTTTAGGAGCCGGAAAGGTGCAACAAATTATTTGCCGCCAATCTACCGGGCCTTGTTGTATTTTGCCGCCCTAAAAATTATGACTGCTTCCGTATGAGATCGAACAAAATCCTCTGGCTGGCCGTGTTGAGTTTTGCCATAGCCGCTGCCCTGCACCTTTTGCCCAATGCCGGTATTGCCATGGACCCGCAGGTGCTCCTGATCGCGCGCTGGTGGGCGGTAGGCGCATTGTGTATCTACGGCGTAAAAAACAAGTCGTTGACAACGTGGATATTAATCAGCATGGTCATCGGTTTTGAAATCGGGCTCGACATGGGTAAAGCCGCCAAAGATTTTGATGTGTTGAGCACGATTTTTATCAAACTCATCAAAACGGTTGTTGGTCCGCTGCTTTTTTCCACCCTCGTTATCGGAATTGCCGGGCAAAGCAGCGCCAAACAAATGGGACGTATCGCCGCCAAGGCATTTACTTATTTTCTTTTGGCTACTTCCATTGCGCTGGTGATCGGGTTGGTCGCCATTCACATCACCCAGGCCGGCGCGGGTATTCAGCGCGAAGCTGCGGGAGAAAAAGTGACGGTGCCCGCCTCCGATCTTCAGGCAAAAGTGGACACGAAAAAAAATGAAGTACAACTGATTTACGGTGAAAAAACCCAAACCATAAAGCCGCCCGATTTTAAACTCGACTGGAGATATACGGTGTTGCACACTTTCCCGGAAAACGTGGCGAAAATGGTTTACGAAGGCGCGGTATTACAAATCGTGATTTTCAGCCTGTTGTTCGCCCTGGGGTTGCGGCAGGTTTCGGAACACCACAAAAAGATCATGCTGGACTGGTGCGAATCCCTCTCGGAAGTGATGTTCAAGTTCGTGGGCATTATCATGTACTTCGCGCCGTTCGCCGTGGGCGGCGCCCTGGCTTCCACTATCGGCGATAAAGGTTTGGGGGTAATGGTCAACCTCGCTAAACTGCTCGGGACCCTGTATCTGGCGCTGTTTGTATTTATTCTGCTGGTTTTTATACCCGTATTGCTGTTTTTCAAGATTCCGATAAAAAAATTCTTCCGGGCGATTTACGAACCGGCTTCGCTGGCTTTTGCCACTGCCAGTTCGGAAGCCGCTTTGCCGCAGGCCATGACCGCGATGGAAAAATTCGGCGTGCCGCGCAAAATCGTTTCTTTTGTGTTGCCGACGGGCTACAGTTTTAACCTCGACGGCTCCACCCTTTACCTGGCCCTGGCTTCCATGTTTTGTATTCAGGCCGCCGGCCTCACCGAGCAGTTTACCTGGGATAAACAATTGATACTCATGGCCACACTATTGCTCACTTCTAAGGGAGTGGCCGCAGTGCCACGTGCTTCACTCGTCATCCTGACTGCTACCGTGCTGCAATTCGGCATCCCCGAGTGGCCCATCGCCATTATTCTTGGCGTGGATGCGTTGATGGACATGGGGCGCACCTGCACCAACCTGATCGGCAATTGCCTGGCTTCGGCGGTGGTGGCTCGGTGGGAAGGCGAGTTTGATGACGAGAAGGCGGAGTTGTTTTGATTTTTTGTCATTTGGTCGGAATCTGCCTGCTCTGCAAGTTTGAAAATCAATTTTTTAGAATCAAAAAATGGACGAGAAAACCAACCTCTCTCAGCCGGTAAATATCCTCAACGCCGCCGTCATCGTCGCTGCGCTCGGCTACTTCGTGGACATTTACGACCTGCTGCTCTTCGGGTTTGTGCGGGTGAAAAGCCTCACTGACCTCGGTTTCAGCGGTCAGGACCTGACGGACAAAGGACTTTCCCTGCAAAACTGGCAAATGGGCGGCATGCTTGTCGGCGGTATCCTCTGGGGCGTACTGGGCGATAAACTGGGCCGGGTGCGGGTGCTTTATTTTTCCATCGCCTTGTATTCTATCGCCAACATTCTCAACGGTTTTGCAAGCGGATACGGCGACTATGCCTTTTACCGGCTCCTCGCAGGTATCGGGCTGGCGGGTGAACTGGGGGCAGGCATTACGCTCGTTTCGGAGGTGTTGCCCAAGGAAAAACGCGGCCTCGGCACCATGCTGGTGGCCAGCGTAGGGCTTTCCGGGGCGCTGCTGGCCTGGGTGATCGAGCATTTTTTTGAATGGCGCGCCTGTTACTTTATCGGCGGTGGCCTAGGTGTTCTGCTGTTGATCATACGGATCAGCGTTTCCGAATCCGGCATTTTCCGGAACGTCCAGGCGCAATCACACATCAGCCGGGGCAATTTTTTTGCCTTGTTCAACAGTTGGGAGCGGTTCACCCGTTTCCTGCGCTGCATTTTTATCGGCACTTCCACCTGGTTTGTAGTGGGTGTGCTGGTGATGCTGGCGCCCGAATTCGGCCGGGCCAAAGGGTTAGAGGGCATATTAGCGCCAAACGCCATCGCCATCTGTTATTCGGGTTTGATCCTCGGCGACCTGGCATCCGGGCTATTGAGTCAGTACTTGCGCAGCCGGGTAAAAGTAATGGCCTTGTTCCTGGCACTCGATGTAGTGGCGATTCTGGCATACCTGGCCCTGCCCTTTTCGAATCCGGCGATGTTTTATCTCTGCCATTTCCTGCTCGGGTTTTCAGTCGGTTTCTGGGTGATTTTTGTAACCATCGGCGCGGAACAGTTCGGCACCAACATGCGCTCCACGGTCGCCACCTCTGTGCCGAACTTTGCCAGGGGAATGCAAGTGCCTATTAATGAATCGTTTAAATATCTGAAAGGCGCCGCAGTGACGGGCAGCGTCATCACCGCCGGTTATATCGTCGGCGCAGTTTGCCTCGGCATTGCGTTTCTGGCCTTATACGGCATGAAGGATACGTTCGACCGGGACATGGATTATGTGGAAACGATCTGACCCCTATTCCGAAACTTCCATTTTAAACAGCCTGAAATCGCGACCGTAGCTGCCCGCCACCAGCAATTGCCCCGGGCCGAGTTCCAGTACGTCGGGGGTGTGCAGAAATACTTCCACTTCCTTGAAGTCGAACACGGAATCGAAGGTCTTTTTGCCTTTTGGGTCCACCGTACACATCACCACGTGGGGTTTGTTACTTTTTAACGGTATGCCGGAGGAGCCCGGCGCCACCACAGCATCGATATCTTTTACCGTGTCGAATTGCTTCCGGAAGTTTTTGGCGTTGTCGTTGTAAATAAAATAAAACGTGTCGCCTTTGCGCACGACGGCGTGATACAAACCCTGTATCGTGCCGCCGCCGGTGATTTTGTGGGGCACGATGACTTCGTCAGATACCTTTCCCGAGGCGTCGAACCCGATCAAAACGATCATTTCTGAATAGTGGTTGACGCTGTGCAACACTTTGCCCTGGGTTTCGGTCGTCCAGTCCTGCTCCATATCGAGGTATACCCGGCCGTCGCCGGTCAGCCAGGTTTTGAAAATACGGAAATACTGAAACCCGTAGCCGTAAACCATCTTCGACTTCGACTCCATAAAAGTCCGGGTCCCGGATTGGTAAGGGTTCAGCACCGGCTTGCCGGCTTGCCAGGTGTTGCGGTCAATTTTTATCCATACCGTGCCCAGCGACGTCGGTGGTAATCCGTTTTTAAATTTTGATCGTTTTGAAACTTCGTTGTACAGACCGACACAATACAAGTTTCCGGTTTTATCGGGAACAACCTGATAATCAAGCATATAATGTTCACCCAGGTCGAAGGTTATCCGGCGCGGCTCCTTTTCACCCACCGGGAAAACAAATATGTCCTGGGCAAATTTTCGGACGTCTTTATCGTGTTCATAGGATACCACGGCGCTGAAATCGCCCTGGTTCGTCAGGCTGAGCCCCTGAATATCCATGTCCCGGCTGATGTAGGGAAAAGTGGTGGCGCCTTCCCGAACCAGCCGGAAATTTCCGTCAAACACCTGAAACGACAATTCTTCCGGTTTTTTGCCTTTTACTGCCGGTCGGCTGACCACCGCCAGCAGTGTACTGTCGGGAGAAAACAGGATATTGAAACGCCCTCCCCCCTTTTTTGATTCTTGTTCGACTACTTTGACCGCTTTTGTCAGCCGGCCTTTTTCTGTCAGTTCGTGCCGGTATAAAAACTTGATATCCTGTTCTTTATCAAAAAATGAGGAGAAAAAATACGGGTGTTTATTAACCACATACACGCCGTTGTAGTACACGGTCGGGCCGCTCTGCTCGCCGGTCGCCAGCGGCAGGGAGTAGATTTGTTTCAGGTCCCGGTCGTATTTTTCAATCAATAAGGTCGGGTTTTTATTGGCAACAGAACCGACCAGCACTTCACCGACCGTGATTTTGTCTTCCGACTTTACCACACAGATATGTCCGGCACTGTCGAGGAACATATCGCTGACGTAGGTTCTTTTGCGTTCGTTTTCAAAAGGAGCGCTCATCTGCACCCGAAGTTTTCCAGAAGCGGTTTGTGCCCAGACCGGGAAAGTGAAAAAAAGCAGCAGGATACATAGAAATAGTTTCATAACGGGTTGATGGTTTGGAGGTGAAGCAAGACTTTTGCGAAGTAAATAACAGGGTTTACAGGAGCCGAACCCATTAACAAATTTAACACGGGTAAAAGCGGCAGCCCGGCTAAACTTCGCTCCCACTTTTGCGTTGAAATATGGCAACGGCCACGAATTTCAAAAAAATTGCTGCCAAGCCATATATTTGCGCCGTCAAAACCAAATTATATTTCAACAACGAGCCTTCCGACCCATCACCCGTAACTGGCACAGACCAATAAAATAACGATCCATGAATTTTGATCTCATCGTCATAGGAAGCGGCCCCGGCGGTTATGTGGCTGCCATCCGCGCATCCCAACTGGGGCTGAATACCGCCATCGTCGAACGCGAAAGCCTTGGAGGGATTTGCCTCAACTGGGGCTGTATTCCAACCAAAGCCCTGCTGAAAAGCGCCCAGGTGTTCGAATACCTGAATCACGCGCAGGATTTCGGGATACAAGTCGGCAAGTCGTCCGCCGACTTCGGCGCCGTCATCAAACGCAGCCGCGGCGTGGCCGAAGGCATGAGCAAAGGTGTGCAGTTCCTGATGAAAAAGAACAAGATCACGGTGATCATGGGCAGCGCAAAACTTGCCAAAGGCCCGGTCGTCGCCGTCACCGACGCAGAAGGCAAAGTGACGGAATACACCGCCAAACACATCATCGTTGCTACCGGCGGGCGGGCCAAGGAACTGCCCAACCTGCCTATCGACGGCAAGAAGATCATCGAATACCGCAAAGCCATGAGCCTCGACAGCCAGCCCAAACGGATGGTGGTGGTCGGCGCCGGCGCCATCGGCGTTGAATTCGGGTATTTTTACCACACCCTCGGCACCGAGGTGAGCATCGTAGAATTCCTGGAACAAGGCCTTGTGCCACGTGAAGACCCGGATATTTCCAAAGAACTCGGCAAAATTTATACCCGGAAAGGCATTAAAGTTTACGGCGGCTGGGCGGTGGAAAGTGTCGACACCGGCGGCAAGGAGATCAAAGTGAACATGAAAAACCGCAAGGACGGCAAAACGGAAACCATCCTGTGCGACGTGGTGCTCAGCGCGGCCGGCGTGACCCCCAATACGGAAAACATCGGCTTGGAAGACGTCGGCGTTGCCACGGACCGGGGATTCATCAAAGTGGACGATTATTTCCGCACCAATGTACCGGGCATTTACGCCATCGGCGACGTTTTGGCCACCCAGGCACTTGCACACTTAGCCAGCGCAGAGGCCATCACCTGTGTGGAAGCCATTGCCGGCCATCATCCCGAGCCGATCGATTATAACAATGTGCCGGGCTGCACCTACTGCGTCCCGGAAATCGCCTCTGTCGGCTACACCGAGCAAGCCGCCAAAGACGCCGGATACGAAGTATTGGTCGGCAAATTCCCTTTCACGGCCTCCGGAAAAGCAAAAGCATCCGGCCACCCGGAAGGTTTTGTAAAAGTAATATTTGATAAAAAATACGGCGAGTTTCTCGGCGCCCATATGATCGGCTACAACGTGACCGAACTGATCGCCGAAGTGGTGGTCGCCCGCAAATTAGAGACTACCGGCCACGAGATCATCAAGTCCATCCACCCCCACCCGACCATGAGTGAAGCTGTGATGGAAGCGGCGGCGGCGGCGTACGGGGAGGTGATTCATTTGTGAGAAACCGTCTGCTCCCCCTGTCGAAGTGAGTAAGTAGCCACAGGTTTTGGTATTACCAGGTTCAGTCACCCCAATGATTTATCCCCCTTCAATCTCACTCGTTTATCCGGCCTCAGAACAAAAACATCGCCAGCCCGATGATCGGGACAAAATTTACGATCAAAGCCCAGCCCAGGCCGGATTTGTCGGTAATCCATTTTTTATTGACATAGTATACCGTCGCTGAATAAATTATCACAAAAAGGATAATCGACGGGATTAGATAAACTTTGAAGTCAGCCATACGATAGAACTTATTATTCCGAGAATGAGTGCAATGGAAATCACCTTGCAGGGGATGCATTGATGTGCTTTGGTCGCATTTTTTTTCATATCCGAGTGTTATTTTGGTTGTTGTTCAGGAACAAACGAGTATCTTTTTCAGCACCCAGGTAAATGCCGTGCAAACGACGGAAACGACAGTCACCCAGGCTACGCACACGACGTTCGCAACCCAATACCACGCCACGCACACGACGTTCGCGACCCAATACCACGCCACACAAACCACGTTCGCTACCCAATACCACGCCACACACACCACGTTCGCAACCCAATACCACGCTTTACATCCCCAGGAACAGGGCCACCAGGTGCAACAGGCGTTGTAGCCGTCGTCCCGGTATTCGTTGCAGGCATTGTAACCGTTATCCTTGTACTCACTGCAGGCATTGTAACCGTTATCCTTGTACTCACTGCAGGCATTGTAACCGTCGTCCCGATATTGTGTGCAATCGTCACGGGTACTTGTTGCCCAGTCCGAACATTGTTTCTCCACTTTTGTGACCCATGCGCAGCTGATACCGAGCCATTCGAACAAGCAGGCCAGACCGGCCATAATCCCATAGAAAATATTACCCAACACAAAACCAAGCAGGGAAACAAGGGGTTTCAAGACGGTAATAAGCAGAGAGAGGATTATTCCTATGGCATAATTGAATTGTCCGCAATTATAGATAACGCTGCTCGACGTTTTTACGAGGCTGTTGCCGCAATTGTTCATAAAATCCAGCAGAGCGACCCGGTCAAAAGTCGGGTTATCGTCCCTGCACACACACACCGGGAAGCGAATGTTGTATTTATCGTCGCAATAGCATTTGATAAAATCGCCTTCTATGTCATAAGCCTCCACTTCGAAGGGAATATCCTCATAAGCATAAATCAAACTACAAGCCAGGTATTGCATCATAAACGGTCTGGCAAAACCAAAACCCGGACCGGTTTGCTGATATTGAAGCACGTGGCAGGATTCGTGGACGATAATACCCACCTTGCGGCAAGCACAGGGGTCATATTCGTCTGTGCCGAAATAAATGTGGATTTTATCAATGCCGGCAGGGAGCGTTATTGCATTTGTACCGCTTGTGACCCACCAGGGCAACCGGTCATAAAAGGTTACTTTGCTCCAGTCAATGGTCGGGTAAATGGCTCTTAACAAAGCCATTATACACTCCGGTATGTTAATTTTCTTCGGAAAAAAACTTTGATTAAAATGACTGATTTCATCCTGCCAGTGTGTACACGCCTTTCCCATTTCATTTGGAGGTTTGGTTAACGGATGTTTTTAAAAGGGCAAAATGCTTATAAAATTTAAAATTTGGCACTAACCACAAGGAGGGTTAGTTTTATAAGCAATAGCTAATATATATCAATTTTTATTTTAAAAATAATTTATTCGATAAAATTTTTATCTTTAACAAGATATATCCGGCGCAGTATCGTCAATTGGCCGGAGCGCTGCTTGTATTCACCCTCTTCAATGGTTTGGACTATAAAACAGCGTAGATGCTGCCTTTTCAGAATGTTATTCCAATACAATCTTCACGACACAATTCTGCCCGGGTTCCGGGCCCGTTATCTTCAACACATATACACCCGCCGGCGGTGCAAAGGCGTTCCACTCCGGTGCATTTCCCTGCCGGATGGTTCTGCCCAGCAGATCAAACAGCAAAACCCGGGTATCGTCGGGCAAATTCGGCGGTAGCGTGATTTGTACGGGCCTGGTAAACGTCTGAGGCATAATCTCCTGACAATAAGATTGTTCGGCGCCATGCACCATTACTATGTTGGAAAAATATTCCTCGCCGCTAAAACCCTGCTGCCGCAAGCGGTAGTAGCGCGTTTCGCCCGGTTCATCATCTGTGAATTGATACCGTTGCGGTTCATCGCTGTCTCCTTTACCCGGAACGAAGCCGATTTCCCGGAAAGAGAGCCCGTTTTCAGAGCGTTCAACTACAAAACCCCGGTTGTCGCGTTCCATCGCCGTTTCCCATTCCAGCAAGGCGCCGGAAGGTGTGGCGCGGGCCTTGAAATACACCCATTCGACCGGCAAAAAAATGGGTTGCAGCCATTGAGAGATTTTAAAACTGAATAAACGAGCCGGATTGGATGCCGAAACGCGTTCGCAGGAAACATATCCGTAACTGTTGTTTCTGAAACAAATACCTTCCGTTTGGCCGGAACCCGACCAGGGGCCGAGTTCGATACGCCGTTTGTTTCCACTAAAAAAAACGCCCGGCTGGTAATCAAACAATATCCAGAAAAACAAAGAGCCTCCGCTGGATTCGTAGCCTTGCAGCATGATGACGCCGGGGTTGGAAATGTCGGCAGCCGTAATAAGTCCGTCAACAAAATAGGATTCCAAATTTACGGCTTCATACGTGCCCGGCGTGTTGGGCAGCGAATAGTGCGTGGTACTGCCGTTGATCCAGTCTTTGGTAAAAAGATGCAGTTCGTCGTCCCGGTAAAACATGGATTCACAGTCGAAACTGGTATTATTGGGGCCTTGCGGATTGAAATCCACCTGATCTTCATAACTGAAATTGATGATCTGCACTTGCCCCGCCGATACGGTTACGTTATTTCCGGAAGGGATGGCCGACATCGGGAACTTGTAAATTTTCAGATCGGTGCGATTGCCGTTAGCGTTGTTGCCGAAGTCGCCGATATAAAAATTCGAACCGTCGAACGCGAGATCCTCCCAGTCGACATTGGTAGCTCCGCCAATGGTGACCGTCTGGATAATGGTGCTGCTCAACGTATCTATTTTATACATTCTGGGCTGGTTGCCGCTGTCGTTGTGCGTCCAAACCGCCCCGCCCGCGTACACTATGCCGGAACTCTCGTTCAAGGTAGTGGACAGCAGGGTTTTGAGGGTCAGGGAATAATTGGTGATCGGGTAGATACAACTCCCGTCGTTCGACGTGACGCCGGGGTCGTAATTCAAAGCCTGCGGGTCGTTACAGCCCGACTGGGCAAACATAACGCTTTCATTTACAAGAAAATACAACAAGATGAAAATTAAAAAGCGCATAGTTAATTTCTTTCATTCTCTTCAATTACCGGAAGAGGTGGAACACCTTTCTCAATAAAAAAATACCGTTGTTTTGGCAAAAAATTACCCGATCTCTTCCGCCCACAACATTTCCGCCACACGCTGCGACCCCGCGGCCAGATACCGCCGGTAAGTGCTGAATGACATGTTCAGAAAATCCGCCGTTTTTTCCTGACTTCCGACGGGATTGATGAAGGTGCGATACAGAACCCGGTGGTATTTGCCGTCGATCGGCGACTCTTCGATCTCTTTTACAACAGCCAGTATTTTCTCTTTTAACGCGCCGACCCGGTCCGCATCGGAAGCATCGGCTCCCGTGCGGTGAACGATAAATTTCGAACGAATCAACGGGTTCTAAATCAACAGGTTGTTGTTGTGAAAATGCCGCATGGCCTCGGTCATACTTTCGCTGAATTCCGTTTCGTTGAGCACAACGACCTGCATTTGCCGGGTTTCCGCAGATACTTCCGCGGACATGCCGACTTCCCGTTTTCCCATCAGGTCAAGCCAGGCAAGTGGCGGGCGCATCCGCCAGTCGTGCATATAAAAACCGAAAGGAACCTCGTTGATCGTGTGGTCGAGTTCGGGCACATGCTGCAAGTCGCCGTAAACAAACACCGCTTTCCAGTATTCCGGCTGCACCACCTGCAACAAACTCACTGCCAGGCCGGGGGTGAAATAATATTGAACGATGGTCAGAAAAATGCTGCTTTGCAGGGGAGAAACCTGTTGATGGGTTTCGTTTGCCATCCACATGCGAAAAACGGCCACTTGTTCCGCCTGGCGCAAATGCAAACTGCGCGCCTGGTATTCCACCAGTTTTTGCATCACCGGATCTGCGAGTTTTTTATCCGGAGGCAATTCATGGCTGTTGATTTTTAAAACAAAAGCATTGGCCTGTTTGGCGCCGTCGCGCCAGACCCATATTTGTGCAGCAGGGTGTTTTGCCCAAAAATCGAATATTTCAAGGCTTTCCACCCCTTCCTGCCGGCGAATCATTTCGTGCAATACGGGAAGATCGCCGGCATTGGCGGCATCCACCCAGAAACTGCCGGTTTCCTGCCATTCAAAAAAAGGTTTGACGACCGGGTTCATCCGGTGCAGAAATATTAGATCGAACAGAACCCGGCGTTGTGCTTCTCCACTGGCTTCTTTTAACTTGCGGTGGTAGTATTGCCGGCTCCGGTTGTGCAACTCGGCATTCCAGTCCGGGTGGCGCCATTTCAGGTCCGCGCACAAGGCTTCCCGCGCAATGTCGTGTGGATAAATACCCTCCCGGCCAATGGAAACAAAGGATAAATTGCACATCCAGTTGAACAATTCGCTGGTGTCTTCCAGCCCCATTACCTCCGACAACAACGATTCAGTCAGGATATTGACCAGCGCGCAGACTTCCAGTGCCGCGCGGTGCATCGGGCTGGGCACCTGCCGCACAAAAAGTTGCAACAGGGTGCGAATCACGTCGGGCGACTCGTCGGGGCTGAAATTTTTGTCCGGATATTGCTCGTAAATGTCGGCCACTACGGAAAGCGCCAGGGGGTGTCCGTGGGTAAAATCCAGTATGGGCTGAATTTTATCTTCCGGGAGATGGCGCCGCCGCAGGTATTCTTCACTTTCCGCAGGGGTGAAATTGCGGAGCTGGATGGTTCGCATCAGCGCTTTCCAACCCGGATCGCTGAGCCAGGTGACGGATGGCGCATTACGCCCGCAGACAACCGTAAGTACATTGGCCGGCAAAAGTGGCAAAAAATCGGTGCGTACCCAGTCGTCGATGGGTGTGATCCGCTCATAGGTATCGAGGAAAATAACCGTCCGGCCGCTCTGCTCCGAAAGCGCCTCGAACATATCCTGCCCGGCTGCGACAATTTTGCCCAAACTGGCCCGAAAAGCGTCGAGAAAAGCCGTGGGGTGCGGCTCCACTTCCCGTGCGTCGAGGTGCAGGTGGTTTGTTTTGCGTTCGATACAAATATCCGTCAGGAATTTTACCAGTGTGGTTTTGCCCTGGCCACCCGCTCCGTATACATACAGCAGCACACAATCGGGCGATTTTTGATCGAGCAGGCGCCCGAACAAGTCGATTTCCTGTTCACGGCCTACAAACGAACGCCGCCGCGCGGCAGAAAGTAATTCGGCAACAGATGCCATTGTTCAAATGGTAACGGGTTGAAAAATATGCAAATTCGGCCGAAAAATAAGGTTATTACTTTGAATTCGCCTTTTTTATGCCAAATACTATCAGTCCGGTAAAGAGGGCCATGCCGGCAAAGAGGTACAGGCCGTTGATCCCGCTTTTATACACCGCCAGAAAAACAATGGCAACGAGAAAAACGGTCGGCACTTCATTGAGGGCCCGGTAGTGCAGGTGGGTAAAGGAAGACTTGCCGCCCTCCAGCCGGTTGATGTGGCCCTTTAAATAATGGGTATAGGCGGTCAGCGCCAGGAGAAAAAACAGTTTCACCTGCATCCATGCCTGCTGGAGCCAGGCGGGTTGAATACAAAGCATCAAAACTCCAAACGACCAGGTGATCACCACGGCAGGTTTCAGGATGATGTTGTAGGCTTTCCACTCCATCGACGTGTACTGCCGGGCGAGTATGCCGCGTTCCGGTTCCACCTTTTCGAGCGCCATAGCGTGGTAAACCATGATACGTACAAGATAAAACATCCCGGCCATCCAGGATACCATACCGATCAGGTGAAGCGCTTTTGCGATGCTGTAGAGAGAGGTCATGGCTGTTTGTTTCACGCGAAGATGCAAAGAGAGTTTCATGCGAAGGCACGAAGATTTCACGCGAAGATGCAAAGGGCTTCACGCAAAGGCGCGAAAAAAGAAAAAACACAAGGAGCAAACTGCTGAATATCAATTATTTACTCATTTACGTAAAACCCTTTGCGCCTTTGCGTGCCGCCTCCCCCTCTTACGTGAAAAACAAAAAGCGCGACCGGGAATGTCCTCAGCCGCGCGGCAACGCAATGACAATCTATGATGGTATGACTATTTGACCAAAGCGATGTTCAGGCCGACGATCAAGCGGGCCGGCGTATTGCTGAACTGGTATTTATCGCCAAAAAAAGTAACGTGATCCCCTTGTTTGCTGAAATTGCCTTCATACCGGATATCGGCCGAAAAACGCCCCGTGCCGATCGTCAGGCCCGCTTGCCAGCCCCAGGTAAATTGCTTCCAACGCGCTGCATATCCGTCAAAATCAGTGAGTTCCGATCGACTGCTCAGGAAATAATGCCCCACAGGGCCGCCGTGCAACCGTACAGGGCCGGCGGTAAAACCAACCAGCAAGGGCAAATCCAGGTGGTTGTATTTTTCATTTTTGATCACTTCGCCGAGGCTGGATTCCCCGATCTTGTAATCCGTTTTGGTGGAGTTGAACAGCAATTCGGGTTGAAAAAAAATCTTGTTCCCGATACGCAGGTAGGCGCCGAACTGGGTACCGAACTTGAATTTGTCCACGCCAAAATTGAAGGAAGAGTCGACGCCGTTGATTAATATGTCTTCAGGTTTTGCGACCTGGGTGTTCATACCACCTTTAAGACCAAAGGAAAACTGAGCCTGTGCAACGCCGGCAAATAACAGAAGGCTAAACGCCAAAAACAGATTTTTCATACGAGTAGTGTGTGAGTAGGTTGAGTTTCTATAAAAACGGAGCGCCGGTTGGGCAAGTGGGCGGTGGGCGGGGTTTAACCTTTTTCTAACCCGTTTGAAAAAATTTAGTGAAAATTTGCCCGACAGATCGTGGGCTGCCCTGCAAATAATTACATCCGAATTGTGCGGACCAAACCTTTTTCAGGTTGAAATTCCTACTTTTGCCGCCCGCTACTATGGAAGTCACCAGTGCAGAATTTATCGCCAGTTATCCTAAGGAAAGCCTTTGTCCGACAGACGGCAAACCGGAATTCGCTTTTATCGGCCGTTCCAACGTCGGCAAATCCTCCCTCATCAATATGCTCACGCGTAAAGGGCTGGCAAAAGTGTCGGCTACACCCGGAAAAACCCAGTTGCTCAACTTCTTTTTGATAAATAAAAGATGGTATTTAGTCGATTTGCCCGGCTACGGTTATGCCCGAGTTTCAAAAGAAAAACAAAAGGTGCTGGCCAATATGATCAACGGCTATTTACTCAACCGCAAATCCCTCCTGCTGGCATTCGTACTGATCGACTCCAACCTTCCGCCTACCCGGAACGACCTTGAATTTGTAAACGGCCTGGGAGAAAATCTATTCCTTTTGCACTTGCGTTTACCAAAGCCGACCGGATTGGAAAAATGACCGTAGAAAAGAATATTGACCTGTTTATGAAAGAGTTATCCAAAACCTGGGAACAATTACCTCCGTATTTTATTACGTCGTCCGTAAGAAAAACGGGCAAGGAGGAAATACTGGGACATATCGGAAAAATCATGGGCAGGTAGATAAGAAACAACCGCAATTAACCTTTGGAAATCAATTGAATACGGTGAAAAAAGACATTACCATATATCCGCGTGTCATCGAGCATATCGAGGACTGGCCGATTTACCGGTTAAGTAAAGACCGGTCGGAGTTTATCCGCGAAATCGACGACTTTACCTTCCGGCGCCTCGTCAGCAAACACAAATCGGACCTGGCCGACGTGCTGGTGAAAACGATCTACCACGAACGGATACGGATCAAGGAGGCCCCCTGGAAAGTGGACCCGCCCAACGAGCGCACGTTCTGGAATAAAATCAGCAAACGCCTGATCAAAAAATCGCTGGACCGCCACGACCCGGAATCCAAAGAAGTGGCGGAAGAAATATTACAAAAGATCATTCACCGGTATTCGGAAGAAATTGTAGGCACCTTCCAGATCCCTACTTTCCGGTTTGCACAACGTTTCCTTACCGCTTTTTTCGACCGCCTATTTAACGCTGCTGTCGGGAAAAGCCTGCGCGGTATTTTTCGCGGACGCCGGAACCTCTACGAACGACTGAACGTAATCGGCGACGTGGAAACCGTGCGTTCCCTGTTCAAACATGGCACCGTGGTGGTGGTGCCTACCCACTCAAGCAACCTGGATTCCATCCTGGTGGGTTATGCCATGGACCAGATCATGGGCCTGCCTTCCTTCAGTTACGGGGCCGGACTCAACCTGTATAATTTCGGGCCTGCTGCGTATTTTATGAACCGCCTCGGCGCTTACCGCGTCGATCGCAGGAAAAAAAATCCGATCTACCTCGAAACCCTGAAAACCATGAGCAACCTCAGCATCCAACGCGGGGTCAACAGCCTGTTTTTCCCGGGTGGCACCCGCTCGCGGTCGGGCGAACTGGAATCGGAGTTAAAAATGGGACTGCTCGGCACCGCCGTAGAAGCGCAACGCGCACTGTGTCAGGCCGGTTCCGACAAAAAAATATTCATCGTTCCGCTGGTATTGTGTTATAATTTCGTGCTGGAAGCACCCTTTCTGATCGAGCAACATCTGCGCATCACCGGCAAGGAAAACTATATCCGCCTGAAAGATGAAGGCACCAGTGTACGCGCCTGGCTCCGGTTTGTATGGCGCTTTTTCTCCACTACCAGCGACATCACCCTGAGTCTCGGAAAACCCATGGATGTACTCGGCAACTTTACCGACGGCAAAGGGCGCAGCTTCGACCGCTTTGGCAACGAACTCAGTATCCGGGATTATTTTACCACCAACAAAGAAGTGAACGCCGACCGTCAGCGGGAAGAAGAATACACCAAATTGCTGGCGGACCGCATCGTTGACCGGTACCATGTGGAAAACGTGGTGCTCAGCAGTCACCTCGTGGCCTACTGTGTATTCGAATTATTGCTCCACGAAAACCCCAAACTCGACCTCTTCGGCATCCTGCGTTTACCGCCGGACGATTATGTATTCCCGCTTCGCGCGGTGGAGGAAGTGGTGGAACAAATACAGGACAAACTGTTCGATTGGGAGCGGCAGGGCAAAATCAGGCTGGCGCCCGAACTTCACCGCCCGGTTGGAGAAGTTGTACGCGACGGCGTGAAAAACCTCGGCATTTTTCATGCGGAAAAACCGCTGGGATTCAACAAGGCCGGCGACATCGTTTCTTCCAACTTCCGTGTGTTGTATTTTTACCACAACCGCCTGGAAAACTATCACTTAAACAAGGGGATTCATTGGAAATCGGAAGAGATTGAAGTGTTAAAAATGGACTGATTGTATCAAATTTGACTGTTCAGAAAAATATCGAAATCCATGTCGTACGAAAACTTACAGATCGCCGTCGAAAACGGTATCGCCCTCGTCACCATCAGCCGGGAAAAAGCGCTGAATGCCCTGAATACGCAGACGATACTCGAATTGCAGCAGTTTTTCGGGGAAGATGCGTACAACATCGAAGGTCTGAAGGGCATCATTATCACCGGCGCAGGTGAAAAAGCATTTGTAGCCGGCGCCGATATCACCGAATTTAAGGACCTCAGTCCGGCCGAAGGCATGAAATTCGCCAAACGTGGACAAGATGTCTTTTTTCTTATCGAACGTTTTCCCCGGCCCGTCGTGGCGGCGGTCAACGGTTTTGCGCTGGGCGGCGGCTGCGAACTGGCCATGGCTTGTCACCTCCGGGTCGCCGGGGAAAAAGCGAAGTTCGGCCAGCCGGAAGTGAACCTCGGGCTGATCCCCGGTTACGGCGGCACGCAGCGGCTGATCCAGTATATCGGCAAAACCAAAGCAATGGAACTGCTGCTGACGGCAGATATCATGAACGCAGATGACGCGCGTCAATCCGGGCTGGTCAACCACGTCGTACCTTCGGGCGCTGAAATTGAAAAGGCGCGCGAAATCATCGAAAAAATTGCCGGTAAAGCCCCGGTAGCCGTTGCACGGGTCATCGAAAGTGTAAACGCGTACTTCGAAGAAGGCCTCGACGGGTTCTGGAAAGAAGTGGACGCTTTTGGCGAGTGTTGCGGCACCGAAGATTTTCGCGAAGGCGCTTCGGCATTCCTGGAAAAAAGGAAGGCGAACTTTACAGGAAAATAACTGTTTTTGCGAGCGTTGCTCTCGTTATTATGGATAAAATCATAGAAACCGACATTGTTATTATCGGCGCCGGTCCGGTCGGACTGTTCGCCGTGTTCGAAGCCGGCTTGTTAAAAATGCGTTGCCATTTGATCGACGTGCTACCCCACCCCGGCGGTCAGCTGATGGAGATCTATCCGAAAAAACCCATTTACGACATTCCGGGGTACCCCAGCGTTCTGGCCGGCGATCTGGTAAAAAATCTGATGGAACAAATTCTCCCGTTCAACCCCGGGTTCACCCTCGGAGAACGCGCAGAAAACGTTGAAAAACAAGCAGATGGGCGCTGGTGTGTGACCTCTTCACAAGGCACAAAACACATCGCGCCGGTTATTTTTGTTGCCGGTGGTTTGGGTTGTTTCGAACCCCGCAAGCCACCGATCGCCAATATTGAATATTTTGAGGACAAGGGTGTCGAGTATTTTGTACGAAATCCGGAGTTTTTCAAAAACCGCAATGTGGTCATCGCCGGTGGCGGCGATTCCGCCCTCGATTGGGCTATTTATCTCTCCGACGTGGCGCACGAACTTTCGCTTGTACACCGCAGGACCGAATTCCGCGGCGCGCCGGACAGCGTGGAAAAAGTACTGGAACTCGCCAAATCGGGAAAAATAAAACTGATCACCAATGCCCAGGTTGTCGGCCTGAACGGCAACGGCAAACTTGACAGCGTTGTGATTCAACACGATACGGACGGCGAGTTCACCCTGAACACCGACTATTTTGTGCCGCTGTTCGGACTGACCCCCAAACTGGGTCCCATCGCCGACTGGGGGCTCGCTGTGGACAAAGGCGCCATCGAGGTAAACACTCTGGATTACAGCACCAATGTGCCGGGCATTTACGCCATCGGCGACATCAATACTTATCCGGGCAAACTAAAACTGATCCTGTGTGGTTTCCACGAAGCCACGCTGGCTTGCCAGTCCGCATTTAAGATGGCCCGGCCGGACCAGAAATTGTCGTTTAAGTACACCACGGTGACCGGAATCGAAGGATTGTCGCTGTAACCACCCACCCATTTCGCCTCCCTGTATACCCACATGAAGGATACCGTAATAATTACCGTTTTCGACCGCGACGATCAACGCCACGACCTGGATGCTCCAACCGATATGGGCATGAGTGTCATGGAGTTATGCAAATCTTATGAACTGCCTGTGGAGGGGACTTGCGGCGGCATGGCCCTGTGTGCGTCCTGCCATGTATACGTGCTCAGCCAACATGAGTTGCCTGAACCCACCGACGACGAACTGGCCATGCTCGATCAGGCCTTTTTTGTACGGGAAAACAGCCGGTTGGGCTGCCAGTTGAAAATCCGGGAAGAAATGGAAGGTCTGGAATTGAAACTGGCGCCCGTTTCGCAGTAATTCAGACTCCGGTGAGCAGGGTCCGGTAATCGTCCCAACGCGCATCTTCCGTTTTCATTTCCAGCAGGTCCAGCAATGCGCTTTCATAAATCGCATCCAGTTCGGACGCCGTACGGGAAGTGCGCAATTCGAGTATACCTTTCCTGATTTGATCGAGGCGCCAGGCAAAGGTTTTTTCCATTTTTTCATAAATGGCTGCACACAAGGGCGCGTGATCCTCCGCGCCTTTCCCGGCGACAATCGCCTCTTTAAACGCTGCCGGGTTGCGGGCGATCATTTTTCCTTCATCCAGTATAAAATACGCGGTATGCGGCCATTGTTCCGGAGGGGGCAGCAGTTTTGCGTAAAGCACCAATTGAAGGTCTTCGCCATTCTGTATCAATTCTTTACGGCGTTTGGCTCCGCTCCATTTCAGATCGACGATGGCCCACTCGTCGCCCCGGCGCAACACAAGATCGGCCTTGCCCCGCACCGGAACGGATACAAAATTCCCCTCCAGGTCCAGTTCGGTATGCGCCACCAGCCAGCCATTCGACCGCAGCAGAGAGACAAGACTCCAGGCGGCATTTTTCACCCGGTTCAAAAATGCGTTGCGTTCGGGTTCCCGGCCGTAGAGCAACATCGTCGCGCCTTCCCGGGGCAACAAATCGCCTGCCTGGGCATCCACCCATTCCTGAATACCACGGCGGTCGAGCCCAACGAGGTCCTCCTTCAGCAATTTTTCGAAAAACCGATGCGCCAGGCTGCCCAGCAGGGTATTATCCCCCGTCACACTCAGCAGGCTGGCCGGGTAAAGCCGGAGTTTTTGCCGGAAAAACCACCGGTGCGGGTAATAAAACAAGCTGTCTAAATTAGTAGCCGTTTCATATTCGCTATCATCCAGCAATTCCGGCCGTGAAATACGAATCTGGGGCCGGGTGCGGCCGCTTTGCCGGACAGGCAGTGAAACCGGTGCGGCAATGGCAAGATGCGCCGACAGCCGTTCCCTGTCTTTTTCATCGTCCAGATGATACGTAAACTGCCGGTAATGCGGCAGTGCCGCTTCGATATCGCCCAGGAGTAATCCCGGCACGGCTTCGGCTCCGTCGGCCTGTTCGGGTACAACCAATACAAGGCGCCGGGCTGTTTGCAGCACGGGGCGAAGTTGCCGAAGCATATTCAGCCGGCTTTCCTTTTGCGGCGTATTCAACACAATACCTTGATGGTCAAGATATTCTCGCTCATCCGTCCGCCAATTATCCGGTCCCGGTGTTCGGTTGTCAAACAGGCAATTCCACCAGATCAGCGATTCTGACGGGGCGGCCATCGCTCCGGGATTGTGAAAAAATTCGAACCTGCCAACTTCTGCCGGGCCGAGTTGCACCGGCGAAGGTTCATATATCGTGCGCACAATCCGTTCGAGTTCGAGAAAGGTGATCCGTTGTTCCGGCAAGGCTTCCAGCAATTCTCTGATCCGGCGCGCCTGTTCTGCCAGCACGAGCAGGGAGGTATCCGTTTTGTCCGATTCTTCAAAACGATCGATGGCCCATTCCTGGAGATAGGCATACAGTACAACGGCGTCCCTTTTGGGAGCGGTTGTAGTTGCCGGATAACGCCGCCGGCCGAACCAGAACTCGTACTGTTCCCGCGCTGCTTCCGGCACTTCTCCCCGTTCGAGATACCCATATACCGCAGCAAACCAGGTGTCGCCTGAACAAGCCCGGTTTTTCTGCCATTACCCGGGCTATTTCGAGGGCAAGTCCTCCGTCTAAGGGTTTTACCGCCAGGGTGGCAAATTCCATGATTTTGAACACATCTACCGGTTCCCACAAAAACACGGGGGCGAGTTTGAGCACCTGGAGGGAGGGTCTGGCTAAGGATGCCGATAAAACGCCCATAGCCGGGAAACCCTCCAAAACCAGTGCGCGTTCCAGCGTGAGGTTCATTTCCGGAATCAGGATGGCGGGATGCAACGCCGGGTTGTCTTTCAACAATTTGGCCAGGCAGGCAGCGGCATCGCTGTCGCGCCGGGCGCGCAGGATGTAAAGGCTGCCGTCGTTGCCTGCTCCGGAGGCAGGTGGCATCGTTTCACCCATCGTGTCGGGCCGGAGTCCGGAAAAAAGAGAAAGTTTTCTTTGCAGTTTGCCCAGGTCCGTCTCCTCCGGCGCCGAACAGTTTGCTGTCACTTCCGCTACTTCGATGTTTTTCGACCTGAATATTTTTATTAAACGTTGAACAGGAGGGGTTTGTAAATTATCCGGTTC
Source organism: Lewinellaceae bacterium (assembly GCA_016713985.1). Lineage (GTDB taxonomy): Bacteria > Bacteroidota > Bacteroidia > Chitinophagales > Saprospiraceae > M3007. The sequence continues at coordinate 35,294 of JADJOD010000021.1, read as the reverse complement.
GTATAAAAACACCTTTTCAAGCGGAATATTACCATTGGGAAGCGCCTCCAATACCTGAATAAAACGATCTGCATAACCGTTTGCCAGGCTGGAAAGGTCGGTATCCGAAATTTTGTTTTTAAACAGTTGTTCGACGGCAGCCAGGCTTTGGAGCCGGGGTAGCTGGCCTTCCGAACGGGCAAAATTCCAGCCGGCGAGCAGAAGTTCGTCGCGCCGGTCCAGCAAAGCGGCAGCGGTAGCGAAGCGGTCGGCTTTGTAAGAGCGTTCGTAAAAAGGCAGTCCGGCGAACAAGGGTTGTTGCTCACATTCGGCAAGGTGTTGGCCGAGCGCCTGGCGGTACAATTCGATACGCAGGTAGTTGGTATTTTCCGGGTAGCCGCTCAGGCCGAGCTGATGTTCCAGCCATTGCAACAATTTTTTCGGACCGGCATAAAAAATGCCGCAACTGACGGAAGGTTTCGGCGTTATAACCGGTCCGTCAAAATCCTGGCAAAAATGCAGTTGAAACATCTGTTTTACGGGCAGCGCTTTTATGCAAAAGTAGGCGCTTCAACCTTTTTGCCTTAGCTTTGCAGCGCTTTTTTGAAACAATTTTTTTGAAATAATGGAATCCAACGAAATCGTCAAATCGAGTGATATTACCATCCGGGTAGGATTAAACGCCGAAAATGTGCCGGTAAAAATCGAATGGGCCGCCAGCGACCGCAACAACGGCCGGATGGACGAGTGTAAAGCCATGGCTGTTGCCCTGTTCGACAAAGAACACCGCGACACCTTGCGTATCGACCTGTGGACCAAGGAGATGCAGGTCGTTGAAATGGATCGCTTCGTATATCAGGTGCTCCGTTCGCTGGGGCAAAGCTATCTCAAGGCCACCCAAAACAAAGACCTTGCGGAAGACTTGGCCAAATTCGCGCATTACTTTGGAGAAAAAACCGAGATTGTACCCAAATCCTCGTGATCAAACCATGTTTTTGTAAGTTTGCCTTATGCTGCCGGCCAGTTTGAAAAAGATCTTCAGCAAACATTTCGGGTTCCAACACCTGACTCCCGAAGAAATTGAGCATCGCACGCTCGCCCTGACGATCATCGTCCTGATCACGTTGTTGGACTTCACTTACAACCTGGCTTTTTACCTTTTTGGCGAACATTTTACCTGGTGGACCACCGCGGCATATTTTCTCGCCAGCACGGCTAATCTGTTGTATTTCAAGGTAAATGGAAGTTTTCGTTTATTCCGGAATATCCAGACCTCCCTGACCATAGCCCTGCCTTTGGTGGCACAGATCACCCACGGCGGATTCAGCAGCGGAAGCGGTGTGGTGCTGGCGGCTTTTCTGGCGCCGCTCGGCACCCTGATGTTTGCCAGCCTGCGCACAGCCCGAAAAGCATTTTTTGCCTATCTCGCCGCACTTTTGATCGCAGGGATCTGGGAGTACAATACCCGGCCCGCGCCCAACAACTTGCCCCCGGAAGTGCACCTGTTGTTTTTTGAGTTCAATTTTGCCTTCACCGCGGCTGTCGCCTATTTCCTCATGGAAGGTTTTTTAAAAAACAAAGCCTCCCTGCTGGCCCTCGTACAGGCGGAACACGAAAAGGCCGACAACCTGTTGCTCGACATCCTGCCTGCGGAAACCGCCCACGAATTAAAAGAAAATGGCGTCGTGCAGGCCAAAAGTTACCCGGTCGCCACCGTGATGTTCACCGATTTTGTGGGTTTCTCCGCCTTTGCCCGCACCCTGACCGCCGAAGAATTGGTTGAACAGATCGATTTCTACTTCCGGGCTTTCGACGAAATTGTCGCGCGGCACGGCCTGGAAAAAATCAAAACCATCGGCGACAGTTACATGTGCGCCGGAGGTATCCCGGTCCCCACGCCCGATCATGTGTGCAAGGTCCTGGCCGCAGCCCTGGAAATCAGGCGCTTTACCGCCAGTCAGCGCGAAAAAAAACTGGCGCAATTCGGCTACCCCTTCGACCTGCGGATCGGCATTCACACCGGTCCGGTGGTAACCGGAGTGGTTGGCAGCAGCAAAATCGCTTACGATATTTGGGGCGAAACGGTCAATATCGCCGCCCGGATGGAACAACTCTGCGAACCGGACCGGATCAATATTTCCGAAGCGACTTACGCGCACATCAAAAACGATTTTGAATGTATCTACCGGGGGCGTTTCGAAGCAAAACACGTCGGGGAAATTGAGATGTATTTCGTCATTAATTCATTACGTCAATAAGTCATTCTTTTGAGTGCAAATGACCTAATGCCCCTGATTACAACATGATCTGAATGACAAACAAACAAATCGCATACGCATTCGACGAACTCGCCAATTTGATGGAATTGCACGAGGAAGACGATTTTCGCATTCGCTCCTACCGCAATGCCTATCTCAACCTGCGCAAAATCGACCGGCCGCTGGCCGATATGCCGGACACGGAGATCAAGGCGATCAAAGGTGTCGGCCCGGCGATAGCCGGAAAAATTCGTGAACTGGTGAGCAACGGTAAAATGGCCACCCTCGAAAAATACCGCGCCCAAACCCCGCCCGGCGTGGTGGAAATGCTGGAAGTCAACGGATTCGGCCCAAAAAAAGTCCGCGTGGTCTGGCAGGACATGGGCATCGAAAGTATCGGCGAATTGTGGTATGCCTGCAATGAAAACCGCTTAGTGGAGTTTAAAGGTTTCGGCCTGAAAACCCAGGAGGATCTGAAAAACAAACTCGAATATTTTTTCAAAAGCCGCGACAAACTTCACTTAGACGCCGCAGAAGAAGAGGCCGATTTTGTGTGTACCTGGCTTGCCGGCAAGTTGTCCGGCGCCCGTGTCGCGCACGTCGGCGAACTGCGCCGTTGTTGCCCGGTTGTCAGCAAACTGGAAATTCTGGTGGCGTACAACGGCGACCCGATGCCGGCTTTCGACGGCGAAGCGCTTGTGTTTGAAAAACAGGAAGGCCAGTCGTTCCACGCACGACTTGAAAACAACTCTTCCGTATTGATCCACCGTTGCACGCCGGAGGAATTCGGCTCCAAATTGTTCAAATATACCGGCAGCCCGGAGTTTGTTGAAACGCTCGCCACGGCCAATCCCGGTGTGGACTTTAAAAATCTGGTGCAGGAACAGGATGTATTTGCAAAAGTAGGCCTGCCTTACGTGATTCCTGAATTACGGGAGCATGCAATCATTAAACAGGAGATATCCGGACTCCTCACAGACCAGGATATAAAAGGCGTCCTGCACGTTCACACCACCTGGAGCGACGGGCTGCACAACCTGCGCGACATGTGTACCTACGCGCAACTCCGGGTATACTTACATCGGCATAACCGACCACAGCCAGTCGGCGTTTTATGCCAACGGATTAAAACCCGACCGGTGTTGGCGCAAATGGATGAAATAGATGCGTTGAATGCCGAACTGGCGCCTTTCCGCATTTTTAAAGGCATCGAAAGTGATATTCTGAACGACGGCGACCTTGATTATGAGGAAGATATGTTGAAAAAGTTCGACTTCGTCATTGCCTCCGTACACTCCAACCTGCGTATGAACCGGGAAAAAGCGACGGAACGTATCCTTCGGGCGATTGAAAATCCGTACACCACCATTTTGGGCCATCCGACCGGGCGGCTTTTGCTCAGCCGGGAAGGTTATCCGCTGGATTGGGATGCCGTTTTTGAAGCTTGTGTGCGGCACAAAGTGGCGATAGAATTGAATGCCAATCCGCATCGCTTAGACATCGACTGGACCTTGATTCCACAAGCCACCCGGCTGGGTATTCCGATCAGCATAAACCCGGATGCGCACAGCAAAGACGGTATCCACGATATCCGGTATGGCGTGATGGTGGCGCGAAAGGGGGCGTTGACGGCTGCGGGGTGTTTGAATGCGCGGGGAGCGGAAGCGTGGTTAAGAACAGGTCGTTGACAATCAGGGCGAGTAAGGTTTTGGGAAGCCTTTTTATCTCCCTACTTTAGCCTTTAAATAACTGAGGCATGCCCATGCTGCAATTGAAAAATCAACCGTACGCGTTTTTTTACAAAACGCCTAAAAACCTAAACTTTCTTCCAGTTCCCGGCTCAGTTGCGGCAGTTTTCTCCGCTCAATCAGATAACTTGACAAGGCGGCTATCTCTCTGAAAATGTAGTGTTTATCCAAAGCGCCTTTTAAATAATCGCGGCCGCTGGACCCCCCCGTTCCGGTGCGGATGCCGATCATCCGTGTCACCATATTCATATGCCGGTAGCGCCAGGTGGACAATTGTTCGTCGATTTCGAGCAGGTTGTTGAGCAATTGAAAAGGGAGTTGCAGCATCGGGTAACCCCGGTACAACATAATGAACAAGGCCGAACGGCAAGCGCAGGCACTCAGCCGGCGTTCGGGCGATTTTTCCTCCTCAAAAAACATTTTTTCAAAGTGGGAAAGGTTGCCCCGTTCACCTTCCACCAGGCTGTTGGCGTAAACGGTTGAATAGTCGTGCCAAAAGGGGTGTTTTGCACCGGAAGCGGGAAACAGGGGCTGGTAATTGACCCAGTTGGCGTCCTGATCGAAAAAGGGCATTCGCGCCAGCCATTCATTGACTAAATCCAGCAGAGAAGGTTGTTTTTCAACGTCTTTGATCAAGGTTACATGCTCCGGCCTCAACTGGGAGATATAATACGCTTGCCCAAATCGTTCCGGAAATTGCAGACCCAGTTTCGCTTCGGCCATCTTGAATTGCCAGCTTTGGAAACCCGAAGCGGGGCGCAGGAAGTCGCGAAAATCGAGAAAATCCATCGGAGTCATCGTTTCCATGATGTCAATCTGGTGAACGGCCACTTTCAGGATCGTTTCAATACGGCTTAAACGATGCACAATCGTCTGTAAATCAGCCGAATTGTCGTTAATCACCTGCTGGCTCATGATCTGTGCCACCGAGTCAATTTCGAACAATATCTGTTTAAACCAGAGTTCGTATGCCTGGTGAATAATAACAAACAACATTTCATCGTGCGCATGCGCCCCTTGCAGGTCACTCTCTAAGGTTTGCGCGTTGAGTATTTTGTCGAGTTGCAGGTAGTCGGAGTAGTGGACTTCTTTCATGGTAGACGGCAAATAAGGGAAAAGGTAAGAATGGGCAAAAAACACCCCCCCCCCCGGGGGGGGGGGGGGGGGGGGGGGCCCGGCGGCGGGGGGGGGGGGGGCCGGGGCGGGGCGGGCGCCCGGGGCGGCCGGCGGCCGCCCCCCCGGCGGGCCGCGGGGCGGGCGGGGGCGCCGCGCGCGCGCCGTCCCGCGCGCGCCCCCCCCCCGCGCCACGGCGGCCCCGGCGCCGCCCCGGCGCGCCCGCGCTCGGGGCGCCGCGCTACACGCCGGGGGCCAAAAACCCGCCCGGCCGCCGCTGCACCCGGCAAACGGGGCCGGCCCGGGGCTAAAGGGCGCCCGGGCGGCCGCCCCGGCCCCGGCGCGGCGCGCCGGCCGGCCCCCGGTGGCGCGGGGCCCCCCCCCGGGGGGGCCCCCCCCCCCCCGGCCCCCCCCCCCCCCGGGGGCCCCGGGGGCCCCCCCCCCCCCCCCCCCCCGCCCCCCCCCCCCCCCCCCGGGGACCGGCCCCCGCGGGGGCCCGGGGCGAACCCCCCCCGCCCGCGGCCGGCCCCCCAACCCCGCCGGGGGGCCCCCGCGGGCCCGGGGACCCCCGGGGGGCCCGCCCCCCCCCGCCGCCCCCGGGGCGCCCCGCGCCCCCGCCGCCCGGGGGGCCGCCGCCGCCCGCGCCGGGGGCCCCCCCCCGGGGCGGGCCGGCCCCCGCCGCCCCCCCCCGGGGGGCCCGCCCGCGGGGGGGGGGGGCCCCCGGGGCCCCCCCGGCCCCCCCAACGCCCGGGGCGCGGGGCGGCCCCAAACCCCGCGCCGGGGGCCGGAGAGCCCCCGCCCCCCCCCCCCCCCGGAAGGCCGCCCCGTCCCCCCCGCCGGGGCGCCGGGGCCCGGGCCGGCCACCCCCCCCCCCCCCAAGGGCCCCCGGGAACCCGCGCCCGGCCCCGGAACCACCCGGGGACGCCCGCCGGGCCCCACCACCCCCCCCCCCCCCCCCCCCCCCCGCCACCCGCCCCCCAAGCCCGGGAAGCGGCCGGGGGCCCCCCCCCCCGCCCCCCCCCGCCACCCGCGCCCCCCCCCCCCCCCCCCCCCCCCCGCCCCCCCCCGCCCCCGGGGCACCCCCCCCCCCCCAGCCGAAAGACCGCCCGCGCCCCCCCCCCCAGGGCCCCGCGGGGGCGCCGGGGGGGCCCCCCCCCGGGGGCCCCCCCCGCGAACACCCCCGGGAGCGAAGCCCGCCCCGAGCCCCCCCCGGCCCCCCCCCGCCGGCGCCCCGCGCCGGGGGCCCCGGGGGCCCCCCGAGGGCCGCCGCCCGGGGCCCCGCCCCCCCCCCGAGAAGCCCCGGGGCCCGGGGGCCACCCCCCCCCGCCGCCGCCCCGAACCGGCGGCCCCCCGGGGCCCAAGGCCCCCCGCCGACGGCGCGGGGGGCCGGGGGCCCCCCCCCCCGCAACCCCCCGGCGCCGGGGGCCCCCCCCCCCGGCCCCTATTCCGGCTGCGGTTGTGCCGATTACTATTGCACCGTTTTTATTTTGACAACCGAAAGAATATCCGGCAATTCCTTCCAGGATGCAGGGAGTTAAATGAATTTGACTAACAAATAAACACCGTTCATTATCTTTGCATCGTTTACCACAAACGCGAAATAAATTTCGCCGCTACCTATGGGAATCACATCAAGAAAAGAACGGGAAAAAGAAGAAATGCGCCGGCTCATCCTGGGAGCCGCGTTGCACCTTTTTCTCGAAAAAGGATATGACGGCGTCAGCATCCGCAACATCGCCGAAGCCATCGAATACAGTCCGGCCACCATTTATCTGTACTACAAGGACAAAAGTGAAATTTTCTTCGCTTTGCAATTCGAGGCAGCGGCCGTGAAACGCGACCACCTGCTGCCGGCGGTTCAGGTGGAAAACCCCTGGGAACGCCTTATCGAATTCGGCAGGCGCTACATCGACTTCGGCATGAAACATCCTGACCTGTACGACCTGCTGTTTATCACCCGGTCGCCGATGGAATCCATTGAAAATCAGGAGTGTTGGAAACTGGGGATCGCTACACATTCGTTTTTGTCGAAACCGTTCAGGATTGCGTAAACGCCCGTTATTTCAAAAGTACGGACACGGAAACCATTGCTTACACCTTGTGGTGCCACGCGCACGGACTGGTATCGCTGTTCGTTCGCGAACGGATGCGGATGTACCCGGAAGAAAAACGCCCCGAACTGGCCAGAAAATCCTTTGACATGATTGTAAAAATGGCCGAGTCCTTGTAAAAAAATCCGGCTCCGTTGCAACCGCTCAACCAGGGCCGCCGTCTATTCAAAATCACAAGCCAACCATTCATCACCCTGAAACGACCGTTCACCGGTATTGCATTGTGCAGCACTTTTCGGCTGCCTTTTTTTGTACCGGAAACTAAACACCGTTCAGCAAATAAAACGTGTTTTTTAAGCATGAAACAATCGGCCCTCCTCCTTTTAATCCTTGTTCTGTCTGTATTTTCTTTCACTGCGACACAGGCACAACAATCCGCCGTCCTGGAAAAATATATCCGCGCCGGGCTTGATAACAACCTTGCCCTGCAGCAGCAAAACCTCGACCTGCGAAAAGCGCAGGAAGCCATTCGCCAATCGAAGTCGCTCTTCTACCCCACCCTGCAATTCAACGCCAACTATACCCGGGCGACCGGCGGCCGGCGGATCGAGTTTCCGGTCGGCGACCTGATGAACCCCGTTTTTGCCAACCTGAACCAATTGAATGAACTCGTCCAGCCCGGCTCCCCGGACTACCCGACAAACATCGAAAACGTCAACGAGCAATTTCTGCCGGACGATTTTCATGAAACCAAACTGAGTTTCGCCTATCCCCTGTTCAACTCCGACCTGAAATACAACCGCCAGATTAAAGAACATTTGTACGAAAGCAAGGCCGCCCAAACCGAAGCGTATAAACACGAATTGCGATACCGGATCACGGAAGCCTACCTGCAATACCTGCAGGCCTTGGAGGCGGAAAAAATCTGGCTGAACAGCAAAACGGTGCTTACGGAATTGCGCCGCTTCAACGAATCGCTGGTAAAAAATAACGTGGCGACCAAAGATGTCGTCGCTACGGCAGATTACGAACTCAGCAAAGCAGACAACGAGATATTTAAACTTCAAAGCGCCCAAAATACGGCACGCGCTTACTTTAACTTTTTGATCAACAACGACTTACAAAGCGAAGTTGAGATCGATACCGCGCTTCTCCACGCCGCGGTAAGCGAGTATCAACCCGGGGAACTGGTTCGCGGGGCACTTTCCGGCCGCCAGGAATTTAATGCCTTGCGCGCGGGCCAGGCCGCCGCAGAAACGGCGGTCCGGCTTCACGACGACAACCGGAAAATACCGGATTTCTACCTCGGCGGCGAAGCCGGGTTTCAGGGCTTCGGCTATAAATTCAACGGAGAACAGTCGTACGCCCTGGCGCGAATCGGCATGACATACGATCTTTTCGACGCGGGTCTGCGCAAAAGCAAAACACAGGAAGCGCGGCTGGAAGCGGAAAAAATCCGTTCGCAATACCGGGAAGTGGAACAACAAATCGCGCTCGAAGTCACACAGGCCTGGAACAACTTTCAGGCGGCGCAGAACACTTTCAAAACCGCCCAGACTGGCCTCTCCGCCGCCGAATCCACCTACAAGATCGTCAATAACAAATACCGCGCAAGTCAGGCTTTGCTCATCGAATACCTCGACGCCCAGAACCGGGTCACCACAGCCCGGATGCAAGCCCTGCTGGCCTGGTCGGAAGTATTATTACAGGAAGCCGCGCTGAAAAAAGCGGCAGGCAGGTAATTCGAACCCATTTGCAAGATTTAAATCATTGAAAATCAATAGCCATGAAAAAAATAACCGCTGACAAATTGATCCCTGCCATCCTGGTGGTTGTAGCATTTACGGGCCTTTTCGCCCTGATGGGCGGCTGCGGAGAAAAAGCGAATTCTGCTTCAGCCATTCCCGCCCCGGACGAACGAATTCCGGTCCGCACGGCAGCCGTCGAACAAAAAAACATAGCGCTTCCCATTCATGCAAGCGGCATTCTTACTTCTTCCGCCGAGCAACGCCTTGCCTTCAAGATCGGGGGAGTGATCCGCAAAATTTATGTGGATGAAGGCGATGTCGTACGCCCCGGCCAGCTGCTTGCCACGCTGGACAAAACGGAAATTGACGCCCAGGTAGCGCAGGCATTACAAGCCCTGAACAAGGCCGAGCGCGATTTCGGGCGGGTGGAAGGTTTGTATAAAGACAGCAGCGCCACACTCGAACTGCTTCAAAATGCCACGACCGGCCGCGAGGTCGCCAAAGAAACGGCGCGTATCGCACAATTTAACCAGCAATACGCCGAAATCCGCGCCAGCAAGGGGGGCAAAATCATCAAAAAACTGATGAACGAGGGGGAAATCACCGGACCCGGAATGCCCGTTTTTGTACTATTTGAAACCGGCGCCGACGATTGGGTGGTCCGGATCAACGTCAGCGACCGCGACTGGGCGCGCCTCAATCTCGGGATGGGCGCCAAAGTCGTCATGGACGCTTATCCCGACGCGGCATTCAACGGCAAAGTAAGCGACCTCGCACCCGCTGCCGATCCTGCGAACGGCCTTTACCCGGTAGAAATAAAAGTAGCGCCGCAAGGCAAACGTTTTGCACCAGGTCTGTTCGCACAAGTGGATATTACACCTTCACAATCAAGGCCTTACACGCTGGTTCCGGTCGAATCGCTGGTGGAAGGCGACGGCAAATCGGCATTTGTTTTTTGCCTTGCAGGCCGATGGGGAGAGTGTAAAAAAAGCACCTGTGCAGGTGGCATTTCTGGAAGGCAACCGGGCGGTCATTACATCTGGTTTGGAAGGAGTAACGGAAGTGGTAACGAGCGGAGCGCCGTATTTAAGCGAGAAGAAGAAGGTGAGGAAAATGTAACCCGGAACGGCGTTCCGGAGCACATACGGGCCTAAGAGTCTAAAATTCAACGTTTTACCACAAAAAAATAAAACTTCCTTTCTTAAAGAATGGAAGTAGAAAACCATGAAAATCGCCGAATTTTCCGTCCGCAATCCCCAATTTACCTTCATCATTTTTTGCTTCGTCATGGCGCTTGGCGTCGGCGCCTTGTTCAATATGCCACGCGCGGAGGACCCCAAATTTGCGCCTCCCGGCTACAACATCGTCATCGTATACCCCGGAGCAGGGCCTGCAGAAATCGAGAACAAGATCACCGACAAGGTGGAAGCCCGGCTGGGTGCGCTTGAAAACATCGACCGGATGCCCTCTCTTTCGCTCAACGGCCTGATGATCCTGACCATTGAGTTCAAACACGGCGAGGATACTGAAAAAAAATACGAGGAAGTGGTACGCGAGATCAATGCCTTGCGCCCCGAGTTGCCGCAAGACCTTTACCGGATCACGATCCAGAAATTTTCCTCTTCCGACGTAGCGATTTTGCAGGGCGGCATCGTTTCGGAAAATGCTTCTTATGCCGATCTGCGCCGGGAAGCCGAGCGTTTGGAAGAAAATCTGGAAAAAATCGCAGGTGTCAAAGCCGCCAATACCTGGGGTTATCCCAAACGGGAGGTACGGATCAGTCTCAACCTGCCAAAAATGGCGTCCGAAAACCTGCCGGTGGGTCGTGTACTCGGCGCCTTGCAAAGTGAAAACGTCTCCATTCCCGGCGGTTCGGTCAATATCGGCGACCGGCAGTTTTTTGTGGAAACCAGCGGCGACTACGAAAATATCGAAGAAATCCGCAATACCGTGATTAACGGCGCTGATGGTAAAGTGCTCTATCTCAAAGACATAGCAGAAGTTGAATGGGCTTACGAAGAGCCGCGCCACCTCACGCGGATCAACGGTGTGCGCAGCGTATGGGTCACTGCCAGTATGAAGGACGAGCAAAATATCTTCAACGTATGCGACGAAGTAAACAAAGTGGTCGCCGCCTGGCGCAGCGAGCTCCCGGAGAGTATGGATTACGTAAAAGTATTCGACCAGAATGACTCGGTAAAAAAACGCCTTACCCGTTTTGCCAAAGATTTTGGCATCGCTATTTTATTGGTTCTGATCACTTTATTGCCGCTGGGCTGGCGCGCTGCGTTGGTCGTCATGGTATCCATTCCACTCAGCATTGCCATCGGTTTGTTCGCACTCGACCAGCTCGGTTATTCATTAAATCAACTTTCCATCGTCGGGCTCATCATTGCACTCGGCATTTTGGTGGACGACAGTATTGTGGTGGTGGAAAATATAGAACGGTGGTTGCGAGAGGGTTACAGCCGGGTGGATGCGGCCATTCTCGCCACAAAACAAATCGGCCTGGCCGTTTTGGGCTGCACGGCAACGCTTGTTCTGGCCTTTTTGCCGCTGGTATTTTTGCCCGAAGCATCCGGCGATTTTATCCGCTCCCTGCCGCTGGCGGTTGTACTCACCGTTTTGGCATCGTTGTTTGTATCCCTCACCATCGTGCCGTTTTTGAGCAGCAGGATTTTGGCCGAACACCACGATCCGCGCGGCAATATTTTCCTGCGCGGCCTGAAATGGCTTATTTCCGGCACCTATGCCAAAGTATTGCACCTTGCCCTGGCCAGGCCGCGTTGGACTGTTGCCGCCGCCATTGTGCTTTTTATCGCTGTCGTCAGTTTGATTGGTAAGGCAGGGTTCGCGCTGTTTCCTTCCAGCGAGCGCCCCATGTTTTATATCGACGTGGAAATGGCAGCCGGGTCAAATTTGGAACAAACCAATCGAACCGTGCAAATGGTTGATTCTGTGTTAAATGAATACACCGCGCCGGGATTCAGGAGTTCGGAATTCGGGATACGGAATGTAGGTTTTTCGGCAAAAAAAACGAATACCGCCGCAGAAACTGGCGCGGAAACTGAAATACAAAACCCGAAGTACACGGGCGGCAAGGCCAAAATAACCTGGTATGCCAGCAACGCCGGTCGTGGAAATCCGCGTATTTATTACAACGTGATCCGGGAAAACGAGGCTGCCGACTACGGGCAGATTTTTGTTCAACTGGAAGACGAAACGCCGCCGCCGGTAAAAATCGCGCTGCTTGACGAGTTGCGCGAAAAGTTTAAAAACACGCCGGGCGCGGTGATTAACGTCAAAAATTTTGAACAGGGGCCGCCCATCGAAGCGCCGATCGTGATTCGGGTGTTTGGAGAAAACCTCGACACCTTGCGAAGTATTGCCGGCCGGGTGGAAACCTTCATCAGCGAAACGGAAGGCACCATGTATGTGGACAACCCGATTGCCACGGTTAAAACCGACTTACAGGTAAAGATCAACAAGGATAAGGCCGCCACACTCGGCATCCCCGTCGCAGAGATAGAGCGAATGATACGCCTCGCCATCGCCGGTTTAAACGTCGGGAACTTCACTGCGGCAGCTGACGGCGAAGCTTATAACCTGACCGTGAGTATACCGAAATCGGGAGTTTTTGCCAATCTGGACGTGCTTAAAAACCTGTATATCAACAATGTATTCGGCACGGCTATTCCTTTGAGCCAGGTTGCGGAGATTCAGTTCAAACCCTCGCCGAACTACATTCAGCACTACGATAAAGACCGTTTTACCGCCGTGACGGCCTTCGTGAAAAGTGGTTTTTACACCGCCGAAATCAATTCGAAAATCAAGGAAAAAATGAAATCTCTGGCTTTCCCGGCGGGCTATACTTACGTCGTGGCGGGTGAAGAAGAGAGCGCAAAACGTTCCTTTGGCGGCCTCGGAACCATCATTATGATCACGATTTTCGGTCTGCTCGCTGTGCTGATTTTGGAATTTAAAACCTTCAGAAGCACGGTTATTGTGCTGTCGGTCATCCCACTCGGCATCATCGGCGCGATCCTGATTTTGCTGGCGACGGGTTATCCGTTTTCGTTTACGGTTGTGGTTGGCCTCATCGCGCTCATGGGTATCGAGGTAAAAAACTCGATTTTGCTCGTGGACTTCACCAATCAGCTCCGCGCCGAAGGCCGTAGCCTCGACGATGCCATTCAGGAAGCGGGTGAGATCCGTTTTGTGCCGATTTTGCTGACTTCGCTCACGGCTATTGGCGGTTTGCTGCCCATTGCCATCGAGGAAAATCCGTTGTACTCTCCGCTCTCTTACGTCCTCATCGGCGGTCTGATTTCTTCAACTTTGCTCTCGCGGATTGTGACGCCGGTGTTGTATAAGTTGTTGGCGCCGAGGGTGGTGTGAGGGTTACAAATCGGAAAACAGGTTCAAATATTTTAAACCTGGCACACGCCTGAAATCGGCATCGTTGCGGGAGAGAAGTGTAAAATCGTAAACAAGTGCTGTGGACACAATCACAGCATCCGGCAGTTTGATTTTGAGCGAGCGGCGGATTTCGATTGTTTTGCCCACTATGCGGTCGTCAAGCGGCAGAACGATGCTGTCGTCAACGAAGCTTTCTATCTGCTCCATCGCTTCAACGGTTGGCGCTTGCCAGCCCAACAATTCGATTTTTGAAATAACGGAAAGGAAACTGCCGGACTCGTTGAGCGCCCTTTCAAGGAAATCCATTCCCTTCTTGGGCAACAGTTCGTTGAGATAGTAAATGGCCGAGTTTGTGTCAATCAAATAGGTCGTTCCCATTCATCGCGGAGGCTTTGAAGTTGTTTGTCAATAGTTTCGCGCGATATACCGGTTTTCAGAACGCCCCGGTATTTTGACATGTTTTTCTTGGCTTTGGGTATTGCAGGGGTTGATTCGGAAGGAAGGATAATTACCTCTACTTCCGTGCCGGCGAACGTTTTGGGCAATTGAACGACTACTTGCCCCTCCTCGACTTTAGCGTGTGTGCGGTAAGCCTGCATAGTTAAAAATTGTTTGAACTACCGACAAAGATAACTTAACTGCCGGAAAAATTCAAAATACCCTATCGGCGGTCTGATTTCTTCAACTTTGCTCTCGCGGATTGTGACGCTGGTGTTGTATAAGTTATTGGCGCCGAGGGTGGTGTGAGGGTGGAGATGCCCCCGGCGTGCCCGAAAGTGCCCGCATTAAGTTTTAGTAAATAATATGCCTGCTGAATTAAATATCACTTAACCCGTTCAGGTGCATATCAAGCCCGGTTTCCACCTTCCTTTGCAGGGTTCGATCACCTATTTTTAAACAATAAAAAACAGCCGGCCATGTACCAGGAAAATCAGTCTGAAACAGAAGAACTTGTAGTTCTGAACACAGAAGAATCAATCGACAATTCCGAAGATCAATCCGCCGAACCGGAAGAAATGGAAGAGGACACGGAAGAAGAAAATGATTCGATGGAAGAAGTGGACGGAGAGGAAGAAAAATCCGAAGAGGAAGCCGATCAGGATTGACCCCGCTGCCGTATTCAGGCAAAAGTGTGCTTTACTGCGATGAATGGCCGGTCATCACCGGCAGGTACTTAACACTTCTTATGGGTAAAACACCCGTCCTGTAGCCCTGAGAGGAAAGGACGGGTGTTTCTGTTTTTAGGCAACGGGGTGATGAATACAATTTCGTGTCCTGTCGCCAACTTATTCAACCCCCGGAATTGCCGGTATCTTCGGGTGCAGCACAATCTCCGTTCGCCTGTTCTTCTGCCGCCCTTCCGGCGTTGCGTTGGAAGTAAGGGGATAATATTCTCCTTTGGCAACGGGCGCGAGTTGGTTGGCATTCACGTTAAAATCAAGCATAAGCACCCGTACGGTGTTGGCAGCCCGGCGAAGGCTCCAGTCCCAGGTATCGATAAGTGTTTTGTCTTTGGGCAACACATTATCGGTATGGCTGACGATTTCAGCATCCAGGTCGGGCATGTTTGAAAGAAACTGCGCGAGTGAAGAAAGCAGTTTTTTGCCAGAAGTACTGATTTCTGACAGTCCTTTTTGATCAAAAAGCAGTTTGTCGGGAAAAGACATCACCAACCTGTCTTCTTCGGTCATAAAGGTGACTTCCGGTTGTTCGGCATACTGTTGGCTGAGTGCAGTACGGATCTCGCCCAATATGTTTTTTCGTTCGCGCCGGGCTTTTTGTATACTTTCCAAAACGGCTTTCTGCTGCCCCAGAAGCGCATTTTTTGAGGCGAGTTCTTTTTCCAGCGCGGCTTTTTCCAAAGCGAGTTTGCCGGACGACTCTCCCATTTGCTGGGTGCGGGAATTCAGTTCGGCGTTGAGATCCCTGATGTTTTCTTCCTGGTTGCCGATAAGCCGGTTGAGCTCGCCTACCTGGCGAATCAGGTCGGCGGCTTCCTTTTTCCGGTCAAGCAGTTCTTTTACCAGCACTTTTTCCCGGTTTTCGGCCGATTGGCGGGTGACTACCTCTGCCCGGTAGATTTTGGGTTTTACACAACTGTTTGCCAGCAACAATACCGCCAAAAGGAGTAATAATCGGGTTTTCAACATGAGTAAGTATTTGTGTGAGCGGAATATCCCTGCCCAAAAACGAGCGGCAGGGCAAAAGTATGCGGCAAAGATTTTGAAATTTTTGTTGCGGTCCATTTTACCGGGGATTTTTGAAAACTTTGCACCCGCCAAACGACACACCCATGAAAAAGTTATGGTTTTTACCCGCCCTCGCGCTGATCTCCGCCTGTGCCCTTGATGCGGACCGGCTAACCGGTCGCTGGCGCGCCGTAGCGCTTTACCAGGCCGGACAAAAGGTTGCGGCTCCGCTGGATTCCGTGCGGCTGATTTTCCACGGCATGGCGCGTTTTGAGTTCCATTCAGCGGGTTTTTATTATGAAACCGGGCCATTCAGGACTTCCGGCAAACATCTTTTTCTGACCGACACTACCCAGCATCCTTCCAAAGAACACACCCTCAAGGTGTTATATTTATCGGACGACACCTTGAAAATCCAGATGAAAAAAGAAGCGGCTGAGCAGGTATTGTTCCTGGCAAAAGACAAATGAGCCGGTTTCGCGGAAATTATTCGATGTTTTTACCTTTTTCACTGCGCAATCCGGCCGATAAAACATGCAGTGGCGGGCGACCTGTTTCTTCACCCAGCGCCCACATCTGCCGGAGGCAGGAGGCAGCTACTAAGGCCCCCGCTGCAATCAGCAGCGGGTTTTGAAAAATAAACCCGGAAGTGCAGGCCGACAAACCCGTAAATGCATTTAACAGGTATACTACCAGTGGAATATCGGCCGTGTCATCCGGGAGCACATACAACACGCCGAAAAACAACGCGAGGGCGGAAAACAAGGTGTACCAGAGATACGCTTCCGGCGCCACCGTGTCGAAAAAAAACAACGCACCGGCAAGCAGAATGCCGCCTAAAACGATCCTCGTCAGGTAGGTTTGTCCCGTAAATAACACCGGTTTTTCGGGCACAAACCGTTTGTTCATTTTTAGCCAGACCATCGCGGAACCGGCAAAAGCGATGCACCCGAAAACAGAAGTCAGCCATAATACAATCCCCCCGAAAATGCCCTGCCCCGCCGGGTGCGTGAAATTCCGCCCAGGCAACGAGCCAGGCCGCCAGGCCGCCGAGTCCGTTGAGCAAACCCATCAATTGTGGCAACCCGCTCAACGACACCCTGGAACCAAGCAGAAAACCGGCCACGGCGCCCAGCGCCAAACCGGCAAGAATGTAATCAAACCTTTGTATTTGCGCATTCATCAGCGTCACAAGGATCGCCGCCGCCATTCCCACAGCCGATAAGGTGTTGCCTTTCAGCGCCAATGCCGGAGCCACCGACAATTTAAGGCCGAGAATAAACGTGACTGCGGAAAGCAGGTAGACCGTGAGAATGAGGGCGTTGAGTTCCATGATGAGTCGTGAGTCGTGAGTCGTGAGTTGTAAGTCGTGTTGAGTCCTGACTTACGACTCACGACTTACGACTCACGACTCACAACTATTTTTCTGCTTTTCCCGAAACATATTCAGCATTCGATTGGCGGAAAAAAAACCTCCCACGACGTGGGTCGTGGCAAATGCCACGGCAAGGCCACCCAGCAATGCCGCAAAATCATTTTTTCCCCCTTCCGCCAACCCGGCAACGAGCAGGGCGCCCAGCAGTACAATTCCCGAGATAACGTTGCCTCCCGAAACAAACAGGGTGCGTAGTGGGGAGGGCCCTTTCGGAATCGCCTCGTAACCCACAACAATGGACAAAATGAGGATAAAGACCAGGAAAACAAGGATCGGAGATTCCATTCAGAATATAAATTATGGATTGTAAACATTCGGGATTGTGTAACTCCATCCACCGCTCGGGTTGGGCCAATGGGCTGAACCACAAGGACCTACCGCATTTTGGGCTGCCGTCGTTTCCCGCCCGGGCGGAAACCCTTGGCGCCCATCATCCCGATCATGGACGGATTCATCGCCTGACCCGCCTGTTTCAGTTGTTTATCCACCTCCTTGATCTGTTCTTTGAGCATGGGTTCGGTGATGTTCAGTTTTTTGAGTTCGGCAAACTGGGTTTGGGCCGATTTTATGTTGTTTTTTCCCGCCGCAACCATCACCAACTGAAGCATTGCAGCACCTTTTTCGTTTTCGGAAGGAAGACCGGCCGCCAGTGATTTTTTCAACCAGATCTCTGCGTTGTTAAAATCGCGTTTTTGCATTGCGAGTGCGCCATGGGTCATGTAATACACACCCTTATAGCCAACCAGCAGGATTTTTGGAAAAAATGTCAGTTTCAGGCGCTCCTCGGCTTCCTGCAGGCGCTGCTGCCCGAGCAGCTGGTTGGTGGAAAGAATGGTGCCGAGCATCAGGTAGCCGGCCAGCATAATAATCCCAACCAGTAAAAACGGGAAGCCATACCAGAAGCCAAAAATCGTCCACAAGGCGATTCCGCCCAAAATACCGCCCACTATCAGGGCAAAACGCAGGTAAATATTGATAACAAACATAGATATACCGGATCGTCGCTTATAAATCCGGGGCGAAAATAGGAAAGCCTTGCCGGTAAACGAAACCGGAACTCATTGTCGGTCATATTTTTTTGAAGGAATACACCTGGTCGCTGCCTCCAAGCATCCTGAATCGCAGGGTTGCAGTGTCACAAGTCATCACCTGAATACACTGATCCCCCGCCGGTTTTTTCTCGATAAAACACCACCCGTTAGATGCCGTGAGGCTGTCGGCGCCACACACGGCCGCCGGGCAATCATTGTACACTTCAACCGGAAACCCTTCCGGCTCCTGCCCGCCATGATAGTGGGTCATCAAATCGTCCGTCACTTCGATCAGATAAGCGGTATCCTGTTCGTTTCGCCAGCGCCCCTGCAATGCATCGAGCAGGTCGTGTGTGGAAGGGCCTGTGGCTACAGGCTGCGATTGTGGCGGGCGACTGGCAGGCGGGTTGCAGGCAATCAGGGCAAATAACACGGCGGCAATGAGGCAACAGAAATTTTGGGCCATAAACACGGGATTGAGTTCCGGTTTTATTGAACACAAAAACTATTCCCAAGGGAACACTTTTGTTTCCATAAAAACAAAAAACGAAGCGAAATATGCTGTTAATCAGCGTTTTGATGTAAAATTTACCCTTATTAAAGACAACCGGAACATCGGTGCACCGTCAGGCCGTATTGCGCATCGGATGGCAAACCGATAAAAAGTAACAAGCCTGCGCTGTCCTGTCGTGCATCTACGGTATAATGGATGTGCTTTTTATTGTCGCAAGTTATCATCGTTGCGTCGGGGTTTAAAGTAAAATTGCCTGTGCTGGAAAGGCATTCCGGAAAATTATTACTGGTAAACACCTTTACTTTTTTTTCTCCGGCGCGGCGGAGAAAAAAGCGCTGACTGTGGAACCCAGGCGGACATTTATTTTAAAAATACCGCTGTCCAATCTGAAATACCGGCGGTTAAAATTTCCCGGATCTGCGCTGATCATAATCGCTTCGGCATACGAACGGCGGCACCAATTGCCTTCTTTTTCCAGCACCGGCACCATTTCGGCACGACTGAACTGGAACGTCACGGCATCGGCGGCTATGGGGGCCGGTTGCTCGTCTCCCGGTTTTGCGGGTTGCCGGCAAGCGTTGAACATTGCTCCAAAAAGCAAATACAGGAACAAAAACAAATAACTGCGCATGAGTGAATTTATGGCGTCAAGTTGTTTATATCTTCCAGTCCAATCTCAGCGTATAGTTGCGGGGCGCTTCCAGCAGAGCCGGCCGCACCGTGTATTCCTCGTTGAGCATATTCCCGCATAAGACACTGATTTTCAATTCTTCCGAAAGTTTGTACGAGGTCCGGAAATCCACCACCGTAAATCCGGAATTGTGTTCTTTCCGGAAATTGCGCACGGCCACAAATTCTGCCGGCTGGTCAAGTTCCAGGTCGCCGAACTTGGCTTCAAAAATACCGTCGATGGCTTTCATAAAACTGTTGTACTGGACGGCACTGCCTAAGGAAAACCGGCCGATGGAATATTCTGCGTCAAACTTAAAGGAATTGTTATACCGGTATTTCAGCACGTTGGTCTTTTCGGAAGTTCCGTAAACCAGACGAAGAGAGTCGTTGAACGATTTGTATTTCGGGTTGATACTGGTGTAACCGGTAATAACCGACAAAGTGCCGTTCCCGACTTGTCCCTGTCCGATGACCGATATTTCAGCCCCGGTTATTCGTGTATCACCCGAATTCTGCGATTCGAAACTGGCGCCGAGTGTCGGGAAAAAACTCAACCCCGCCAGCACAAATTCCATCATATTCTGATACTCTGAGACAAAACCGGTGATGTCGGCAAATCCTTGCCATTTACCCACTTTAAAGCCTTGTTTGATGCCCAATTCGGCCGTCCAGCCGGTTTCCGATACCAGCCGGGGATTGGGTCGCACTAAGTTTCCGGCGCTAAAGTCAGTACTGATAAACTTTTCGGCGATGGTCGGATACCGGTAGCCCTGGCCCCAGGACGCGCGAACATAAGTGGCTTGTGCCACCTGGTAATTGGCGCCGAGGCGAAATACCGGTTTGGATTCCTTGGTAAGTCCGTTCGGGATCGTATCGGAATTCGAAGCGTCGATCCGGATGATCTCCGGGCTTTTCAGGCGGTTGTTTTCATACCGGACGCCACCCGAAAGGTTCAATCGGTTGAATACCTTGTAGTCCAGTTGAAGATAACCTGCCAGGTTGCGGTTGCGGTAGTCGCCATTGTACAATTCGGCTTTGATCGTGGTATACATACCCACGATACCCGCTGTTGCGACCAAACCAAGGTGGTCCATCTGGCGTTGCACCTGGTACTCGCCGTAATACATCCGGCTGTCGTTGCTTTGATTGCCGCTGTTGTTGTTGTGAACGTAGAAATAACGGCCCAAAAATTTGTGGCGGTTGCCGCCGCGGTCGAAATATTGCACCGTCGGATCGATTGTAAAACGCAGACGACCAAGGGATTGAGAGGCCGAATTCAGTCCCGGCTGGTAAGCCCGGTCGCTGTCGTTACCCCAGATAAAAAAACTTCCGCTGCGGCCGAAGTTAAAATTGGTGTTCAGGCCCAGGCTCAGCCGGTCGTTTACCCGGTAGCGAATATTGGGTGTGATACGGCCGTAACGGCTGTAGGTGGATTTGTTGTAACTGTCGCGATAAAGCCCGTACAAACCCAGTACAAAATCGAGTTTTTCGAATTTCCGGCGATGGCAGACGCTGAATCCCGCTTCCACCGGCAACTGGATGGAAGAGGTGTCGTTGCCCCACCATTTTTTGCTTTTATCTTTGGGTGTGTCCCAAACCTTGCTGAACAGGGCGACGTTGGTTTCCGGTTTGTCTTTTGCAAAACCCGTGCGAATATTAATGATCCCGTTCATCGCGGAAGAGCCGTATAACGCGGATGCCGCGCCTTTCAACACTTCCATCTGGGCGATATTTTCCACGGGAAAATCGTCCCAGTTGGGAAAACCGGCGTCGACCTGAAGTGCGGGGATGTCGTCTACCAGGAGCAACACCCGGGTACCGGCCCCGTAAGAAAAACCGGCGCCCCCCCGGATACTCGCCTGACCGTCGATGACACTTACACCCGGCACTTTCACCAGCACTTCGTCCACAGAAGTGGTATTGGTGTTTTCGATAAGCCGGGGTTTTAACACATCGAGTGACACGGTGACTTCGCCCAGGGGTTTTTCAAATTTCCCCGACGTGACGGTGGCGGTTTGAAGCAGGTTGTCCGCATCGCCAAGTTGCAGGTTCAATTCCATCACCTGGCCGGGCAGCAGGCGTACGGTCTGTGTTTTGGGCTCGTAACCGATGAAGGTAAAGGTAATTTCGTAGTTGCCGGCCGGGAGGGAAAGGGAATAAACTCCCCGGGCATCGGTGGCGGTGCCGGTCTCGCCGGCCTTCACGGTTACGCCGGTCAGGAGTTCATTGTTGGATGCATCTTTCACAACGCCATTTAACGTAGCATTTTGAGAAAATGCGAGGTGGCAAAACAGGGATAACAGCAGGGAAAGGTGTAGTCGCATAGGTTATGTTTTCAGTTAATTATTTACTCGGCGCGGTAAAAGTAAAGAATTTTGTCACTGTAAAACTTTTCACCCGAAGCAGGGATTTTTCAATATCTCGGTTTGCCCCGGCGGCGGATACGATGCAAAACAGCCCGGACCACGATCCAGATGTGCGCCAGAATGGTCTGGAACAAACCAAAATGGGTCCGCATTACTTCAAAACGGTTGCGCAAACTTTGCCGGTGCCGTTGTTTTGAAATACCGCCCATCAGGTAATCCGTGGTAATGAACCCCGTATTGATATTTTCCCTGCTTTTTTTTAGTATCCTGATGCACCAGTCGTAATCGGCGCAAAGGTTATTTTCCATAAATTCAGGCGCCAGGGTGCGGCGGGGGATAAATGCCTGGTGCACCACGAGCATACCTCCAAGAAAATCGCGCCAGTGTAGTTGTGCGGGCAAACGGCGGGTGCTGAGTTCGCTCATGGTGCCCGCCGGAACACGCGCTTCGTTCACCAGCAGCGTTTCGCCGTAGAAGACGTCCGTTTGCGGGGAGACCATCGCCGCCATTTTTTCCAATACGTCTTCCGCGTGTATGTGATCGCCACAATTCAGACACCAGACAAAATCACCGGTTGCGATGCGCAAACCTTTGTTCATCGCGTCGTAGAGGCCTTTGTCCGGTTCGGATATCCAGCGGACATTCGGCATTTTATCAACGAATTCCTGTATGATTTTTAAGGAGTTGTCTTTGGAAGCCCCATCTACAAAAATATACTCGATATGCGGGTAGGTCTGGCGGCGGACGCTTTCCATGGTGCCGGGCAGATCGGCTTCGCCGTTGTACACAACGGTGATAATGGTAAAAACGACAGGTTTAGGGTGCTGCTGGGTGGACGACATGAATCGGGCCGGTTGAATAAGACCGGCAAACTTACAGCTTTACAAATTTCTCCGTAAACACCACCCGCCCGGCAGTGTTGTACCCGGCAAGCCAGTAAACTCCGGCGGGCAAAACAGACGTGTCGAGGGAAGATTTACCGTTAGCGGGAATGTCCCGCTCGAATATCCGCCATTGTTTCCCGGCCGGATCAAACATTTTTAACCGGAGTTCAAGGGGAAACCTGTTTTCCAGTAATAGTATGGCTCCAACAGGATTGGGCGCAATCCGAATATTCCCCAAAACGGGTTCAGCGGACGCACTGATCGTCACCAGAATACTTGCCGTAGCCGTGCAGCCGTTTGGCAAGGTCGCAACCACTGTATAAACGCCTGATTGTGTGATCATTAGTGTACTTCCCGGAACCGGTTCCGCCAATACCCCGCCCGTCCACAAAAAACTCGCTCCGGACGCGGCCGTAGTTGCCGTCAACAACTGGTTCGATTCATCATAACCGATTATCAGGTCGCCGGGGAAAATCTGGTCTGCCCAAACGACACCCGTCGCCGTCGCCGTGCATCCGAAAGAATCTATTGCCAGGGCAGAATATACACCCGGTTGGTCCACTTCAAAGATCGGGCCGGCCAGCATTCCGGTGTCCGTTTGCCAAAAAACGTCTGCATAAATATTGGTTTGTGCCGTCAGTATGGCCGAGGGGAATGTACAGGAAAGGGTATCGTCTTGTATCGAAAGTTGCAGCGGTGACACCATTAGCGTTACTTGTTCGGTTTCACTGCCCACCTGGCCGGTCGCCTCCAGGGTCACCGTTACGGATGTATCCGGCAGAATACGTACCACCGCGGAGGATGTATCTGTCGTGCCATCCCAAAAATGCCAGATCGCTTCGTCGTAACCAAAAATATTGGCAGCCAGTTGAACGGTATCTCCCGCACAATACACGTCTTTACGCGGAGCGACGGAAATATGTGCAAATGGTGATGGCGGCGGCGTGTGTTCGATAGCCCAGAGTGAAACCTGAATGGCAGCGCCCTGCATTCCGAAAGACGAGGCATTTACCCTGATCCAACCGTGTAAAGTATCCTGGGCAGGTGTGATCAACCGGAAACCCACATAACCGAGGCTACCCGCCAGCCATTCACCTCCGGAAACGTTTTGCCCTGCGAAACCGCCGGCCGATTTATAAACAAAAGCGCTGTAAGTCAATGGATTACTCCAATTCGTATCCGCAGTAATGGTATCGCCTGCGACATAACGTTTCACTTCTTCCGGGCCCATGATAAAGGAAAAACCCGGATGAGACGCACTTAGATACGCCGAACTTCCGTTTCCGTCAAACCCGTTAAAGACGATGATTTCAAAAATGACATCCCGGAAACCGTCGCCGTTCAAATCCAGCGAATCCGATTTTATGACCAGGGTGGGAAACGGGGCCGGCCCGTTGCCGAGGTTAATGGCGGCTAAACCTTGTTTGAGGCCGGTGGTGTCGCCGGCAATGATTTGCCCGCAGATTGGGTTCGCAAGGGCAATCAAAAAAAAGGAACTGAGCAGAAGGCGCATGATGTAAAATTTATTGGACAGGTGAGTTATTCGGTAAAGTTAAGACCACCCGATTCCGAAAATTGCTGCTTCAGGTGACCCAATCCACGCAATTTAAATTTTGTCCTATTTTACCCGCTAAAAAGGTATGGTTTTATTCGCAGCGGGGTTTGTACTTAGTTTATTCGGTTCCCTGCCTCCGGGTCTCATCAGTTTGTCCGTTGCACAAACCGCCATCCAGAAAGGATTAATCGCCGCTATGTTTCTGGCTGCGGGAGCGGCCGGGGCAGAATTTTTCCAGGCCTGGGCGGCAGTGGCGCTGACCGACTGGTTTATGAGTCACCCGGGTGTCGAACGGATTTTTCAGTGGGCGGCCATACCGGTTTTTTGGGCCCTCGGAGTTTACCTGGTATTTTGGGCCAGGCCGCCCCGGGCACGGGGTTATGTAACGGAAGTTTCCCTGCTTCGCCAAATCGGGAAAGGTGTTTTGTTAAGCGCGTTCAACCTGCTAGCGGTCCCTTATTGGTTTGTTTATTGCAGTTCGTTGCGGGCATCGGGGGTGTGGAAAGAAGAAGGGCTGTTCCCGACGATCATTTTTTCTTCGGGAGTTACCGCCGGCACCCTGGCAGCATTGGCGCTTTACGCCGGGCTCGGTTTATTGATCGTCAGTCGGGTGGATGCCGTGGCACATTATGCCAACCGTTTTGTCGGCCTGATTTTTCTGGGCCTTGGCATCAAACTGGTGCTTGGGTTGTTGTAAGGGAGAATGTTGGGTCGATAGAGCATTCCAAACCGGCGGCAGGATTTCTGTGAACAGGTTGCCCGTTTGTCGTTTCTTTTCAAAATCTGCGTTATGCAACTACGTTTGATCTGCTGTTTTTTTATCCTGCTATTCTTCAATCCGTTTTTATTGCTGTCTCAGCAAAAAACAAACAAATACTGGATTGAATTTACGGATAAAAACGATTCCCCGTTTTGCACCTGCCGTCCGGCGGAATTTCTTTCCGCCCGCGCTTTGGAACGCCGCGCCCGGGCGGGTATCGCCGTTGAGGAAAACGATCTACCGGTCAATCCATTGTATATCAAGGCATTGAACAAGCCTGGTGTTAAAGTCCACACCAGTTCCCGCTGGCTGAATGCCGCCGTGGTCATTGCCGATTCGGCATCAGCCGCTCCACTCGCTGCTTTGCCTTTTGTAAAAAAAGTGGAATACATCGGCCGGCATATTCCGGCGAAAAACCCGCCCAACCGGCCGGCCAAAAAACGCCTTCCGGTAAAAGATTATCCACGTCCGGAAGGCGGCGGGGAATTTGGTTATACGGGACTTCAAAACGGCCTGCTCAACCTGACTCCATTATACCTTGCCGGGCACCGGGGTGAAGGTATTTGGGTGGCCGTGATGGACGGCGGGTTCACCAATGCAGACACCCTCCCGATTTTTGACAGTGTTGCCCTGCGAGGGCGCCTTTTCCCGGGCTGGGATTTTGTCGAACGCGACGGCGCCGTGTATGAAGGCGCGCAACACGGCACCTCCGTTTTGTCCGTCATGGCCGGTAATCTGCCCGGATATTTTGTCGGCGGCGCTCCCGATGCCACTTATTTTTTGCTAAAAACAGAAGATACGGCCGGCGAATACCCCGTGGAGGAAGCCAACTGGATCGCCGGCGCAGAATGGGCCGACAGCATCGGCGCCGACATCGTCAACGCCTCTTTGGGTTACACGGTTTTTAATGATACTTCGTTGAATCACAGATATTTGCAACTAAACGGCCGGACGGCAATCGGTTCCCGTGGCGCTACCATTGCTGCAACAAAAGGAATGATTTTCAGCAACAGCGCCGGCAATGAAGGCGACGGCACCTGGCGTTATATCGGCGTTCCGGCCGATGCGCCGGGCCTGATCGCCGTGGGCGCCGTGAACGGGCAGGGCGAACGCGCTTCTTTCAGTTCACTGGGCCCAACCCCCGACGGCCGGATCAAACCTGACCTTGTGGCGCCCGGCGATCAGGTGGTGACCGCCGGAGGTTCCGGTGTGCAACTGGGCCTTTCCAGCGGCACTTCACTGGCATCACCCATGCTGGTGGGGGCAATTACCGCGCTGTGGAGCGCCTACCCTGAAAAAACCGCAGCGGAAATACTCGACGCCGTTTTTACATCGGCTGATCAATACGAAATGCCCGACAACCGGCGCGGCTACGGCCTGCCCGACATGACCCGAGCCTGGCTGGATTTGGGCGGTTTTTTGCCTCATGCGCCCGGCGGATACCCCGAATATTTTTCCAACTTCAACCGGGACCAAGGCCGGTTCACTTTTCTGGCCCTGAACGATTTTTTTGCCGCCGGAGACGTTATGGAATTGCTCGATTGCACGGGGCGAAAATTAGAAAATCCAACGTTCCGGATCGATCGAAACGCGATTTCAACCCTGACTGTCAGCGGTTTGGAACACCTCGGGCCCGGCGTTTACCAACTGTTGCTCAAAAACGGGAGCCGGACGGAACGAATGATCGGCATCGCAGGGCCCTGAAGTTCAAAACCAGTAGCTGGCCTTCACCACCAACGCCCGGTTTTTTGGCCCCCAGAAACGAACGGCATAATTATCCGTATACACCACAAACACATCGCTCATGGGCCGGAATCGCCACTGTAACCGGCTGTTAATGTTGAAGTTATCAGTCTGTGTATTGTATTGCAAAAAGGTTGTCCACCACAGGTTTTTGAAAAAGAACACTTCGACACGCGGGGTCAGGTTGAACAATTCCATGTCGCAATAAGGCTCCGGAAATTCCAGTCGGTTGTATTCCGCTCCGAGGCGGATATTGGCGATTGTACGCACCCGCAAAGTCAGTTCGAGGCCTGCGGAATACTGCTGCCCGTTGTAAAACCCGCCGGCGCCGGCACTTGCGGAGATAAATAAACGTTTGCGGGGATCCGAATTCCATTCAGCCTCCATGCTCAGGAACCGGTAGTCGCCGGCAGGTAAGGCAGGGCATTTGTCGGGGTCGTCCTCGTCGTCGAAACGAAAGGAAACCGGCACGTTGGCGCGTTGCGGGTTTACGGAAAACGAAAATTCACTGGTGTTTTTAAAATTCAATTCCATGCCCAGTCTGGGTGAAAATTCGTTGAGCGACCCGTCGGGATTGAGTACGGTGAACAATTCGCCGCCGATTCCAATAAAATTGAGCCGGCTGTTTTCCTTTTTCGGCGTGATCATATATCCGAACTCGCTGAAAATGAAGTTATAACCGCTCCGGAGAACGGTATCGCGCGCCACATCCAGGTTTTCTATCCGTTGTTCGAAACCCAGGTCAGCGTGGTAATTTTCTCCCATGTGCAAGAAGTCGAGCAGAAAATTAAACCGGCGGTTTTTGAAAGCAAAACCGCTGTTGCCCCACCAGTTTTTGGAAGAAATGCCCGGTTTGAACGAGTGGTGGTGCGTCGCCCAGGAGGTCCATTTGCCGTCCGGAGTGATAAAAAGAAATTCAATTCCCGCGTTCCGGCTGTAGTGACCTTTCCTGATTTCCGCCCCTTCAAACTCTTCCCGGTTCAGGAAATAACCGGCTACCGTACTTCGCCCGAACAGGCGGCGGTTGAGCACAAGTGCAGAAAAATTGCGCGCGGGATCTTCCCCCTTTTTGCCGGTTTGCATGGTCATCAGGCCGATCCGGGTATTCGAACCCAGGTTGCCGCTGAGGCGCAGGCCACCGAGTATGGGCAGGGGATCGCCGTCGTCGTTCAGACCGATGCGGCGGGAGAAAAACGGCCGGATTGGCGGTATGCCGAAATTGCCGAACAGGTCCGCATTTTCCAGAAAAAAAGTCCGTTTTTCGGGCAATTGCAGGTCGAACCGGGTAAGGTTGACCACCTGTTCGTCGATCTCCACCTGCGAAAAATCAGGGTTCAGCGTGAGGTCCAGGTTCAGGCCCGACCCGATACCGATCTTGGCGTCCAGGCCGGCGTCAGGTTTTAATTTCCAGTCTTCACTTTCTTCATAATCTCTTGATAACGAAGTATTCACATAAGGAATGAGGTTGTAATTACCCTTCGTTCCGGAGGGTGGAATATCCCACTGCAATGCCCCCGTCCAGCCCAGGTCATCCGGGCTGAATTGCAGGGGCGTATTGGTCCAGGTGGAATAAACGCCCTTACTCAGGTCATTTCGGATAAAATTCACGCCCCAGGTGGCCTGGCCTTCCTTGTACCGCAGGATACGCAGCGGGATGGCTATTTCCGCCGTCCAACGATCGACGTAGGTTTTGGTCTGCACAAACCAGGCGTTATCCCAGTTCAAATCCGCTTCTTCGGAGCCCGTGGCGACCAATCCTTCCGATTGAACGCCGGAAGCCGTGACGCCAAAAAACCAGCCGTTGTTGGCGGCATTCGCCGGGTCCAGGACGATGGCAAACCCGTCGGAATCCCAGTAACCGATGTCGCGTTTGACACTTTGTATCACATAATTCGGGGTGCTGTCGCGGCAAATCACCCCAAAATAGATAAACTGATCGTCGTACCGGCACCGGACTTCGGTTTGTTCCGGCGCCGGACTGCCGTCGCGGGGCCACTTGAGCCAGAACCCGGTGGCCACCGAGCTGGTCTGCCAGGAGTTTTCCGAAAGGTCGCCGTCGATCCGGATATCGTCGCTTTTCCGGGTGGCGTTCAGGGTAAAACGCGATTGATTGTTGGAGCGGCTAAATTGGGCCCGGGCGGTTTGAAGGTTGAAAAACAAAGGCAAAAACAGGAGAAAAATGTTAAAAAACCGCATGTTGATTGGATATTCTTTTGTTATTCACGCGGTAATTGGGGGAATCTGTACGGTACTGATCTGCCCTAAACAATATAAGCGGTAAAAAATTCACCCGCGGCCCGGAATATTTCGGGAACACAGGAAATCCGGGCAAAGCCGCAAGTTTCAAAACATTTATTTTTAAATTCAAAGCAAAACAAACAAAAAGTAAAAATAAAATACATTTGTGAGATAAAACCCGGCATTATGGATCCTTTGTTTTATGTTATACTCGGCGGTTTGGTATTGGTACTGATCTTTTTGGTCATCCGGCAACAGGGGAGCACTCCCGCAGGGCTTCCGGACAAGTCTGCTTTTGTGGCCCGGGAACTTTACGACACCATCCTTATGCAAAGCGACACCCTTCGCGCCGACCTCGCTGTCAGGGAGCAGGAACTGCGCGACGCACACGCCCAACTGGCGGCGCGGGAACAGCAGATTTTTCACCTGGAAAACACCCTTCGAAGCCAGAAAGCGGAAGTGGAACAATTGCAAAACCGTTTTAAAACCGAATTTGAAAACATTGCCAACCGCCTGCTGGAAGAAAAATCGCAGCGGTTTACGGATCAGAATGCGCAACAACTGCAAACAGTGTTGCATCCGCTACGGGAGAAAATTCGTGAGTTTGAAGAAAACGTGGACCGCAAATTTTTGGAAGAAACCCGCGAAAAATCAAGCCTGAAAAAAGAGATCGAACAACTTTTTCAACTCAATCAGCAACTCAGCCAGGACGCACACAATCTCGCTTCTGCGCTCAAGGGCCAAAGCAAGGTACAGGGCGACTGGGGAGAGTTCCAACTCGAAATGCTGCTCGAAAAATCGGGACTGCAAAAAGGGGTTCATTTTCTTGTCCAGGCTACTTTCCGCGACGACGATGGCGCCGCCAAACGCCCTGATTTTATCATACAACTTCCTGAAAACAAACACCTTGTGGTCGATTCAAAAGTATCGTTGACCGCTTTCGAGCGATATTACAATACCAACGACCCTGCCGAAAAGGATCAATTTCTGAAAGCCCACGTCAGCAGTCTCCGCAGCCATGTGGACAACCTCAGCCGCACCAATTACCAGATGCTTTACCAGATCAACACCCCCGATTATTTGTTGTTGTTCGTTCCGCTGGAAAGTGCACTTTCCGCTGCTTCACAAGCCGATCCCAAACTGTTTTCCGATGCGCTGGAACGCAACATCGTGCTGGTGACTACCAGCAGCCTGCTCGCCACCCTGCGCACGGTGACCCATCTCTGGAAACAGGAAAAACAAACCCGTTCGGTACTCGACATTGCCCGGCAAAGCGGCCTGTTGTACGACAAATTTGTGTCATTTGTAGAAGACCTCAAAACCATCGGCGCCCGGCTCGACAATGCCCGTACGGC
Organism: Lewinellaceae bacterium; assembly: GCA_016713985.1. Lineage (GTDB taxonomy): Bacteria > Bacteroidota > Bacteroidia > Chitinophagales > Saprospiraceae > M3007. The sequence continues at coordinate 5,236 of JADJOD010000021.1, read as the reverse complement.
CTACGACGACGCTATGAACAAACTTGTAAACGCCGGCCGGCCGGGAGATACCCTCATCGGTAAAGCCGAGAAAATCAGGGAGTTGGGTGCACGTGCCACCAAACTGCTGCCGCAGGACCTGGTGGATGAGGCAAAGGCAGAATAGGTTGTAAAAGAAAAAAACCGCTCCCCCATTTCGGGAGAGCGGTCAAATCTTTCAGGGCGGAACCGAAGGAATTAACGAACAAGTACGATCGGGCGTACTTCCGTCTTGTCGTCTGCTTCTACGCGAAGGAAATAGGTGCCCGATGCAAAGCGGGTAGCATCCCACTTCTGGATCGAAGTACCTTCCAAAGCGCCGTTAAACACGGTGGCAACTTCCTGGCCGTATGCATTCCAGATTACCACACGTACGTTGGAGGTTTTTTTCATGCTGATCTCGATGTTCAGCACATCGCTGAACGGCTGCGGGAATGTTTTCACGCCAAAATCAACAAGTTGTGCTCCGTTTTCATTGATAAACCCGTCTGCCGGGTTACCGAAGGCCTGATCTTTGCAACCGGCAGTGAAGAAACTGACAGTGCCCTGATCGTCTTTTCCGGCAACATCGTCGTTCAAAGCGCCAATGATGATAGAGCGTTTGTAGACATCCAGAACGGTACCGAACTGGTCGTTTTTGTCGCCTTGTGCATCAAAGAGTTTGGCAACGTAGGCCCATGTGCCATCCTGCTGGTGTTCCCATACATACGCTGCACCTGCTTTGGCGCCTTTGGTATTTTCATGACGGGCGCCGGCTACTGCATAGTTGCCGTTGATTACTACTGCAATACCCAGTTCATCACTTGATGTTCCGTCGAGTGCCAGCAGTTTGGCGGCCTGTCCCCAGCTGTTTGTTGTACCGCCGAAGTTGCGTTCAAATATGTACGCCGAGCCGGAATTGGAACCGTAATCGTCGTTCTGGTTGGCGCCGATGATGATAAATTCACCGTTGATCCCTACACTCACGCCGAAGTTGTCGAACTGGATGCCGTCGTTGGCGGTGAGTTTTTTCACCTGACCCCATACGTTCGCACCGCCCTGATCCTGGGCGAATACGTACGCAGAGCCCGAATTCACACCTTTGTCGTCGTCGAGATTGGCGCCGATCACCGCTGTACTCATATCGATATCGATACTTGCGCCAAACTTGTCACCCGCCTGTCCGTCGGCAGCAGTGATTTTCACTAATTGTCCCCAGTTGCCTGCACCGCCCTGGTCTTTGCTGAACAGGTAAGCCGCGCCGGCATTCGCGCCTTTTTCGTCGTCGTAAACAGCACCTACCAGGATATTGTCGCCTGAAATAGCCACCGTGGTGCCGAAGTTATCGCCGGTAAATCCGTTGACAGCGGTTAACTTTTTCACCATATCCCAGTTGTCGGATGCGTTTTTGACAAATACATAAGCCGCACCGGCGTCTGCGCCGAGGTCGTCGTCCTGCGGGGCGCCTACCACAATCAGATTGCTGGCAATGGCAACACTTGCGCCGAACAGGTCGGATGATTGAACCTGTGCAGGATGCAGAATAGCAACTTCGTCCCATTTGTCGGTGTTCGAAGCATTGTTTTTCAGCACATAAACCGCACCGGATGCAACACCGTTGATGTCGGAGTTTTTGGCGCCGACAACAGCATAGTCGCCGAACATGGCCACACTTGTGCCAAACAGGTCGGATTTTCCACCGTCGGAAGCCACCGTTTTGTCCGTTTGACGCCATGCATCATCGGTTTCGTCCACCAGACCGTCGCAGTCGTCATCAAGGCCGTTGCAAATCTCGGGAGCCTGCTCCACGATTACGTTGAACGTACACATATCCTGATTGCCTGCAGCGTCGGTGGCAGTAACCATGACCATCGTAGTGCCAATCGAGAACAATCCGTTTTCGGAATGCGGCCATTCGCTGACCTCTTTGACCACGCCCGGGCAGTTGTCCGTAGCGGAAGTGGTATAGGTTACGGCAGCCTGGCAGGGCAGGTTCGGGTCATTCACCGTATAAATATCGTCCGGGCAGATAGCAACCGGGTATTGCGCATCAACTACCGTGATCGTTTGCTGGCAAGTGGCGTTGTTGCCGTGGCCGTCCGCCGCCGTCCAGGTAACGGTGGTTACACCTACCGGGTAGGTGCCGATCCCGTTGTTCGTGATGCCGGAAACGCCACAGTTATCCGTAGCGGTTGCCGTACCGATGAAGGCGATCGCTGCCGAACACTTGTTGTAGTCGTTGTTTTTCTGAATGTCGGCCGGGCACGTAATGGCCGGGTCTTCATTGTCAACCACTGTTACAACAAAGCTACAGGTAGCCATATTGCCGGAAGCGTCGGTTGCTTTATAAACTACTGTGGTAGAGCCAACTGCAAACAAGGAGCCGCTGGCCATGCCGCTGACAAAGCTCACAACAACGCCGGGGCAATTGTCGGAAGCCGTGATTTTTGGCCATGTCACCACTGCGCCACAAACGCCGGGGTCGTTGACCTGGGTGATGTTACCCGGGCAGTTGTTGAAAACAGGCGCCTGGGTATCGTTCACCCGAACGGTGAAGCTGCAGGTAGCCATGTTGCCCGAAGCATCCGTTACTTTCCAGACGTTGGTGGTAATGCCAACCGGGAAAAACGAGCCGCTCGGCAAACCGCTCACCAGTACAATCGTGGCGCCGGGGCAGTTGTCGCTGAACGTCGGCGTCGTGTACGTTACGATAGCGCCGCACTGGTTCAGGTCGTTGTTCCGGACAATATTTGCCGGGCAGGTGATGGTCGGATTCTGCGTGTCATTCACGGTTACCGTGAAGCTGCAGGTCGCCGAGTTGCCGGAAGCGTCCGTTACCCGCCAGATATTGGTGGTAACCCTGGGAAGAACGAGCCGCTCGGCAGGCCGCTCACCAACATGATGGTAGCACCGGGCAGTTGTCGCTGAATGTCGGCGCAGCATAAGTAACATTAGCGCCGCACTGATTCAATGTCGTTGCTCCGTACGATGTTCGCCGGGCAGGTAATGACCGGTGCTTCGTTGTCGTTCACCGTGACCGTGAAGCTGCAGGTAGTCATGTTACCCGAACCATCGGTGGATTTGAAAGCGACCATTGTTGTTCCTTTCGGGAAAGCAGAGCCATTTACGGGTCCGGCTGTTTGTACCAGGGTCGGCACACCACAATTGTCGTGTGTGGTCGGAGCAGACCAGGTTGTAATGGCAGAGCAAACACCGGGGTCCGTATCCAGCACGATATTCGGCGAACAGGAGAGATAAGGAGGGTCATTATCAACTACCGTGATCGTAAAGGTGCAGGAAGAAGAGTTGCCCGAAGCGTCGGTAGACTGGAAACCAACCACATTTACACCAAGCGGGAAAGAAGAGCCGCTCGGGAGGCCGAGGATTGCCGGGGGTTCCGGAGCCAGTTGTCGGGCCGCCGGGCATAAACATAGCCACAGCCGTACAGGTATTCGGATCTGTGTTGAGCACCTGGTCGTCGGGGCAAGTCGTCACCGGCGGCGTAACGTCAACGGAATACGCTTCCATCACGCAGGAGGCGGACAAGTTGGCGCCGTCTGTAACTGTAAGTGTCACAAGTGTTTGACCAAAACCGACCAATTGCCGGCGAGCGGGCTTTGCGTTACCGTAAATCCGCCGCAGTTGTCGGTTGCCGTGGCAAGGCCGGTGAAATCGGGCAGCGGTGTCTGGCAATCGTCGTCGGCATTAAATGACTGTGTAGCCGGGCAAGTGATCGTTGGCGCCGTCATGTCTTCTGCCGTTGTCTGGAACGAGCAGGACGATGCGTTTCCGGTACCGTCGGTAGCCGTCATAACGATGGTCAGGAATCCTCCGCTCACCGTTCCCGGCGCCGGGCTCTGGGTAATCGTCACATCCGGATCGCAGTTGTCGTTTGCTGCAACCAACGCTGTATAATCCGCCGTAATGGCTTCGCAGTTGGCGTCTGTGCTCAAAGAAATGTCGGGCGGGCACACCGTAATTGTGGGTGCATCGTCGTCCGATACGACTACGTCAAAGTCACAATTGGACACATTGCCGGCATCATCCGTAGCGCTGAAACTCACGGGGGTAGCACCCAGGCTAAACACCGATCCACTTGCGGGACCACCGGTTTGCATGATTGCCACGTTGTTATCACAATTGTCCGTTGCCGTCGGGGCAAAGGTCGCAATGCCGGTGCAGGTACCAGCCGTTGTGCCAACAGTCACGGAAGCAGGGCAATTGAGTACCGGTGCTGTGTTGTCTTCAATAGAAACGTTGATCGAACACCCCGAAGAATTTCCGGAGCCGTCGGTGAGTGTAAAACTTACCGACGTGCTGCCCATAATGACCATGCCGGCCACGGGCGATTGGGTAATGGTAAGGCCCGGGCAGTTGTTATCAAAACTGATGTTGCCTGTAAGGTCCGGGAGCATGGCCTGGCAGTTGGCATTACCTGCCAATATCTGATCGCCGCCGCAATCACTGATAACCGGCGCCTCGTTGTCGGATACTGTGACTGAAAAACTGCACGCAGCGGACAACCCTGCACCGTCGATTGCAGTAAAACTGTTCATTGTGGTGCCGATCGGGAAAAGGCTACCGGATGCAAGACTCGTGCCCCGGGTAACGGTAGCGACGCAGTTGTCCGAGGGAGTAACGGTATAAGCAACGGCCGCGCCGCATGCGCCGAAGCGTCGCTGTATTTAGTTACCACATCAGCCGGACAAGTACCGGAAGGAGGCGTCATGTCGGTTGTTGTGATGGCCAGAGTAAGGCGCCGGTGTTGGTGCCAAAACCTTCTACTACAGCATAATAAGTGCCCACTGCAGGGGCTGTCAGCGAAATGGAGGACGCCGTTCCGGAGCAAAGTGGTCCGTTGTCGTCGTTGAATGCTATTTGTGTGCCGCCCGCATCCAGAATGTGCAGGTAGGTGTCGAACGACGCTCCGCAAAGCGATATGGAGATATTGTCGTTGCAATCCGTTACCTGGAAGCGGTAAAACACGTCCGGAGAGGCTGCCGCGTTGGCTCCGGTATACGTGCTCGTCCAGCAGTTGGCGGCCAGGTTATTGCCCGGCACCGATTGCGGTAGCGCACCCAAAATAATGGGATTGGCAAAGGTATTGCCCATTGGCTCCGGTGTTACGTTTACCATAAGTGCCGTCGACGTAGCGCTTTGTCCGCTGTTCGTACAGGTGACGATACACTGATACCACGTAGTGGCCGTAGCATTTGTTGTCAGGGAGGAAAGTGTTCCG
>JADJOD010000020.1 GCA_016713985.1 Lewinellaceae bacterium | reverse complement strand
TGGGCGGCGTTTTCATGCGAGAGCGAGTTTTGCGTCTTCCACGAGATCGATCATCGCGTGCGTGATCTGGTTGAATTCTAATTTTTCATCCCGGTTGTCGATGATACCGGCGTCCACCTTCATCTTCAGGCGATTGCATCGCGAACTGAGCAAAACGGCTTGTTTGTAATGCTCCGGGTGCACGTCTTTCAGGAAGTCCACGAGCAGTTTGGCGGAGGCTTCCAACTGACCTTCCGTCAGCCACAAAGAGGCTTTTTCCAGTTGGCCGGTGGTTAGGTTGGTTGCGCGCTGGCGGAAGGGGAAGCGCTGCGTTTCCCAGGTTTCCGTCAGTTTTTTCACAAATCCCGGAATATCGTGCTCAACAAAATTGATGCGGAACTCTTTTTCGCACAGGGTCATCGCGTCGCTGTTCATTTGTTGTTGGGCGGCGAAACTTTGTATCCTGGTAAAATCCCGCCGGATATTCAGCACACGTAGCAGCACCTGCAGGTACCAGCGATCGAACGGCACGCCGAGAAACAGCAGGTTTTCAGCGTTGAGCAAGGCCGCGCGAAGCGCTTGCGGGAGGCCGTTTTGCGCAAACACGGATTCGAAATAAGTGAACAAATCGCCGTGTGTCAGCACCAGCGATTCGTGGTCGTCCACACAACCCAGCACATTGTACAACAACGGATTATCCGGTGAAATATCCGCGATTCCGGAGGGTTTTTGCACCCGTTGAAAAAAATCAGATTGGAACGTAAATCCTTGATTTTCAAAACTTTTCGCTAAAAGCAGATCGGGCGTGACGGTCAGGACAACGTGGAAGGGTATCTGCGCCAACCGGGCAAGCACGGCGGGCGGCTCTTGTGCAGCATAAAACCGGCGCATCGTTTTTACCACCGATCGTTTGTTGCCGTCGGTATCGAACAGAAACAAATCGTTGGCGTAATGGCGCAGGATATCGCCATCGTTTTCCCGTTTTATTTCGGCGTCGAGGGCCGTGCGCAAGGGCTGCCCCGAAGCGTCTAAGTACGCGCCTTCACCGAGGATCAGCACACACTTTTGCGTGCGGATATCTTCAGCCAGGTCGTTCCATTTGATTGGTATCGTGGGCATTGCGGCAGTGATTGATTGTATGGGGACGAAAGTACAAAACCTGCAATTTTTACGACAAATAATTCCCGATCCCGATCACCTCTGCAAACACCCCCGCCGCCGTCACCTCCGCGCCTGCACCCGGTCCGCGGATCACCAGCGGGCGATCGCGGTACCGTTCGGTGGTGAACACCACCATATTGTCGCTGCCCGACAGGAAGTAAAACGGGTGGTTTTGATCAAACGCGCCGAGGGCGATGCCGGCTTTTCCTTCGTCTAACCGGGCCACCATAAGCAATACTTTACCCTCGTTTTCTGCATCGCGGCGCATTTGTTCAAAGTGGTCGTCGTGTTTTTCCAGTTCCGCAAAAAACTCTTCCACGGTATGAACGGCCAGGCAGGCGTGCGGCAGGATATTTTCCAGTTCGATGTCGTTGGATTCCAGCGGCAGGCCGGTTTCGCGGGCCAGAATAAGCAGTTTCCGGCGCACGTCGGCGCCACTGAGGTCTTCCCGCGGGTCGGGCTCCGTGAGGCCGAGGCGTTTGGCTTCTTTTACGATGTCGGAAAAACGCGCGCCTGCACGGAAGTTGTTGAAAATGAAGGATAAAGTGCCCGACAAAATGCCCTCGATTTTCAAAATACGGTCGCCGGAATGGATCAGGTCGTTGAGTGTGGTGATCAGCGGAAGCCCGGCGCCCACGTTGGTTTCGTAACGCCAGAGCACGCCGCGTTTTTCGGCGACTTGTTTGAGGCGGTGGTACTGGAGGTAAGATGAGGACGTGGCCACCTTGTTGGGTGTCGAGATGGATATGCTGGCGTCCAATATTTGTTCGTAAAAACCGGCAATTTCTCCCGAAGCGGTGTTGTCGATAAAAATGGCATTGGGCAGATTGAGCGTTTTCATGTGTTCGACAAAACGGGGCATGGAGAATGATTCCCCGGTTTCGAGGGAAGTTTTCCAGTTGCGCAAGTCCACTCCTTCTTCTGCAAATACCATTTTCCGGCTGTTGGCTAAGCCGGCAATCCTGATCTCTAAGTTTCGTTTTTCCTTTAAAAAATTCGCCTGGGCGCTGATCTGATCGAGCAGGGTACTGCCGATCAATCCGACGCCCACTAAAAAAAGGTGCAGCGTTTTGGTGTCGGACAGGAAAAAGGCTTCATGAACGGCATTCAGTGCCTTGGTTTCATCCGAAGCGCCGATTACAACCGACACGTTCAGTTCGCTGGACCCCTGCGCGATGGCCACGATGTTAACGCCGTTTTTCCCCAGTGCCTGGAACAATCGCCCCGCCACACCCGGCCGGTAACGCATGTTTTCACCCACGGCGGCCAAAACGGAGAGGTTGTTTTCGATTTTCAGGGGTTCGACTAATTGCTCGCGGATTTCGAAGGCAAATTCTTTTTCGGCGGCTTTTTGCGCCTGTTTAGCCTGGGCGGGCGACACGGCGAAGGTGATGCTCGATTCGCTCGATCCCTGTGTGATGATCACCACATTGACGCCGGCATGGGCGAGGGCGTTAAAAAGTCGCGCGGCGATGCCCGGTACCCCGAACAAACCGGAGCCCTGCAAGGTCAGCAGGCAAACCTGGTTGATACTCGAAATACCTTTCACCGGCGAATCGCCCCGTTCGGCGGTATTGCTGATAAATGTGCCCGGAAAAGACGGATTAAACGTATTTTTGATCACCAGCGGAATACCTTTTGCCAGCGCCGGCAATATGGTGGGCGGGTAAATGACTTTGGCGCCGAAGTGGCTCATTTCCATGGCTTCCCGGTAGGTCATGGATTTCAGCGTGAACGCCTTTTTTACCCGCCGCGGGTCGGCGGTCAACACGCCGTCCACATCCGTCCAGATTTCGATGGCTTCGGCGTCTAAGGCCGCACCCAGGATGGCGGCCGTGTAATCGGAGCCGCCCCGGCCGAGGGTGGTGGTGATCTGGTCTGCCGTGCTGCCGATAAAACCCGTGGCTGCCTGCACCTGCGGGTGTGTGGCAAAATATTCGCGGATACGTCGGTTGGTTTCTTCAAAATCCACCTTGGCGCTGCCAAAATGGGCGTCCGTTTTCACCACCTCGCGGGTATCGAGAAACTCCGCAGGAATACCCGCCTGCCGCATGGCGTGTGCGATGATAAACGCCGAATTGCGCTCTCCGAAACTCACCACAAAATCCAGCGAGCGCGGCGACACCTCATGCAGCAGGTAAATGCCCTGCAATACATTGCCGAGGGCTTCAAAATTCGCGGCCATATGGGTTTCCACCGCCGGGCGGTTGGCGGGTTCGAGCAATTCCCGGATGGCCGAAAAATGCCGTTCGTGGACTTTTTCAAACAATTCTAAGTAGTGCCGGTCTCCTTTTCCGGCCCGGGTAGCCATTTCGATCAGTGTATCCGTTCTGGTAATAATCTTTTAATATCACAAGCAGTCCTTTGATCGTGTCGGGTGTACCGACGGAGGTGCCGCCAAATTTCAAAACCTTCATGTGTGATTTATTCTTTTCGCCGCAAAAAACGGCAGATTCGGCGTGTAAAAAAAACGAAGTGCCGGATCATTCGTTTATTCATTCAACAAAATGATAATACTTATGTCCCATAAATTGATACCACTCGCCGTATTCCTGGCAGGAATGACCTGTCTTTTCGCCACAGCCTGCCAAAACCCCGCAAACCCCTGTGTGCAAGCCCTGCTGGACCGCGACCGGGCACTCGCCGCACAGGCCGATTCCCTGCTGCAGAAACGCCGGGAAATGCCGCCGGAAACCTACCGCGACGCCGTGCAACACCTGCATACCGAGGAGCAACGTTTATTTGCCGAGGTAGAAAACTGCGACTTCGGCAAAGACCTCAGCGCCTACAATTATTGGTATCGCGGCAGGTTGAAATTCCCCGGAAAAATCGGCCGGGAATGGCAGCGGCTGGAGTTGGAATCGGCGCAAAAATAAGGGGCTGCAAGGCGAAAAACGCTTACAGCCCCCGATGGCTTGTTGTGTTGTGGCTGTGAAGGGAGGACTCGAACCTCCACGAGGCGATTAGCAGCAGAACAAAGTTTGGTGGTCAACCCCAGTCGGTACAACCGACTTTATTCTGTGTTTATCTCGTGTTCCCCACCCCCGAGACAGGAGGGTATGGCTGCCTGATTTCATCACCTCACAGTATAGTGTTTGATAACTTATTGATAAATCATGCTTGCTTTTTTAGAAATTTAGCAAGGTATCATCTTTTAACTTCAATTATTTACAACGCTCTTTTGCGTTTCTGATGTGACAAAGGTAAGAGCACGAGAATTTTTGTTGCAAATTTTTTAATGAATATTTTTAAAATTTACATACTATTCAATAAAATAAATTTATTATTAAAAAATAAGCAATTTTAACAAAAAACAAGGCTTACAAATTAACGGATTGGCAAAATGGGGCGGCGAAGCAGAAGGCGGGCGGCAGCCGTGCAACAAAAGTTTTTTGCTGCACGGTTGCTGAGTACATGATTGTTAATTGCCGATGTTCCCCACGCGACATCATTCCTCATTCATCATTCATCACTCATCATTCATCACTCCTCATTCCTCATTCACAACCCCAACGCCTTGATAAACCGCTCCTCGTCGGGGCAATAGATGCCGAACTGTTTGAAATAGTCCAGTTCGCCGAGGAAGGCCTCTCCGTAGTCGGCATAATAACTGATTTCGTGTATCGGCTGTTTTTGCAGCGGAGTTGCTTCCGCGACCGCTTCGTCGAATTGGCCGGCATACAGCGAAGTAACCACTGAAAAGATGTGGAGATAATCAAGGGAGCGGTGTTGCAGCCCTTCCCGGGCGGCGAGGTGGGCTTCGGCAAATTTCCGGTTGGCGATCAGGTGATTGACGTACCAGCGATAACTTTCGGCGAGGCAGGAATCGACCATTGCCGTTCTGCCGGCCGATATTTCGCTGCGGGCCTTCCGGTAACTTTGGAAAGCGCGATCAAAGTTTTGATTGGCGGTTTGAAAATCGGCAATTTGCGAGCGGGCGATTTTTAAAAATTCGTTGCCCTGCAAAACCAATCCCTCCGGGCTGCCGGTGAATACCATTTCAGTGTATTCCAGCGGAATGCCGTAGCGGAGAAAAGAGAATGGGATACTTTCCAGCCTGGCAATACGGTTCGAACTCAGGAATTGTTCGGATTGCCGCTCTTCATAGGTTCCGATGGACACCAGCAAATTGCCTTTCAGGTCGTAAGCCCGGGTAATATTGTCGCGGGAAGCCGTTACGAGGTAATCCCCTTTGGGCGAAATAGCGACGTCAAAAATGGCGTCCTGCTGGGGAATATTGCACAAAACCACCCCGCTGGTATCCCATATTTTAGCGGAATTGTCCCAGGACCCCGTCGCAAAACGGTCGCCCGCCGGCCCGAATGACAAGGCATATACTTCTTCGGTATGGCCGTAATATACTTTGTCCAGGGCGCCGTCGAGGTTCCAGCGTTTTACCTTGTATTCCCGCCCTCCGGTATAGAGATAATGCCCGTCGGGAGAAAACGCGATGCAGTTGATCCATGCGTCGTTTTTTATCTTTTGCAGCGGCCGGCCTTCCAGGTCCCAGATAACGGCGGTACTGTCGCGGCTTCCCGTGACAAATTTCCGGCTGTCGGGCGAAAACTGGACCGAGGTAATGCGTTTTTTGTTGTGGGCCGTCCAGGTTTTTACCGGATTTCCGTTGCCGTCCCACAAGTGGATCACGCCGTTATGCTCGGCCGTAACGATCCATTTTCCATCGGGGGAGCAGTTCAGGTCGCCGATAGCCTGGGTATGCCCCGGCAATATTTTGATCAGCCGGCCACTTTCCACATCCCAAAGGCGCACCGTGCGGTCTTTGCCTGCCGTGAGTATTCGTTTGCCGTCGGGCAAATAGGCGACCGTGTGCAGTTCATCGGTATGGCCCGAAAAATCGCGCAATAAATTACCTTTCAGGTCCCAGATTTTGGCGGTCAGGTCCTGGCTGCCGGTGAGTAAATGCTGCCCGTCGGGCGAAATAGTCACGGTATTTACGGAAGAAGAATGCCGGCTCTGCATTTGTTTCAGGTTAAAAGAAACGTCCCAAATCTTGGCGGTAAAGTCGTATCCGCCGGTGGCGACGTATTGGCCGTCGGGTGAAAATGCGATGGCTTCCACTTTTTCCCAATGGCCGCAGAGGGTGGTGATTTCGCGGCCTCCGACCGACCAGATTTTAGCGGTATTGTCCCACGATCCCGTCAGAACGTATTGGCCGTCGGGTGAAAAGGCGGCGGATTTTACCCAGCCGGTGTGGGTGCCGTAGGTAGCGAGCAGCGAACCGCCGAGGCTCCAGCGTTTGGCGGAGTTGTCGGCCGAAGCAGTCAGAATCGTTTGATTGTCAGGAGAAAAGGCGACAGAATTGACCACCGCATGGTTATCGATCGTGCGGATCAGATTGCCGGCGGTATCCCACAGGATCGCCGTCCCGTCCTTGCTGCCCGTGAGCAGGTATTTGTAGTCGGCAGAACAGGTGACGGAGTTGACGTCGGACGTATGACCGCGCAAGGTTTTTACCACTTTGCCGTCTTCACTCCAGATACGGGCCGTACTGTCGCGGCTGGCGGTCAGGAATTGTTTGCCATCCGGCATTACTTCGATATCATTGACCTCTGCGCGCACCCGCGCGATGTTTTTCAGGAATGCGCCGGTGCCTGCATCCCATTTTTTCACCACTCCGTCGAGCCCCGCCGTCAGCAGGTAAGTGCCGTCTTTCGACCAGACAATGGACTGAATGGTTCCGTTGTGGCCGTTGGGTACAAAATACCGCGAATTGCTGAGGGCCTGAAAAAGCACTTTACCCTGCAAGTCGTACATAATCAGCGACCCGTCCCAGGTGCCCAGCGCCACCCGTTTCGAATCGGGGGAAAATACCAGCGCGTAAACCGCGAATTCCTGCTCTTTCAGGGTGCTCATGTAAAAACTCGCTCCGGTATTCACGATACTGCGGAGGGTCTGGCGGATATCTTCGTTGGAGGGGTCGCTTTGCAAGGCCGCGGCAGCCAGCCGGAACGCCAGGGTGTGATCGTAGCGATATACATTCCAGGCTTTGGCGGCTAAAGCGGTTGCGGCGGCCCGGCGCGCACTGGTCTGGGCTTCATCCCGCGCTTTTTTCAGGTTTTCAATATAGGCGGTGTTGGATTTGGCGATCCAGGCTTCCGCAGAATCGGTTTCGGCGCCGGCAGCGCATTCCCGGGCGGCCTTGAACTGGTCGATGGCAAGGTCGGGTTGTCCTGCGGCATATCGCTTTTGCCCTTCCCTGAAAAACTTTTCAAAACAGGTTTGCCCCTGTATTTTGCCTGCAAACGACAAAAAAAAGGTCAATACGGCTATTGTATTCAGGAATTGTTTCATGGCCGGAGTGGATTTATTATTGGTTCAGTTTTTCCTGACATCGGCGAATCTGCTCCTGCACTGCGGGGTCGTTTTTTATTTCCAGCGCTATTTGATAAAATTCCAGGGCTTCCTGGTAGCCATTGCCGGCGCGGAAAAAGATATCCGCCTTGTTGGTCAGTTCGATAAAATATTTGTCGAGCCGCCCTTCCAGTCCCGTGAGTTTGCTTTTTGCTTCCGAATCGTTGTAATGCAAGGCCCAGGCCTGGCGGTATTTTTCACGGGCGGAGACAAGGGAAGGATTTCCCTGCCCGGCTAAGGCGTCGCCCGAACGGATCAGTTGTTCGTATTTCGACTTGACACCGGCTTTTTGCAGCGCAAAATTCAGTTGGGATTGCGCTTCCTGCGCCGCGGGGCGAAGGGAAAGGGCCAGTCGGAATTCATGGGCTGCGGAGACATAATCACTTTTCAGCAACAGTGATTTAGCCCGTTCCATCACTTCCTTAAACTGGGCTTCTTCCCGCTGCAAGGTCTCCTGTTTGAGTTGGGTCAGCGCCATAACTGCCTTATTTTGTTCGGATTGCGCCATAGTTTTGGCCGCTTCTGCCTCCAGTCTCGAGCGTTCGGCTGCCCGCCAGGCGCGATAGGCCAGTATGCCGGCGATCAGGGCGATAAAAAACAGCGTAAAACCCGCCACGGCCAGCCATTTGGCGCGTTGCCGGCGTTTTTCTGCTTCCCGGCGTTTGGCGCGTTCTTCTTCCAGTCGTTGTTGTGTGCAGATTTCTTCTTCCCGGATCCTTCTTTTTTCAAAAGAACGAAGAATAGGCTCCACCAGCGTATCGTGGCTGACCTCGTAGATTTTTCCCAGGTGAATAGATTCGGTGCGAATAAAACGGCTGTCGAGCAGTTGTTTGAGCAATTGTTCGTCGACGCCAAACTGGGATTTTTCCAGTCCCTCGGCGAGTCCCACACGTTTTCCGTTGACGATCAGGCCTTCTTCGATAAACCGCCGGGCAACAGACTGCCGTTCTTCGGGCAAACGACCAATCTCCCGTTCGTAGTAACCGTTCAGGATCGCCGCGATGCCGTCTTTGCCACCTAAGTAATCCGGCGTGATAACAATGTCAGGCGTTTTGGTTGGCATATCGTTGTTTGACCTGTTGTTCTACATGCTGGCAAAGCAATTGCAGTTGAAATGATTCGATCTCGCGCAGTTTGTTGCTCAGGGTATCCAGCATTTCCTCCAGCGCAACGGCGTCGTAGCGGAAAGGCGGGGTTTCGAAAGCGGGGTCTTCCTTCAGTGCGGGTTCCAGAATGGCTGTGGCGGCCGTTTGCTGGTTGAGCGGCTTGAGGTGAAAACGGTCGTGCAGTACCGTGGGTATCCGGATTTTCAGTTCGTCGAGTTGGCTCACCTGGTCGGCGCGAATGGAAAACAAAATACGCGCCCGGATGGGGGTATGCCAGTCCAATTGTTCGTCGGTGCGTTCGCGGCGCGGGATGCTGCGAAATACCTCCTGTTCGGTATACGGCAACCGTTCGCCCACGAGGTCGGAAAGCAATTCCACGAGTTCGTCGCGGTCGGCCGGTTCGTGGTTAAAAAACTCCTCAAACTGGTCGAAAATGAGCACGGGGGTCATTTCCACATCGCCTTTTACAAACTTGCAGGCGCGTAAAAACTGCCAAAGCGAGGCCTTTTCCGGCGTACAACCCGCATTTTGTTTCAGGTATTCCTTCTGCAAAAAAGGCGTCAATATTTTTTTGAACGTATACGCCGGTGAATGGGTGGTATCCTGGAGGCGGATTTTTACCGGCCGGAAAAAGTCTTCTTCGAGGCGCGGGATCAGCCCTGCATTCAGGAGGGAGGTTTTGCCGATGCCCGATTTGGAGAACAACACCGTCAAAGGGCGCACCTTCACCATGCTGAACAGTTCGTTGGCTTCGTGTTCGCGCCCGAAAAAAAGATCACGTTCCTCCTGTTCGAAGGCACGGATACCCGGGTACCGGCTTTTTTGTTTCGGTTTATCCATGTAACAGGTTTTGGAGGTGTTCGGCCACCTGTTTCAAAACTTCGTCTTCGTGATCCCAGCGCGAGATGGCAAGGCCGTTTTGGGGCAAGAGGGCAAAGCGGCGCAGCGGCGAATTTTCCACGTCGCAATCGCGGTGAAGGATCGGAACGATCCGGGTGTTTTTTTCAAAATGAGCCGCCATCAGGGCCGGAAGGTCCACCCGGTTGATGGGATCGGATGCAAAAAAATCGGCGCTCAGCACCGTCAGTACAAGGTCGGCGGCATCGATGCGGGCAGCCGTGATCTCGGCGGCCGAATCGCCGGGCAACAACATGTTTTTATGCCAGATTTCGGCGCGGCCCGAGCGCTGGAAATTGGCGAGGTGATTGCTCAGCCGCAGGGCGAAAGCGGTATCCGACTCGTTGTCGTCGTGCAGCAGCACGATATTTTTGGGTTGCAGTTCGGCGGCAGCCGGCTCTTCTTCCGGCGATGCGTAAAACCCGTCGTGCAGGTCCTGCACAAAATCGCCGATCTTTTTATCGACAAAAATGAAATGATACCGGTTTTCGTAAAACGATTTGGTGACTTCGGTCAGCGGATAATCCTCCATCTGGGGAAAAATCGTGGTGTTTTCGTGTTCGAGTTTGAGGCTGTCGAGCAGCAGCCGGTAATGCCAGTTTTCGAGGTCGAATCCGAGAAAAAGATACGTTTTCCGGTTGTCGAACTGCCCCATGATCTGGTATGGTATGGGCGGGTTGGCGCGCACCACGTTTTTAATAAACTCCACCTGGTTTTCTTCGGTCAGAACGAGCGATTCGGGGTCTTCCACACAACCGAACAGGTTGAATATCAAAGGACTTTGAACCGAGATGGGAGGTACACTTGTACCCTTGTCCTTTTTAAAATTATAGTAATAAAAGTTGGCGGCGGGTTTCCCGACTTCTTTCATCGCTTTGAAAATCAGGTCGTCGGGGGCGGTATTTACGATCAGGTGAAAGGGCATTTGCGCCAGGGCGCGGTAATATTCGGGAATGTCTTTGCTGTGCCGGGAAAAAAATGAGGTGGCTTCGTCTTCCAGGTCGATGCGCCGAATTTTGGGGATGGATAAAAAACACTGGGCGATATAGGGCAGGTTGTAAGCGGCTTGTTTTTCAAAACCCACCCCTTCGGCAGTCAGCTCGGTGCTCAGGTGCTCCGCGAGCATTTCGAGCAGGGGGCGGCCGTGGCCGTTTTCCTGCTTCGACCAGAAACGGGGGCCCAGCAGCAGAATACAGCGGTTATTCCGGATATCGCGGAACAGACTTTTCCACTGGCGGTTGGAGAGGTACATAGGCAGGCGAGGATGGTTTCAAACCGGACAAATGTAAAAAGATATTTGAATGTAAGAGAAGGCCGTTTTACGTGGATCGCAGAAAGTCAGTTTCCCGCAGATGATGCAGATTTTCGCAGATAAGGATATAAAAATCTGCGTCTGTCAGCAAAATCTGCGGGAAACCAGGTTGCTCAACCGGCCCTTCGGGATATTAATCTTTCGGGAAACTCGGTTTTATTTTTATATCCACGTCGTTGTTCAGGTGGGTGGATACAGCCCGATTCGACTCCGGTTTGTCAAAAAACTCGGGATAGTAATATTTGCCTTTGAACTCATCCGGCTTTTCCGTGACCGTTTTTGGGCGGTCTTTTTTGGAAAATTGGGCTTTGCGTTTGCCCGTCACCTGCCAGTTGACTTCCACAAATGGTTTATCCGTTTGAATGACAAAGTAGTTGCCTTTGATCTTGTGCCGCACGATCGCTTGTGCAAACTGGCCGACGACGGTCAGTTGGTACAAAAAGTCTTCGTTCAGGGCTTCGGCATAGTCGGGCAGTTCCACTTCCGCCACTCCCTGTTCATCGGTCACCACGGCGCCGTCGTACACGGTTTTCATATCCGGACTTTCCATCAGGCTGTGCGTGAGCAGTTCGGTTTCCGGGTGGGCCGGGTTGTCGATCCTCACGTACGGCGGGTTGGTGAACTGGTTGTTTCCGCCACAGTAACAATCTCCTTCCGCAAAGGTAGCCCAGGTCGATTCGTTTTCCCGGGAATACATGGACGAGCCATTGCCGATATTGGGATCGAACCCGCCCGGGATGGTTTGCCCGCCTTCCATACGGATACCGAAATCAGCGCCGGCAGCTACAACGAATATCCCTGCATTTTCATCACTCGTTCCTTCAAAGTACCCGCCGAAATCGGCGCCGTTGGAAAGTCCGAACACACCTGCGGTATTATTGGCGCTGTTCTGGTCATCGCCCCCGACGCCTAAAACACCCGCAAATCCGTTATTGCCGACCTGGCCGAGTACGCCGGCATTACCGTTGGGACCCATGAATCCGAATATACCACCCTGGCCGCCTGTGCCGCCGATAGCCGCGCTGCCGAACCATTTGCCCTGGAACAAAGCTCCGAGACCGGTGCCGTCGTTGCCGTTGTTGGAGCGGCCGAATACGCCGATACCTTCCGTGGTGCCGGACGGCGTGGCATCGCCGAACACGCCGGCAGGGAAGTTGGTGGCGGTGTTGACGATGTCGTTCAGGCTGTACCCGTTTGCCTGACCTTTTTTCGTCACCCCTTTGATGCCCGTTTCGTTTGTGGACGTCACCTGCATGCCCGTGGCGGAGTTGGCGCTCGTGTTTTCGATGTTGAACATGACCGCGTTGCCGAAAGCATTGACGTTGCTGTAGGGCAATATCAGTCCGTCGTTGGTGTAATTGAAGGTGGAGTTGGTTCCGTTGAACGACAGTACCTGGCCGGCCGACGGTGTGCCGACGATGGTAATGCCCTTGATTTTACCCACGGAAGTATTGTCGTAAGCCCCTGTGACGTCGCCGGTCAGTTTGGTCGTCACCCATTGGCTGGTGCCCTGGTCGAATGCAAAGATATCGCCGTCCTGTGCCGCTGCGGCGCCGATATTGATGCCTTTGATCTTGGAAACGAGTGTATTATTGTAAGGTCCGGTGATTTCGCCCGACAGGTTTTGCGATTCCCACTGGCCTGTGGCGCCGTTGTAAACAAACAACTGGCCGTTTGCGGGGGTCAGGTTGCTGATCGTTTGCCCGTTCAGGCTCGAAACGGCCGTATTGTTCCAGCTGCCGGTCACGTCGCCACTCAGGGTATGCGATTCCCATTCGCCTGTGGTGCCGTTGTAGACAAACATTTCGCCGTCCTGCGGGCCCATGCCGCCGATCGGGCGGCCGCGCAGTTCGGATACCGTCGTGTTATTCCAGGTGCCGGTCACTTCGCCCGTGAGCAAATGTGACTCCCATTCGCCGGTAGTGCCGTTGTAGACGAACATTTCGCCGTCCTGCGGGCCCATGCCGCCGATCGGGCGGCCGCGCAGTTCGGATACCGTCGTGTTGCTCCAGGTGCCGGTCACTTCACCCGTGAGCAAATGTGATTCCCATTCGCCGGTAGTGCCGTTGTAGACAAACATTTCGCCGTCTTGCGGGCCCATGCCGCCGATCGGGCGGCCGCGCAGTTTTGACACGGTATTGTTGCTGGCCAGGCCGGTGACTTCGCCGTTCAGAACGCCGTCGAAGCCGTCGGCTTGCGGCACCCACGCGGTACCGTTCCATTTCAAGACCTGGCCGGCGGCGGCGCCCTGAGAGGCGAGTTGTAACAAATTGCCCATGGTGCCGTCGCCGGTGAGGGTGGCGCCGGTTTTGACGACCTGGGTACCCCAGTCGTCGCCGGATACGGTCGGCAGGGAAACCGGGGCCCAGGTATTGTTGTTGAATTGAAGCACCTGCCCGTTTGTGGCGCCCTGGGGTGCAATTTTTAACAGATTGCCCGGTGTGCCGTCGCCGGCGAGGGTGGCGTCGGTTTTTACGACCTGGGTGCCCCAGTTGTCGCCGGTGACCACGGGAAGGGAGGCCGGCATCCAGGCGCCGTTGTTAAACTGGAGTACCTGGCCCGGTGCGGCGCCCTGCGGCGATATTTTACTTCCGGTCACGGCTGCGTCGGCCAGTTCACTCGTCCCGACGGCCCCGTCGGCGATTTCAGCGCTGCCAACGGCGTCCGCTTTTATTTGCGGATTGGGATAAAGTCCGTTCAGGTCGCCGCCGGCAGCCGTGGCATTGGTAATGTCATTGTTGGCATCCGTGTCGCCGGTATTGGTGATCACGTTGCCGGCGATGTCGATGCCATTTCCTTCGGTATACGTATTGTTATTATCGTCCTCCGGCGCCCAGGCAGTGCCGTTCCATTTCAGCACCTGGCCCGTGGAAGCGCCTTGTTGCGCAATTTGCAGGGGTGTGGAGGCGCTGCCGTTGCCGCTCAACGTGGCGCCTGTGCTGACGGTGGCATTTCCACTTGAGTTGGCGTACAATGCGTACGGAACGCTGGCCAGCGAGGTTGTGCCCGCCGGAATAATATTGCCGGTATTGCCGACGTCGACGGATACTTTCAAAAACTTTTGGTTCGTTCCCCAGTTTATTGCACTGAAGGTTCCGAGTGTGGGTATACCCTGGCCGATCTGAACATTGGCGATACCGACGGCATTGGTACTCACCGTCTGGTTTTCGGAGTAAATCAAAGTTCCGGCCGGGGAACCGTCCAGAATGTCAAAATAAAGGACAATCTGTGGCGTATTGATCAGCGGAGTTCCTTGTGCGTCTCTTACAACTGTCTGATAATTAATGGCGTTGGGAGCCTGGGCAAACAGCCAGCAGGGGAACAACAAACCGAACCACAGGAGCGTGGATATGCCTTTTTTCATTGATCGTGATTTAAAAAAGTGAATGTTTAATGGAAAAGCGGGTATGTGGTATTATGCCGTCCAAAGGCTTCACGTGAACATGAAATGCCAGTGGCAGGAGCCGGAGCGTGCTTTTTAATAAAAGTAAGAATCGGAAAAGGGGAACGGAGGGAACCGAAGGGGATTATTACTTCGCCTTGACAAACCTGATGCAGTGTTGCTGCGCGTTTTCGTCCTTTATTTGAAGTATATAAGTGCCGGCAGGTAAAGTGGTAACATCAAGTGATGTGGTGCCGCCGGCGTTTAATTCATAACGGGGGGATACGAGTTGGCCCGGAATATTCCAGATGGATACGTCCAGGCTGCGGGCCCGGTCCGAAATCATTTGCACCTGAAGGAAATCGCCGGTCGGGTTGGGGAATACCTTGATCTCCCAGAGGTCGGGCGACGCCGAAAAAGTGCCGGTAATCGTATCGATTTTTTCCGGCTGTTGAAATCCCTGCGTCAGAATGAGGTCGGCGGGTGTGTTAAAAAAAGTGGCCGTCACGGCTTCTCCGATGGTGTAGGACAGGGAAAAACCGGCATCGGCAACAAAACCTCCCCCGGAAGCGATTACACGGGGTGTTAAAGTCTGGGCAGGAAGCAAAAAAGTGAATAACGAGAAGATCGAAAAGGCGGATAATTGTTTCATTGGGTATTTTTTTCGTGGAAAATTGCGATCCAAAGTTAAAGGGGTTGCGATTAAATTTCAGTTTACGGCGAATAAAAAAATTTATGCAAAATTTTATCGAACAACTCCGAAACCGGCTGGCCGAGCCCCTGCCCGGGCGAAGTGCCCAGTATAAAATGGCCAGTATACGTCGCCTCGAAGAACTGGGCTTCAACCCCGTACCGCCGCCCGATGCGAAGGTGGCCTGCGTGATCAACCTGCTCCACCGCCGGGAAAACGGTCGCTGGCATACGGTGCTCATCCAGCGCACGGACAACCCGCGCGACCGGCACAGCGGCCAGGTGAGTTTCCCCGGCGGGCGCTACGAGGAAAGTGACGGGGCGTTGGTGAACGTTGCCCTGCGCGAAGCGCACGAGGAGGTGGGTGTGTCGCCCTTAGAAGTGGAGGTGCTGGGGCGGCTGACCGAGTTGTACATCCCGGTGAGCAATTTTGTGGTACATCCTTTTGTAGGTATCTTGTTGGGCAAGCCCGATTTCAGGCCCCAGCCCGGCGAGGTGGAATCCATTCTGACGCCGGAACTCGGGATTTTTTCCCGCGCGGAGAACAAAAAAACGACCGACCTCACGGTAGGAAACGGCGTCACGATCAAAAGTGTGCCTTATTTTGACGTGGACGGGCGTATTGTTTGGGGCGCTACGGCGATGATTTTGAGCGAGTTTCTGGAGGTGATGGGAGATACTCATAGATAAGGAAGTTTTTATTTTGAACAAGCTCCCTTTACACCCCTGCAACCCCCTCCCACCCTCTGCTGTCTTTTGCCAAAAGCAAAAACGCTCCGGAATGAAACAAATCTTATCTTTTCTGTGTATCCTGACCATTCCCTTCACCCAACTATCCGCCCAACCGCCCCACGCGGAAATCACCAAAAAACAATATTTCACCCAATCTGCCGGCACGGGCGACATCGAACTGGATGGCATCCCCGACGATCCGGCTTGGAGCAAGGTGGACTGGGGCGGCGATTTTATCCAGTACCAACCCACCGAAGGGTTGCCGCCACACCAGCCTTCGCAGTTTAAAATCCTCTACAACGAAAAATTTCTGCTCATCGCCTACCGCGCTTTTGACGCGGCGCCGGACAGCATCGTGCAACGGATGAGCCGGCGCGACGAGTTTCCCGGAGACTGGATGGAAATCAACATCGACAGCTACCACGACCTGCGCACGGCTTTTTCCTTCACCCTTTCCGTCAGCGGAGTAAAAGGGGACGAGTTTATTACGGACAACGGCGGCAACTGGGACACCAACTGGAACCCCGTGTGGTACGCCAAAACACACGTAGACAGCCTGGGCTGGACGGCCGAAATCAAAATTCCGTTCAGCCAGTTGCGTTATGGCAATCAACCGGAGCCCGTCTGGGGCGTTCAGGTTATGCGGCGTATTTTCCGGAAAGAAGAACGGTCGACCTGGCAGCATATCCCCCAGAATTCGGGCGGCTGGGTGAGCGGTTTCGGCGAATTGCACGGCCTGCGCAACCTGCCTTCCCGCAAACAGGTCGAACTCGCGCCCTACGTAGTGGCACAAACCGAACGTTTTGAAAAAGAACTCGGCAACCCCTTCGCCGACGGCTCCAAAAACCGTATCAACGTCGGAATGGACGGCAAACTGGCGGTTACCAGCGACCTGATCCTCGATTTTACCATTAACCCGGATTTCGGGCAGGTGGAAGCGGACCCCGGCGCTGTCCGGCTCGACGGTTACGAGATCTTTTTTGGAGAAAGGCGACCCTTTTTTATGGAGAGCCGCAACCTGTTCGATTACCGGCTCACCGGCTCGGAAGCAGGTGGCGATTACGACTCCGACCTGCTTTTTTACTCCCGCCGCATCGGCGGAGCGCCACACGCCCGCCCCCAACTCGTCGATGGGGAATTTGCGGACGTGCCACAAAAAACATCCATCCTCGGCGCGGCCAAATTCAGTGGAAAAACCAAAAACGGCTGGTCGCTCGGCATCCTCGAAAGTGTAACCCAGCAGGAAATGGCCCGGATCGACCTCAACGGCGAGCGGCGAAAAGAACTGGTGGAGCCCCTCACCAATTATTTCGTCGGGCGCCTGCTGAAAGATTTCGACCAGGGAAACACCATCATCGGCGGGGTATTCACCGCCGTGAACCGCGAAAAAGGGCTGGAATGGATGCACCGCAGCGCTTATTCCGGCGGACTCGATTTTCAACGTTTCTGGAAAAATCGCTGGTGGTACGTCAAGGCGAACGGCATTTTCAGCCGGGTAGAAGGCAGCGAAACCGCCATTTTGGGCACCCAAACCAGCTTTGTACACCTGTTTCAGCGCAGCAATGCCCGGCACCTTGGCGTGGACAGTTCCCGCACGTCGCTGGTCGGTACGGGGGGTACGGTCAGAATCGGCAAAATCGGCGGAAAACCCAGCAGCAAGGGCGGAATATTTAAATTTGAATCGGGTGTCACCTGGCGCTCGCCGGAACTTGAACTCAACGATGTGGGCTTTTTGCCGACCTCCGACGAGATCAATCATTTCACCTGGGCCGGCTACCAGGTGCAAAAACCCTTCTCGGTCTTCCGGAACTGGCGAATCAATTACAACCACTGGGCGCGTTGGGATTTTGGCGGGCGTTTATTGTTTACCGGGTTTAATACCAACACCCATGCGTGGTTCAAAAACAACTGGAATGTCGGTACGGGTATGAACTGGAACCCGCTGGTCATCTCCAACAACGCCCTGCGGGGCGGCTCTTCGCTGCGCAGGCCCGCTCTGCTGAACAACTGGGCCTACGTGGAAACCGACGGCCGGAAAACGGTGTCCTTTTTTGCCAATACTTATTTTGCGTGGGGCCTCGAAAATACCGTGCACACCCAGGATTACGCCGTCGGCATCAATATCCAGCCGGTCAATGCGCTGCGACTCAGCTTGTCGCCGGGGTACACCTATAACTGGCGCAAGCAGGACCAGTTTGTGGATCAGGTCAATTACGGCGGCGACAGGCGCACCATTGTGAGTGAAGTAACCGAGCGCACTTTTTCCGTTACGGCGCGTTTGAATTACAACATTACGCCCGATCTGACGGTACAGTATTATGCTCAACCCTTCATTTACAGGGCTTTGTATCAAAACTACGGTTATGTGACCGACCCGCTCAACAAAGACTTCAACAGCCGTTTTCGCCGCTACCTCGCGGAGGAGATCATCGGAGCCGGCGATAATTTTTCCGTAGATGAAACCGGGGACGGCATCAAAGATTATTCGTTCCGCAAACCCGATTTCAACCTCGTCCAGTTTCGTTCAAACCTCGTCGTACGTTGGGAATACGTGCCCGGGTCCGAAGTGTACCTCGTCTGGTCGCAGAGCAGTTCGCCGGACGCTTTTAACGATCTCGACAGACCCCTCGTGCGAAGCCTGATGGACAACGCGTTTGCAAACCAGGTGCAGAATATTTTCCTGGTGAAGTTTACATACCGGTTTTTGCTGTGATCACCGGTCAGTGCTGCACCACCAATTTCCCCATCCACCTTTTTCCTTCTGTCTCATAATCAACGAAATACAGTCCGTTTTCGAGTTCCGACAGTTCGATTTGCCGGCTGTCGCCCGAGACAAATCCGGAAATACGCAACCGCCCGCTGAGGTCTGTAACCCGCAGTTGTCCGCCTGCCGGCAAATCGTTCAACACGACCGTGGTATTCGCCGGGTTGGGCTGGAGATACAATGATTGAACAAGCGGATCATTAGTCGCCGTAAATATTCCGATTTGCTGGAAGCCCGCAAAAAAGAACACGGTATTGGTCAGCGCCGGCACGACGCAATCGCCGTGATCGGCAGCGGAATTCACATCCGTGGCGATCAGGTTGGCCGCCCCGCGGGCGAGCATGGAGTCGCGGGCCACAATGCTGTTGAGGAAAGGTACCTGGTCGTCGGCCATGCAGTAAAAAATGCGGGTCGGGGATACGGGCGCCCAGGCGTACACATTGTTATCGCGTAAAGCCACGTTGAAGGGGTGGTCGGGGTTGGTTGTCACTGCCTGTACGATGGCCGGTTGCAAGGCCCGCAGGGGTCGCGATGTGCCTTCATTGGCGATGAGCGATGCGATCAGTTGTGTATTCAACTGGTTGAGTGAAATGGCGCCTGTATAATATTGACCGATCGTGGTGGCGTAAGGCTCTTTGAACACCTCCGTCAATTGGCTGAACAAATTCCCGTAAGCGGTTTGGTACGACAAAATTGTATTGGGCAAATACGCCGGGTAGTAATAAATGCTGTCGGACAGGATCAGCGAACGCATCACCTCGCCGATGCTGTAGGGGCCGGACAAATGTGCGGCAGCCGTAACGGTAAAATCATCGGACAGGTTGGTTTGTATCTCCCGGTGCAGGGCCATCGCCGCATGCCCCCCCTGCGAATATCCCGTGAGAAACAACTGTTCGTTGGTATGTACGCCGTATTGCGCGTTAAAATCCGGCAGGGAATACAACATGTCGACCGCCACCGAAGCCTCGCTGGCAGCATGCACGTAAGGGTGAAAACCGTCGGACACCCCCAGGCCGAGGTAATCGGGCAAAAGCGCCACATAACCCATGCCGGCAAACAACAATCCGATACTGCCTTCACCCCCCTGGGCGGCATTAAAGGACGGCACATCGAGTTTGGAGCCCGAAGTGCCGTGTTGGTACACCAGCCGTGGATACACCCTGCCGGGGTCGTCGGGAACGGCCACCAAACCCGAGACGGTATCGGGCAAACCCTGAAGATTGGTCGTGGTATAGGTGATGCGGTAAAATTTGGCGCCGTATTGAATGACCGGCAGGCTGAACTGCGTGATCAACTGGGTTTTGGTTTTGGCGCCGAGCAGGGTTGTGGAAACCAACTGTTGGCCGGAAAGCGCCGTGTGGAAGGCCAGAAGAAGCAGTGCGGTTGATGTAAATAGTTTCATGTTGAGCGTTTTATGTTCGCCCAAAAAGTAGGAAAGTTCATACGTACAAAACACCTTTTCACCTGACTACCCAAAACCAAATCCCTTACCTTTGCGACAAACGAATAACAGATTTTTCCGTGACAGCACTCGAACTCGCGCAACAGTATTACGACTGTTTCAACCGCAAAAACTGGGAAGGCATGCTCGAATTGCTTTCCGATGCCATTCGCCACGATGTAAACCAGGGTGAAACCCGGGTCGGCAAAGAGCGATACCGCGAATTCCTGCAACACATGGACGAATGTTACGACGAACACCTGAGCGACATGGTGTTCCTGACCGAACCCTCCGGCACCCGCATCGCCTGCGAGTTCACCGTAAACGGCGTTTACAAAAAAAACGACGGCGATCTCCTGCCCGCACGGAATCAGAAGTACGTACTTCCCGCCGGCGCTTTCCTCGGCGTCGACGGCGGGAAGATCACCCGTGTGACAACTTATTACAACCTGCCACGCTGGATCAAACTGGTATCGGAATAAATGGCCCTGCAATACCGGCGTTTTTGCGGCGCCGACATCGAATCCGTCTTCGACGCGCTCGCGCAGTTGCGCATCGCGGTTTTTCGCGCGTACCCCTACCTGTACGAAGGCACGGTGGAATACGAACGCAACTACCTGAAAACCTACGCCGCCGCCCCGCGCTCCATGCTTTTCGCCGTGTTCGACGCCGGCCGCATGGTGGGCGCTACTACTTGCCTGCCGCTTTCCGACGAAACGGAAGAAGTGCAGGCGCCTTTCCACGCCGCGGGCATCGACGCTGAACGCGTGTTTTATTTCGGCGAAAGTGTGCTGCTCCCGGAATACCGCAGCAGGGGCATCGGTCATCTTTTTTTTGACGTTCGGGAAGCGCACGCCGCTTCGTTCGGCGCCTATGATCTGACCTGTTTTTGCGCCGTCAACCGGCCGGCCGGCCACCCTTCTCAACCCGCCGGCTACCGGCCGCTGGACGAATTCTGGGCCAGCCGGGGCTACCGCCGGGAACCCAAACTGCAAAGTGTATTTTCCTGGCCCGACCTGGGCGAAACGGCTTCCACGCCGAAAACCATGACTTACTGGGTGCGACTCCTGCCCGGCTGACCGGCTTTGTCGCCTCCTTTTCCCGCTCCCCGCCATGACGATCACCCTCGCTTCCGCCCAGTACCCCATCACCCGGCACCCCGATTTTAAGGCCTGGGAAATACATACCGCCGAATGGGTACACGAAGCGGCGCGTCAAGGCGCGCAGTTATTGCTGTTTCCGGAATACGGTTCGATGGAACTGGTGAGTCTGTTGGATGCGGAAGCGCAGGCCGATATCCGTCTGCAAGTACGGGAAATGGAACACCTGCTCGACGACTTTTGTGCGGTGTATGCCCGCCTGGCGCGGCGATACGGCGTGGTGATCGCGGCCCCAAGTTTTCCGGTAAGGGTTGGAGACCGTGTTTTCAATCGTTGTTTTGTCTTCGGGCCGCAGGGTGGCCTGGGGTACCAGGACAAATATTTTATGACTCGTTTCGAGTCCGAAACATGGGGCGTGCATCGGGCGCCGGCGCGTTTGTGCGTGTTTGAAGCCGATTGGGGGTGTTTTGGCATCCAGATTTGTTACGATGTGGAATTTCCGGTCGGCGCTGCCCTGCTCGGCCGCCGGGGCGCCACCCTGTTGCTGGCGCCGAGTTGTACCGAGACGATCCGGGGCTCCACCCGTGTACACGTGGGCGCCCGGGCGCGGGCGCTTGAGCAACAGTGTTTCGTCGCCGTCAGCCCCGTGATCGGCGATGCCCCGTGGTCGCTTGCGGTGGATGTAAACTACGGTTTTGCGGCCTGTTACGGGCCGCCCGATCGCGATATGCCGGAAGAAGGTGTACTGGCCGTCCGGGCGCCCCTGCAAGCCGGATGGCTCGTGCAGGAACTCGATCTTTCGGCGCTGGACAAGGTGCGGCAGGACGGTCAGACCTTGAATTTTCGCGATCAGGGCGACATCGGCTACACGATGCGCGACGGCGCATTCGAAGTGGTGCGCACACAGATATGAACGAGGGGGTACCAGGACTTATGATACCCCCTCGTCTTCAGAAAAAAGCAGCCTTGAAGGGTTGATTATTAGATCGGGCACTTGAGATTTCCGGTGTGCGGCGGAGAGGTGTCTTCGCACTGAGTAGTTTCCCAACGAAGGGTATTGTCGAGAATACTTTGAGGAAAATCACACCAGACATCGTGCAACTCAAAACAATCCCATCCATACCGGTGATACAGCCGCAGATCGACGTGGGGTTCGCAGCCTGGGTTTCCGCTGCCGTCGGTGTCCATGAAACCGAACATAAAAACGCTTTCCGATTCGTGATACGGGAGTTGATAGGCCACACCCGGCCCGCCGATGGGGATTACGTTGTTTACACCTGCCGAGATCAACTGGTTGGCGTATGATAGCGGATATGCCAGTACTACATACTCGCAGTAGTTACTTTGGGCGAGGTTGTAAAATTGCTCGCTTGTCGTCACAAAAAGGAAGGTGCGCGCCAGGTCGATCCTGAATTTAAAACCCGGTGTTTGCGGCACGAATTGCAGCAACTCCACTCCTGTGATACAGTCGGGGCCTTCGTTGCAGTCCAGCACCGACTGGGGTTCGCCGCCACCGCCGACACCGCCATCCCGTTGGCTGGAAATACCTGTTTGACCGTTTTCTTTCAGGTGTTTCAGCAATTCTTCGGAAGGAAGCAGCATCAGTTCTTCTTTCGTCAGCGGCGCTCCGCTGTTTTCAGTCAGGGCCGGGTTTACGTTGTTTTTTTGTTTGCAGGAATGGATGATTCCGATGCCCAGCACCAAGAGCATCGCCGTGAAAAACGCGAATTTTTTCATAAAATCAGTTTTTAAAGATGAAATGTGAAGGATGAAAAACAAGGCAAAACCTCCCCGCTATCGCTCTGAATGACAGGCGATTACAGTTTGCAGGCCCCTTGGGGGGTGAGAAGACAAAAATAAGGGGATTCGCCCGGGCGGGTTCGCGCCATCTCGCGCCAGAACGCGCCATTTCGCGTCAAAGGCGCCCGCGCAGGGCGCGGGCCGGGCATGCGCCGACACTAAAAAATTTTATTAAGGCAAGGCGGACGGGTAAGAGGCCTGGAGCGGACTATCTTTTCATGGCGGCTTCTACTTCCGCCCAGGTATCCCAAACCGTTTCGACGAGGGGTTTAAAACGCTCTGCATGTTCACCCGATTCGAGTTGTTTAAAAAGAACGTGCATTTCGCCGCGCAGACCAGGATATTGGTCGGTCACCGGTATCAATGCGAGCCAGGCTTCCCGGTGTTTGCGGAAGGCTTCGGTGAAGTCAGACGGGCAACCCCGGTAACTGATTTTTTCCATACCGTCCGCATATTGCCGGATGGTTTCGCTCAGGGAAACGGTCTGGCAGGCCCGATTGCGGGCTTTCCCGAGGGAGTCGTCCAGCACGATGACCCGGGCCATACAATCGTTTGGTTTTTGCACGGGCATGGCTTTTTCAGCCGATATGGCGGGTTTTATGCAGGAATACAGAAAAAGGGCGGCAAGGAAGGGGAAAATGACGTGTTGCATAGGGCAAATCATGTTTGGTGCTACAAAATCGCCCGGACAATAGTTGACAGCGCAAGCCCTGGCGCGAAATGGCACGAAATGGCGCGAAATGACACGAATAATGTCAAAGGTATTCGCACAACTTTACTCATCAAAAATACTGCGAATATTTCTATCGCCGTTTTCCTTTTAAACCCTCCCGATGGAAGGTGTTTTATTCCCGTTGCACTGGTTTTTAAGTTGATGGATCCAACTGGATCACTATGCCATGCCTTGCGCTCCACCGGAGTAACGCAGCATGCGCTACCTGAATGTTATTCTTCATCATTTAAAATCAGTATTTACCATGCTTGCAATCATCCAGTCAACCACCCGGCGCTTGCGCCTTGTATCATCCGGCAACTATCAATATTTGTTTTTTGCCGCCATTGTAACAGCGTTGTTTA
Organism: Lewinellaceae bacterium; assembly: GCA_016713985.1. GTDB lineage: Bacteria > Bacteroidota > Bacteroidia > Chitinophagales > Saprospiraceae > M3007. The sequence continues at coordinate 120,382 of JADJOD010000020.1, read as the reverse complement.
TGCTTGCGCCACTTCAGTCGGTGCAGGCACAGTGCCCCTGCGCATCGGCGACTTTCCAGGTAGGAACAGGGATAACTCCCACTCCTGTTCCAAACATGGCCGCCGCGATAGCGATATACGGAGCCGGTTTTTCGACATTGACTTCCGCTTGTGTAAAAATTAATGGCCAGTTTACCGTAGAGTCGGGTACCTGGTCGCTTACGTCGACCAACGTCGTGTTTGACAACGCCAGTTCTTCCCTGTTCGTGCTGGGCGGCGCTTCGCTGATTGCCAGCGCAGGGTCCACCTTTACCCCCTGCTCCACATCATTTATGGGTATTTACGGGCAAACAGGTTCCACCATCAATATGAATCAGTGTACGGTACAGGGAGCGTCGAATGCGGGAGTGTCCGTTCTGGCCAATGCTACCTTTTCTATTACCGGCAATACGTTTGATAACTGTAACAAGGGATTATCTGTGGGCGGCCTTCAAAATACCGCTAACCACACGGTTTCGGGCAACACTTTCAAGTTCTGCACCAACGGGATTTACCTGGGAGCTGCAGTCAACGTCAACATCGGATCCAACAGTTACACCAATTTTGGGGGACAAGCCTGATGTACGGCATTACCATGCAGCCGGGCAGCGAAAAATATTACGGTTGGCGGCGGTTTTTTCAGCAGCCTCGACCGATGTATTGAAGCCACCAAGACGCGAAATATTGTGATTTCCGGCGGCATTTTTTCCGGCGATATCGGCATATTTGCCTGGCAATGTTATGATCAGCTCCGGATAACCGGCGGCATTTACCGAATCACGGTCGTCGGCATGGAAATCTTTTACCACGATACACAAGCCGGAAAAGATATCCTGATCCAGAATAACACGTTTTCAACCCAACTTCAGGACAATCTTTTGATCGACAACGTGGGTGGAGAGGGCAAAGCTACCGTTCGCAACAATTTCTTTTCAACGCCTCCCTTTGCCAACGATACTTTTTATGCCATTGAAGTGCAGCAGGCTTATGCTGCGGAAGGAATGTTCATTGAAAGCAACACCATTAATTCAAGCAGTGCAGTTGCCAGACCGGGCGGCATTCTGGTAAATCAATCCCTGGAATACTGCCTGATCCGAGATAACAGCATCACTGTAACCAGCGCTACTGGTGTCGTTTTTGGCATCGGAGCGACGAATTGCAAAGTCGATATGGAAATCATCGGAAACAATGTGAACGGCGGCAGCGCAAACTCCAGTTCAGGGATTTGTATCGTCAATGTGCCGGATGACCTGTTGCTGTGTTGCAACACGCTCGACAAATCAAACGACGGGCTTTACGTCAACAGCGACCTCAATACCAACTCATTGATTTACAACACTGTATTTGGTGAACACGCTTTTGCCGCTTTACACTATTACAACGTGACCACTTCAACGGGTGCTCCTCAAATCAACTACGGCAACGACTGGAGCGGCGCCAGTGGCTTGTGGGATGCTTATTTCGACGGAAGCCCTGCCATGGCCAATATGGTAAAATACCAAGTAGGGTCTACCAACTTACCAAGCGGTTTAAGTAAGGTTTTTGTAACTTCCGGAGTTCCCAGCGACTGGTTCGCCGTTCTTGGCAACGAAGGTTCCTGTGCACTGAGCGACATTTCCTTCTGCGGACAGACACCGGGTCGCCCTGAAGGACCCGATGGCGGCGGCGGCGGTGAAGGCGGCCGCAGCCAGGCTTCGGCCAGTTATGATTTGTCCGTTTATCCCAATCCGGCCGACCAAATCCTGTCGGTAGAACTGCCGGATGGCGCCGATGCTACCTTCCGGATTTCGCTCAGGGACCTGCCGGGGCGTACGGTCATTCAGCAGGATGTTGTAGCAGGAACGGCGTCCGTGAGTTTGTCAACGGCCAAACTTTCCCCTGGCATATACGTGCTGGAAGTGTTGCAGGGCGACCGGCGAGTCGGCATTTTCAGGGTTTTGATTCAACACTGATTTCGCTTTTGTAATTATCACCTGGATCAGAATTTTCAGAATGGGAGCATTTTCAGGATGGTAGCGCGTGCGGAATTTTTGAGCACAAACTCCTTTCTGAAAATTCTCCCCTTCTGAAAATTCTGATCACAGGTTCCCCTTCTTCATCTCCCCCACCGCGTAATCCACCGCCCTTGCCGTGAGCGCCATGTAGAAGATCGAGGGGCTTTGCACCCCCGTGCTGGTCATACAGGCGCCGTCGGTGACGAACACGTTTTTGCAGGCGTGCATCTGGTTCCAGCGGTTGAGCATGGAGGTTTGGGAGTCGGCGCCCATGCGGCAGCCGCCCATTTCGTGGATGTCGAGGCCGGGCGGCCAGTTGCGGTTGTAGGCCCGGATGTTTTTTCCTCCGGCGGCATCAAGCATTTCGGAGCCCTGCGCCAGAAAATCCTTTAACATCTTGTGGTCGTTGTCGTCATAATCGACGTCGGTGACTAACAGCGGAATACCCCACTGGTCTTTCTGGCTGTCGCTCAGGTACACGCGGTTGGATTCCTTCAGGATGGTTTCGCCCTGCATGTACATGTAGGCGTGCCACTGCCCCGCTTCGGTCAGGGCTTCTTTATACGCCGCGCCGATTTGCTCGGGGCAATCTTCGGCGTCGCTTCTGCCGCGCCAGGCGCCCATGAAGGCCATGTAACCGCCGACAAAGTCGGTGTCCTGTTTTTTCAGGTTCCGGAAATTGGCCAGCATACACTCGGAAGGGTTGCTGCCGAAATAATATTTGTCCTGAAAACCCTCGATGTCGGCGTCGATGGTGCCGAGATAATTGTGAAAGCCCACGTATTTGCCCAAAACGCCGCTGTCGTTGCCCAGGCCATCGGGAAAACGGTTGCTCGTCGAGTTCAACAGGATCAGTGTGCTGTTTAATGCCGATGCGTTGACAAAAATAACTTTGGCGAAATAGTCGGTCGATTCTTTTGTGTTCGCATCGACGATCCGCACGCCCACGGCTTTGCCTTTTTGCTCGTCGTAAATAATGGAATGCACCACCGAATGCGGCCGCACGGTGAGGTTGCCGGTGTTGGCGGCCCAGGGCAGGGTGCTGGAGTTGCTGCTGAAATACGCACCGAACGGGCAACCGCGCATACATTTGTTGCGGGCCTGGCATTTGCCACGCCCCTGTTCGGTGTGGATTGGGTTGGGTTCGGTCACGTGCGCCCAGCGGCCCTGCACCATAAACCGGTCCTTGTAGCGCTTGTTGATGTTTGCCCGCATGGACAATTCCACGGTATTGAACTCAAACGGTGGCAAAAACTCGCCGTCGGGCATGGATTCGACGCCGTCTTTGTTGCCGCAAACGCCGATAAACCGTTCTACGTGTGAATACCACGGCGCCACATCTTCGTAACCGATGGGCCATTCCATGCCGTAGCCGAGCCGGGCCGGGGAACTGAACTCATACGGGCTCCAGCGCGGACAGGCGCGGCCCCAGATCAGCGACTTGCCGCCTACCTGGTAGCCCCGCACCCAGAGAAAATCTTTTTCCCGGACGTAGGGATGGTCTTTGTCTTTGACAAAAAAGTGCGCGGTGTCTTCTCCATAGCCGGCAGCCCGGCTGATGAGGGGGTTGTCCTGAAGGGTTTGATGGGTGGAAGCCAGCCGGTGCGGGAATTCCCAGGTTTTCATCGTGGCGGTGGGGTAATCTTTGACGTGTTCCACGTTGCGGCCGCGCTCCAGCACGAGTGTTTTCAGGCCTTTTTCACACAACTCCTTGGCGGACCAGCCGCCGCTGATGCCGCTGCCGATGACGATGGCGTCGAAGGTATTTTCGGCGGCCCCGGTGGTATTGATATAAAGTGTTTCAGCGTTTTCAGACCCCATGATCGTGTATATTTGCGGGTTGAAAGTACGCTTTAGAATGGAAAACATTGACATAGTACGAGTAACATTAAACGACATTGACCAATTGCAAAAAATTGGCAGACAAACTTTTTCGAGACCTTTTCAGCAGGGAATACAGCGGAGAATATGAATAAATATTTGAATGAAGGGTTCTCCATAGAAAAACTGACTGCCGAGGTCAACAACAAAACTCCGAATTTTATTTTGCCAAATTTAGCAACAAAATAATTGGCTATTTAAAACTGAACCTTGGGCCATCACAAACAGAATTAAAAGACAGCAAAGCACTTGAAATTGAGCGGATTTACGTGTTACAGGAATTTTACGGAAAAAATGTCGGGCAAGTACTTTACGAAAAAGCAATGCAGGTTGCAAAACAGGCAAATGTCGACTATGTTTGGTTAGGTGTTTGGGAAGAAAATCCAAGAGCGATCAATTTTTATACGAAAAATGGTTTCGTTGAGTTTGACAAGCATGTTTTTAAATTAGGCAATGACGAACAGACGGACATCATGATGAAGCTGCAATTGAAAGATCATTTCGCCTAACCAAATGCCTGCGACAATTCCTCTTGACGTCGGCAATGCGCAGGCACAGACCGTTAAATACCATGAGACCCACAGAGTACATATTTGAAATCACCACATTCATGCCTGCGTTGCGACACGAACGGCGCCGCTTCGAGTTGCTTTCGGACGCATTGGCAGCACTCCTTACGTTGCCCAACAACGACGCAGTCATTGTTGTCGCCGCTCTCGATAAAAATGTCGACTATGGCAATTTCTATCTCTTTCTAAACGCACACGGCGAAGCACACATCATGTTGCATGAGCATCGAGAGTACTTTGCAACAGACTCCGATTTCTCGGCCGGGGACAATATCGTTCAGTTCTTAGGTGAAGACGGGGTTGCCTTTTCAGTTGAGTCTAAATTCGTAACGTCTGCTGAGCGTGGAAAGGAGGCCCTTGAATACTGGTTACCCAGCCAAGGCCATTGGCAACAACTTGTGTGGCAATAAAATCTGTATTCTCGCCGCGCCACGCGTCGTCACAGGGCGCAACGTACAGCACGGTGCCGAGCCTTCAACAACTGTCCCGTCCCTCGCAGATCGGACAGATTCCGGCAGAACGACAAACGTAGCGTACACCGCGCTCCTGCGGACTGAAGTCCGCGCTACCGGTTGCCGCCTTCCAACTGATCCCCGAACGAATCGTCCGGCTTTTTGGTCTTGCCGGGGATGGTGCCGTCTTCGTTCAACTCGTCGTTGTAGATATCCGGGAAAAAATCTTCTTCGTCCTGCGTAGGCGCGGCGTCGCCCTGCGAGTAGTTGGCGCAGTTGGTATCGATGCCGAGGTCGCCGGGCGGCCGCACAAAACGGGCGTTGAAGTCATAACCCGATTTGGCGTCTTTTTCTAAACGGCTGATAAATCCGGCGAAAATGGGTCGCGCCATACGCGCTCCCTGGCCGTCGTTGAGGGTAAAAAACCGTATCCAGCGGTCTTCACCACCTACCCAGGTACCTACCACGAGGCGCGGCGTGACGCCCATAAACCAGCCGTCGGACTGGTTGCTGGTGGTGCCCGTTTTTCCGCCCACCTCACTTTTGAGGGTGTTGATGCCGGGCGCGCCGGACACGTTGTATTTCAACATATCCAGCATCACGTAATTGGCGTTCGGCGGCAGAGCAATGTGTTCTTCCGGCAGGGAGCGGTAGATCGTTCGCCCGTTTTTGTCTTCAATTCTTTTGATGACAAAAGGTTGGCCGTACATGCCTTTGTTTGCAAAGGTGGCGTAAGCGCCCGTCATTTCAAATACGGTCAGGTCGGAAGCGCCCAGGCAAATAGCGGGTTGTTTGGGGATGCGGTATTGTCCGTCGGGGCGTTTGGCGGAAGAGTCGATACCCATGTTGTGGCAAAGGCCGCGCACGGGTTCGGTGTCGCCCATTTGTTTCATCAGGTAAGTGCTGATGGAATTGACGGAGTTTTTCAGGGCTTCCTTGAGGGTCATGCGCAGGCCGGTATAGTTGCCCGAGGCGTCTTTGGGCGTCCAGTCAGTGACATTGGTAAAATTCTGGTACCGCGCCGGAATGGTCACGGGCTGGTCGTATACCTGAAAACAGGGGCTGATACTTTGCTGGGAAACTGCTGTGGCGTATACGAAGGGTTTGAAGGTGGAGCCCACCTGGCGGTCAGTCCGGACGTGATCGAACTGGAAATATTTAAAATTGATACCACCCACCCAGGCTTTGATTTCGCTGGTGGTGGGGTCTACGGCCATGATGCCGCTTTGCAGGAACATCCGGTGATACCGCAGGCTGTCGAGCGGCGACATGACGGTATCTTTTTCCAGGCGCGGGTTGTTCCAGGCAAACACTTTCATCCGTGTTTTGGTCTCGTACACCTTTTTGATGGCCACCTGCAGGGCACGGTACTGGTTTTTGATTTCCGGCCACTCGGCGCCGCGCATAATGCTGCGGTAAGCGGCGGCCTGGTCGGGGGTGGCGATCCCGTTGGCGAGTGCCTTCCCGATGGCGCCGGGTTTGCGATCTTCCTCCAGCATACGTTCGATATCCACGTCGCGGAGTTCGAAGTCGTACCGTTTCAGCACGCGGTCGCTCACGGCATCGAGGTATTTCGGCCGGATGGCCTGGTAGCGGTCGCCTTCGCGGAGCAGCGCCATCAGCGATGCTTTGCGGTTTTCAATCTCCTCGGCGCTGGCGCCGCCGCTTCGGTTTGTCCAGGGGTCGCGGCCGCGCCAGACCTGGAAAAAGCGGCTTTGCAGTTTTTTCATGTGCTCCTGCATGGCTTCTTCCGCATGTTGCTGATACACAGGATCAATGGTGGTGTATATTTTCAGGCCGTCTTTGTAAATATTGTACTTCGAGCCGTCGGATCTGCGGCACTCGGGAGCGTCGAGTATTTTGGCGATGTCTTTTTTTAACTCGGAACAGAGGTATGGCGCCTTGTCGTCGGTAAAGGTGACCCGTTTGAAACGGCTCATATCCAGGGGTCTGACCTTCAGTTCGTCGAATTGCGCTTCGCTGAGCATTTCGTTGTTGCGCATTTGATACAACACGATCCACCGGCGCCGCATGGCCCGTTCGGGGAACCGCACCGGGTTGAAATACGAGGGGTTTTGCAACATGCCGATCAGCATGGCGGCTTCTTCAATCTTGAGATCGGACTGGGCTTTTCCGAAATATACTTCGGAGGCCGCGTGTATGCCGTAGGCGTTGTTGATAAAGTTGAACTGGTTGAGATACATTGCAAGAATCTCCTCTTTCGTATAACTCCGCTCCAATTTCACTGCCGTAATCCACTCGCGTAACTTCCTGTATATCAAGGCAAATGTTTTTTCAACCCGGCCCATACCCTGAAAATTCCGGTCGGAATACAACATTTTCGCCAACTGCTGGGTGAGGGTGGAGCCCCCGCCCGCGCTGTGGTCGCGCAGCAGGATGGTGCGGAACATCACCCGGCCCACGGCCCGCGCGTCGATGCCGCAGTGTTCGCGAAAACGCTCGTCTTCCGTAGCGATGAGCGCGTTAACAAGGTGTGGGCTCAGGTCTTCAAAAGCGACCGGAACGCGGTTTTCCGTAAAATAACGCCCCAAAACCTCGTTGTTGTTGCCCAAGACCTCACTGGCGAGCGCCGAACTGGGATCTTCCAGTTCGCGGAAAGACGGGATCGCCGTAAAATTGATACTCAGGAACAGAACGGCAACGGCAACTAAGCCGCCGATCAGCAGGCGCCAGGTCCAGCGTATGATCGAGTGGTAGAGCGGCATTCTTTTTTCCTGCAGCGCTGCTTTGATGGATATGAGATGTTGCGGTTCAGTCATGTGTACGTGGGGTGATTTTGTTCAGGACAAAAGTACGAATGTCGATCGGGAAAAAATATTTTGTGTCAAAAACCACGCTTTAAAGATACTTTGTTTCCACTTTTAGGGCAAATGACTCTACTAATCGTATCGTTTTTTTTAGCAACCGTGTATGCCGCGATCCTGTTCTTCTACCTGAAAGGTTGGCGCGCCTGCCCGGAATGGCGAATACCGGAGGGTTTTGAGCCTGATATTCAGGTCAGTGTGATCATCCCCGCCAGAAACGAAGCAGTCAACATCGGGGCCTGTCTGCAGGCCATCGCCGCAGGAAGTTATCCGCCCGGTTTGCTGGAAATTATCGTTGTGGACGACTTTTCTGACGATGACACGGCAGAAACAGTATTGCAGTGGCGGGAGGGCAAAAACAGCCCGGTTGTGCGTTTAATCCGCCTGTCCGACTTGTCGCCTGCGGGCGCCGGAAAGAAAAAAGCGCTTGAAACCGGCATCGCGGCGGCAACAGGAACACTTATCGTCACCACCGATGCGGATTGTGTGGCGCCGGAAGATTGGCTGCGTTGGGTGGTATTGCGGTTCGCCAGCGGTGGAAAACAAGTGATGTTGCTCGCCGCGCCCGTCGCTTTCCGGCACGAACAAAATCTGTTTCAACGTTTCCAGTCGCTTGATTTTCTGGGACTTATGGGCATTACTGGCGCCGGTATCCAGACCGGTTTTCAGCAGATGGGCAACGGCGCCAACCTCGCGTTTTACAAAGCCGTTTTTGAAGAAGTCGGGGGATATGCCGGCAACGGGGACCTGGCTTCCGGCGACGATATGTTTTTGATCCGGAAAATAAACCGGCGATACCCGGCGGGCATTTTTTTTCTGAAAAACGCCGCCGCGACGGTGCTGACGCAGGCCAAACCGGATGTACGTTCGTTTTTTCAGCAACGCCTGCGCTGGGGGACCAAAAACGCCGCGTTTCCCGAATGGCCGGTGCGGCTCGTGTTGCTCGCCGTGTTTTTATTTTGCTGGAGCATCCTGATCAACGGCGCGCTGGCGCCGGCGGGTAAACCGGTGATTTTCATTACCCTGCTGTTTCAACTGGTTGTAAAAGCCGCCGCAGACTACTTCTTCCTGCGGGAAATGTGCCGCTTTTTTAATCGGGAAGATTTGCTGCGCTGGTTTGTGCCTTGTTTTTTTCTGCACACGTTGTACATCCCCTTAGTCGGCACAGCCAGTTTGTTTTTCAAAAAATATGACTGGAAAGGTCGCCGGGTCAGGTAAACTCAGGCATTCCGGACGCTCTGGCCATTGGCAATGATACCCCACACTTTCCCTTTAAACGTCTGGCCGATAAAAGGGGTGTTGTTCGATTTGGAGCGAATATCGGCCCCTCCGAACACCCACATCGTTTCCGGGTCGAATACGGTGAGTTCCGCGCGGGCGCCGGGCCTGATCTCCGGGACGGGAAGGCCCAGCAAACGCCTTGGCGCAAGCGCTATTTTTTCAACCAACGTGTTCATATCCAATCTGTTATCCAGAAAAGTCCGGCATACGGCGAAGGCCGTTTCCAGCCCGGTCATACCAAACTCCGCGTAGGTGAATTCCAGGTTTTTGGATTCTTCGTCCCAGGGAGTGTGGTTACTGACGATGATGTCGATGGTGCCGTCCAGCACGCCGTCGAGCAGGGCATCGGCGTCGGCGCGGGTGCGCAGGGGCGGCATAACTTTCCAGTAGGCGTTAAAATCCAGCAGTTTTTCGTCGGTAAAACAAAGATTGGCCACGGCCACGGACGCGGTGACCGGCAGCCCGGCTTTTTTGGCGGCCCTGACCATGTCCACGCTGCCGGCGGTGGACAGCAGGTGGAGGTGCAGGCGCCCGTCCGCGTATTCCAGCAAACGCAGGTCGCGTTGTACCATCACTTCTTCAGCCAGCGCGGGGATACCTTTCAACCCGAGCGAGGTGCTCACGAGGCCTTCGTGCATTTGCCCCGAGGCTGCGATGGATTTATGGTGTGGCTCGTTGATAATCAATCCGTTAAATGCTCGCGTATACTGCATGGCGCGAAGCAGCAGGCCGGCGTCCTGCACCGGTTTTTTGCCGTCGCTAAAGGCAATGGCGCCGGCCGAGTGCATGTCGAACAATTCCGCCAGGTCTTTTCCCTCACATTTTTCCGACACCGCCCCGATGGGGTAAAAAGTGACCGGTTTGTCCGCCGTTTTATTTTTTACGTACAATACTTCCGATTTGGATGCAATGGCCGGGTTGGTATTGGGAAAACACGCCACCGCAGTGTAACCACCCGCGGCAGCCGCCCGCGCGGCGGAATGCAGGTCTTCCAGGTGTTCGTAGCCGGGGTCGCCGGCGTGAATACCGAGGTCCAGCCAGCCGGGTGAGGTGTACAAAACACGGTTTTTATCGCCCCAGACTTCGGTACCTTTTTCGGCCGTCAGGTTTTCGCCGATGGCTTCTATTATTCCGTCGCGGAGCAGAATATCCCGGGCGCGGCTTTCCGTTTTGCCGTCGAGAATGCGGACATTTTTGAGTAATAATTGCATGGTCGGTCGTGCACTTTACGGTTGAACGGGTGTGGCGTTTACCTCAACCCGTCTGGAAGTTTGTACCAGAAATTGTTGCGCGCCACCCAGCCAGGTTCCCGCCGGTAAAGGCTGGCGTCGATACGTTTTATCAGCACCTCGTCGAGGAAAAAAGGTTCGTCCACGGCCCTTTTTTGCAGAAAAATACGCGTATCCGAGTCATCATCGTATACGGTGAAGGCCAGATCGAACAAAGCCCAGCCATCCACGATGGTTTGCAGGTAAAAACGCAGTCCTTCGTGTTTAAAATTGACCTCATGCCCATCGCTCCGGCTGTTTTGCACGATTTTTACTTCATCCGTCATACCCATGTCCTGCTTCACGTAGATCCACATGCTCAGGGCGTATTCTCCTTTGGGAATCCTGCTTTTCCAGACCCAGGTTGTATCGCCGATATTGGTTTGCAAAGCGCCGGTTCCTTTATAAATATGTTCCGACGTGGTCAGCGAATCGTAGGAAATATGGGCCATCCATCCGGTGTCGCGGTTGCTGCGCCAATTTTTTCCCGCTAGAAACACGGCTTGCCGGTCCATTTCTTCCGATACGGCGAGTGCCTGCCGGCGTGAAAATATCCGAAGACTGTCGGGCACCAGCGACATGATCTTCATTTCCGGGTTTTCTTACACCAGTTCGGCTTTTTCCACGAGGTGCCGGTATTTTTGTTTCACTTCATCCCAGCGGGAGGCATTGATCATCAGGGCGATCGGGCGGTTGTCGGGCAGGTCTTCGAGCAGTTTGGGCGGTTCGCAGGGCGTCAGCGAAAACTGGACGGATTTGACCATGTGCCCGATAGAGGTCCGGCTCATAAAAACACCCATGTCCGGCACACCGGTTTGTACCGCGGTGGTTTGCATCCGGCGGAAATGCTGCCCGTCGATGTCGAGCCAGATGTTTTCGGAACCGACGTGGTAATACGGCAGCGGCATCAGCGCCTGAAAGCGGGAAAAATCCACCTTGTTCAGCCAGTGTTCGGGTGACGGGGCGGCGGCGCTGCGTTGAGCGAGGTTCGGGCTGAGGTTCAGTTTCCTGATTTTTTGAAAAGTAAACGCCTCGTAACTCAGCAAGGCCAGCGGCGCCAGGGCGATGACCCAGCGAAACCACACGTTTTTCCCCGAGTCAAATCCTTTAAACCGAACACTCCTGTTCCATAACACATAGAATAACAGCACGTTGATCACATAAAAATAGGACCAGGTGAAACGCCCCAGGCCCCGGAATTGCCGCAGGGGACCAAAATAATTGACCATCCATTCCATACTTTTAATGGCAAAAGGAAAGCCGCAGGAAAATATGAGCAGGATCAGCGCGGTCAGGAAAATACCCCGGAGGTAGTTTTTGTGTACGCGGTGGTAGGCGGCCTCGTCCCATTCTTTTTCAAACGGCCGCAGGCGGCGGAAAAACAGCAGCCAAACGGTAAAAGCCGTGCCGGCCAGACCGACATAAGCCTGTGTTTCGGCATCCACGCGGCGGATTTTGATAATATTGTCGTCGATCCACTGGTACAGGGGAAAGGACTCGTAGGGCAGCAAAATGCCTTCCCAATAACCGATGTACGTGGTAAATCCCCAGGGATTGGCCGGGCGGTCGGTGACGTAATCGGACCAGTGTATCCAGATGTTGAGCAGCACAAAAGGCAGCAAAACCATCACGACTAAGTGGCTGATCCGCACCCGAACGTTGCGCCACGACGGGTCGGTCAGCAGTTGAATGAAGGTGTAAAGCCCCAAAAACAGGGCGGAAAGGCCGAAATAGTAAAAATGCAGTTGCGCCGCGAACCACACCAAAAAGCCGATTTGCAAACTCAGGTACCGCCGGCTGTACAATTCTTCATACCGGCACAACAAGAGCAGCAGCAGGGGAAAAACCCAGGTATGCGACAACCCGAAATGCGCCTCGAAGCGGATGTTTTGCGGCGACATAAACAAAATGGCCAGCGCGGCCAAACCCGCGTACCATACCGGAAGGTGCAATTTGCGCAGCAGCAGAAAGATCACCCCGGCGCCAAACAACATTGAAAAAAGTTGAATGATGTTGATGAGGCCCACCGTGCGGCCGGTCAGGTCCGACACGTTTTTGCTCCACCACTGCATGCCGGCACTGATAACCGGCTGATTATCTGTAAATAACACGTGTTCGCCATACGGATAACCCATGCCGCCATAGTGCGTGTAACTGCTGTCGTAACGAACGTGCCAGGTCGACGTCATGTAGTTTTTGAACCCGTCGGGCGATTCGCTGAACATAAAATCGTTCGGGGCCGGCAGCCAGGTGTCGTGTTTCGCCCACAACAGCAGGAAAGCCACGGCCAGCAGGGCCAGCAGTCCCCAGAACGTATGCGATCGTTTGGGCGACCGCAGGTTGTGAATCGTGTGTTCTATTTGTTCAACTCCTTTCATGGTTCAAAATTTTGGTCGTTGCCGGGCGCCGCGACAGACTGCTCAACGCCGCAGCAACAGCCACAAAAAATTGCGTCCTTCCGTGGCTAATATTTTCCAGCCGACCTTGCTGAAGGTGACGCCGTCGCGCAGTTCCACCGGAACGGGCGCTACCGGCACGCGGCCGTTTGCCAGCATCAGAAATTCCAGGTCGAATAAAAAACGGTCGATCGTCGTTTCGAGAAAAACACCTTTGCCCGCGTTGTCGAATGCTTTTAAACCACACTGCGAATCACCCACCGGCTGGCGCAAAACGTTGCGCAACAACCAGCGCAAACCTTTCGACAACCAGCGCCGGAACAAAGGCACCCGGTCATAATAAGCGGTATCGCGGTTGCCCGCAGCAATGCCGCCCTGTTCGTACAATACTTCCGCCACACGCCGCATACTGTCTATGGTATAAGGAAAATCCGCATCGGTGACTACGTGAAAATCCGCGTCGGAGGCTGCGACACCTTGCCGCAACGCATAACCTTTGCCGCGGTTCGAGGTATAGGAAACCACTTTTACTTCCGGTATCAATTGCGATAAACGTTTGAAGTTCAATTCAGTAGCCTCAGCAGAGGAGCCATCGTTCACCACGATCAGCCCCGTATGGGCCACCCAGCCGGCAACGCCACTCCGAAATTGTTCAAATCGCCCGGCCAATGCTTCCGCCCAACCCTCCGGCGGGTTGTAACAGGGTACGATAACATTCAGACGGATCGGTGGTGTTTGCAAAATGCGGGTTCGCCATTACCGGCGGGCAAAAGTAAGGATTGCTTTTAATAGTCGTGAGTCGGAAGTCGTGAGTCGTGAGTCGTGAGTCGTGAGTCGTGAGTCGTGAGTTGTGAGTCGTGAGTCGTCATGAGTCGTGAGTCGTGAGTCGTGAGTCGTGAGTTGTGAGTCGTGAGTCGTGAGTTGTGAGTCGTGAGTCGTGAGTTGTGAGTTGTGAGTTGTGAGTCGTGAGTTGTGAGTCGTGAGTCGTGAGTCGTGAGTCGTAAGACGTGAGCCGCTGCTTACGACTCACGACTCATGACTCACGACTTTCAACTCACTTCGGCCTGATCTTACATTCCAGCGTGGCAAATCCGCCGTTTTCAAAGTGTTCGATCTCGATGCGGTGATGGCCGCCGAGGCTTACCGCGATCTCGTATGTTGCCGGCTCCTGCACCGCCCAGCGGTCGAGCAGGGGTTTCCCGTCTAAGAAAAGGCGGGCTCCGTCGTCGGCGGTAAGCTGGATCACGTACTGGTTGGGAGCGATGTCAAATTCAGCCGTGCTCCGGGTGGCAAAGCGGTCTTCACCAATTCCTTCGGCCGGGCTGCCCCACCAGGCGAACCACAGGTCATCGGTTTGTTGTTCCGCATCCGGTTTTTTTGAAAAAACACGGCGGTCCGGGATACTGTCCGTGGTATTAAAAAACTGCACCTTCCAGTTTAATTTTTTCTCAAAACGTTGAAAAACAAAGGTATATACTTCCCCTGCCGGGATCACTTCCCCAAATTGTGTGGCGATCGACTGGGGGCTGGTATATTCGAATTCCAGGCGGATATGTTCGGCATCCGCGTTGCGTTCCACGATGATTTGTGCGGGCACGGTGCCCGTGACGGCGTTTACGGTGCGCACGCCGCGCATTTTGTTCAGTTTCCAGTCGCCCGAGGGGCCGATCAGTGCGATGGCGTATTTATTCCCGGCCACGGTGTCCAGCACGGCAATGGGGCGCCGGAAGTCAAAAGGCCCCCATTCGTCGATAACAATAAACTGGCGGCCTCTTGGAAAACCTGCCGGCAGGGCGGCCAGCATGCCGTCCGGCAGGCTGTCGGGTTCGTCGAGGGCGCCTTCCGGCACGTTCAGCGGCGCGTAGGCATTTTCCGGGTCGCCGGTATGGGAAGAATTCAGGCTTTTTGAAGGGGCCAGTTCCGGGTGTTTCCAGACCTGCGCAAGCGCCTGCTCGTTTCCATAAACGTCGTTGCGCCAAAATTTCAAAGCTTCATTGGGCTGCCGGGTTTCGAGCAGGGTTTCAAAGTTGGTGAACAGATTTTCGCCGTTGATGTAAACATTCTTCGACGCGCTGATTTTCAAGGGTTTGCGCACACCCATAAATACATTCCGGTCGATCACGATATCGCGGCTGCGCACGTCGCGTTTTTGGGCGTAGCCCCAGTCCTGCGGTTGATTGGCCCGCGCCCAGAGCTGGATACCCGCCGTATCGTTGACAAATATATTTTGAAGAATGGTATCGTTCTGGCCGTGTTCGATGGCGATCGCGGTGCGGCAGCCAACCATCATATTGGCGAAGATCAGCGACCCGTAGCTGTAGCCGGCCCAGATGCCGTAGGTACAATCGGCCATATAATTGCCCTGTATCCGGTTGCGGGAAAACGTGGCTTCTATACCGTTGGTTGCCGCATAACTGAAGTCGTTGCCGTAGATCAGGTTGTCGTTGCAGCCTCCTTCGCCGGTAACCATCGTCGTTTGGCCGGCCCAGAGGAACAAGCCGTCGCCGGAATGCGAGGCGGAGTTGAAGGCAATGAGGTTGCCGTTGCTTTGCTCGTATACCAGGATGCCGGCCGAATCCTGCCCGCGTTCATAAAATTCGTGCGAATAACCGCGCACGTTCCACTCTAAGCGGTTGTGCATGATACGGTTAAAACTGCTCCGGTACAAGCCGATGCCAAGGCCGGAGTTGTAGTGAAAAAAGTTGTTGTAAACCAGCGCCCGGGTGCAGCCGGACATCAGCAGCCCGTTCTGGTTGCCCGTAGCGCGGCAGCCCCTGACGGTGGCAAAACGGCAGTTTTTGAGGTAAATCCCCGCGCCGTATCGCAGCCATTCATCCCGGTCGTTGTGGTGATAACTCAGCCAGTCGGAAAAACATTCGTGTTCTCGTCCCGAATACAATTTTGGCCGGTAATTGTAGGAAACATCGCAATTTTCAAGGGAAAGTCCGTCCACATTTTCAGCCAGCAGGGCGACTTTATACCCCCGGATACGAACATTCCGGAGTGTGATATTTTTGCCGGTCACCCGGATCGCCAGGCCGTAAAACCCGTTTGGGAAAAATTTGTCGGGCGAGCCGAGCAGTTCGGAATACTGAAAATCGACCGTGATGTTCTCCCCGGAAACCAGGAGCGCCGGTTTTGCGGAAGCCGGATCGCCGGGCGCCGGGAACAGGTCGCTTGTATCGCCTGTGAGGTTGTATTTGTCCGCTTTAACCACGCATGACTGACTGATTGTCAGCCCTTTGGAGAGGGTGATTTCGGGGATTTGGGCGGAAAGGGCAAATGATGTTGCGAGCAGAAAAAACAATAAAAACAGGCGCATCATGTATAATTTTTATGGCATAAATACCTGATTCATTGACAAAAGGGGCTTCACCCATTCATCATTCATCATTCATCATTCATCATTCATCATTCATCATAAATACCTGATTCATTGACAGCGGGGGTTCGCCTACAAATTCATCACCTGCAATTTGGCAAACTTCAACACGATCCTGCGCTCCGGCATTTCGTCGTTTTTAAACCGGATTGCAGCGACCTTATTGTCTTTCGGGCCTTCCACGGAGGTTACCTGGCCTTCGCCGAATTTGAGGTGCAACACCGTCACCCCCGGCACGATATCTTCAACGGGTGAAACTTTGAATCCCTCGGGAACAGGCAGCGGAGTGGCCGGTTTGGTGATGGCGCGTACACGCGGGTTGGTAAAATTGCCACTGACGCTGGCACGGGACGGCACGTTTGCCTGTTGCTGTTGGGCGGCGGGGCCGCGCCCCGATCCGATGCCGCCGAGCAGTTCGTAATGCTGCCCGCCGATCTCGTCCAGAAAACGCGAGGGTTCGCTGGTGCGCATATTGCCGAAACGATAGCGGTTTTGCGCATAACTGATGGTCAGAAATTCTTTTGCCCGCGTGATGGCCACGTAAAACAGGCGGCGCTCCTCGTCCAGGCCGTTGGGGTCTTCCATGGACATAAAGGAAGGAAAAAGGTTTTCTTCCAGGCCGGTGACAAAAATACTTTTGTACTCCAGCCCTTTGGCGGAGTGCACGCTCATCAGCGTGATATGGTCATTTAGGTCGCCCTTTTCATCCGCATCGGTGAGCAGGGTGATGGTTTGCAGGTAAGCGGCAAGGGAGCGGTCGGCATCGCTGGCAGTTGTTTCCAGCTGATTATCAGCAAATTCGGAAACGGCATCCAGCACGGCGTTTACGTTTTCGAGGCGGCTGATACCTTCGGGGCTGGTATCACTTTTGAGGGCATCGAACAGCCCCGATTTGCGCAGAATTTCGGCCGCCAGCCGAGATGCGGGTTCAGACGTGGCGCGTTTTTGCCAGTCCGACACGAGGTGGCGAAACTGGGCCAGCGATTTGCGGGCGCGGTCGGTCACTTCAAGACGCGGGTCGGGCATGGCTTCCCACATGGTGGTGTTGGAGCCGCCGGCTAAGGCGCTGAGTTTGTCCACCGTAGCGTCGCTGATGCCGCGGGTCGGGTAATTGATCACCCGGCGCAGGGCTTCTTCGTCGAGCGGGTTGACGGCCAGCCGCAGGTAAGCGACAAAGTCCTTTACTTCCTTGCGCTGGTAAAAGGAAGTGCCTCCGAACACCCGGTAAGGCAGGTTGAGCCGGCGCAGGTGTTCCTCGAATTTGCGGCTTTGCGCATTGGTGCGGTAGAGGATCGCAATATCGTTGTTGGGCAGGTGGTAGCGGTGTTTTTGCTCGAGGATCAGGTCGGCTACCCGGCGCCCTTCTTCGTCGTCGGTCACGCAGCGCAGGAGTTTGATCTTGTGCCGATCCTCTTTATCAGTCCAGATCGTTTTGTTCAACTGCCTGCGGTTGAAGGAGATAACTTCATTGGCGGCAGAAACGATGTGGTGGGTACTCCGGTAGTTTTGTTCGAGTTTGAAGGTTTTAAGCTGGGGGTAATCCTTTTCAAAATCGAGGATATTGTCGATGGTGGCGCCGCGAAAAGCGTAAATACTTTGGGCGTCGTCGCCCACTACAAATACGTTTTCCGGGCTGCCGGGGTATTTTACCAGCCGGCGCAGGATGGCGTATTGCAAAAAGTTGGTGTCCTGAAATTCGTCGACGTGCAGGTAGCGGAATTTCTTCTGGTATTTTTCCACCACTTGTTCGGGGTTGTCGCGAAAAAGGCGGTACAACTGAAACAACAGGTCGTCAAAATCCATCGCGCCGGAGCGTTGGCAACGCGCGATGTATTTTTCATAAATATCGACGATATAGGGGCGTTTGGCGGCACGATCCTGCTGCATCATATCGGCATTTTCGCGGTACGCTTTCGGGCTGATGAGGTTACTTTTGGCCAGCGATATCCGGGAGCGGATGGCCGAGGCATTGTACACGTTGGTGTCTAAGCTCATTTCCTTGATGATGGCCCGGAGCACACTCATCGTATCGTCCGTGTCGTATATGGAAAAAGAGGCGGGAAAGCCGATTTTAGTCGCCTCCGCGCGCAAAATGCGGGCAAAAATCGAGTGAAACGTGCCCGCCCACAGCTGCTGGGCCCGCACGCCGACCACTTTTTCGATGCGCTCTTTCATCTCGCGGGCGGCTTTGTTGGTAAAGGTCAGCGTGAGTATTTCCCAGGGAGCCACGCCTTGCTGCAACAGGTGCGCGATCCGGTAAGTCAACACCCGTGTTTTTCCGGAGCCGGGGCCTGCGATGACCAGCACGGGGCCTTCCGTCGTCGTGACGGCAGCCCGCTGCACATCGTTGAGTTCGTCGAGATAGTTGGACATAAGTGGCAGTGGCGAAGGTAGAAAGTTCGGGTGGAAGATACCGTTTTAAATAAAATGTTTTTTTGTTTTTAAAACATTTTGATGTTAAAAATACGGGTTTGCCCGGAAACCGGACAAACCCGCAGCGTCAATGACAGGCCAGACCGGAGCCTGGCGTTATTTTTATACAGGCCTAATCGGTCACGTGAACTTCCACAGCCTGCAATACTTCTTTGTCGGGCGCAGAGCCATGATGTATGAAAGCTACCACGCTGCAATGTTTTTCATTCCATTCAACGGGAAGGGTGATGCTGTACTTTTTTTCAACGGCGTTATTAACAACCAGCGGCTCGGAGATCACGTCGCCGGTAGCCTGGGTGATGACGTCGCGCAGCACATGGCGATGATAGTAGTCCGGTATTTTTTCCAATCCTTTTTTCTGGACGTCCTGTATGCTGTCCTGCGTGATCAGGAGGGTCAGGCGGTGTTCGCCGGAAAGAGCGGCTCTCGGCGTCATCGTCACAGTGAGGTTGAGTTTGCGGCTGATCGCGTCGTAATTTTTTTCCAGTTCGATACTCATCGCGGGGTCTTCTCCGAGATCTTCGTCGATGATGCCGGCCCACATCTGGCGGGGAAGATAGGGTTCGGTTTCGGGAGGCACGATGCGGCGGTTGATGGCGGCGGTTGGAAAAAATGACGGCAAACCGATATAATTGGACAAAATACTGCCGTCGGAGGTGCGAAAATCGTATTGACTCTCCGGGTAAGGCTGATCGTAACCGGGCGCCGCATGGATGGATACAACGATGAGGTTCTCTCCGAGTTGATCGCCCAACGCTACCAGCGAAGCCGTGCCGTCCGGGCAGTTGGGGCAGCGAACGCCTGTGAGTTCTTCCACCAGCACCTTGCGTTGGTCGGGGCCGGTGCCGGGATCAATCGTTCCCGATGGAATAGTAATCGGCATTTCCATGCAGCCGTAGGTCAGGCTGGCGAGCAGAAGCAGGAAGATCAGCTTGTGTTTCATATTTATGTGGATGGTTTGATGACCTGTGGATGCCGGAAACCCGGCTTAAAAAGAAGAACTGATATTCAGGCGTACCCCATGGAACGTCGGTTCCAGCCGGCAAATGCCGCCGGCGCAGTTGATGCCTTCCACTTGTTTGACGTACGCCAGGGAAAAACGGTTGGCCCGGTGGGTATATACAACGCCCACGCTCGGATAGTGTAATCCGTCGTATCGTGTTTTTTCGAGCGAGGCTTCAGCTTCGCCGTGTTTTATTTTATACATGTCCGACGCGTAAATCAGCCAGTGGGGCGCCCACCCGAATTCCGCCAGGACGTTGACCCAGGAACCGAATTCGTCGTCGGTGAGCAGGTACTGCGCTTCGACACGCAGCGATTTGCGGGGGGTAAATTTGTAAAGCCATTCGGCATAAGGGGTGAAGGCGTCCACGTACCCTTCTTCTCCTTTTTTCACCCAGGGAATGATGTCGTCTTCGTCTGCCGCCTCGTTTTTAACCTGGTAGACCGAGATGTTGTATTTGAGGAACTGCAACCCCAGCAGAGCCTGCCATTTGCGGTCTTTTTTATACGTGATCTCGGGGGCGATTTCGCGGTAGAGTTCTTTCCCGTCCAGCTGGTAGATGTCGGAAACATTCAGGCCCAGCGATATTTTTTTGGACAAAGCATACCGGATATCGAGTTGAAGGCCTTTTTCACCGATTTCCTGGGTAGCCGGGCTGAATCGCGCCGGCAGGCGGAAAGTATTTTGCTTAGCCAGGGGAGGCATAAAATTGATCGGCCCCTGAACGCCGGTTTGGAAAGGATCGGTGCGGAAACGGAAGTTTTTGGTGTATTTGCCTTCCAGCGTGATTCCTAAGCCTTTTTTAGAATACGTGAAGCTGGAATAAAGCATATAGCCGTTGGTGTTCACGAGGGTTCCGGGAATCAGGATCGTATCCTGCCCTATAATCGAGGCATGTTCGCGGAACTCGTTGTAAATCACGTCTTTGGTTTTAAAGGCGCCTTCCGCATACCATGAAAAATCGCCTGCCGTCATGGTATTAAAAAGCGTCATGGCGTACGTGTTATATTGTACGCCGGTACTGTCTGCGGGCAGGTAAAAGCGCATTTCCTGTACGATGTTGTTCACAACCTCTTCGGCAAAAGTACGCGCCACCACACCTACTCCCGGCGCTAAGGAAAAGTTCTTCGAAGAGTCCGGCTTGATAAATCCTTCTAAAGAGCCTCCGCGGAGAACGGCGCCATAGGTGTCGAATTGCCTTTTCTGGCGCCCCGTAAATGCCTTTAACTTCCAGTTGTCGTTAAAATTATAGGCCACTTTTACGCCGTAAAGCGCGTTGTCTATGAGCAGGGCGCGTTCTTCATAGGCGCGAAAAATGATACCTGAACCGATTTGATCGTACAGGTAACCGCCCGACAAGTCGAATTTGTCGATTTGTTTGTGCACGTACCAGCGTCCGATCCCTTCGTCGGTAAACGCGCCGTTGGGATTGAGCAGATTGGAGTTGTTGAACAGGTCGAACCGCACGCCCACATCGAAACCCCAGTTGGAATAGTTCAGGGTGAGCCAACTCTCGGCTCCGAATTTCCGAAAATTGTACTGGGGCGTGTTAATGGCCCCGATGGCGCTGTCCTTGATAAAAAAATTGCCGTTAGATTGCAAATTGCCCGTGATCCGGGCGTTGTTGTTCTGGGCATTCAGCCCGCTCATCAAAACGGTAAAAATGGCGATAGGCAGGAGGTGTTTCATACGCAAGTGCTCCGAATAATTTTTTGCAAAGGTAGCATCGCACAAAATCTTTTCCGTGAATTGTTTGATGAAAATGGTCACTTGCAGACAAAAACAAGGCGGCGAACCGGTTGTGCCCGATCCGCCGCCTTTTATGCCTGAATTATTTTTTAGTTGCTTATCGCTTGCCAAAAATGCCGCCGAGGATATTACCCAACAATCCGCCGCCGGCCGAGGGCTGGTTTTGTTGTTGCTGATCGCCGCCCAGCACGCCGCCCAGCACACTGCCGATCAGGTCGCCGAATCCACCGGATTGTGCGTTTTGCGCGGAGCCCATCAGCACGCCGGCCAGGTTGCCGAGGTCGAGGCCGCCCTGGTTTTTGGCGCGGCCCAGCACACCCATGACGATGGGGGCAAGGATCGGCATCAGTTTCATGACCTGACTCATGTCCAGGCCCGACGACTGGCTGATCTGCTGTGCAGCGGTATCCTGGCGGTCGCCGAGAATGTGTCCGAGAATACCGGTGCCGTTCAAAGCACTGCCGGCGGCATTGTCGCTGCCCTGCATCATTCCACCAACCATTCCCATCACATCATCCAGAATACTGCCGTCGTGGTCGCGGTCGAGTGCATCACCCAGCGCAGAAAGTCCACCTTCGGAAGAAACGTTATTGGCTAAGCCGCCGAGCAGGGTGGCAAAAATGCCGTTGGCAGCCGTAGCAGTCTGCTCTTTGTCGGCGCCAATCTGACCGCTCAACTGACCGAGAAGATCGTCCGAAAGCTGGCCTTGTAAAATTTGCATCAAATCCATAATCAAAGGTTGTTTTGTAAAAAAAAGTGAAGCGTCAGTACAAACGCAAAACAGCGATAAAAGTAACATCATTAAACGGCCCGGTCCCGCTAAACGGACAAATTTTTAGGCGTCCGGCATTTTTTTTTCCATTGCTCCATACAATTTTAGGAAATTGCGCATTTTTACGCTGTGCGTTACCCAACAAAGTCCCGATGACGACGTTCACCTGAATACCGACGCGAACCACAAGCATGGATTACCGAGCCGCCAAACAATTTATTCTTTCAAAACTTCGTGCCGAGCTGTCCGACAAGCTCTCCTACCACGGGGTGCATCACACGTTGGACGTGCTGAAAATGGCGACTGAAATCTGTGCGGGTGAAAACGTCAACGGCCATGAATTGGTGTTGGTAAAAACCGCCGCCCTTTTTCACGACGCTGGTTTTGTAAAAAACAAACACGCCGGTCACGAGCGCGAAGGTTGCCTCATCGTTCAGGACGCCTTGCCGGGTTTCGGTTATTCCCCGCGTGATATCGATGTGATCTGCGGTATGATCATGGCGACAAAAATCCCGCAATCCCCGCACAACCTGCTCGAAGAGATCATTTGTGACGCCGATCTTGATTACCTCGGGCGCAGCGATTTTTATTCGATCGGCGATTCCCTGTACGAAGAGTTGCAGGCATACCATATCATTCAGGGTGAACAAGCCTGGAACCGCCTCCAGGTCAGTTTTCTTACCGCCCACGCTTTTCACACCCGTACCAATATTCTGCTGCGCGAACCCGTGAAACAGCAATACTTAGATCAATTGAAAGGCTTGGTCGCCACTTATTGAAACCAGGCGCGTCAAAAAATTGCCGCCGGGATTCTTTTTCCCCTGCAAATTTTATCCGCCGAATCCGTTTCATCCGTTTTCCCATCCTGTTTATACGGCAGGAGATCCGGAAAAGTCCTGCTCAAACAGGGCGGGATACGGAAGTAGATTCTTCCGAAGCGAGTCGCCGGCTTTCCAGAAACGCGCGTACGGCGCTGAAACTTACCGTTTGTTTTTGGAAAAAATATTGTGCGGCCGCCGATTCTTCTTCCGAAGCCCCGAGGTGGTTGAGGATGTTGATGAGGTGCATTTTCATGTGCCCCTGCTGGATACCGGTGGTGATCAGCGACCGAACGGCGGCAAAGTTTTGCGCGAGCCCGACAGAAGCGACGATACACATCAGGTCGCAGGAAGAAGGATGGCCGAGTATTTCGAGCGAACGTTTGGCCAAAGGATGCAGCGCCGTGAGGCCGCCTACCGTGCCGAGCGCCAGCGGAATCCTGAGTTCGAAGCGGAACACGCCGTTTTCCACCGTGCAATGGCTCAAACTGCGGTACTGGCCGTCGCGACTCGCGTAAGTATGCCCGCAGGCTTCGATTGCGCGAAAATCATTGCCGGTGGCCAGCACCACTGCGTCTATTCCGTTAAAAATACCTTTGTTGTGGGTAGTTGCCCGGTAAGGATCAATCTCCGCGATACGCACTGCTGTTGCAAAACGGTCGGCCAGGGCCGCGGCATCCATGCCCTGGCTACGGGCCAGGTCGTCGAAGGACGCGATGGGCGTTTCCACCCAGGCGCGTACGAGGCATTCGGGGGTGTAGTTCGACAGGATGGCCATGACGATATCCACGTCGCGTTCGGCGTCGTCGAGGCCGGGATATTCGGTCATAAATTGCTCCAGCAGGGCGCCAAAACGTTCGAGCACCGAATTGATGAAGTTCGCCCCCATGCTGTCGCAGGTTTCAAAAGATACCCGCAACTGGAAATAAAACGGTTCGGCGTGGGTAAAATCGAGCAGTTCGATGTCGCGGATGCCGCCGCCGCGACGGCGCATGTTGGTGGTAATATCGTCGCTGCCCGACATCAGGAGAGTCCGTATTTCGGGGAACATACGTTGCAGGCGTTCCGGGTCGCCCATCCAGCGAAAATGCAGCTGGCCGAGTTTGACCGTGCCGGCAATTTCGGCGTGAAAACCGCCCCGTTCGAGCCAGAACTTGGCGGCGCTGGAGGCCGCCGCCACTACGCTGCTCTCTTCGATGACCATCGGAACAGCGTATAACTTGCTATTGATCAGGAAATTAGGAGCAATGCTGTAAGGCAGGGTATAATTGGAAATCGTATTTTCGGTGAAGCCGTCGATCACCTTTTGAACCTGCGTATCGGGGTGTTGCCACTGTGCAAATTCGCGGGCGGCCGCTTCAGAGTCGCCGGAATAATGCTCCGTCAGCCAACCGATTTTCTGCTGTTTGTTCAATTTGGAAAAGCCGTCTATCGCTTTCGACATATTTGTGGTTGGTTATTCGATTATCATTGAAAGAGCCGTTTTCCCACTATTTTACTTTTAAAAAGGCGTACGCCAGTTCGAGTCCGCGCACCTGTGTTTCTACGAAAGTCTGCAATTGCGCGTAATCGCCGCGTGCATATTTTAAAAAGCCGGAGGCCTGGCCATACACTGCCGGCAAAGCCGTTGTTTTTAAAAGGAAATATCCGTCGAGAAAATCGCGCACGCCGCCGGAAATGATGACGTTTTTTACCCGGAGTTCGGGGCCCAGTTCCCGTACGGCGGTGTTCAGCCAGCCGGTCATTTCTTCTGCGGTATGGCCGACTGCGGCTATTTTTTCAAATATCAGTTGTTTGACCGGGTCGCTGCGCAGCAGTTCGAGTTTGGCAAAATTAGTGCCGCCGGCCGCCGCGAATTCAATCGCCTCCAAGGGTAATTGCAGCAAAGCGCGGATACTTTCCGGGCCAAATCCCTGGCCAACTTCCTTCACAATAACCTTAATGTCAAGGTATTGCAGCAATTGGCGGATAGTATCCAGCGGGGGGCGAAAAAACACGTCGCCTTCCGGCTGCATGGCTTCCTGCAGGGGGTTTACGTGAACGATAAGTCCGTCGGCGCGCAATTTTTTCAGCAGGGCATCGATCCGCTCGGGTTCGTTTTTTTCAAACAATTGTTCAATTTGTGCAATGCCGAGGTTGGCAAACAATGGCAGCCCCGTGCCGATGGTATCCCGCACGTCGAAATCGGCCAGGTGTTCGTCGCTGTACAACAACTGGCGGCAGGAGCCGAGGCCCATACCCATGCCGAACTCAGCGCAGGCCCGTGCCAGATTTTGGTTGATGGTGCCGGCCAGGGCGGTTCCGCCGGTCATACTCGACACCCAGATGGGCGTACGTAATATTTTCCCCAAAAAGGGAAACGGCGGGAGTGAGCCGGGTTGAGGATGGGCGGTCAGTAAAGGTTCGTAGAAAAAACGGGAGTCCAGTTCCGCCGCTTCCACCCGGCTTTTAAACGCAAGTTCGATATGATCCTGTTTTCTGGAAACAGCCGAAGGGTCTTCTTCGGGAAGCCCGGGGAACACGGCAGGCTGTAATTGTGTCGGGTCGGATGCCATTCAGGTGCGTAGATGGCGCAAAAATACGCCTTTATATATTGGGGGAGATAACAAAACTGTGCTTTGATGGTTGAAAGGCGTTGCCGCTGCGCTGTATTGACCGGCATCGGGAAAGATTGATTGGTTTGGTTGTTCTGTGCAGAAAAACATCTAAACAACAAAAACTTCGGGTTGTTGAGGCGCCGGCGCCGGTAAAAAACCAATATCGGTATAAAATTCGCACTGTGCAAAAACCGGCCCTTTGCCGGAAAATAAAATTCCGTAGTTTTGCCGCCGTTTTCGGGCGCCCCACCCGGATTTTTATGATTTACAACTCGTTATACCAACTTTTTCTCACTAAAACAGGATATACCGGATGAGTTCTGTGGTTTACTTACTTCCACTTTTCGGCGTGGTCGGATTGGTTGACATGTTTTTTCTCCAGAATTGGGTGACCAAACAAGACGCCGGCGATGACAAAATGCAAGGCATTGCGAAAAACATTGCCGATGGCGCCATGGCCTTCCTCAAAGCAGAATATCGCATTCTTGCTATTTACGTCGTAGTTGCCGGCGCACTGCTGGGATGGCTGAGCACGCAGGTGACCACCAGTCACCCGCTGATCGTTCTGGCTTTTGTGATCGGTGCACTTTTCTCCGTGATGGCCGGTTTTTTCGGCATGCGTATCGCTACAAAAGCGAACGTACGCACCACACAAGCCGCCCGCACCAGCCTCGCCAGGGCGCTGAATGTGTCGTTTAAAGGCGGCTCGGTAATGGGCCTCGGTGTGGCAGGCCTCGCGGTATTGGGCCTGAGCGCCTTGTTTGCCGTGTTTTACAACTTCTTTATGAAAGGCAGCTATGCGGAAGGCGGCGGACACGAAGTGATGTCGCGGGTGCTGGAAGTTTTGGCCGGCTTTTCACTCGGCGCCGAATCCATCGCTTTGTTCGCCCGTGTAGGCGGCGGTATTTATACCAAAGCAGCCGACGTAGGCGCCGACCTCGTGGGTAAGGTGGAAGCCGGGATTCCGGAAGACGACCCGCGCAACCCGGCCACCATCGCCGACAACGTCGGTGACAACGTGGGCGACGTGGCAGGTATGGGCGCCGACCTCTTCGGTTCCTATGTAGCCACCGTATTGGCCGCTATGGTTTTGGGCAACTCGGTCATTCGGGACTCCGGCGGCATTACCGACGGATTCGGCGGCATCGGCCCGATCCTGCTGCCCATCCTGATCTCCGGCCTGGGCATTTTATTCTCCATCATCGGCATGTGGTTCGTTCGGGTAAAAGACAACGCGGAGACCAGCGCCGACAGCGTTCAGGGCGCCCTCAATACGGGTAACTGGGCGAGTATCATCCTCACTGCGGCAGTGAGTTACCCCGTAATCAAATGGATGCTGCCGGAAAAAATGATGATGAATTTTTTCGGCCAGGGGCCACAAATCATCACCAATACCAATGTATTTAACGCCGTGATGGTTGGCCTTATGGTTGGCGCCATGATTTCGGCGATCACCGAATATTACACCGGTCTCGGCAAAAAACCCGTGATGAACATCGTACGCCAATCGGCGACCGGTCACGCCACAAACGTGATCGCCGGCCTGGCAACGGGCATGATGTCCACCTGGATGCCGATCGTGATGTTCTCGGGCGCTATCTGGGCGGCCTATTCGCTGGCCGGTTTCTACGGCGTTGCCATTGCCGCTTCGGCTATGATGGCTACGACGGCCATGCAGTTGGCCATCGACGCTTTCGGCCCCATCGCCGACAACGCAGGTGGCATTGCCGAAATGAGTGAATTGCCCAAAGACGTGCGTGAACGCACCGACGTACTCGATTCGGTGGGCAACACCACGGCAGCCATCGGCAAAGGTTTTGCCATTGCTTCCGCAGCGTTGACTGCACTGGGTCTGTTTGCCGCTTATGTCGATTTTACCCACATTGAAGGCATCAATATCTTTAAAGCGAAGGTGCTTTCCGCCTTGTTCCTCGGCGGTATGATCCCGGTGGTTTTTTCCGCTTTCGCCATGCAAAGTGTGGGTAAAGCAGCCATGGATATGGTGAACGAAGTACGTCGCCAGTTCCGCGAAATACCCGGATTGCTGGAAGGAACCGGCAAAGCCGACTACCAGCGCTGCGTGGAAATTTCCACCCGAGCCGCATTACGCGAGATGCTGATGCCGGGCATGATCGCCCTGGTAACCCCCGTCCTGGTTGGTTTTATCATGGGCGCCGAAGCCCTCGGCGGTTATATGGCCGGCGTGACGGTAAGTGGTGTCATGTGGGCGATTTTCCAGTCCAACGCCGGCGGCGCATGGGACAATGCCAAGAAGTCGTTTGAAAAAGGCGTGGAGATCGAAGGAAAGACCTACTACAAAGGTTCGGAACCGCACAAAGCGGCCGTCACCGGCGATACGGTAGGTGATCCGTTCAAAGATACCTCCGGACCTTCCATGAATATCCTGATCAAATTGTCGTGCCTTGTCGGGCTCGTTATTGCACCGATTTTGGGCCACCAAAATGCTTCCCAGAGCGGCACGATCAGGTCTCCCCAGGGCATTTATTCCCCTGCCGACCAGGATATCCTGCGTATGAAATCGGAGGGTCGTTCGAATCAGTTGCAAACAACACCCGGTCAACAGCAGACCACCTTTCAGCAAAGCGGCCCGACCCCGACACCCGAACAAAAAGCGACGTTTAATCAGGGAGGGGTAGGTGTCAGCGCCCAGCCTGCACAAGCCGCGCCGGCGAATAAAAAGGAAGCCGCGCCCGCCGCGCCTCAAAAGAAGGAGTAGTAAAAGAGCAGCGTTAACGCGATTAAATAATAACGCCCTGTCCCGTTTATTCGGGCCAGGGCGTATTTGTTTTCACAGATATCCGGAGATTGAATTGGTGTTTACTGACTGGGAAATACAGGGTGGATTCAGGAGAAATATTGTTATCCGGAGACAAAACCGGGTGTCTAAAAAGGTTGATGAGGGTTTATAAAAGTTTATCAGGTTGATATTTTGAGCCGAAAAGGCAATAATTTATGCCATTTTTCAATCCAAACATCAACTTTCATCAACTTTCATCAACCAATATCAACTTTATCAACTCCTTTGAGACACCCTCGTTCACCTTATTAGGCCCTTCCCCCGGTTATCCCGGCGGGAAGGGCCGATGTTGCGCATTTGATATGTCCCTGAAGGCGGTTAATCGTGTTTCACGAGCGAGAATACTTTGCTATTTTCGCCGATCCGAACGCGCAGGAAATAAACGCCTGCTGACAAACCAGCGCCGTCGATGGTCGCGTTATACTGACCGGCGGGTTTGGATGCGTTTTGTTCGACAGTGCGGACAAGGCGCCCAATCGGGTCGTATACGCCTATTTCAACCGGAAGTTCACTGGAAAGTGAATAACCGAGTGAAACGGATTCGCTGAAGGGGTTGGGCGCCGGGGCCGAGGGGATCATGTTTTCCGATTCGGGCAAGGAATTGTCAGAGCTGCCGTCCGACCTTTCTCCCGGCGGGTTCGGGTCGCCATGGATCACGCCGTTCGGGGCGCAGTATTTGAAATACGTTAGCGGTTCATCAAAGGTTATCCGCACGGTTGCTTTGCCGGAGCTAACGGAATAATCCACATATTCGGCCGTCAGGACCCTTTTCCCGTCTGTTTCACGTTCGAGGTAAACGACATCATCATCGGAGGATTCAGGGAAAAAGTCAAAATTGTAATTCGTCAACGGAGCTGTCCTTTGGCCGATGAACATCCGGTTTTGATATTGCGCAATACCGAAATGGACAATTGCCTGTTCGAATGACAGTTCCGCCACAAGCGCGTTCGTGTAAGGTCCGGGGGGAGGCATGCTCGACTGAGAAATGGAAAAATTATAAGAAGAGCCGCTCTGCGGATAAATGACATTGCCGGGTGTGCAAGGGTTGTGCAGTTCGATGATTTGAGTTACGATGATTGTACCCGACCCTCCCTGAAAATTGGTGGATAATGCCTGGGCTTGTCCATCCGTACAATACGAAGCGGAGATGTCGAAACTGTACAAATGCCCGCCTTTGAGGTTGGTTATTATGCAGGCGGCCGTGCTGCCTGAAACCACCACCGTCGGAATGTCCGATCCCTCGGTCACATCGTAGCCGTCGACGATATATTGGCTGACGGAAGGGCCGAGAGTCGGCGCCCATGCAAGGGTGATGCTGGTCGGGCTTGAATTGGTCATCATAACCCAGGACGGCGGCGGAGCCTGGCAATTTTGAGATTGCGCAGACAACAAAACCGGGCACAGGTAAAAGGTAATGCCCGTCAAAAGGCACAGAATGATTCGCTTTTTCATCATTTTTTAATATTAGTGTATTATCTGTTTGAAACCGACCACAAAAATTCAGGAAAAATCTGTTCTTTTTTTCTACATTTTTTTCCGTTTTTCCGAAAACCTGAAAACACGACATTTAAAGCATTGACCTGTTATGCTGAACCGAAAGCTTCTGGAGGTACTGAGTCATCTGACCGCAGTGGAAAAAAAACGCTTGCGGCTGTTCCTTTTATCCCCTTTTTTCAACAATTCTTCCAATGCCGAGGATATCATCCGTTTATTTGACCTGATCATCCGCCACAATGTTGAAGAAGAACACCCGGCGTTGTCCAAAAAAGCGGTTTTTCAGTTTTTTTTCCCCGAACGCACTTTTCAGGAAAACACAAAAAGCCCGCTCGACTCACTCACTTCCGAACTTTTCGGATTAGTCCGGCGCTTTTTGGCCCAGGTCGAACTGGAACGCGAAAACGGGGAGGTCCAGGAACACCTTACCCTTGCAAAGTTTTACCGCAAATTTGCTTTTGAAGAACGTTACTGGCAAACGATCGGCGGGGTGCGCAAAATACAACAAAGTGCCCCGTGGCGGGATGCCCGATATTATTTCAACCAGTTTAAAGTAGAAGAAGAAGAATTGTTATTCAGGGGTTTATACAATTCTTTTGCCGACGACGTGAACCTGCTGGCGGTACACAAAAACTTAGACATGTACTACAGCATTTTAAAACTGGATTTTACCTGCGCCCTGGTTTACCAGCAGCAGTTCGCCGCGATTGACAGGCTGCCGACATCGGTCATCGCCGAAGACGTTTTGGCGCTTACTGCCGAAGGCGGCCCCTTTGATATTCCAATCAATAACGTCTACCGCTCCTTAATGGTGATCCTTCAGGGTAAAACCGAAGAACTGACCTTAGCAACCCTGGAAGAATTTATCGAGCAGCATAAAAGTGAAATTCCTTTTGATAAACTCAAGGAATTCAGCACCTATCTCCAGTTTTTATGGGGGCAACGCTACCGAAAATCCGGCGATGACCAATCCCTGAGAAATACCTTTAACATTTACAAAAAGAACCTCCAGCAAGGCTATTGCTATTTCGACGGTTTAATTCAACTCAATGATTTTCGCAACCTTGTGATCATCGGCTTAAAACTGGGCGAGTTTGAGTGGGTGAGAAATTTCCTCGACAGCCATCCCTCCGAAAAAATCTGCGGCACCCGGTACCCGGCAGACGTCCACAGCCTGAATATGGCAGAATACCACTTCTATTTAAAACAATACGCCGACGCGGAAGAAAAACTGGTTTACAGGTTGTTTGAAAACCCCCTGATGAGTATCCTGGCCGATATTTTATTGGTTAAAATATATTTTGAAACCCAAAACGATCTGCTCGAAACCCGCATGAAGGCCCTCGATCAGAAAGTGCGGCGTTCAAAATTCAGCGCCGTCGAAAAAAACCGCTACCTCAATTTCCTGCGCAAACTCGACAAAATCATCAAATACGCCTGGCAACCCCGAACCGCCAAACGCAAACAACTGATCGACGAAATCAAATCGACTTCCGAGATCATCGCGCGGGAATGGTTGCTGGAAAAACTGGAGAAGTAACATTTTCTCCACGACATATCGGAACTTTGCCGCCATGACAGCCATCCGCGAAACAAACTTCCATCTCCCCGGCCAAACGGCTTTTTACCGCGGCAAAGTCCGCGACGTGTACACCGTACGTCCAACAAGTGACCCGGTGGCCGCCGCTTCGCCGGCGCCCGGTTCCGAACTGCTCGTCATGGTAGCCAGTGATCGTATCTCGGCTTTCGATCACATCCTGCCGCGACCCATCCCCTGCAAAGGCGCAGTGCTCAACCAACTCGCCGCGCATTTTCTCAACGCCACGCGCGACATCTGTCCCAATTGGCTGATTTCCACCCCCGACCCCAACGTGGCCATCGGCCATCGCTGCGAACCCGTGCGGGTGGAAATGGTCATACGCGGGTATTTGGCCGGCCACGCCGCCCGCACTTATGCCGCAGGGCTGCGCGAACTCTGCGGCGTGAGCATGCCGGAAGGGCTGCGCGAAAACGACCCTTTCCCCGAACCCATCATTACACCCACCACCAAGGCCGACGAAGGCCACGATGAAGACATTTCAAGGCAGGACATCCTGCAACGCGGCCTCGTGAGCCGGGACGATTACGAACAAATGGAAGCATATACCCGCGCATTGTTTCGCCGGGGCACGGAAATGGCTGCTGCACAAGGACTTATACTCGTCGATACCAAATACGAGTTCGGCAAAAAAGATGGCCGGATCATCCTGATGGACGAGATACATACCCCCGACAGTTCCCGCTATTTTTACGCCGAAGGCTACGCCGAACGCCAGGCCCGGGGTGAAAAACAACGCCAGTTGAGCAAGGAATTTGTACGCGAATGGCTGATCGCCAACGGCTTTCAAGGCCAGGAGGGACAGGTGATGCCGGCCATGCCCGACGCCTTTGTCGCCGAAATCACCAACCGTTATGTCGAGTTGTTTGAACAGGTGACGGGCAAAAAATTCGTCCGCGACGAGTCGCAGGACGTGTTGGGAAGAATGGAAAGGAATATCCTGCACGCCTTGCGGAACGCGGATTTTTACGGGTAACGCGGGTGGGCCGGATGGTACGCACCATAAAAAAAACCCGCCGGACCCTTTGGCCGAGCGGGGTAAATCCAAGTTGTCTATGGTAAGTGTTTTCTGCCTGTGTTAAAGGCGCCGCATCAGAATACCACCATTTTTACGGGGGTTGATGTTTTGCCGTTTGATGTCATTTTTACAAAATAGATGCCGGGCGCCATTCCGGAGATACGGTACATTGATTCGCCAGGCTGTACCTGGTATGATTTCACCACGGCGCCGGAAACGGAAATTACCTGCAATTCGGCCGTATCATCCGGGTTTTTGTCGAAGGTTACGGTAAAGTCGCCTGCGTTGGGGTTGGGGGCGATTTGAAGGGCGAGGGGGGCAGATGTTTGAGTCGGGGCCGTTTTTTCGATTTCACTGCGTTTGCCTGCAGGGCGTTCAAAGCCGGCACAGGTATTAACCGCGCAATTGCCTTCCGGTATCCACCATTCGGATACGAACCAGTCCTGTCCCAGGAATGATTGAGTGTTGCCTGGGTCCAGTGTGGGATGGCCTTCCGGCACGAAAAACATATTATTGGGTATGTTGGATAACAGGTTGATCCATGCCCGGGTGCCCGAGAAGGTTATATCCCATTGGTTGCCGGTATTGACTTCCCAGTCGGCCTGGAGACCTACCTTGGCGTTGGCTTCGTAGAACAATCCAAACCCTTGAGCGCCGGAGAAGGTATTGCACCCGAAACTGGCGTCGAATCCGCAATCACCGCCAAAATACGCTCCGATGCCCGTATTAGTCATAGTGTTGCTTTGGATAGTAGCCGCACTGGAGCCAATAATTCGCAAGCCTGTTCCTCCTCCTGTTATATTATTGCTGCATACGAAATTGTTCGTGCCGGCATTTAAATGAATACCGAAGGTCGGATTACCTGTTATCTGGTTGTCGTAAACAGCCGCCCGGATAAAATTGTCAACCCATATACCCGCAAACCCATTGGTCACACTGATGGGATTATCCGTCACGTCCACCTGGACCTGTGCATTATTGGCAGTACTGATCTGGTTCAGCAATATTCCGTAAGCAGAAAAGCCCGGCAAGCCGCCTCCGTACGACACAGTGATCGGGTTGTCCCGGATCATGATATCATTCACCTGCGTCGTATTGTCTTCAAAACCAATCCCGTATGCAAACCCCGGAGGAGCTACAATGCAGGGATTCCTGTTTACGTTAACCGGGTTGTTATTAATGGTTCCGGTCATACGCCCGCCAGTCCTGGTCCGCAGGTCGATGCCCCGGGCGATCGCCGGCATGTTGTTGTTATTGATGTCAACAATAGTCGGAATGGTCGTTGTGCCGAGGATGCCGGTTTTTACGTCATTAAAGATGTTACCGGTGGACGTAAAAGAAGCATCGTTGACAAACCATATTCCCCTGCTGCCGGATGCCTGAGCCGTTGCAGTCGGATAATCCGTGCAGTTGGTCATATTTTGGAAGGTGCAGCAGGATTGCAGCGTCAGCGTGCCGTCGGTGGAATACATCCCGACGGCCAGGTTGTCAAATATGTTCTGGTTCGCATTGCCGGATATGGTCAGGTTAGTCCCGTCGTGATCCATTTGCATACCGGCGTAGCCGATGGAGGTAACATAGCCCAAACCGCTGAGAATGTTGTCGCAATCCGACAGCAGGGTACGCGTGGTAGAGAAATGATTCGATAAAAAAGTTCCGAGATTTACAGCGCCATCCATTCGAACACCGACATAATTATTGAAGAAATTTGCGTTATCCAGATGAACTGTCGAGCCAGCCAGCCCCCAGACGGCGTACCCGGCGTCTTCGATGGTGGAGTTTTGTAACACATTAACGGTAGCGCCTGATTGCGCCTGAATGCCGCGATAGATGCAATCGCAGCCCTGCATGTGTGTGCTTTTGGCGAGAGAAAAAGTATTTCCCGGCAACACATTAAAACCTTTCATACCCCTGTCGACGAGGATATTGGCGGCGCAGAACTCAAAGTCCTTGTCTACATCCACCATGCCGCACACCCGAACGTCGCAGGGGCCGCAATATGAATTGCCAGGTAACACGTTTTCATAAGACGAAAGCGGGCCGGAGCCAATATAAATGGCCGGGTCCTGGATGGAATTAAAATCGACCGCTTTGGTAACAATGCATGATTCTCCGTCTTTCTGGGTTACAAGCGATACGTTGACGATGCCCCCGTTTTGCTGGATTTCGCAGATATTGATACCGTGCGGGAACAGGTTGGGCGGCGTGGGACCGTTGCCGGCAAACTGACCATCTACATACCAGACATAGGATGCGCCCGGAAGGTCGCAACTGCTCACGTCCATTTTCAGATCGAAACAGCAGCCCGCATCCAGCGTCCAGGCAAAGTCGCAGCAAGGCCTGTCGCAATCGACGGTGATGATGCGCTGGCACCGGTACGTCTGAGCCGGATTGGCCGTGTTGATTGTGCTAACCGAGACCGTATAAACACCACTATGGCTATAGGTATAGGTAAAATTCTGAGATTGCACGGTGGGGAGGGTGCCATCGCCAAAATTCCAGATCGCTGTAAATCCCAGCGGAATGTGGGCCTGAAAATTCACCGTGCAGCCCGTAACGTGGTAGTCAAAAATAGGCCCCGATTCCACCAGAGTCGGGCACAGGTTGCATTCGGGAATGCCGGGTTCTTCAAAATCAATGACATCGTGGCATGTAAACGTGTTGACCGGCAATAACGTAAAGGGGTCGCATATCGTAACTATATGAATAACAGTATATATTGCCGGATCTCCGCCAGGGCCCGATGAGGGATAGGAGTGCGTGGGATTGGCCACGTCGGAGGTGCTTCCATCTCCGAAGTCCCAAAAATGCTTGATCAGGTAACCGTCAACTTCGTTGACGTTGGATGTAAACTTATACGTACAGGTGTTCAAACTTGTGTATGTAAAATTACAGGGTTGTGCATTTGCAAATTGTGTCAGGAGCGTTAATGCTCCCGCCAGGAATAGTGCCGGCGATTTCATTGAGTGTTTGGAAGAACACCTCCCGAAAGAAGGAATCCAGTTCAATTGATTCATGTGTACCATGGTTAAAAACTGTGTTTAAGAGTGATTGATCGGTAGGTAAGGGCATACGAGGTTATACCCGCCGGCGAGCCGGTGGTACGCAGAAGGATTAGAAAAACGCCCATAGAACTGGAATGCAACAAAGATGGGGGGAACACCGGGCGGCGTCCAACTACATTTTTTCGGGTTTTTCCAGAAAGGGGAAAACGGGAGGAAAGGTCTACTTCAACGCCTTGATCTGTGCGAACAACTCCGCCTCGTCGCCGGGGGTGTATTTTTTGTGATGCCACACGATCTGGCCGTTTTTATCAAATAAAAACACTTGGGGCAGGCCGTTGAGTCCGCCGGGCAACACAGTTTTAAACGCCCGGTCTTTGTCCCAATACACCGGGAAGGGCCATTTTTTTTCGGCGGCCATTTGTTTCACCCGCGCAAAACGCTCCTGGAAGTCGATCGAAATCGCATAGAGGTTAAAATCGGCCTGTTTCTGCCATTCGGCAAAGTGACTGGAATAACTGGCGAGTTCGAGGTGGCAGGGCATGCAGGTCGTCAGCCAAAAAGCCAGTACGGTGGGTTTTCCCGTTTTCAGCAGGGTTTGGGTGTTCACCGCCGTGCTGTCGGGTTTCAGCAGCGTAATATTATATGGAAAAGCAGCGCCCGGCTGATCGTTTTGGGCCGAAACGGAAAAAACAACAAACAGAAGAAAAGCGGGTAAAAGCCGGAATTTCATACGTCCTGATCTTTTTTCAACAAAGAAAGGCGTTATGAAAAGTTTATTCGTGCAATTGCGTGACGCAGGAGCAGTTTTAACGTCCCATTAACGGTTTTAAAGAAATCGCGGTGTGTAATCCGGAGTTTGCCGCTTTTTTCGTGTCTTTGTCCGGTGATTAACACCTCTGTTTTTTTTAAAACCACCCGAAAGTGACGTCAACCGCCACGAGAAAGGTTAAGGACCTTACGGACAGCGAACTCATCTCTTTGTACCTGAGGGATCAGAACACGGTGTATTTCACACAGTTATACAACCGCTACAAGGGAAAAGTTTTTGCAAAATGTATTTCCATGCTGGCTGACGAGGGCCTTGCCCGCGACGCGACGCAGGATATTTTTATTAAGGTGCTTTTGAACCTTTCCCGGTTCACGGAACAATCGTCTTTTTCCACCTGGGTCTACTCGATCACGTACAATTATTGTATCGATATGATTCGCAGGAAGAAAAAAGTGCCCCTGATTTTTACGGAAGACATCGGAAAAGTGAGCAAGGAAACGGAAGCGGAAATACCCGACAGTGTATTGCTTGAAATGAAGCAGGAGCGATTAGCCAAAGTACTCGAACATCTTCCACCCGGCGACAAAGCCATTTTGATGATGAAATATATCGATGACCTGCAAATCAGGGATATCGGAGACATACTCGGCAAATCGGAAAGCGCCATCAAAATGCAGATCATGCGCGCCAAACAAAAAGCCCAGTCGATTTACGACGAGTTGTTTTCCGGCGACCCGATCGAATCATCCGGCAATTAACATGTATGACCGGCCCAAATCCGGTGACGTCTATTGATAAGAATGCTTACACATTAACCGACTCCCTTTACCGGGATAAAAAACTTAATCCGTATGGCCAATAATTTCCAGCAATGGCAAGGCGATTGGGAAGAAAATGTTCCCGACGACATCGAACACCAACTGGTCCACCACGCCAACACCCTGTCGCATTTCGGCCGAGTGATCGAGCTCTTCGTCCCAAATGCCCTGCAAACCGCCGCTCAACTGATCGGAGGAGCCAACCAGCCCGGTCCGCGCCCCTGGCGCGGCGGTCGTTATTCTCCACCCGTGATCCCGGATGGCCGCCCGCCTTCCGGCGGAGGAGCCGGCAACGAACGGATGTTCCCGTCCGACTCCGAAATATGCTGAGTTTTCATCTTTTACAATCTTCCTTTTACCATCCATGGATTTTCTCAACCAATTGAAAAATGGGGTATTCACGGAAATGATCGCGCGTTTTTCTGCGGCAATTCCGAAATTGACTTTTGCCCTGCTGATCCTGCTCATCGGGTGGCTCATCGCAAAAACCATCCGCAAAGTTGTACGCGGCATCCTGGCCGGTATCGGTATCGACCGGGTCGCCGAACGGCTCAACGACATCGACCTGGTGCAGCGCAGCGGCGTACGTGTTGAAATATCGTCGGTGCTGGCCCAAATGGTTTATTTGGTTCTGATGCTCGGCTTTATCATTTTTGCCACCGATATGCTCGGCATCCCGGCGATCACCCAAATGGTGCGCGACCTGATCGACTATATGCCGGCCCTGTTTTCTGCTTTTGTGCTGCTGCTGCTGGGATTGTTCCTCGCCGATATGATCCGCGGAATCGTACAGACGGCCTGCCAGTCCATGGGGCTGCCGTCGGCAAAAATGATCGCGACGGCGGTGTTTTATTTTTGTTCATCACGGTGGCGGTCAGCGCGCTGGCCCAGGCAAAAATCAACACCGGTTTTATCGCATCCAATATCTCCATCATCATCGCTGCACTGGCTTTTGCCTTTGCATTCGGTTATGGCCGCGCTTCACGCGATTTGCTGGCCAACTACCTCGCAGGCAGTTACAACCGCAATAAAGTACAAGTGGGCGACGACATCCGGATCATCGGGATGCGCGGCAAGGTGGTGCTGATAGACGCCACATCGCTTGTGCTTCAAACACCCGATCGTGAAATTATCATTCCGCTGAGCAAACTCGCCACCGAAAAAGTGGAAGTTTTTTACCCCGACGCACAGGAAGAAAACCTCATCCAACCCGGCGACAAATAATCTTCCATCTTCATCCTAAACAAAACAAGTTTCTATACGATCATGAAAGCACTACTTACACTGCTTCCCGCTTTATTTCTCCTGTCGATCACGGCGTCCAATGCCCAGGAAGCCGGCGACGGCCGCCTCAAGGAGATTGCCGAAATGGCGAAAAAAGATACGTTCGGCTGGACGGTCGGCGGCGGTATCGGCCTCGACCTCGGCGGAATGGGCCTGCTCAACCCCAAAGTCGGCTCCGGCGGCAACCGAATCGGTTTGGGCGGACTGGGCACCCTGGTCGCCAACCGCAAGGAAGACAAATGGTTCTGGAACAACGGCCTTTCCCTTCAATTGTCGGCCCAGCGCCTCGGCAAAACCAGCGTCAACCAGGCCACCGGCTTCCAAAAGAACCTCGACGTGTTGCGCCTGACTTCACGTTACGGCCACAAACTGGCCACCGACAAATGGTTTGTTGCCATCGATTTTTTTGCCCAGACATTGATGTTGAAGACCTATGCAAGCAATTACCTGTCGCCCGTCAATGCCGGCGACCGGGTGGTTGCCAAACTGTTCTCCCCGGTGCAAATCACCCTGTCGCCGGGTATCGACTTCAAACCCGACGATCACCTGTCGTTTTTTTATTCCCCCTGTGGCATACAATTGATTTATGTGGCCGATGACTCCATCGCGCGGACGGGTGTTCACGGCAACGACATCACCCGCGACGCCAATGGTATCATTACGGAATACAATAAATCGTTCCTGGGCCTGGGTTCCGAATTTAAAGCAGCCTATAACAACAAGTATTTCAACAACCGCTTAGCCGTCACTTCCGGCCTGCGCCTGTTCTCCAACTACCTCAAAACCCCGCAAAACGTCGATGTGTTGTTCAGCAACAATTTCAGCATCGTCATTTTTAAAGGCCTCTCGCTCGATTTGCTCGGCGAATACTTTTATGACAACGACGTAAAAGTGCAAAAAGACGTAAACGACGACGGCGTTTATGAAGTAACGATCAATCCGGACGGAACCACCGGCGGCCCCGACCGCCTCGGCCGCGGCGGACAATGGTCGGGCGCATTTATGCTGAAGTACAGCATGATCTTTTGAGATGAAAATACTGATGGTTTGCCTGGGCAACATCTGCAGAAGCCCGCTGGCAGAAGGTATCCTGAAGCACAAAGCCGCCCAACGCGGCTTAGACTGGGTGATCGACAGCGCCGGTACCGGGTTCTGGCACGCTGGCGAACCACCCGACAGCCGCTCCGCAGGCATCGCCCGGCATTACGGCATCGATATTACAGATCAGCGGGCGCGACAATTCAAACCCGCTGATCTGGACCTTTTCGACCGGGTTTTTGTGATGGACACACAAAACCTGCGCGATGTGCTGCGCCAGGCCCAAACGGACGAACACAGGGCCAAAATCGACCTGATACTGAACCAGTTACATCCCGGCCAAAATCGAAGTGTTCCGGACCCCTACTACGACGACGATGGTTTTAACGAGGTATTCGAAATGCTTGATGCGGCTTGTGAGGTGTTTATCAGCCGCCACCCGGAAGCCCCCTGAACCATGCGTTATTTTCTCACTTTGTCGTATCTCGGTACCCGGTACAGCGGCTGGCAGGCACAACCCAATGCTTCTTCGGTGCAGGCCACGCTGGAAGCGGCCATGTCGACCATCCTCCGGCAGCCGGTGGAACTGACCGGTTGCGGCCGAACCGACGCGGGAGTGCACGCAAGAGAGTATGTCGCCCATTTTGACGCCCCGGAAAAACTGCCGCCCACTTTTTTAAACGGCCTGAACAGCCTGCTGCCGGACGATATCGCCGTATGGGACCTGCGGCCGGTTCACCCGGAAGCCCACGCGCGGTACGACGCCTTCGAACGCAGCTACGAATACCACATCTCCTTTCGGAAAGACCCCTTTCATTCAAAAACCGCCTGGTTCTACCCCCAGCACCAGCTGCTGGACCTGGAAAAAATGCAGCACCTGGCCGGTATCTTTCTGCGTTACAACGCATTTTACCCTTTTTGTAAAACCCACAGCAGCGCAGCGCATTATAACTGCGATCTGAAACAGGCGCGTTGGGAACTCCGGCCCTCCGACCACAGATTGGTATTTCTTGTCACCGCCAACCGTTTTTTGCGCGGTATGGTTCGGCTGATGACCGGCGCCTGCATCCGGGTCGGGACGGGCAAATTGCCCGCAACAGCGATCGAACAGGCGCTTGAAAATCAGAGCAGCCTGAAAAAAAGCCTGAGTGTGCCGCCGCAGGGCCTTTGCCTGACTTCCGTAAAATATCCTTACTGAGCAATTTCATAGCGGAGTATGACGACGGTCATCTGACCGGGTGGCGATTGCAGGCACCTTTGTGCATCAATCGAAACGTTATTATTACCTGCCATGAAAAAAATTCTTGTGCCCGTCGATTTTTCCGCCAATGCAAAACATGCCCTGCGTGTTGCAGCGAACATCGCCGTGCGGTACAATGCATGGATGGAGGTGCTGCACGTCAATACCGCCATCGCGTATACCCCTGCCTTTCCCGAATACCCGGTGATGGGCACCTACGACATGACGGAATACTACGACACGGTGGCCGACGAATTCAAGGCCCTGAAAAAAGAACTGGTTGCCGAGCCGGCATTTGCCAACCTGAAGATCGAGACAAGGATAGAGGAAGGTTTGTTGTTTTCCACCGTACGCCGGGTGGCGGAAGAAGACAGCGTAGGGCTGATCGTGATGGGAACCAAAGGCGCGAGTGGGGCGGTGGAATTTTTTGTAGG
Organism: Lewinellaceae bacterium; assembly: GCA_016713985.1. Classification (GTDB taxonomy): domain Bacteria; phylum Bacteroidota; class Bacteroidia; order Chitinophagales; family Saprospiraceae; genus M3007. The sequence goes on along the minus strand of JADJOD010000020.1, from coordinate 79,429 downwards.
GTCAAACACGGAAAAAATCATTCGTACGGCGCCTTGTCCGGTTTTGGCGGTGCCCGAAAATTCGGGAGATTTTGATTTAAAAACCGTCGTGCTGGCAACCACGCTGGATGAAGACCAGTTTGCAGCGTTCCTGCAAATTGCTTCCTGGCAAAAGCACTGGCCTTTTAAAGTAAAATTGCTGTACCTGAACAACCCCGGCCTGTTTGGTTCCAACAGCGAGATCGAAGCCGCCGCCGAAAGTTTTGCCGAAAGGGCCGGAGTCGGCGATATCACCACTTTTGGAAGCAGCACAACCTTCAACGAGGAAGCGAGTATCGTAAAATTTGCCGAAAAAGAACACGCCGACCTGATCGTTATGGCCACCCACCAGCGAAAAGGGTTGTCGCACCTGTTGTTCGGCAGCTTAACCGAAGACACGGCCAATCACTCCACGGTACCGGTTTTGAGTGTATCCGTAAAATAAATTCGGCCACTTCCAAAGGCCTTTAAGACAGACAGTTAGGTGAAACGTTGTTTATTACAAGCGGCAGCAACAGAAGTGTGGCTGCCGCTGTTTTAATGTTTTCACGCAGCCGTGCTATTTTTGTGACAAATCACGAACATGACCTTCTCCTCTAAATTGATTGAAAAAGCCGTTGAGGCGTTTGCTTCCCTGCCGGGTATCGGTCGCAAAACCGCCCTGCGCTTAGTGCTGCACCTCCTCAAACAGGATAAAAACACTACGGAACAATTTGCGGCGGCGCTCGTCGCCATGCGGGAAGGTATCCGCGAATGCCGCCTCTGCCACAACCTGGCCGACGGCGAAATATGCCATATTTGTGCGGATACCCGCCGCGACCGTTCGCTGGTATGTGTGGTGGAAAACATCCGCGACCTCATGGCCATCGAAGACACCGGCCAGTACCGGGGCCTGTACCACGTGCTCGGGGGCATCATATCACCCATCGACGGAATTGGCCCCGGCGATCTGAATATCGACTCGCTTTCGGCGCGCGCGCAGGACGGCGAGATCCGCGAAGTGATCATGGCGATCAGCCCGACCATCGAAGGAGAAACAACCATTTATTACCTGTCAAAAAAGCTACAGCCCCTGGGCGTTCAGGTGAGCGCCATAGCCCGCGGGGTTTCTTTCGGGGGCGATCTGGAATACGCCGACGAATTGACGTTGGGGCGTTCTATCGTCGCGCGGGTGCCCTATGCAGCCCGGTAATTATTACCAAAAATTTTGTTCAGCCGTTCATTTTTATGCAAAATCCGAATATTCTTTGCGGCAAAAGCGCTTCGATTTCCTGAATTTAATGTTAATTGCCCGATTATCGCCGATGAATGTACCGCAATCCGGTACAGGTACGTACCTTTGCGCGTTGAAATTTCACCCGGATTTATGAAACAATCCAGCATCCAGAACCCCGTATCAGTACAAGGTGTAGGCCTGCATACCGGGAAAAAAGTAATTCTTACTTTTAAACCGGCGCCTGCCAACCACGGCTATCGCTTTCAGCGCATTGATTTGCCCGAACAACCGGTCGTCAACGCAGATGTGAAATTAGTCAGCTCAACCAATCGCGGCACCACCCTGCGAAGCGGGGAAGCGCAGGTGTCTACGGTTGAGCACGTACTGTCCGCGCTTACCGGCCTGGGCATCGATAACGTATTGATGGAAATCGATGGCCCGGAAATGCCTATTATGGACGGGACTTCCATGCCATTTGTGGAAGCACTCCGCCGCGCCGGCCGCAACGAACTCGACATCGATCGGGAATATTTCGAGATTACGGAACCGATCTCCTACAAGGATGAGGTAACGGGTACGGAACTTCTGGCCCTGCCTTCCGAAAACTTCGAGGCAACCGTAATGATCGATTTTAACTCAACGGTATTGGGCCAACAATTTGCAGCCCTGCACAACATCGCGGAGTACGTCGATGAAATCGCCTCCTGCCGCACCTTCGTGTTTGTGCACGAGTTGGAAAAATTGCTCGACATGGGCCTCATCAAAGGCGGCGATTTTGACAACGCCATCGTCATCGCCGACCGGAAAATGGACCAGGACGAATTAGACGAACTGGCCAGGAAACTGGGCAAACAAAGTGTAAAAGTGGATTCCGAAGGGGTGCTGAATACCGTAAAACTCCGGTTTCAGAACGAGCCGGCCCGGCACAAACTGCTGGACGTCATCGGCGACCTGGCCCTGATCGGCAAACCAATCCGGGGTAAAATTGTGGCGACCAAGCCCGGCCACACGGCAAACGTCGAATTTGCCAAAATCCTGAAAAAACATCTGACCGAAAAAAGACGTTTATTCGGAATACCCAAATACGATCCCGATAAAGAACCGATTTACGACGTGATGCAGATCGCACAAATGCTTCCGCATCGGTACCCTTTCCTCCTGGTCGACAAAGTTATCGAACTGAGCGATCATCACGTTGTCGGGGTAAAAAACGTTACCATAAACGAGGCTTTTTCAGGGCCATTTCCCCGATAATCCCGTGTTCCCCGGAGTGCTCCAGATTGAAGCGATGGCACAAACCGGCGGTATTCTGGCACTTCATTCCGTAACCGACCCAGGCAGCTGGGATACTTATTTTCTGAAGATCGATAATACCAAGTTCAAAGCCAAAGTCGTCCCCGGCGACACTTTAATCCTGAAAATGGAACTTCTCGAACCCGTCCGTCGCGGTATCGTGCATATGCAAGGAACGGCTTATGTGGGCAGTAAAATCGTCTCAGAAGGCGAATTAACCGCACAAATAGTCAGGAGAGCGAAGGAAACCAACAGCGGAAGCGGGGGTTGAGATCAACAAAAATTGCGAGGGCGCAATGCTGTCCCATGCTTCAACCATTCTAATTCGATGAGCTACTCAAACGGCTTACGGGTCATTCACCCCAAAGCAAAAATTGGCAACAACGTCCACATAAGTCCCTTCACCGTTATTGAAGAGAACGTCGTCATTGGCGACAACTGCTGGATCGGTTCCAACGTGAGCATCATGAACGGTGCCCGTATTGGTGAAAAAGCCGGATTTTCCCCGGCGCCGTGGTCAACGCTATTCCGCAGGACCTGAAATACAAAGGTGAAGCGACCACCCTCGAACTGGGCAAAGAATGTATTGTCCGGGAATGCTGCACGCTCAACCGCGGCACCATCAACCCCGATTACCACGCCGACGGCCGCACCGTCATCGGCGATAATTGCCTCCTGATGGCCTATGTGCATGTAGCCCACGACTGCCATATCGGCCACGGAAGTATCCTCGCCAACAACGCCACCCTCGCAGGCCATATCGAGATCGGGGAATACGCCCGGCTCGGCGGCATGGTGGCCGTTCACCAGTTCGTTCGTATCGGCGGCCACGTGATGGTCGGCGGCGGCTCGCTGGTCCGGAAAGACGTGCCCCCTTTTGTCACCGCAGCCCGCGAACCACTTTCCTATGCCGGCATCAATACCGTCGGTCTCCGGCGCGCCAAATTCACCCCCGAAGAAATGCACCACATCGAAGACATCTACCGGGTGCTTTTTGTACGTGGGCTCAGTACGCGTAAAGCGTTGAAAATCATTGAAGAAGAAATTATGCCTTCCGTACACCGCGAACAAATACTACAATTTGTACGCGGGGCGCAGCGTGGTTTGATGAAAGGTTTCCGTACCATGAGCGGCAGCGGAAAAGTCGCTGAGCCGGTACTGGATTAGTTGCACCGCCCGTATGACCATCCATCTGCAAAACGCCGGCAAGCGGTTTCGCCTCGACTGGATATTCCGGGGGCTGGACTATACTTTCCGGACGGGCGAACGGTACGCTGTACTCGGCCCGAACGGGTCCGGAAAATCCACGCTGCTGAAAGTATTGTCGGGCCACCTCACGCCCTCGAAAGGAAAAGTTGTTTTTGAACATGCCGGCGCCCCCGTCGAACCCGATGCCGTGTACCGGCATATCAGTTATGCCGCGCCTTATATCGAACTGATCGAAGAGTTTACGCTGGAAGAAGCACTGAAATTTCATGCGGGGCTGAAACCGCTGCTACCCGGCTTCAACCCCGCAAAACTGTACGAATTGCTCGCCCTGCCCAGGGCCCGAACAAAAGAAATACGTTTTTTCTTCCGGCATGAAACAACGGGTGAAACTCGCCCTCGCCATTTGCACCGCCACGCCGGTGCTTCTGCTCGACGAACCCGCTACCAACCTCGACACCCAGGGCGTGGTGTGGTACAAAAATCTGGTCGCGGAATATGCCGCCGGAAGGCTTGTCGTGATCGCTTCCAACGACCCGCACGACGCGGATTTTTGCCCCGTGCATTTGAATATCCTGGATTACAAATAATGTGAAGCACGAGCAAGTCAGGGTGTCTCAAAAGGTTGATGAGGGTTTATAAAAGTTTATCAGGTTGATATTTTGAGCCGGAAAGGCACTAATTTATGCCATTTTTCAATCTAAACATCAACTTTCATCAACCAATATCAACTTTATCAACCCTTTGAGGCACCCTCACTAAACTACTGAAAATCAATTATTTATTGCAGTTTGTTTACGGTCGTTCGCACGGAGTCGCAAAATGATCCGTATTGTTCCGAATCCGGATCGATGTACCACCTGCGTACTGCGTCGCCCGTTTTTGTTTCAATAAAAATGGTGCCCTGGTCGTGACAATCGGGGCAACCGATCACCGCTTCGGTTTCGTTCATCAAACCCGCGGGCAGTTGCGCCAGCAGCGACTCTGCCAGCGCCACTTTGTCCGTCGCCAGGTCTTGCGACTGGAACGGGTGATCATCGCTGTTGTAACTCAAGTGTACAACCCCGTCGTCCGGAAACAGTTTTTGATTTTCCAGTTTGAACAACCGGGCGCAGTCGCCTATACATTCGCCATAGGCAGATCCAAAAATAAAACGATCCGGGGCGACCTGTACAATCGGGTCTTTTTTACACCCCAGAAACAAGACGAACAGCAGAAAGAGTGATTTTTCATAATAGATGGTGTTTTTTTTTCCGGAAGACGACCCCGGGTAGGTGTCGGGTTGGGCGCATCTGCAATCTTCACAAATCTTTAAATTAAAAAGGCCGGTAAAGTTATAAAAACCTTATCGGCCTGAAAATTACAGGATCGCAACTTTTTGATTTACAGGGTGATTTGATACACCTGTCCGTTCACAGTCACGTTTGCCTTGTTGTCGCAGGTACCGTCGCCGTAATCAACCGCCACCGGCAGGCCGTTGATATCGAGCACACCCGTGCCGGCGCTTACCCAAAAACAGGTGTTGGCTTTTACCAGCGGTGTCTGGATCGTCCAGTTCACCGTTTCGCCATTCGTCAAAACGGTCTGGATGGAGCCGGTAATGGCAAACACGTCGTCGTTTCCGTTCAGCGGCGTCGCATGCCCGGCCGTTTGGGTAAAGGTTTGCACGGCGTCGTAGTCGAGGGTGTTGCCGGCTGCATCCGCCGCTTTGATCCCTTGCGCCAGGACAGTCACGATAGCCGCATCCGGCGTACTTTGATTTTGCAGCGCAAATTTCCCGGTCAATTTTGCGCCGTCTTCCGTGTAGTTGTCGTATTCAAGCGTCACTTCGTTCCCCGGTTCCCAGATTTTCCCAAACGTGAGTGTGACCTTGCCGGATTTAAATTTGCCGTCATTGTCCGTGCAGCCGGTGCCAAAATCGACGGTGATCACTTTGGGGAAAACAGCCGGATCGAGCGGCGAAATGGTCAGGGAGCCGCAGCGGTCGTCTACTTCCTGGCTGACAAGGCCGTCGGCTTCCGCAGCGCCGCGTAAGGCGATTCCGAAGGAAGTAGCCATCAGTTGCTGGCTGCGCAATGCCTGCGTTGCCGATTCGAGGGTGGTGTCGGACGGCGGATTATCGTTGTCTTTTTTACAGGCGGTCACGGTTGTCAGGATGAAAGCCGCCATGAGTAAGAGGGCGGAGCAGATTTGCTTTTGCATAGTCGGATATTGGTTTGTGTGAAAGATGAATTGATTTTGATCTTGCAAAGGTCGCGGGGCTGGTGTATCGGGGCAATTGACTTGGGTCAAGAATTGTTTCATTGCTGGATTGCTGTACAACAATGAAACAATTCAACATTCCACCACCCGCCGGGTCCGCAAACGACTCAGTGTTTCCGGGCGGATGTGTAAAAAAGCGGCGATGTGACGTTGGGAAACCAGTTGCAGTGCTTCAGGAAAACGTTCAGTGAAGTAGCGATATTTCTCCAGCGCGGAGTTTAACTTATGGACATGGGTACGTTCGGCCATAAGCAGCATATGTTCTTCGGCCAGGGCGACCGATGGTGTTCCACGCGGGACTTTCGAAATACATGGCTTGCAAATCGACATAGGACAAGGTGAGAAACGTACAATCCAGCGTACATTTCAGGTACCCCTGCGTCGGGTTGCGCTGGAAAAAACTGTTGATTTCCAGCACCATTTCACCGGGTTGAGCGATCCAGCCGACTTGTTCGAGTTGTTGTTCTTCATCCACGTCGTCGTAATGGATCACGGCTCCCCGGTGCAAAAACCGCACGCAGTTGCAGACCTCGCCGGGACGCAGCAAGAACGCGCCTTTCGGGCGAATTTCCCATTGTACTTTTTTTTGAAACAAGGCCCAGTCCGGCTCTTCGAGCGGGTACATGGATTGAATCCGGTGGTACAGGTTAAACAAGGCTTCAACGCGGGGCTCGTCCGCTCCGGCAATGGGGGTATGCGGTGGAAAGTGTTGATCGGTCACGGAGGTAAATCGGTTTGTGATGAGAAAGATACACAGCAGACGATTGGCCGCGAGGTGAGTTACGGGTGGTATTGTTTTAGTTCGGTTAAAAAAAGTTATGGTTTTTGGGCGTTTTTTAACTAAAAAATGAACATTTGGGTCCTAACCGCGGATTCTTAATCCCGCACCCGCACAATCCTCCCCGTTCCCCACGTTTCCCGTTACTTTGCTTTTCAAAAGAACAAACCATGCGAAACGTCATAGCCACCCTCGCGATCCTCTGCGCCGTTTGGCCGGTTTCCGCCCAACACCTTGCCCACTACGACATCCTGCTTTTTTCGCTGGGCAAAGGCGCCGATAACACCTGGCAGCTTGCTGCACCGCGACTTCTGACCGCTTTCAATCCAAAAGGCTACAACAACCAACCTAATTTTTTCTCTAACAACGAGTTATATCTAACCACCCAAACACCCGGCGATACGAATCAAACGGAAATCGTTGCCCTTGACCTGCTTCTGAAAACCGCCACACCCGTGACGGCCACGGCCGCCACAGCCGAGTACTCCCCCACCCCGATGCCCGGCGGTCGCCGTTTTTCTTCGGTGCGGGTGGAAGAAGACGGCAGCCAGCGGCTCTGGTCTTTCCCCGTGGATCGCTCGGACAACGGCCGGCCCGAATTCCCGGGCATTTACGGCGTGGGGTATCACTGCTGGCTGCACGACACCCTGGCGGCACTTTTTATCGTGGGAGCAAGCGAAACGCAACACGTTTTGTATACCGCCGGCGTCCGGGAACAAAAACTCCGGCGCATCACCGCCAACCCCGGGCGCTGTCTGCAAAAATTGTCCGACGGCAAACTGGCTTTTGTGCAAAAAGCGACTCCGCAGACCTGGTACCTGAAAACTTACGACCCGCTGAAACAAAGTTTCGAAATCGTGGCCAAAATGCCCGCCGACAGCGAGGATTTTGCCGTCCTGTCCGACGGTACCTACCTGACCGGACGCGGCGCCAAACTCTACCAGTTCAAACCGGGCGCCAACCTCGACTGGAAAGAAATCGCCGACCTGTCGAAATACGGCGTGCGCCATATCACCCGCCTCGCGGTGAGCGGCGACGGCAAATTAGCCTTGGTGGTGGATTAAGCGCAGGTGTGGCATGAACGGGTTAAAAAATTGAAAATCAATTTTTTAACCCGTTCATCCTACCTAGCGCCCCCCAAATGGTTTTTTCCGGTCAAAAAACTACATTTTAAGTACCTTTGTCCGCCAAAATTCAACCAGATGCCAGATGCCAGATGCCAGATGCCAGATGCCAGATGCCAGATGCCAGATACCTGCCAACATTGCCTGAAGCTCAGAATCATGTCCGACCTGAAATCGCTCATCCTACCCGATAAAGTCCCGCAACACATCGCGATCATCATGGATGGCAACGGTCGCTGGGCGAAGCAAAAGGGTATGCCGCGTGTTTTGGGGCATCGCAGCGGCGTCAAAAGTGTACGGGAGGTCACGGAAGCCGCCGCAGAGATCGGTGTCCACTACCTGACCCTTTATGCGTTCAGCACCGAAAACTGGAGCCGCCCGCCCGCAGAAGTGACGGCGCTGATGACTCTGCTGGTGGAAACCATCCGCGGAGAGATTAGCGACCTGAATAAAAACGGCGTGCGCCTCATGGCGATCGGCGACCTCAAAGCCCTGCCCGCCGCGAGTTACAAGGCCTTGATGGACGGCATCGAAAAAACCAAAAACAACCAACGGATCACGCTGGTGCTGGCGCTCAATTACTCGGCAAAATGGGAAATCCTGGGCGCAACCCGCCTGCTTGCCGAACAAGCCCAAAAAGGCCTGCTGAACCCGGAAGATATCGACGAAAAAGTCTTCGAAAATGCCCTCAACACACGCGGCATCCCCGACCCCGAGCTGCTGATCCGCACCAGCGGCGAAACAAGGATTTCCAATTTCCTGCTCTGGCAAATCGCCTACGCCGAATTGTATTTTACACCCGTATTTTGGCCCGATTTCGGTCGGAAAGAGTTGTTTGAAGCCATATTAAGTTATCAGAGGCGGGAACGGCGGTTTGGAATGACCAGCGAACAAATCAAAACCTGACCCCCCCGTCGTTTCTAAAAGCCTGCTCACCCGAAACCCGAAACCAACCCGTATATGTTTAAAGAAGCCCGCCAGCACTACAACGCAACTTTTACCCAGGAGAAATACCAGGATTTTCTCCACACCGTCAATTCGGCTTATGACGAAGATTGCACGTTTCGTATATCCGAAACGCCGGTTTTTGTACCGAAGTCGCTGAAAGCGCAACTCCTGAAAGGTGTGGAAGACATCTGCAAGGTGATCACCCGCCCCGATTTCCGCGCACAAAGCGAAGCCGCCCTGCCGGCCAATCTGCGGGTGCCCGGTGAAGATGCGCATACCACCTTTTTGCAACTCGATTTTGGCATTTGCCGCGATGCCAGCGGTCAATTAGTGCCACAATTGATTGAAATGCAGGGGTTTCCGTCGCTCTACTTTTTCCAGCACCTGCTGGCGGAATCGTACCGCAAACACTTCGACATCCCCGCGAATTTCCACCACCTTTTCGGCGGCCTGGACTCGGAATCCTATATCAATCTCATGCGCGAGGTGATCGTCGGCGGCTCCAAACCTGAAAACGTCGTGCTGCTGGAAGTGGAGCCGGAAAAACAAAATACCCGAATCGATTTTTGGGGCAGTCGCAAACAACTGGGAATCAAAGTTTTATGCCTTTCCAAACTCAAAAAGGAAGGCCGGGACCTTTATTACCTCGACGACAACGGCCGGCGGGTCGGGATAGAGCGTATCTACAACCGAATCATCTTTGACGAACTCGAAAAACGTTCGGACCTGCCCCGCGAATGGGACCTGACCAGCGAGGTGAATGCCGAATGGGTGGGGCACCCCAACTGGTTCTTCCGCATTTCCAAATACACCCTGCCGTTTTTAAAAACACCTTTTGTACCCGAAACGCTGTTTGTCAACGAATTGACTTCCATTCCCGATGACCTGGAAAACTGGGTACTGAAACCCCTGTTTTCCTTTTCGGGGCAAGGCGTAAAAATCAATATCACCCGTGAAGACGTGGAATCGGTGGACGACCCGTCCAACTTTATCCTCCAGCGCAAAGTGGAATACATACCGGGTGTGGAAACGCCCAACCCCGACGAACCCTCCAAATGTGAAATTCGCATGATGATCGTGTGGGAGAAAAACTGGGAGCAACCCCGTCTGGTGAATAACCTCATCCGGATGAGCAAGGGCGAAATGGTGGGGGTGCGGTACAATAAAGGAAAGGATTGGGTGGGCGCCAGCGTCGGGTTTTTCGAACCGTAAACTTGTACGGCGGATTTCCAAATCCGCCGGGGAATGCCGGGCGGATTTGGAAATCCGCCGTACATGATATGAATCAACTTTTTTTCACACAAAAAATAGAAAACGGCTTCGCTTCGCTCGACGAAGAAGAAAGCCGGCACCTGCTCACTGTGTTGCGCCGCAAGGTCGGCGACCACTTGCAACTTACCGACGGCCGGGGCTTTTTTTATGAAGCCGAACTGGCCGAAACCGGCAAACGCCACGCACTCGCACGTATCCTCACGCAGACCCCCGCACCGCCCGAACGGCCCGCGCGCCTGCACCTCGCCATCGCACCCGTAAAGCAAATCGAACGGTTCGAGTGGTTTCTCGAAAAAGCCGTCGAGATTGGCGTCGACGAGATCACCCCGCTGCTTTGCCGCCGTTCGGAACGCGACAAAATCCGCACCGACCGGCTGGAAAAAATATTGGTGTCGGCGATGAAACAATCGCTGCGCGCCCGGCTTCCGAGGTTGAACGAACTCACTGCTTTTCAACAATTTGTAAAATCGGCGACAGAAGAAAAAAAATACCTCGCCTGGTGTTCGGACGAACCGTTGCCGCACCTGAAGACACTTGTTTCCACAGCACAAGACACGCTGATTGCCATTGGCCCTGAAGGCGATTTTTCTTCAGAAGAAGTGGACTGGGCGCTGAAAAACGGCTTTGCCGGCGTCAGCCTCGGCGCCGCGCGTCTGCGCACGGAGACCGCCGGCATACTGGCGGTGAGTGTGGTGAATCTGAGTTATCCGTAGAGAGACAGGCAAAAAAGAGACGAATCTTACAAGTTTAAATTTTGACAGGATTTACATGATTTACAGGTTTAATCTACCTACCTGTTTTTAGGAAAAATAACCTGTAAATCCTGTCAATCCTGTCAAATAACCTACTTTTAAACAAACTGGAATCACTGTTTCCCAGCCAGCGCATCCAGCCGGATCATATCCTGCATCACATGGAATGCTTCATATAACTGGATGTCTTTTTTCTTTTCTTTCATCCAGTTGTCGTTGCGGGCAATCCGCGAAGTGTCGCCCTGGATCTGGGGCAGGTCGGCGGAAAGGTTTTGCAGCGTAAATGCGCCGATCGGCTGGAAAACATCTTCAAACTGTTTGGATTCTTCGTCCTGGCGTTTATTCCACTGGCGGTACTTTTCGGCCTGCAGCGGATATTGCGACTGGTCTTTTTTCTTGCGCAGGCGCACGGCGTTTTCGCTGATCTTCCGGAACGTGGGATCGGCGTTCACCCGCGAGGCGCTGGACGATTTGAGTTTGCCCAGGTCGGCAATATGGTAGGCGTTTTGGTTGTACGGCACCGGTTCGATGGTGGTTGATTCGAGCGGGTAATCATTTTCCCGTTCGCCGAGGTCAACGAGGTTGTAGAAGTCGGGCAGTACGATATCCGGAATTACGCCGTCGAGTTGGGTGGTTTTGCCGGTGATGCGGTAAAATTTCTGGATGGTCAGTTTGATATCGCCCAGGGGTTTGACCGATTCGTCGCCGGTAGCGTTATCAAGATCGAGGAAACGTTGAACGGTACCTTTTCCGTAGGTGACTGTGGAGCCGATGATGACGGCGCGGCCGTAGTCCTGCATGGCGGCTGCGAGTATTTCGGAGGCCGAGGCACTGTATCCGTTGACCATAACCACCAGGGGGCCGCCCCACTGCACGCGGGGGTCGTTGTCACTCATGATTTCGGGTTTGCGGGTGCGGTTTTTCACCTGCACGATGGGGCCTTCTTCGATAAAAAGTCCGCTCATTTGTACCACATCGCGGAGCGAACCGCCGCCGTTGCCACGCAGGTCGAGGATAAGGCCTTTGACATTTTCCTGGTTCAGTTTGTCAATTTCCTTGGCTACGTCGGCAGCGCAGGAAGTGAGGCCCTGCGGGGTAAAATCGGCGTAGAACTGGGGCAGGTAAATGTATCCGATTTTTTCCTGTTTGTCCGATTCGCCGAGCAGCAGCGACTTGGCAAATCCTTCCTCCATGATAACCAGGTCGCGGGTGATCGTGATCACCTTTTCCGTAGCGTCGGGTTTCTGGATCGTGAGGGTGACCTTGGTGCTTTTGGGTCCGCGGATTTTGGACACGACGTCGTCGAGATCCCAACCCATGATGTCAATCGATTCGGCATCGGTTTCACCCTGCGCCACTTTCAGGATCACGTCTTTGGGTTGCAACACGCCTTGTTTCCAGGCGGGGCCGCCGGGCACAATATCGGTAACCGAGGTTTTTTCGCCGTCGCTTTGCAGCCGGGCGCCGATCCCTTCGAGTTTGCCGGACATCCGGATGTCGAAGTTTTCCTTTTCCCGGGGGGAAAAATAGCCGGAGTGCGGGTCGAATACGTTGGTGATGGCGTTCAGGTAAATTTCCAGGCGGCGGGTGCGGTCGGTTTTTTGCATCCGTTTGAACCACTTATCGTAGGTATCAAGCACTTTCAGGCGCTGCTCGGCTTCTATTTGCTGGAAAGTTTTCTTTTCACCTTTAAAATCTGCTTTTTCCTGCTTGTCGAGTTCGTCGTTGATGCGGTAAAGCACTTCGTATTTCATCCACTTTTCCCAGCGGCTGCGGAGTTCGGCGTCGTCTTTCGCCCATCCGAGTTTTTTGCCGTCGGCTTCCAGCATGTCGTTTTTCGAAAAATCGAGCGGCTGGGCGAGAATTTCGCGATACCACGCCTGGGCTTTTAGCACAGCTTTGTCCATCAATGCGACGGAGAGGTCGAAAAACTGGAACGAACCGGCATTGGCTTCGTCGTCGAGTTGTTTTTCAAAACCTTTTAACTGGTCGATGTCGGAGGTAATAAAAAATCGTTTTCCATTGTCGATATCCTTCAGGTACAGGTCGTAAACCTGTTTGGAAAAGGCATCGTCGATTTGTTTCGGCTGGAAGTGAAGGCGGTTCATGCCCTGCAAAATAGCCTGTATCAAAGCGGCATCCTTCTGCGGGTTGGGGGCGCTGTGAAAAGGATTGAACTGGCTTGCAAAATAGGCGATTCCTGCGATCCCGAGGAAGGAAAAAAACACGTAGGACGATTTCATTTTCATGTCCAGAAGAAATTTATCAAAGTCAAATTTGCCGAAGGGGCGTTCAAAATTCAACATCGCTTGCGATAGGTTTTAAATGAACAAAGATAGACGATTGCAGGTTGCGCCAAGTTGCACCCATATTGTTTTTCAATAAATATTGCATCATCGGATTACTTCCGTAGAAACGCAAGAACGCGTTATTTGTGTCGGACAACCCGAATTTTTCTACAAACTGGCCGCTGGCATCTTTTTTCGTTGTTAAATTCCGGTCGAAAGCCACCTGCCCTTCCTGTTGTCCCTGCCCCTTGCCCCCGTTTCTTTCACCACTCCCCACTTGTCGCCGCCGGCATTTGGCATTACCTTTGCCTGTAATAAATAGACCGGTGGATATTCTTTTCGACCGTTCCGGAGCCTTTTGCCCGAAAGCATAAAATCCGGAGCCGAATATTAAGGGTATTTACTGCAAAGAACGTACCCGGAAATCCTCGTTTAATCCTTTTTAACAGTCTTCCTGCCTGGCTATACGTTTCAATCCGGCATTTTTAAACCGGGCTTCGTTGTCAAAACAACCTCGCAGTTTCCTCCGCTGCGCGCCAAAAACTGGTCATATTTTATGGATGTAGGCTACTTACTACGCATCCTCAACCGCCGCAAGTGGCTCATTCTCGCAGCCATGCTGACTGCGGCAGCGGCTACGTATTTTTTTATCGGACAAAAACCGGAGCGTTATAAAGCCTCGGTTATTGTGTCCACGGGTATCGTCAATTATCAGGGGATCAACGCGGATAATTCCGATGTTGTCAAGCAGCAATACCAGGTGGAAAACGCGTTTTCCAACCTGATCGAGTTTTCACAATCGCGCTCCACCCTCAAACTGCTCACCATCGCGATGTTGCGCCACGACCTGCTGGGTGAAGGCAGCATCGCATCAAAACCCTTCCGCACCCCCAACAACAACCTTTCCGACTTCACGGACGAAGAAAAAAACACCCTTTTGGATACGATCGTCAAAATAGACCTCGACAGTCTCAGCGGCGCCTCCTTTAACAAAGAATTAGATTATCTCCTGGATAAAATTGCCCGCGCTTACGGATACGACCACGATGCCATCTGGAGCTGTCTTCAGGTGGATCGCCGCGCAGGCACCGACTACCTGACCATCGAAATCGTCACGGAAAATCCGGCGCTTTCGCAATACATGGCCAATGAATACGCCGCCCGTTTCCTGATATGTTATCAAAATCTGGCCGTCAAAGAGAAAAAGAAAAAAGTCGAGTTTTTCAGCGAACTCTCCGTGCGCAAAAAAACAACCCTGGATTCAATCACCGATTTGCGTTATTCCTACCTGCGCAGCCGTTCCCTGCCTTCCGGGGGCAGACAAGGCGGAGACCTGATCACCCAACTCTCCGATTTTGAAAACGCCCGGGACCAGGCCGAATCACGCCGGGATGCCGCAATCACTTCTCTGAGAAAACTCGACGACTTCGTCGATCGCAGGGGTTCGCGGGATGCCACCGAAACCAAAAACCGGATCGTGGACAAGTCCGATACGGAGGAATATTTTGAAAAAGTCCGCCAATTGACCCAAAAAAGCCTCGCTGCCGGCGGAAAAGACCCGGAAATCGAAGCCGAACTGGCCGAAGCCAAACAACAACTGGAAGAATCGGTGCGCAGCTCCGCCCGTAACCTCGGCAAACAAAAAGACAAAAGCGACCCAAAACGTACACAGGAAGATATTCGCAAAGAACGCGCGTCCTACAACCTCGACCGCACCGAGGCCGAAAATACCATCAGCCAGATCGACGCAAAAATTGCAACGCTTAAAAGCCGCCTCGGCGGCATCGTGGTAAACGACGAATACTCCACCAACCTGCTCAACGCCGAAACCCGCGCACAGGAAGAGTTTAACGCCATCAACGACCAGTTAATGGCCGCCACACTCGATCTTTCCAAATCGGACAATCCTTTGTCCATCGCAGAAAACGCACAACTGCCCGAACAAGCGGAACCCAACCGGCAGGTATTGCTCAGCGGGCTGGCAGCCCTGGTGGCAGGCACACTGACGACCATCCTGCTGTTCCTGCTCGCCTATATGGACGGGAGTTTGCAGTCGCCCGAACTGTTCAAACGTTATACGGGCAATCTGCCCCTGCTCGGCTCGGTCAATTCCGTACCGGTACAAGGGCTCGACCTCAACCGGATCTTCTCCACCAACGGCGAAATGCCCAAATTCAACCTGTTCAGGGAAAGTCTGCGCAAAATCCGGTCTCTTATTTTAAAGGATCAGGGGTCGCATATCTTCCTGATTGTCAGCACAAAAAACAAAGAAGGAAAAACTTTTACGATGCACGCGCTGGCGCACTCACTGGCAGCCAACAACAAACACGTGCTCATGCTCGATACCAACTTCAAAACCCCGTTACCCGAAACCTATACCGACCGCGCTACCGGCAACAGCGCACTGCTAAACGAGATCATGCGTGAAAACAGTCTCGTCAAAGTGTTCCAACTCAAAACGCCGCTGGGCACCGCCAAAAGACAAAAAGTGGATATTATCGGCAATCACGGTCTGCAAAAATCGCCGTCGGAGGTGCTCGACCCGAACACATTCACCCGTTTTTTGAACGACCTGCGCGCGCACTACGATTATATTTTCCTGGAATCGGCCGCCCTCAACGACTATTCCGACGCCCAGGAACTGCTGCCGTTTGTGGATAAGGTGATCGCCGTATTCAACGCTCATTCGGTTGTTTCTCCCCAGGACAAAATATCCATTCAATACCTGCAAAGTCTGGGCGAAAAATTTGCAGGCGCCATACTCACCGACGTGGACGCGCGAAACATGAACTAAACCCGGGCGCTTTATTGAAATATTTATGCACTCCGTCATCATCCCGGCTTTGCTGGCTATTTTCTTGAAAGCCCTTGTTCTGTAAATAATGAGACGATTTTCTCCGGGCAAATTTTTTACCCGCGGCGCTTCCTTCAGGAGCCGGGTGACAAGGTGGCTGCAGCGACAGACTTGGGTCCGGAAGGTGAACAACCCGGCGGGTGTGGCGCTTTTGCTGCTGGCCGCCGTTTCGGTGGCATACGTGATGTCGGCGCTCGATTTTAAGGCCGGTTTTATATTGTATGTGGTGCTGGTGGGCGCCCCGCTCCTCGTTTATGGTTTGTTCAACCTGACTTTCAGTATCGGTTTGATGGTGTTTGCAGCGCTGATGGTGCCTTTTGCCGCCCGGTTTACCAATGCTCCCGTTGGCGTTTTACTCGATTTGCTCGTTCTGACCGGCGCAACGGGTGTTTTGTTACGGCAAGTCAGGGAGCGCGACTGGTCGTTCGCCAGGTCCCCGCTCAGTTATATGGTCATTATCTGGCTGTATTACAACGTAATGCAGGTGCTGAACCCCGCTGCGGAATTAAAAATGACCTGGTTGTACACCATACGTGGCGTAGCTATACAACTGACCGTGTTTTTTATCGGCGCATACGCATTCCGGCACAACCGGAAAGGCGCCTTCGCCGTCATAAAAACAATCATCGTTTTATGTTTTTTGGGCGCCCTGTACGGCCTGAAACAACGGTTTTTCGGGTTCAGCGATGCGGAAAAATCCTGGGTAATGGCCGATCCGGAGCGTTTTCAGTTGTACTTCCGCTGGAACAGGATGGGTGTCCCGTCTTTCTGCTACGATCCGGCAAGCTTCGGTATATTGATGGCCTGCTTTGCCGTTTTTTGTATGGCGCTGATCCCGGGCGCCGCCGGCCGGCAACAAAAATGGTGGTTGTCCGCCATGTTTTTCTGTGCGCTGGGCGCAATGGTTTGCAGCGGCGACCGCTTCGCTTTTGTGCTGGCGCCGCTGGGGGCAATTTTTTACGCCGGTTTGTTCCTAAACCGGCGTGTATTGCTGATCGGCGGTGTTTTTGTGGTTTTGGGCACAGGGTTTGTATTAAAATCTACCAGTAGCGGGGTAATTTTCCGGATTCAGTCGGGTTTTTAAACCGGTACACGATGATTCAGGGAATGACCATCTGAACATACAGCCTTTTATCCGGAATCATGCTTTGGGCGGGGGGCTCGGCAGTTGCGGGGTGTGGGAAAAACGTTTCAATCCGGAATCGGAACTGGCCAAATTCCCGCACGAATCCAGTTTTGTACGTGTCGGCGTGGAGCTGGGCTGGATCGGGTTGATCCTGTACGTTTTGTTGCATTATGTGGCGCTGCATACGGGTTTGTATTACTTTATTCGCTGCCGCGACCCACTCATCAAAGCGCTGTATGCTGGCATCACAAGCTGGGTTTTTATGCTGGCCGTGGCCTCTTGCTTCCGGGAAGGTATAGAGCAATTGCCGATGAATGTCGTGTACAACGTTTTGCTGGCCCTGCTGCTGACGTTGAAGGATTTAGACCCGGCGGGCAGAGGGGAAGAGAGTTGAATATCAATCAATTATGGAGGAAACAAGTTGAATTATACCAAAAATCAAAACTTACTCTGATCATGTTTCAAAAATACACCTTTACCCTCGGCATATTATTGTGCCTCAATGGCTTCCTGAATGCCCAGCAAGCCGATTTTGACTTCGTTGTGTTGCCCGTGGAGGCAAAAGCGCGCGATCTTTCCGAATACCTCGTGCAACTCGCCTGGCTCAATACCCCTGAAAGCGCCATCGCACAGGAGGAAGTGAAAGTGGCGCAGGAGGAAGCCAAAAGTACCCGCAAGGAATGGCTGCGCGACGTGCAGGCCAACTTTAACCTCAACGATGCCAGTCGGCGTGGTGTGGATTCGTTCGGCAATGTGTTTTACCCGAAGTACAATTTCGGCGTAAGCGTCAACCTGTTCAATATCGTCAGCCAGGGCAATAAAAACAAGATCGGAAAACGCGAGATAAAAATTGCCGAACACAGGGTGAACCAGCGCAAACTCGAAGTCCGCGCCGAAACGATGTCGCGTTACGCCAATTTCAAACTCGCCCGCGAAATCGTAAAAACCCGCACTTTGGCCGAGCAGGAAGTGCACACCAACTACGTGCTCGTGCAGCAGTTATACAAGACCGATGAAAAAACGTTTGAGGAATATATTGCGGCATCCAGCGCTTACTACCAGGCACAGGAAGCCCGCATGAAAGCAGAAAACGATTCTTTGCTGGCCCAATACCGCCTGGAAGAAATGATCGGACTGAAATGGGAGCAGGTGCAGCACCCGGAGAAAGTGGATTGAACTATCTGAGGTGTTCGCCCAGATACGGCAACACCTGATCTTTTTCCGCCACCAGCACTTCCGGCAACGCAATTTGCCAGTCGATCTTAAGCGCCGGGTCGTCGTAACGGATGCCACCTTCGTGCGCTTTGGAGTAAAAATTGTCGCATTTGTAAAAAAACTCCGCCGTTTCACTCAATACCACGTAGCCGTGGGCAAATCCACGCGGCACAAAGAGTTGTTTTTTATTGGCTGCACTCAACAGGATGGAATACCACTGCCCGTATGTCGCCGAATTTTCCCGGATATCGACGGCGACGTCGAGTACTTCACCTTCCAAAACACGCACCAGTTTGGCCTGCGCCATGTCACCCGTCTGGTAATGCAGTCCGCGCAAAACACCCCGTGTGGAACGCGCCTGGTTGTCCTGCACAAATACCGCCGTCATACCTGCTTCTTCCCAGGTGCGGCGGTTGTAACTTTCAAAAAAATAGCCCCGTTCGTCGTGGAAGATACGCGGCTCAAAAACGATCAGACCGGAAATAGGTGTTTCTGAAAAAGGCATTTTTTACAGTGGAGGGAGGGATGATGAATGATGAATGATGAATGATGAGTGGTGAGTGGTGAATGGGGTGCAAAAGTATTTCCGGGTTGGATATTTGAGGGTGTCCGGGGCGGTTGTTTTATGAAGAAGGCGATAAAAATGACCTTGCGCATCATTTTTATCGCCTTCTGTATTAATAAATGCCTTGTTCTCTTAAAACTTAAAGCCTAAGGTGAGTACAACATCGCTGGAAGTAACATCCGTCTTCACTTCCGGCGCACCCACATAGGGCAATATTGAACCTTGTCCGTTGAACCGGCGGTAACCCAGATCGAGGAAAAACGATTCCATACGCACACCGATGCCGGCGCTGTAGGCCGTATTAAATCCTGTCGCGCCTTCTTCCGGTTTGCCGTTGAGGTTCAGGCCCGCGCGGGCGCGGAAGTTGTCGAGCACCAGTTCGCCGCCAAGGCGAATGTTCATTGCCGGTTGGTAAGTACTCTGTATTTCCCGGTTGAGTTCGCGTTCGTATATTTCATCATCGTTGGTGGGCGCGTTACCGGTGAGGTTGTAGTGGTTGGCGCCGTAATCCACCCATTCCAGGTCTGCGCTGATGAAGCCGTATTTTTTCAAAATGACAGCGCCGCTGGCAATCGCGCGCCAGGGTGTGCGAAGCCGGTAGTCCGACGTGCCGTCCGGAGAAAAAAGCGTTTCGCCATCATAAGAGCCGCTGCCGTCGCCGTAGGAATAAGCAAAGGTGTTGCTGTAACTATCCGTCAAACCCAGCGAGGTCGGGGTATGCACGGCCACACCGAGTCGAACCGCCTGGTTGACTTTGTAGATCACGCCCATTTTGAGGTTTACCCCCACCCCTTCCGTGCGAAGCAACTCGGTATAGGTAAGGCCGCCGAAATAAGGAACGTTTCCGTCCACATCGCCGCCCGGGTCCGATTCAATATACTCTCCTTCCAGGCGGTAGTTGACAAACGGCACCCCTATCGTGACGCCTACCATCAACTTTTCGTCGTAGTTGCCTGCAAACGAAATCAGCATTTCATTCATGCTGCCGAATGTATTGAGTGTTTGCGAACGATCCACCGAAGCGTTTTCAAAACCGGCAAAATCGTAGGTAAGCGCGTTGTCCTGAAAATAAATTGCGTTGGCCTGCCAGGCTAAGCCGGAGGTAAAAGGATAAAGGTCCTCTTCCGTTCCGCCCTGGCCAAATGTGGATTGCGCGTCTTCAAAAAAACTGTTCATGATGCTGCCGTTGCCGTCGCCCTGGTAAAAAACCGACTGGTTAAAGTTGTTCTGGCGGTTGAAGCCCAGGCCGACGTTAAAGGTTTTCCAGCGACTGGCGCGGGGTGTGGTATTGAATACGAGGCCGAGGTTGTCAAAACCGAATGCACTCCGGTCTTCTTCATCGGTCTCCCCACCCGGCAAGGTGGCATCGGTATGGGTAAATTTCAAACCCGGCGTGATGGACAGTTCGTCCGTGCGGAACAAGGCAAGACCGGCCGGATTGGTGCTCAGGGTGCCAAAATCCGCTCCCAGGGCGCCCATAGCGCCGCCAACCCCCATAAAACGCCCCGTGCCGCCGGGGCGAAGAACCGAATATCGAAGCACGTCGGTGACTGCCTGGGAAAACAAGGGCGCCGACAAAAGGGCGAACAAACCCGGCAAAAAATATCTTTTCATGGCAAGAAAGAATAGTGTGAAGTGTTTGATGGGCAAAGAAAATGGGTGGAAAGAGGTGTCAAAACCGACTCCCACCCATTTTGTGTTGATTGGTCAGAATTCAGGCGGAAAGGCCTTGAATCATTTATTTAGTTGCGTCCTTTGCTACCGGAAGAACTTTTGCTGCTTCCGCTGCTGCTATTGCTGCTGCCGCTGCTGCTGCGTCCGGATGAACCCGAACTGCCGCTGCTGCTGCGTTCCGACGAACCGGAGTTCCACTTGGTGCCGCCGCTGTCGTTGCTGCGGCTGGGCCGGGTTTCACCACCGCTGGGGCGCGACGGGCGGTCTTCCGACGAAGGCCGGCTCGGGCGTGTTTCACTGCCGCCGGAAGGGCGCGACGGGCGCGCTTCGGGTTGGGTGGACGGGCTGCGGCTCGGGCGGGATTCCGGTTGGGTGGATGGGCTGCGGCTCGGGCGGGATTCTTCCTTGCGCGGCTTTTCCTCGGGTTGGGTGGAAGGGCGGCGGCTCGGCGTTACCTCTTCATTCGGCGTCGTTTCCCGGCTCGGGCGGGCATTGGTTTCCGGGAGTGTTTTTTCCACCTGCGGGTTGGTGTTTCTGACGGGATCCTTGGTGGTCGCCGAAGGTTTCCGGGTTTCGTTATTGCGGGTCGAAGGTGTTTGTACCCGCTCGGAAGTGGTTACCCGGTTGGTCGGACGTGTGGAACGCAAATCGATCACTTTTACGTCGGGGCGATCTGCCACCACTAAGCGGCCGTTGGGCTTGTCGCCATTGGCTAAACGGGCATAACCCGATTTTACGCCGGAGCCGTGGCGGCGCGGACCGGTGTACGTTTGCGGGGAATAACCGCCGCCGTAACCACCGCCCTGGTTGTTATAGTAGTAGTTGTTATTCACCCACGCGTTGCCGTAGTACGGGTTGTAACCGTTCCAGGTCCAATACGGGTCGTAGTAATAGTTGTTCCATACGCATGGATTGTTCCAGGCGTTGTAGCCCCCCCAGCCGTAGTTCATGCCCCAGGACCAGTTATTCCAGCCGTAACCCCAGCCTACGTTGAAGGTATTGAACGAATTCCAGCGCTGCCAGCGCTGCCAGCGGCGCCAGGTCCAGTAATCGTTGTAGCCATAGGTGTAAATGGAAGCCCCCGGAAGGTAGAAGGGATCGTAATACCACAGGTCAACAAAAAACGGGTCGTAATAATCGATCGCCTGGGCAGGGCGGTGAAAACGGCGGATACGCGATGAATACTCATAGGCGTAGTCGTCTTCTTCGTAATAGTTCTCGTCATCTTCGTCGTAGCGGCGCGTGACGTTGTTTTGTTCATCGTAGTCGTCCTCATAAGTTGTCACGGCTTTGGTATCCGTGGACGGATCGTAATAGAGGTCGTCTTGTGCGTTCACCGGCATACTCAGTGCGAGCACGAACAAAGCCGGAAGCATCCAGATCAGTGATGATTTATTTTTTCCTTTCATGGTGACAGTATGTTTATTTAGCGTGTTCAGGTACGCAAGTTTACAGGGTCAAAAATATTACCTTTGCGCACTTTTTTTGGTTAAAGCGGGTTTAAATGCCTTGTTTTGGGCCGTTAAAGTTCGCTTAAACCCACCGGCTTTCAAAGGTAAATTGTTAAAATCTTTATCGTTTGACCAAACCGGGCTTTCGAAGTAACAATTGACTCCGGTTTTTAACGGCTCCTTAACCTAAATAAAGAGGGTGTCTGCGAGACCTTTACCGGCCGGGCACTACCACAAGTTCAACACATCAACGAATCAACAGTTCAGCATGGCTAAGGAAATTACACCCCGCTCGGAAGATTACTCACAATGGTATCTGGATATCGTCCGGAAAGCCAACCTCGCAGACAACTCACCGGTGAGGGGTTGTATGGTCATCAAACCAAACGGTTTTGGCATCTGGGAAAAAATGCGCGATGCTTTGGACATCATGTTCAAAGACACCGGACACGTCAACGCTTATTTTCCATTATTTATCCCCAAAAGTTTTTTGAGCAAGGAAGCCGCCCACGTGGAAGGTTTTGCCAAGGAATGTGCGGTAGTGACGCACTACCGCCTGAAAAACGACCCCAACGGCGGCGGTGTGATCGTTGACCCGGACGCCAAACTCGAAGAAGAGCTCGTCGTGCGCCCCACTTCCGAAACCATCATCTGGAATACCTACCGCGACTGGATACAGAGTTACCGCGACCTGCCCCTGCTCATCAACCAGTGGGCCAATGTGGTGCGATGGGAAATGCGCACCCGCCCGTTTTTGCGCACGGCGGAATTTCTCTGGCAGGAAGGGCACACCGCACACGCAAGCGCCGAAGAGGCCATGCAGGAAACCCGGCTGATCCTCGACGTATACGCCCGTTTTGCAGAGGAATGGATGGCTATGCCCGTTATTAAAGGGATCAAAACCGTCAACGAACGTTTTGCCGGCGCCGAAGAAACCTTTTGCATCGAAGCGCTGATGCAGGACGGGAAAGCCCTCCAGGCAGGTACTTCGCACTTTTTGGGTCAGAATTTCGCCAAGGCATTTGACGTGTTGTTTCTCAACAAGGACAACCAGCAGGAATACGTGTGGGCTACCTCGTGGGGAGTCAGCACCCGCCTCGTGGGCGGTTTGATCATGACCCATTCCGACGACGACGGCCTGGTGATTCCGCCCAAACTCGCTCCGGTTCAGGTCGTGATCGTGCCGATCCCGAAACCTTCGCCCGAACTGGCCGAAGCGGCGGCAAAAATTGCCGCAGCCCTGAAGGAAAAAGGTATCCGGGTCAAAATTGACAACGACGACCAAAATCGCCCGGGTTTTAAATTTGCCGAATACGAAATGATCGGCATCCCCGTCCGGCTCGGCCTCGGCCAACGCGACCTGGCCGCCAACCAGGTGGAAGTGGCTCGCCGCGATACCAAGGAAAAAGCCAATGTGCCGCTCGATACCATCGCCGACCACGTCGCCCGGCTGCTCGATGAGATTCAGCAAAACCTGTTCGATCGCGCCAAAACATACCGCGACGAACACATCACCAAAGCAGATACCTGGGCCCAATTCGAAGATATTCTTGAAAACAAAGGCGGTTTTGTCTGCGCCCACTGGGACGGCACCACCGAAACCGAACTGGAGATCAAGGAAAAATCAAAAGCAACGATCCGTTGTATCCCGCTCGACTGGCCCGACGAACCGGGCCAGTGTGTGTTCACCGGAAAACCCAGCGAACGCCGGGTGTTGTTTGCCAAGGCGTATTAAGTGGGCAGTGGCAGTGGGCAGTGGGCAGTAGCAGTGGGCAGTAGCAGTGGGCAGGGTCCGCTGCCACTGGCCCACTGGCCCACTGCCACTGCTACTGCTACTGCTACTGCTACTGCCCACTGCTTCTTTCACTACGCCATTCCCACAACAAGCCGTCTTCGATATCGATGTGTTCGGCAACAAATTGAAAGCCGAGTTTGCGGAGGATACCTACGGAAGGATTTTCTTCCGCGAGGGTATTGGCGACCACCGCTTTTACCGCGTCGTGGCGAAATGCATAGTCCATCAATGCAGCGGCAGCCTCCGTGGCAAAACCGCGGCCCTGGTAAGCATCGGCAATTTCATATCCAATCTCCACGGTCCCGTCCATGGAAGGCGCGCCTTTATATCCGCAGGTGCCGATCAGTCGCGCGTCGTATCGATGTACAATGAGGTAACACCACCAGCTCAGGTCTTCCGGATGTTCCCGGAGAAAATCGCGCATCCAGATCATGGCTTCCGGAAAACGGGACCAGTTTTCCGCAAAATCGACGCCTCCGAGCAGGGAGGACAGTGAGGGCCAGTCTTCACTTCCGACGGCTTCCAACATGGGAAGTGTTGCGGTTACCAAAAAAAGGCGTTCGGTTTGAAGCATACGTTCATTGGATTGAAGGGCAACTTTCGGAAAAGTTTTTGCTTTTTTTGCAAGTTTGCCGCCTTTTTTTGCAAAAGAACCGGTTGTGATTTTTTTGGCGTGCAAAAAAGTTTGTACACTCACACAAAGTTGCGATTTTAGCGCCGGCTTAACGGGGGTGTAGTGATACCTCCCGTAGCAATTAACCAATCGGTACGCAATCCATTCTATTGTATGAACGACGCCGGCTGCGGATTATCGCAGTCGGCGTTTTTTTATTATACCACGCTGTTTTACCGGCAATTAGAAATTTTATTCTTTCAGGGAAACCATTTCGGGTCGCGCACAGTTTTTCATTTGGCAAAATTGAAGGAGCCTGGATTTCATTGATAAAACGCCACCGGTTTTCCAAACCAGGCCATTTTTTCCAGATTTTTATTGTCTTTATCCGCCGAATAAAACGCCTCCTTTTATGTTGTTCAAATTTTACCGCCACTGGCGCAGTTCCTACGCCGGCATTCCGAGGGCCATCTGGTTTTTAGCGCTGGTCAACTTAGTCAACCGCTGCGGCAGCATGGTCATTGCTTTTATCACGATTTACCTGACCCAGCAGTTGCATTTCAGCATTCGGGACGCCGGTTATATCATGGGATTTTTCGGGGCGGGCGCCCTGGTCGGCGCTTTTGCCGGCGGCAAACTGACGGATCGTGTCGGGTATTATTCGGTGCAGCTCTGGAGCCTTATTCTCAACGGAGTGATGTTGCTGATCCTGATGCTGGTCCGCGATTTCTGGGCCATGTCCGCCGCCATTTTTCTGCTCAGTATGATCTCGGAGGTGTTCCGGCCGGCCAACTCGGTGGCTATAGCGCGTCATTGCACTCCCGAAACCCGGACACGATCCATCTCGCTGTACCGGATGTCCGTCAATCTGGGCTGGACGATCGCGCCCGTTTTTGGCGGGTTGCTGGCGGCACTCGGCTGGCACTGGTTGTTTTGGGTGGATGGCCTGACCTGTATTTTTGCCGCAGTGATGCTGCGCCGGCTGATGTCGCCCAAGGCGCCGGAAAACATTCCACAAACGGCTGAAAATCAGGAGCCCGGAAGCATTTCCACTTCTCCGTACCGCGACCGCACCTTTTTATGGTTTGTTTTTCTGACCATGTTGAACGCCATCGTTTTTATGCAGATATTATGGACGGTGCCGGTGTTCTGGAAAGAAGATTATCATTGGTCGGAAGCACATATCGGGTTGATGACGGCATTGAACGGGTTACTGGTTTTTCTCGTCGAAATGCCGATGATACACCGGCTCGAAGGCAGGCGGCCCCAACTCGCTTACGTACGCATCGGATTGATTTTGTATGCCTTGTCTTACCTCGCATTCAACATGCCGCTGAGTCATTTTGCGGCGGCGCTGATCTTTACGATGGCTATTTCTTTCGGAGAGATGTTTGTCATGCCGTTCAGCAGCAACTATGTGTTCGGTCGGTCTGCAGGTATGCGGCAGGGGCAATATATGGCTTTGTATACGATGGCTTATTCGGTAGCCAATATCCTGGCGCCATTGTTCGGAACACAGATCATCGCGGCCTGGGGATACTCCAGTTTGTGGTATATGCTGGCGATACTCGCCGGTGTCACCTGGATCGGGTTCTGGGTTCTCGGCAGAAACAAACCGGCCGAATCGCCGGCAAAAAACCCGCCGGAGATGACGGCGGAACCCGTTGCCCAGGCGGTTTCATAAGTAAGTAGCAGGGCGGAAATCTTTTCCGTCCTGCTACTTATTTCTGATTGTTGCGAGGTGTACGCCGTCATTAATCGCGGTCGGCCCGCAGGTTGAGGAACATTTTAAAGCCCAGATTGGCGCCTACCACTTTCGATTTTGTGAAATAATTGCCCGATAAAACCACTTCGAAGTTCCGGAACACGTCGCGGATAAAAAAGTACCCGAACTCCGCGCCTACGGTATAATCGAGCCGCTCGACCTCCACACCTTCCTCCGCTTTCCTGAAGTTATAAAAAAGCCCACCTTTTGCCATCGCGGTAAAAGCGTTTTGTTTCGTTTTTGCACATCTGTTTCCGTTGGAGCGATAAAGACCGGCGCCGGCCTCCAGCAAACCGTACGGGCTGGTCAGGAAAGAATCTCCGACATCATCCGCTTTCGGGTCGAGTGTAAAAGTAGCGCCGCCGCCCAGCCGTGCCACACCCCAGTGGGTGCCTACGTTCATGGCGATCTCGGCGCCGGCGCCGAGGCGATCACCGATGTGCTCCACATCCGGCGCATTAAAATAAATGCTCGGGACGTCGAGGAACAGGCGTGGCCCGCCGTATTGTGCCATGGCACACCATGCCATCGCAAAAAAAGTCGCAGTAAGGAGGATTTTTTTCATACAATTAGTCCAATTTTCGTGAAAAGATTTTGCGCAAGACGCTACCGCTGCGGTCTTCGCTGCTTAAGATATTGCGGCAAAGGTAAGCCACAATGGCAAGGAAGCGTAAAAGCCGTATTTTTCGCCCGAACATTATGCAGTCATTTCAAAATGCGCCGCCGGCCCGCACGGCGTGCATTTTCCATTTCTTGCGATTCATGGCAAAAAATACAAAGGTAAAACCGAAAACAACCGGGGTCGCCCCCGAAAAAGCCGCTCAAAACGCCGACAGCAACTGGCGCCCCTGGGTGCTGGCGGGTATCGCATTCGTGTTGTTCTGCACCGGACTTTCCAACGGGTTGCTGGGCATCGACGATCACCAGGCGACCGTTGACAATCCGGCCGTCCGGAATCTGGATCTGGGCTCGTTCAACCTGGGGATGTACGCGCCCGTCACCTGGCTCGGTTATGCGCTGGCATACACACTCGGCGCGGAGAACCCGTTCTGGTATCATTTGTTGAGTGCGCTGGTGCATGCAGCCAACGTATGGCTCGCTTACCACCTGCTGCTCCGCCTCGGCATTCGGAATAACCTCGCTTTTACCGTGACGTTGTTATTTGCCGTTCACCCCATTCAGGTGGAATCGGTCGCCTGGATAGCGGGTTTCAGTACGCCGCTTTTTTCGATGTTTTGCCTGCTTTCCGCGCTGTTTTATTTGCGGCACAACGAAATGGAAGCGGGTTCTATCCGGCATTACGGCTTGTCGCTTTTATTTTTTATCGCAGCCTGCCTGGCAAAAAGTACGGCGGTGATGTTGCCGCTCCTGTTGCTCGTTTTGGAAATTTACTGGAAAAAACCGGCCCTGGAATCCAGGAAACGCTGGCTTGGCTATACTCCTTATTTTATTATTGCGCTGGTTTTCGGGCTTTTTACTTTTTATACCCGCTCGGCAGCCGGCGTGGAGGTCGGGGAAGCAACCAATACGTTCAGTGCCCTGGAAAGGGTTTTACTGGTCTGCTACAGCCCTTTGTTGTACTGGTCGAAACTGCTTTTGCCAACCAGCCTGAGTATTTATTATTCCTTCGATAAAGTCAACGGCAGTTTGCCCCTGATCTATTACGCAGCGCCTTTTTTGCTCGCCGGAGTGGCTTACGCTGCCTGGCATTTCCGGCAAAAAGCGCCTTATCTTTTGCAAGGCCTTCTTTTTTATGGGGCTAATATTGTATTCGCCCTGCCATTTTATTCGGTTGGTTCATTCGAACTATGCGCCGACCACTACAACTACCTGGCGGTGATCGGTATTTTTTATATCCTGGTATCCGGCTGGGAAGCCGCGCAGCAGGCCTTGCCCTCGTTTTCCGGCGGGGTACAGTGGCTGGGAAGAATCTGGTTGGCGGCGCTTCTGGTACTCAGTCTGCTCCAGATCCGCTTGTGGAAAGATACCATCACCATCGTCAGCAATGCCATCGAAAAAGGTTATCACCAGAACGGTAAAATGTACCAGGCGCGCGCCATTGCCTATGCCAACGACCGGAAAGACTTGCCGTCAGCCATGCGCGATTTTGACAAAGCGCTGGAAATCAATCCAAAACTGGCCGATTCCTACAAATTCAGGGGTAGTTTGTACGGCGTCACCAAACAATACGCCAAATCGGTCGCCGATATGAATAAATACCTCGAACTAAAACCGGACGACTTCGAGCAATACTACAACCGCGGCTTATCCCTGCTGAACCTGAATCGTATGCAGGAGGCCATTGCCGATTTCACCAAAACGCTGGAGGCGGACCCCAACTTCGCCCGCGCCTATCGCGCACGTGGCAATGCTTACAAAGCGATCGGCGAAACGGCCAAAGGTGAAGCCGACCTGGCGGAATGGGAAAGAAGAACGGGCGGAGGGCAGTAGGCAACAAGCAAGCAGAAATTTATACTTTTTACTTCTTGCCGCTTCACTTGTCACCTCAAAAACTCCGGGCAACGAATATCGCCGAAGTAATACATCACGCCGACCATCAGGAAGGCGTACATATCGTTTTTTTTGCCGTTGCCGCGCTGGCGCCCCGGAAGCCCGATTTTAGGTTCCAGCGAACGGTCGGACAATTCCGCACCGATCTCGCCGCGTTGCGACCGGATATCGCGAATATCCGCGTAAACGCCGCTCACATCGTCGAGATAATCGGTGAACAACTTGCGGCCGCCCAGTTCCACATTCAGGCTCCAGCGGTAGGAAAGATCCACCTTAAATCCCAGGCCATAGGCAAGTGCCCCCTGGGTGGTATTGTATTCTTCCCCCCTGAACTGGCCTTCCGTGCCGTATTGGCGCAGGTTGTACGTTTTGCCATCCAGTTCGGCGCGTGGGTTGTAGTGAAAGATTGAAGCCCCGAGAAAAACATACGGCGAGAAAAAATAATCCCTGTGGCCGTGTACGTAGGGCATAAAATTGAATTCCAACTGCCCCGTGCCGTCGATCAGGATACTTTTGAAAGAGAGGTTCCTGCGTTGTTCGTATACGTTGCGGGAGTCGGAATCGTAAGCACTGATCTCGCCTGCATTCGCGCCAAGTTTAAAACTCAGGCGGTCGTTGAAATTATAACGCACCCCCAAACCGCCGGATAAATGTGCGCGGTTCAGGCGCCAGTTGGTGTTGAGGTCGCCGAAGTAGTTGGACGCGCCGAGCCAGCCACCCACTTCAAAGCCGCGCATTTGCCCGAAGGAAACCTGGCTCGCCAGAACAAGTCCGCCCAAAAGCGCCCAAAATCGAATTTGCTTCATGTCAGAGTAGTATAAACGGGTCTAAACCCTTAATAATCAATCGGTTCGTGTGAATAAACGGAACATCCGTTCGAAGAACGTGGCCGCAAAAGTAGGCAGGAATGACCAAATATTACCGTATTAACCCTCCTTTCAGCCGGTTCCCGCCAAAAACGTGCCGGAAGCGCGATATGGTATGGACGTGATAAAGTTTAAGTTGGTTGTTTGACGTGCCGGGATTTTCAACAAGTGCGGACGTAAACCTGCGGTCCGTCGGTTATTTATGCAGCAGGGCGGGTCTTTGCGACATTTCGTGATAGCAGATTACCCCTTCGGCAAAATAATGGCATACCATACTGCGCCGGGTAGCGCCGGGTTGGCGAATCGGGCTGCCTCCGTGCAGCAAGTTGGCGTGCCAGATCAGTACATCGCCCCGTTTGCCCAAAAACGATTGTTTTTGAAGTCCGTGCCGGCGAATCTCTTCTTCCACTTTATCCTCATAACGCCGGTTGCTGTATTCGCCGATGGTAAACTTGGTATTACCCGATTGGTAATCCGCAGTGGTGATATAAGGAAGCCGATGACTGCCGGGGTAGTAAAACAGGGCGCCATTTTCCGGGGTGCAGTCTTCCAGCGCAATCCAGGTGGCGATCAGGTAACCCTGCGGTTCGGTGGTCATGTGGATGGAATCCGAGTGTGCGCGTTGTTCGCTGCCGAGGGTAAAATTGAGCGACTGGAAGGGAATCACTTTTTTCCCCAGCAGAAAAGACAACAGGTGCAGCAGTTCGGGATTGCGGAAAAACTGCTCGTCGGCCAGGGCGCTGTTTTCAAAAAAGTTAAAAATTTTCCTGCCGGTGTAATTGAAGCCCGTTTTTCCCGCCTCCAGTTGGGCGGCAACTTCCCGGTTGAGCGCTTCGGTATCCGATTCCGGGGAAAAGTTTTCGAGGATCAGGTAACCGTCGGTCAAAAAACGCCTGATCTTTTCTTTCAACTTTTCGTCAAACGACTGAAATTCAGCGTTTTGCTCTAATTTTTCAAGGGCTCCCGGCTGGTCGATCCAGGGAATATCGGTATGGTGTTCGGCAAAATCGCGGCTGCCGAGCGGACTGTAAATGTTTTTACGAAGGCCGTACTGTTTGTATAACGCCCGGTTTTGTGCCAGGCGCCGGGCATTCAGCAGGTTGTTCAGCACGTAAACAGGCTTTCAGGTTGCGCAAAAAGCCGGTATATTTTTGAAAAAAACGTTGGAGGGACATGGGTTTATTGATTCATTGTTGCATTGCTGCATTGTTGGATTGTTGCATTGCTGCTTGTTTGAGTTTTTTTTGCCGTAAAAGTAAATTGAATATCACTTTTCAGCTCCTTTACCTGCATCCCCGCAGGTAAATAAGCGGGCAAGGCAAACGGTTGGCAATCCAACAATGTAACAATCCGGCAATCCGGCAATCCAACAATGTAACAATCCAACAATTGAACCATAAAAAACAAGCCCGCGCGGCCGGGGGAGACTTTTGGCGCACGGGCTCTTATGGATAAGCGCGTTGGAAAAAGGATCGTCAGGCGGTTCCGCCTGCCAGATCCTTCACGAGCAGTTGAAATCCGTTGCCGTGTATATTGACGATCTCGATCGCCGCATCTTTTGCCAGGTATTTGCGCAGTTTGGTCACAAAAACGTCCATAGAACGGGCGGTGAAGTAATTGTCTTCGTGCCAGATCTTGTTGAGCGCTTCGGAACGCGGCATCACGTCGTTCATGTATTTGCAGAACAATTTGAGCAATTCCGCTTCTTTCGGACTGAGTTTCCACTGGTTTTCATCGCCGGGCCGCGCTTCCGTAAAAGTCAGGATACGAACCGGGTAGTTGAAGTGGTATTTTCCGATAATAAACTCGCGTTGTTCGTCGCGGGGATCGGCGTTTTTATGAAAACGTTTGAGCACGGCCTGGATGCGGTAAAGCAATTCTTCCGAATTAAACGGCTTGGAAATATAATCGTCGGCGCCGATTTTGAAGCCCTGCAGCACGTCGTCTTTCATGGTTTTGGCCGTCAGAAAGATAATGGGCACTTCCTGGTTTCGCTCGCGAATCTCGCGGGCAAGCGTAAACCCGTCTTTGCGTGGCATCATGACGTCGAAAACACAGAGATCATAGTTGCTTTTTTTAAAAGCCTCCAGACCGAGTACACCGTCTGTCGCCAGCGTCACATCGTAGTCATGCATTTCGAGATAAGAGCGCAAAACATCGCCAAAGTTTTGGTCGTCTTCTACCAGCAAAATTTTGTAATTAGCACTTGCCATAAGTCGGTCAGTGGTTCGTGTGATTAATGATGTTCCGAAAGGGGGAGAAGGTCTGGTTTGCACGGAGTTGGTGATGCTTTAACGTTCGGTCCGCGAATTGAAGTATGTGAAAAAGCCGCAGACCGGCAAATTTGTTAAAATTGTACTGCGGCGGTTTTTTGCGCCGGCTGCTGCACCTTCGTCAAAAACCTCGTTCCACCGCTCCGGATACGCCGCCCGTCGAAAATATTTTTGTGACGAAAATCGCTCGCGCAACTTCGGACGAACGGCGTTGTCTTTGCTGGCGATTGTTAAATCTATGCTAAAATGGATACGAAAATATTGGTGTACGAAATTCTTCGTAGTAACTTTCCCCGCTGATCTGCCGTCCGGTTTGCGGCTCTCATTCAAATAAAACCTCCACTCACGACAAAAACAACTTTCCTGGTTATGAAAACATTCAGTACCATCCTCTCCGCTGCATTCATTTTGATGCCCTGGATCATCGAACCACTACACGCCCAGCAAAACAACACCGCCGAAAAAAAAATCACGATCACCAAACGTTCGGTTGACAACGACGGCTCCGAAACCACCGAGGTGATCGTAAAAAAGGGTAAAGCCGCCGAAAACTTCGACGTCGAAAAATACCTCAGCGAAAACCGGTCGGACAAAACCCAGGTGGAAGTCAGGGTGGAATCCAACAGCGGCGACGAAAAAACGGTCATCGTCAAACGTACACCCGGCAACGGACAGGGGGAGAACTTCAACTATAACTATAATTACGACTACGACTACGATTATAATTATGACGAGAGCAGCGCCTCCTGCAACGACAAATCGGTGTTCCTCGGGGTGGAAGAAGACTCCGATGAAGACGGCGACGCTCCCGGCCTTGTCGTGGAGGTTGTGCGTGGCTCGGCTGCCGATAAAGCCGGCCTGCGCGACAACGACAAAATACTGAAACTCAACGATCAGAAAACCGACCGCTGGAGCGACCTCACGAAATTTATGAGCAGCGCCAAAACCGGCGACCAAGTCCGCATTACCTACAGCCGCAACGGAAAGGAAGCCGTAACCAATGCAACACTCACCACCCGCAGCGACGTAAAATGTGAAGAAAGCGCCCCCCGGGGATTCCTTGGCGTCTCCGATGAAGACGACAACGAGAACGAAGCGGGTGTCGCCGTGAGCATTACCAAAAACTCCGCCGCCGAAAAAGCGGGCCTGCTCGACGGAGACGTCGTGCTTCAACTCAACGACGCCGGGATCCGCGACTTCGAAGACATCAGCGACTTTATGGCATACACTAAGCCCGGCGACCAGGTAAATATCACCTACCAGCGCGACGGCAAACGCAATACGGTCTCTGCCACCCTCGGCGAACAAAAATCGTGGGATTGGGACAACTGGAACGTCGGCAAACTGAACCTCGACGACCTCGACATCAACATCCGCAGCAAAGACGCATGCCTTGGCGTTTATACCGGCGCCGCTACCCAAAACGACACCCGCGGCGCCGAAATCAGCAGTTTTACCACCGAAAGCGCCGCGCGGAAGCCGAAATGAAGGAGGGTGACCTGATCACCACCATCAACGGCCAGCGGGTGCAGGGCCACAACGACCTCTGGAATGAAATCGCCAAATACAAACCCGGTGAAAAAGTCAGCGTGGAATACCTCCGCGACAGCAAAACATTCACGATCGAAACGACCCTCAAAGCCTGCCAGGACAATTCGAGCCGGGTGCAAATCATCGATACCGATGAAGCCGGCGACAACAGCAGCCGCCGTTTCTTTATCTGGAACTGGAGCGACGACGAACGCCAGCGCCTCCGCGACCGGCACATCATCACGATCCGGCGCGGTACGGAAGGCGACGCCCCCAAAGTAAACGCCGCACCCGACTCCCAACCACCCGTGCAGGACCGCAGCTTGCAACTTCAGTCTTTCCGCGCTTACCCCAACCCCACCCAGGGTCCTATGACGATCGAATTTAAAAGTGATCCGGTGCCCACCATCGTTTCCCTGTTCGATCTCAGCGGCCGGCAATTGTTCCGGGAAGAACTCAACGCCTTTAACGGCGATTACAGCCAGCAGTTCGATCTCTCGGAATACGCAAAAGGCGCCATTCTTGTACAGGTGCTCCAGGGCGACAAGGTATTTACCGAACAAATCGTGGTAAACTAAACCAACCGGATTTCAAAAAACCTACTGTCGAACGGCCTTTCCGGATGTTTCCGGAGGGGCCGTTCGGTAATTGTTAAAAAATACTGGCACGAACTTTTCTCTGGATTATTTCATTCTACTCCCAAGAACTATTAAAGATATTACCTTTTCCCCGTGAACGCATATCGCTTAATCCTATATCAAAAACGCGAAACCCGTTGGCATTACGTTCGCCTGACGGCACTCCCGGACGGGGTACTTCGCACAGAAACCGGTTGTTGCGGCCTGGTGCCCGACCAACAGGAAGAAATAACTTTGCCGGCAACAACGGATGCCCGGGTCGTTTTGCGGCAAGCCGGTGAATCATGGCAGGAAAAAGGTTACCAAAAACCTGCCCCGCAGGACGTCGAAGTACTCACCCTGCATTTTCAAATGCGACGCTGGAGCGGCTACCCTGCCGGCGCGCCCTGGTACGACGACCTCACTTCCGCTTATCTCGATCCGATTCTGCAAAAACTGGAGACCACCTGCAACGGCCTGTTCCGGGGAAACGAGCGTTTTTCCGGCAATCACCTCTACTATTATACCATTTTAAACTCCGACCTCGCCCTGGAAACGGCAGAAGGAATCGCCGCAGCCGCACCGGTAAAGTTTTTACTCGACATTCACATCGGCCGGCGTGAAAAACAGGTGCAAATCCCCATCGATCCCAATGTGCCCGAATACCTGCGATCCCTGTTCCGTGTAGTGGAAAAGTCGGCGCGCAGCATCGCCGGCGAATTGCCCGTACTTTTTCCCGGCGATCCTTTACAACCCGAAATGATCGCCAACGGAAACGCGCCCAAACGTGTGCGGGGTGATGAAGCCGCGCGTCTGCGACAGGTACTGAAAGACAAGTGGAATTTTGATTCCAACTTCTGGAACCCCCTCACCGACGCCTCCCCCTCCCAGGTCGTGTTCCTGAACGGCATGGCGCCCGACAAAACCCAGCAGATCGCCGCACAGATAAAAAGCCGGCTCAACGCGCCGCTTTACCTGCTCGACTGTGAAGAAGGGCTTTTCGAAATATCTTCGGACGACCTGTTTAAAGAAGTATACGAAGGTGTTGTTTTTGACGCCGATTTGAACTGGGTCATCTATTTTTCCCACCACCACACCATTACCTTCGGCGGCGACTGGCTGATTGCATCGGTCAAGGACCTGTATAAAGAGCAGCCCGAAATGCTGAATGCGTGGCAGTAGCAGCCAAAGCAGGTACAATTGCTACTTTTTTCCCAACTCAGGCAGCCTGATTCAGACTTTTATCGTCAACCTTTGCGTTTGCAGGGCTAAGAAATCGTCTGAAATGCACATCCATGCAAAATGCACCCTTTTTAACGGTCCTGACCGCAGGTCTTTTCATTTTTTCGCAAACTTTTTGCGGCAACAACAACCTTGAAACGGTGGAAAGACGCGATGCGGAAGGCCGCCTTGAACGTTGGCAGCGGGACAAAACTGATTTTGCCCGGGAAGGGCTTTATCAGCGTTTTTATCCGGACGGGACCCTGGCCGAGGAAGCGCATTACAAACGTGATACCCTCCAGGGGCAGCGCAAATTTTTTTATAAAAACGGTGTCGTGGAAAGTGTCGAACACTATAACAACGGCGTTTTTCACGGTAAATACCTGAAATACAACGAAAAAGGAGGCCTGACCGTCGAACAGGAATACGTGAACGGAGCCATGCAGGGGTTCAGCCTGGTCTATTACCCGAACGGTGTGCTGAAAGAAAAATATACGATCCGGGACAACGAAGACAACGGCCCGTTCCAGGAATTCCACGAAAACGGACGGCTCAAAACGGAAGGCACTTACGTTCCGGCCGAAGAAGGCTCTTTGGAACAGGGCGAACTGAAAGAATACGACGAAAACGGTCAGCTCGTCCGGATCGCCCAGTGTACAGACGGGAGATGCCTGACGAAATGGGAATTGAAAAGGTAGTTTCAAAAATCATAACCATAAGATAATGAATACAATACTACGACAAATCAACCTGCTCTGCTTGCTATTGGCGGGTTGCGGGCTGCCCCGTGCCTACGCCCAGGTGACCGGCGGCCAGCAAGTGTTCCAGTTCATGACCCTTTCGCCCTCGGCGCGGATAACCGCCCTGGGCGCCCAGATTGCCGTAAAAGATGAAGACCTTTCTTTTGCCGCCGCCAACCCGGCCGCTCTGAACCCGGCAATGGACGGCCGGCTGGTATTCCAGCACAACTTTTTCCTTACCGACATGCAGCACGGCTACGTTGCTTATGCGCACGATTTGCCCAAATTGGGTTTTACCGTGCAGGCCGGACTCCAGTACATGAACTACGGCGACATCAAACGCGCCGATGAATACGGCAACATCACCGGCAAAATACCGGCTTCCGAAACGGCGCTTACCCTCGGCGGCGCGCGCCTGCTGACCGATCGTATATCGCTGGGGCTAAACGTCCGGCTCGGATTTTCCACCCTCGACACCTATAAAGCATCGGCTTTGGCCACCGACATCGGCCTGATGTATGCCGATACGTCCAGCCGCCTGAGCGCGGCAATTGTTTTGCGCAATGCCGGCGTACAACTGTCCACCTACAACGACTTAAAAGAAGACCTGCCTTTTGACCTGCAAATCGGCATCAGCAAACGGCTGAAATATTTGCCTTTCCGCTTCAGCGTTGTTGCACACCACCTGCACCAATGGAATATCCGGTACAACGACCCCAATCTGAAGGAAGACGACATCCTTCAAATCGGCGATTCCGAACCCTCCGATAAAAGCGGCAACAACGGCGTGGACAATTTTTTCCGCCACCTGATCTTCAACGGCGAATTTTTACTGGGTCGCAATGAGGTCTTCCAGATTCGCTTCGCTTACAACCACTTGCGAAAAAAAGAACTTTCCGTGCGCAATTACCGAAGTATGGCCGGATTCTCCGGTGGTGTCGGGATCAAAATAAACAGGTTCCGGATCGACGCCGGTTATGCTGCCTATCACTTAGCCGGAGGCGTGTTCCACCTGGGTATCGGAACCAACCTGAAAGAATTTTTCTAAACCGGGTGCATTTCGCTTTTCCGGGATTCTTGGAGAAAAATTGAATCACTTCTTGGAAAATTATCGCTTCTTGAGTTACCTTTGCGTTCGCTTTTGGGAGAGCCTGATTTTTTGGGCTTATTTTCCATTGATTCTGAACGAGTTACAACAAATTTTAGTAAAGAAACGGTATGCCTACCATTAATCAGCTCGTACGTAAGAGCCGCGAGAAAGTTGAGTACAAAAGCAAAAGCCGCGCGCTGAACGCTTGCCCGCAACGCCGGGGTGTCTGCACACGTGTGTACACCACCACGCCGAAAAAGCCCAACTCCGCTCTGCGTAAAGTAGCCAAAGTGCGCCTCACCAACAGCATCGAGGTAATTTGTTATATTCCGGGTGAAGGCCACAACCTTCAGGAACACTCCATCGTACTGGTCCGCGGCGGTCGTGTAAAAGACCTTCCCGGCGTACGTTATACCATCGTACGTGGCGCCCTCGATACGGCAGGTGTGGTAAATCGCAAACAAAGTCGCAGCCGCTACGGCACCAAGCGTCCGAAGAAATAATTTTTTTAATGGTGAATGATCAACGATGCGTGATGAATCGATCAGGATTCAGCGCCCGGCAAAGTCATTCATCATTTATCATTCATCATTCATTATTACAGAAAAATGCGTAAGCACAAACCGAAACCTCGAGTATTGGCTCCCGATCCGCGTTACAGCGACACAATGGTTACCCGTTTTGTCAATAACCTGATGTGGGAAGGCAAGAAGAGCGTTGCATTTGGCATTTTTTACGATGCACTTGACATCGTAAAAAGCCGCACCAACGAGGACGAGTTGCAAGTCTGGAAAAAAGCGTTGAACAACGTAATGCCACAAGTGGAAGTGCGCAGCCGCCGTATCGGTGGCGCTACCTTCCAAATCCCGACGGAATTGCCGGCCAACCGGAAAATCTCTATCGGTATGAAGTGGATGATTCGATTTGCACGCGCCCGTAGCGGCAAAGGTATGGCCGAAAAACTGGCCGCAGAGGTCATTGCCGCAAGCAAGGGCGAAGGCAGCGCCGTGAAAAAACGCGAAGACACGCACAAAATGGCAGAAGCGAACCGTGCTTTTGCGCACTTCAGAGCGTAAAACCCGGCAGCGCAGTCAAATTCCTACCGTCGAGATTGACCCCGCCCGGATTTCTGGCGGGGACAATTTTCGGCGGTATTGGCTTTTAAAGAGGTTGGATACATTAAAACACGCTTTTATTTTTCCAAACTTTTAAATAGCCAAATAGCATTACTCCAAATTAACTTTCAGCCGACAGACATTTTTTGCGCCAGTGGCGATACTTTGTTCTGAATTCGCGACTGAATTCCAATATCAACAAATTATTCACTCATCGGCCGTATCCGGCCTTTACCGGACAGGCTTTTTTAAAACTTTACTGAATCATGGCAACGGACCTCCGGTTTACGCGAAATATCGGTATCGCCGCTCACATCGATGCCGGCAAAACCACATTTACGGAGCGTGCTCTATTTTACACCGGCGTCACACATAAAATCGGCGAAGTACACGAAGGTGCCGCCACGATGGACTGGATGGAGCAGGAGCAGGAGCGCGGTATCACCATTACTTCGGCCGCTACCAAGTGCGCCTGGGCAGTAGAAGGCCAGAAATTCGACTTCAACATCATCGATACCCCGGGCCACGTTGACTTCACAGTGGAAGTAAACCGTTCTCTGCGTGTACTCGACGGCCTCGTATTTCTTTTTCCGCAGTTGACGGCGTTGAGCCGCAATCCGAAACCAACTGGCGCCTCGCCGACAATTATAAGGTGCCGCGTATCGCTTTTGTCAATAAAATGGACCGCGCAGGCTCTGACTTCATGATGGTGGTGAAAGACATGAAGGCCAAACTGGGCTCCAACGCAGTGCCCCTGCAGGTGCCGATCGGTTCGGAACACAACTTCAAAGGTGTTGTTGACCTCGTAACCAACCAGGCGATCATCTGGAACGAATCGGATCAGGGCATGACTTACGACGTGGTGCCGATCCCCGACGACCTCAAAGAAGCCGTGGCCGAACAGCGCCAGATCCTCATCGAGGAAGTTGCTTCCTACGACGACAACCTGATGGAAAAGTTCTTCGACGATCCGGACAGCATCACCGTAGAAGAAATGCGCGCCGCCGTACGCGCCGCCGTATGTGACCTGAAAATGACTCCGGTTATGTGTGGCTCGGCGTTCAAAAACAAAGGTGTGCAAGCTTGCCTCGACGCGGCCTGCTACTACCTGCCCGCACCCATCGATATTGAAGCCGTAAAAGGCATCGACCCGAAAACGGAAAAAGAAGTCGAACGCAAACCGGCGATCACGGAACCGTTCACGGCACTGGCATTCAAAATTGCAACCGACCCCTTTGTGGGCCGCCTTTGTTTTATCCGCGTGTATTCCGGTAAATTAGACGCCGGCTCGTACGTATTGAACACCCGTTCGGGCGAAAAAGAGCGTATCAGCCGCCTTTATCAGATGCACGCCAACAAGCAAAACCCGATTGATTCGGTGGAAGCAGGCGACATCGCCGCCGCCGTTGGTTTTAAAGATATTCGTACGGGTGACACCCTGTGCGACGTGGCACACCCGATTGTGCTTGAAAGTATGGTATTCCCCGAGCCGGTAATCGGTTTAGCCGTGGAGCCAAAAACGCAAAAAGACTTAGACAAACTCGGCATGGCACTTGCCAAACTCGCCGAAGAAGATCCGACCTTCCGGGTGAAATACGACGAAGATACCAACCAGACGGTTATCTCCGGCATGGGTGAATTGCACCTCGAAATCATCGTTGACCGCCTGCGCCGCGAATTCAAGGTGGAATGCAACCAGGGCGCACCGCAGGTAAACTACAAAGAGGCTCTGACCAAAACAACCGAACACCGCGAACGCCTGAAAAAACAAACGGGTGGTTCGGGTCTGTTCGCCGATATGGAATTCACCCTCGGCCCTGCCGATGAAGAATTCCTGCAAAGCGACGACTTCAAAAGCGGCAAGAAAAAATTGCAGTTCGAGTGGGCCATCGTCGGTGGCGCCATCGACAAGAACTACCAGAAGCCGATCATGGACGGTTTTACGCAGATGATGAACAACGGTATCCTCGCCGGCTACAACATCGATTCTATGAAAGTACGGGTATTGGATGGCGGCATGCACGCTGTGGACTCGAAACCCATCGCCTTCGAACTTTGTGCGAAGGAAGGTTTCCGCGCCGCAGCGCCGGCTACCAAACCGCAGATCATGGAGCCGATGATGAAATTAGAAGTGATCACGCCGGAAGAGTACGTCGGCCCGGTAATCGGCGACCTCAACCGCCGCCGCGGTATGCCGAAAGGCCAGGAGCCGCGTATGGGTGGCGCTGTAGCCATTCAGGCAGAAGTGCCGCTGGCAGAAATGTTCGGCTACGTCACTTCGCTGCGTACCCTCACTTCCGGTCGCGCTTCCTCTACGATGGAATTCAGCCACTACGCCGCCGCACCGGAAAGTGTATCCAAAGCGGTGATCGAAAAAGCAAAGGGCGCGGTGAAAGCGTAAAACGGTTTCAGGGTTTCATAAGGTTTAACAAGGTTTCAGGGTTGAGTTCAACCTTTTAGAAATAAAAAAGCCCGGCAGCGTTATGTTGCCGGGCTTTATTCATTTTACACAAGCATTTGCCATTGCTCAATGCGCCTGAATTTTCCCGTACACTGCCTATCCGAAAACCTTCATTGAGGCTTTCGGACAGGCTTTTATTCCCGCAAAAAACCGGTTTGTTAAAAAATCCTCCTTTTCTCTGCGCCGTTTTACATCGGGATGGCGCCATTGCCTACCTTTACCTTGCAAAAGCGCAATACCAAACCCAAATCCCTGTTGCATGGCAAAAAGGCAAACGTGGACAACTCAGCATGAATTTTGACAGCGAACGGGTCTCGAAACTCATCGGGATATTCCTGCTGTTCCTGTCATTCTATTTTTTCATTGCTTTTGTTTCTTACCTGTTCACCTGGAAGAACGATCACGACATCGTTTTCCGGTTTTCCTGGGAAATGTTTCTCGGAGATTACACCGTCGACAACTGGCTCGGCAGGCTCGGCGCCTTCCTGTCTGACAGCATCATTTACTGGGGATTCGGCATCTCTTCCTTTGGTATTGTTTACCTGCTTTACAAGTACGGGCTCGCGCTGGTACGCCGTATTCCGCTGGGTTATCTGAGCACCACGACGCAACGTACGGTGATCCTCATGGTGATCGTTTCGGTGGTCACTTCGTTCTTTTTTCAAACATTTGAATTTCCCTGGGGGGGCGTATTCGGGCAGTCGATCAGCGAATACGTACAAAATTTTCTCGGGGTCATCGGCACCCTGGCGCTGATGTTGTTTGCCCTGGTCGCCACGTTTGTCTGGTCCAACAACCCCAATCTCGAAGAATTTACCTGGCAAAGGGTCTGGGAAGAAACCAAACAAGCCTGGCACGACCTGCTGACGGGCAATTTTGGCAAACGCCGCCCCGAACCGCCGCCGCCGGTCAGCCGGGTCAAAGCAGAGGTTCCGGCGCCCGCAGAAGTGGCAAAAACAGCGGCAGGCGACCAGGATTTTACCAAACCGGCCGATCCGCAACTTTCACTCGACCTCAGCCAGCGGAGCGCCCTTTTTGCAGATGTGCCGCCCAAGCGGGAAGTGCTCGTGCCCGGCGGTGAAGGCGACATGGAGATCGTCCTTAATACGCCGCCGCCACCACCTTCCACACCCGATGAAGCGGAAGCATACAAACCACCCGTCGCCGCCGTTCAGGAAGACAGCCTCAACCTGACCGAGCCCTACGACCCCACACTCGAACTCTCGCATTACGAATACCCGCACCTGCAATTGCTGGTTGATCACCCGGATCAAACCCTCGAAATAGACCGCGAAGAGCTGGAAGCCAACAAAAACCTGATCCTTCAGACTTTGATGTATTTCAAAATTGAAATTGAAAAAATCAAAGCCACCATCGGCCCTACTGTTACCTTGTACGAGATCATTCCGGCCAAAGGCATCCGTATTTCAAAGATCAAAAACCTCGAAGACGACATCGCGCTCAATTTGTCGGCGCTCGGCATTCGTATCATCGCGCCTATTCCGGGCAAAGGCACCATCGGTATAGAAGTGCCCAACAAAAAACGCCAGACCGTGGGTATGCGCGAGGTATTGATGGACGAACGTTTTAAACGCGCCACAATGGAATTGCCCGTAGCGCTGGGCAAAACCATTCAGAATGAGGTATTTGTAGCGGATTTGACCAAAATGCCCCACCTGCTCGTGGCGGGCGCCACAGGCCAGGGCAAATCCGTGGGTATCAACGTGGTGCTGATGTCGCTGCTGTACAAAAAGCACCCTTCGCAGGTAAAACTGATCCTGATCGACCCCAAAAAGGTGGAGCTGTTCCCCTACGCACACCTCGAAAACCACTTCCTCGGCTTCCTGCCCGACCAGGTGGAACCCATTGTGACCGATACGACGAAGGTGGTGCACACGCTCAATTCGCTGATCATCGAGATGGAAACGCGTTACGACCTGTTGAAAAAAGCGGAAGTGCGCAACATCGCGGAATACAACGACAAATTTGTGTCCCGCCGGCTCAACCTGAACAAAGGCCACCGCTTCCTGCCTTATATCGTGTTGATTATCGACGAATTCGCCGACCTGATCATGACGGCGGGCAAGGAGATCGAATTGCCGATCGGCCGACTGGCACAGCTGGCCCGCGCCGTGGGTATCCACCTGATCATCGCCACACAACGGCCTTCGGTCAATATCATCACCGGCGTCATCAAAGCCAACTTCCCGGCCCGTATTGCCTTCAAAGTGGCGTCTAAAGTGGACTCCCGCACCATCCTCGATACGGGCGGCGCCGAGCAACTGACCGGGCGAGGCGACATGTTGCTTTCCGTCGGCGGCGATATTATCCGCCTGCAAAGCGCTTTTGTAGATACACCGGAGGTAGAGCGGGTCATCGAATTTATCGCCAACCAGCAAGGTTTTGCGGAACCTTTCTTCCTGCCCGAGTTTCACCCCGACGGCGAACCGGGCGGCAATGCCAAGGAATTCCGGCTTTCGGAAATGGACGACATGCTGGAAGACGCGGCGCGTTTAGTAGTGGAAACCCAGCACGGCTCAACGAGTATGATTCAGCGGCGTATGAAACTCGGCTACAACCGCGCGGGCCGGATCATGGATCAACTCGAATCACTCGGCATTGTTGGCCCGGCAGACGGCTCCAAACCACGTGAGGTATTGTATTACAGCGTGGATGAACTGGAGCGTTTCCTGACGGAATTGCGCAATAAACGCGCTTCGTAAAATCGTATACGTTCCATTATTTGAGGCACCAGATTCCGGCGCACCAAAAAAAAGCCCTCGAAACGGTTACGCTTCGAGGGCTTTTATCATAAATTGCTGATGTTCAGCGCTTATCTAATTTCTGCGTTGTCAGCGAATGTTTGCTGCGATCGAGGATCTGAACGAGGTACATACCTTTTGTCAGATCAGCCACGTAGTATTGTTCACCTTTCGAAAATTCGAATTCTCTCACTTTTTTACCTACCAGATTAAAAATGGCGATAAAACCGACGGCGTCGTTGTTGTCTTTTACGGAAATGTAATCAGTTGTGGGATTGGGAAAAACGGATAAATCGGCTAACGATTTGTTTTGCGCCTGAAGCGCCATACCACCTGCCAGAACCATGGCGAAGACGAGTAGGAAATGTTTCATAGGCTAGATTAGTAATCGCCCAAAAGGGATTTAAAA
This sequence comes from Lewinellaceae bacterium, assembly GCA_016713985.1. Lineage (GTDB taxonomy): Bacteria > Bacteroidota > Bacteroidia > Chitinophagales > Saprospiraceae > M3007. The sequence continues at coordinate 35,619 of JADJOD010000020.1, read as the reverse complement.
AAGTGAACAATTGGTAGGAATGATTATTACTGGTGCAAAATATGGACAAATAACCGAGCAGGCAAGCTTAAGTTTCCGACGTTGACAAAAATTTAACTCAAGCGGCACAATAAACTGCCGGGTTTAAAATACGTTGACACTATTTTCCAACCGCTTCCTCGCCGCTACCCGCCGCGTATCCCGCTTACCTTCCAACAAGTCGAAGTAGCGCAGACTTGAAAATCCAAATGTTAAAGTTACCTGGGAGATGCTTACCGTGCAAACCCTGCCGCCGCGATTCATTACATAATCGTTTTCGGGATCGCCAACGCTGCCCGTCCGGTGCAGCCGAACTAAGGAACGTGGGTCCGGATCACCCGGGCGGGTCTCCAGCCAGCGGCGAAATACGAGTTCCCGCCGGGTTTGCATTTCCGGAGGGTATAAAGTAGCGGAACACCAGAAATGCGGTTCGCCGGGATGAAGTTGTTTTACGTGGCGGCTGGTTCCATCCCAGCGCAATTCCGCGGCTTCGCCGCGCCGGAAAAATAAAAAGGTAAAGGGTTCTATACCCTCGAGGTCGTATGCCTGGAAAAAATGCTCCGGTTCTTCCCATTGGAAAAAATCCAGTAACACCAGCCCCCTGCTGCGCCGGTACGGCGGATTATGGTGGTGTTTTATAAAAGCGCCGTTCAACAGGCAGGCCGTTTTGCCACTTTTTGAAGTGACCACCCAGGCTCCGCCTGCCCTGGTGTCGCGTGGGAAAAGCAGGACATCATCGCCTGTTTTTTCCCGGGAAATGGCATTAGGCGACCGCGCAGGCGCCTCATCGCGGTTGTGCGTCAGGATAAAACCTGAAATGGTCGGCAGGTAGGTGACGGTGCACATTGTTTCCGGGTGTTTGAGGTGTTTAAGTGTTTTAGTGTTTGGGTGTTTTAGGGGTTATGGCCACACAAATCCTCCCAAAGCCGGTCGAAACGTCCGAAATTGTTTATTTTATGGCTCGGTGTTAAGGGGTTGTGACCACTAAAACACCCAAACACTTATTTCACCGCGTACATGGCAAATTTAACCAACCCGGTGCGTTGCAAAAAATGGCAAAACGAAACACGCAACACACCGAGGCCATATTTCATACTCCGGCGGAAATTAATACTGGAAGCTTCTTCAAAATATTTGGTCGGGCAGGTGACCTCGGCGATGTCAAAACCGGCATAGATGATTTGGGACAACATTTCGTTGTCGAATACAAAATCGTCGGAATTTTGATTGAAACGAATGGTTTCCAGCACATTACGGCCGAAGGCCCGGTAGCCGGTATGGTACTCCGAAAGTTTATATTTGATCAGAATATTCTGCGACAACGTGAGGAAGCGGTTGAAGATGTACTTGTACAGGGGCATCCCGCCCCGGAGCGCGCCCATGCCGAGAATCCGGGAGCCCAGAACAACCGGAAAAAGCCCCTCGCCGATGATATTGACCATCGAAGGAATGAGTTTGGGTGTGTACTGGTAGTCGGGGTGCAGCATGATCACGATATCGCCGCCGATCTCCAGTGCTTTGTTGTACAGCGTTTTCTGGTTGCCGCCGTAGCCTTTGTTTTTTTCATGGACGATCACATGACGGATACCCAGAGAACGGCCGAGTTCGGCGGTGTTGTCGCGGCTGTGGTCGTCGCAAAGGATCACGTCGTCTACCAGATCGAAAGGTATCTCCCGGTACGTTTTTTCCAATGTTTTTGCGGCGTTGTAGGCAGGCAGCACAACGACGACTTTTTGTCCTTTATACATTCCTAACTTATTGGTTATCAGTCTTTTTTTCTTCTTCCGTTTCAACATTAGCCGTTGATTCGGCGGTGGCGGCGGCTTCCCGTTCGGCTTCTTCAAAAATTCCCTTTTCACGCATGAATGTGAACCACTTGATACACTTTTTTATGTCATTGATATGCACGCGGTCGCGGTCGTGTTCCGGCAAAATTTTGGAAAAATATTCGCGGAACTCCGTACTCGTAGCATCGGGGCCAACGGGTGGAATTGCCTCGAGTTGGTCGAGCATTTTCCGGAAAACATCGACCAGCGGGATCGTACCTTCATCGGTATCCGTGTACACCGCCACTGTCGCCAGCGGGGTGACCTGCTGCTGGCGCACCGGCACAAACCGGGTGCGGCCTTCATTGCGGTCTTCAATCACTAAGCCGTTGGAGCGGCTGGCAACAAGTTTATGTACGCCGGGGACGCCGGCGACGACGAGAAATTTTTCTAAATTCATTGTTTGAGTTTGGAATTAAACGGTCATGATCTCCTTCTCTTTGCTTGCAATGATCTTGTCGACCTGCTCCACAAATTTGTTGACCATATCCTGAAGTTCGGTTTCCTTGCGTTTGCCAATATCTTCCGGCACGCCTTCTTTCATTGCTTTTTTAATGTGGTCGAGCGCCTTGTGTCGGGCGGTGCGAACGCCTACCTTGCTTTCCTCGCCGGCGTGTTTGGCCTTTTTGACCAGTTCTTTGCGGCGTTCTTCGGTGAGTGGCGGCACCGAAAGGCGGATCACTTCGCCGTCGTTGGCGGGTGTAATACCGAGGTTGGCATTGATCAGTACACGTTCGATCGGGCCGAGCATGTTTCGCTCCCAGGGCTGAATGATGATCGTGCGGGCATCGCTCACCTGTATGTTTGCGATCTGCGGCAACGGGGTGGGCGTTCCATAATAATCTACGAGCAGGTCGGCTACCAGTGCGGTGTTCGCTTTCCCGGTGCGGAGTTTGACCAGTTCGTGTTCCAGATGTTCGAGGGCTTTTTCCATGTGCGCCTTCGCATCGGCCATTGTTTTGCTTATGTCTTCCATAATTGATGTGGTTAATAGGCGATTGGGTTCCTGTTTTCGGTGCGGTACGTATCCGGAGGCAAAGGTCCAAAAAAAGCGCAATCTTGAAGCCGGAAACGCGAAAACGTAAAAATCGGAACCCTTTTTCACCGCAAATTTCACAAGTTTTAGATTTTTAGGGAAAAAGCGTTGCAAAAATGTAGTAGTCCGTACCTTCCCGTTGAATTTTAAGTACGATGCCTGAACTACAGGAAATAAAAAGAACACTTTCGCGGATTGAAAAATTGGAGCGTGAAGTTAACCTCAAGCAATTGCAAATCAATAGCTTGTTAACGATTACGCAGGCGATTAACGAAAATGTGGCGGCAGACGGGTTGTTTAATATGTACAACTCCTTTCTCCGTTGGGAGATTGGTATCCGTAAAATGGCGCTTTTTTTCAAAGAATCCGGGAAATGGGAGTGTATGAGCTCGTCAGGTATCGAAGAAACCCTGCTCGACCACGATATCAATGCGGAACTGACGCGGTTTCGCAGCAAACAAGGCCTGGAAAACAGCGACCACCCGCTTTTCCGCGAATTCGACCTGGTGATCCCGGTAATGCACAAAAACGAGCCGATCGCGTATGCCTTTATCGGCGGCTTTGGCGATGAAGACGATGTGTACAACAAAGTGCAGTTTGTGACCACCATCACCAACGTCATTGCCGTCGCCATTGAAAACAAGCGGCTTTTTAAACAGCAACTGCGCCAGGAAGTGCTCAACCGGGAAGTGGAGGTAGCCGCCGAGATCCAGCGTACCCTGGTGCCTTCACACCTGCCTTCGAGCAAACATTACCAACTGTCCAGTATTTACAAACCCCACTTTGCCGTCGGCGGCGACTATTACGACGTCGTGGAGTTTCCGGAAGGCAGCATCGCCTTTTGTATCGCCGATATCACCGGAAAAGGCGTTTCCGCAGCTTTGCTGATGGCCAATTTCCAGGCCAATTTCCACGCACTCATCACCCGCCGCCCCACCCTCGAAGAAATTGTACACGAGATGAACGCCGCCGTCCACCGGGTCACCCAGGGCGACAAATTCATCACACTTTTTCTGGCCAAATACAATACAAGCGACCGCACCCTCCAATACATCAATGCCGGGCATGCTCCGCCGTTGTTGCTGACCAAAGACGAAGTTATTCCGCTCAAAACCGGCTGCACCGTGCTCGGATGGCTGCCCGAACTGCCGTTTCTTGAAGTCGGCAACATCAGCCTCGACGACGAGACCCTGATTTTTTCCTACACGGACGGGCTCACGGACATCCGCAACAAATCGGGCGAAGAGTTCAGCGAGGAAAAACTGATCCATTTCCTGCGCGAAAATGCCCTGTCCAGCGCCAAGGAACTCAATACCAGGCTGCTGGCCCACATCGAATCCTTCCGCGAACGCCAGCCTTACCCGGACGACATCACGGTTTTAACCTGTAAAGTGTTCAACAATCAATGATTACCGAACCTTTTCAAATATCCGTCAACGACAAATACCAGTTGGAAGCAATTCCTGCCGACGCGCGTGACCTGGACTTCATTCCGGACGGCGAGGGCCAGTTCCACCTGTTGTACCGCGGCAAGTCTTACCATGCCGAAATACTGGAAGTGAATCACCCGGATCGCCGCTTTACCCTAAAAGTCAACGGATCGAAGTTTACGCTGAAAATTTCCGATCATTACGAACGGCTGGTGCAACAACTCGGTTTAAACGTCGGCAGCAGCCACAAAACAAATACCGTCAAAGCCCCCATGCCGGGGCTGGTCCCTATATTATGGTAGAAAAAGGGCAGGAAGTACAAAAGGGTGATCCACTCGTCATTCTGGAGGCTATGAAAATGGAAAACGTGATTAAAGCAACCGGAGAAGGGCGCGTCAAGGCCGTCACCGTGCAAAAAGGCGCGGCGGTAGACAAAGGTCAACTATTGCTGGAAATGGAGTAATTCTTTCTTTTCTCCGCCGCGACAACCCGATTTTTCACCTCCAACAGGGCCTGCAAATATTTTTTTTATAAAAATTCAATTATTTTATCATATTTTTTTTCAACAAAACGAGCGGCCGGGCAAAAATAAATACCGCCTAATTCACAAAATATTAACCACTTTAAGGTATATAAAGCACATCCGCCTCCTTTTTTTCTACAAACCTCCCCCTAAAACATTTTCAACAAACGCGTTTTTTTGTTCTTTACACTTGTGCAGACTTCCTGCACTTTTGTATCGTCAATGAAAGATAACGGCGGCGAAACAAGAGAAAGCGGCAGAAAGCATTGACACCTGATTCGAAACTTTTCATGAGATTATATACGGGAAACCGCGCGGCGCAAACGAGCGCCGCGTTTTTTTTTGCCCCTACCCTGCCTGCGGCGTTCAACAAAGTACATCTTCCTGCCGGCTGATCTGAAGCCGGAATTGACATTCCTTCCCACCCTGCGACTATTGATGTGATCAAGACACGGACTACCCGCTCCGGAGGTCAGCAGCCATACACATGATTTTTTTATTGAATTTTAATTGCAAATGTTTGGTGGTCCGGTACCGCAAGGGGTTATCTTTATGTGGTATAAAAAAAACCAGATGTCGCAAAAAACCAGTTTCCTCCTCCTCAAGCGTCCCGGGAAGCGATTCCGCTCCCACGCAACAACCTGATGCGTTTTCTGCCGCCCCCCGATGTCTTGCGGGAGCGTTTCTTCACCGGTGCCGTCATACGGACCTTTGCGGCGCCTACTCCCATCTCCGTTTTTCAACCCACTTGTATATGAAAACCACCCTTCGCATCTTATCGTTTTTTCTGATCCTGTCGGCCTTTCCGACCTGCCACCTGGAGCGGATCGATTCACTCAACGAGGATTGCCCGAATCCGCCCGAGGCTGATTTTACCTTAAGTACTACCGAAATCAGCCTCGGAGAATCCGTTACGATCACCAACCAATCGGACCCCGATGCGGCTACCTATGCCTGGGATTTCGGCAATACCGAAACCAGCGATGATTTCAACGCCAGCATAACGGTGACCTACAATTCAGCGGGCACACACGAGATCGTACTGGTGGTTACCGATGCCGACGGGTGCAGCGCCACGGCGCGGGAAACAATTACGGTAACGAATGAGGTAACATTCAGCATGGTGGTACCGGGCCTGGGAGCGCAAAACATCACCCCTTTAGCCGTCAGCGAACGCAGTGCCGACAAACAGATACATTGCATTTACAAACAGGGAACAGCCCTGAAATCGGTTCTTATTAATCCGCTGATGCCCCTTGCGGCAGGTGAACTGAAGACATATACACCCGACATGACTCCCTTAAAGGCCTTTCCGGCGAGTGGCGGGTTTGTTGTTTGCGGATCGAAAAGCACAACGGCGCCGGACGAATTTGGCAAGGTGGCATTTGTGACCGATAACCAGGGCTTGTCCGTCGAATCGCTCTCTTTTCAATACGAAAACGGGGGTAGTTTCTCCATCACCAACGGCGCATTGGTCAGCAACTCCGAAATCGTTTCCACCGGCGTTTGCCAGGAACCCACAGCCGGGATAGGGTTTGCCCGTCACCTGCTGAACAACGGCGCGCTGGTGACTAAAAGAATGATAAAACAGGGGGGGACTACGGTCGGCAATTATACCGGGATTTCAATAGTTGAAAAAACCGGCGGCAATTTTTTTATCGCGGCAGACAGTCGGGAATCCGGCCAAAAAGCAAGGCTGGTGCAGGTGGACATCAACGGAGATTACGTAAACTCCCTGTTTTCACTTGCCCCTATAAACTATGTAGGCAAAATTATCCGCCTCAACGGCGACAACTATGCCGTGATAGGAAGAGACGAAGCCCAAAACGTTCATGTTTTGAGCGTGAATACCAACGGGCAGATTACGGGCCAGCGAAATCTCGGTCTGATCGCCAGCGGATCGGTGGTCGATCTGATCGCAGTGGACGGCGGGCAACAGGTGGTGGTGTGCGGGACCAAATCGAACAAACTCTACCTGGCCAAATTTGCCATTTCATCCGCTGCGTTCACCTGGGAAACCACACATAACAATCCCGCCGTTCCGGCCAATGCCGTCAGTGGTTATGCGGTGTTTATCGCTTCGGACGGAGGTTATCTCGCCCTCGGGCAATACAACAATGCCGGCCAGAAGGAACTTTTTCTTGCAAAACCGATGCGCTCGGCAAAACGGACTAGAGTATGTTGAGGGTTTTTACCGAGGCATCTCTTATTTTTAAAAAATTCAACGCTGCAATCCAAATGGATCAAAGATCATTCAACGGACGAATCATCAGTGCGCTTTTTCACTCCTGTTATGGAACTCCTGGGCATTTGCCCAGCCGATTATTAATAACGGCAACCAGATCGCAGATTTTTCTGCCGCCATACCGGCTTCCGATCAAAAAAATGTATCGGCCGACGGGCCGTGTACCTGGGCAATCACGCCTGCCGGCGGGCCTTTCTCCACGGGTATATCGCCAAACACGCAGGCCACCAGCATCACACTGACGTATACTCCGGTGAACGGCTCTCCCGAGTGCAATACCTTTGAAAATTACAGCCTGACCGCTACAGCCGGCGGCCTTTCTTCATCGGCCCCGATCAGGGGCTGCAGAGTGCCGACTCCGGCCAATTTTGCGCTTGATATCGAACTGGTAATCGACGTTTCCGGCAGTATGTTCGAAGACGCGATCTGTGCGTGTATCCAGCCCTCCAGGGCCGGAAGTGAGTGCATTGCCGAAACGACCAATCTGAACAAACTGGAATACCTAAAGGGCAAACTGGCGCAATTCTACCAGGATATTAAACCCGCGATGGACAATAACACCAAAAATCGCCTGGGTTTGGTCGTGTTTTCTGAAAATGCACGGGAAGAAATCCCCCTGACTTATTTCGATGTAGCGGGTGTTTCATTACTGGATGCCCAGATCGCAGCCAAAATGGGAAGCGGCGGACTGCAACCCGAAACAAGTACGGCAATGGGTAAGGGGCTTGATTTGGCCATTCAAAAACTCGACGCCACCCCTCCGGGTGGAGAATACAACCGGCACAAAGTCATCCTGCTGATGACCAACGGAATGCAAAACGAAGATCCGGAAGTAAAAAAACTGCCCAACGGCAATGTCATTATCGACAAAGCCACGCCGGTGGTGCTCAATGGCGCAGGTATCAAGATCATCCCGTACGCCATTTTTACGCCGGAAGGGGAATACCTCGATCTGCTAAAATCACTCGGGCAGGCGGCCGGAGTAACCGACGTGGGACTTTCCACCGCGCCTTACGTCTGCCGCGTGACGCCGGACATCGAAAGCGGATGGGTCAGCAGCTTAGAGTCAATGGATAGCCCCAAACAAATCGTGCACAAAAATGGCCGCTTAAACGGCATGAACGGCCAGGAAACTTTCAATATCCAGGAAGGTATGGATATGCTGACCATCCGGATCGGGTCCATGGGCGCCGGGAACTACCACGCATTTAAAGTGGAAAAACTGGACGGCGGCGTCTGGAAAGATATCACCGGGTTCGGGGATGTCATTCCCCAATTAAGTGGGGGCTCCTCTCCTTTCCGGGTGTACAACGTGTCCTTCCCCATCCTCAAACCCGGCGCGCCGGCAGTAATGGAAGGCGAATACCGGGTAACCTTCAGTGCGGATCGTGCCGACTGGGTGTATGAAATGAGCGTAATTGTGGATGACAAGGGCTTAAAACAGGATTTTTTTGTCACCCCCTTCATACGGGCAGGAGAACCCATGTTATTGGGCACACGGCTCCGCCAAAGTGGCAACCCGGTTGTTGATGCCAAGGTAAAAGCCATCCTTTACCAACCCAAAAAACGGCTGTCCAATTCATTTGCGGCAAAAAGGTACCCGGCCAATTCATCGACGTCAAAGGCCCCTGGGGGAAATTTTTTATCCTTGAAAGGAATTCGGCCCGCCACACATGGCTCCAATGATGTTTCAAGCAGCGGAGGTGCTTATATGGACCTCAAAAGTTGGGAAGGTGGTTATATCAAACAAATCAGCATCGACGACCCGGGTTTAAAATCCTTCCAGAGGGAGGGCGCAAAAATGGAAAACGGGGAAAAAAAGTACCTCGTTTTGCTCCACGAAACGAACTTCCGCGAAGTATACGAGCAGGATATTATCGCTGAAATCCCGTTGACGCACGTGGGTGACGGCGTTTATCGCGCACAATATGCCGGCACCCAAAAAGCCGGTTTGTACCATGTCCGTATGGAAGCGGAAGGCAATCACCCGACCATTGGCGCTTACCGCCGGTTTGAAGAAAAAACGCCGGTTGTAATCTTCGGCACCCCGACCGAAAAAAATCCTGCCTGTTCGTGTTGTACGAATCGCCGCTCATGCTGATGATGAAACCCGTGGATACACAAGGCAATCTGCTCGGACCGAACGAGGTAAACGCCATTTCGATCGACCTGTCGGACGGCAGCGCACTCCAGCCCGTGGATTACTTAGACGGCCGGTACGTCGTTCCGATCAATCTGGGTAGCAACCCCGATCCGAATATGGTTATCCGCATACACGACCGTTTGTTGTACAACGGCCCGTTATCCGGTATTCAGCAAAAACGCGGGTTTTTCTCCCTGCACGGCGGCCTCACGTTCCCCAAAGGCGACTTCGGTAATTTTTTCGAACGGGGTTACTACGCCGAAGGCAAACTGGGCCTTCGGGTGTACCGCCAATGGGGGCTCCAGGCAAAAGGAGGATATTATGCCTTTAAAAACTCGGAATCCGGGAAAACCGATTATTCGATCTTCGGTATCGGCGGCGGCGTCACGTTCCGGCAGTGGCTGGGATTCAATTTCCTGACGGGTGTGTATGTGCAGGCCGAGGCCAACGCAGGTTATTACAAACCCGAAAGTGTCGACGGTGTGTTCGGCTGGAACGGCGGCGTATGCCTGATAAAACCACTCAACCATTTCCTGAATCTCGTGGTGTCGACGGATTATTACAACCTGAATACCAAGCCGGAAAAGACCCGTTTTTTAAATGCAGGACTGGGTCTGCAACTGCGTTTTTAACCGCTCCAAAACAACAAAACCATGTCGATACGATTGCTTTTTTCGGTTCTTTTTTCGGGTTTGTTCTGTAGCCTGGCGTCCGGCCAGGATTACATCGAGATCAATACGACACATCGTTGTATTTATCACGGCACGGCCATGCCCGAAGAATTGTACAGTTTCGAAGCATCGGATTCCATCGAACAACTGAAAGACGATATTCTTAAAAAAACGGCTCAAATACTCAATTTCGAATTTATTTGCTCCAATGTGCCCTCGGTGGCGGCGGTTGTGGACAAAAACAAACGTTACGTATTGTACAGCCGGAAGTTTTTCAGCGCCCATCAGGACCTTGCCCTCCGGTACGCCATACTCGCTCACGAAATCGGGCACCACGTCAACGGGCATTTGTTAAAAGGCGGGTCGCCCACCGAAGCGGAAGAAATGGAGGCGGACGAGTTTGCCGGTTACACACTTTGCCTGACCGGTGTGCCGGCCGTGCTGGCCGAACAGGTGGCCGCGCAACTTTCCCTCGCCTCCGGTATTGATTCTTCCGACAGAAAACTGGACATCATGCGGGGTTTCCTGCGGGCGGAAGCCAGCCTGCGCAACGCGGAACACGCCGCGTGGTTTGAGGAAAACATCAACGAAGTGATCAAAAACTTCCCAAAATTTCCTTTCCCGACGCCGACACCATCGGCTGAAGCAAACCTCGACGTTTATTTCAACAACTGCAACACCCTGGCCGATGCCGACAAAAAAATCAGCCGGGCACTCGAATCTGCCGGTTATTCCACCCGGCGTTATTTATACGTACCCGACGGTTTTGCACTGGTCACCCGGATGGAGCAATTTAACCGCGACGGCGCCTGCAAAGGCGAAAACTCCAGGTGGTCCTCAAAAATTGTCCGTTGTGAAGACTTCTCCACCCTGTGTTATCCTGAAGTCTTTGTTCACCTCCGAGCCGGGTTTATTCCGGGTATTCGTGTTTGTCGTCACCCCGCATACCCTGACCAATTCGAAACTCCCGCTTACCCGAAAAGCGGCGACCGACTGGCTCAATGAAGGCGCCAACAAGTTGCCGTCCGCCCTCGGCCAACTGCCCTTCGACCGCAATACCAATGTCACTGCACTCATCTATGAGTTCCAGGTGCCGGAAAAGGATCGCAAACCCGTAGTGAGCAGTCCAAGCGAATTGCCGGGTGTGACACACTTGCGCAAATCGAAGATTATCAACTATTTGAAAAATTAACACCATGAAAAACGCACTCTCCCGGATCATTTTTCTGTGCCTGATGGCCGGCGCCGGCCTGCTTCCGGCACAGCAGGAACTCGAATTCACCAACGGATGCAACTTCGCCTCCGATAAAACGGCGGGCAAATACACGCTTTTTGAACCCACCGAAGAGGCGGAAAAAATTGTGGATGAAATCCTCAATCTGTCAGGCATCACCGGCGACCGCCCTTTCACACTCCAGGTCGCGACGGTAGACAACGCCCAGGCCAACGAACGGAAAGGAGTCCGGTACCTGTTGTACAGCAATAAATTTATGGGTGATTTCAAAGTGGAAGGCAAAACCAAATGGGCCGCCTATTTTGTTTTTGCCCACGAGATCGGGCACCTTGTTCGTGGCCACAACTTCAGCGAAACCGACGTCAAAGCCCGGAAAAAAATGGAACTGGAAGCCGATCGTTTTGCCGCCGTTGCGATGGCGCGGATGCGCGCTTCGCGCAACGACGCTTTAGCCGCCGCCCAAAACCTGAAAGCCAGAATAAACATCAAGCCGGAATATTATCCCGACCCGGCAGCGCGGGAAGAAGCCATCAGCATCGAGTACGACAAGGAGTGGAAAAAGATTTTGGACGCCGAAAAAGGCAAAGTCGGCGGCGATAAAATATTCATTGCCATCGATCCGGCTTCGTTCAACCGCTGGAACCTGATCTCCAGCGCCTCCGCCGAACTCACGGACGAAAAAGTGCTGGTCCGTTTCAAAATCATGCCGCAGTACAACGGGCGGACGGTCAACGTCATACTCTGCTCCTTTAATCCGAAACATCCGGGTCAACACAACCGTCGGGACGGGCACCTTCATGGCAACACCCGGCGACAAACGTGTGGAATGGAACTACCAAATGGACAACGTGCCCAAAGCGATGGCCTCACAACCCAACCAGCTCCGGATTTATGTGTACGACGTCAGCAACCTGCCGAAAGCGCAGGTCAGTCCCGAAATCAGGAAAAAATGCTGGATTCTGGCCGGCGCCGGCGCCGGAGTAGGCCTGCTGGGTATCTGGCCTTATACCGATGTACTTGCCAAACATGACGACTACAAGACATTCCTCAACCGGCAGGACCCGTTTTATACCGATCAGGGCATTGACCGCGAGGCGTTTTACAAAAAAGCAGACAACGAATACGTCGGGGCGCAGGTAATGATGTTTACCGGCGGCGCCTTGGTCCTGACCGGCGTCATCTGGTCGGTTGTGGAAAAAAGCAGAGCGAAAAAAGACCTGAAAAACACGATTTGTGCCGCTCCTCCGCGCTGGCGCCTGGAACCGGTGTTAGTGACAACCCGTTCACCGGGAATTTCACTGAAGGTGCGGTTTTGATGCCTCTTGGGGTTGTTTCAAAAGTCAGCGATACTTTATTTTGGATTTGAAACGGAAAATATTATTTTGAATCGCGATCGAACCAGACATTCCAGGTTTTGAAAACCTGGAATGTCTGCGCATCATCCGAATAAAATTTCTCCCAATTCGCGACAATGCGCAACTTAAAGACTTTTGACACTACCCCAAGACGCTTAACCTGACAAGTTCTATCCGTTCATATTCAGGATCGTGATCTCCACCCGTTGGTTCTTTTTCCGGCCCTCTTCCGTAATATTCGGTTCGATCGGTTTTGTCCAGCCATACCCCTTGAATTGCACCCGGTCGGAGGTAATACCTTTGGCGACGAGCCAGTTGGCGACCGCTTTGGCCCGGTTGGTGGAAAGTTGGTTGGCAAAAGACGAATCGGGCCACATGACGTTGTTCGTATGACCGCCGATCTCTACCACCACATCGGGGTTGCCGCGCAAAAACTGGAACAATTCGTTGAGCCCTTCTTCGCTGGCGTCTTTGATGTTGTACTTATTCGTATCAAAATAGACCTTGTCGAGCCGGTAGGTTTTGCCTTTTTTCACCGTTTTCCGTTCCATAACGGAGGCTGTTGATTTGGAAGGTTCGGGCTTTTTGGCCGGTGTATCCACTTTGGGTTGTGTCCTTATTTTATCCTTGGGCGGCGCTTTCGCAGTGGAAGCAATGGGCGGCGCGGGTTTGGCATCCGGCATTTTCTCCGGTCCGCAAATGATCTGTTTGATCGGAGAAGCGTTGTCCAGCAGGATATTGCCGTTGTACGGAAACAAAACCGGCGTTTTATAATACGCCTCAATCATCAGGTAGGAATAGTTCCCATTTTTGGGGTGGAGCCTGAACGTGTGCGACAACCAGCGGGTATTGGTGACGACGGCCGTTTCGTACAACAATTCCGCTTTGTTGCAATATCCGTTGCCACCGTAAACGCGCAATTTGGCGGGGGTGACGTAGTTGGCTTCCTGTCCGGTGAGTTTACTCGTGCTGAGATAGAGCTCGGAACGGCAAATATCCATGCTGAACTCATAACACTGGTCCTTTTCCAGCGGTTTGCTCAGGCGCTGGCCGACTCCCTCGTTGGTTTCGTTGTCGCGCACCACCAGACCGAGGTAGGTATTGCCGTGACTGGGCGATTTGGTGACGGCAAAAGCGCCGGGCTGAATATCCGGCGGGGTCTCTTCCGGTTTTCCGCAGTCATACCAACCGTTGGGGGCTTCACCCGCTTTGGGCAGGCCCTCGAAGGAAGGGTTAATAAAGTTAATGGTTTGTTCTTTTTGCCCCAATACAGAAAATGGAATGGCAAAAACACATATCACCCACATGAATTTTCTTTCAAAAGACATACACACAAATGTTTTGATTAGTGATTTCAGTCATGTATAAGACAAAGAGTATGCCGTTCATAGAATACCGGAATCCACCTTTACTTATAGTTGCTGCAAGTTTTCCCAGTGCAAAAGTTTCACTTTAACGCAAGAACACTTGTTTTATGACCCCTTTTTCGATGAAAAACAAGTATTTAACATGTGGACGGTGGACGGTGGACGGTGGACGGTGGACGGTGGACGGTAGACGGTAGACGGTAGACGGTATGGACGGTGGACGGTGGACGGTAGACGGTTAAATATCGATTTGAGTTCTTGTTTGGATTAGTTTTTTGAGGGAGGCGCGAATTTTTTCAGCATGATTTTCTATTTGTCCAAGCATATCGGCATAAAATAGCCGATTCGGTGCGCAATATTTAACTGTGTAATCACTTCGGCCGCAGAGCCCTTGGCAATATTAAAAAAGTGTACGGATTCCCGGTTGGTACCGCGTTCATCTCCTTCGGCAATGTTCGATGCAATAGAAACAGCAGCGCGCCTTATCTGATCTTTCAAGGCAAAGTCTCTGGAAAAGGAAGGTTCCTGTGTCATGCGATAGATGTTTTCAGTAAGATCCATAGCATCATTCCAAACCCTCAGGCTTTTAAAATTTCCCATGGTAATATTATTTTAACGGGTTAAATTTCATTACGTACCGTCTACCGTCTACCGTCCGCCGTCTACCGTCCACCGTCCACCGTCTACCGTCCACCGTCCACCGTCTAAGTTATTTAAACGCATCCAACCCCGTAACGTCGTGGCCGGTAATGAGCAAATGAATATCGTGGGTCCCTTCGTAGGTCAGCACCGTTTCTAAGTTCATCATGTGGCGCATAACCGGGTATTCGTTCGTGATACCCATACCGCCGTGTATTTGGCGTGCTTCCCGCGCGATTTCAAGCGCCATGTGTACGTTGTTGCGTTTGGCCATACTCACCTGTGCGGAAGTCATTTTGCCCTCGATGGCCAACGTGCCGAGTCGCCAGGTAAGCAGCTGCGCTTTGGTGATCTCGGTGATCATTTCCGCCAGTTTTTTCTGCGTCAACTGGAAACCGCCGATGGGTTTGCCAAACTGGATGCGTTCTTTTGAGTAGCGCAGGGCGGAGTCGTAACAATCTAATGCAGCGCCGATAGCGCCCCAGGCGATACCGTAGCGGGCTTTGGTGAGGCAGGCCAGCGGGCCTTTCAGGCCGTTGACGCCGGGCAATACGTTTTTCTTCGGCACCCGCACGTCTTCAAACACCAGTTCGCCGGTAATGCTGGCGCGCAGCGACCATTTTCCGTGAATTTCCGGGGCGGAGAAACCTTTCATGCCTTTTTCCACGATCATGCCGATGATGCGGCCTTCTTCGTTTTTGGCCCATACCACGGCGATATCGGCCACCGGAGAGTTGGTGATCCACATTTTGGCGCCGTTGAGGATGTAGGCGTCGCCGTCGTCTTTCACGTTGGTGGTCATGCCGCTCGGATTGGAGCCGTGGTCGGGTTCCGTGAGGCCGAAGCAGCCGATGAGTTCACCCTGCGCCAGTTTGGGCAGGTAGTGGCGGCGGTGTTCTTCCGAACCGAACTTGTAGATGGGATACATCACCAGCGAGCCCTGCACCGACGCCATGGAGCGCACGCCGGAGTCGCCGCGTTCGAGTTCCTGCATAATGACGCCGTAGGCGATCTCGTCCATGCCGCCGCAGCCGTATTCCGCCGGGAGCGAGGGGCCGAATGCGCCGATTTCGGCCAGGCCTTTGAACAGTTGTGTGGGGCATTCGGCCCGATTGGAGTAGTCTTCGATGATGGGGCTAACCTCCGATTTTACCCACTGGCGCACCGCGTCGCGGGCGATGAGGTGTTCTGAGGTGAGCAGTTCGTCCACCCCGTAGTAGTCGTGGTGCTGGTAGCGGTCTTCCCGGGCAGTTCGGGGCGTATGGGTCGGAGCGGCGCCGTTTGATTGCATCAGTGAATGAGTGATTGAGTGATTGAGTGATTGGAGTGGCGCGTATGGAACATTCTTTTCGGAAGGAAGTTCGATGGAGGCGCAGCTCCTTTTTGGTCAGGATAATTTTACCGCAAAAATAAGCAAAGTTTCGCTGGCACAGTCGGCCAGGAAACACATTTTACTTATTTTGACAGAATATAATTTTTAAAACAGGGCAGATTTTGCAGAAAAAGCGAAGATGGTTTGGAAGGAAGGCCTACCACGCCCAGTCATCCATGCCCTCCAACGGCTTCGGCTTCACGGTGCGTTTGGTCTCCGCGCGTTCTTTCTGGCGTTCCAGCACTAAGCGGGCGAGACCCCAGTTGGCCGGTTCGGGCGCGTCGGGGCGCATGACGGGCACGATTTTTTTCTCCAGCACATCGAAGCGGTACAGCAGGCTCATCAGGTATTCCGGCTGTTTTTCCAGCATGTCGGCGATACGGTCGGCGAGCAGGGAAAGCAGTTCTTCCTCGCTGGCGGGCGGGGCGGCGTTGTCGAGTTCGAAAGGACCGCGCACCATGGCAACGGCATCGTTCAGTAAATTCGTATCCTGATCAGGCATGGTGTTTTTTTAAATGACGGATTCTTTCCACCTTTCTTTCGCAATGTACGTTTTTTGCTCCATGAGCGTTTGTAGTGCGTTAATCAGAATACATTTGAGGCTATTAGCCGAAAACGCGGCAAAGTTGTGCAAAAGGCCGGATTTGATTTGCGAATTTTGCACCGGAATCATGTTCCCTTCCACCACCAACTCATCACGGCAACTCGCCACTGCCAAATTTCTTCGCTACAAACTAACTTACTTTCTGTTAATGAGAAACCTCCTCACCCCGGCGCTGATCATTTTGATCGCGTTGTACGCCGCCTGCACCCCTAAAACAGGCACCTCCACAGCCTCCACTCCCGTAACGCCCAATGAACCCGCCGTATGGGATACCATGAGCAAACCGCTCATGGGTGAAGAAGCAGAATCGGAAGACGCCGAAGAACCGGCCGAATATAACTTTACCGACGCCGCCGAAATAACGCCCGACGATGAAACCCTGTCCGACACCCTGCCGCCTTACAACCCCTCGCATACCTTCGAACACGACCTGATCCACACCAAAATCGACATCTCGTTCGATTGGCCCAAAAAACGCGCCAACGGGAAAGCCACGCTCACATTGCGCCCCTGGTTTTATGCCACCGACCGCGTGACCCTCGACGCCAAAAACTTCGACATCAAATCGGTCACCTTCGACGGAAAAACCGAAGCCCTCCAATACGACTACAACAACGAACAACTCACCGTTTTCCTCGGCAAAACCTTTACCCGCACCGAGGAATTCAAAATCGCCGTCACCTATACCGCCAAACCCGACGAACGCGAATCCTTCGGCGGAAGCGCCGCCATTACCCAGGACAAAGGCCTGTATTTTATCAACGCCGACGGCGCCGACAAAGACAAACCCATGCAGATCTGGACCCAGGGCGAGACGGAAAGCAACTCTTTCTGGTTTCCTACGGTGGACAAACCCAACGAACGCTGCACCCAGGAAATGTACATTACCGTGGAGAATAAATTCAAAACACTCTCCAACGGCGTACTGGTATCGTCCAAAAAAAATACCGACGGCACCCGCACCGATTACTGGAAAATGGACAAACCCCACGCCCCTTACCTGTTTATGATGGCCATCGGCGAATATGCCGTCGTAAAAGACAAATGGCGCGGGATCGACGTGGATTATTACGTGGAACCGAAATTTGAACCCTTCGCCCGCGATATCTATCCCTACACCACCGAAATGCTGGAGTTTTTCTCCACCAAACTGGGTTATACCTACCCCTGGCCGAAATTTTCACAGGTCGTCGTACGCGATTACGTGAGCGGCGCCATGGAAAATACCACCGCCGTCATCTTCGGCGAATATTTGCAAAAAACCAAACGTGAACTGCTCGACGACCACATGACCAATGAAAAGGTGGTGGCGCACGAAATGTTTCACCACTGGTTCGGCGATTTGGTGACGACCGAAAGTTGGTCCAACCTGACGCTCAACGAAGGTTTTGCCAATTATTCCGAATACCTCTGGATCGAACACAAACACGGGCGTGATGCAGCCGATTTCCACGAAATGCAGGAACAACAGGGCTATATTTTTTCCGCTTCCGACGGCGGTCACCCCCTGATCCATTTCGGCTATCACGACCGCGAAAGTATGTTCGACGCCCACTCCTACAACAAAGGTGGCGCAATCCTCAACATGCTGCGCAACCAGGTCGGCGACGACGCATTTTTTGCCGCCCTGCAGCGATACCTGAAGAAAAACGAATTCAGCGACGTGGAAGCCCACGAACTTCGCCTGGCGTTTGAAGACGTGACCGGGCAGGACCTGAACTGGTTTTTTAATCAGTGGTTTTACGGCGCCGGCCACCCCGACCTCGATATCACCTACGGCTGGGATGAAGCCGCCCGGCAGTCGACCGTGACCATCACGCAAAAACAATCGGGTGAAAACGTCGCCCGCATCTTCGACCTGCCGCTGGCCGTGGATATTTACGACGCGACCGGAAAAGTAACCCGCGAAAAAATCCGCGTTACCAAACGCAGCCAGACCTTCACGTTCAATGTGCCCGCCAAACCGGCCCTCGTCAACGTGGATGCGGACAAAGCCCTGTTGTGTGTAAAAAATGACGAACACAGCCCCGAAGAGTGGGCGTTTATGTTCCGCAATGCCCCCCGTTTCCGCGACCGGTACGAGGCAATGGAAGGCCTGAAAAAGAAAAAACCGATCTCGCCAAAGGAATTATGGTGGATGCTTTGCAGGATAAATTCTGGGCAATCCGCCAGAAAGCGCTCAACCGTGTAGACCCCGCCAACCCCGCCGCCCTGGCAGCCATCGTAAAAATCGCCGAAAACGATCCCGAACCTTCCGTTCGTGCCACGGCCATCGAGGCGCTTGGCGAAACCGGCGACAAACAATACGTCCCGATCATTCAGAAAAGCCTCTCCGCCGATCAGGCCTACAGTATTGTGGGCGCAGCGCTCAGCGCATTGACCAAACTCGACCCCGCAGCGGCCGTTGTCGCTTCCCAAAGCCTGCAAAACGACGACAGCGATGCCCTGACGGCCACCCTTGCCGAACTCTACGCCCAAAATCCGGATCGCGCCAACCTGACGTTTTTTGAAAAAAGAATGGGTAAAGTCGACTACATGGCGGCCTTTTCCTTCTTCGAAAACTACCAAAAATTTCTGACCGGCCTCGGCGATGTTGTATTGATCGACAGCGGCATTGAAAACCTGAAAGCGGTTTCGCTCAACCTGGAAACCAGCGAATTCCGTCGTTTCGCCACCACCAAAGCCATCGCCGACATCCGCAATTATTTCCGGGAAAAAGGCGACACCGCCAAAGTGGAGTCTTTGCAAAAAATCCTCGGCGAGATCAAGGAAAAAGAAACGGATTCCACGCTGAAATTGTACTACGATATGTTTGATACGCCGTAGCAGTGGCAGTGGGCAGTGGCAGTGGCAGTGGGCGGTGCAACTGTTCACTATATTAGACTTCTTGCAAAAGTACTTTGTGATTGAAGTTATTTGACCATTCCATAAGACGTGTCATGTCGAGCGCAGCGAGACATCCGAAGCCGCAGGCTGTGATTTTGGGATTAATACGGCGACTTCTACATCCGGATGTCTCGCTGCGCTCGACATGACACGATACTTTAGAACCTCAAAAAATTTAAATCACAATGTACTAAGCGCCGAGGCCAAATTAATTGATAATATTTTGTGAGGCAGCACATTGCTACTGCTTAAAAGTTCAATATTATTGATTATCAAAGAGTTATTCATCAGATGACTTGAAGTCATCTGATGAATAGTGAATAGAACAGGCTCTGTCAATTAAATTTGTCCACATACTTATATCAATATTTTACTGCTATTGCCCATCGCTACTGCCACTGCAAACAGCCTACTGCTACTGCTACTGCCACTGCCCACTGCTACTGAACCACCGCAATACATTTCAACTCGATGGCGATCGGCGTGGGCAGCCGGTCGATGCCCACGGTGGTGCGGCAGGGCTGGTTGTCTTTGAAATAGCCGGCATATAAGCGGTTGAAGGTGTGAAAGTCGCGCTCCATATCCACCAGAAAAACCGTGACGTCGACCAAATCTTCCCAGCGGGCGCCGCTGGCTTCCAACACGGCGCGTACATTGCGGAACACCGAATGCACCTGCGCTTCAAAGTCAAACTCCGTGTAATTTCCCGCAGGGCTGCGGACAAGTCCCGGCACACCGTCCGTTTCCGGGTCCCGCGGTCCGATGCCGGACAGAAACAGCAGGTTGCCCACCCGCCGGGCATGGGGGTAAAGGCCGACGGGTTTGGGCGCATTGGGGGCGTCGTATTTTTCTGAAGATGACATGGCTTTATCCGAACTTTATTTTCCTGCGAAAGTAGGACGCATCGCGGTTTTGCCGCCACTTTTTTCACCTTTCCTCCCTGCGTTTTGAATTTCTTCCCGCAGGAATACACCTCCGGGTGGAAGACTGCTACTTTTGGTCGTTTATTCCACACGATCAGCAAACAGTTTGTATACATGGAAGAAGAATATCCGCTCTGGGGTCTCGATCTCGGCGGCACCAAAATAGAAGGTGTTATATTAAAAAGTCGCTCCCAACCGGAGGTGTTGCACCGCCTGCGTATCCCAACGGAAGCGCACAAAGGTTACGACCACATCATCGGGCAGGTCGCGCGGCTGATCGGCCAACTTTCCGACGTATCGGGGCTGCGGCCCTCCCGGGCAGGCATTGGTCACCCCGGCACCCTCGACCCGAACACGGGTTTGATCAAAAATGCCAATACCACGGCGCTGAACGACAAACCCTTTGACGTCGACCTCGAGAAAAAACTGGGTATCCCCGTACGACTCGCCAATGACGCCAACTGCTTTGCCGTCGCAGAAGCATTACTCGGGGCAGTGCCGAAAGTGTTGCCCAACGCCACTGCTGTATTCGGCGTCATCCTCGGCACGGGTGTGGGCGGCGGTTGGGTGATCCACGGAAAAGTGATCAACGGGCGCCAGGGCATTGGCGGCGAATGGGGCCACAATTTCCTCGACGAAAGCGGCGGCCTGTGCTACTGCGGAAAAACGGGCTGTGTGGAAACCGTTTTTTCCGGCCCCGCGCTCGAAAAATTTTACCAAAACCGCACCTTGCGCCACCTGCCACTGCGTGAAATCGCCGACAAGGCCGCCGCCGGCACGGACGAAGCGGCGGTACAAACGATGGACCGCCTCATTCACTTTTTCGGCAGAGCGATCGCCGTGGTGATCAATATTATGGACCCCGACGCCATCGTACTCGGCGGCGGTGTGGGCAACATCGACCGGCTTTATACCGACGGCGTGGCCGAGGCCCAAAAACACCTGTTCAATCCACGTATCGATACCGTTTTCCTGAAACCCGAACTGGGCGACAGCGCGGGCGTATTCGGGGCGGCGCTGTTGTAAGCAGGGCAAAACCTTTTCCGCCCAGGTGTTTCATTCTCAGGATATTCCGAAGAAAATCAGTAATCCAGGTTTTGTTCATTTGCTTAAATCAGGGGTATCCCGCACATCGCTGGTCGATAATAAACGGCGACTGAACGCCTCATATCGTGTGATGGGCCGACAAGTGCAACATTTCTCTCCGGCGTCGCTCCTTTGTGAAAACGGACTTGTCAAACCCATTCTTCTTTATGTCAGCAAAAACACTCGCAACTGCGATCAGGATATGCAGCCTGGTCTTGTTCTTCCCCTTCATTGCTCCCGGCCAAACCCAAATCAGCGGTATCGTGGCCGATGCCGCGGGCAAACCGCTGCCCGCCGCTTCGGTCCTGCTCCTCAACGGCGCCGATTCCACCCTCGTAAAAGGCCAGCTCAGCACTACGGAAGGCTCCTATTCCTTCGAAGGGGTGGAGCCGGGTGAATACCGCCTGGGAGTCAGCATGCTCGGTTACACGCATTATTTCTCCGATGTATTCACACTCAACAACCAGTCCGGGAAAAAAGACCTGGGCACAACGGTGCTGGAGGAAAACGCCCAACAACTCGACGAGGTGAGTATTGTGGCCAAAAGACCCCTCTTCGAGCAAAAAATCGACCGCCTGGTGGTCAACGTGGCCACCAGCGTCACTTCCGCCGGTTCCACGGCATTGGAAGTATTGCAACGTTCGCCGGGTGTGCTGGTCAACCGCGGCGCCGGCTGGATCAATATGAGTGGAAAAAACGGCGTGTTGGTCATGATTAACGGCAAAATCAGCCGCCTGCCCCCTTCCGCCATCATCCAGCTGCTGGAAGGCATGAACGCCGACAATATCGAACGGATCGAACTGATCCACACCCCGCCGGCCAATTTCGACGCCGAAGGCAACGCCGGTATCATCAACATCGTACTGAAAAAAAACGTCGACGACGGACTGAACGGCAGTTACTCCCTGAGCGCCGGTTACGGTTTGAAGGAAAAAGCTGGCGCCAACCTCAACTTCAATTACCGGCGGAACAAAGTCAACCTCTACGGCGATTATTCCTGGAACTACGACAACAACCCGCAGATTTTTTCCAATTACCGCAGCATCAAAAAAGACGGTAACATATTGGAAACCGACGGTGTCAGCGACCGCGACCCGACGCGTACCCACACCCAAAATGCCCGCCTCGGGTTCGATATTCAACTCAGCCCGAAAACCGTACTGGGTTTGCTCACCGGCTGGATGGACCGCTACTGGACCATGCATGCTTTTAATACGGTAAAACTGCGCGAAAACGGCGCGCCGAGCGGTTTTATTCATATTCCCAACGACGAGGTCAACCACTGGAGCCATTACCTCGGCAACATCAACCTCGAACACCAGTTTAACAAGGAACAACGCCTCAATTTCGACCTCGACTACGCCTATTATTATTTCACCAACCCCAGCAATTACACCAACCGCTACCTCGACGCCGGCGAAGCCCTGCTGAACGAAACCCAACTCCGGGTGCACAAAACCACCCCCATGAGCATTCTGGCCGGCAAAGCCGATTATACCCGCCAGTTCGGCGAAAAAGCCACCCTGGAATCGGGCTTAAAAGGCACCATAACCCGTTTTAACAACGACGTACTGGTGGAAGACCTGATACAGGAAGGCTGGATACGAAACCCGGATTATTCCGCCGATTACAGCATGGAAGAAGACATCGCGGCGGTTTATTCCGCGTTTACCCTCAAATTGAACGAAAAAACGGACATGAAAGCGGGTCTCCGCTACGAATTTACCCGCTCCAACCTCGGTTCTCCGGAACAACCCGATATCGTGGACCGGGAATACGGCAATTTGTTTCCCAGCTTGTTTTTGTCGCGCAAGATCAACAAAAACAACACCTTGCAATTTTCGTACAGCCGCCGCATCAACCGGCCGAACTTCATGCAACTGGCGCCTTATTTTATTTTTTACGACCCCAATACCATCGAAACCGGCAACCCGCAGCTGCAACCCTCCGTCGTCGATGCCGTAAAACCCGACTACATGTGGAAAAACGTGCAACTGTCGCTTCAATACAGTTATGAAGACGATGTCATCATCCAGGGTCAGCCGGAAGTGGACCCCGTGACCAATCGCCAGGTGAACGGCGCCCTGAACTACGATTATTCCAAAAACGCCGCCGCCACCATCACCTTCCCCGTGCGCCCGTTCAACTGGTGGGAAATGCAGGCCAGCGCTTCGGCACAATGGCAGGAATACAAAGGCAAACAAAATGGAAAGGTGTCAAAACAATCCCAGGCTTACTGGTACGGCTTCGTGTCGCAATCGTTCCGCCTGCCGAAACAATTTACAATCGAACTTTCGGCCTTCTACTACTCGGGCGGGCCTTACGGAAAAACCGTTTCGCGGCCGCTGGGCGAACTGAACGCCGGTATTCAGAAGGAACTGGGCGGCAATCTCGGCACACTTCGTTTCAATGTCAGCGACATCCTGTTCTCTGCCATCTGGACCAGCATCATCGACGATCCGGCTGAAAACTTTTTCTACCGCGGTCAGTACCGCCAGACGGAACGTATTTTTCGCCTGACGTATTCCAACAAGTTCGGCAGCAACAAGGTAAAAGACGCCCGGCGGCGCGCCACCGGGTCGGAAGAAGAGCGCAGAAGGGTGAATTGAGCGGCCGGGCACAAGTCTTGTCAGTATAATGCGCAAAATGAAGCATCCGGGCGTCACTTCCGACCCGGATGCTTTGCCGTAGGTGTGGCATGACCGCTTTCATAATCAAACGCGCCTAATAATCTCAAAGCGGTCATGCTACACCTGTGTAAACGAGGTTTTTTTCATCTTGCTTTTGCACTCAGGGAATTTTCATGTACGTTTGAGGGCAATAATTTCCCAGGCTAATACTTTCCCGCCTTTTTTGCCTGCCTGACGCAAACACGATTGCGCTTCTTTTTCATCAATTCCCGTTTCCCGTTGAGATTTATATGATGCGATACGACTGAACAACAGTTGTTTGCCTCCATCCTTCTTTCCCCTCCTTGCGACGGCTAATTCCCTCATTGCCAATCATTTTTCACCTTAAATTCTCTCAACGATGAAAACAATCAAATTGCTCTTCGGCTGCCTCGCCTTACTGGCGTTCAGCTTCCACCTTTCAGCCCAAACCACTGCCGCCGCGCCGCCACCGACGTACTATTTTGTGGACTTTATGAAAACCACACCCGGCCATGCAGGCGACTACGTCCGGCTCGAAAAAACCGTGTGGAAAGACCTCCACAAAGCCCGCATCAAAAAGGGCGGCTCCGAAATCGGCTGGTGGTTCCTCGAAGTGCGGATGCCCAGCGGTGCGAATACGGAGTACGATTATGTGACCATCACCGCCGTGTCGGGCTGGAACGGGATCGACAGTCTTTACAACAGCTGGGGTGATGTTTTTGGAAGTTTGACCAAAGATCAGGCAAAGCACGTGGATTCGACCGAGATGTTCCGCACCCTCGTCCGCACGGAAATATCCACGGATGTGGACGCACTTTTCAAAAATCTCAGCGCGCCTCCATCAAAATACTGGTTTGTCAACTTCATGGACGTTCCGGCCGGCAAATGGGGCGATTATGTAAAAATGGAAAAAGAACTCGTCAAACCCGTGCACCAAGAGCAAATCAAAAACGGCCACCGGGCCGGATGGGGGTTATACAGCCTCGAATTTCCGTACGGCGACAACAGGGAATACGACGCCATCACGGTTGATTATTTCGATAAATGGAACGATGTCGTGGCCGACGATACGGGGGCCATGTGGAAAAAGTACACCCCGGTAAAAACGCAGATGACGTCGGTAAAAGCATCAACGCCGCACGCACGCTGGTGCGCAACGAAGTATGGGTGCTGCTGGACTATGCGCAGTGATTTTTGAGCCGCCGGCAACTAAATAATCGCCGGGATCGTAGGTTTACGAGGTTCGGCCCATCCAGGTCGAACTTCGTATTTCTTTTTTTAAAAAAAACGCCATGAAAGAAAACGATAAACTTCCCCGTCGCCGCATGCTCCAGTTAAGCCTGGGCGCTACCGCCGGCCTGCTGACAACCGGTTTAGGCTGCAATAACAACGGCAAAAAAACTGCTGAAACGCCTGAAAACTGCCCCGTCACGCCCGAACAGGACCTCGGCCCTTTTTACCCCATCACCCAGGGTGAAGACGAAGACGTAGACCTCACGCTCGTCAAAGGGCGTACCGAACGCGCCGCCGGCCAGATCATCCTGGTGCGGGGCCGCATCCTCGACGATCGCTGCCTGCCCGTCAAAAACGCTTTAGTGGAAATCTGGTCGGCCAACACCCACGGCCGCTACCACCACGAACGGGATGAGAGCCCCCAGCCGCTCGACCCCAATTTCCAGGGCTGGGGCGAAATGACAACCAACGACGCCGGCGAATACGGGTTCAAAACCATCAAACCCGGCGCTTATGCCTTTGGCAATCCCGAAGACCCCACTCAGTGGCGTACGCCACATATTCATTTTAAGGTATCGCGGCGGGGTTATCACGAAGTCATTACCCAGATGTATTTCATCGGAGAAAAACGGAACGAGACGGACATCGTTCTGGCCGAATTGCCGGAGGGCGAACGCGCTCAATTTATCCTCACACCGGCTGCCGACACCTCCGGCACGCCCGTTTTCACCTTTGACATCACACTGAAACAGGTGCGTACCAAGGAACAACGCCTCGAAGCCTTAGCCGCTTTCACCGGCAAATATGAGTTGCCGGAGGAGGCAGATTGGATAAAAACTATGGTTATCCGCCAGGAAGGAGAGCAACTTTACCTCGACATTCCCGATTATACCGCCGTGGAGTTAAAACCCATCGGCAAAGACGAATACCTCGCTCAGCCCATTTACCGCAGGTTGGCTTTCTACCGCAATGCTGAAGGGAAAGTGGAAGGCCTGATCTCGCACGATACAGCGAAGTTCGAGCCGAAAGAACCCAAAACGGGAAAGCGGGTTGCATAGTCGGCAAACCGGGTAGACCGGGAAAATGCTGCGGATTTAGTGCTGCAAACCCCGGGTATGCATGAAAAAGGCCACGCAGTATACACCGCGCGGCTTTTTTTCATGATTAAAAACTCAAATTGTATGATGCTGCTTATGTGAAATAAAATGAACCGGAGCGCTAAATCGTTCATCCTGTCCACTCCGGTTGTATGGGTACAATCATTTATTCCCGGCTCCGGGTTTGTGTTGTCCCATGGTTTCAGATCACCTCAAACGCCGCCAGGTCATTCAAACCCGGCAATACCTCGTCGCGGCGGAGGGTGTATACTTTGGGCTCCGGCTCGTTCACCTGCAAGCGGGGGTTCAGCACGTCGAACTCCGTTTCATCGTATTTGTACATCGACCATTTCCCGTTGGAGAATTCCAGCGCGGTGAGGTGTTCCACCCAGTCGCCGCTGTTCATGTAGGTCACCGTTTTGCCGTTTTCCGCCGTCACTTCGCGCATTTGCGGCTGGTGGATATGCCCGCAGATGACGGAGTCGTACTCTTTTTCGGCGGCGATTCGGATGGCGGTGTCTTCAAAATCGCCGATGTATTTGACGGCGCTTTTTACCCCTTTTTTTACCCGCGCGGCAAACGATACGGGTGCAAAACCGAATAATCTTCTCAATCCGTTGATCGTCCGGTTGATACGTATGAGCAGGTCGTAACCTTCTCCGCCCAGTTTCGCCAGCCAGCGCGCGCGTTGTACACTCGCGTCGAAGACGTCGCCGTGGAATACCCAGTGCGTTTTGCCGTCTACCTGAAACACTAATTTGTTGCGCAGGTGGATGAGCCCGAACGACATTTCGCCAAACTTGCGCAGCAGGTCGTCGTGATTGCCGGTGAGGTAATACACCTTGGTGCCGTTCACCGACATTTTTAGCAGCCGGCGCACCACTTCCATGTGGTCTTTGGGAAAATAACTTTTTTTGAAATACCAGATGTCGAAGATGTCCCCGTTGAGGATCAGGGTCCGGGGCTGAATACTTTTCAGGTAATTGTGCAGCTCACGGGCATGGCAACCGTAAGTGCCCAGGTGGATGTCGGAGATGACTACAATGTCGAGGTCGCGTTTCATGCTTGAAAGACGGCAGTTATTGCTAAAAAGGGCGATGTACGGTATACAGCAGGAAAGGATCGTATAAATCCCGCGCCCGGGAAAAGCGGGTCATTCCGGTAGAAGCCCGGGGCACAGCGCGAAGTGTGCCGGGGCGAAAAATGCGACCGAACAGGGAATGAGCAGAAGGAGCAGGCAGGCGCGGGTGGTTTTTCATAACACGGCGATTTTTGCGGTTTGTCGACACAAAAGTACCCCGGCGGGCGCCCGCGGGTGTTAAGCCTGCGTAAAGTTAGGATTAAGAAATAGGGCTGAGGGCCGGCGCAGGCACCGGCATAAAAATCGCCGGAGCGATTTCAGATGAATCCTCCGGCGAACGGGCAATAAAAAGGGAAAAAAGCAGGGAATGAAAGGAAGTGTTTCAGATTTCGCGATGCTCGATCGAACTTCGTATTTTTTCTTTAAGCGCCTGGGAGGCTTTGTGTTTGGATAACCTGCTGTTGAGAAATATGCGGAAAGATTCTTCTTCTGGCAAGGGGATTTCCCGGGGGGATGAATGGTCGGAGGGTTGTTGCTCGTAAAAACGAGGAAGGGCATCTTCGTGACAGAGGTCGGCAGCAAAGGGGATCCCGGTTCTGACGGTGCCGGCGGTGTTGCTGTTTTGTTTGCGAGGACTTTTCATCATGCTGAATGTTTGCGTCAACGTTTGATCGCCGGTTTTGCTGCCGTCCGGGCCGTCTGTCATGAAGCCGGGCACGCCAGCCCCCCTGCTCCGGTTGCCTTCCGGAGTGGTACAGGATACTGGTTGCCATTTGATTGGTTCGTACTGCATGACGGATTGGGTTTGGACGGGAACACACCCGATTTGGTGTGTGGAACCGCGATAAGACGTTGACCTGTTAAAAACGTTTTTTAAAATGGTTCAAAAGAAAAGGGTTTACCGCGGGCGTTGAGCCGTTCCGGGTAAACCCTCTGTTTCATGCGGTGACGTCGTTTGTGTTTTCGACCGGATGTGCCTGATCGTCGTCGTCCTGCACATTGAAACCCTGGGCTTCTGCGTATCCCCGGAGTTTTTCTGCGAGCACGTTGCGGGCGCGGTGCAGTCGGGAGCGGACGGTTCCGATCGGGATTTCCAGGATGGCGGCAATTTCCTCGTACGTAAAATCTTCGAGGTCGAGCAGCACCACTGTCCGGAAAGCCGGCGAAAGGGAATTAATGGCGAGGGTTACTTCATCGCCCATGAGCTTGTTGCCCATTTCTTCGTGCAGGCCGAAATACCGCGGAGCCACCGGATCGTCGTCGTTGTGGTAAACGACGATGTCTTCGTAGTCCACTTTATACGGACGGCTTTTTTTCGTGCGATACTCGTTGATAAAGGCATTGCGGCAGATCCGGAAGAGCCATGCTTTGGCGTTGGTGCCTTCTTCATAACGTCCCAGGAAGCGCCATGCTTTCAGATACACCTCCTGTACAAGGTCCTCGGCCTGCGTCGCGTCGCCGGTCAGGCGGTAAGCGAAGGTATAAACGGCATCCATGAGCGGGAAAAATTCCTGCTCGAAGATCCGGTCATAACGCGTTCGTACCGTTTCGTTTGCCATGGTAGTTAATGTAGCCATCTTCGGTTGGTTTTAGTGAGTCGGAGCCGCAAAGTTCACCGACATTTTGGGGGAACGCAAGGGGGAGCGGGAAAAGTTCCCGGGAAATGTGCCGTATTTGGAAAAAATATTTTTTACCCTGTTATTTTGAACAACCGTTAAAAGTTTCGCCAACGGCATCTTCGCTCCTTTTACCTTTGGCGCATTAAAATACCCATTCACTCAATCACTCCTTCATACAATGGACTTCAGGATAGAAAAAGACACCATGGGCAAAGTGCAGGTGCCCGCCCACGTATACTGGGGCGCGCAAACGCAGCGTTCCATCGAGAACTTTAAAATTGCCCGCGACACCAACCGGATGCCCATCGAGATCATCCGCGCATTCGCCTATTTGAAAAAAGCCGCCGCACTTACCAACCTGGAAGCGGGGGTATTGCCCAAAGAAAAATGCGACCTCATCGCCCGGGTATGCGACGAAATCCTGGAAGGCAAATTAGACGAACAATTCCCGCTCGTCGTCTGGCAAACCGGTTCCGGCACCCAAAGCAACATGAACGCCAACGAGGTCATCGCCTACCGCGCCCACGTCCTGAACGGCGGCCAACTGACCGACGAGCATAAATTTGTGCATCCGAACGACGACGTGAACAAGTCGCAGTCCAGCAACGACACCTCCCCTACCGCCATGCACATTTCGGCCTATAAAATGTTGGTGGAAGTGACCATTCCGGGCCTGGAAAAACTGCGCGACACCTTGAAAGCCAAGTCCGAAGCCTTTATGGACGTGGTAAAGATCGGCCGCACCCACTTCATGGACGCCACGCCGCTGACCCTCGGGCAGGAGTTTTCGGGTTACGCCGCCCAACTGGACCACGGCCTGCGCGCCGTGCGTAATTCGCTGACCCACCTTTCCGAACTTGCACTCGGCGGCACGGCCGTTGGCACCGGCATCAACACGCCGAAAGGATATTCTGAAAACGTGGCGCGTCATATCGCCGCGCTCACGGGTTTGCCGTTTGTCACGGCGCCCAACAAATTTGAAGCCCTCGCCGCACACGACGGCATCGTGGAAGCCCACGGCGCCCTGAAAACGGTAGCGGTCAGCCTCATGAAAATCGCCAACGACGTGCGGATGTTGTCTTCGGGCCCACGTTCCGGCATCGGCGAAATTTTTATCCCCGACAACGAACCGGGCTCAAGCATCATGCCCGGCAAGGTGAACCCCACACAATGTGAAGCACTTACGATGGTTGCCGCCCAGGTGATGGGCAACGACGTAGCCATCAACATCGGCGGCTCGAACGGCCATTTCGAACTCAACGTCTTCAAGCCGGTGATGATCTACAATTTCCTGCACTCGGCCCGGCTCATCGGCGAAGCCTGCGTGTCGTTCAACGACAAATGCGCCGTCGGCATCGAACCCCTGCACGACAACATCCGGAAACACGTCAACAATTCTCTCATGCTGGTGACGGCGCTGAACACCAAAATCGGCTATTACAAAGCCGCCGAAATCGCCCAGACAGCCCACCGCGAAGGTTCGACGCTGAAAGAAACCGCCATCAAACTGGGTTATCTCACGGCAGAAGAGTTTGATGCGTGGGTGAAACCGGAAGATATGGTGGGGAGGTAAGGGTTTCAGAGGTTTCAGGGTTTCAGAGGTTTCAAGGTTTCAGGGTTGTGGTAGTGTGAAACCCTGAAACCCTGAAACCCTGAAACCCTGAAACCACTGAAACCTCTGAAACCTCTGAAACCCTGAAACCTTTTTTATAATTATTCCAGATTCTCGCTACTTTTGCCCAACTTGTTACAACCCGTTAACCGGAACCCCGCGCAAACAAGCACGGGAAATGTATTTTGAGGAATAATGAAGGTTTCGCTGAATTGGCTTCGAGATTTTCTCGACTTAGATAAATCAACCGCTGAAATTGCCGACATACTGACATCGCTGGGACTTGAAGTGGAAGGCTGGGAAGACGTCAAACCCTCGCCTGTTGACCTGGATAAAGTGGTCACCGGGCACGTTCTGGAGTGTGAACGTATACCTGAGACCGATCACCTTTCAGCCACCAAAGTAGATGTGGGTGACGGCGTTATCCGATCCATCGTTTGCGGCGCTCCAAATGTCGCAAGCGGCCAAAAAGTCTTTGTAGCACTACCCGGTGCCAATGTTTTTAGTAAAGACGGCCAACTTTTTGCCATCGGCGAAAGAAAAGTGAAAGGTGTGCCCTCGCAGGGTATGATCTGCGCACAGGACGAACTCGGTATCGGGCACGACCATTCCGGCATCATGATATTGCCGGCCACCACCGCCCTGGGCATCACCGCAGCACATTATCTTCAGATGGACGCCGACACGGTCGTCGAGATCGGCCTCACACCCAACCGGGCCGACGCGACCAACCACCAGGGGGTTGCCCGCGACCTCGCCGCCTATCTGCGGGTGCATGAGAGCCGGGACATCCGGATTCGTTATCCCGAAAGCACCGAAATGCCCACTGCCGGACAGGTATTTGAAGTAGTCGTCTCGAATGAAGAAGCCTGCCCGCGGTATACCGGCGTGGTGATCCGCGGCATCCGGGTCGGGGAAAGTCCCGACTGGATCAAAAACCGGCTGCTCGCCGTCGGCCAGCGCCCCATCAACAACGTGGTGGACGTGACCAACTACGTGCGTATGGAACTGGGCCAGCCGCTGCACGCCTTCGACCTGGCGAAAATAAAAGGTGGGAAAATACAGGTCAAAACCCTGCCGGCAGGCACCGCTTTCAAATCCTTGGACGAAACGGAACGCAAACTTTTCGCCGAAGACCTGATGATCTGCGACGGCGAATCCAATCCCATGTGTATCGGCGGCGTATTCGGCGGCTTCGATAGCGGCGTTACCGATAAAACGACCGATATTTTCCTGGAAAGCGCCTTTTTTAACGCCGGATGGATTCGCCGCACCATGTTGCGCCACAACCTGCGCACCGATTCAGCCTGGTCATTTGAAAAAGGGGTCGACCCGAACGGGTGCCTGATAGCGCTCCGGCGCGCCGCACAACTGATACTCCAACTGGCCGGCGGGAACATCGCTTCCCCGGTAGTGGATATGTATTCCAAACCCGTAATGCCCGCGCGGATACCGGTTGAATACACGCGTATCAATGCGTTGATCGGGGAAAATTTGCCCAAAGAAAAAGTAAAAAACATCCTCGCCGCCCTCGAAATAGGCGTTGAAAACGAAACGGATTCCGGCTTCAGCGCAATTGTTCCGACCAACAAACCCGACGTCATCCGGGAAGCGGACATCGTGGAGGAAGTATTGCGCGTTTACGGCTTAGACAAGGTCCCGATCCCCGCGCAAATCCGTTCCAGCATAGAGATACAACAGCGCCCCAATCCCGACGCGATGCGCAACTTAGCCGCCGATTTTCTCGCCGCCAGCGGATTTAACGAGTGTATGGGCATGTCGTTGTCCAACTCGGCTTATTACCTCGGCCCCGATGCGCCGTTTCCGCTGGAAAAAGAACAATTGGTGTTTATTCACAACTCCGCCAACCAGGGGCTGGATTGTCTGCGCCCGTCGCTCCTGTTCAGCGGCCTCGAGACCGTGCAGCGCAACCAGAACCGGCAAAACCCCGACTTGCGCCTGTTTGAATTTGGGAAAAGTTATGGACGGCGGACGGCGGACGGCGCGCAGGGCTATCCCCCTTCGGAGGGGGGCCGGGGGGAGGAAAGTTTGCACAATGCCTTTATAGAAACGATGCGCCTGACTGTTTTGGTCACCGGCGCACACAGTGCGGAGAGCTGGCAGCCGTCCGCTAAAAAAATGGCGGACTATTACACCCTCAAACCCATCGTTCAAAACCTGCTCGCCCGCCTGGGCATGGCCGGCTACCAGGAATCGATTATACAGGAGCCGCCGTTCCGTTATGCCCTGAAATACCACCGGGGCACACAGGAACTGGTGACCTTCGGAGCGGTACTTCCCGCTTTGTTGAAAAAAATGGATATCAAAAACCCGGTGTTTTTTGCCGATTTTCACTTCGAAAACGTGCTGAAGGCGCTGGCCGGAAACAAGATACAATTTGCCGAACTGAACAAATACCCCGTTGTACGGCGCGACCTGGCTCTTTTGCTCGACAAGGGCGTTGCTTTTGGGGAAATTCGCCAATTGGCCAACAAGACGGCCAAAAAACTGTTAAAAGACGTCAACTTGTTTGATGTTTTTGAAGACGAACAAAAACTCGGCGCCGGAAAAAAATCCTGTGCCGTCAGTTTTACTTTTGAAGACCCTGAAAAAACCTTGCAAGACAAAGAAATAGACCACCTGATGCAGCAGTTGCAACAGGTATTTGAAACTAAGTTGAACGCGATAATCAGAAAGGGTTGAACAGGCTGAAATAGTCGGACCGGTTGAAACGAACCGATCTCAACTACTTCAATCCCTTTTAGTTGAATGGAAAAGGTGGAGCGGAACGGAGGGTAGCACAAAAAAAGAGGCCCGGTTTTTGACATAAGGGAAATTTGAGTTGAATCATTACCTCTTTTCAAGTAACTATTCATCCCAAATCCGCTCCTGACAAAGGAAGGAGTGCGCAAGAAATGGCTAACGAACAGCAACTTAATCATATCCAGGTAACCGTCCTGATTGCCGGCCGGCCTTATTTGCTCAAGATCAATGCGGCAGATGAAGCACTCGTGCACCGGCTGGAAAAAGAGATCAACGATAAAACGGCCGCTTTTAAAGCCGCCCAGACATCGAGAGATAACCAGGATTGCCTTGCTTTAACGTTGCTTACCTACGCCGTGGAACTTCACCGCGCCACCCGCCCGCCCGTCCCGGAACCTGCCGACCAGCAGTTGCATC
Source organism: Lewinellaceae bacterium (assembly GCA_016713985.1). GTDB lineage: Bacteria > Bacteroidota > Bacteroidia > Chitinophagales > Saprospiraceae > M3007. The sequence continues at coordinate 1,788 of JADJOD010000020.1, read as the reverse complement.
CGGCCTGAGTTTTTCCATTCCACATCCTGATCTGTCCTTTCCGTGAGCCGGGAAGCCGCCCGAAGCGAGCTCCTGTCGCGACAACCGGCACGCAAAAACAAAAACCAAGAGCTGTCAGCAGAGGTTGACGGCTTATGCTATACATAAGTTAACCACTTAATTGACAACGTTTTATGGAAATCGTTACAGGACTCATCATAGGGCTGGTCATAGGCGGTATTGCAGCTTACTTCTTCGCATCACAAAGCAATAAAAAGCGTGTGGAAGAAAGCAATCGCCAAGCCGACCTCGCTATTCAGGAAGCCCGCCTGACCGCCAAACGAATGGAAGACGAAGCGGCTGTAAAAGCCGAAAAGATCGTGGGAAAAGCGGAAGCGGAAAACGAACGGATCAAACAGCAAAAAATACAGGAGGCGAAAGAGCGCTACGCCCAGATGCGGCAGGAGCTGGAAACAGAAAAAACGCAGCACCAACTGAAGTTGAAGGAGATGGAGATGGAGGTTTTGTCGCAACAAAAAGACCTGAAAGCAGAACAAGACGCGTTCCAGGGCAAAATTGACGAAGTAAATGCCCGGAAAACCGACCTGGAAAACCGGGAAATTGAACTCGGCACCTTGCGGGAAAACTTAGACAAACAACTCAAAATCGTTCAAAAAAAGAAAGAAGAACTCGACGCCGCCAACGAAGAACGGATCAAAGCCCTCGAAAATATCGCCAAACTTTCCCAACAAGACGCTAAGGACCAACTGCTCGAAGCCGTCCGCGCCAAGAGCGAGTCCGAAGTAATGGCCATCGTCAAGGAAGCCGTCAGCCAGGCCAAACTCAATGCCAACAAAGAAGCCAAAAAGATCGTTATCCAGACGATCCAGCGCATGGCCGCAGAGTTCACCATCGAAAACACCGTGTCCGTTTTCAACCTCGAAAACGACGATATGAAAGGCCAGATCATCGGCCGGGAAGGCCGCAACATCCGCGCCCTCGAATCCGCTACCGGCGTCGAGATCATCGTGGACGACACCCCCGAGGCCATCGTGATCTCCTCTTTCGACCCCATCCGCCGCGAAATCGCCCGCCTGTCGCTGCAACGCCTCGTCGCCGACGGCCGCATCCACCCGCAGCGTATCGAAGAAGTAGTGGCTAAGGTGAGCAAACAACTGGAAGAACAGATCATCGAAATCGGCGAACGCACTGTCATCGAACTCGGTATTCACGGCCTCAATCCCGCTATCGTACGGATGGTCGGGCGGATGCGTTTCCGCTCTTCCTACGGCCAGAACCTGCTCAAACACAGCATAGAAACCGCCGAGCTTTGCTCCATTATGGCTGCCGAACTGGGCATGAACCCCAAGCAGATCAAAATGGCCAAACGCGCCGGCCTGCTCCATGACATCGGTAAAGTGGCCGAAGAAGAAACGGAACTCTCCCACTCACTCGTGGGTGAACATGCGAACAATACGGCGAACACCCGGTCATCATCAACGCCGTGGGCGCCCACCACGACGAGGTAGAAATGAACAACATCATCTCGCCCATCATCCAGGCCTGCGACGCCATCTCCGGCGCGCGCCCAGGCGCACGGCGCGAAATACTCGAAAACTACCTCAAACGTATCGGCGAACTTGGGGACCTCGCCATGGGCCAGAAGGTGTGGCCAAAGCCTTCGCCATGCAGGCCGAGTCAGCGACTCAAAAGCGTCATCGTCGAAGCCGACAAAGTGACCGACCAGTACGCCGACGATCTCTCGTTTATGATCTCGCAAAAGATTCAGGACGAAATGCAGTACCCCGG
>JADJOD010000019.1 GCA_016713985.1 Lewinellaceae bacterium | reverse complement strand
CCGTCAATGTGATCGGTACAAATTCCGTCAACGCGGTCCTGGAAACAGCCGCTGCGGTAAAAAGCCCCGTCATTATCCAGTTTTCACATGGCGGCGCGGCTTTTTTTGCCGGCAAAGGACTTTCCAACGACGCGCAAAAAGCCTCCATTCTTGGGGGGATTTCCGGCGCGCAACACGTACATGCCATGGCTGAAGCTTATGGTGTGCCTACCATTTTGCATACGGACCATTGCGCCTTAAACATCATTTCCTGGGTAGACGGGTTGCTGGACGCCGGCGAACGTTTTTTTGAAAAAAACGGCTACCCGCTTTACAGCAGCCACATGCTCGATTTGTCCGAAGAGCCACTTCACGAAAACATCGAAATATCCGCCCGGTACCTGGCGCGGATGGCGAAAATGGGCATGACACTTGAAATTGAACTCGGCGTAACGGGTGGAGAAGAAGACGGCGTGGACAACTCGGACGTGGATTCTTCGCGCCTGTACACCCAGCCGCATGAAGTGGCGTATTCCTATGAAGCTTTGAAAAAGATCAGTCCGCGGTTTACCGTAGCGGCGGCATTTGGCAATGTACATGGCGTGTACAAACCCGGCAACGTGAAACTTCAGCCGGTCATTTTGAAAAACTCCCAGGATTACATCCGGGAAAAATTCGGCATCTCCGAAAAAACACCCGTCAACTTTGTCTTTCACGGCGGTTCCGGCTCGGCGCAAAGTGAAATTCGTGAAGCCATCGAATACGGCGCCGTAAAAATGAACATCGACACCGATATGCAATGGGCCTTTTGGGACGGCATTCGCGGTTATTACGAAGCGAAAAAAGGCTACCTGCAAAGCCAGATCGGCAACCCGGACGGCGATGACAAGCCGAATAAAAAATACTACGACCCGCGTGTATGGCTTCGTGAAGGAGAAAACCTTCGTAACGCGGTTAAAACAAGCCTTCGACGATTTGAACTGTATCGGGCGAAATTAATTACCCGGGTGGTGAATGTGGCGCCGGCTATTGGGTTTACCGGTACGACATTTGCCACCCGGGACTATTCAGGCGCTTTTCTTACCGAATTTCACCCGGGCGAATTCTATCACGATCGGCAGCACGGAAATGCCGATGATGCCGAAAACGACGATCTCAAAGTTGTTTTTTACAATGGGTATTTGCCCGAAAAAATAACCCGCCAGGGTAAGACCACTCACCCACAACACACCACCCGCCACACAATACCCGATAAAACGCCGGTACATCATGTTGCCTACTCCGGCGACAAAAGGTGCAAACGTACGCACGATGGGCACGAACCGCGCGATAACCAACGTGCGGCCGCCATATTTTCATAAAACTCCTGCGTTTTATCGATATAAGCCCGCTTGAGAAACCAGTAATCGCGGGTAAAAACCCTGGTTCCGAGAAGCCTGCCGAAAAATAATTGGTGTTGTCACCCAAAATTGCGGCCACAAAAAGCAGCGGGATCAACAACCAGACGTTCAGAATACCCGTTTTGGCCGTAATTGCGCCGGCGGCAAACAACAGGGAATCGCCGGGAAGAAAGGGGGTAACCACCAGCCCTGTTTCGCAAAAAATGATCAAAGCGAGAATAAGATAGGTAGCCAGTTCGTATTCACGAACGATATTTTCGAGGTGAACGTCGAGGTGTCGGATGACATCAAGTAATTGGGTGAACAGGTCGAGCATTTTTGTGTGGATTTGAAAATAAACGGGCGCAAAAGTAGGACGCACTTTCCACTCCGCCAATGAAAGCGCAACGATACCGGAAACTCGGCCCCACAACGGCCAAAACTGTCGGATTGGCGGCATTTTGTCACAACAAACCATTCAATTTTTTTTGCTGCATTCTTTATTCATTTGAATAATGGAGAGCAGCATATATTTACCCGCCCGGAAACGGCCTTCTGGCATCACCGATTTGCCGCATTTATTTTTAAATTAATTCGGATTGTGAAACCTACAGATATAAAAGACCCGGAGTACTTCCACAAAGTTGTTGATTGTCAATATGCATGCCCCGCACATACGCCGGTGCCGGAATACATCAGACTGATTGCCGCCGGGCGGTACAGCGAAGCGTATATGATCAACTGGGAATCCAATGTATTCCCGGGTGTGCTGGGCCGCACCTGCGACCGCCCCTGCGAACCGGCCTGCCGGCGTGTCCGGGTCGAAGAGGAACCCGTGGCGATTTGCCGCCTCAAACGGGTGGCTGCCGACAACAAAGGCGACGTCAAATCCTATATGCCCGCCGGCCCTTTTCCAAAAAACGGCAAACGAATCGCGCTCATCGGCGGAGGCCCGGCTGCACTGACAGTTGCCCGCGACCTCGCTCCACTGGGTTACGAAATCCATTTGTACGACGAACAGGAAGCCGGCGGCGGTATGATGCGCAGCCAAATCCCTTCTTTTCGCCTGCCCCAGGAGGTGCTGGACGAGGAAGTGAATTATATCCTGGATATGGGCATACACACCCAGTTCAAAACCTACGTGTCGAGTTTGCGCGAAGTACTGGACAAAAATTACGACGCCGTTTTTGTCGGCACGGGCGCGCCACGCGGGCGCGACCCGCCCGATTTGCCGGGACGTCAGGAAGGCGCAAAAAACATCCGGATCGGTATCGAATTTTTGGCGAATGTGGCGTTTGGCCACATCGACAAAATTGGAAAAAAAGTATTGGTATTGGGAGGAGGGAACACCGCTATGGACTGCTGCCGCACATCAAGGCGGCTGGGCGGCGACGAAGTAAAAGTGGTGGTGCGCAGCCCCTTTTCCGAGATGAAGGCCTCCCCCTGGGAAAAAGAAGACGCCATGCACGAGGATATCCCGATTTACGACAACCACGTGCCGAAATCCTTCGTCGTTGAAAACGGCCGGCTCAAAGGCATGACCTTTGAAAAAGTAAAAGCCGTGTATGACGAAAAAGGAAAACGCTCCCTGGTGTCCACCGGCGAAGCGGACGTATTTTTTGAAGCCGACGACGTGCTGATTGCCGTGGGACAGGAAAATGCCTTTCCCTGGATTGAACGCGACCTGGGGCTCGAATTCGACCGCTGGGAAATACCCGTGCTCAACCCAAAAACATTCCAGTCGACCAATCCGAAAGTGTTTTTTGGTGGCGACTCGGCATTTGGCCCCAAAAACGTGATCACCGCCGTTGCACACGGCCACCAGGCGGCCATTTCGATCGACCTGTTTTGCCAGGGAAAAGATACGGCCGGCGACCGACCGGGGCCAACCACCAACCTCATCCACCAGAAGATGGGTATCCACGAGTGGATGTACGACAGCGCCGTAGCGCCGGATATGCGTTTTAAAGTGCCGCATGCCGAAAAAACGATAGCCCTGAAAGACCGGAAAGTAGAGGTGGAACTCGGCTTTGATCCGGAACTTGGTTTTAAAGAAGCGCAACGCTGCCTGAACTGCGACATTCAAACGGTATTCGCTACCGACCGCTGCATCGAATGTGACGCCTGCGTTGATATTTGCCCGACTTCCTGTATCACGTTTGCCACAAACGGAGATGAAGAAGACCTGCGCACCCGCCTGAGCGCACCCGCACACGAACTGACACAGGACCTGTATGTTTCCGACCAACTGAAAACAACACGGGTCATGATCAAAGACGAAAACGTATGCCTCCACTGCGGTTTATGCGCCGAACGTTGCCCGACCGCAGCCTGGGACATGCAAAAATATTTGTACAGTGTAACCAAGGCCGGAGGTGTAAAATATTCATAAAAACACTCCCCAGATTAAATCTGAAACTATGAACATTCGGGCACTGCTGCGTTATTCGGCCATTCTCATAGTCATCCTGGTCAACATTGGTTGCGATCAGGTGTCGAAACACGCCGTTCGCAACCACATCGATTCACACGAACAGATTCAACTGCTGAACAACAACGTGTTGTTGATGAAAGTGGAAAACACCGGCGCTTTTTTGAGCCTCGGCGATTCCATGTCGCCGCTGGCCAAAAGCATCCTGCTGTCTGCGTTACCCCTGGCAGCGCTGGTCCTGCTGGTATTCTGGTTGTTTGCGCAAAACCACGGCAAATGGGCCGTTTTTGCGCTTTGTTGTATCGCAGGCGGCGGCATCGGCAATATCTATGACCGGATCATGTATGGTTCGGTGACCGATTTTTTGTTTATTCAGTACGGGATGTTCCGGACGGGGGTGTTCAATTTTGCGGATGTGTCGATTACGTTCGGGACCTGTACCTTGCTTGTTCAGCAGTTGATGGGAAACAAAAAACTGAATTAAGCCGACGCTGCAGCAAATATGAGTAAAGAGGAAGACATCGAATATTGGAAACTTTCGGCTGAAAAAGATTGGATAGTTGTGCAAAATTTGTTTGACAAAGCAAACTACCCCCACGCCTTGTTTTTTGCTCATTTGGTCCTTGAAAAATTACTCAAAGCCCATTTCGTAAAAGATAATTCGAGTGATTACCCCCCAAGAACACACAATTTAATCCGTCTTGCAAATCAGACTAAACTTATCTTTTCGACCAATGAATTGCTCTTCATAGATAAATTAACGATTATCAAATGGAAGGGCGATTCCCTGATTATCAATTTTTGATTTTCAAAATTTGCGATCGCCAGCACACCGAAACGCTGCTGACAGAAGCGGAAAAAATACGATTATGGTTACTCAGTCAACTGCATTGAAAATTGCGCACGACTATTTAAACGAAGTGCGTGCGCTTGGCGTAGGTATCCGGAAAGCGATCCTGTTCGGCTCGTTTGCCCAAAACCGTCAGCATGGGTGGCCGGATATAGACGTGGCACTCTTTGCCGACGATTTCATCGGTTTAACCGCATTCGACAAGGAACGTTTTCGCAGTCTGCACCTGATTCCAAAGTTTATGAGCGTCGAGGTGCATACTTTTCCCGCATCTCGCCTTGAGGCCGGTGATCCATTTGTGGATGAAGTGAAAAAGATGGGGATTGAGATAAATTAATTTGTTGTCTCAGGTTTTGTCGCAATTAAACTTGAAGAAATTTGAAACGACTCCTGGCACATGCGATTATTTTGCAATAATTTTAAGCATTTAACAACATGAACAAGCCATTGACTGGAAACACCTAACCCGGAAAAAAAGACAAGAATTTAAGTTTCATGCATCACCTAACCGCACTCAACGACTTCGTAGTCCGTTTTGCCAACGTCAACGGCACCGGTTCCGCCTCCGCGAACCTGATGTTTGCCAAATCCATCTTCCGCATGGGCATCCCCGTGTCGCCCAAAAACATTTTCCCCTCCAACATCCAGGGCCTGCCCACTTGGTACGAGGTGCGTATCAGCGAAAAAGGCTACCTCGGCCGCCGCGAAGGTGTGGATATTATGCTCAGCGTAAACCCGCAGAGCATGCCGAAAGATATCGCCAACGTGAAGCCCAACGGCTACTTCTTGTACGACAGCACGAAGGAGTTGCACAAGGAGTTTATCCGCGACGATATCCACTACCTCGGCGTGCCGATGATGCAGATGTGTATGGATAAATTTTCGGACCCGCGCCAGCGCCAGTTGCTTAAAAATATGGTGTACGTGGGCGCTATGGCCGCTTTGATCGACATTGAGATACCCGTTTTGCACGAGATCATTTCCCTGCAGTTTAAAGGCAAGGAAAAACTGATTGCCGCCAACTTTCAGGCCTTAGACATGGGGATCCAATACGTCAAAGAACACTACAAATGCCCGCTTGGCCTCCGGCTTGAACGCCGCGACAAAGTTGGCGACTGGATCTTGCTGGACGGCAATACTGCCTGCGGCCTCGGCGCGATTTATGCCGGCGCCACCGTCGCCGCCTGGTATCCGATCACCCCTTCCACTTCGCTGGTGCAGGCTTTTGAAAAATACGCAAAAAAACTGCGGGTCGACCCCGAAACCGGGGAAAACAAGTTTGCGGTCATTCAGGCGGAAGACGAACTCGCCGCCATCGGCGTGGTGATCGGCGCCGCCTGGAACGGCGCCCGCTCCTTTACCGCTACCAGCGGCCCCGGCGTATCGCTCATGAGTGAATTCCTCGGCCTGGCTTATTTTGCCGAAATCCCCACCGTTCTGGCAGACGTGCAGCGCGGCGGCCCTTCCACGGGTATGCCCACACGTACACAACAGTCGGATATCATTTCGGCGGCTTATGCCTCGCACGGCGATACCCGGCACGTTTTGTTGTTCCCCAGCACACCCGCCGAGTGTTTTGATCACATGGCGGAGGCGTTCGACCTGGCCGAACAACTGCAAACACCCGTCATCGTGATGACCGACCTCGACCTCGGCATGAACGAAAATATGTCGCCGCCGCTGGCTTGGGACGACAGCCGCGCCTATGAGCGCGGCAAGGTACTCACGGCCGAGGAACTCGAAAACATGGCCGAGCGATATGGTCGCTACTTAGATGTGGATGGCGATGGCATTCCCTGGCGCACGATCCCCGGTACCCACCCGACCAAAGGTTCCTTTTTTACCCGAGGCACCTCCCGCGACGAATACGCGGCTTATACGGAAGAAGGACCGGCTTATGTGCGCAACGTGGATCGTTTATTAAAAAAGTGGGACACAGCAAAAAATCGTACCGGGGCCGGAGTTGTATCAGGGGAAAAACCGGAATGCTTTCGGGGTAATATTTTTCGGCACCACCACCTACGCTGCCCTGGAAGCCCAGGAACTGCTGGAAGCACAAGGTATTACCCTGGATGCCATGCGTGTCAAAGCGTTTCCATTTAACGATGAGGTGGCAAAGTTTATCCGCAAACACGAACGCCTTTACGTCGTGGAACAAAACCGGGATGCGCAATTCCGGTCGCTGCTGATCAACGAACTCGACATTAATCCGGCCAAACTTATCCCGATCCTGAACTACGACGGTTTTCCGATTACCGCAGAAGCCATCAGCCAGCAAATTCACAAAAACCTGATCGGCAAGTTGTCTCCCGCTTTTGCAGTACATCAAGCGGCGCCGCCGAGCGATTCGGAAGTGGAAGAGTAACGCCAACCTCCGGTTGGCAACAGAAGAGTAACGCCAACCTCCAGTTGGCAACAGAGGAACAAGAAATCAGCCAACCAGAGGTTGGTGTTACACTAAATCAGCCAACCAGAGGTTGGCATTACACTAAATCAGCCAACCAGAGGTTGGCGTTACATTATGACATTTGTACGACCCATTTTTCGCCATCCCGAATCGCCTAAAAACGCGATCGGATATACCAAAAAGCACTACGAAGGTGCACTTTCCACCCTGTGTGCAGGCTGCGGCCACGACTCCGTAAGCGGCGCCATTATTCAGGCCTGTTTTGAAATGGCCGTGGAACCCCACAAGGTTGCAAAACTTTCCGGCATCGGTTGTTCTTCTAAAACACCGACGTATTTCCTGAGCAACTCCCACGGTTTCAACTCAGTACACGGCCGTATGCCTTCCGTGGCGACCGGCGCCAACCTCGCCAACCGCGACCTGATGTACATCGGCATTTCGGGCGACGGTGACTCGGCATCCATTGGCATGGGACAGTTTGTACATGCCATCCGCCGCAACCTCAACGTGACTTATATCATCATGAACAATGGTTGTTACGGCCTCACCAAAGGGCAGGATTCGGCAACCGCAGACGCCGGCTCGATCAATAAATCCGGTTCCGCCAATATGTATCAGGCTATCGACATGGCCGGGCTGGCGCTGGAACTCGGCGCCTCGTTTATCGCGCGCAGTTTTTCCGGCGACAAGGAACAAATGATCCCTTTGATCAAAGCGGCCATGTCGCACCCCGGTTTTGCATTGATCGACATCGTTTCACCTTGTGTGACGTTCAACAACAACCCCGGCTCAACCAAATCCTACGATTATACCCGCGAACATATGGAGGCCACCGCAGCGGTCGATTATGTGCCATATATGCCCGAAATCACGACGCAATATGCGGAAGGAGGGTCTGTCGCCGTGGCTTTGCACGACGGCTCCATCATTCAATTGAGCAAACTGGACCAGGATTGGAACCCGCTGGACCGGCATTCGGCTATGAATCGCTTGTATGAAGCCAAGTCCAGAAGTGAAATCCTTACGGGACTTATTTATATCGATACAAACGCCGCGGATTTGCACACGCTTCTGAAGACGGTCAAAAAACCGTTGAATACTTTGGAAAAGCAGGACTTATGTCCGGGTTCGGCCGTATTGGAAGGTATTAACAACAGTTGCAGGTAGTTTTCGGGCCTTGAGATGAAAACGGCAGTCACCGGCGCTTCGGGAAGAATTGGTAACCTGCTGGTCAGAAGACTGCTCGAAGAAGGTCACGAAGTGCGTGTTTTAGTCCACCGAACGGCAAAAGGCCTCGAATACCTCCCGGTAGACGTGGTGTGGGGAAGTATCCTGGAACCCAACGATCTGGATCAGTTGGTGAAAGGATGTGAAGTGGTGTATCACCTGGCCGCCGTTATTTCCATCCTGAGCGGTATCAGCGAACAACTTCGGCGTGTAAACATTGAAGGAACAAACCAGGTTTTGCAGGCGGCCCGGCGGCAGAAGGTCCGCCGTGTGGTGTATTTCAGCACCGTTCACGCTTTTCTTGAAGAAGGCCCGGAGGTGTTGTTTGACGAATCCCGCCCCCTGGCCCTGCAAACCCGAATGCCCTACAGCCGTACCAAGGCGGAAGCGCTTGACCTTGCTCTCCGTTTTTCGAGCGATAACAATACGGAAGTTGTGGCTTTATGCCCGACCGGTGTGCTCGGCCCCTGCGACCCAGAACCTTCCTTGTCCGGCAAAATGCTGATTGATTTTTACCGCGGCAACATCCCGATGCTGGCGCCCGGCGGCTTCGACTGGGTGGATGTACGTGACATTACGGACGCTGCCCTGGCGGCCATACACCTCGGCGCAGCGGGGAAGCCTATTTACTGTCGGGCAATTATGCATCCGTTTCCGACATCGCCGCAATTGCACATAGCATTACCGGTAAGCCGGTCCCAAAAGTGGTTGTTCCCTATTTTATACTTCGAATGATAGCGCCGCTCGCGGAAATATTTTCCAGGATTACCGGCACACCACCGCGGTTTACCCGGGACGCCGTTATTACCTTGCGCCACGGATCACGTTTTGTTTCATCCGAAAAAGCGCGAAAGGAACTCGGCTACCACTCGCGCCCGCTCCGGGAAACCGTGGAAGCGGCTTATACGTGGTTTGAACAAAACCATTACCTATGACCTATGAACTTTACCACCAATTGATTTTCGGCTGGATGGCCGTGGCGCTTGTTGCCTTTTTGTACCTGTTGCGGCAAAATGCCCCTTACGGACGGCATACCCGGCCGGGCTGGGGACCCACACTCGACAACCGGCTCGGCTGGTTTTTGATGGAATTCCCGGTCATCGTTGTTTTCCTCGTATCGTATTTATGGAACAATACCGCCGTTTCGGGTTTGACCGTTTTTTTTGGTTTGTGTTTTTTGTTGCACTACGTCAACAGGAGTATATTTTTCCCCCTGCGTTTGCGCACCAGCGGAAAACGAATGCCCTGGGTTATTGTACTTTCCGCGATTGGTTTTAATCTTGTAAACGGATGGTCGCTGGGTTACTATTTTGGCCGCTTCGCCAATTATTCCGATACCTGGTGGATGGATATTCGTTTCCTCGCAGGACTGGCTATTTTTATACTTGGACTGGGCATCAACTGGCATTCCGACAACATACTCATCAACCTGCGCAAGCCGGGCTCAACGGATTACGTTATCCCGACGGGAGGTTTGTTCGGCAGGATCAGTTGCCCCAATCTGTTTGGAGAAATGCTGGAATGGACCGGTTTTGCCCTCATGACCTGGTGTTTGCCGGCTTTTGCCTTTGTTTTCTGGACGGCAGCCAATCTTATCCCGCGAGCCCTGGCGCACCACCGCTGGTATGTATCGAAATTTGAGACCTACCCGAAGTCTCGGAAAGCGGTAATTCCATTCTTGTTGTGAACGGACAGGCTCTAATGTTTGCCCTTCTTTTCAGCGCAAGGCAGGTTTTCATCAACTTGTCCGTTGCAATTATTGTCCATGCCATCGCAAAGTTCGGGCGCGCCCTCGTAAATGCCCGCATTTGAGTCGTCACAATCCTCGTAACTAAAACGACCGTCGCCGTCGACATCGTTATAAAAATAGGTTTTTGCCAGGTGAAAGGCGTCCGTTCCCACTTTGGCGCCGATCAGGCGCCCGGGAATATCGTCGAACGGCGGATGAATTCCTCCCCAGATACGGGAAAGGCTGGTTTGATCGGAAGCGTCGCGGTAAGTGGCCCATTGCAAGGTGACGTCTACCGTCGGACCTTTTTCTAAGCGCAAAAAATTACTGTTGGCTGCGACGTGGAATTCACCCAGTCCACCCGGAAAATATTCGTCGCCCGTAATCAATGTCAGGGCTTCCGCCGCCGCGCGGGAATAGGTGGAGTGCCCCGAAATATAACCGCCGAACGGAGGTGTAACAAAGGTTTTTAATTGATACGGCCACCAGTTTTCGGCCAGAACCCAGTCCACACCCGCCGTTTGTGAGGTGGTATCGGTGACATACAAGGGGCCGCGCCAGGCATAAAACTTTATTTTTCCAACATTGGCGTTTTTCGGACCGGCCAGGGGATCGCCTTTTTTTACCAACTCGATCAACCCCGGCTCCAGGGGAATGCCAGCCGGATGAAAGGACGGCAAATTTTTGTCCGTACTTTGCCCGAGCCCCGCCATATAACGCAGCGCGGTAACGGGTCTGACGCCATCGTACCAACCCTTGATGCCCCAGGCTGTTATGGCAGCGTCGTGTACGGCGCCGCCCAAGGCAAAATAGGCTTTGACATCCCATTCCAGGTCATCCAGAACGGGTCCTTTGCCGTTAAATTTTTTCACAAGACCGGGTTGGTCATTGACATAGTTCAAAATAACAAACCAGTGTCCGGGCGGCGTTTCAGAAGTGGGGCCATCCGCCCAAAACTGCGTAAGCACCCGGGTGTAATCGCCCCTGGGAACGATCTGCGGGGCGTAAGGAAGCCCCGTGCGCGGGTTGGTGTCGCGCCCGATGCCGGGATCGCGTCCGGTCCGGAAGTTGTAAAAGTCGTGTAAATCCGCCAGGGTTTTCGGGTAGGCCTGCACGTTGCCGATGCTGCGCGGCGAAATGTCCCACATGACACCGTCTGTTGCATCGAGGTGCGCCGACCAGGCCGTAACGATCGAAAAATTCCATTTATATTCATCCGATGTTCCACCGCCGGCAATGGTATCGAGCGTGGGGCAGGGGCCCGGATCGTGGTAAACCCAGTAATCGTGTTTGTCGCGCCGGTAAACCCGCAAATCATTTTTAATCAGGGCAAAAGGATGGACCAATCCCCATTCCGGGCTTTGAAATGCCTGTACGGAAGGCATCAGGTGACCGGTTTGGTCGATGGCGCGTGGCAATTTCAGGGGTTGCCAGCGATTGGGGTCGAGCAGCGCGGAGTCGCCGGAGAGCACAATTTCCAGTGGCGGGTTCACCGGTTTGTAATACTGTATGCGGTAGTTGTTTTGTTCGTTAGAGCCGTCCGTGAGCCCGAGTTGCGCCACACACTGGCCGATATAATTGCCGAGAGCAGCCGGCGAACCGGAGGTATAATCGATGGAAAAATTGCTGAAGTCATAACCCAGTTTTTTCATCAATGCCCGGTAGCGAAACACGGCTTCTCCGGCTTTGGGCGAGTTGGAAAAACGGGCGGTCAGCACCCGGAACGCGGCAAAACTCATGGCTTCCCTGCGGGCGGCTTCGATGTCTTTGGGTTTGGGCACCCCTTTGCACGGACAGGTAAGCCGGCCGGCGGATTTGCCCAGCAGATAGGTTTCTGCGAGGGTATCGTAGGCTGCCCAGGCATCGTACAAGGCAATGGAGGTGTGAAAAAGGTTGCGCGCCTGTACGGGCGGCCGGGCAAAATCTTCCCGAATCGTCTGAAGCAAAGCTTCGTTCCACTGGCGGGCTACGGAATGCTGGGCATTCAACGCAGGAATCGAACAAAAAAGAAACAGGGAACACAGTAGTTGCGATAAAAGCGAGCAGCGCATATAAATCGACTTTGAACGAAAGCAAAAACCTGTTTGCTTAAAAGATGAATGATAAACGACCAAAGGTACCTGCTTCCAAATCCAAAATGACTTAGAGAGGCATTAAAATATCCGGCGCTGATTTAGCCGCGACTCGATTGATAGATCAACCCGATATTGATCAACATGTACAGGGAAACAATAATAAAATAAGCCCGCCGGTCAAATTTTTTCGATACCGGCACTTTTCCGTTTTTCCATATCCGCAGCGAAATAACCGACAAAACGATACACAACAGCAGAAAAATATAGGTCAGTATGTGCAGTTTGTCCACCAAAGTGAACGTAGTGGACTGCGGCAATATAGAGTCGACGATATACTTGTTGCCCACGGCTGCAAACAGACCGCCTACGGACAAGCCGAACCGGGGATCGACGTCGACCGGATCGATAAAAAACACGAGCGAGGAAATAAAAAACGCGACATAAAGGCCGGTAAACAAAGAAAAGAACAAACCCCAACTTTCCCGTTTGATATGTACGGTCAAAGAAGCGTGCGGGTATTCGCTGCCTTCCGACAAGCCGGGGTCGCCGTAAGTCGAGTTGTATTTTTTTGTTTCGGTTGTTATCCCGAAACGTTGAATCTTCCAGTTGGTTAATGCGAGGCTGGCGTCCGGTTTTGTATTGGCCGTATCGGCCAGGTACACCAAGGTAGCGATATCCTTGTCGCTGTCTTCAAATTCGAGGGTCATGTACTGCTCGTCGAACGGGAATCGCCGGATATCCCAGTTCTTTTTCACCACCGCATGGATTTTTTTGCCCGCCCACTGGACGCCGTTTTTTTCTTCCCGGAAATCGAGGCTGTAACCCACCTCCTTGGCATTGGGTATTTCCAGGCTTTCCAGCGGGTTCAATTCGGGATTGGTATAGTTGAACCAAACCCAGCATTGAATGGAAAAACTGTTCTCATTCAGGTTGATGTCATAAATATCGTTGACAAAAACGCCGATGCGCACCGTATCCGGAGCAGATTGTGCGGGTACTCCAACCGGACAAAGAAGAATCAATCCGAAAGCGCAGAGCAATGAAAAACGATTCATTTTTTGCCGCGAAAATAAGCGCATGTCCATAAAAAGTTTCACGCAGCGGCGTAAAGTTTCGCAAAAGCACAAAATATTAATATTCAACACCTTGCATTTTTGCAGAACCTTTACTCCGCTGCGTGAAATAACCTACCTGATAATCGTCAGTTTCCGCACTGCGGCGCCTTCTTCGGCACTGACCCGCAGATAATAAACACCCGGCGCCAGTGCGGCAGTCCGCAGCGCAAACCCGTTTGTGGTTTGTTCCGGGCTGTCGGTCAGAACAGAACGCCCGATTGCATCCGTCAGGTAAAGGGTAACCGGATCGCCGGCGCTGCGGTATATTTCAACCTGAACGAGGTCGGTTGCAGGATTCGGGAATACCTTCAGGCCAAATTTTTCACCCGGAAGATGGGTGCCGCTGCTGGCACTTTTTACCGTTACCAATTGCTCGTAGGTGCCGCCGTTGCAAATATTGGCCGCCGTAAGTGTAACCGTATACGTCCCTGCGGAATCATAGGTATGCACGGGGTTTTGCCCGGTAACCGCTGGCGTACCGTCGCCAAAGTCCCAGGACCACGAGGTGGGGTTGCCGGTGGAAATATCCGTAAAGGCCACTTCCAGGTTGTTGGGTGACGCGTTAAAATTGACAAACACTTCCGAAAAGACGTTCACCGTAACCGTTGCGGGAGCGCTTTTGCATCCGATTTCCTGCACTTCCCAATCGTAAAAATAGTAGTACCGGTTTTCCGAATTGTTGGGCGCATTGGAATTGTATATCTGCACCACGTTATTCAGCGTATACGGATAGTTGACCCCGCTGGTATTGCGGTACAGGTTTTCGGCCTCATTACCGAGGCTGTATTTGCCGGCGGCGGGAATATCCATGTTCAGGTCGATCCGGCTCGAACCGTTCGGCACAAACGCCACAACTTCCTGTAACACACTGCCCGATTCATCGTACAGGCGAACCGTCCGGTCGCCATCGCCTACGGCAAATACCAGGACCGACAATAATTTAAACGGCACAAATGCTTCAAACAGCACCCGGCCTTCAAAGTTACTATTGTGGTTATTGCCGTTTCCGATCGTATTATCAAGCGGACCGACATGCCCGACGGGTTTGTCTTCAATCTGTTGTACGTTGTAGGTTGCCGCATTGGAAAGCACGGGTGAATTGAACCTTGTTCCGGTAAAAATCACGTTGCCGTCAGCGCTCCATTCAACGATACTACCTGAAGCGGCATCGACGTTGAGGACTGTGGAATCACCCACACATATATCGGTAAGGCCGGTGACAACGGGTGTGGGCAACGTTTCATAGTTTACTTCGAAGGAATATTCATCCGAGCCCAGGGTATTGCTCACGGTAAGGTGTACAACATAAACGCCGGGAACCGAGTACGTGTGGGAAGGATTGATGCTGGTGCTGGTGCTGCCGTCGCCAAAATCCCACAACCATTCCTGGGGAATATCCGTCGATTGGTCTGTGAACCGGAATACGCCAAAACAGTTGGTTTCAACGTCCACGATAAAATTGGCTACCGGAGGTTGTATGGCAACCTGGCAAAAAGTCGGCAACGAAAAACCTTCCACTTCATCTCCGACGACGTTTGCACTTCCCTGAACCGCATTCGCGCCCATTCCCCTGCGGGCGAAGGCTTCCCAGATCAGACAGCGGTGTTTGTTGTTGTACAACAATTCGTCGGCCGCAAGAATAGCGTCGCGTGCATCGAGGTAACCCGGGCCGCAGGGCTGAAGTTTCATCGCTTCGATCACCAGTTTTAACGCCGAGTTATTTCCACCGGCTCCGTTGTACCAGTCGGGATCAAAACCTTCCAGGTCGATCAGCGCCCAGGTCATATCCCACAAAACCTGACTCCAGATTTCTCCGATGGCGTGTACTTCGTCGTTGCCGGCGAGGTCGCCATAAGTTTGCGGGTTGATGGTCATATCGGTGGAGTAGGGGAAGCGGCGAATGCCGGAGTTGCTGGTATCCGCCAGGGCGTAGGTACCAATCGGGCGGGCATCGGCGCCGGCATCACCCGGTTCGATGGTAAGGAGAAGCGCCAACCAGTCGCTCCAGCCTTCGCCCCCTTGTTCAGCATTGTTGAGGCAATTGGAATTGGAAGGGCCGCCGGTCAGGCGATTGGACAAACCGTGGCCGTATTCATGGGCCACGATGCCGTTGTCGAGCGAGCCGTCGCGGGTAGGGTTGGGCACGCCAACCGAGGCCATCGTGACGTTCACCGGTTCGCCGGCGCTCAATTTGGCTTTGAGGATAACGCCGTCTGCCTGCGAGATCATGATGGAAGGAATACCGATATTCCCGTTGCCTGTCATGGCAAAAGGAGCGCTGCCATTGTTGTTGCAAACAATCACGGCGATAGCGCCCGCGTCTTCGGCAGCATTTACCTTGCTCACAAAGGTGCAGGTGCCGCGGTCGATCACAACGATTTTGCCATTGATCTCGGCGGCATTCTGGATCGGATCGCAGGCATCGGTGGTCGTCCCGGTTCCGTCGTCGACTAAAACCAATTCGGAGGTAATCGGCGTCAGCAAAACCGGGCCAAAGTGGATCCCATACCGTTGTAATTACCCGCAATATCGGCCGGGTCATGCACCGTTAATATGGCAGGTGTACCGCTTGGCCAGAGATACATTTGCATGGTGCCGCTGAAGCCGTCGTCCGGCGTTGAAAAATTGGCGTTGCTGTTACCGCCGCCATCCTGGGCTTCCGCCATCACCGGATCTACTTCTTCGCCGCCGTTGCCGTAGTTGTTTTCCTGGAAGTTACCGGATTCTTCATCAAACCCGTGCACATACAGAATATCATGCACCATGTTATTCACGTAGAACAAGTTGGTAATGATGGCGTCCTCACTTATTACGGGAGGCTGGGTGAGGTCGAGCGGGAAATCAAATTGCAACGCTGTGCCGCCATCCGGCGAATATCCCGGCTGATCGGCGTCGTTTCGGTCTTCATAGGCATATACGTTATTGCCCCGGGTAAAGGTGTATTCCGCACCGTCCGCACCGTCGGTATCATGCCAGCCAAACGGCGATGCAATGGCCGAATGGGGGTCCGTCACCAGACTCCGCTGGCCAAAATTGGGCGCTTCCGCAGGCAGGGCAAATACGTTGTACTGCTCCCCGGCCATGTTCGCCGGTTTCGTTTCGTTTGTATGATCCGGGGTGGTCTGCAACCCATATCCGGAATAACCGGAGCCCGGATCACAACTGACGGTCCAGTTGTTTTTTTCCAGAAATTCGCCGGTCTGCGCATCGATCCGCACATTCCACCAGTCGGCGCTTTTGCGCAGTGCAATATTGACGTTCCAGGTTAAACGAAAAGTGTTTTCGTCCTGCACAAACAGGAGTTCCACCTGAACGGGATGATCCGAAATGCCACAATCGTTAAAAGTAAACCGATGGCGGTTTTCTTCTTTCGATAACAGGCGCGGTGTTTCGGCAAGTGCAACACCCAGTTGTCCGGCGGCGGATTGTATGGCCGCTTCCGGCGACAACGCCGGCGTGGCGCTGTTGGCATAACGCGCCGCATCGGGATAAAAACGATTGGAAAATACAATACCGATCCGTTGCGAATCGCCATGGGGCTCACCGCATTGTAAATCCGGATGCCGGAGATTTGCTGGTGCAAATAAGTGTAGGTAATACCCGTTTGCCGGTTGGTGTACTGATCCGAAACGGTCCAGTTGGAAATGTCTTCCTCCGTCAGGCTCCATTTGGATTTTACCTCCCGGAGGTATGCTGTTATTTCGGGTTGAAATTGTTGTGCGCCGGCAGGCAACGACAGCACAAACAGCGCAAACAGGAATGCAGCGCGTGCAAAACAGTAAGGTCTGACCATAGTTATTAAATGAAGTTGATAAGGTTTACGGTAGTGAACAAGGCAATACCGTTTTGGAAAAAGTGTGTAAAACTACGGGCTTTTTCAAGTTCCTTATCCCGGCATTCCGGCCAATCCGTAAAAGTGCCAAACGTTTACATTTTCTGTTGCGTATGGTTTTCTTTTTAGACAGGATTTACAGGTTTTACAGGTTTTTATGTTACGCCGGCGAAGCCGGCTTTAACCTGTTAATCCTGTAAATCCTGTCTGAAAAAAAAGCCCCTGTCAACGTTAAACACGCTTCCGTATATGCTCCGCGATCAACCCCGAATCCAGTTTGATATTGCGCAAAATACCGCTCAGCGGGACTGAAAATCCGCAGAAATACAATCCCCGGAAGACTTCGTCGTCGAACCACAAATGCCGGGGATAGCCCCTTTCATTGAGCAAAATTTGTGCGTTTTCGACAAAATCCTCCACCCGCGCGTGGTAGCCGGTACAGGCAATCACGACGTCGAATGCTTCCGTTTGCCCGGTTTTAAACGTCACGGAGTCTGTGTTAAAATGTTGAATATCAGGCAGTATATTTACTTTGTCCTGCCGGATCAGGTCGAGTGTGCCGATGTCGATTACGGGCACCTTGCCCAATTCCCGCAAACCTTTGGAAGGGGAGAAGGAAGGTGTTTGTAGCCCATACGCGCTCAGATCGCCAATTGTCAGACGTTGTACTTGCCGGGCAATAAAGTCGTAGGCCCAATCGGGCAATTTGCCCAGCAGAATGGCTGTTCTTTGCGCCGGTCTGCCGCCGACGTCCCGGCGGATGAAATTGACCGGACTGCGGACCGAAATGGACGGATGCGCTCCGTTTTCGTACAGATCCAGCGCCAACTCCGCACCCGTATTGCCGATACCCACGATCAGCACCTTTTTACCCGAAAAAGGCGCTGCGCTCCGGTAATCCCTGCTGTGCAACACCTCGCCCCGGAATTGTTCCTGCCCTTCCCACACAGGCTCCACGGGCGCCCGGTTGTAGCCGGTTGCCACCACAACCCGCGTGGATTGAAAAATGTGGGTGCCCGTCAACGTTTCCCATACTTCGCCGATCCGTTTGATCCGGACTACCTCTTGCCCGAAAAGTGGCGATATGTTCATTTTTTTGGCATAATCCTCCCAATAAGCGATCATATCCAGCCGGGAAACATAGACGGGATAGTGTGCCGGCATTTCAACGAACGGCAGGTCGGAATGTTCCTTTACGGTATGCAGGTTCAAACGTTCGTAGTGCCGGTGCCACGACGCCGCCACCCGGTCGTCCTTTTCCAGCAGCAGAAATGGGATGCCCAGTTGCTGAAGCCTTCCGGCCATTGCCAGACCCGCAGGGCCTGCGCCGACAATGAGGGTATCCGTTTGCTGTTGTTTTTTCATGATAACAGTTGCATTTAACAATTTGTACCCTTTCAAAACCGGCAACAAATATAGTTAACTCGAGTACTTGAGTTGGTTTTGCAAAAAACGGCAAAGTCCATCAAAGGAAATCCCGGAAGGCAAAGTGTTCAGGGGAAGTTGTTCCTGCTTTCGCAGCAATGGATGCCTCGAAGCGGCAATTGGTTCAGCATCTCGACGGAAGTGTAAAAAGAACAAAGACAAGGGTAAGGTGTACACTGGCCGTTGTCGCGCGCGACGTAGTTTTTGCGCCTTGTACCAACACGTGCAAACCCTGTGCAAAAACCCGGGTTTCCTGCACCAACCGGCGCCAACCCTTCACACACTTGTTGGCGCGTGCAACCGACTGCATGGTACCCTGCGCAAAAACGTGGAAACCTTCGACAAAAAGCACGAAAACATGAACACGGAGCCGTGTGAACCGGTTTCAAGGCGTTATATCGGTTGCGGATGCGCGGGTCCTTTGTTTTTAAGGGCTTCAGGCCTTCCGAACAAACTCCGATTTTAACCCCATCGATCCAAAACCCTCGATTTTGCAGTCAATGTTGTGATCGCCGTCGGTCAGGCGGATGTTTTTGACCTTGGTGCCTGCCTTGACGGGCCTGGGCATCCCTTTTACGGGCAGGTCTTTGATAACGATGACCGAATCGCCGTTTTGCAATTCGTTGCCGTTGGAATCCAGGACTTTCAGGACCGTATCTGCTTCCGTTTCCGGCATCGCTGCGGGATCCCATTCATAAAAACACTGGGAACACGTCATCAAATTTTCATTCAAATAGGTGAGATCGGATTGGCAATTGGGACAAAGGGCTACTCCCGGCATAGATTTGTGTCAATTTTAGGTGTTGAAAAAAACAGTTGCAAAGGTATTTTAAACAGACTGTTTTCCCATCCGCCTTGCGTTTTTATTGGTCACAACAGTTGGCGGCAAACCCGATTCTCTTCCCCGGAATAACCGTGCCATCATCACAAGTAATCCTTATGTTGCCAACCACTTTTGCCGATTCCCATTTTATCCGCGGCGCCTTATCGCTGAGGCAATTTGCCACGAACTGAAAGCACTTATCGTTTGCAATAGCCGGGTTCTGCTTTGTAGCAAATTCCAGGGCTTCAATGCAAGTCGCCTTTAAGGTTTCATTTGCGGTTCCTGCAAATGCAATCAGGTCGTTGGGATTAATCTTGTTTTCCAGCAGCCAGGCACTCAGAGTAGCCGCTTTTTCTTTGGGTTTGACGCTCTTGTTGTTCAGGAATTCCTTCATTTTTTTTGCCTTTGACCAAAATTTATTTCCTCCTGTATACCAGCGTATTTCCCGTTCCACCGATAGGGGAGAGCTCCAGCGTTGATTCGTCCGATTTGACCACAACATAACACACGTCGTCTTGTCCTATTACTTTGATGCAAGGTGTTTCCGCCACGGGATTGCAATCTTGCGGGCACTGGGCAAAATACCGGTAGGGGAAGCGGCTCATTTGTTCGCCGCCATAGGTTTCCGTAAATATGCCGTTTTCCAGACTGATCACAGACCTTGTATCATCCGTTGATACCCACGTGCCAACCAGTTTTATTGCTTCCGGGTCATTGTCGGGCACTGCTTCCCGGGCGGCGGTGATCGTGAGGGTTGCGATTTCGTTGAGCACCGATTTGGCCATTTCGCCGAGTTCCCGATCGCCTATGAAGGGTCCGGCAGCGGCGATGATGGCGCTTTGCATCTTTTTTCGCTCCTCCACGGAAGCATAAGCCGGATTGGTCAGTACGCTGTCGCGCAGGAGATAAAGCCAGCCGATGACGTGATCGTCTCCTTTCCGGTAGGCGGCGCTGAATTGGGCGAGCATGGATTTCGGATCCTTCAAAAAGGCGGCCTGCACAGCCAGCGCTTCTTTTACGCAAGTATTTTCGGCGCAACGGGTGAAGTCTGCCCAGGCATCGGGTTGGGTTTTACAGGAAGTAACAAGAATGGAGATTATTGCACAAAAAGTTGAAAGTGAAATGGTTGTGTTTCTCATTGTTTTGAATTAAGACGATTATCATGCCCAAAGGAAAGTGATTTATTTGCTTTTTGCAAACATCATATTCCGGGTGTAAAGATCATCTCTTTGGTATTTATCTCACGCGAAAAACACCAACTTTGCCCCGCCCAAACTTGAATGTTTTAAATCCACATCGTACATGAGTTACGCACCAAGAATCGCCCAAAACCTGAATATTCCCTTTCGCCGGGTAGAGGCTACCGTAGAATTGCTCGAATCCGGCGCCACGATCCCCTTTATCGCCCGCTACCGGAAAGAAGCCACCGGTTCTTTGGACGAGGTACAAATCGCCGACATCTACGACGCCTGGCGAAAAATGCAGGAACTCGACAAACGCCGGGAAGTGATCCTGATCAGCATTGAAGAACAGGGAAAACTAACTCCCGAACTCCGCGCCGCCATCGACGCGGCCGGTACCATGACCGAACTTGAAGACCTGTATCTGCCCTACCGCCCCAAGAGAAAAACACGGGCTTCCATGGCTATCGAAAAAGGGCTGGAACCTCTGGCAAAACGTATCTTTGCACAAAAGGACCGGGAAGTGGAAACCCTTGCAAAACAATACATTACGGACGATGTTCCCACCGTGGAAGATGCCTTGCAGGGCGCGCGCGACATCATTGCGGAGTGGGTGAGTGAAGACAAAAAAGCGCGTGACAAGGTGCGGCGTCACTTCGACAAAGGCGCCGTCATCGCTTCGCGGCTCGTAAAAGGCAAAGAAGAAGCGGGCAAAAAATACCTCGACTATTTTGAATGGAGCGAGCCGCTCAAAAATTGCCCTTCACATCGCCTGCTGGCCATGCGCCGGGGAGAAGACGAAGGTTTCCTGCGTGTCGCGGTGGCGCCGGACGAGGAACGCGCCGTTCAGGACATGGAGGATATGTACGTTTTGGGTCACGGTGAATCGGCTGTCCAGGTACGTATCGCCGTGAAAGACAGTTACAAACGACTCTTGCAACCGTCCATCGAGACGGAATTCCGGAACAGCAGCAAGGAAAAAGCCGACCTGGAAGCCATTCGGGTGTTCGCGGAAAATCTGCGGCAATTACTGTTGTCCGCACCGCTTGGTGAAAAACGTATCATGGGTATCGATCCGGGTTTTCGCACGGGTTGCAAGGTAATTTGCCTCGATGCCAGCGGCGATTTGTTGTACAATACGGCCATTTATCCGCACGAACCGCAGCGAAAGGTATTTGAAAGCCAGTCGGAAATAGAACACCTCGTTGAAAAATACGGCATCGAAGCCATTTCCGTCGGCAACGGCACTGCCGGGCGGGAAACAATGGATTTTTTGCAAAAAATAAAATTCGAACGACCGGTTGAAATATTTCAGGTCAACGAAGCCGGCGCTTCAATCTACAGCGCTTCGGAAGTAGCCCGGGAAGAATTTCCCACCCAGGACATCACCGTACGCGGCGCGGTCAGCATCGGTCGCCGGCTGATGGATCCCCTGGCCGAATTAGTCAAAATCGACCCGAAAAGTATCGGGGTGGGGCAGTACCAGCACGATGTCAATCAGAACCTGCTCCGCGACAGTCTGGACCGAACGGTGGAAAGTTGTGTAAACGCCGTCGGCATCAACCTCAACACGGCCAGCAAACATTTGCTTACCTACGTCTCCGGACTCGGACCCGTGCTGGCCCAAAACATCGTGATCCACCGCGCCGAAAACGGCCCATTTAAAAAACGAACGGACCTGAAAAAAGTCCCGCGGCTCGGCGACAAGGCTTTTGAACAATGTGCGGGTTTTTTGCGCATCCGCGAAGCAAATAACCCGCTCGACAACACGGCCGTTCACCCCGAACGTTACGCCCTCGTGGAAGAAATGGCGGCCGACCTCGGGTGCAAAGTGGCCGATCTCGTCCGCGACAAACAACTGCGCGACAAAATCGACCTCAAAAAATACGTCCGGGGCGACGTGGGCCTGCCAACCTTGCAGGACATCCTGAAAGAACTGGAAAAACCGGGGCTTGATCCGCGCGGCTCCGCAAAATCGTTTGAATTCGCCAACGTGCACAGCCTCGATGACCTGCAACCGGGCATGGTGTTGCCGGGTATCGTGACCAATATTACCAACTTCGGCGCTTTTGTGGATATCGGCGTGAAAGACAGCGGATTGGTGCACGTCTCCCAAATGGCCGACAAGTTTGTGCGTAACCCGATGGAAGTGGTGACCCTCGGCCAGCAGGTGATGGTGCGGGTACTGGAAATCGATTATTCCCGCAAACGTGTGGCGCTGAGCATGAAAGGAGTGTAACGCGGCTGGTTGTGAATAAGCCAACGTGTCATCCTGAGCGTAGCGAAGGAACCGGCGTAAATACCTGTTATTCAGTTGCTTCACTTCGCTCAGCATGACACGTTTGGCCGGGGTTTTGGTGCGTTGGAACGCAATTCCATTAAAACAAAACCCGTCATTTCGTCTTACCTGCGCAAAAGAATAGTAAACACGTCGCCGTTGGCGGTAGTCAGCGTACCGAAACGGTCGCAGGTGCCGTTGCCGAAGTCGAGTGTCGCGGTTTTATCGCCGCGGGTGAATTCCACCAGACCTTCAGAAATCCAGCGGCAGGTCGCTTTTTTGATCAGCGGTTCGAGGATCGTGGACGAAACGGCAACACCGTTGCGGTTCACGCCGGTGGTATTACCGGTTGTGCTCCAGACGTTATCCCAGTGAGTTGGAGTAGCCCCGCCTTGTATCAGCGTGCTGGTATGTGTGTGGTTCCAGGTCGTGGATGTGCCGTCCGGATACAAAAGTTTCATATCCGTTGCAATTTTGGTGTACGACCAGTTTCCGGAAGCGTCCTGGCCATTATTGGTCCACGATTTGGCGCCCTGCACCTGTACGTCGTCTACAAAAAAATTGTCGAACGTTTTGCTGCGCACGGCGCCCGCCGTAAACATTTCGGCGCTTTGCTGGATGATAATTTTACCTTTCAACAGGTGATCGCCGTTCGGGCCGGCGCAGCCGTCGGTACCGTAATCAATCGTAATCGTATTGGGCCAGGTACCCCAGGGTTGGGCGAGGGTCACCACCGGGCAGGGGTTGCCACCTCCGCGCTCTTCGATGGCTACATCTGCGGCGAAGTCAATTTCTTCGGAAAAATCTTCGTTTGTGGCGAGGTCTTCAGACGTGGCGATATCGGCGTCGTTGGCCTTGGTGTCGTCGGATTTTTTACAGGCGTTGAATATGGAAGTAACCGCAAACAGCGCAATCAGAAACAAAATGGACTTTTTCATGTCGGTTGAAATGTAATTTAGTGTTTGTGAATATTGAAATCGGTTTCGGGGAAAGCGACCGGTCGTAAATCACAAACATAGACCCGTTCCCTGCAGCCGGGTTTAATCGCCTTGTCTTTAAAGGTTTGTTAAATGCCGCCGGAGACTTTATCTTCGCCCCGAATATGCAAATCGGGAAAACGCTCCTCAACCGCGAACGTTTCGCGCTCACTTTAGAACGGCTTTGCCACCAGTTGCTGGAAGACTGGGGCGATTTTTCCAATGCGTGTATCATTGGCATTCAGCCGCGTGGCACACAATTGTCGAACCGAATTTATCAGCGCCTGAAAGAACTCACCGGCAATTCGTCGATCAAATACGGCAAACTCGACATTACTTTTTACCGCGACGATTTCCGGATGCCCGACGGACCACTTGCGCCGCATCCGAACGAGATCGATTTTTTGGTCGCCGGCAAAAGGGTGTTGCTGATCGACGATGTGTTGTACACCGGCCGAACAATCTCCGCCGCACTGGCCGCTTTGCAGCACTACGGCCGCCCGGACATGATCGAACTGCTTGTACTGGTAGATCGCCGTTTCAACCGCCAGTTGCCCATCCAGCCCGACTACGTCGGCATCAGCGTGGACGCGCTGGATGAGGCGTATATCAAGGTGCGCTGGCAGGAATTACACGGCGACGATGAAATTTTACTATACGAAAAAAAACCGGTATAAACCAGTTAAAACTCCAAAAACCCTCTCAATTCTATACACAGCGACATGACCCGGCTTTCCACACGCCACCTGATCGGCATCAAAAACATCACGGAAGACGATATTCAACTCATCTTCGAAACCGCCGACAATTTTAAGGAAGTCATCAACCGCCCCATCAAAAAAGTGCCGTCTTTGCGCGACATCACGGTGGCCAACCTGTTTTTTGAAAGCAGTACACGCACCCGCGTTTCGTTCGAACTGGCCGAACGCCGTCTCAGCGCCGACATCGTTAATTTCGCCGCCTCTTCTTCCAGCGTCAGCAAAGGGGAAACCCTGCTCGATACGGTGAACAATATTCTTTCGATGAAGGTGGATATGGTGGTGATGCGACATCCCGCACCCGGCGCATGTGTGTATCTCTCTACCCGTATTCCCGCCAACATCGTGAATGCCGGCGACGGCACCCACGAACATCCGACCCAGGCCTTGCTCGATGCCTTTTCCATCCGGGAGAAATTGGGCGGTGTAGCGGGCAAAAAAGTGGCAATCATCGGCGATATCCTGCACAGCAGGGTAGCCCTGAGCAATGTTTTTTGTCTGCTGAAATTGGGCGCCAAAGTGCGGGTTTGTGGCCCGCCGACACTTATTCCAAAATACTACGCCCAACTCGGCGTGGAAGTCTCGCACGATGTACGCGATACCTTGCGCTGGTGCGATGTCGCCAACGTCCTGCGTATCCAACTGGAACGACAGGACATCAAGTATTTCCCAAGTCTGCGCGAATACCACCAGTATTTTGGCATCAACCGCCAAATGCTCGACGAACTCGACAAGGAGATCGTGATCATGCACCCGGGGCCGATCAACCGCGGCGTCGAGATCACCTCTGACGTGGCTGACAGTCCGCACAGCATCATTTTGCAGCAGGTAGAAAACGGCGTTGCGATCCGAATGGCTGTTTTGTATTTACTGGCCGGGCAGCAGGTATAGATTCCGGGCAGTATTTTCCCGGTTTTGGCATTCATAAAGCGCTAATATAAATCACTGTTTATGAAAGCAATACGTCTCTGTATCCAATTAACGGCAATTATCCTGATTGCTGCTTCTGTCGTGTCGGGACAGGGCCTTGATACGGTTGTTCTGAGTGTAAAAAGTGAAATCAATTTTGCCGGGCTGGGGTTGCCTCAAAAAGTATTGCAGGATCAACTCGGACGCCCGTATTGTTATGTAGCGGCAAAAGAAGGAGGGTTGCGCATCTACGGCATAGACGAGATCAGCCGCCTGTTTTTAAAAAAGTAATTCCGGTGACTAACCTGGAAGGGCATGAGGTCATGAATGCGTGTCAAGTCGGGGACTATTTGTACCTCGCGCTGGGCAATTTTTTTAATGGCGACAACAAACCCGGAATGGCGATTATTGACATTCACGACCCGGAAAACGCCTTTGCGACGGACGTATGGTCCTGGGATGTACCCGGTAAAGGATGTGCATTCGTCACAGTATCCGGTGATTATGCTTTTTTGGGCGCCATGACACAGGGGCTTCTTATCCTCAATGCAGCACAAAAAGACAGCATCACTTTTGTATCGCAATACATTCCGGATATTCATTTTCCGGTTCAAAACCCCACCGCCATTCAAATGCCCAATGCCCGCGGAATGGCCGTCCGCGATGACGAAGTATTTTTATGTTACGATGCAGGCGGCTTGCGGGTAATTGATATTTCCGACATCGAACAACCGGTTGAAAAAGGCCGCTACATCAACCCCCTTGCGCTTGGAAAGCAACAGGCTTACAATAATATTGTCCTCAACAACGATACGGCATACGTGGCGGCGGATTATTGCGGATTAGAAATCCTCCATATTTCAGACCCGGAAGATATATCAGGCATCTCCTGGTGGAACCCCTGGGATTGCCAATCCCCGGCCAACGCCTGGGTGAACAGCCCGGGTCACGCGAACCAGCTGGATTTTGACCCCGCTCATCACCTCGTGTTTCTTTCCACCGGCAGGAGCGAACTGAATATAACAGATGTGTCAGATCCTGCTGCGCCCCGGCAGATCGGAACACATGGAACTCCTTCCGATAACTATCTCACCTGGGGCGCAACCCAGATGGGCGAAAGAATTTATCTGGCTTACATAAATCCCTTGTTCCCGATTTTCGGCATTTGGTCGGGTGTAAAAATACTCGAATGGGAGAAAACTACAGGAATAAGGGAAACTGCACCAGTAATCACCTTGAAAGCATTTCCCAACCCATTCCACGGGCAATTGTGCCTTACTTTTGACCTGGCGCGAAGTGAAGAATTAAAAATTCAACTATTCAACTTCGCAGGCGTTATGATTGAAGATCTGGCAAATAAAAGATTTGACGCGGGAAATCACCGGCTTTATGCCGCTCCACGCATTCCTGCGGGTGTATATCAGGTGCGCATCACTTCGGAAACCGGATCGCAGGAGTTGGTTGTTGTTAAAAACTGAACTTTTGTGCCGTTTCAAATATTCACCTCGATAGGTGTCTCATACGCCGTGCGAAGCCATCCTCCGACCCGCCGCCTGAACGACCATTGAAACAAAGGATTGGGCGCCAGCAAATTGAGACCCAGATCATAAAGTCGGGGAGAAACCTGCATCATCAGGTTGTAAAGCCGGATCTCGTCGTTCAGGCGACGGTGAATTTCGCGACTGTAATTTTTAAATTGTTCGTCGTCGAATCGTTTGTTTATCAATGCCTTTTGAGCAAATTTTGCGGCGATAAATCCGGAAATCATACCCGTGCCAATACCTTCGCCACTGGTAGGGCATACCAGCGAAGCCGCGTCGCCCACCAGCAAATAACCGTCGCCGCCGGCCTTTCGCCGGCGGGAAGCCAGCGGCAGGCCCCAACCCTGAACTTGCTCCAGCGGCGTCGCGGATTCAAAACGCGGCGCCATCACGGGGTCTTCCGTTACGAGGCGTTTAAATATATCGCGCAGATTGAATTTGCCTTTGGAAGCGACCTCGCTCACCATACCGTACCCCACATTGGCTTCCCCATTCGACAAGGGGAAAATATAAAAGTAGGACATCGGCAGTCCGGGGGGAAAATAAACCTCGATCAGGTTGTGGGGGGAAAGGCCGGCGACATCCCGCCAGTACTGCCTGAGGGTGCCGGCGTAGTGCCTGCGGTTGATCGGGCGTTCGCCGAGATGCCGCAATAACACGGAGTGTTCGCCGTCCGCTCCGATAATCAGCGGGGTGTTTATTTCTATTTCGAGTTCTTGTTTTCGGGCAAAAACCCGCCACACAGCGCCGTCGCGAACAATTTTTTCCACCCTGGTTCCCAAGCGAATATCAGCAAATCGAGGGTCGAGTTTTTGCACCAGAAACGCGTCGAAATGTACCCGCCGGGCGGTCCAGAATAATGGATGGGGTAGGGGAGCGCCTGCGGGCGGCACGTGAACAAAATCGGTCGCCCGGCCGTTTTGTGTAAAAAAACGGGTTCCCCAGCAAGGTGTAAAATGCTGATTTTTAGGAATTTCCTGTTCAACAATGAGCGGATCAAGATGTCGAAGCACCCGAATAACCTTTAAATCCAGTCCGTCGCCGCAAATCTTGTCCCGCGGAAACAATGCCGCATCGACGATCAGGTGTGCAATACCCATTCGGGACAAAAAAAAGAGAGCTTGTGGCGCCGGACGGGCCGGCTCCTATGATTAAAACATCGGTATTGATTCGTTCCGCCATAATTTCCGGGGCTAAGTTAGGCCCGATTTAATTATTGTTGAAAATCAGTTTTTGCCATCACATTTCGGTTGAAATCGGCGTTTCTTTGCCGTGTTTTCTAAACATATGTCAGAACAACCCGTGTCACAAAATCCAAGCCCGCCGAATGCGGCGCTTCGAGCCTGGTCGCTGTTCAAAGCGATCTGGCGGCGGATAGAGAATTTTGTGTTCGGCATTGTGCTGTTGTTCATCATTTTTTACTTAGTGCTGCAAATGCCCGCAGTGCAGAACTGGCTGGTCCGGAAAGTGACCGCCTATCTGTCCGAAGAACTGAATACCCGGGTGGAAGTACGCCGGGTCGATATCAGTTTTTTCGATAACCTGGTTCTGGAAGGTTTATATGTGCAGGATTTAAAAGGCGACACCCTGCTTTATGCGGGCGAGTTAACCGCCGGTTTAAACTCGAATATTTTTTCGTTGCTCAACAACAAACTGGAATTCAACGAGTTAAACCTTTCCAATGCACGATTTAACTTAATCCGTCCGAAAGGGGAGTACGACTATAACCTCCAGTTTCTGATCGATTATTTTTCGGCGCCACCCAATAAACCGCCCAAAAAACCGGCGCCGTTTTCCGTCCGCATACAAAACCTCCGGCTCCACGATGTCGAATTTGTCAAGGACGACGAACTGCGGGGACAACGAATGGTATTTAACGTGCCCTCCGCCATTATCCGGGTCAATAACCTGGATTTGCCTTCCCAAATCGTTGATATTCAGTCCGCTGATTTTAACGGCCTGTCTTTTACCTTAGTGGAACGCCCGGGAAACCCCTTGCCGCAGCGGATAAAACCCGTGGCTAAAACCATTTCTACTGCGATTGACTCCATGAAGATCGCCCTGCCGAAAGAGCCGCTCCGTTTTATAGTGAATCGGTTCTCTCTCACGGAAGGGCGTTTTCAATTAGACAAATTCGGTTCGTCACCCAATTTTGTGTCCCTCCCGGATGTAATGGACTACAATCATCTCCGGGTATATAACATTGATTTTCAGGCAGATAGTGTAAAATTTAACGACGAACTTGTCTTTACGGGCGCCCTGCGAAACCTTGCGGCTCAGGAGCGAAGCGGTTTTCAGTTAACCCACATGGAAGCAGCCAAAGTCATCGTGTGCGACAGTCTGACCGGTTTGTACGGCGCCCGGATAGAGACCCCCTTTTCCTCACTCGGCGATACGGTGGCGTTTCACTACCGGCGTTATACGGATTTCCAGCACTTCAACGACAACGTAAATATGGAGATCCGTCTGGCCAAAGGTTCAAAAGTGCGGATCGCCGATATCAATCATTTCAGCGAAGAATTGGCAAATAACAATTTTTTCGCGCGGAACCAGCAGGAAGTTGCAGCAATATCGGGAGTGATCACCGGCAAGGTGAATAAACTCCGGGGCAGAAACCTGGACATAAAAATTGACGAAAACACGTACATGCAGGGGGCTTTTGTCGGCGACGAACTGGCGGGCAACAAGGACCTGATGAAACTGGGTTTTTCGTTCGATCAATTGCACTCCGATTTTCGAACAATCAGCAGAATTATTCCCGGATTCTCCGCACCCGACTATTTTTACCGCCTGGGAAATATCGGCTTTGAGGGCAAATACGACGTCATTTTTGGCAATATCCATATCCTTTACGGCAGTATTATCACGGATATCGGGGCTGGCCGGCTCGATATGGAACTCGATCTTTCCAAAGGTAAAGACGAAGCATCCTATGCCGGTAACCTGTACATGAAAGACTTCGATCTGGCCGCCTGGACGGGCAACCCCGATTTTGGGAAAACCACTTTCCGGGTAAAAATTGAAGAACCCTCCAAAGGGCTTTCGTTGCGAACCATGAACACCATCCTTCAGGGAAGTGTGGATACGTTTTCATTCCGGGGTTATAATTATCAAAACGTCACTTTAAACGGGCAGTTTCAAAATAATGTTTTTCACGGCAACCTCGGGCTGGATGATGAGAATATTAAATTTGGTTTTCAGGGCGATATCGATCTGAAAGACAGCATCACCCTTTTTGATTTTAAAGCCAACCTGCAACGGCTCGATATGGGCGCCCTGAACCTCATGGAGGAGGATTGGATTTTGTCCGGCAACATCGAGCGGATGAAACTGAGTGCCCGCACGCTGGACGACCTGACGGGAAACGTTCTGCTCCGGAACTTTATGATTCTCCAGGATCATGAACGGACGCATCGAATTGACTCTCTGAGTTTTATATCGTATTTTAACTCCGACGGGACCCGTGTGTTCAGGATCAACTCCGATGTGCTGGACGGCGAACTGGCCGGCCGTTTCAGTTTGACACGTATTCCTCAAAATTTCATCCAATTGCTCAGTCGCCAGCATCCGGCTTTCGCCCGGCAACTGGGATTACCTTCCGGCGATTCGACGATTTTGATGGATAATTATTCGCTGCGGCTGAAAATCAAGGACTCGTATGGTTTGACCAATCTGTTCCTGCCGGCACTCGATACCTTGCGCAATATTGAAGCGAATGCATGGGTTTCTGCCGACAGGGGATACTCGCAATTGCTGGTGCTGATCCCGCACCTGCGGTACGGCGGAATTGAAGTAAATGAAGCGGGACTTTACTGGCACGGTGAAGCGGACACCTCGGATTACAGCATCCGAATCCCGCAGACGAAAATTTCGGATAAATACGTGCTGGCTCCGATCGGGTTATCCGGCTATCTTACCAATGAAAACCTCCAGTTTTCCATAGAAGCAAAAGACTCCACTTCTATTGTGGAAAGTGTCAACCTGAATGGCATTCTTACTACCGTCGATTCCCTTTGGCAGATACAATTCAACGCCTCCGAGATTGCCTTGTTTAATACCTACTGGTACATGGACGAAGATAACTACGTTCGCTTCGGGAAGGATTACTTTGAGCCGCGTAACTTCGATATGATGAGTGGTAAACTGCGCATCAACCTGGACGGAACGCCGGACCGGAAGGGGCTGCGCCTGTCTTCCGCCAACTTCGACCTCGATTTCCTGAATGAATTTGTGAATGATTCTACCTTAAATATCCACGGTCGGATAACAGGTATTGACTTGAGTATCCAGGAGTTATACCAACTGCGTGAAATAGAAACCAACATTGAGGTGGAGGAACTTTTCCTGAAAGAAAAGTCCTACGGTATTTTTTACGGGTTTGCAAAAATGGCCCACCTGGAGGCGCCGATCCAATGGCGTTTTGTTACACAAAATGGCATTGAAGAACCCACCATGCGAATAACAGGAGCCTGGCTGCCTTCCGGCAAAGAGGCCCAAACAGTGGAATTTCCACCCATGACCGTGCAGCCCGGCGAATTTCAATCGGCCATTCGCGCCAGGGGATTCCCGCTGGCCGTTTTGGAAACCTTTGTACCCGGCATCTCCAAAACGGCGGGCAAATTAAATGCCGAGGTCGACCTGAGCGGAACCTTCGACCGGATCATTGCCAATGGAACTGCCGTGGTGCCGGAAGGACAATTCCAGATCGATTATTTAAAAACCATGTATCACCTGCACAACCAGAAAGTTGCGCTCTCCGAGTATAAAATCTGGATGGATGGCGATACCATTTGGGATGCTTCAAATCAGAATATGGCGCTGGTGAGAGGTGGCCTGAACCACGACCATTTTAACCATTGGAGTATCAATTGCGAGATCGAATCCGTGAATGACAGATTTATGATTCTCAATACTTTACCTGACGACAATTCGCTTTATTACGGGCAGGGTATCGGAAAATTCAAGGCAAACTTCAGCGGGTCCTTCAACCGCACCAATATTATCATAGACGCAACCACGGGCAAAGACACCCGGCTTTTTATTCCCATAACCTCCGCAACCGAAGCCACACAGGTCAATTTTATTAAATTCAGGAGTAAAACCCGCGACACGCTGGCCGTTTCGGATAAAACAAAAAGTTTGGTCGCCGAAGAAATAAAGGGTTTGAACCTGGAAATGAATTTGTCCGTGACCGAAGACGCCGAGGTGCAATTGATTTTCGACGAAAAGGCCGGGGACATTATCAAGGGTAGGGGAGAGGGTGATATTACGCTGACCATCAACAGGGAAGGGATTTTAAAATGTATGGCGGCTACCGGATCAGGAAGGGAGAATACCTGTTTACCTTGCTCAATTGGGTCAACAAACCGTTTACCGTCATCGAAGGCGGCACCATCAACTGGTACGGCGATCCCTACGGGGCCCAGATCAGCCTCGACGCCACCTATGAAGAGAATACCTCGCTGTACAATTTCCTCCGCGACGAAGTGGAATTGCTTCCGTCCGTAACCACAGAGGCGAGTAAGGCTACACGAGTGGTGGTGACCATGCACCTGAAAGGAGACCTTTTGAAACCGAATATCAGTTTCAACCTGGACTTTCCCAATATTTCCAGCCAACTTAAGTCATTGGCTGAGAACAAGTTGCGTTTACTTCGTTTGGACCAGAACGAACTCAACCGGCAGGTATTCGGCTTGGTGGTGGTCGGGTCATTTTTGCCTTCCAACGGCGGCAGTTTTATTCAAAACACCGACTATCTGGCTTCTGCATTCAACACACTCACACAGGTGTTGAGCAACCAGTTTTCCAACTACCTGACCGGGCTGGCATCGGAATGGTTTGGCGGGGCGGTATCCAGTATTGATTTTGACATTGCCTACAATGAATACCAGAACGTATTGAATGACCCGAGCCAGCCTAATATCAGCCAGATCGGAAGGGAATTGCAGGTCCGGCTAAGCGGCGGTTTCGCCGACGACCGGGTGACGATCCAGTTTGGCTCACAGTTTGGGCTGGGCCGGCCCGGCGCCACCGTACAGGACGGTTTTCTTGGTGAAGACGTGACGGTTGAGGTACAGTTGACCGAAAACCGCCAGTGGCGCCTGAAAATCTACCAGCGCACGGAACCCGATATAGCCGGCGGGCAACGACGCGCCCGGTACGGATTCGGGATCAGTTTCCGCAAGGATTACGATTCATTCGATGATATGATGTCCGGCCTGACGTCCTGGTTCAGAAAGAAAAGTTGATTTTTGTCGATTATATTTTCTATAATTTATATTATGTTAAATAAAACCAAGAAAATACCCGGAATACACAACGCCAAAAACATTCTCCCGCAGAGTTGGGGTTATATCCTACATTTGCGCCTTGCTTTTAACAATCGGATACAAACATCCCTTAGTAGTCTGATCGCAGATGAAAAATACCTACTACGACCTCGTCAATCAAACCTTTGATTTTCCTCAGGACGGGTTTAGTCTGAAAGACAATCACTTGTTATTCAATGAGATCAGTATTTACGAACTCATAAAAAAGTACGGGTCGCCGCTCAAACTCACCTATTTGCCCAAAATCGGAGAAAAAATACAAACGGCGCGCAAATTGTTCCGGGATGCCATTCAGCGATATGGATACAACGGCAAATACGTTTACTGCTACTGTACCAAAAGTTCACATTTTGCATTTGTACTGAACGAAGTGCTGGAAAACGGCACACAACTGGAAACTTCTTCCGGATTCGACATTGACCTGATCTGGCGGTTGTACAAACTGGGAAAAATCAACAAAGGCACCATCATCATCAATAACGGCTACAAACCCCGCGGATATGTGCAAAAAATTGCGCGGCTGATCGATGAGGGTTTTACCAATGTGATCCCGGTTTGTGACAATGAATACGAACTGGAGATGTATAATTCATTGATTAAGAACGAAAAATGCAATATCGGTTTGCGGATGGCGACAGAAGAAGAACCGAATTTTGAGTTTTATACTTCCCGCCTCGGTATTCGCCAAAGCGAGGTATTGAATTTTTACCAGAACAAAATTGCCACAAACCCGAAGTTTGACCTGAAAATGCTCCACTTCTTTGTGGACATCGGTATCAAAGACACCTTGTATTACTGGACCGAACTGAAAAAGGCATCAAAACCTACTGCCAGTTGCGCAAGATATGCCCTACCCTCACCTGCCTCAATATCGGAGGCGGGATGCCGATCCGCAATTCCTTAGGTTTTGAATACGATTATCCTTATATGGTCAACGAAATCGTGCGGCTGATCAAGGAGTATTGCGACGACGAGGGTGTGCCGGAGCCGGATATTTATTCAGAATTTGGCAAATACACCGTGGGAGAAAGCGGCGCCACCATTTTTTCGGTTATCGGTAAAAAACAGCAGAACGATGCCGAGCAATGGTACATGCTCGACAATTCACTCATCAACACCCTTCCGGATAGTTGGGGGATCAAGGAACGTTTTATCCTGCTTCCGATCAATCACTGGGACAAAGAATACCAAAAAGTGAACATCGGCGGGATCAGTTGCGACAATGCCGACTATTATAACTCGGAAGCGCATATAAACCAGGTGTACCTGCCCGCTTACGACGAGGATAAAGACGAACCTTTATTTCTCGGTTTTTCCATACCGGCGCGTACCAGGAAGCCCTGAGTGGTTACGGGGGACTTAAACACTGCCTCCTCCCCTCCCCCAAACATATTCTGATCGACAAAAATTATTACGGCGAGTTTACGGACTGGGAAGTATTTCAGGAGCAGGACGCTGATTCGATGTTGCGGATATTGGGGTATGATTCGCCGTACGCGTCTTAGTCGGGCATAATAAACTGATTTTCAGGTACATAAAATAAAACATTTTGTATCTCAAAGGTTCCAGTGCCCCAGGTATTTTAAAAACAACTTGACCAGATTTTCCGCGTCGGATATACCCCGGTGGTGTTGACCCGTAAACAAAATGTCTTCCTTTTCCACGGCCTTGCGCAGTCCGAGGCCATGCCTTAATCGTTTCATCAGGCGGTATTGCTCTTTTAAATTGGCGTGATGATCCGTCCAGGCGGCATCGAGCCGGTGCAACGAACAATCATTTGCAAACATTTTGCGGTCAAAACTCCCCCAGGAACACAACACATAATCCTCTTCCTCGATCCGTCCCCAATCCAAAAATTCCTGAATCACATCCGGAAAACGAAGCGCCCGGTTGACGTCTTCCTGATTGATGCCGGTGAGTTGGCGGCAAAACGGAGACAAAGTGGGGTGTACTACCGGGCGAACAAACCTGTTAAATTTTCCACGAATTTCGCCAAAGTGATTGAGCCGGAAAGCGCCGATCTCAATCGTTTCCTGTATGTAGCCGGGAGGCTGGTTTTCCCAACACGTGGCTTCGAGGTCGTACACGATATAATTCATAATGATTATCGTTTGGAATTGATGGGGCGAAATGAACTTACCGCAACCCGAGTTTGTGCAGTATGGTCCACAAGAGCAAACGAATCCGGCTTTTTTGCGAAACATAAAAAAATGCCTGCTCCAATACAGGGTTCGGTTCCCGGCTTTCAGGATGCCTGAGTGGAAAAACCATTGATCCGGCCATCCGGCTTGCGCGTGTATTTTGTTTGGTGGTATTGGTGGCGCCCTCCTCTCCTACCCCGACGTTTTGGATGAGGTTTATACGGGGCACTATGCATAAGCCATTGTTTTTCAATATACTGTAAAACCAGGCATAGGCCCACGAGTTGTTTTCCTTCCGGCGGGTGGTTTGAAATTTATCCAGCATATAGTCTTGCGCCCATTTGTTTTTTATCAAACGGCGAATCCCGCCCGATCGTTCAAATTCGGGTAAACCTTCCAGGTCGATCGACATCTTTTTCCAGGCCCTGCGCCAGCCCGCCCAGCCCCAAA
Source organism: Lewinellaceae bacterium (assembly GCA_016713985.1). Classification (GTDB taxonomy): domain Bacteria; phylum Bacteroidota; class Bacteroidia; order Chitinophagales; family Saprospiraceae; genus M3007. The sequence continues at coordinate 88,028 of JADJOD010000019.1, read as the reverse complement.
CGAAGGAAAACCGGGAAAAAACATAGTCGGAAGGATTGTCTGCCGTAAGTTCTTCTGCGAGAGTTGGAACAACCGATGTGCATGATCTGTTCGTCACCGGCATGACGCTCCAGCAGTTCCGAACAAAAACGGAAAAAAGTCGGGTCAGGCATACAATCGTCTTCCAGCACAATGCCGTACGGTTCCTGTTCAAAAAACCAGTTCAACGCCCCGAAAACTCCTGCTCTAAGCCCCTGGTTTTCAGTTCGGTAGAGCGTTTTTATTTCACAAGGCCAGTCTGTTTTTTCTTCGATAATTGCACGCACTTCCGCCACTTTCCCGGCTTCACCCGCTGCGGTTGTGCGCGCGGCATCGCTGTGCACGTACATTTTGAACGGTTGTACCTGCCGGATACGTTCCAAAGCGGCCCGGGTGTGATGCGGGCGATTAAAAACCAAAAAAAGAACCGGTACTTGACATCTCATGGCGATTTTTGCGGCGTAGTTTTGAAAAAGAATGACTTTTGGGCCACAATAACGGCAAAATCTCCATGCAATCAATTTTTCGCCGCGTTCGCACCCGGTTTTTGAAATGGACAGAACGTGCACTCGATATTCCGGTTGAATCAACGGTACCCACAGAACGGCTCGGCACCCCGTACGGCGGATGGCTTATCCCCCAAAATTTGCTCACCGGCAATTCCGTGTGTTACCTCGTCGGCGCCGGAGAAGACATTTCCTTCGACCTCGAAGTGTCGGCCAGGTACGGTTGTCCCGTGCATATTTTTGACCCCACGCCGCGCGCTATCGCTCATTTTGAATTGCTTCTCAACAACCTTCGGCAAGCTGGACAAACGCCTTGTGCAACCAGTCCAACGGGGTTTTATCCCGATTATTTGCCTTCCCTGGCCGACCGATTGTATTTCCATCCGGTTGGCATCTGGAATGAAGATACCACACTTCGATTTTTTGCTCCCCAAAATGAAGCGCATGTGTCCCATTCGCTGGTAAATATCCAGCACTCCGACCGTTCCATCGAAGTGCCGGTGCGCCGTTTGTCGGGTTTGATGCGGGAAATGGGTCACCAACAGATTGATCTGTTAAAAATAGATATTGAAGGCGCTGAATATCAAGCCATTGAATCCATTTTGACCGACCAAATCGAAGTAGGTATCCTTTGTATTGAATTTGATGAATCTGCGGCCAATCACCTCGATTCCGGGTATCTGGGGCGTATCGAGACTTGCCTTCGATCTTTGTTGTCTGCCGGGTTCCAGGTAGTGGCCAAAGAAAAAAACTGCCACAACTACACGCTTGTCCACCGCCGCTGTTTATGAACGTTTTACTGCTCAATACGTATATGCACGGCGGGGCAGGCATTGCCAGCCGCAGGCTTCAGCGCGCACTGCAAACGTCGGGTGTAACTGCGGAATGCCTGAGCGCCGCCGATACGGGCAGTCGCTGGCCATTTTATGCCGAACGTTTGTCCTTTCTGCCCTATGAACGGGACAAATCGGTGCGATTTTCCTTTTCACCGGCCAATTATGGAAAAAATCTGCAACACCACCCCCTGGTGCAACAAGCCGACGTGCTCCATCTGCATTGGGTCAATCAGGGTTTTTTGTCGCTCAGGGGAATTAAAAACCTGGCCGGACTTGGAAAACCGATGATCTGGACCCTGCACGATATGTGGGCGTTTACCGGCGGCTGCCATTACAGCCGGGGATGTGAGCGATACAAGGATGCATGCGGTCAATGCCCGTATCTGCGCCATCCTGCAACGAATGATTTTTCCAACCGGATATGGCGCCGCAAAAAGGCGTTATATCCCCGTGATATTCAGTTTGTTACCTGTAGCGAGTGGCTGGCGGAGGTAGCGCGTTCCAGCGGATTGTTGCAGGGTTATCCGATAAGAGCCATTCCCAACCCGATCGACACCAGCGTGTTTTCGCCGCGTTCTGCCGAAGAACGGGAGGTTTTTCGTGTTTCAAAAAACATTTCCCCTGATGCCTTTGTGTTGCTTTTTGTAGCGATGAACGTGCAGGAAACCCGGAAAGGTTTTAATTTTTTATTGGAAGCATTACACCACCTGCGCGCACAAAGCCCTGATATTCAAATAGAAATAGTGGTGTTGGGCAAATCAGAGCCAGAAACCATGAAGGCGCTCCCCTACCCTGTCCATGCTTTGGGCATGGTGCAGGACCCGGCAGAGCTGGCGCGTGCCTATGGCTCGGCCGATGTTTTTGTTATTCCTTCTCTGGAAGATAATTTGCCCAATACCGTGATGGAATCCCTGGCTTGCGGCACACCGGTGGTTGGATTTAATACCGGCGGGATACCCGAAATGGTTGGGCATGGAAAAGAAGGTTTTATCGCCGCGCAGGGAGATTCAAAAGGCCTTGCAAACGGCATTTCAACCGTATTGATGGGTGAGACGGCGCTGTCGGACTACAGAAAGGCGGCTCGTTTAAAAGTAGAATTGCATTATTCAAACGAACGGGTGGCAGAGCGGTATATCGCTCTTTATCAGGAAGTTTTATCATCTTTGCATCCATCCTGTTAACTTACAATTTCATTTCCCTCTCATGAAAAAGTACATCAAACCTTTGTTGTGGACCTTGCTGGTTGTTTTTATTCTGGCGCAATTTATCCGGCCTGAAAAAACCTGTCGAATGAACAGGTCAATCATATCTCCACCAAATTCCCGGTACCCGATACGGTTGAGGCCATCCTGAAAGTGGCTTGTTACGACTGTCACAGCAATAGCACCCGTTACCCCTGGTACGCCAATGTGCAGCCGGTCGCTTCCTGGCTGGCTAATCACGTTGATGAAGGAAAACGGAAGTTGAATTTTTCAAATTTTACGAGTCGCAAGATCGCTATCCAAAACCACAAACTGGAAGAGGTCATCGAAATGGTGCGGGAGTCCGAGATGCCGCTGGCTTCTTTTACCTGGGTGCATCGTGATGCCATTTTGTCTCAAGGGCAAAAAGACCTGCTGATCAACTGGGCTCAGGCCGGTATGGATTCTTTGAAGGCGCATTATCCGGCGGACAGTTTGGTGTTAAAAAGGAGGCAGTAAACTGATTTTCAATTTGTTGAATAAAAAAGCGTCATCTCGATATTTCGAGATGACGCTTTTTTATTTGTGTAGTCCCGACAGGGATCGAACCACTATCTGAAGTTCCGGAAACTTCCATTCTATCCGTTGAACTACGGGACCAAAAAAACCGGCCGCAAAGGTAGTAACATTACCGGTGTTTTTCAAAATATGACCTCAAAACCCTTTGCGAATTTTCAGAAGTTCCGCGTCGATCCAGTTTTTTGTCTGATCGTGTAGTGTTTGCATATCGTCTCCCCGGATCACCGGGCCGTAGTGAACATAGGCATCTTTGGTTTTTTCGCCGAGACGTCGCCAGAGGTGGGGCAAAAACGTGTCGTCGCCGACCCAGTAGTCTTCGACGGACCCAAACTCGATTGCTGCCGGAACGATCGGGATATTGTTGAGTGCCGCCAGGTTAAAACCGCCCTTTTTAAAATCGATGGTTGTGTTTTGTCCGTGTGTGGTACCTTCAACAAAAATAATGACCGGAAAACCTTCTTGTACCTTTTCCGCAATGCCGTTCAGGGTAAGCTTTCTGCTTTGCAGATTTTCCCGTTTCAGGAATAAAACACCGGCTACCCTGGCCCCCCACCCGATCACCGGCCAATTCGCCACCTCCGCTTTGGCAACGCCATAACCGATGACGTCGCGGGCCAGCAAGGCCGGGTCGATGTAAGAACGGTGGTTGGCCATCAACAGGCAGGGAAAATCCGGCGCCTTGCCCTCCAGGTGAACGCGGATGCCGAGATTCGGCAGGAGGCCTTGCGCCCAACTCTGGCGGATCCTGATCGATCGCCGGATATCTGTTCCAAGAAACAGATTAGAACAAACGATCTGGGCACTTTTATAAAAGGTAAAAAATGCAAAAAAAAGGAGCCGATAAAATGCCCGGATGTTTTTCATGGCAGCAAAAGTTGTGTTTCTATCCAGTTTTTTGCCTGCGAAAGCAGTGTTTCGGCATCGGCGTCCAGCAGAGTTGGGCCGTAATGTACGTCGATGTAAATCGTTTTTTCGCGAAAGCGGCGGCCTGCGTGGCTTAAAAAAGTCTCTTTTCCGATCCAGAAGTCTTGTTTATCCTTAAAAACAAGCGCAACAGGCACAACCGGAATACCGGTTTTGGCCGCCAGTTGAAACACACCTTTTTTGAAAGGCAGGGTCCCTGCCAGGCCGGATGTGGTGCCTTCCGGAAAGATGATCACGGAAAATCCTTCGGCGATTTTTTCTTCCATCTGGCGAAGTGCGTTCACCCGGCTGCCGGAATTTTCGCGGCGCAGGTACAAAATGCCGGCCAATTTGGCGCCTTTGCCGATGATCGGCCAGTTTTCCAGTTCGGCTTTGGCTACCGGGTAACCATAAACCTCGCGCAACATAAGAATCGGATCAACGTACGATCGGTGATTGCTGACGAGGATGCAGGGGAAGTCGGGCGGATTACCGGTCGTTTGCCCGCAGATGCCTACTCCGGACACCAGGTTATTGGCCCAGCGACGGCGTACGTGCATGGCGTCCCGCATGCCGGACTGGCCGAGGAGTTTCCGAATCCGGATTTCCGCGACGATCATAGCCGTGTACGTGAGGAAAAAGAACAGGCGCCAAACAAGTCGAAGGTTTTTCACAGGTCGCAAAACTAAAAAGGCGTGGCAAACGCCACGCCTTTTAAAATCGGATCGGGATGATTATTTTAATTTATTTACTGGCGATAGCCTCCAACGCTTCTTTTAACTCGTCCACCGTAATGTCGAGGTGGGAGGCGTCGTACACGCATTCACCATTGATAATCAACAACAATTGCGGAGACTCGTGATGCACCCCGAACGTATCGGCAACAAAACCCGATGTGGTTCTGTACTTCAGCAAATCGAGGAAATAGGTCTCTGTTTCGTCAGCACCGAATATCCAGTCACTCTCTATGCGATACTTCGCGATCGAGCTGATATTGCAGCGGGTGCTGTGTTTGAAAATCAGGCAGGGTATTTCTTCAGAGCGTTTTTTGAGATGTTCTACTTCCGCTTCGGAAACGAGCGGCATCCAGTGAATCGCCATTTTCGGAGAAAAATACGGTTATTACAGGTCTGTGCCCGGGCAACCGTAACCACGGTGACATGCTTCGAGCAGGAACAACGCTGCAAAAAAGGCGAAAGCAAGAAATTTCTTCCAATTTTTCATGTGCAATAAATTGATTTTGTTGATGACGTGGGTTAGTCAGATTTCGCGTAAAAACGGAAAGCCGTTCCGCTTATTGTTGCAAACCTTGTGCCACTGCCAAATTTTAGCGCAAAACTACATTTTCCCGGGTATTCAATCAGAAAAAAATTCTGAACGGGGTGTATTAAACCCCCAATACGCCAAATTAAATTCTTAACCGGCGGAATGACTTTGGCGACGGGGTACAAACATTATTCAGAAGCACGATATACCAAACCCTCCCCGGGCAACAATTTTTGACGGAGTGTGGCGCCGGCGGACAACGAAACAGGGTCCGTTTGTTCCGTTTCGGTTGAAAAACAAATTTCCCAGTTGATATTTTGCCCCGGTAAAACAAGGCTGGTTTGGTGACTGTGAGAAGTGTCCAGATTTGCGACGAACAGGTACTGCGGCCGGTCGCTTTGTGTCCAGGCAATTAATTTTTTTACACCTTCCGGGTCGGGGGCAAGCACCCAGTCGATCCCGGCCTCACAGATAGCGGGAAAAATTTCCTGTGCCAGTATTTTCTGGCGGACCAGTTTCCCGTACAATTGTTCGTTTTTGCCCCATTGATACACGCCCCGTGTGCCTTTTTCTCCGTCTGGCATTTGAAAAACGTACAATTTGGTGTAAAATTCGTTCGGCGCGGGTTGCGGGTGTGGATCGCGGCATTCAAAGCCGAGTCCCATGTAAGAAGGCATATCGGTCAGGAACAGGGCGATAAAGTAACGGATTTCATTACCCGCCAGGTAAAACCGATCGAATCGTGGATCGTCTTTATCTGCCGTCATAATGGTAAAATTAGGGGAAAAACTGCTCGTTTCCAGCCATTTGCGGTACTGACTGAAATCGTGTACAAACTTTTCCGTTCCCACCGGTTCCGATTGCAAATCCCCGAGTGCTGTCCGCAAAGGATGCTTCGAGGTGGTCGCATTCGTCTCCGTAAGCCATCTCTCCGGGAGGGGCGAGAAAACTTTCAGCGAAGTATCCGAAATAGGGTTTTTCCCGCAAAACAGTCTGTTTTACGGCACCCAGCAGGTCGTAATAGGCGTCGCGAACGGCCGGCACACCTTCCGGGCGCATTTGCACGTGCGACATATCCCCGCGCATAAAATCAAATCCAAACTCTGCCTGTATCCGGCGATAACGTTCGCAGACATAGGACCAGGTAGCATAATTCGGCCGTTCAAAATCGAGTTCCCAGTTGTTGTTATCTTCCTTGCTTTCATACAGTTTGTACCGGGCAAGCGGGCCGAATACTCTGGAAAATTTTTCCGGCCGGGTGATCCGGTAGTCGCGCCATACCCTCCCCTCTTCGTCCGTTACTTTAGCCTCCGGAGCGGGGTCCACTTCGATTCCGCGGTAAGGCGGCCCCATCGTGGCGGGCACCGTTTCCAAACCCTGTTCGTACAATATCGCGATGATGGCCTTACGCCGGTACAAACGCCCCCAATAATCCGGAATCTCGCCAAAAAGCACCCGCAAACGTTGTGATTCGGGCATATCTTCAAATAATGCATTTATGTTTTCAGGCAAAGCAACGTCTGCAACCGCGCTTCCATGTTGCAGAAGATACCTCAAAATTAGGGCTTTTACCTCTAAATATAAATCAGAACCATGTTGTACAATGGCCAAATCACGGCGTTGCAGCCATTCAAACAGTTGGGGATTGGCAATAGCCATTTCAGAAAAACGGTCGGTATGCGGCACAACATCCATTCCGACCGTTTTGCCCATCAGGTGGAGCAGGTTGATTACAACCTTTAATTGCTTTTCCACGTTATTCAGATGTGGGAAAGCCGCTGCAAGTTCTTTGCTGAAAAATTCCGGGTTAATATTCCAGGTTGCCGGACCGTAAAGACTGGCGACAACGCCGGGCTCCCAAACGGGCAGGATGTGAATGGCATTTTGCGCGCTGGGTAATGTTAATGTATAAGGAATGATATTCCAGAAATTTTGAATGGTTCGCACATTGATCCCAACGGTGTTGGCTTTCTTCAGCCAGGCAGTGTCTTTGTTTAGAGCAACGGGCGATGGCGACCCTTGTGAAAGATCAAAAGCGGGATAAATATCCGGCCCGAAACCGCGTTCGAGCAGGCCTATTACCTGTTCAAGCGGCGTCTGTATCGCTACCTCTGGCATGAGGTGCAATAAGGGTGCGTAAGGTTTGATTTTTGCTGGTTTTAACAAAAAAACTAAACTTTAATGGATAAAGTGGTTTTAATGCTATAATCCAAAAGATTCTATTGTAATATTTGGAAAATTCGGCAAAAGTGGGTTATATTAGCCGTCGCGAAGATATCTGAATTTAATCTTTTCTTCTTTTTTTGTGTAATTTTGGTAATGGATGGATTCATCCTGTACTAACTGTATATATATTTCACTTTTGCTATATTTTACTCCGGTTGGTTTAATAGTTCTTGCCTCTTCTCAGAAAAATCCAACTCATTATGTTTAAGTATTTCAAAATTTCCAACTACCGTGATCTACAAAGTGAAATTAAAAAATTCGGACGATATGGTGTTGCTGGACGACCATGTTTATGAGGCGTTCAACAACGATCCCTACCTGTCCAAGGTCAACTTTATCAATAACCTGCGCAAACATTCCAGCGGTTGTGCCGTTTTCCAAAAAACCTGGAAAAAGGCCGACGGTAATTTCAAAACTGAAACCATTTATTTGCACAAACTCATTGCAGAGCGGTTTTTAGCGGACCAAAAAAAAGGTGCGCGGCGTCTGGTAGGTGCAAAAAACGGCGACAAACTGGATTGCAGGTTGGATAATCTGGCGTACCGATCGCGTTCTGTGGCCAGCCGCCAGCGACGCACCAGCAGCAAAACCGGGTTTACAGGTGTTTACAAGGAACACAACCGGTACCGCGCTGTCATCTCCATTGACGGCAAATCCGTCCATATCGGCATGTTTGATACGCCGGAAGAAGCAGCTGCCGCTTACAACAAACTGTCCAAAGAAGTGTACGGCGAGGAGGGCAAAATCAACAAGGTAAAAGGCTGGGAAAGAGGGTGAAAATCGACGTAAAAAGTTCGAAATCAATGCATTCTGTCGCCACGCGGTTTCAGTTGCTGCATGACCCCGGCTTCAAAATGCAGGTATTCTTTCCAGCGGGCTCTGGTTTTTTCCACTCCGAAATATTGCTCGGCCAGGTCCAGAAACAATCGGTAGTGTCCGGCTTCCGCTACCATAAATTTGTGGTACCATCCACGAAGCGATTCATCCGCGCAGTAAAGCGATAACAATCTGAATCGTTCGCAGCTGCGCGCTTCGATCAGCGCGCAAATAAGCAGGCGTTCCAGCAGCGCTTCCTCCCGCGAAACACCTTTTTTTTGGAAGGTCAGCAACTGGTTGACGTATTCATCTTTCCGCTGGCGTCCCAGTTCCAGTCCGCGTTTTTTCAATTCTGCCAACACCATCCTGAAATGCCCCCACTCTTCCGTGACGATCGGAGCGATTTCTTCCACCAGTTCAATGCGGTCCGGGTAAGCCTGAATAAGAGAAATACAGGAGGTGGCAGCCTTTTGTTCGCAATAAGCGTGATCCGTCAGGATCTCTTCGAGATCAATTTCGGCCAGGTTGACCCAACGCGGGTCGGTAGGCAGTTTGAGGCCGAGTTTTGTATTGTGCAGCAACTGTTCCATCCCGTAAAATTAGGCCATTTTTGCGGCATGAAAAAACTCAGTATGGATGCGCTCAACCGCCCGTCAGCAGCGGAATACCAAAAACAGAAAAAAATGCCTGTGGCGCTGGTGTTGGATAATGTGCGATCGGGTCTCAATGTTGGGTCCGTTTTTCGCACGGCCGACGCTTTCTCTGTTGAAAAAATATGGTTGTGCGGTATTACGGCACAGCCCCCGCACCGGGAAATCTTAAAAACTGCGCTGGGGAGCACCGAATCGGTTCCCTGGGAGTACGTACCGGAAACAAGCCGGGCTATCCGCCATCTTCAGGCATCCGGTTTCCGGGTATTCGCTGTCGAACAAACCACGGATAAAATATGGCTCCAGGATTTTGTGCCGGCGCCCGGCGAAAAATACGCATTCGTGCTGGGCAATGAGGTGGATGGGGTTCAGGAACAGGCACTTGCGCTTTGTGATGGGGCTGTTGAAATTCCACAATCCGGCACAAAACACTCGCTCAACGTGTCGGTGGCGGCGGGTATCGTTGTTTGGGAACTTGCCCGAAAACTGAGCGCCTGACGGCAATGGCGGTTCGGCGGATCGGCCCAGGCAACGTTTTGACGGTGTTTCACGTTTAAACCGCCAGTCAAATGCCTGAACAGAATGAACCAATCAACAATCCGGACCTTTTTTGTACTGCTGGCCACCTTGCTTTTTAACTACTGCTTCTGGCAGGAGAATATGGGGCTCAATACCCTGTTTTTCGCCATGTTTTACCTGGCCGGCTTGTGGTTTCTTTTCCCGGCGTGCCGAAAAAACTATCGGTTTTGGGCGACTTGCGGGGGCACTTTGCTGACTGCAGGTATGATTGTTATTCACAATTCGATCGCGGCAAAAATTGCATTTATCCTGTCAGCCATGTGTGCCGCAGGTTTTGCGCAGGAAAAAGATATGCGCTTCATACTAAATGCTTTATGGCAATACGCGCGGGGCTGGTGGTATGCTCCGGGGCATCTTTTTACCACCGATACGGGGATTAAAAAGCCGGGATTTGGCTACAATTTCTGGCGAAATACAAAATTGGGCGTAGTGCCACTCCTGGTGGTTTCTGTTTTTTATCTGCTGTACTACGCCGCCAACGACAAATTTGCCGGTTTATCCGACCGCTTCTGGAATCAGGTCGGCGAAATTTTGTCCTTTGATGTTTCCATCCCCCACCTGTTGTTTGTGCTTTTTGGCTTTTTCCTGATCGGGGCCGCTTTTTGGTATAACGACGCGGGCCTTGTGGCCAGAGAGGCGGAGCAGCCGGACACGCTCACCCACATCCGGCCACCCAAAAAACGCTATATCGAATCCACTTCCATGCTGGGACTCCGGCAGGAATTCCGGCAGTCGCTGATCCTGCTTTGGATGCTCAATATGCTATTGTTCATTGTCAATCTGACCGATATTCTGTATGTCTGGTTCGGTTTCGACCAGTCGGCCCAGGCCGATCTGAAGGGTTATGTTCACGAGGGCACGTACATCCTGATCGCTTCCATATTACTGGCTATGGGTGTTTTGTTTTTTTTGTTTCGGAAAAACCTGAATTTTTTCCCCGGAAGTGCGGCGCTCAAAACGGTTGCCGCCATCTGGCTGGCACAAAATGCCTTGTTGGCCGTTTCCGTCGGTATCCGGAACTGGCGGTATATCGATTTTCATGGATTGGCGTATAAACGCATCGGTGTGATGCTTTTTCTGGGGCTGGTATTTTTTGGCTTGATCACCCTCTGGCGGAAAATTGACCGAAAAATGTCCATGTTCTGGTTATGGCGGCAAAACGGCTGGGCCTTTTACGGATTGCTCGTTTTTAATGCCTGTATCAACTGGGATGTTTTTATCACCCGGTACAACCTCTCCGGCGCGCCGAAAAGCAACGTGGACGTATATTACCTGGTGTATACCGTATCCGACAAAAACCTGTTTCTGCTGGAACAAAATATCGCCTTGCTGCCGACGCTCAATATGTATCCCGCTATGACGGAGGAACAGATCAAAAGCGGTGTTACGCTGAAACGAAAGCATTTTGACTCAAAAATGAGCGGCCTGTCGTGGAAATCGTGGAATCGTGCGGATGCGCGGAATACGATTTCCGGGAAATAATAATTCTGAACCTTTAAAAGATAATATTTTCTTGAATATGAAGTTCCTTTGCGGTCATTTTGTAAAAAGATAATCATGAAAACGGCCTTCGTCATCCTCTTTTTTATTCCTGTTTTTTCCATCAGCCTGAACGCCCAATGTTCCGAAATTGACCTCAATACCCTGCAGGTTATCGAAAAAACAGCCCCTTCAGACAAAGAATCAAAAATCCTCGACCTTGGTTTTGACCTGACCAGGGAATCGGGAACCGGTGCGACCAATACCCGCTTTTACGAAAAATGCTGGGAAACCACCCTGAAGGGTAAAGCCATTTACCAACAGATCATTATGTGGAGAACCAATGCGGACGACATCACTTTTCTGACGCTGGATGAAGCGGCATATCAAAAGATTAAAACCACCATCAACGAAAACACAACAACAACGACGGCAGCCAGATCGTGGTGGGTAAAATGTTCCGGTATTCCTTTAACACGCAGTTCGTGAACGGGTACACCTATTATGCCGTTACTTTGGCGACAAAAGGTTGATCTGTAGGGCATTATAGCGTTAGTCCTTACCTTTGCGCGACACCCGGTTCAGGGTAATGTATAACATTCAAACAAACACCACCCGTAATGCCACCTGCAAAATACTTTTTTGCCACGCTGCTTGTTGTCTCTTTTTTAAAGGCACATGCGCAGGTTGAAACAAAATCCTATACCCCGGAGTCCATGGGGCATTTCGCCATCAGTTTTAACCCGCTCGACTTTTATTTCGGCCATGCAACGGGCCACCTGGAGTTTTTTAACAAAAAGCGGCCTTCCTCTTTCCGAACCACCATCTCCGTCGGTGTAAATGACGATAAAGAAGACTATAACTGGGCGGCAGGGTTTCATTACAAACGCTTCTATCCCGGCCACTACCACCGCAGTGCGGGTTGGTTCGCGCCTGGCATTATGGTGGGCAGAACCACGTATTTTTTTGAGCAAAAACCATTTCTGGTGATGCCCCAGTTGCTCGGCGGCTGGCACTACGCGCCCAGCAAGGAGTTTGTCCTGACGCTGGAAGCCGGCGTCGGAACCATCTGGGCGCTCGATTCCAATTACAAACCCGACCATCCGGTGGCCCTGCTCCTGGGTTTGATCGTCGGATTCCGGTCCTGATTAAAAACCGCGTATTACTTTTGCGGGAAATAACAGACATTTCTTCAGCAACAATCATTTTACAAAGGTGAAAGTTTTTAAATTCGGTGGCGCCAGCCTGAAAGATGCGGCGGGTGTAAAAAACGTGGCATCTATCCTGCAACGGTATAAAAATGAACAATTAGTCATCGTTGTTTCGGCTATGGGCAAAACAACCAATGCGCTTGAGGAAGTGGTGGCCGCTTATGTCAAACAAACCGGTAAGGCACTGGAACTTTATGAAGCGCTCAAGGAACGGCATTACGCCATCATGCGCGACCTGTTTGAAGCAGATGACGAAGTATTTTCTCTGGTTAACGACACTTTTGTAGAAGGAGAATGGATGCTCGAGGAAAAACCGGCGGATAACTACGACTACCTGTACGATCAGATCGTTTGTGTGGGCGAACTGGTTTCGTCCAAAATTGTGACCGCGTACCTCTATAAAACGGGCATCAAAACGCAATGGCTCGACGCGCGCGACGTGGTGTGCACAGACAATACATACCGGGAAGGATGGGTGATTTGGGAAAAAACCAAAACCAATGCGCAAAAAATAGTGCCGCCCATGCTCGAACAAGGTTATTTTGTGGTGACGCAGGGGTTTATCGGCTCTACTTCCGAAAACTTTACCACAACCCTCGGCCGGGAAGGTTCGGACTATTCTGCGGCCATTTTTTCGTTTTGCCTCGATGCGGAAAGTATGAGTATCTGGAAGGACGTGCCGGGGGTACTGAACGCCGACCCGCGTTTGTTCGAAAATACGATCAAACTCGACCGGCTCTCCTACAAGGAAGCCATTGAAATGACGTATTACGGGGCTCAGGTGATCCACCCGAAAACGATCAAGCCACTTCAAAACAAAAACATCCCGCTTTACGTCAAGTCATTTCTCGATCCGGAGGCGCCCGGCACCGAGATCAGCAGCGATATGGAGGATAATTACCCGCCGATTGTGGTGGTGGAAAAAAACCAGGCGCTGCTGCACATCAGTACGCTGGATTATTCTTTTGTTGCGGAGCAACACATGGCGCGCCTGTTTCAAAAAGCCGCCGATCTGCGCATTTTTGTCAACATGATGCAAAATACGGCCATCAGTTTTACCATTTGTGTCCCCAATGTTCCGGATCGCCTTTCCCAGTTTATCAAAGAGATTTCGGACGAGTTCAAAGTAAAAATGGAACAAGACCTCGAACTTATCACGATTCGCCACTACACCCAGGAAAGTATTGACAACCTGAAAAAGGGAAAAATCGTCTTGTTTGAAGAGCGGATCCGCAGCACGATGCACATGGTCGTGAAAAACGTACCGGTCATCGAACGCCGGGAGGTTGATATCGCAGGATCGAAAGCCTGAGTCTACTTCGCAGCAGTTCGTTTAAAAAACACAAATCCGTTTTTTCGGCCAATCTCTTCCATCCCCGCGATGTCTTTCAGTTCGTGGGCAGACTGGATCTTTGTCACCACAAACACATCTTTGTCGATATCGCCGGTGTAAAGCCAGTTGCGGTCGTAACTGTTTTTGTTGGTTACCCTCGGTTTTTGTGTATAAAACAAGGGGGCATAAGACCGGTATCCGTGGGGCACCACATAGCAGTTTTGGCCGACTTTACTTTCGAAAAACTCGATAGCCGCCCGTTGGGAGTATCCTTCAATTCGTTTGATAAAAAAGATCAGCGTGAGCAGGACAAAAACGCCGGAACCGGCGAATAATACCTGAAAACCCTTCCAGCGGGAATGGCGTGTTTCCGCTGCGCCATGCTGCCCTTTTCTGAAAAAATAAAACGCCGCCGCCATCACACACAGCAGAAAAATGCCGGGAATCACTTCCCAGCCGGTCCAGTGTACATCGGCGCCCAGACTTTCCTGCGCAAAGGGGTCCTTGAACAGAGGGCGGAGTACATCGGCGTTCATACCGACAAACGGCATGGCCAATACAGCCAGTGCAAAAACACCGGCCAGGGCCCACAATCCGGCGCCCAGGTACCTGTTCAGGCGAATTTCACCCGAAATGATTTTATCCATCGACAACGCCGCGAGGTAGGTAAGCGGGAAATAACACATCGAAGAATAGTGCACAATCTTGGATTTTACAATCGTAAACAGGATCAGCACCACCCAAAACAGGTATTTCATCCATCGCCGGAAGTCGTCGCGATACCGGAACGACTCGTTCGGAAGTTTAAAAAAGGAGCGAATTGCAAAGATGGAGGCCGGAAAACAGCCGATCAGTAAAACGACAAAATGATAGCCGGGAAAACCTTTGTGCCCGGCATCCGGCGTACTGAAAAGCCGGTATTGGTATTTATTAAATTCCACGATAAACCAGGTGCCGTTTTTCCAGGTTTCCAGGCCGTACCAGGTCAACGTGACAAGACTGGCGGCAACCGTAAAAAACAAAAACTGCGGCACACTTACGTACATCCGGAATCGCTGTGATACCCAGTAAACACCCATCGTGAGCACGGCGATCAGGTAAGCCACCTGGCCTTTTGCAAGAATTCCCATACCGATCCAAAATCCGCCGAGAAAAAGGTAAAACCACGTTTTGTGCGGCAATTCGAGTTCAAAACGGTCCTTTTTCCAGTAAAAAAGGATAAAATAATAGAGTCCCGCAAAAATGAAAAAGTTGAACCAGGGGTCTATGATTCCGGATTTGAAATACAAAAAAGGCAACACAGTGCCAAAATACGTAAGCGCCCAAATCAACCCGAAACGGTGATGATAAAGGCGTCGCCCGATCTGGTAAACCAGCACGAGTGTAGCCACTCCGCAAAGGGCATTGGGCAAACGCGCGGCAAACTCCCCCACCCCGAACAAACTCATTCCGCTGCCCTGCATCCAGAAAAACAAAGGTGGTTTTTCCCAGAAAGGCAGAAAATTGACGTAAACCCGGAAATATTCCCGGGTGATCAACATTTCGCGACTGATCTCCGCAAAATTGATCTCATCCCAGTCGAACAGGTGAACCCCTCCCAAAAAGGGGATGTAAAAAACCGCGCCAAGCAGGGCGAGCAAAAAAGAGGTGCGAATGGATTGGCCTTGCATGGATTATTTCTTGCCGCCGTTCAGGAAGTTGAGCACTTTACTGACCAATTTGTCGTCGATGCCCAGCCAGCCTTTCAGCGTATTGTACCAGGACACGATTTGTTTGTCTAACCAGATCCAGATCCGTTTGCCGCCGTCTTCCGGTCGGGCCCGGTAGTTGGTGGCACGTTTACGCGGCGTAATCTCTTCTTCCGTAAAATAATAAAGCGCTATGGATTTTCGGGTCATGTTTTCCGGGCACTGGATGGGTTCCGGCAAGCCGTGAAAAGAATCTTCATCCGTATTAAAAATGGCGCAGCGATTAAACACGGGCAGAATTTTCTGGGCACATTGTTTCATGTCGCGTGTCCAGAGTTCGAGTTCGCCCCGGTATTCCGGCTTCCAGTCTTCGTTGAGATAAACCAGCACGTTTACCCGGCGGCGCCAGTTGCGTTTGTGGGGATGCACCGTAAAGTCGGCGTGAATATTCAGGAAACCGCCCCGTTTGCTTTGGTGCAGGCCACCGCCTTCCAGACTGGGATCGGGTATCAGGCCGGGAATTCCGGTCAGTTTACTCAGGGCGGTTACAAATTTTTCACTGTTCAAACTTTTGATAACTTCCTGAATATCAGGAGGAATCATGTCCATTTTATTCAGACCGTGTTTCTTTTCGTTCACATGCACGTAGTGTATCCAGCCGTCGTCTTTTACCCCCGGGAATGCGTTCATCGCCGCATAGGCTGCTGCCGGTTCCAGAAAGTTGTCAAAAGAGGCGAATGGGTAGGGATGCGCTTTCTGGTAAGTGGTTGCCGAGTCGTCAAATATCTTGCTCCACTTATCCAGATCGAGAATGGTTTGGGCGGTTGGTGTGTGTGTCATGAGAGTATGTTGTGCCGCAAAGGTAATGCGAAGGCCACAAGCATACTATTTCAAGTGCAAGATATTCCCCATTTGGTAGCAGGAGCGGCACCGGGGTTCATAATGTTCCTTTTCACCCAGTAGCAAAACGGACTCCCCTTCGGCAAGGCGATAGGAATGAGTGGCCAGGTTGCCGCAATGTACACAAATGGCGTGCACTTTCGTTACATATTCGGCCGTCGCAAGCAATTGAGGCATAGGCCCGAAGGGAATACCGCGGTAATCCATGTCCAGGCCGGCAGCGATCACCCGGATGCCGCGTAAGGCGAGTTGGGCGCAAACCTCCGGCAATTCGGCGTCGAAAAACTGGCTTTCATCGACCCCCACAACAACCGTATCACTGCTGATTTGCAGCAATCTGGATGCGCGGTCAACCGGCTGGGCCAGCAATGAACTGGTATCGTGCGATACGATCGAACTGTCGTCGTACCGGGTATCGACAGCGGGTTTAAACACTTCTACCTTCATGCCGGCGATTTTTGCCCGCTTCAACCGACGGATCAGTTCTTCGGTTTTGCCCGAGAACATACAACCGCAGATGACCTCAATCCAGCCGGATCTCCGGCCTTTTACATAGGGTTCGAGAAACATTTTTGATAAAGATTGGTGGAATTAATGATTTGTTGCGGTTTGTAAAAATATATTTTTTGAAATTCGCCGGTGAAAATAGGCACAACCATAAACCCGCCATAAAATGGATTTACAGAAAACGAAATTTTTTCTAGATAAACTCAACCGCGAGTTTGCACGTATGAGTAAAGATCCGGACACGATTGTTCGCATCGACGTGGATATCATGGCCTCCTACGTGCGTGAACTTTACGATGCGTTGCTGTCGACGAAGCAACGTACAAGCCGGAACCGGCTCCGCGTAAAGTCACGTCTCACCGGCCGGTAGTGCCGGAAGCGCCGCCGCCAATTCCGGGTCCGCCCACTCCCCCACCTGCTCCGGCGCCGCCGCCCGTTGTAGTGGAAGAGATTGTACCTTCCGCACCGCCGCCACCGCCTCCTGTTGTGGTGGAAGAAAAAATGGAGGTGCCGGCGCCCGTAAAACTTAAATCATCCGCCCACGTATCGCCGGAAGCCAGTGTGCTGTTTGAAGAAAAGCAGGCAAAAGAGTTGTCGGAAAAACTGGCCGAACAGCCGGTTGCCGACCTGAAAAAAGCGATTGCACTGAACGACCGCCTGCTGCTGACCCGCGAACTGTTTGCCGGCGACGGCAAAGCATTTGAGGCAACCATCAATGCACTGAACGGTTTTTCCCACTTTGAAGAAGCCAAGGTGTACCTGGTGGAACACTGCGTGGAACGTTACGTCTGGCTCGACAAAAAGCGGGTGGAAGAGGCCAAGAATTTTATTAAATTGGTCAGGCGCCGGTACAAATAAGCCTCACCCGGCGAATTGATGAGGAAGATACTTATTGTCGGCCAGGGAATTGCGGGCACGATGCTTGCCTGGGCGCTGCGCCGTAAAAATGCCCGGGTCCATATTTCGGACGGCAACCTGGCCGGCAGTTCGTCGCCTGTGGCGGCAGGAGTTATCAACCCGGTTACCGGCAAACGTTTTGTCAAGACCTGGCGTTTCGACGAGTTTTTTGACGCCGCCCGGTCGGCCTACCGTTCGCTGGAACAAGAACTGGGCATAAAAATTTGGTCGGAACAACCGGTTGTGCGGCTGCTGGCCACGGCGGAAGAAGCCAACGACTGGTCTGCCCGATGTGCCCTGCCCGACTATGCCGGCCACATGGCAGAGATCACGGATGCCGGCGACTGGTCCCCCCATATTAAACCGGGCTGGCGGCTGGGCTTGCTCCGGGAAGCCGCCAGGGTCAATTTTGCCGAACTGATTACCACTTTCCGTAAAAACACCGGCTCCGGACTTGAATTTCGGCCCGAAACATTTGATTATCAAAACATTGACCGGGAATTAATGGAATACGATCAAATCGTGTTCTGCGAAGGATTCCGGGCTGTGGAGAATCCTTTTTTTCCGGGACTGCCCTGGCAACCCGCAAAAGGTGAAGCTTTGCTGATCCGGTTGCGGGAAGGCCCAAAGTCCGTTCGTATCCATCAAATGTTGAAAAAAACCGTCACCCTGGTGCCGCTCGACGAAAACCTGTTTTGGGCGGGTGGATCCTATCAATGGTATTATCCCGATACGGAGCCCAGTGCGGGTGAACGCGATTATATTCTGAATCACCTGTTCGAGATGTTATCCGCTCCTTTTGATATCGTCGGGCATGTGGCGGGTATCCGACCGACCGTAAAGGACCGGAGGCCGTTTATCGGGCAAAGTCGTATTCGCGATAACATATTCATATTTAACGGATTAGGCACCAAAGGAGCCTTGCTGGCGCCTTACTGGGCCGGGCACCTGGCCGACCATCTGATGGACGGAAAACCCCTTGACCCGGCAGTGGATATCCGGCGGTTTGTTATGGGCGGTTGAAAAATTTGTCAAAGTAAAGGACCTGAAAATCCACGGCGCTGTTCCAGTAGTCGCCGTTGTGTTCACCCGGCCGCTCTGTGTATTCATGGGGTATTTCCGCTTCCGTCAACCGGGCGTGCATGTCGCGGTTTGCGGGAAGAAAAAAATCGTTTGCACCACAATCGATGATCAGAAACAGTTCTTTGCCTTTGAGCAAAGGGATCAAGTTTACCGTCGAATGTTCCTCCCAGTTGTTCCAATGCTCGTCCGGGTGGCCCAATACACCTTCCAGGTCCCAATTGTTTTTTTCCCAGAGGCGCAGGTCAAGTCCGCCCGCCATACTGCCGGCCGCGCCAAAAACATCGGGATGCCTGAAGGCCAGGTATAAAGCGCCGTGACCGCCCATACTCAACCCGGAAATGGCCCGGCCGCCCGGTTCTTTGCGGGTGTGGTAATAATAATCGACATACGACACCACCTCCCGGGCAACGTGAGTTTCGTGACGTACTGTCGAATCCACCGGACTGTCCAGATACCAGCTGTCGTAGCCGCCGTCGGGACAAACGATCAGCATCTGATAGGTGTCGGCATGACGGCGGAGTTGCGGCGCGCCGCTCAACCAGCCGGCAAAGTGGCCGCTCCAGCCGTGCAGCAGGTACAAAACCGGGTACGGCTTGCCCATGATGGAATAATCGTCGGGGATAATAATCAGGCAGCGGATATTTTTCCGCATCGCCGGACTGTAAATTTCCAACGAATCCACTTTCCCCGCATGCAAGGCGCTCACAGTGATCAAAATACTGAATAGGAGGCAAAATGTCTTCATAAAAACAAGGGCGGAGCCGTCTTGCTGCGGAGGATCAGAATTTTTGATCGATCACATACGGGAGCATAGCGCGCCAGGTCGGCCAGTCGTGGCGCATATCGCCTCCCCAGACGTCCAGATCGTGCGGAATTCCCTTGGATGAAAGCACATGTGCCAGGTTGCGGGAAGCATCCGGGTCTTCATAATCGCCCGATCCGCTCATGATGTGAATGTGTCCGCTGTTGCGAAGCAAAGACAATACACGGTCATCGTTCAGGTTGGGCAGGTAATGGCACGGCGAGTTGAAATAAACATCTTCGTCGTAATATCCTTTCGTGTAGGAAGTCAGGTCATACACGCCGGACATGGCAATGGTGCCGTTGATCAGGTCCGGGCGGCGGAAAAACATATTGGCTGCGTGCAGGGCGCCCAGCGAAGCGCCACTGGTGTATATCGGGGTGTTGTCGCTGGTGTGCATTTTGATAAACGGGATCACCTCGTTTTCAACGTAGGCGTTGAATTGCTGGTGGCGGATGGCCTTGTGGCGCGGGTGCATCCTGTTGTTCAGCCAGGCTTCCGAATTGATGCTGTTGATCGAAAAAACCTTCACTTTGCCCGCATCTATAAAGGGTTCAAGCGTTGAAATCAGGTGAAAACGCTCGTATTCTAAGTAGTCGGCGGCGGCAGTTGGCAACAGCAGCAAGGCAAAACCAAAATGCCCGTACATGGCAATTTCCATGTTTTTGTTCAGGCGGGGACTAAACCAATTGTGGATTTCTCGATTCATCTTGAGTGGTATTGTTTGCGGGCAAATGTAGAAAAAGAAATTTCAGATAAAAATAAACAATTTGTGTTTGTTGAACAAAACAAATTATTGATCTTTGCAGAATATTGGAAATTCACCCGATTATTTCACTAACTTTAATTTTTTGCTATGGAATTTGTCAAAAACGGCATCAGTTGGTTCGAAATCCCGGTAAACGATTTTGAACGCGCCAAAACATTTTACCAAAAAATCCTTGATTTTGACATGCCGGAGATGGATGCGGCAGGAATCAGGATGGGTATTTTGTTGCACGACCGCGATAACGGCGGTGTTGGCGGGGCAATTTGTTTCGGCGAAGGCTATAAACCTTCCGGTCACGACGGCCCAAAAGTATACCTCAACGGCGGCGACGACCTGAACGTAATCCTGGGTCGTATCGAAGCAGCCGGCGGCAAAAACCTCCTGCCCAAAACTCCGATTGGAGAAAACATGGGGCATTTCGCCTTTTTTAATGACACGGAAGGTAATGTAGTTGGCTTGTATTCAACCAATTAAACCTCTTTTACGCAGAGGTGCCGAGAAGAAGGATACACGCAAATATTTGATAATCGATCAATGTCGTTTAATTCTTCCCGGCGCCTTTGCCTCTTTTTATTTGCTTAAAAAGTCGTCATACAGCACTTGCAGGTACGATTGCGCCTGTTTCCGGCTGACCGTATCCAGCTGGCCTTCCCATAAATGCCAGTTTTTGTTCCCAAAAGAATAAAATCCTTTCCCTTCCGGGTTGACCCATCCCAGGCCGTTTTCGTTGGTGTAGTACGCAAACCCGCCTGAATATCGTTCTTTTGTCAAACGGTTCCCGCTTTCAATCCCCGTTTTTTGCCACCGCCAGAGATCGCGGCTCCAGGGAAAATCCCCGTTTTGCGGGTAACCCATCATCCGCAAAACCGTTGCCGGAAGGTCGTGGTGGTTTGCATAAATAGCAATTTTTGCACCCCGCCACGTTTTCAGCAGCGGCTTCCCAAAAAGAATCAGGGGGATGCGACGGGATTTTGGATTGTCCAAGCCATAATAATTCGGCGGTGAAACGCCGTGATCTGCAACGAGTACAAAAAGGGTGCGGTCGTACCATTTTTGCCGTTCGGCGGATTTAAAAAATTCGCCGATAGCGTGGTCGGCGAAAGCTGCGCTGTTCAGGAATTTGGCGCGGTCGTCCGGGCCGTTCCATTTGCTTTGAAAAGGCACGTCATAGGGCGGGTGTAAACTTAAAGTCATGGCCGCTCCAAAAAAAGGCTCCTGCAACTGATTGAATTCCAATATACTGCGATTCAACAATCGTATATCATCCACACCCCAGCGCTGTGTTTTATCCTCCCGCGAAAAATCCTTTTCCGAAATGATCCTGTCGAATCGCTGATTGGTCAGCCAAACGCCGATGTTGGCAAAGGTCAGTTCCCCGCCGTATAAAAAAGCGGTGGAATAGCCGTCGGAGTGCAGCGTTTTGGATATGGAATTTAGTTTTTCGGCCTTGTCCGACAACAATACGATGGATTGATCGGGTTGCGCAGGGTATCCGCCGAGAATGGATACCACCCCCTGGTCGGTCCGGTATCCGCTGCCGTACACGTTTTCAAAAAGAATACCTTCCCGGACGAGCCGGCCCAGGTTAGGACAGACACCCGGCTCGCCACCCAATTCCTCCACCACCTGCGCTGTCATACTTTCCATGATGACAAACACCAGATTCAGCCGCCCGCTGTCGGATTTTTCGAACCATTCGAAGTTCGTACCTGCGTCGGCGGCACCTGCTCCAAAAAGTGCGTTTGTTTCATTCAATGCGTCCTGCGGAGGCAAAAAACGGTAATGATTTTCCGTCGACCGGGTTTCGATCAGGCTGTGGATGAGGTTCCAGGCCGTGTTGGTGGCTGCGTGGTTGTTAAACAGGTGGGAAGAATAATAAACGGCGCTTTCATTGATCGGAATGACTCCCAAACCGCCCCGGATGCCCAGAAAAAGCAGTCCGGCAAATACCGGAAGGGCGACCAACCGGTTTCTGCGTATTTTTTCCGGGAAAATATTCGTTCCGACAACCTTTTTATATACCCGCCACATCAGCCAGAGAAATCCGGCATACAGACCAACGGAAACCATTTTAAACGGAAGAGACATCGAGTCGAGCAAGGCCCTGGGTGTGCTCATATAATCCAGAGCCCGGTTATTGAGCAGGGTATGCCATTCTTCGTAAATAAAAATATTCGCCCCGAAAATCAGGACCAAAATGCCGACCAGGGCAACATTTGTGATTGAAATAGCGCGTATTAAAATGGAATAAGAACGAAGTCCGGCGCTCAGACCGGCAAACCACATCAGTACCGGCAGGGTCATCAGGTACGCAGCCGTGCTGATATCAAGTGGCAAGGCGTGCCAAAAAGATAACCAGGCCGACAAGGGATTTTGTTTCGACCATTCGCCATGAAACCAGGTGACAAACCACAGGCGGAATACCGCAAAAAATAAAAGCCAGAATCCCAACAGCCGCAAAGGGAAAACATACGCAGATCTCATGATGTCGGGCAAGTTTCGGCCCGCTGCTTTTTTGTTGTTCAAAGTGGAGTAATTTACCTGATCCAGGCGATTTTAAGGGCATTCCGGGTATCCGTCTTTACACGAAACCGTTCGTCCGAACGGTAGCCGGGTATCCAGATGATTTTGCCGTCTCCATTTTCCAATACCCGCGCCCGTTCTTTTTCTAAGCGCGAGAGCTTCAGGTTGGTAAAAAAATCCTGCAATTTCTGGTGTTGCCCGTCCATGCCAAAGGGTTGAAAAACGTCTCCCGGTCGCCAGTGACGCAAAAGTAATGGAAAGTGCAGTTTTTCCTGGTCAACAATCACAGAATCCCGGCCATTCGGAAAAGGATCTGCGGGCATGGCAGGCGTCAGAATGAGCCGGGCGCCATCGGGCAGCGAAACCATCAGGTCGTTTTCTTCAATTTGCACCGGGTCGGATGTTCCAACTGTTTCCCCGGACCGGGTTAACACGATCCGGTCGCGGTCGATCAACAGGCGCCAGCCCGTCGCGGAATGGAGGTCCAGGCCGGATTGTTGCAGGTTTTCCGCCACCTGACGGACCTGTTCGTCCGTAAATCCATACGATTCCAGCAGATAATACAAGGCCTGCCGGGGCGCCGGCAAACGGGATATTTTTTGTTCTCCGGACCTGCGTACTGGTTGATCAAATGACGGATATTCAATTCCGTTTCCGAAAGCCGCCGGAGATTGCGTTCGGCCGTGTGTAAAAAATTGGGATTCAGTTCTTCCA
The DNA here is from genome assembly GCA_016713985.1 of Lewinellaceae bacterium. Lineage (GTDB taxonomy): Bacteria > Bacteroidota > Bacteroidia > Chitinophagales > Saprospiraceae > M3007. Next base: position 64,562 of record JADJOD010000019.1, on the reverse strand, counting down.
GAAGTGGCACAATCCGGTGCCGCACAAAGTTGCGGGAATAATCGAGGCCTGCATTGCTGCTGTCTTCCCGCCAAGGCAAGCGGTTTTTTACGGCATAATCCGCTATTTCCGCGCGGGTTGCAAAAAGCAGGGGCCGGATCAACCGAATCGCGCTGTTGCCAAGCCGGGTGTCTTCCGAAATTCCCGTAAGTCCGGCAAGCCCGGTCCCCCGGATAAAACTCAGCAGTGCGGTTTCCACGGAATCATTCAGGTGATGCGCGCTTGCGATGGACGTATAAGCGTGTGTTGTTGCGATTTCCAAAAACCAGGCATAACGCAACTCGCGTGCAGCCATCTGCGTGGAAATGGCATTCGATTGCGCATAAGTCTTTGTATCAAAACGTTTTGTAAAAAACGGCGTCTGCATATTCGCAGCGAGATTTTGAACAAATACTTCATCCTGATCCGACTCTTCGCCGCGCAGTTGAAAATTGCAGTGGGCAACCGCGAAGGTAAATCCGGCGTCTCTGAACAAATTCGCCATCACGACGGAATCCACGCCGCCGCTTACCGCCAGAAGCGTCCGCCCCTGCTCCACGGGCAGGCTTTTGGTTCTTACAAACGCCTTAAATTTATGCAACAAATCCATCTTTTGGGTTAAACTCTGTTAAAACGCAAAAGGAGTGATTTTTAACTTCAATTTTTGCACGCTTTATTTTTGAAAAGTAAGCGGATAAAATTAATGCTACTAACTTGTTTCTGAACATTCTGATAATGAAACATCCGGACGGAAATGATTTCCGTCCTACTACTAACCACATCCGGATGAAAAAAATCTGCTCTATCCTTTTTGCCATTTTTGCGCCTTTTTTTGTGCTTGCACAAATCAGCGGTAAAGTACTCGATGAAAACGGCGATCCGCTCCCGTTCGCTTCCGTTTATGTCCGGAATACCACCAATGGCACGGCGGCAAACGCTGAAGGCGATTATCGCCTGCCCTTAGACCCCGGCACTTATTCAATTGTTTTTCAATACATTGGATACAAACAAAAAATTGAACACATCCCTGTGGGTAACAAACCGGTGCAACTGACGGTGCGGATGGAGCCGGCTTCCCTGGAAATCAGCGAAGTGGTGATCACCACGGAAGATCCCGCTTACCGCATCATGCGGGAGGTAATCGCCAAGCGAAGGTACTACAAAACAAAAACCCGGGAATACAGCGTGGACGTCTATGTGAAAGGGTTTCACAAGTTGCTGGACGCCCCGAAAAAAATCATGGGGCAGGATATCGGAAATATGGGCGGCATTCTCGATACGAACCGGACCGGTGTGCTTTACCTTTCCGAATCCGTATCCAAGGTGTATGTGCAGGCTTCGCCCGAGCGAAAAAAAGAAGTGATGATTTCCAGTAAGGTGAGTGGTTCGGAAAACGGATTCAGCCTCAATCGCGCCACCCTGACTGATTTTAACCTCTACGAGGAACGCCTCGAAATAGATCGGGAGATACTTTCCCCCTTGGCTGACAATGCGTTTAACTACTACATATTCAAACTGTTAGGAAAATTTAAGGACGAAAACGGGTACGATATTTATAAAATCGGCATGACGCCCAAACGCTCGGCCGATCCGGCTTTCAGCGGCAACCTGTACGTCGTCGACGAATGGTGGAACCTCGCCGGCGCCGATCTTGCCCTGACCGGAGCGGCCATCAAACAACCGGTGCTCGACACCCTGCGCATCAAGCAGGAATTTGTGCCGGTAGAAAAACCCGATACCTGGTGCCTGCTGACCCAGGTAACGAGTTTAAGTTCGGGCTGCTGGGATTCAAATTCGACGGCTTTTTCAACGGCATTTTTTCCAATTACAACCTTCGCCCGGCTTTTCCGGAGGGATTGCTCAACAAGGAAACCTTCCGGATCGAGGACAATGCCAACGAACGGGATTCCACGTATTGGACTTCCATCCGACCGGTGCCGCTAACCATGGAAGAATCAGTCGATTATGTGCGCAAAGACAGCCTCCAGCGCATCTGGAAATCGGATGTTTACTTAGACAGTACCGACGCGAAACGAAACAGGTTCAAGTTCGAAAACCTGATCTTCGGTTACACCTGGCGGAATTCGAAAAAACACATTACGGTGCGCTACCCTTCCGTAACGGACTGGGTACAATTCAATACCGTGCAGGGCTGGTTGTTCAATGTAAAACCCGAGTTCAGCAAATACGACGGAGAACGCCGCACCCGTTTCTGGCGCGCCGAAGGCTCGATCAATTACGGGTTTTCGGAAAAAATACTGCGGGGCGGGTTGCGTGTGGAACGGCGTTTCGAAAGCAAGTTTTACTCCAACCTGGAGTTGAGCGGCGGCATTTTGCCGGTGCAGTTCAGTGACAAAAATCCGATCGGGGTGGGCCTGAATACCCTTTATTCGGTGCTGGTGAAACGCAACTACATGAAATTGTACGAAAAAACCTTTGTAAAGGGTGAATTCAGTCGCTACCTGGCGCCGGGGCTCTGGATGCGCGGCGACGCCGAATGGAGCCGGCGCAAGGCATTGGAAAACAACTCCAATTTTTCATATTTTAAAAAGGACCGGGAATATTTGCCGAATGCGCCGTTGCCCGACCTGCCCGAACCGTTTTTTATTACCCACGAAGCCTTTATCCTTGGTCTGACAGCGCGAATCCGGGTGGGAGAAACGTACAGCAGTTACCCGAAATTCCGGACCTACGAATCCTCCGGCTGGCCCGAGTTGTTGTTGATTTACCGCAAAGCCATTCCCGGCGTCGGTGGCAGTGATATGGATTTCGACTTTTTTCAAGCACAGGTGCGGAAAAACGGTATCGGTTGGGGGCTGGCGGGTTATTCCGACCTCAATGTATCCGGCGGACTCTTTTTAAGCGACAAAAACGTTTCATTTGTCGACTGGCACCATGCGATGGGCAACCAGACTATTTTTGGCAAACCCGGCGACTACATTCGCAGTTTTTTCCTGATGCCCTATTATGAATACTCCAGCAGCGAACCCTTTGTGCAGGCGCATTTCCAGCACCACTTGCAAGGCTGGTTGCTGGACAAAATACCGGGTCTGCGCAAACTCAATCTGAAAGAAGTATTCGGGGCCGGGATCTACTACACCAACGCCACTTACGGCGAGACGTTCCGCAGCAACGATTTGCCGTATTGGGAACTGAATGTCGGCCTCGAAAACATCGGGGTTGGGTTTTTCCGCGCTTTCCGGATCGACGTGGTGGCGGGATTTTTTGGCAAGGAGCGGTATAAAACGGGGGTGGTGATCGGGATAGATTTGTAGGGTTATTTCCCTGTTTTTTCCTCCTTCATCAACGCCAGAAACTCGTCGAAACGCGGCAGGTACGGCTTCAGTTCTTCGGGTTTGGCCGGATCGAAGATAAACGCATCGAACTTGTTCAGTACCAAGAGCATAGGCTCCAGGCGGACGCTTTTTGGATTGGTGTTTTCCACCCTGCCGATTTCCTCCCGGATGTCGCCCAGCAAATGCGCGTATACGCCGACCATAGAAGAAACGTCCTTTTTTTCCACCGCTTCACGAAGTCGGCCCAGGCGTCCTTCAAACAAGCGAATGTTGTATTCGGCGGTATCAGCCGGAGTGGTGGCGCGGCTGAGTTCCTGGGCAGAGAGCGGTTGAAGTGCAAAACTGGTCAGCAACAAAATGAGGTAACGCATCGGCATTGAGTTAAGTAGTTTATGACGGGCAAAGATGCCATTTATTTGGATTTTACGACCCAAAAATTGGGCGTTTCGCCAATTACAGTCCCTTCCAGGAGCAAACGGCGCGTGAGATCCATCTCGGGGTCGGTCCGGATTTGGTCTGCGTAACGTTTTTCAATCAACAAGACGGGGTGATATACCTCCAGCGCTGCCCGGATCGGGGCCTCGTCTTTATTTATTTCGCGGCCAACCACCCAATCCAGCGGTAACGGCGGGTAAGTCCGGGTCAAATAATTGGCCATCGGAAAAGAAGGAAGTGTTTTAAAGTTCGGATAACGGGAGGCCAGGTTTTTCAGGTCAAGATAAAGGGCCGTCGTTTCGGGTCCGGAATAAATGCCGCCGAGTTGCGGAAATACCGGCGCCAGTGCGGTATTCATTTCACTTCGTCGCCCGTCACGGTAAATAAATTCGTACCCCCAGCGAAAGACGAGCAGCAGTACCAGTAACATAGCGGCCGCGTTTCCGCGCAAAAAATAATTCTTTGAAAAAATCGCAGCACTTTGAAAATCAATTCTTTACGGCGTTTTTCCTTTTCCTCTTGCAACTTTGCACGCTCCCCTGCCCCCTGAAAAAACCACGAAATCTGCATCGCGGCAAATACCCACGGCGTGGAAAACAGGATCGGCAGGTTGTAGCCCCAACTGACAGAAGCGCACCAGCAAATGGCCAGCAGGGTGATGAGGTTGCGCCCTGTCGCATTGGTTGCTAAAGATCTGTGCTCGTTCACAAAAAACATCGTGTAAAAAATAGCGACCCAAAACATCAGCCGGGCCTGGGCGAAGGGCGCGGTAAATTCCCCGCGTTGTCCGACTTCGACAGCGAATGTGGCGCACAACAACAGCAGCCAGGCGTACCAGGCCCGGCCGGCAGCCGCCAATGGGATTTTTTTCCAGAAACACCACAAGGCCGGAATCAGCAAAGGCAAGCTCAGCAAGGCAACGACAGGTTTAATGCGAAAATAATCGAACAGGCCGTGCCGGATAGCCTGACTACCCGACGCTGCTCCGCCGGTCAGTTGAAAGTACGGGATATTTATATTGTTGTATATCAGCCCAATATAAAACAGGATGGCAAAAAAAAGAAGTGCGCCTATCCCCCACCCTGTTCGCCGGCGATTCTTTTCCAGGAGCAACAAAGCGGCAAATAGCAAAGGAATCGGGTAAAAGGACTGTTTGCAGAGCGCAGCGGCAAAAACTGCAGCGGCGCCCGCCACTATGCCTATGGAGGAATCTTGTCTGGCTAAGCACCAGATGCCCAGAACGGAAAATAAAATGCCGTCCACGGTATGCCAGGCCATGGGCGGATAAGAATGTACGGAAACCACAAAGCCAAATATGGCCAACATCCAGCGGCGATGCCCGTCGAGCAGCAGGCAAGCGCCCAGCCAGGAATAAGCCGCAATTTTCAGGTAAAAGATCCAGCGCTCCCCGATAATTGCCCAGCCGTCGGGCAAAAAAAGCAGTTCGCCGGCACGTAACCATACCGGAAGTGGCGGCCGGACGTACAAAATATCACCGTACAACATTTTTCCCTGTACAATTTGCCAGGCCAGTCCGGTGATAAATCCCCCATCGGTTTCGTTGATACCGTAGGGGGAATAAAAGATACAATATGCACCTAAAAGGCTGAAAAACAGCATCTTCCATAGTATCAGGCGCTTGCTGTTGTGCCCTGTTGTCAGGTACGGGAGTGCACGTTTCACCAATTAAATTGTTTGCCAAATTGTATAATTACCATTTCACGGGTATTGGACGACACGTCTTTTGATCTACTTTTGTGCCTCATAATCGTTTTCCAAACAACGAATTATAATCCCATTAAGCTTTTATCCGCCTTCCTCCCACCCTTTCTGCAGCATCTGAATTTTTGCATTGCCCCTCCAGGCTGCTGCATCACTTTTGTATTTCCATTGTATTTGACCGTGCGCTCCAGCGCCTTCGGGTCGTTTATTTGCGCATTCGCCATAAAGAAGTAATCGGTTTTTGGGATGTCCTCTCCGGCAGAAATTGTCGGGGGGGATTTTTTATGCTGTCAACCTTTCAGGTGGGTATTCAGCCAGTCAAAAAACGTGCGTTGCCAGAGTATGCTGTTTTGCGCTTTTTGCATCCAGTGCCCTTCGTCGGGAAAATAGAGAAAACGGGAAGGAATGCCCTGTAACTGAGCCGCCGTAAAGGCTTGTATTCCCTGGGTGACCGGGATGCGAAAGTCGAGTTCATTGTGTACCACCAGGATCGGCGTGTCCCAGTTCTGAACATAAAGATGCGGGCTGAATGAATACGATTTCGGCCTGGGTGTTTTCCAGTAAGCGCCTTCAAAGTCGTTGTTGACAAACCAGATTTCTTCCGTTTCGCCGTAAAGCTCTCCATATTAAAAATGCCGTCATGGGCGATAAAGGCCTTGAACCGTTTTTGGTGGTTGCCGGCCAGCCAGAACACGGAGTATCCGCCAAAACTTGCGCCGACTGCCCCCATACGTTTGTTGTCGACATAGGGTTCTTTGGCCGCATAATCGGACGCTGCGAGCAAGTCCGACATGGCGCCGCCGCCCCAATCGCCGGAAATAGCGTCGTTCCAGGCCTGGCCGGAGCCGGGCATGCCCCGGCGACAGGGCGCCACGACAATATATCCGTTGGCCGCCATCAACTGCATATTCCAGCGGTAGGAAAAAAACTGGCTCAACGCCGATTGCGGCCCGCCCTGGCAATATAAAAGCGCAGGGTATTTCTTTTTCGGGTCAAAATCCGGCGGAAAAATCATCCAGACGTTCATGTTTTTACCGTCGGTTGTTAATACCGTCCGGCGCTCCACTTTGCCTTTAGCAAGCGTCTTCCAGGGGTCTTCGGTAACAAAAGACAATTGCCGGGCGGCGCCTGTTTGCGCATTTACGGCATACAACTCAGCCGGGTTCGCCATGGATGTTCTGGCGCCAATCAGTTCATTTCCAGCAACTTTTAAAGAGGAATAGTCGTGCTGGCCCTCGGTAATACGCCGAATCTTCCGGTCGGACAGGTTTACCTGGTAGTATTGATACGTGAAATTTTCGGCGCTGATAAAATAAAGCGACTTGCTGTCGGGCGCCCACTGGGGGTGATTGGCTTCACAGGTCCAGCCCTCCGTGAGTTCGGTGCGTAGCTGGGTGCGGATATCCAGCAGCATCAGGCGGGTGCGGTCGGCTTCGTTGCCCGCGCGTTCGAGGCTCGTCCAGGCTAAGTAATTGCCATCCGGCGAAAAAACAGGGTCGATATCATAGCCGGGCAACCCTTCGGTAAAATTGATCGTTTTTCCGGAGGAGAGTTCGAACGCGTAAAGATCGGAATTGGTGCTTTGGGCTTCGGCGGTTCCGGGCAATTTCCGGCAGGTATACACGATAAACCGCCCGTCGGGGCTCCAGGTGATCTGCTCCATGCCGCCCATGGGTTGGAGCGGACTGTCGTAGCGCTCGTTCATGATATTGACCGGATCGCTCAGTTTGTTGTCGCCATAACCCGCGTAAAAAATATTGCTGTATTTGTAGTCGCGCCAGCTTTTCCAGTGCCGGAAAAACAATCCGTCGATGACGCGCCCGGTCGTGTTGGGCAAATCGGGATGGACCTCCGCAGCCGTTTGGTCCATTTTTACGTCCTGGATAAACAGGATTGATTCGCCGTCGGGTGCGTAGTGAAAACCGTTCATTTCGATGTCGCTGATTTTTTTGATATGCGAACCGAAGGGAGAAACTTCACAAAGTGTGCCGTTGCGTAAAAAGCCGATTCGTTTGCCATCGGGGCGGAATTCCGCGTCGGACGCAGTTTCGTCCGGATCCGTCAGGGGGCGGGTGTCTCCGGTTTTTGTATGTACGATGTACAGGACGCGGGTGCTTTTATTGTTGGGTACATCATAACGTTGCACGCCGTATACGGCATACTGTCCGTCGGGAGATACACAATCCAGCCCCACCCTGCCAATTTTCCAGAGGATTTCGGGGCTGAGCCGTTGCAGGTTTTGGGCGCCTGATCTGATTGTGGGAATCATGATCATGATAAAACAGGTGAAAAAAATACGAATCGTCATAATTATACAAGGTCAAATGAATCAAACTCGCGAGTTTTGCGCCGGCAAAAATTGCATTTTTCACCAACGTGCCGCGATAAACTTATGAAAAAGTACATAGTGGAGGGTATTGGAACGTTTTTTCTCATGTTTGTCCTTGTGCTGGTTTCCAATAACAGCGACTATTCCACGGTAACGCCGCTGGTGATGGGCCTGACGCTGATGTCGATGATATATGAGGGCGAACACCTGTCCGGCGCACATTACAATCCGGCGATGACACTTGCGTTGTTGATGCGTGGCAAAATGGACCGCAACGACACTTTTTATTACCCCATTGCGCAAGTGACCGGCGTTTTGCTGGCAGCCGTTTTGGGCGGATTTTTACTGCGCTGCGGATTTGCTACGGATACACACATGCACGTACACAAAAATGTAATTTGCTCCGTTTTGGCAGAGTTTATTGGCACTTTTGCGTGGATTTATGTTGCACTTAATGTTTCCACCCTGAAAAACGGCTCAAAAAATCCCAACTTCGCGCTGGCTACCGGCTTTACGGTTGCCGCCCTCATGTATGCTGTGGGAGGTATTTCCGGCGGCCTGTTCAATCCTGCACTGGCATTGGGAGCCGTTGTGGCGGGGATGTCGCGGCTGGGCGATATCGGCGTTTACCTGGCCGGGGATCTGCTCGGCGCAGCGGCCGCAGCCACCGTTTACCAGTTGGTTTGCCTCGAAAACGACTGACCGCACCACCCTTTTCATCTTTCAACACCGGACTAAGCGCGAAAAAACATGCGAATCATCGGTCATATCGAACACCCGGAAATAAAAATTACGGTATTCAAAATGGAGAACCGCATCAGTGTTAAACTGGAGAATCCCTTGTATGAACAAACCTATAAACTGGAAATGGACGAAAGGATCAACTCACTGGAGTCCGTACAATTGCTGATCGATGAAAATTTCATCCAGCAAGTGCTTGCACAATTCCGCGCCATGCACCAAAACCGGATGTCTGCCTTCGCAAGGGTGTTTCCGGTAGGCCAGGGCGCCATATTTGAAGAAATTATTTAATCCGTTTCATCTTAATTGTGACCTTTGCGTTCCCCGGAAAGCACTTTAAATTTCGGGCTGAAAAGGAAGCGTATTTTACCTTTCTGCCGCATATTGACCTTTTTGTATCATTGCACCCGTTTTCAAGACACTCACTTTCAAACCAGAAAGCAGTTTACCATGAAGAATTTTCTTTTTGCCCTGTTAACCGTTATTCCGCTGGCGATTTCTGCACAAGGCACCAAGGTGGCGCGGCCGCTTTTCGATAAAAAAAGTATTGGAGAGATCCGGCTTACCCTTCCGTCAAAAAATTGGGTGGACGCCCTCGATTCCATGCGTATTTACGGGATGGGCATGATGACGGCCTCCGTTACCGTGGACGGCATTCGATACGATGGCGCGGGCGTTCGTTTCCGCGGCGACAAATCCTATCAATTGGGGCTCAAGCGCAATCCATTGACTATCAGGCTCAATAATACCGTCGCGGACCAAAACCACCAGGGATATACGTCCCTCAAACTTTCTTCCGCGTTGCGCGACCCCAGTCTTGTACGCGAGGTTTTGTTTTGAAATTGCCGGAAAATATATGCCGGCTTCCCAGGCTTGTTATAGCAAATTGTACGTCAACGACGAGTACGTCGGGGTGTTTATCAACGTCGAAAGTGTGGACAAGGAATTTCTGAAAAAGAATTTTGGTACCGGGGAAAATGCCTTTTTTAAAGCCGGCGTGGACTACAAGCCGGAGGTGCCGGCTACCTGCAAGCAGAATATCTTCGGTTCGCTGGAATATGAGGACAACCTGGACTGTTACAAAGGAAACTTTGAAATGAACTCGGCGGCAGGTTGGGCAGAATTGCAGGAACTGACCCGCCTGCTCAGCAACGATCCGTCCAAAATCGAACGGATGCTCGACGTGGACCACACGCTCTGGATGCTGGCACTGAACAATGTCATGGTTAATTTGAGCAGTTATTCCGGCAACCACAGCGTCAACTACTACCTCTATCGCGACAACAACGGCCGGTTCCAGCCCATTCATTGGGACCTGAATCTGGCTTTTGGCAGTTATAAAAATACAGGCAAGGGCAGTGACCTGGAACTCAAGGGACTTCAAAACCTCGATCCGCTGCTTCATGCCGACAACCCGTACAAGCCGCTGATCAGTCAACTGCTCAAAGACCCCCTGTACAAAAAAATGTACCTCTCCCACATCAAACAAATCGTGGAGGACAACTTCAGCAGCGGCGCCTATGAAAAACGCGCCCAGGAACTGCAGGGCATGATCGTTATTCCGTTTAATGACGACAAGAACAAATTGTACAGCCTCGACGATTTTCAGCGCAGTCTCAGGGAGACCATCGGCAGAAAAAGTAAAATACCCGGTATCGTCGAACTCATGACAAAACGGGTGCGCTACCTGAAGGATCATCCGGAATTGACGATTTTGGCGCCGGCGATCACCGACGTGAACGTGCAGGGCCGCGGGAAGTTTGAAAACCAAAAACTGACCGATTTCCGCATCGCTGCAAAAGCGGACCGTTTCCCGCAGAAAATGATGCTGTACTATCGTTTCAGCGACAACGAACCGTACGCCTCGATGCTAATGGGTGAAGAGCCGGCAGGAAACATGCCTTCCGGCACCAAATCATTTGCCGCGACGATTGAAGGGAAAGGGCTCGACTCCGTGCTGTCTTACTATATTGTTGCGGAAAATGCCGGTTCGGTCGCTTTTGCCCCGCAAACTTATTTCAGCAAGCCCTACAGCATTAAATTAAGCGACCTGAATAAATAAGCAGCCGTTCGTATGAAAACCCTCCAGTTTCCGCCCGTTTTTTTACTCGCATTTGTTTTTGCTGTCAATACCCTTTCGGCCCAGGATTTTTATGGCGCCGCCATGCAGGAAGTTCGTATAGAAATCCCGCACAAAAACTGGGATTTCAAGCTTGATTCCCTGAAAAAAGCCAACGGGGAGGCAAGGATCACCGGTACAACCTGGGTGAATGGCACCCGGTATGACAGCGTCGGCATACGGTATAAAGGCAACAGCTCTTATTTCCGCACCCGGAATGAGACGTACAAAAAGTTGCCTTTTAATATCAAACTCGACTACAAAGTCAAGTCGCAGAAAATGCCGGGCGGACACCGGACGATAAAACTGTCAAATGCCTTTCTGGATCCGAGTTTTGTGCGCGATCCGCTGGCTTACGAAATGGTACGCCAGTACATGCCGGGCCCGTTGTGCAATTTTACCAAATTGTACATCAACAACGTTTATTACGGGGTTTACATCAATACGGAATCTATTGACGCCACCTTCCTTGAAAAACAGTTCGGTACCGCAGCCGGGTATATCATCAAATGCGACCCGGACAACTGGAAACGTGTGCGCAGTCAAACCGGCTGTCCGCGTGGTGAAAACGCCTCCCTGGTTTATCTCAACGATAATTTCGGCTGTTACGACGCGTTCTACGAGGTCGATGATCCGGGCGCCTGGAAATACCTGCTGCAACTCATCAAAACCCTGAACAAAGCCCCCGAGAAGATAGAATCCGTACTTGATGTCGACCAAACATTGTGGATGCTCGCCCTCAACAACGCGATCGTCAACTTAGACAGTTACAACGGCTCTTTGTCCCACAACTATTATCTCTGGACCGATACGACGGGAGTTTGTCATCCCCTGATCTGGGACCTCAATATGGCATTTGGCGGCTGGCGCCGCAATTTCAGTTTTGAGGAAATGAAAGACGCCGAAATTATTCAATATCAGCCGCTTGCAGAAATTGACAACGCAAAAAGGCCGCTGATTTCCAAATTGCTCCGGATTCCGTTGTACCGTAAAATTTACCTCGCACACCTGCGTACCATCGCCAATGAATACCTCAAAAACGGCGAGTGTATGACCAGGGCCCAGGCCATGATGAAGGATATTGATCCGTGGGTTAAACTCGATACCCTGAAATTGTACAGTTACGCCGACTTCCAGAATTCCCTGGATAAAACAATGGCTTCCGGGCCGGATCATGTGATCGGTCTGCGTCAATTGATGGAAAAAAGAACGCAGTGGCTCTTAAAACATCCGCTGATGAACAAGGCGCAACCCCTTATCGCCGACGCCAAACATACGAAGGAAGGCGCCGAGGTGAAGGTGACCGCAAAACTTAGCGGCGCGACAAAAGGATGGTTGATGTACCGGCAAAACAAGATGTTCGCATTTACCCGCCTCCTGATGTACGACGACGGCGCCAACGGCGACACAACGGCTGGTGACGGTATTTTTACGGCTAAAATACCGGCCGGAAAAATCGCGCACTACTACATTCTGGCAGAAGGTGAAGAAGGTGCGGCTACCTTGCCCGAACGGGCTTCGAAGGTGTATTTTGAAGCAAAATAGCGGAGCGTTTTACCTGAAACGCTCCGCTACCACCAATTCTTTGGACCCCGGTGTATAGGTGTAGAAGCCTTCACCGTTTTTGACCCCGAGTTGGCCTGCGGCAACCATGTTTACCAGCAGCGGACAAGGCGCATACTTCGGGTTTCCAAATCCATCCTGTAGTACGCGGAGAATGGACAGGCATACATCGAGTCCGATAAAATCAGCCAACTGGAGCGGTCCCATCGGGTGCGCCATGCCCAATTTCATCACCGTGTCAATTTCTTCCACGCCGCTTACCCCTTCCTTACAAACTGCAGATAGCCTCGTTGAGCATCGGCATCAGAATACGGTTGGCCACAAATCCCGGATAATCATTCACTTCCACGGGAATTTTATCCAATTGTTTCGACAAGGACATGATGTACCCGCATACTGCATCGGTGGTAGCGTATCCACGGATCACCTCGACCAGTTTCATCACCGGCACCGGGTTCATAAAGTGCATGCCGATCACCTGTGCCGGCCTTTGTGTGGCTGCCGCAATACGTGTGATACTGATGCTGGAGGTATTGGTAGCCAGGATAGCGCCGGAGGGCGCATGACGGTCGATTTCGGCAAAAATGCGAAGTTTCAGGTCGGCATTTTCGGTGGCGGCTTCCACCACAAGATCGGCGCCGGCCACTCCGGTTTTCAGGTCGGTCATGGGATGTATCCGGCGAAGCGTGGCGGCTTTGTTTTCCTCGGTAAGTGTCCCTTTTTTTACCTGGCGATCCAAGTTGTTGCTGATCGTGGTCAATGCTTTGTCTAAAGCTCCGGATGCTACGTCGACCAGGGTTACTTCAAAGCCATTTTGGGCAAAAACGTGGGCGATTCCGTTGCCCATGGTGCCGCCGCCAATAACCGTGATATTTTTCATAAAATCAGATTTGAACGTTTTTTTTGAATAAGGCGGCGCAAAGGTTGATGTTTTCGATGAAAAATCACGGCTTTCTCCAAACAAACATGGCAGCCGGTGTGAGTCCCAGACTGGGATGCCATTCGCTGCCGAGGTCCATACCGAAGCCGTTTTTCAGGCGAATGGCGGCGCCGAAACCGATCCTGGCGGTGCCGCCTGTGCGCATTCCGGCGCGAAGGATCAGTATGGGCAACGGCCGGTATTCCACTCCTGCCTTGATTTGTGTCGGCCGTTCGAGTTTTTTTTCCGTTTCCACCAGGAGGATCAGGATGGGAGATGCTCTCCAGGCAGCCCCGATACTTACTTCGTTCGACGGCGCTTGTTCGCCGATTTTTTGCTGTACCGGGTTCCGGATACGTACGCCGAGCCACAGACCCGGCAAAGGGTTGGCCAATATTCCGATGCCAATATTAAAACCGGACGCCGAGCCGTATTCTGCCGCATTCACCCGCAGCAGATCGGCACTTCCGCCGAGGTAGATTTTTTCGCCCAAACGGCGGCCGTAAACCAGGCCGTATCGCTGCTCTTTGTAGGCCTCGATGCCCGAATGCGACAGCCCGATCCCGATGCCGTTGTTCCGGTCAATTTTGATCACACCCTGCAATTGTGCGCTTTGCCAGCCGTCGATGCCGTAGGGTATGGCCGAACCCAGGTAAATGCCGGCCCTGTCTGCAAAGCCCGCCAGGGCTTCATTGCCAAGCCCCGTTTCCATACCGGGGTAAGCAATCGTGGCTCCGCCGAGCGACAGCGCGGCCGCATTGTCGAACGGGCGCATAAAGACCTGAGCAACAGCCCCGTAAGAAGAAATAACGAAACAGAAAAAGATTGTAAAACGCATAAGGGTTTTTATTTCAAATATTTATGCTGTTGTGTTGAGCGACTTCTTCGTAAAAAAGGCCGGCAGAGGTCATTTCACGTTGCATGGTCTCCAGGTTGACCCTTACCAGGCCAAACCGGTACGTGGGCCCCAAATGCCATTCGAAGTTGTCCCAAGTGCTCCAGTGGATGTAGCCGCGCAAATCCACACCGTCCTGAATGGCATCGTGGCAGACTTTGAGGTAATCTTTTATGGCGGCTATACGCTGCTTGGGATGGTCCGTGCAAATCCCGTTTTCCGTGATGATGATGGGTTTGCCGTATTTTTTGTAAAAATGCCGCAAAACCTGGCCCAATCCCTCCGGTTTGTACCCCCACATTTTGTCGTGTGGGATGCCTCTTTTATCCAACTCTTCCACCCGCCCGATTGCGTCGACAGGGAATGGATCGAACAACATATAGGCATAATAACTCAATCCCCAGAACTGGCATTTTTTAAACGGCCGGGCTGCCCGGTTGTGAAACCACCAGCGCACAAAGGCCGCAACCAGCGATCCGGCCGGGTTGGCGCCTTCAAAACAGGCGGTGTTCAGGGAAATACCGACCGGGGCGTCCGATTTTTCGCGGATCATAGTTACCGCGATCTCGTGCGCCTTTCCCATATTGTCCAAAACCCGGTTTGCCGTAAAATATCTGCCCTTTTTTCGCGGTGGAAAGTTGCCCAGGATAAAAGCATTCATGGCGTACACATTCGGTTCGTTGAAGGTGTTCCAATAGCGCGTGTACGGCCCGAAGTGTTTGATGCATTGCCGGACATAATCGAGATAAAGCGGTATGTTCTCTTCTTTGGTCCACCCGCCGCGTTCCTCGAACCAGTTGGGGTGGCTGAAGTGATGCAGTACAAACATCAACCCTGTCCCGTTTTTTTGCAGGATTTCGAACAAGGCGAGGTATTCTTCAACAACTTTTTTGTCAAATTTGGCGTAAGGCGCATCCTGGAGGCGGCACCAGTCGACACCACAGCGGTAAATACTGCCGAAACGAAGGATGTTCTCTGCATCTTCCAGGCGGTGCTTTTCGTGGTCAGTCGTTCGTTCGAACACGTAGCCGTCTTTGGCCCTTAATCCGCGCCAGGGGTGGTTGGTGGCCGTTTCCACCTGGGCGGCAGCGGTTGAGGTGCCCCACACAAAACCATCCGGAAATTTCAGGTTCATGATTTTAACCGGCTTTTGATATTGCCGAAGGCGAAAAATAACTGGCCTGGCGCAGTTTGCCAATGTATTTGGCGAAAAACAAAAAAGGTCCGCCGAAGCGAACCAATTTATGGAAAAAAATGCCCCTCACCGCGAGCCTAACCGGAGGGGCAACCATGAGATTATAATGATACAAAATATGGAGCGGTGGGTTCGGGCGCCCGAATGGGCACACTACGCCAACACCACAACATGTAACCAAGTCTACGGAAAATTGCGGTCAGATTAAACGTACTTTAAAATCGGGAGAAAACTCGGTTGGGAGTGTAAAAACGGTCGATTGACCCGGAATAAAAGGAAAGATGTAGCGGCAAATATACGTCCGCTTTGATACGAGACAAGGGAACGGGAAAAAAAATTTGCCTGTACAACCGGAAGCGATCTATTCCGGAGTCGATTTGCGCTCCTTAAAATCCAGTTTCAGCGAAAAAATGTGGGAATAATTCACCTGCGACACGTTGCCGATGTCCGTCAATGCGTAGTCTAATTGCAGACGGCCGAGCCGGATGCCCACGCCGAAATTGGGCTGGAAGGTCAATGATTCTTTTTCCGGGTCGAAATCGTCCTTTACCCGCTGAAAATTGGCAACGCCCAGGCGGAGTTGAACAAACCCGTCGTAGTCCGTTTCAAGGCCAAAGTGCGGGTCGATGTTGAAAGATTTTGAACTGATAAGCACGTTGCGCTGTCCATCGGTCGTCCATTCGAAGTCGAGAGCGGGCAGTAGCGTGATTTTTGGGCTCACACGGATTTTATACGCGCCGCCCAGTACAAAACGGGGTTTTGTGATTTCCGTATTGCTGACGGGTATCTCGTTCTGCGTTGAGTCGAATACGGCTTTTTCGCGGTCAGTTAGGTTGAACGACCAAGCATTGAAGGTCGTCGTCAGATCGCGCCCCGTTACACCCAGCATCAGGTTTCCTTTGCGGTATTGAACACCCGCGTCGGCGCCGAACCCCCAGGCGCTGCCAATGGAGCCGATGACCCGGCGCACCACTTTGACGGAACCGCCGACCGAAAAAGCGGGGTTTTTCAATTTGCGGGCGTAACTGCCAAACAGGGCGTAGTCCGCAGCCGAAAACTCGGTCACGTTGTCGTAATTAATTGACCCGTCAGTATTTACGAGATTGATGGTGTAAGGAATATTATCGATCCCAAGCCGGATCAGGGAGAACGCAAGGAAAGACTTGTGGTCCTTGTTCAGCGATTTGCCAAAACTGAGGTAATCGTATTGCCCTACTCCTGCAAACCACTCCGCGTGCATGGCGGATACCTGGAACGGGGCGTTAATTTCAGTTAAGCCGGCCGGGTTCCAGTAAGCCGACGTAATGTCGCTTACGATAGCGGTTTGCGCGCCCGACATGCCGTGTGCACGCGCGCCAACGCCAATAGCCAGAAATTCGTTGCTGTATTTTTGTGAAAGGGTCGTTTGTATGCTCGTAAGGAGCAAAAGGCAGATAAGAGGGAGTTGTTTTTTCATAATACTCTACTTTCGTGCGGCAGAAATTCCGGCGAATGACGTTCAGCGCCGGGCCCCGGTTGCCTGCGCCGGCAAAAATAGGGATGTCGCACCCTGTCAATGAAACTCTTTGTCTTTTTGTTTTATGAAATACGCCGTTTTGTTATTGTTTTGTCTGCAAACATCCGGGTTGCTGGAGGCGCAGGATTCGTTAAATATGACCCGTCTGTCGCGCTGGGATGTCGATTCGTTGCCGCTTGCCTATACCAATGACTTACAGGTAAGCGCTCAGTACAGCGGATGTTGGGGTCTTGCGCTGGACGGCCGCGAATATGCCGTCCTGGGCGGCGCCTCCCACGTATTGTTTTTCGACATTACGGACCCGGCCCATCCCGACCTGATCGGGCAATTTGCCGGCGCCAATACCTTGTGGCGTGAATTCAAATCCTATAAAAACCGGATTTATTCCGTTTCCGACAATGCTGCCGAGGGCTTGAAAATTTTTGATATGCGGCAGGCGCCGGATACGGTGATCCAAACCTATGGAAGTGCTGAGTTTTTCAGCAGTGCGCATACCATTACGCTCGATACCGTATCGGGAAGAATTTATCTGAACGGGACAAATATTGCAAAGGACGGCCTGCTGGTGCTGGATGTCAGCGCGGACCCCGACAAACCCGTTTTTGTATCCAACATCGTGCTGGCGGGCGGTTATATCCACGATTCGTACGTTCGCAACGACACCATTTACGCCTCTTCCGGTTATGAAGGATATTATGTTTTTGATTATACCGACCCTCTACACCCCGATACGCTGGCACAATTGACTACCGTGGGTTACAACCACAACAGCTGGCTGAATCCGGAAGGTACCTACGCCTATTTTACGGAGGAGTTGCCGGACGGTCGCCCGATACATATCGTTGATTTACAAAATCTTGGCTCCGATGGATTGGAAATATCAGGTATATTCCTCGATTCATTTCTGACCGGCAGTCCGATTAAACCCATCCCGCACAACCTGTACATCAAGGGGAATTTATTGTTCGATTCGCAGTATGAAGACGGGTTACTGGTGTATGATATTTCGAACCCCACACAACCGGTTTTGATTGGTCGTTATGATACACACCCTGAAAACGCCCAGTATAACAGGTACCGCGGCAACTGGGGCAATTACCCCTGGCTGCCTTCCGGAACCATCATTTCCAGCGATATGCAAAACGGGCTTCAGTTGCTCAAACTTGTTTTACCCGTCGCAACAACGACCCCGGAATCCGGCATCGACGTATCGGTGTTCCCCAATCCGGCAGCCGGAAAACTCCATGTTCAAATGAACGGCTATTCCGGGGAATGGGTGTATCGCCTGATCGGAAATGCCGGAACGGTGACGCTGAGCGGCCGGCATTCCGGAAACGCCAAAGAAATCATTCTTCCGGCTTCGCTTGCAGCCGGATTCTATTTGTTTGAAATACAGACAAATAGCGGGCAAAAAACGATCCGGAAAATCGTTGTCCGATAAGTGTCGTGCCCTGGGAGTGAGCAAATAGAGGCCGTATCAGAAGCCTCATCTTCCGAAGATGCCGCAGATTTTCGCAGGCTATTTTTCAATATTATCGAAATGAAAATCTGCGTACATCTGCAGAATCTATGAGAAACCAAATTGCCTGTTTTATTCACCGGATCAATACCATTTTGCCAAAACCCTGTTTGAAAAAGCCGTCCACTTTGGTGTTTTCAAAAAATTCAAAATCCGATCCATCGGCTTTTTTGGCGACTACCCGGTAGAGGTAAACGCCATTGGCTAATTGATCGCCAAACTCGTCTTTGCCGTCCCAGCAATAGTCGCTTTGGTGGGTGCCGGCCAACATAGGTCCGAATTCCGTTTCCGTAATTTCACGTACAATCCGCCCACTGACGGTCATAATTTGTATTTTAAAATGTGCCGGCGATTCCGAACCCGTCAGCGTATAAACAAAACAGGTACGGGTGGAAAACGGATTGGGATAGTTCAAAACATTTGATATAGAAGACTTTGTGATCACTTTGAACGTGATGGAATAGTCCAGGTTGCCCGACTCGTTGCCTGAGGCATCGCGGCCGTTTACCAGCAGGCGATAGTCGCCATCCAGGGTAAACGTGGGCCTCCATTCCAAACGCGCCTGGTTTTTTTGCGGCAGATTGCCCGCATCTGCCGGCAAAAACAACACCGCAGGATCGCTGAAAGAAAGGGTTTGTGTGGAGCCGTCGGGCAATTCGATCACCAGTGAAAAGGCGCTGGTATCCGTTATGGCCAGAAAGCGATTGTCGTCTTTCAACGTGACGATGATCTCGGGTTTGGGCGAAACAAGGTCGCCGTCGAGAATATGGGAACCGTCGAAAGTGACGTCGAGCAGCGGATTTCGGTTGTCGCGGGTCACATAAAAGTCCTGCAACGCGACATTGTTGAAATGGTATAATTCCGGCTGCCGGTTATCGGGGTTCACGTCTATCAGCAGGCGCTGCGGGCCGTTCAGCGTGGAAGTGTTGGCCAAAAGGTCGGCCAGCAAGGTATCGCCCGGAGGCAGGGGCTTCAGTTTTTTCAAAAACTCCGGCTCGTTGTTTGTGCCGTTTTCCAGCCGGAATTTTACCCACACACTATCCATCGGTTCATCCGAAATATTGGCAAAAGCAATGGAAACTTTCATGGGTTCCCCCTGCTGGAGGGTGTCTTTATAAAATTGGTAACCGGCCACGGGGTGCAGGGCGCCTTCCGGAATTCCTTCAAACAAAACCCGCAAATAAAGTGGTTGTGAAAGGGATCGGGTCAGGGTGTCGCCGGCATTATACCGCAGTTTTAACAAGGGGAAACGGTCGGCGGGAATAAAGGCAAGTGAAGTGTCGAACGTACCGGTCAGCTGGTGCAGCAAGGTATCGTCTAATCCTTCCCGGACTCCCCAGAGGTCGAGATTTACAAAATCGGAAGGGTCATCAAAACCTTCCCGGCTCCAATGGATGGTCTTCCAGGATTTTGCCGGTCCGATAACCGGAGTTTCCATCAGCCCGTTGGTCCATTTTGCTAAAAAGTTGCCGCGCAGGGTGGCCGACGAGTCGGGGTTAAAAACAATGGTGTCCTGCACCGGGTAACCCGGGTCGTTTTTACGAAAAATCAGACCGTATGGCCAGGGTGCGGTGGTGTAGCCGGCCAGTTGACGTACCTTTTGCGCGCCCTGGGCTTCCAGCACGGAGAAGATGTTTTTGCCGTAGGAAATGGAGTCGTTGGCCCATTTCCGGGGCGAATAACCGACAGTATCCCAATGCCGGCTAAACGCCAGCAATGCGGCGTAATAACCGTTCGGTATGCCGGTTTCGATAAAATCCATCAGTTTGATCCGCTCTATGGAGTCCCGGGTATTGAACCAGTACACAAAACGCGCGTCCGGCGGATCGTAGGTATTCATACCTTGTTCGGGGTTGAGGGTAAACCGCCCCGTATTCGGGTTGGATACCACCATCACCACCCCATCGTACATATTCCGGACATTCCAGCCAAAATCGCCGATAAAACCTTGATAATAAGAGTTTTGAAAGCCGGGGTAACGGCTTTTTTCCCGAAAAGCCACGTTGATGGAGACAAAAGCGGCGTTGTCTAAAAATGCCAGGTTGCGCGAGGAATCGATAGCGTGCAGGTTGGCAAATACATCGTCGCGGTATTGGCCGAAATCCGACTGATTCCAGCCGGTAGCGCTGCCGGGCAGATATATAAAAGATCTTGTGCGCCAGACAATTGTGCCGTTGATCAAGCTGTCTCGTGCAACACGCCAGTAATAAACGCTGCTGTCTTTGAATGCCGTGGCGGGGTCCCAGGACAACAAGCCGCCTCTTTGAAAAACCTGCCCGCTTTTTTTAAACGGGCTGTCAAAAGTCTCCAGCGTGTCCAGTTCAAAAAGATAACGCAGGGGTTTGGCCCCTGAATTGAGTGTGGAGGCGTATAACAGCGCTCCCGGTTTGTTAACAATGCCAAATGCGGGCGGGTGGATCGGCTGAACATCGTCGGAATAAAAATAGACGTCCATACCTCGATTTCCGGTCGCATCGGTCAATTCGTTGTTTTGTTCGGCGGCAAAAGGTTTTTCGGCAATCAGGTTTTCCGGGTCCGTTGTGATAAAAAACCGGTTGAATCCGATCTTGCTGCCGGCGACGG
Organism: Lewinellaceae bacterium; assembly: GCA_016713985.1. Taxonomy (GTDB): domain Bacteria; phylum Bacteroidota; class Bacteroidia; order Chitinophagales; family Saprospiraceae; genus M3007. Next base: position 43,712 of record JADJOD010000019.1, on the reverse strand, counting down.
GAATGGTATATTCGAGTGAGCTGCGGAACGGCGGCGCAACAATGGTGTCCGTCAAGCGGTTCAATACGGTGTTGTCCGGCAGCCGCTGTTCGATTCGGATGGCCACCTGTCCGCCGGTGTTTTCACCGATGTTTGCGAGGTCGAAATTCAGTTTGAAGTTATTTTGTTCCAAACCGACCGGGTTGGGATTAAATTTGACCGAAGCGTTGTCGACGAGGTAATCCGGCCCGTCAAGCGTGTTTATTTTTATCGCCGGGTCGCCTTGTAACAGGTTTTGGTGCAATAAAGCGATCAGGCCGTCGAAATTGGAATCTTTCAGTTTTCCCACCGAATGTTGCAGCACCTCGCCCACACTTTTCCCGTAATCAGCTCCGCCGAGCAGGTCGTAGAATTCTCTGCCGTATGTGTGCAGGGCGGTGATGTAACTGTAATTGACCGAGGCAATGTAGGCGATGGCGCCCCGGTTGGGCGCAAGCAGAAACTGTTCGCCGATGCCCTGTTGTGGTGAGGAACAAATACCTGAAAAACAGCCCATTATGAGCATCAAAGGGTAACGGCCCTCGTTGTCGTATACGTACGGCGTGCCAATGTCAAAATCCACGGCAAAGGCTGAAGAGTGCCCGTAAATGGTCCAGATCGAAACGCCGGTGTTGATCAGTTCGAGCATTTGTTCGTAACTCGACAACTGGATCGGATCGTTGGAGGTTTTGTAATATGTATGAACGTCAGCGCCGAACCTGTTGTTATTCAACACATTAGCCATGTCGTTGATGTAGGTTCGTATCGCGGCCGATTCACCGGAAAGTCCCCCGCTGTTGTGAATGACCCGCTTCATCCAGGCTTTTTCTGCTATAGTTTGCCCGGCGGCCTGCAAAGTCAGTTCCTGGGATTTTACTTTTTCCAGATACACCCCGATATCGGATGCTTTTGTCACCGCGAGCCTTCCGATGGCTACAATGGGTTCGGATAACTGATTGCCACTCAGGGTAAAAGGAATATCGGCGGCCGGCGAACCGTAGCCGGGAACAAAAAACAGGGAGTCGGCAAGTACAGTTTGGGCATTCGGGTTGCGAAACTGGCCGTAATCCAGCGCTTTTCCAATAATAAACGTGTGCCGGAGCCCGGGCCATTTCTTTTTCGCCCAATGCAAAAAATTGCGCACCGATAGCGGGTGAAAACGCACGCCGTACACGTATTGATCGTATAACTCATTGATATCCGCGATAAGTACCTTGTGGTTGCCGCCGGCTGCACTGCTGCGGTAATCGGCGAACGCTTCCACGTGGTTGGCGCCTCCTGCGGTCGGGTCGTTGAACAAAGCTTTGTTGGAAATAATCAGGTAATCCGGATTTTCGGTAAAATAATTCCGGAACTGTACCGGGATCGGCGGCACTGCGGTTTTGATGTTTGCCGGACTGATCAGCAGAAGTTTTTTTTCAATGGCGGAAGGTGGAATTTTGGCCTTCACTACCCCACCCTCCACGATGGTGATCAACCGCTGCCTGTTGCTCAGGTCATAGAGTATCGGGGCGCCTCCCGATGTTACAAATGACTGGATTTCAAGGTATTGAAACTCCGTTGAGGCATCCAGCGCAAACCAGGCAATTCCCGCATTTTCAAAATCAAGTTGCCGTGGGTACCGGATCTCGCGCCGGCGACCGACTGCCGGTCCTGGCCGCCGATGGTGGATTGCACCTTCACGGTGGCTCCGTTTTGAACGAGGCTGAGCGGCACGGAAAACGTCCGCTCCACAATTTTCCAGTTCGTAAAATTATCTTCCGCAAACAGGGTGTCGTTGACGCTAACCTGCTGTTTGTGCTGGCCTTCCTGGCAGGCATAACGAACCCTTGCCACGGCCGGAGGGCCGGCCGTGTAGAGTTTTTTTGTGTTCAGCGATACGGAAGTGCTGTTCGAAGGAGCGCGGCAAAATCCATCGCCTTCAAACCAGGAAAAAGTGATTTCATCGCTGCGATGGCGTTTTACAAAACTCTGGTTATAAATCTGTTGCGATGTCCACCAGCAATACTCGGTTTTGGGTGGCAGGTTATTCAGGTCATTCTGAATATCCGCGTACCGAAGCCCTGCTCCTCCCCAGGTCAGGAAATAAACGGTGGTGTCGTTGAAAAGACTGTACCAGGGGTTGATGTTTTCTGCTCCGGCATTGCCGAACAGGAATTGGTCCACGGCGTCGCGGTTTTTTTCTCCATAGAATTCAAGGAAATCCTGGTCGCCGAAAGCGCCGTCCGTGCTGGCGAAAACCGGTTCCTCAACACCATATCGGTACAGTTTAAATTGGGATGCCGGGATATCCGAAACTGGAATACCCGCTGTCACAAGTGCCTGATAGGAAAGGCGATATACACCGTCTTCGGCAATTTTTATCTTGAAATACGGCTGCGAAAACTGGATCCATTCGTTTCCGTAAAGCGTGTCCGTGCCGTTCCACATTTGTGCGTGGGCCAGGGCACTCAGCAATAAAAAGAAGGGGAAAAGAAATTTTTTCATAACCGGGAGCGCAGTCAGCATGAGGTTAAATTGCGGACAAAACTACACTTTTGCCCCGCCACGAACTGTGCCGAAAATGTCAATTTTAGGAAATTGGCCGATTTTTTCATCGGACCGCTGTATCACGGGTAGCCAAACTTTGCTGCCGACGAATGGAATCGCCGTACCGATGCCGCGCTGGCCTGGCTGCGGCGAAGTATTGCTGTGACCGGAAACAAGGGTTCGGCGCACAGCTATTCTCCCCTGTTTGGATGGTCAAAAGCATACCCGGAGACGACCGGTTACCTGATCGATACCTTGTGCGATTACGCTGCCATCAGGCAGGACGACTCGCTACGCTCGCTCGCTTTTGACTGTGCCCGGTGGCTGGTATCGATTCAATTCCCGGACGGGGCATTTCCCGGACTGCTGGCCGGCAATAGCCGGCCGAGTGTGTTTAATACGAGCCAGATACTGTTCGGACTAGCCCGCACAGCGGAGGAAGCGACACAGGAAGCCGATCGGCAGGCAGCCCGCGCCTCGCTGGAAAAAGCCGCAAACTGGCTTGTTTCCCAATTGGAACCCGACTATTCCTGGAGAAAACACGCTTATGTGCCGGGTTTTACACCCACCTACTATACCCGCGCCGTATGGGGGGTGTTAAGGGCTAATCAGATTTTGCAAAATGTTCATATACAGGAATGTATGCAGCAAGCGTTGCTCTTTTATGCCGCCAGGATCAAAGCCGGCGGCTCCGTCTGCGATTGGGGCTTCCGGCCCGGGAAACCGGCATTTACCCATACTATCGCGTATACTTTTGAAGGGTTTTTAGAAAGCGCAATCCTTTTGAAGGAGGAAGAAATTATTGAAAAGAAAATTTTCGCTGGGGAAAAATTTATACTTGTCAGAAGTGCAAACAACAATCGCACCGCCGGCTGTTACGACGAACAATGGCGGGGCGATTATTCCTTTCGCTGCCTGACCGGGAATTGCCAGTTGAGCCTTTTTTTTCACCGCCTGGGAGCGTTGACGGGCGATAAAAAATATGCGGCAGTCGCCCACGAATTATTGATGGAAGTCGTTGGCTGTCAAAAACTTGCGGGCAATCCGAACACTGTTGGAGCCATGCCGGGTTCGGCGCCTGTTTGGGGCCCCTATGCCCGTTTTTTGTATCCCAACTGGGGTGTGAAATTTTTTCTGGATGCGATGAAGTTTGCCCGCCGTCCGGGCAGCGTATACTAAGCAGTTTTTATCTTGACTTTAAATCAAATACAGTGGAAATTTACGACGAAAATCTGCCTGTCAAAACCGCCATTGCCCAGCTTTTCGAGCGGTTTGGTTTTTCTGACGACGCCTACACGGCAAAAACGTTCGCCATCTACATCGGCAAATTTGCGATTTACCTGCCCAACCTCCCGGCCCGTGTAAAAGTTGCCCGTTTCCACGACATTCATCACGTTTTGACGGGCTACCCCGCCAACTGGCGCGGCGAAGCGGAAATCGGCGCCTGGGAAATCGCCACGGGTTGCCGGACGTCGTTTGTTGCCTGGTTTTTGAACGTCGGAGCGGTTTTTATAGGCCTGTTTTTATGGCCGCGAGCGGTCGCGCGGGCATTTCGGCGCGGCCGGCGCACCCGGACGAATTTGTACCACGATTTTGAGTACGAGCCGCTTCTGGAGATGACGGTGCGGGAGCTGAGGGAGAAGATCGGGCTGGCGGCGGGTTAGTAACGGCGTACCGCACCGGGTGGAACCCGGCGCGAGCGGGGAAGATTGGGCTGGCGGATATGGATCAAAGTAACAATTTTGGCTTGATAGTCAGTGCATTATATATTTTTTATTAATATGGAGAAGCAGGCAAAGCCTGGCGGCTGGTGCGCACCGGGTGAAACCCGGCGCGAGCGAGGTAATTTTTCTATAAGTTTGTTTCTGATTTTTAACAACGTTCGCTAACATGGTGACGAGATTTGAAAATCTTATTCTTTCAATCTCTTTTGTTTCCGTTGTTTTTTGCTTCGGCTATCTGTTGCTTGAAATTCCCGCTCGTCACCACTTTTTTGCCCGTTTCCCCCTCAAATGCGTTCAAAGCTTTACCGGCGGCGCGACCTCCTTTCACGGCGGCTTCTTTATTTTCGGGAAAACCTTGCGCGTCGCTGCCGATGGCTTCTTGTTTGGTTTGTTCCTCGCCCAACATGGTGAAAATCAATTCCAAATTCGTCATGTGGTCGCGCAAATTCTCGTGTTTCAGCCCTTTGAGTTTCGTGTAATCGGTCGGGGTCAGGCCGAATGTCGCTTTGGAAATCTCCGCCGTCAGAATCGCGTATTCCAGCCCTTCCTGCACCCCTCTGGTCCGCCATTCGTCGGTTAGTTGCCCGCGAATGGCGATGGCTTGCAGCCGGGTTTCAATCCATTTTTCGTCATAACCCAGATCGCGGTAATACTGCCGCGCCCGCTCGGCGGCCAGTTCCGGGTTTTCGATTTCCTGCACGCGCTCGTAACCAACTTTGGCGAGCCAACGTTTAAAGGGCTCGGCTTTGGGGGAAGGGATGGATTGGATGATGCGAAAAAGGCTTTCAGTGTTGGCTACGAGCGTTTTCCGTCTTTTGCCAGTCGTGCCTTTCATTTCTACCTGGGGGCAATTTGTCCCCACGAAGGCTTGCAGTTCTTCGTCTCTTTTTCGCATTTTTTTAAAATAGTCCGTAGGGTTGTTTGTTTCTGCCAAAATCTCTACGACATCGAGGACGGAAAACCACCACTCACCCAGGTGCCACACCCGGCGGATTTGTTTTTCCTGAAAAACGACGATTTTGTTTTGTTCTTCTTTCATGATTATGGTTGCGTGTTATGATGAGATCATATTAAAACAACCTCCCCTCCCTGCCCGGCATTACTGCTCCAATATGTTTATACGCTTTCTCCGTTGCCGTGCGCCCGCGCGGGGTGCGTTGCACGTAACCTTCCATGATGAGGAACGGCTCATGCACCTCCTCGATGGTTCCGGCCTCCTCTCCCACTGCCGTAGCGATGGTGGTCAGTCCCACCGGTCCGCCTTTAAATTTATGAATGATGGTGCTGAGGATGCGGATATCCATTTCATCTAATCCCGCTTCATCCACATCGAGCGCGGCGAGGCCGTAACGTGCAATCTCCTGATTGACAGAGCCATCGCCTTTGATCTGGGCAAAATCGCGGATGCGGCGCAGCAGCGCGTTGGCGATCCGCGGCGTGCCGCGACTGCGGCGCGCGATCTCGTGCGCGCCTTCGGGCGCGATGGGGATCGCGAGGATGGCCGCCGAGCGGTGCAGGATGCCTTCCAGCGTGGGTACATCGTAATAATCTAAGTGACAATTGATCCCGAACCGGGCGCGGAGCGGCGAGGTCAGCAGCCCCATACGTGTGGTGGCGCCGATGAGGGTGAACGGATTGATGGTCAGTTGAATACTGCGGGCGTTGGGCCCCGAATCGATCATGATGTCGATCCGGTAATCTTCCATTGCCGAGTACAGGTATTCTTCCACCACGGTGTTCAAGCGGTGTATTTCGTCGATAAACAGGACGTCGCCGGGTTCGAGATTGGTCAGCAGCCCCGCCAGATCGCCGGGTTTTTCGAGCACCGGGCCGGAGGTTAGTTTAAGTGTAGCCCCCAATTCGTTGGCAACAATGTATGAAAGTGTAGTTTTGCCGAGTCCGGGCGGGCCGTGCAGCAACAGGTGATCAAGTGCCTCGCCGCGTTGTTTGGCAGCCTGGATAAATACCTGGAGGTTATCGACAATTTTTCGCTGGCCGCTGAATTCATCCAGCAGTTTGGGACGAAGCGCTTTTTCAACTAATTTTTCTTCTCCCGAAGCGGGTTCGTTTGCGTATTCTTTAGGCATGTTTTTTTTGAGGTTTGAAGGTTTCAGGGTTTAAAGGTTTCAAGGTTAGTTACATCGAACCCTGAAACCTTCAAACCCCGAAACCCTGAAACCTTTCTTACGCAAATGTCAAATTTTTTGTTTTGAAAGTCAAAAACTTTTTTCAGTTGCTTTATTTTGTCGCGGCAGGATGTTCCTGCCCCAAAACATAAACGGATATGGAAGAATTTATACCCCCGCCCATCATTCAACCTGATATTTACCCCTGGGGGATTCGCATTGCCGAACCCGTTACGTCTCTGACGGCGCTGGCGATTGCCGTCATTTGCTGGTACGCGTGGCGCCGGTTGGGCCGGTTGGAGCGCAAAAGCGATGTGACCCTGTTGATCCGGGGCTTTTTTCTCCTGATGGCTTTGGCGACACTTTGCGGCGGCATCATCGGCCACGCTTTTCTTTACAAATTCACTTTTGCATGGAAAGTGCCGGGCTGGGTGCTGAGCATGTTGAGTATTGCTGCGCTGGAACGGGCCGCGATTTTGCACGCCAAACCCCTGATGCCGCCGTTTTGGGGGCGTTTTTTCTCGGTTTTGAACATTGTTGAACTTTGCATTTTCCTCTACTTAGCCTTATCGACGCTCAATTTTCACTTTGTGGAGGTTCACGCCGGTTATGGCCTGCTGATCGTGGTCGGATTGTTCGAAGGTTATGTTTACCGGAAAAAACGCGACCCGGGCAGTCGCCTGATCCTGCTGGCCATTCCCCTGGCGGCGGTAGCGGCGGCGGCGCATTTGGCAAAATTTTCTTTCAGCGTGTGGTTTACCTTTTTCGACATCGGGCACGTGCTGATGTGTATTTGCGCCTGGTCCATGATGTTGGGCGCAGAACGAATGGGCATCTACAAGGAAAACGTTTAGAGGCTTCTGACGTGTGTGCCGGGCGGGTAGTTCACTTGCACAATGTCCATAATTGCCTGAAAAACAGCATCGTCCCGCTGGAAATCGGCCTTGCCGAGTTCGAGTATGATCACCGGACTTTCCGTTTCGGTTTTCAGGTACTCGAAGTAGGCGTTTTGAATTTCTTCGAGATAGGCCGGACTGATGTTCCGTTCGATATCGCGTCCACGTTTGTGAATTTGGCGGATCAAAACGTCCACCGGCCGATGCAGGTAAAGCAGGAGATCGGGTTTGGGAAAAGTTGCGTTGAGCACGGAAAAGAGGCGTTGAAAAAGCCTGAATTCTTCTTCGTTGAGGTTGTTTTTTGCAAAAAGCAGCGTTTTGACAAAAAAATAGTCGGCTACCGTGAAGGTCCGGAAAAGGTCGGGTTGGGAAAAATGTTCGAGCAGTTGTTTGTGCCGCTCCGTCATAAAAAATAATTCTACCGGAAAGGCGTACCGCTCGGGTTGCAGGTAAAAAAACGGCAAAAAAGGATTGTCGGTGAACTGCTCCAATATCAAAGTGCAGCCCGATTTTTCGGCCATACGATGGCAGAGGGTCGTTTTGCCGACCCCGATATTGCCTTCTATTGCAAGAAACTGATATGGAAACACGGCCTCAGGCATCCATCATCACTACTTCGGACAAGTCGTCGCAGGCCATATAAAGTTCGTCGATCTGCTTTTTCAGGATGGGGTGTTCCCAGTCGGGCGCAATTTCCATCATAGGCACAAGTACAAAAGCGCGTTTGTGCAATTCCGGGTGCGGCACCTCCAGCCCCTTGTCGCGAATCACCCTTTTGCCATAAAACAGGATATCGATGTCGAGTACACGTGGCCCCCATTTTTCACGGCGCTCCCGCCCCAGTTCCCGCTCAATTTTGCTGATTTTATCCAGCAGGTCGCGTGGATCAAGGGTAGTATTCACCATAACCACCTGATTCAGAAACAAATCCTGTTCGGGATTGCCCCAGGGCTGGGTCTCGTACAGGCGGCTTTTTTTGGCAATTTTTCCGATGTTTTTGGAAATCAGTTCGGCCGCCGCGCTCAGGTTGGCAGCCCGGTTGCCGATGTTGCTTCCCAATCCGAGGAATACGTTGATATACTTTTTGGTGAATTCTGGCTGCATGTTCGTCGCTTTTCGGGACAAATATGCGGCAGTCGGGCCATTAAAAGGCTGTCTGTACAGGAGAAAGTGACATTCCCTGAATATTTCACAAGAAATACATCATATCAGCCCGGATCGGCCGGAAATTAAGATGTGAAAGCCCTACCTTCGGCCCGTTTTTTTCTAATAATTGTTATTGCAACTAAAAATTTCACGTAACATGAAAAATCTGATTTTTCTACTCGCCGCGACGATGACACTATCGATGATATCCTGTGAAAATATCGATAAGGAGTTGGCAGGCAAAATGCAAAAGGATGTATCTGAAATGAGTGGCCTGGCTGCGACGTTCGAAGACATCGGAAAAAGTATCGCAAACCTGGACAGTCAAATGCAAGCGGCTCCGGAAGCAATGAAAGCCGCCGGCAACCCGGAATTGAACCGTCTGATGGAAATGATCGGCGCAATGACCCAAAAGCATCAGTCAACCGCAGCTGAATACAACGACCTGATGAACAAACTAAAAGGGCTCGCTGCGGATTACAGCGCCGGTAAAATTGCCACGGTAGATGCGCAAAAAGAATACGACACTTTAAAAATGGGGCTTCAGGGGGTTTCCGATCTGACCCAGCGTATTCAGGAAAGGGCCACGGCCATGCAGACCAGTTATGCAAAATTGACGGCCGATTGGAACGCCAAACAGGAGGGCACCGCACCTGCGCCGCAATAAGGGTTTTAACAATGGATGAGGGTTGACTGGGTTTTTATTATTCATCAACCCTCATCACAACTATTTGTCTGTCATCCAGTTGCGTATCATCCGAGCGGTATCCGGGTCGTCGGTCGTAAAACGCATGGTGCCGAGATGAGTCGCATGGGGCACCAGACACATTTGCCTGGGTCCGGAGTATTTTTCGTAAAAACGCTGCGCACATGGATACGGGACAAGGGCATCCGAAGTGCTGTGCACCAACAAAACCGGCGTCTTTTCTTCTCCGGAAAGCAGGTTTGCGGGATTAGCCGCGTAAAAATCGGAACTGCCCGGTTTGCCGCCTGCATAGTTTCGCACGGCCCTGAAATCGGGCATCAAATCCAGGTCCAGCGGACCGGCAATGGACAGAAACCCCGTAAACAAATCCTGATCCACGTTCAGTTTTTGCAATTCCTTCCTGTCAAATACCAGGTGAGCCGCGAGGGTTGCCCCGGCTGAAATCCCGCCGGCAAGGATCTGCGGCTCCTTTATTCCTTTTTCACGGAGTAACTGAAGGCTTTTTACCAAAGCAAGATTTATATCCTCGCGCATTTGTTTGTAACAGGCCCAGGGAGTCAGCCGGTAGGCCGGCATAATTACCGGCCGCCCTTCCCGAAGGAAAAACTCGGCCGTTGTGGGAAACAGGCCGGGCCATCCCACCCGCCAGCCGCCGCCGTGATACATCACAACGGCATTATTGTATGCCGGAAGACCGGCCGGGGGCATCCAGATCAGCAAATACTGGCGCCAGGCCTTGCCAAACCGGTGCTTCTCCGGTCGGCTGAGCGGCCGGGATGCACACAGGTGGTGAAACATCTGGAACGGGATTTCGGCTACTTGCCCGGCCAGTTCAATGGTATATGGATTTTTTTCAACCGTCATGACACATACAAATATCTGCAAAACACCACAATGGAAGCTGCGGTTTTGCCCAAAAAGGCGGTTTAACAACTGGCAGCGAAAAGAGTACGGCAAGTATCCGGTTTTTTGCTTTTTTTTGCCTTGAAAACAAATACCGATCGCATGACCCGTACCCTCCTGTTCCTGATTTTAATCCCCGCACTTCACCTGAAGGCACAACAATCCGCCTCTGCTCCGCCTGCAGCCGATCATCGGCTATATGCTGTATTCGACAGCGCCTACCTCAACCAACTGGCAACAAACAACCCTACCCTGCTGCTGCGCTGGAATTATTATTTGGACCATGCATTTGTCATTGCCGATTTTCCCGAAAAAAAAGGCGATCGGGGGCAATACCCGGAAGTACAAGTAGATGATCTTCAAGGGATTAATATTCTTGTTTTGGAAAAACGACAGCGCCTCGCCCGAAGTTGGGAGGCTCCGGCCTTTTACCGGATCGCCGGCTCTGACAAAGTTTTGATGTATTATTCCGGGAAAGACTTTAACCGGAATTTCCGGAAATGGCTGTCCCGTTAAATCCTCATTCAGACAATATTCCAAACACAATGATCCGACTGCTACCAATCACATTTGTTTTCCTGACCGCATTTGCCGGAAAGGTTTTCAGTCAGACATATTTGATGAATGGGACGCCGATCAATGATTGCAGCGGCACTTTTTACGACAGCGGCGGCAGTAGCGGCAGTTATGGCGACAACCAAAACCTGGTAACCACCATTTGTTCGGATGGCTCAGCGGGAACCCATATTCAACTTACTTTTTCGGGTGTCGATCTGATTCAGGGCGACGAAATTTGTTTTTACGACGGCCCCAATACCGCCGCGCCCTTGCTTTCCTGTTCGGGCGATTATTTACCGGGCAACCCTTTTGTCGTGCAGGCCACAGCCGTTAATCCCGGTGGGTGCCTCACCGCAACATTTAATTCGGACGCTTCGGGTCATGCATCCGGCTGGTCGGCCGTTATTACCTGTGTGCCCTCCTGCCAGACGGTTTTGGCCGATTTGGTATCGACCAACCCGGCTTCCGTACCCTTAGATACGGGGTGGATCGACTTATGCCCCGGCGAACGTGTTTTTTTTACCGGCGCGGGGGTTTATCCCCAAAACGGGTTTGCCTATCAGCAGTCCGACCTGACCACCATATTTGAGTGGAATTTTGGCGACGGCGACATTTCATACGGCCCCAATACCTCGCACCGGTATGACGAGCCGGGCGGGTATTTTGTTCAACTGTTCCTTACCGATGTGCAGGGGTGCAGAAGCACTAACCTGATCAATCAACGTATTCGTGTGGCGCCGCGCCCTGCTTTTGCACTTACCGGCTTGATCAACAGCACTATATGTGCCGGAGATACGGTTCTTTTAAATGCCGGCCTTGACTCCTCATCCACAGGAAAAACCCTGATGGTGTTGCCGGTGCCTTCCTCATTCAATGTGGAAGGCAGCCGTTCGGATTCACTTGCTTTGCCGGATGGCACCGGGGTGCCTTATAAAACGAGTATCTTTTTTTCGGAGTTTTCACCGGGCCAGGTGCTGACGGACCCGAATGACCTGGAAAATATCTGTGTCAATATGGAACACTCCTGGATGCGCGACATGGAGATCAATATTGCCTGTCCGAACGGACAAAGCATCATTCTGCACAATTTCGGCGGGCAAATGGGTTCCGAGGTTTTTCTGGGAATTCCCAACGACAACGATGTGGTGAACCCCGTACCGGGCACGGGTTATGATTATTGCTGGACACCCAACGCGCCCAACCCGACCTGGTTGCAATACGCCAATACTGTGCTTCCGGGCGGCGGCACACTTCCTTCCGGCAATTACACGCCGTTTGAACCCTTTTCTGACCTGGTCGGTTGCCCGCTCAACGGGGAGTGGACCATTACGGTAACAGACTTGTGGCCCATTGATAACGGGTACATTTTTTCCTGGGGCATCAAGTTTAAAGACGTATTATACCCTGATATTGAGACGTTTACACCGCAATTCACCTCCTGGCACTGGAATGCACACCCTTCTATTTATTTTTCCACGCCGGATTCAATTGCCGCTTCACCTCAAAACGGCGGAACAGCGGGATATGTCTTTACGGTAAACGACGAATTCGGGTGTAGTTGGGACACACTGGTCAGTATTTCCGTCTTGCCGCCGACTCATCCGGCCTGCCACACCTGCACAGATAATTTTGTCGTTTTGCAGGATACTTCGGTTTGCGCCTCCGAACCGGTGATGTTGAATGCGAACTCCCTGAGTCAGGATACGTTTGAAGTCAGGTTCGAGGCCTTTCCGGACTACCGCCTGGGAAATGCCAACCACCCGCATTCGAACCCGTATATTTCGCCTATTTCCGTCAACAGTGTCGGTTACAACCTGCTTACCAATCCGGCCGCACAGATCACTTCGGTGTGTATCGATATCGAAACGGACTTCGACGCCGATTTGAATATCTATCTGAGATCGCCCGACGGCAAACAACTCGACCTCTCTACCGGCAACGGCGCAGCAGGCGACAATTACAAAATTACCTGTTTTTCACCCGCTGCAACCATTCCCATTATCGGCAATGCGGCTCCTTTCAACGGCACGTTCAAACCCGAAGGAAACTGGGCAAGTTTGAATGGAGCGGTGGTGAACGGAGACTGGAAACTGGTTGTTTCGGACGGATTCGGGATCAACCAATACGGCAAAGTGAAGTGGTGGAGTATCGGCTTCAATTTTTTCAATACCGTTTCCTACAGTTGGACCAATACACCGTCTCTTTCCTGCGGAAATTGCCCCAATCCGATTGCAACACCCGCTGCAACAACAACTTATATCGTAACCACAACGGACAAATTTTTGTGTCACCACCAGGATACGGCAGTGGTTCAGATCAACGCCTTGTTTCCCGCGCCTGACAACCTGGAGGTGACCAGTCTGGGTACCAACACCATGACCTGGTCCTGGGACTCCGTCCAGGGTGCTGCAGGTTATGAAGTCCGCGTTAACGGCGGCCCGTGGATACCTGCTAACGGCGGCCTTTCCCACACCATTGGAAACCTGGTGTCGGGTGATTCCATCAACATCGAAGTGCAGGCATTGAGCGGCAGCGCCAATTGCCCGCCGGGCGCCACGGCAGGTTCGTTTGTTTTTGTTGTTTGTTTGCTTGAAGCATCTGCGGACAGTGTCCTGCCTGCACTTTGTGCCGGCACCGCTACGGGCTCCGCTAGCATAACGGTGGTCAATGCCACACCTCCGGTGGAATATTATGCCAACGGCATGGGACCTGCTTTTTTGACCGGCAACCTGAACAATATTTTTCCGGCAGGCAATCAATTTGTGGAAGTTCGGGATGCCGACGGTTGCCGCGATACGGCGTTTTTTGTAATCACCGAACCTCCGCCCATTGTTTTAACAACCACATTTACCAATGCCTTATGCAACGGCGATCCGGACGGAAGCGCCAACGCATCCGCAAACGGGGGAACAGGCGCCTTTTCCTATTACTGGCAAGGCTGCGCAGGTGGCGCCTTGATGAATACGGCATCCGTAAGTGATTTATACGCAGGTTGTTACGCTGTCACGGCTACCGATGCCAATGGTTGCTCCCTGACCGACAGTGTAATTATCGGCGAGCCCTTGCCCTTCCAGTTTACAGGTATTCAGGATTCCGTAACCTGCAACGGCGGCGCCGACGGGAGCGCGACGATTCAGGTGCAGGGCGGCACAACGCCTTATCAATATTTCTGGGGGATCGGTGGGAATACTCCCGGCATTACCGGTCTGGCAGCCGGTTTTTACTTCGTAAATGTAAAAGACACTTCGGGATGCGAAGCCGCCACATTCGTGCAGGTATTTGAACCTCCGTTGCTGGTGATTGACAGCACGGCTGCAAAATCGGTCTCCTGCTTTGGCGGAAACAATGGCACTGCGGCCGTTTTTGTTCATGGCGGTATTCCTCCTTATAAATACCTGTGGAGCGACCTGCAAAACACCCAAAAAGCATTGAGTTTGAGCGCCGGCACGTATACCGTTACCATCACAGACGCCAACGGATGTACCACGCACACTCAGGTTGTGGTTTTGTCGCCCACGGAAATTTCGACGGTTTTTGCCAATGTTTCCGGAGAAACATGTAGTGGAGATTGCCAGGGGCAAGCAACAATTCAGGCGAGTGGCGGCACCAGCCCCTATACCTATTCCTGGAGTACGGCACAACCCGTTATACTACCCACAGCCACAGGCCTTTGTCCCGGCTCCTATACCGTTACCGTTACAGATTTTCGGGGTTGTTCCAAGACGGATAAAGTCACCATAACGGCCGCAACGCCCATCGACGTTCATTTACAGCCTACTGCGCCCAGTTGTGCGGGATTGTCAAACGGGATGATCGAAACGCAGGTTTCGGGAGGAAGTCCGCCTTATCAATTTTCCTGGAGCGACGGTTCATCGCTGATCAATCCGCAAAACCTGCCATGCGGGACTTATTTTTTGACCATAACCGATGCCGCAGGTTGTACAAAACTGGACTCGGTTGCTCTTGCATGTCCGGCGCCGGTTCAAATTTTGGACCTATTGCCCCAAAAAGTGACCTGTTTTGGGCTGGCAAACGGCCAGATCACCGTTCATGCGCAAGGAGGTGTTGGAACACTGTCATACCTGTGGAGCGACCCGAATGCACAAATAGACTCGGTTGTGGTAGGGCTTCCGGCCGGCATGTATGGCGTTACGGTTTCAGATGTAAATGGTTGTTCTGCAAGCGCTTCTGCTACGGTTGAACAACCTGACATTCTGGTAGCCACCACCACCCAGACAAACGTGACTTGTTTTGGAGGAAACGATGGTGTGGCAACGGTCTTCCCGGGTGGCGGCACCCCGGCCTATTCCTATGCCTGGAACGGAGCTGCCGCTGACCAAAAAATCACAGGTTTGCCGGCCGGAAACTACACAGCGATCATAACCGACGCCAACGGTTGCACCACTTCGGCTGCCGTCAGCATTACACAACCCGCCAGCGCCGTTGCTGTAACGCTTACCCAATCCGCCCTGGCTTGTTTCGGTCAAAACAACGGGCAGGCCCTGGCGGCAGCAAACGGTGGCAACGGAACGCCTTATCTGTATCAATGGAGCAACGGGCAGACCGGCGCCACTGCTACCGGATTGTCAACCGGTTCGATAACAGTAACAGCCACAGACAGTAAGGGTTGTTCTTCCGCACAAAGTATTGAAATCCAGCAACTGGATGAAATTGATATAAACGTTGCATTTGTGCCCCCGTCCTGCCACGGCTACACGGATGGCCAGGCTGCTGTGAATTACATATCCGGCGGCGCCGGCCTGGGGGATACCACTTTGTATAACTATTTGTGGAGCATCCCCAATTCACCGAATTCCATTTATATCAATGGATTGGCCGGAGGCCAAAACTATTCCATCACGGTGTCCGATTTGCAAGGATGCAGCGATGTGTTTTCCTTTTTTATTACCCAGCCTCCACCTATCATAGCGCAGTTTACCATAAAAAATGTGTCCTGTTTCGGCTTTTCGGACGGATCAATCATGATCGACGGGGTGCAGGGCGCGAACCTTCCCGTCACCTATGTCTGGAGCAACAGTACCACCGGGCCCCTTATTGAAAATTTGCCGGTCGCCGATTATATTCTGACGATCCAGGATGCTGACGGTTGTGTCGAAAAAGATACCATTCCGGTAAGTCAGCCGGATATGTTGCAGGTAAACTTTGATATTAAACCCTTAGTTTGCAGTGGAGACAGCGACGCAGCAATAACGGCAACTGTGTCGGGCGGTACTCCGGAATATACCCTGAATTGGGATAACATGGATACCACATCGCTGATTACGGGTCTCGGGCCGGGTGTTTATACCGTACAGATCAGCGATAAAAATGGCTGTACCCTGACCGATTCGACCACCATAACAAGACCCGATTCGATTGATATTCAGGTAGAAAAGACGGATCCGAAGTGTTTTGGCGGCGCCGACGGACAGATCAGACTTCATGTAAGCGGCGGACAAAAACCTTACCGGTACAGCCTGAACGGGGGCGCATTTGGCGGCAGCAGTTCATTTATCGGGCTTGCGGCGGGCATTTATCAGTTCCAGATAAAAGACGATAACGGTTGTATCACCGGTTTTTCCGATTCGCTGGAGCAGCCATTACCCGTGGCAGTGTCTCTTGGTGCTGATACGACAATATTGTTGGGCGACAGTTTGCTGATCATACCTGAAGTTTTTGACGCGTTCGGCGCCGTGCAATACAAGTGGAAAAGTGTATTACTCGAAAATTTCATCTGTGTCGACACGCCGGAATGCAGTATGATCTGGGCAAAACCCTATCAAACAAACACTTACCGCGTAACGGTCACCGATGAAAACGGCTGCCGGGGCACCGACGATATTACGATCAACGTACTGAAACCTCGGGGTGTTTACGTACCCTCCGGCTTTACGCCCAACAGCGACCTCACCAACGATCTGCTGGTTGTTTACGGCAAAAGCCGGCAAATATCCAGCGTGTTGTCGTTCAGGGTTTATGACCGTTGGGGTGAACTCGTCTACCGGGACGAAAATTTTGACGTCAACGATGATACCCGGGGCTGGGACGGCCGGTTCCGGGGAAAAGAATGTGATCCCGGAGTATACGTCTGGTACGTGGAAGTGGAATACCAGGACGGTTACCGGGAAGCCCTTTCCGGGGATATTACACTGATACGCTAAACGGAATTGAAATTTTCCTTTTATTTCGGACACAAAAAATACTAATCTTACACACACAGAGCCATGAAACAACGCTACAAATCGCTCTTAACGGCCCTTTTAACGGTCCTTTTTCTGGGGCAAATGAGCGCCCAGGATCCTCGTTTTTCACAATTTTATGCCTCTCCGTGGAACCTGAACCCAGCCATGACGGGCCTGTTCAACGGGCGCTGGCGGGTCACGGCCAATTACCGCGATCAATGGAGCAGTTTCCTTTCGCCGGTGCCGTTTCGCACCTATGCCGCAGCTGTGGATGCACGTTTCGAGGTAGGCCGCGACGACTACGCCGCCATAGGAATCGGGGCGATGCACGACGAGGCCGGTACCGCCCGGTTTATGCAAAACAAAGTGCAGATCGGCGGGGCATTCCTGAAACAACTCACCGGCGGACGCTACCAGGCCAGTCATTATCTGTCCGCCGGGGCGCAAATCGGATTTGGACAAAATTCCATCGATTGGGGTCGCTTGTGGTTCAGTCGTCAGTTCGATCCGTCCACGGAAACGCCTGATTTCGGCGCATCCAACGGCGAATCGGGCGCAGATGCCAATTCCAAAGCCTACCTGGATTTTAATGCCGGTTTGTTGTGGTATATGCTCTTTGAAGACAACGGTTTTCTTTATGCCGGTGGAGCCATGCACCACATCAATCAACCGGCAATTTCTTTGATAGAAGACAACCAGGAAACGCTTTATTCGCGCT
Organism: Lewinellaceae bacterium; assembly: GCA_016713985.1. GTDB lineage: Bacteria > Bacteroidota > Bacteroidia > Chitinophagales > Saprospiraceae > M3007. Next base: position 26,206 of record JADJOD010000019.1, on the reverse strand, counting down.
GGTCGGGACATGCCGGAGGGCAATTCCCCTTGAGTGAAAATTTCAGCGTGTTGCCCGGCGTGTTGGTCATGAAACAGGGGCCCGCCTTTGAAACGGACCTGGGTGTAAATTTCAGGTACTCCAACAACGACCTGAATGAAATCGCCATGCGCGCCGGCGCCTGGGCCAGACTGGGCAATAAACTCGACGACGGTCTTCAAATGGACGCCATTACCATCGTGGGGATGCTCGAACTGGATCGCTGGATGCTTGGATTAAGTTATGACATCACCGTTTCGGGACTTACGGATGCCAACAATTCCAGGGGTGCATTCGAATTATCCCTCACTTATTTTCACCCCGGAGAGCGCCGCGCCCGAATTGTATGCCCCAAATTTTAGAACCATAATTGCTTCTTGTTCAGACGCTTTACGGGTAATATATCCGAACAAACAAATCCCCTTTTAAAAAATCCTTCCTGTCAAAAATCAAATTGACTGTATCATGAAAAAATTTCTTTTGATCCTGTTCGTATTGCCAGCTTTGTTAAACGCACAACCGAATTGGAAAAATCTGAAAATCTCACCCGCCAACCCCAAACCGGGAGAAACGATCCGGATCGAATACGACTGGGCCAACGGCCCCCTGGCAAAAGCAGGTTCGATTGAAATTGTTGTATTTGAATTCACCGGCGACAAACCTGAAGGGAAAGATGTTTCCCTGCAAAATATTGATAATAAACTGGTTGGCACATTTTCCACCAGCCAGCGTGCCGTTACCGCTTTTGTCAGTTTTCAGGGCGACGAACGTTGGGACAACAACAGCGGCGAGGGTTATCACATCCTGATGCATGATGCTGCCGGAAAACCCAAGCCGGAAAGTATGGCCGGGGCCGCTGTGGTATACCGCATTTTCGGCTCGGATTTTAACCTGACCCGGAAAGCAGATAAAGCGCTGGAATGGCTGAACGCTGCATTTGCCCTTCAGCCCGATCTTCGAAAAAACATGCGTTATGCGCCAACGTATTTCAACGCCTATCTGGGGATCAACAAAGGCAGCGACGCCGCCAAGGAAGAGGTGTTGAAATCACTCGCCGAGATCGAAGCCCAACCCAAAGCGGATGAAAAAACCCTCGCCGGCGTCAGTGATTTCTACAACCGGCTTGCTCCCGACAAAAAGAAAGCGCTGAACGACAAAATTATTGCCGCCTTTCCGGACGGCTTGCTGGCCAGAATGTATTTACTCAATCCGTTGAAACTGGAACCTGACCTGACTAAGCGAAAAATCCTGCTGGACGAATTTGCCCGGCAACATCCGCCCAAAAATGACCAGGAAAAAAGTATGATCGACAATGCCTACCTGGAAGCCATGGAACAGGCCGCCGGAGCAAAAAACTGGGAGGTATTTGACCTGTTGTCCAACGCCGTGCCCGCAGAAGCACGGGCCAGTACTTTTAATAACCTTGCCTGGGAAATGGCGGAAAAAGCAGAAAACCCGGACCGTGCGCGCCTGATGTCCGCTGCTGCCACCGATTGGGCAAAAATGGAAATGGCCGTGCCTTCGGAACCCCGTCCGGCTCTTGCGACCTTCAAGGACTGGAACCAGGGGCGCAGGTACACCTATGCCATGTACGCCGATACATACGCTTTTGTGCTCGACCTGACCGGCGATCCGAAATCGGCCGCCAAATACCAGGGCGAGGCGGTAGATATCCACAACGGCATGAACACCGAATTTAACGAACGTTTGGTCGGTTACCTGGAGCGCAGCGGAGCACCTGATTTGCGATACCGGATGGAAGGATTTATTCTGAAAGGCGCCGCCAGTGCCGCCATGAAGGAGAAATTTAAAAAACTATACACTTCGGAGGACAAATCCGATGCCGGCACGGCGGCCTACCTCGCCAAACTGGAGGGCGTTGCCCTGGCTGCAATGAAAGAGGAACTCCTGAAAAAAATGCTGGACGAACCGGCGCCCGGTTTTGCGCTGAAAAACCTGAAAGGTGAAACCGTCAGCCTGGAAGCCCTGCGTGGAAAAGTAGTGGTTGTGGATTTTTGGGCGACCTGGTGCGGCCCATGCAAATCTTCCTTCCCCGGCATGCAACTCGCTGTTGATAAATTTAAGGAGGATCCGAACGTGGCATTTGTATTTGTAGACACCTGGGAAAACGGCAACGAAAAGGAACAAAACGCCGAAACCTTCATCAACAGTAAAAATTATACCTTTAATGTGTTGATGGACAACGATAACAAGGTGGTGGCTTCTTACGGCGTTTCGGGTATTCCGACCAAATTTGTCGTCGACAAAAGTGGTAAAATCCGCTTTAAAAGTATCGGGTTTTCGGGCAATTCCGATGCGCTGGCCGATGAATTGGGCCTCGTGATCGAAGCAGCAAAGGCGCAGCCATAAAGCAGGGATTAGATCAGGATCACATGAACGAATTTCGAATCCCCGTTGCGCTCCGCTGGGCGGACTTCGACCCCAATTTTCACTTGCGCCACTCGGTGTATTACGATTTCGGGGCCACAGCCCGTGTGGAATTTTTGTCGGCAATGGGTATTTCCACCCACCTGATGAACGAACAACATTTCGGCCCGATCCTGTTTCGGGAAGAAGCCGTTTTTCGGCGGGAAGTCCGGCCGGGAGACCACCTTTTTGTCTATGTGCATGTGACAAAATTGCGACGCGACGCTTCCCGTTTTTCCTTTCGGCACAACCTGATACGCGACGACGGCACCCTGTGCGCAGTGATGAATGCGGACGGCGCCTGGATTGATACACAACTCCGCAAACTCGCCGTGCCTCCGCCCTTCGTCGCCGAACGAATGGCGGAGGCGCCAAAGTCGGATGATTTTGAGTGGTTGTAATTCCTACATTTGCCCCATGGCAAGTATTCGTCATTCTTTTGTTTCGGTAGTCGGCGTTATCCAGTCACATCGCTACATCCGGGAACTGCCCGTCTGGCTCGAAAGGCTTTATGTGGAACTGACTTCGCAATTTTCTGATTTTGAATTTGTTATAGTCAACAATCACTGCGATCAACAGGCCATTGACGCCGTTATCAACCCGCTGCCTGAAGAACTTCGTAAAAATATCTTTCTGCTGAACCTGAGCGCTCCGGTCAGCCGGGACAACGCCCTGCTGGCGGGACTCGACCGGAGTAACGGCGACTATACTGCGATTTTTGAATTTGATTTTACGGACAAACCACAATACATTGCCCAACTTTGGGAAAAAAGTCAGGCCGGTTATGACATTGTGTACCTGCGCGGGCACGAACGTCGCCTTCCGCTGCCGCATCGTTTGTTGTACAGGATGTTTTACAGCATCATGCAGCGTTATTCGGGTTTGCGGCTCGACCCCCACGCGCATCATACCCGGATCATCAGCCGCCGGGCGCTGAATTCTTTGTTGCGCCTGCGGGAAAACAGCCGCTATCTCAAAGCCAATTACGCCCTGGTGGGTTACAATACCGCCTGGATTGACGTGGAAGAGCCACTGCATCCCGACCCCGAAACAACTTTCGGCGAACAATTCCGCACTTCGCTGGTAGCGATTACTTCGTTCACTTCTTTTCTGAGAACCCTGCTGCTGTGGATTTTTCTTTTTTCGGTGATCGTCGCCGGTGTGGCGATTTTTAACGCGGTAAAAGTAAAACTCACCAATGTGGATATTTTTGGCGAGCGGGTGGAAACCCTGTCCGGCTGGGCTTTTCTGGTGGTGTTAATTTCGGTGTTTTTTGCAAATACCTGCCTCAATTTGTACATTATGTCCATCTATCTTTCCAATATATATAGCGAGATCAAGAACAGGCCCCTGTACATCATCGAGTCGGTAAAGCGTTATTGAAAAATAAATGCTATTGACATTCCGTCATATCCCCTTATATTTGCGGCGGCAAACGCCGATTTCTATTCATTTTTTAAAGTTTTTCAGTAATGTTAAAAGGAACCGTCAAGTTCTTTAATGAAACCAAAGGTTTTGGTTTTATTGTTGATAACGCATCCGGAGAGGATATTTTTGTCCATGTCAGCGGCCTGGTTGACAAAATCCGTGAAGGCGACACCGTCACGTTCGAAACCCAACGCGGCAAAAAAGGCATGAACGCAGTAAATGTCCAACTCGCTTAGTTGCGACCGGCATTGAAATGATATCAGTGCGGAACTCCGGCGGTCAACTGCCGGAGTTTTTTTATTTGCAAAACGAATACCCGTATTTTTGCAAAAACAATAACCGTGAATCGATTCCTGCTGATTGCATCTTTTTTCCTGCCAGGTACCGCCTCTGCACAGGCCGACGTGGAAAAACAAATTCAAACCCAACTGATCCTGGCCGAAGACGGCGATGTGATCGAACTGCCCGCCATGAAGATCTATCTTGGCAACACCCTTTCGCTGGACGAAAAGAAAAACGTTACCATACGTGGAGCGGGGCAGGATAAAACGATTTTATCCTTTAAAGGGCAGACTCAGGGCGCTGAAGGATTAAAGGTGACTAATTCACAAGGTATTGTTTTAGAGAACTTTACCATCGAAGACGCAAAAGGCGACCTCATTAAAACGCAGGCGGTTAAGGGACTGGTTTTCCGCGACATCACTGCCCGGTGGACCGGTAAGCCCAAAAAAACAAACGGTTCCTACGCACTTTATCCCGTTCAATGTCAAAATGTGCGCATGGAACGTTGTACTGCCATCGGGGCTTCCGATGCCGGTTTGTATGTCGGTCAGTCCGACAGCGTGTGGGTCACCAAATGTTATGCAAAAAATAACGTGGCCGGCATTGAAATCGAAAACACCACCAATGCCTGGGTTTATGAAAATTTTGCCGCCTACAACACCGGCGGTATTCTTGTATTCGACCTGCCCGACCTGCCCAAAAAACGCGGGGGGCACGTGAAGGTCTGGAAAAACAAAATCGTCCAGAACAACTACAGGAATTTTGCGCCCAAAGGCAATATTGTCGGAAAAGTACCGCCGGGTACCGGGGTTATGGTCCTGGCCACCAACGATGTGGAAATACACGACAACTACATCATGGACAACAAAACGGCCTCCACCGCGATTATCAGTTATTATATTACCGAAAATCCCATCAAGGACAAGGCTTATATCCCCTACCCTTCTTCCATATATATTCACGATAACGTATACTCCGAAGGGAAACGAATGCCCACCTGGAAAAACAAACTGGGTTTTTTGTTTTGGTTAAAATTCGGCCGGAACGTGCCGCATATCCTTTACGATGGCATCCAAAATCCCGATTACCTGGCCGGCGACGGGATGGTAAAACCGGAATACCGCATTTGCGTGCGCAACAATGAAAACGGCACCTTTGCCAACCTCAAAGCCGGTAATAAATTCAAAGGCATCAGCAGGGACCTTACGCCACATGACTGCGAACATGAATCGATTTCTTTCGACCGCTAAACGTTGTGGAGCCGTAATGCTCCTGGGTTTTTGGGCAGCGGCGTTTTCCGGCCCCGCCGGAGAAACGGAGTCGTGTAAAACCGGCCGGGGGCCCAAAACAAAACTTTCCGAATACGGCTTTTTTGCGGGTAACCTGTCTGATCTGAAACCGGCGACGGGTGTTTTTACCTACGACGTAAATGCGCCGCTTTTTTCCGATTACGCCGAAAAAGCCCGCTTTATTTACCTCCCGGAAGGAACACAAATGGCCTGGAATGACAGTACTGCTTTCCAATTTCCCGACGGCGCAGCAATCATCAAGAATTTTTACTACCCGAATGACGCTTCAAAACCCGACGCCGGGCGTCGTATCCTGGAAACCCGTTTGTTGATAAAAGAACCGAAGGGCTGGAAAGCGCTGGAATACATCTGGAATGTGGAACAAACCGACGCAATGCTCGAAGTGACGGGCGCCAGTTTTCCCTTCAGTTGGCGAAATGCCGGGGGAAAAGTGCAACAGATCCAATACGTCGCCCCTAACATCAATCAGTGCAAAGGTTGCCATTCCTATGACGGTCAGTTCGTACCGATCGGTATCAATGCAAGGCAGTTAAACAGGGAAAACAGTGATGATAATCAATTGCTTATGTGGAATAAACAGGGGCGTTTGAGTTTGCCTCCCGGTTTTAAACCGGAAACCGGGCCCCGCCTTTCCGACTACCGGCAATTTTCCGGTCCCCTGGTTGACCGGGCACGCGCTTACCTGGATTCCAATTGCGGGCATTGCCACAACCCGCGCGGACCCGCCGGAAGCAGCGGTATGTTTCTCGATATTTCGCAAAACAATCCGGAACGGCTCGGCGTCGGCAAAGCCCCTGTGGCGGCCGGGCGCGGCAGTGGAAACCGGAAGTTCGGTATTGTGCCGGGCGAACCCGGGGAAAGTATTTTATTATTCCGTATGGAAAACAACGATCCCGGAATCCGAATGCCGGAACTGGGCAGGCAACTCGCTCACCACGAGGGAATCGAACTCATCAAATCGTGGATAAAAGAAATGAAATGACGCTTCATTGCCGCGGCCAAATACTCGACCTTTCCCAGCCCGTCGTTATGGGTATCCTGAATGTGACGCCCGATTCGTTTTTCGACGGCGGGCGATACCCTGCTGAAGATGCGGTGCTGAAACAAGTCCGGAAAATGATTTCAGAAGGTGCGGGTATCATTGACGTCGGCGGCGCATCCACCCGGCCGGGAGCCAAGGAAGTATCCGTTCAGGAGGAGTTAAACCGGGTAATTCCGGTGATTAAATCCATCAAAAACAACTTTCCGGAGGCCATTCTTTCAATCGATACCTGGCGCCCGGCTGTGGCCGTCGCGGCCACAGAAGCAGGCGCTTCCATGATCAATGATGTTTCGGCCGGAAACCTCGACCCGGAGATGTTAGAAACGGTTGCCGGCCTCGGTGTTCCATACGTATTGATGCACATGTTGGGTTCCCCCGAAACTATGCAACAAAAACCTCATTATGAGCATATTGTAAATGAGGTTTTAGATTTTTTTATCCAAAAATTAGAAATATTGAGACACCTCGGCGTCAGGGATATTCTGCTTGATCCGGGTTTTGGTTTTGGAAAAACCGTGGAACACAACTTTCAATTGTTAAAAAATCTGCACGTTTTCGGGCGTGTACTGGACTTGCCGGTATTGGCGGGCGTTTCCCGCAAGTCTATGATTTGCAAAGTATTACAGGTCAGTCCCGCCAATGCGTTGAACGGCACCACGGCACTGCATATGGCAGCCCTTCAGCAAGGCGCCCGGGTGCTCCGGGTGCATGACGTAAAAGAAGCGGCAGAAGTGATCCGTTTGTGGGAAATGATGGAAAAGGCGCCCTGACAACGTTTAATCCTCCTCTTCTTCTTCCGTTTTATCCGGTTTGTGTTCAATCGGCGTCAGCATAGGCAATTTTGTCCACCTGCTTTCGGCGGCACTGATCGCTCCGATGCGCAGAAAACCTCCCGATGCCTTGGCGGTTTCTTCAGCCAGGCTGATAAAACCGTGGTACAGGTCGGCGGCCAGTTCCGGATCCAGTTTGGCCAAAACCGGGTTCAGGTTGCCCAGTAATTTTGAGATTGCTTCGTTGCGCGCCTCGACTTCAGCCGGGAGCCGGCTCAAACGGTCCTGCACTTTTCCCCAAAAACCTTCCACAACCACCCGGTAAAACTCGTTGAGTTCTTTTGGCCGGTTGCAGGTGCGCGCGCGCAACAAACGTTCCGTCCACTTGCGTTCTTCACCGTCGATGTTGTCGTCGGCGGCGCCGATCAGGATGGTGATCAGCACGGGCGCTTCCACCAGTGCGTCAATTTCGTTTTTTTCGAGGTTTTGAAAACCGTCAAGAAGTGTCCACATAGCAGGCAAGAATAGATAGAGGTCAATGAATGAGCCGCCAAAATAATAAGAATCGCATAAAAAAGGCCGCCGGAAATGCCTGGCAACCCTGAGAAAAAAGTCTGGCCGGCAATTTCACCGGTTATAAATCTCCCTGTTAACTTTACCGCCTTAAACCCCGCGAATACAAAAGAAATAACCATGGCAAGTGTAAAGAAAGCAGGCCCGAATCAAACCGAGGGTAAAGTAACTCCATTGATGCAACAATACGTCTCGGTAAAATCGAAATACCCGGACGCTATTCTGCTTTTCCGGGTCGGCGACTTTTACGAAACCTTCAGCGAGGATGCGGTAAAGGCCTCCCGCGCACTTGGCATCACCCTGACCAGCCGCAATAACGGTGGCTCCGACATCGAACTCGCGGGGTTCCCCTATCACGCACTCGATATGTACCTGCCACGCCTCGTACGCGCCGGGTATCGGGTAGCCATTTGTGAACAAATGGAAAAACCCGTGCCGGGAAAGGTGGTTCGGCGCTCCGTAACGGAAGTGGTAACACCCGGTGTCACCACCGACGATGCCTTGCTCGACCACAATTCCAATAATTTTCTGGCGGCCATAACCTACGGCCAGCACGAACGTTTCGGCGCCGCATTTCTTGACATTTCAACGGGCGAATTTTTTGTATCGGAAGGAGATGCCGCTACCGTGGACAAGTTGTTGCAAAGTTTTAAACCCGCCGAAATTATCCTGCCCAAAAGTCGGTTGAAGGAGTTTGTGGCGGTGTACGGAGAAAAATTTTATACCTACACCCTCGAAGACTGGATATTTACCCGCGACTTCGCCCGCGAAAAATTGCTTACCCATTTTCAAACCCAGAGCCTGAAGGGTTTCGGTGTGGAAGAACTCGAACTGGGGCAAACATCTGCAGGCGCCGCCCTGCACTACCTCGGCACCACCGAAAACACCCGGCTCGCCCACATCACCGGCCTCAGCAGATTACAAACGGATCGTTACGTCTGGCTCGACCGGTTTACGATACGCAACCTGGAACTCGTCGCCTCCAACAATGAAAACGGTATCTCTTTGTTGGAAGTCCTCGATAAAACCATCAGCCCGATGGGCGCCCGTTTGATGAAAAAATGGGTGTTGTTGCCGCTCACGAGCCTCGTTCAAATCCGGGAGCGGCACGAAATAGTTTCGTTTTTAGTTGAAAATCAGGACTTTGTCAACGGAATTGAACCACATATCCGGCACATCGGCGACCTGGAACGATTGATGAGTAAAACGGCCGTAGGCAAAATTAACCCGCGGGAAGCCATGCAGTTGAGGCGCGCACTCGTGGCCATAGAACACCTGAAAGAGCACCTGTACCTGGAAGAAGGGCCCGGCGCCGGGCTGCGAAAGATCGCCGAAGCGCTCAATCCCTGCCAGACTTTGCGCGAACGTATCGAACAGGACATCGCCCCCGATCCGCCGGCGGATATACGCAAAGGCGGCACCATCGCCGACGGCGCCGACCCGGTGCTGGATGACCTGCGCAACACCGTGCGCAACAGCCGCGAATTGTTGCTCGAAATTCAGCAGCGGGAAATCGAACGAACCGGGATTCCCAGCTTAAAAATCGCTTTTAACAACGTGTTTGGGTACTACATCGAAGTAACCAGTCGCTGGAAGGAGCAGGTGCCGCCGGAATGGACGCGCAAACAAACCATCGCCAACGGCGAACGGTATATCACGGAAGAACTCAAACACCTGGAAGCCAAGATATTAGGCGCCGAGGAAAAAATTCTGGAACTGGAAGAGAAAATTTTTGCGGCACTTGTGGAGGAGATCGGCCAGTATATTCAACCCGTTCAGCACAATGCACATTTGATCGCCCGGCTCGACTGCCAACTTTCCTTCGCCCTGGTCGCCATAAAAAATCACTACATACGACCCGAATTAGACGAAAGTACGGTGCTCGATATCCGCGAGGGCCGGCATCCGGTCATCGAAACCCAATTGCCCACAGGGGAACAGTACATTCCCAACGACGTCTACCTCGACAACGACTCGGTACAGATCATCCTGATCACGGGGCCCAATATGTCGGGAAAGTCCGCCATGCTCCGCCAAACGGCACTTATCACCCTCATGGCCCAAATGGGTTGTTTCGTGCCGGCAAAAAGTGCACGTATCGGCCTGATAGACAAGGTGTTCACCCGGGTCGGGGCCAGCGATAACATCAGCGGAGGGGAAAGTACCTTTATGGTGGAAATGAACGAAACGGCGCTGATCATGAACAACATCAGCGAACGTTCACTCATTCTGCTCGATGAGATCGGGCGCGGCACCAGCACGTACGACGGTATCAGCATAGCCTGGAGTCTTGCCGAATTCCTGCACAACAACGACCGCGCGCGTCCGAAAACCTTGTTCGCCACGCATTACCACGAACTCAATGAACTGGCGGAATCGCACGAACGGATCCATAATTTTCACGTGAGCACGCGGGAAGTAGGCCACAAGGTCATTTTCCTGCGCAAACTGACCCCCGGCGGGTCCAATCACTCCTTTGGAATACACGTCGCCCGAATGGCGGGTATGCCGCAAAGCATTGTGGAACGAGCCGCCGACATTCTCAAAACACTGGAAGTGAAACACATCGACAAAGGGGAAACTGCCCATGGAAACGGCATCCAAAAAACGGAAACCCAGGCCGAAATGAAAAAAAAGATCAAAAACATTTCTGCTCCGCTTCAATTGCACATATTCGATGTGGATGATTTTACCCTGAAAATCAAGGAAGAACTGCTGGCGCTCGACCTGAATACGATGACGCCCATGGACGCACTCTGGAAGTTGAATGAACTGCGGAAAATCGCCGAAAAGAAGTAAAACTATTCCCTGCCTTTTTCATAACACAAAATCCAGTTGCCGCTCGTGTCGATGTACCAGGCTTCCGGGAACGCTTTTTTAAAATTCCGTTCGAAAAAACGCTCCGTAAGGATTCGCACCGATGTGCTGCCGCCGTGCAGGCGGTTGAACAGCAGCAAACCACCCGGCCGCAATAATTCGTCACAATCGGCCAGAAAATCCGGGGTTTCAAATTGCGGCGGCGTCAGATCGTCTTCAAAAATATCAACCACCACCAGGTCGAATTTTTCTTCCGTCACTTGCACAAATACTTCAGCGTCGGCAGTCACCACGTCCACCGGACTTTCCAGTCGCGACAAAGTGTATTTGGCGGCCAGCAGGGACACGGTTTCGTCCCATTCGACGGCGGTGTAGTAGTATTGGCGATGAAAAACCTTTTCCAGCATATACGGAATGGAACCCAGGCCCAGGCCCAGGATCAACACATCCTTCACCGGGCGGTCTTCGATCTTCAGGCTGTCGAAAGCAACCAAGAAATTTTTATACAGATCATCCCAGGAATAAATGGCGTCTCCACTCAATAACTGCAACCTCCCCCGGTCAAGCATGACCGAAAGTTCCGGGTTTTGTTCGGAACCCGCTTCTTCCAGTGTAAGTGGCACCATGTGAGACAACCACTTTTTCCAGCGCGGAATTTTCAACTGTTCAGGCGGCACAATTGGCTCATTTTCAGGTCAATAGATGCTTAATTTTCTTTCTTTTTCTTTTTAAACGGGTCCCAGCCTTCCAATTTTTTCTTGGCGTCGTCCACCGTTTTTTTGCCCTTGTCGCCCAGGACTTCATCGGCTTTTTTGCCAACTGCTTCTCCCGCCTTGTCGCCCAGTTCTTTGGTCGCTTTGTCCTTTGCTTCCTGTATTTTTTTATCCGCGAGAGTGCGCAGGCTGTCGGCGGCTTTGTCGGCGGCGGCTTTGGCTTTTTCTTTGGCGGCATCCAGTTCGCGGCTCGCGACGTTTCTCAGGGTGTCTTTGGCTTTGTCAACCGTAGCCTGCACTGCGGCGCCGGTTTCTTCCTTGATACTGCTTTGCCCGTCGGAGCCGAGTATTTTCATGGCCACCTTCGGGCTGGTCAGAGAACCCGTCAGGTCGAACCGGACGTTGATGAACTCGCCCTGCGCGATGTTCACCCCGTACTTGCCGGCTTCTTTGGAGAGAAAACCCAGTCCGGAATTGGCAGCACTTCCTAAAGCACTCTTTTCCAATGCTTTACGCGGTGTTTTGGTGACAATTTGGTAACTCATCGCCTGGTTGATGCCGTGGGTGCCGCCGATCTGCATGGCCACGTCGCGCACTTGCGCATTAAAAGGTTTGACCACCACGTTGCCGTCTTTAATTTCAAACCAGTTTTTGGTGTTTTTTAACTCCATCTTGCTGAGGTAGTCGATACCGAGTTTGGAGCCGATCTCCGCCATCGGTTTAAAATTGCTGAATACGGCGTTCAGGGTTTCCAAAAAGCCGGCGGCGGAAAGCGTCGTCAGGTCGGGCGTCATGTCTTTGCCCAATAAACCGCTCATGGACAAAGTTGTATTAAATTTTCCGTCAATGAGTTGCATGACGGGCGCAAGGGTTTTTACCGTCACGAAATTCTGGAATGCTTCGCGGAAACCCATGTTCTGAAGCGCCATATCCACGTTAAAAAGTGGCTTGGAAAGGTCCTTGGTATTGTATTCTCCGGAGAGGCCGATCTGCCCGCCGAATGCGTCGGCCGTGACATCCTGAAGTTTCGCCGACCGGTCTTTTACCACCACTTTGCCTTCCAGATTGTTGAGTTCGTAAGTGGTGTATTTCACCTTGCCGAAATTGGCATTCAGGGTCATATCCATATTTTCCGGCACGGGAATAATTTCTTCGGCAGCAGGAGCAGTGCCGTTGGTGGCGGTGGAAGCAGCGGCCGGCTCTTCCATAAACTGATTCAGGTCGAAATAGGTGGATTGCAGGTTCACTACGCCGGCAACTGTCTGATTATCAAACATATAATTCCAGGCATTTCGAATTTCACCGTTGCCCCGCAGGTCGCTGGCGCCCATTTTCAGGCCAAAGTCCGTCACGTTCATTTTATTGGGGGTAAAATGTCCCTTCATCACCATGTCCGAAATATCATAGGTGTCGTATTTCAGGCGATTGATCTTTCCATCCACGATAAAATCCCAGCGGTCGAACGCCTTTTCGGTCGGGGCAGCGGCCGTTTCACTCGGCACTACCCCACCCGACTGCGCTGCGGCGGGTTCTTCCATCCATTCGTTGGCATCAAAGAGGCCGGAGGAAAAATTAAGGGCGCCGGTCATCGTTTTTTTTGTGGAAAAATAAGCCAGAATGTTGTCGATACTGCCAGAAGCGCGCAGGTCGGATTTGCCTAATTTTGCATCAAAATTTTGAATATCAACACGTTGCGGTGTAAGACTTGTGCTCAGTTGGCGGATCACCACCGTGGGCGTGCCGGCCGCACGATAAGTAATGCCGCTCATGGCAAAGTCGCCGGCCATATTCACCTGGTCGTATTGCTGACTTTCCACCTGGCTCATAGCCGCTTTCATGGTCATGTTGGCTTTGATGATGCCGGCCAGTTCCTGCACACCTTCTACCGGGAACGCCTTGGATAATTCGCCGAGGTTCAGGGTGCCGTTGATTTTCATATCCACGGTCGGGTCGCTTTCGGGTGTCCTGAGGTGAAAATAACCTTCCAGCGGGTTGGAGCCGATACGCAGGCTGAACCGGGGAATGTCGATCTTCATATCGTTCATACGCGCCGTGGGGCTGGTGACGGACGCGTCCACGTTGATATTGCTCACCCCCAGCGGCAGGCTCGGGTATTTAAAATCGGCGTTGCCAACCTTAAAATCGATTTTAAAAGACGGATAGACCGTTTCGTTGTAAGTGCCTTTTGCGTAGCCGGCAAACTGCACGGTGCCGTTGGCCTGAACGCTTTCGTAATCTTTGGTGTAGGCGCCGGGAATGATGGACAGCAGGCTTTTAAAGGTGTTTTGCGGCGTACCGAAGGTCAGGTCCATCCGGATGTCTTCGCTGTTTTCCGGCATTTGCACCCAGCCGTCGAGCATCACCTGTAAGGCATTCACTTTCAAGTCGTTATTCTTAAAAGTAAATTTCATGTTTTTCATATCCGCCGCCAACGTGGCATCCCAGTCGGCGCGGGCGTTGCGCAGGTATTGCATGCCGCCGTAGTTGACCGAAAGTTTTTCAACGGCCGTTTTCATGACGAAGTCGTACAAGTCGGTCGTAAATTCACCCGAACCGGTGTGGGTTAGCCCTTCCAGTTCGGCGCGCATTTCGAGTGAGCGGTCGTCGTAAAGGATTTTGCCTTCGTTGATGCCGTATTGCTCTAATTTGACCGGGCTGCTTTCCGCAGTAGCGGCGGTGCTGCCGGCGGGTTCGGGTTTGGCGATATCGTAATTGGCCGAGCCGTCGCCCAGGACGTAGACGCGGATGTCGGGTTTTTTAAAATATAAAGCTTTGACAATCACTTCACTGCCGAAAATTGCCGACCAGAGGTCAACGGCGACGTCGAGTCGTTCACATTGAACAAGTTTCACCCCTTCAAACGGGCCGGGGCCGTTGGTCACATCCAGGCCTTCGAGGCCGACCGAAAGTTTGGGAAAGTGACGGAACACCGAAATGTCCACATCTTTAAAATCGACCGTTGCGGTCAGGCTTTCGTTGGCGGAAGTTTTGACCTGCGCAATGATTTCATCCTTGAAAAAATAAGGCAGTGCGATCAGTGCCGCGAGTAACAAAACGATAAAAATGGCTATGCCGAAGAGTACTTTTTTCATAATTTGAACAAATCAGGAGTTTCAAGCCGGGTAAAATGCATTAGTTGACTGGCCTTTACTTTAACGGCGCAAGTTAAACGATGTTCAAACGATATTCTTTTGCATAAAAAAGTAAAATAAAAACAATGCGCCATTTCCGGCAAACCCGGAAATGGCGCGACTCAGCATGACCGAAGTGCCCAGGTTTCTACTTGATCACTTTCGTATGGAAGGTTCCGTTTCGCAGGCGCAGCGTATCCGGAGCGCTTGGATATGGCTTAATGCCTGCGATAAAAGTAACATCAAATGTGCCTTTGATTTCTTTTGTCACGGTGTCATACGAAATGAGGGTGATAAAACTTGAACTATCTACTTCTAAAATGTCATAAACGCCGTATAGAATATCCGCTTCAAGATAGTAAAAAGCGCTTCCAACAAGTGAGTCCTGCTTTTGCGAGGTTGTATTGAAAACCCGATACATGCCTGGCAATCTGGGGACTTTATAAAATGATAATGCTTCCCAAGAGTTTCCATAGATGTCAAGGGAATCAATAATTATATCAAGCCTGTCAACGAGTTTTTTATTAGTTGCTGCAAAAGGTTGCCCTTTCCACGTATTGCCATTTTTCACTAAGGTCACTTCACCCCAATATGGGTATTGTTGCTGGGGTGTTTTCTGCTCTTTTTTGCAGGATGAAATAAAAAAAACAAACAACAGTAATTTGCATAATGTTTTCATGCCAATTTCCGATTTAAATGTTAGAAAATATGAAATCAGCAGAAGGTTATAGTCAAAGCGAGGTGGTTATGAACGGCGGTATAGCGGCGTTCATAACCACCTCGCTTTGACTATAGATGAAGTAAAAGAACGGAATTTCGGGCAATTTTCCAAATAATCGAATATGAAAAATCATGAATACTATACCCCGTTGCTTACAAGTCAGAATCCTGTTTACTTTTACCCCATGAATTACCGCGTACACCTCCTTGAAAAACAAGAAGAATTTGACCGGGTTGCCGGGGCCCTTTCTTCCAAACCCTGGATCGGCTTCGATACCGAGTTTGTCGGGGAAAAATCGTACATCCCCGTTTTGTGCCTGATCCAGATCGTGTCAGACGAGGATATCTATCTCGTCGATACCCTGCGAATCAAAAATCTCGACAAGTTTCTTTCCATTTTGGCCGACCCGGCTGTCCTGAAAATAACCCATGCGGGCGACAACGACTACCGGCTGCTGAACACGCTCTGCGGGACGGTGCCGCAAAACACCTTCGACACCCAGATCGCTGCGGGTTTTGTGGGTTACAATTACCCCGCCGGCTTCGCCAAGATTGTGGAGCGCGAGTTAAAAATCACCCTCTCCAAAAGCCACACGGTGACGGATTGGGAGGCCCGGCCGATCGACAAAAAAGCCATCGATTATGCGGTGGAAGACGTAAAATACCTGCCTGCCCTGCACGAAAAATTCACTAAGCGGCTGCAAAAACGCCAGCGCGAAGCATGGGCCCGGGAAGAAAACCGCAAGTGGGAAGCGGCTTCTTTTTATGAAGTTGATCCCAATAAAGAATTGATGGCCAACGATTTCGTGCATCAACTCGATTTCCGCGAAAAAGTATTTTTAATGCGCCTGTACCGCTGGCGTATCCAGCGGGCAACCGAACTGAATGTGCCCAAAGAAAACGCGTTGCAAAGCCGGCATGTCAGCACGGTGCTCCGGGCCATCAAAAACGGGCCGAATGCCTTCCGGGCCAACCGTACTCTTCCGGAGAACGTCTGGAAGAAAAATTACGATGCCTGGGAATTGCTTTGGAAAAACAAACCCACCGACGAAGAAAAAGCATTTTTAGAGTCCTTAGCCAAACCGGCGGCGGAAGATCCCGAACGCGAGTGGACGATGGAATTGTTATATCATTTTGTAAAAAAGCAGTGCCTGGAACACGAGATCAGCGCTGCGTTGTTGCTTCCGAAAGGTGCATTTAACAAATTAAAGGCTGGCAGTGATGAATTCGACGAGGACCTGCTCGTGGGCTGGCGGGCCGAGCTACTCGGCCAGGAGCTGGTCCGTTGGTTGCAAAAAGGGCAAAAAATAAAAATCACCTGGGAGGGCGACTGCTGCAAACTGACCATGTAATGTCTAAGATTTTAGAAATCAATGACTTAACGGTAGATTTTTTGTCCACGCGGGGTTCCGTTCGGGCAGTTGATCAACTGTCCCTTTTTTTGAACCGGGGCGAAACCCTCGGTATCGTCGGCGAATCCGGTTCCGGAAAGTCGGTTACGGCCCTTTCCATCATGCAATTGTTGCCCCGTCCTGCCGCCAAAATTGTTTCAGGCACGGTGCATTACGGTTTGACAACGCCGGAAACCCGGCCCGTCGACCTGCTTCAATTGCCTGAAGATCAACTCCGCCGGTATCGCGGCGCAGAAATCGCCATGATTTTTCAGGAACCCATGACCTCACTGAACCCGGTGTTTCGCTGCGGGCACCAGGTGACGGAAGCGATTCAATTGCACCGGAAAATGCCGTTCGATGCGGCCAAAAAACAAACGCTGGAGTTGTTTGAACGGGTAAAACTGCCTGATCCCCAGCGTATTTTTAATGCTTTTCCACATCAAATCAGCGGCGGTCAGAAACAACGGGTCATGATCGCAATGGCGATGTCGTGCAGCCCTTCCATACTGATTGCCGACGAGCCGACAACCGCCTTAGACGTAACCGTTCAGAAAGCCATTCTCGATTTGATGAACGAACTGAAGGGAGAATCGGGGCTTTCCATGCTTTTTATCAGCCATGATTTGGGGGTAGTTTCGGAGATTTGCGACCGGGTCATCGTGATGTTGCAAGGTCGGATCGTGGAAGAAGGGCCGGTGGATGACATCCTCAATCACCCCCGGCATCCGTACACCCGCGGTCTTGTGGCCTGCCGCCCTTCCATCAACCACCGCCTGCACCGCCTGCCTACGGTGTCGGATTTTACGGAAAACAGGGGTTTTGAGCCGCAAGTCATCAACCCCGTTGAAACGGCTGTGCAGCGCGAAAAACTTTACCGGCAACCGCCGTTGCTACAGGTAAAAGACCTGGCCGTGCGGTATCCGTCCAAAAAAAATTGGCTGGGGCAGGTAACGCAATGGCATCATGCCGTAGATGCCGTGAGTTTTGACGTGTTTCCAGGCGAAACTTTCGGGCTCGCCGGCGAATCCGGCTGTGGAAAAACCACACTCGGCCGTACAATCGCTAAACTGACCGAGGCATACTCCGGCGAAGTGGTATACAAAGGAGAAAACACACAAAAATTAAAGGAAGAAGATTTCAGGCCTTATCGAAGGGAAATACAAGTGGTATTTCAGGATCCGTATTCTTCTCTTAACCCGAGAATGACCGTCGGTAATGCGATAGTTGAACCGATGCAGGTGCACAAATTGTACAAAACCGAACAAAATTGCCGGGACAAAGCGGTATCTTTATTGGAAACAGTGGGTTTGTCGGCGGAGCATTTTCAACGTTACCCGCATGAGTTTTCGGGGGGGCAACGGCAACGGATATGTATCGCCAGGGCGCTTGCGATGGAGCCTTCTTTTTTGATTTGTGACGAGATCGTATCTGCGCTCGACGTATCGGTGCAGGCCACCGTACTCAACTTGTTGAAAGAGTTGCAGGAAAAATACGGGCTGACTTATTTGTTCATTTCGCACGACCTGAGCGTGATCCGGCAAATGTGCGATCGTTTGATGATCATGAACCGGGGGCAAAGCGTAACAATCGGTTTTCCGGACGAAATTTTCGACAATCCGCAGCAGGAATATGTTCAACAACTGATTGATGCACTTCCGGGAAAACAATAAAAATCTGTCTAAATTATTGACTATCAGATTTTTGAATCTTTTTTTCAATAAAACTTGTTAAATCACTTGGCAGTAAAAAGTTAAATGATTGTAAATTTCCGACGATTTTCCCCTTCTGTTTATAACCTGAAGGTGGGCAATCAGAGATAACTTTGACATTCCATACGTGCACAAGCACGATAAAAAATAGGTTGCTCAATCGAGCCATTTGCAATACCTGCTACTTCGACATTTGTTAACCAATCAACAAGCAAATCCATGATGCACAAATTTATCCGTGTTACCCTGCTCTTAGCCCTGATAGCCGGGAGTTGTTCTCTGAACGCCCAGTCCAAAGTTCCGGCAAAGCTGAAACACAATCCAGCTATGCCGAAAGTTCAACACAATAAAATGAAGCCCCAGGTCAAACACCGCTACATTACCGGCTTCGAAGCAATTCCTTCCAACCCCGATCAAGTCAGCGTTCCACCTTCCAAAAGCATGTTGCGCGGCTCGGTGGCGGAAGAAAAAAGCCGGCGAAACCACCTATGATCTGCAAACCAACGGCACGGCCAGCCCGCGTGTACACGCATTTCCGGACGGCAATGTAGGCGCTGCCTGGACGATGTCGAAACAAGTGGAAAGTTCTGCCTGGCCCGATCGTGGCTCCGGCTACAACTCCCGCGACAACTGGACCGCTACCCCGCCCGTATTGCCAGCCGCGCGTCTGGAGCCGGTTCGCACCGGTTTCACCAACTACGCGGTAACCGAAAGTGGCACCGAAGTGGTGGTTGCCCACCAGGGCAGCGGTGTTTTGAACATCATGCGCCGCCCAAGCGGGCAGGCTACCTGGACACAGGGCACGATCCCCGCAACCCTCACTTACCTGTGGCCTAAAATGGCCATAGACGGCGAAAACGTGTACGTGGTTTCGCGCACCAACCAGGGTGTTGTTAAAGAAGGTGTTGAAGGCGGAATATCGCTCTGGCGTTCACCGGATGGCGGCGCTACCTGGGATATTACGGAGGCTTCGATCCCCGGTATCGACAGTAACACATACGCTACGATTACGGCAGACGGCTATGCGATGGATGCACGCGACGGCATCCTGGCTGTCGGCATTTTTGATCCGTTTAACGACTGGATTCTTTGCAAATCCTTCGACGGCGGCGATACCTGGGAGGAACCCCTGTTTATCTGGGATTTCCCGATCGACAAATACCAGTTCGGCGACGGCTATACTACTGCCGACATTCCTGTCGATGCGGACGCGCCGGATTCTCTGGCTATTTTCACGCTGGACGGACAAGCCGACCTCTTGATCGACAATACCGGCTACATCCATTTCTGGACGGGTGAAGTATGGGTGCGCAACGTTGCAGGCGACGCCACCAGCTACTCATACTGGCAGGAGAATGGCCTCGTTTACTGGCGCGAAAGTGTTCCGGACGAACTCACGGTTGTTTCTTTCATGCTTGATATCAATGGCAACGACACCTTGGACGGCACTGATTACCCGGGTTACGGCGGCGGACTTTCCAGCATGGCTTCTGCGGCTTCCGACGAAAACGGCGGCTTGTACGTCGTTTATTCGGCATTGGCGGAAGACCGCGTGGACGATGCAGGCACTACCTACCGCCACGTTTACGCCACCAAATCTCCGGACTACGGCGAAACGTGGAACTTCCCTCCCATCGACCTCAACTACGCTACGGATACCGACCCGGATTCGAACTTGGCCAAAATTTCGGAAGGTTCTTTCCCCAACGTTTACCACCGCGTGACCGACAAACTGCATATCCTGTACCAGCGCAGCTTGTCGCCGAGCACGGCATTAAATGAAACCGGCAACCAGGATGACAAGAGCTCGGAAATGGTTTACATCGGCAATGCAGACGTAGTCGGCATTAAAAATGTACCGACCAACAACCTCGAGTTGAGCATTAACCCGAACCCCGCAACGGAAGGCACCGCCCAACTTGCTTTCGAACTGAAAGAAAGTGGGAAAACGCAAATCGACATCACCGATGTGCGCGGGTCGCTGGTTCGCTCCATTCAAAACGGTACGTTGAACGCCGGCGCCAATTATGTTCCGCTGAATGTAGCCGGGCTGCAAAATGGCGTATACTTTGTTCGCGTTCAATCGGGCAACCTGACCGGTACTAAAAAACTGGTAGTTTTGAACCGCTAATCAACAGATATTCAGCATATTGCTGATGCAAGGTTTATACAGGCGGCGCCTTCCTCAGGGAGGGCGCCGTTTTTATTTTCTCAAACTTTAACTAAAACGCACTTAATAAAATAATTAACGACTCGTTAAACCCACATTTAATCCGATAGTCCAACTCGCAGTTGTCGCCGGCATCACAGCCGCTGAACATCCCGCCCTCAAACAGCCCACCTCTTTTTTACTGCGTTTGAACCGATTTTCTTTAACTAAACTTTCTTCCGAACATGGCATCACTGACACCCATGCAAGGCGCCTTAGGTCATCGTCATGCCGCTCACCTGCTTCGGCGGACGAGCTATCGCTACACCAAAACAAAGGTGGACGAAATGGCCGGACAAACGGCCGCCCAAGCCCTTGCAACGCTGTTGCAACCTTACCCGCTTAAACTGGACCAACCGGTGTATAACGACGGCTCTGCCTCCATCACCTGGGTCAACCCTCCGGGAGGCTCCCTGCCTGCGCAGGATTTTGTGCTTCGTCCCTGGGTAGTCAACTGGTGGATCAATGAAGCGTTGCACGACCCGGGCATCGGGCACCGGATGGCTTTTTTCCTGCATCAGTTTAATGTGGTAGACATCTTGTCGTTCGCCACGACCCATTTTTGCGACTACCTGGCCCTGCTTCGCTGGAGCGCCCTGGGTAATTTTAAAAAATTCGCCACAAAAATGGTCACCGACAACTGCATGTTGCGGTATCTCAACAACACCGAAAATTCTAAAAACAACCCCAACGAAAACTTCGCCCGCGAATTTTTTGAACTTTTTACCATCGGAAAAGGCCCGCAGGTCGGGCCCGGCGACTATACCAATTACACGGAAGACGACATCGTGCAGGCTGCAAAATTGTTTACCGGATTCCGCGTCCGGGGACAGCGCAATGAAATCGATCCAGAAACGATGATTCCCCGCGGCGGTGTCAATTTTGCCCAACACGACACGGGCGTCAAAACATTCAGCAACAGTTTCCAGGGGGCAACCATTCAGGGCGCCGCCAATGCCGATGCCATGTGGACGGAACTGAGCGCCCTGGTCGACCTGGTATTTGCACAGCCCGAAACAGCAAAGAATTTTTGCCGCCGGGTTTACCACTTTTTTGTCAGTCGCACTATTACCCCCGAGATCGAAAGCGACATTATCACGCCGCTCGCCAACACGATGATTGCTGGCAACTACGAGATCAAACCGGTATTGGAACAGTTGCTGCAAAGCCAGCATTTTTTCGACCTCGACGACTCTGACAATGCCGACGAGATCATCGGCGGCCTGATCAAATCGCCATTGGAACTGGCCTTGCAATCCATCTCGTTCTACGAACTCCCGATCCCGGACCCGATGACGCAAAGCCAGGCGTACAATCAGTTTTTCAGCCGCGGTGTTGCGCAAAGAATGTTTGAACAAGCCAGTTTGCCGCTTTTTTACCCCAACGATGTAGCCGGCTACCCGGCGTATTATCAGTCGCCCGATTTCAACCGGCAATGGTTCAATTCGAGCACCATCGTTGCGCGGTACAAACTTCCCGCAATGTTGCTGTCCGGAAAACTCACCATCGGGGGCTCGCCCAACCAGCCGCTGGGTGTAAAATTAGACGTTGCGCCCTGGGTCAAAAACAGCGGCGTGATCAGCGATGCCACCGATCCGTATGTGCTGGTGCAAGACCTCCTGCAGTATTTCCTGCCGGAACAGACCGACAATGATCGTTTCAATTACTTCTATATAACGATCTTCCTGGACAATCTGCCGCCTGCCGACTGGACCTATGAATGGCAGAATTACCTGAACACCGGTGATGCTACCGAGGTCACGATCCCGCTCGAACGCCTGATCACCGCCATCATGTACTCTCCCGAATATCAACTTTTCTAATCTGATAACAAGGTTTTTGGGCGCTGTAGCCGGATGTTTCCTTTCCGGGCAACCCTGAAATCATGAAATCATGAAACTTTTTTTGCAATGAAAAGAAGAAATTTTCTCAAAATATTTCCGGCTGCAGGTGTAACGCCATTTGTAGTCAACGGCTTCCCGATGCGCCCATTTGCCAACAGCAAAATCGCAAAAATTATGGCGACCTGTGACGGCGTGGAAGAGCGTATCCTGGTGCTGATCCAATTAAAAGGCGGCAATGACGGGTTGAATATGGTTATTCCTGTTCAGCAATACGACCTCTATGCGGCCTTACGCCCCTCCATCCGGATACCGGACTCGGGCACAACCAAGTACATCGACCTCGACAACACGCTCCCAAATCCGGACAAAGTGGGCCTTCACCCGGCACTGACGGGTATGAAGGAATTATATGACAGCGGCAAAGCGGCTATTGTACAAGGTGTTGGTTATCAAGACATGAACCAGTCTCACTTTAAAGGCACCGACCTCTGGATGTCCGGCGGCGACGGCACACCCGATAAAAACAATATCCCTTCGGGCTGGATGGGGCGTGCGCTGCAAGCCATGTACCCCGATGTACTGGGGGCGCCCACCACCGATATGCCCGACCCGCTGGGTATACAAATCGGCGACCCGAACCCGTCACTCGGATTCCATACCGAATCGCAGCACCAAAATGTCATCAACCTCAGCGGTCAGGACCCCGCAGGGTTTTATTCATTGATACAGACCATTGGCGGCGCGCCGCTGGTTAATATTCCGAACTCGGATTATGGCGAAGAAATCGCCTACATCCAGGGGGTGGAAAACAGCCTGAGCTTGTATTCCCAGCGGATCAGCGATACCTTCAATGCCGGCTCGAATGCGGTTGCTTACCCGGATACCACACTTGCCAACCAGTTGAAAACCATTGCGCGGCTGATCTCCGGCGGTTGTAAAACCAAAATTTACCTCTGCTCGATGGGTGGTTTCGATACCCACGGCGCCCAGGTCATCGAAAATAACACGACCATCGGCAACCACGCCAACCTGCTTCAAACACTTTCCGACTCCGTCAAGTTCTTCTTTGACGACCTCAAGGAACTGGGTATTGAAGAAAAAGTGGTTGCCTGCACATTTTCCGAATTTGGCCGCACGGCAAAAGAAAACGGCTCACTCGGTTCGGATCACGGCACCCTCGCGCCTATGTTCCTTTTCGGCAAAAATATAGAGGCGGGTGTAATGGGGACCAACGTCAACCTCGGCGTACTTACCCAGGACAATCAGTTGCAGGACATGCAACACGACTACCGCCAGGTGTTCGCCACGCTGTTACAGGACTGGCTGGGCGCCAACAACTTTGTTCTGGAGCAAACCATGTTTGAAGGTTACGCCAAAGTGCCCGCTGTTGATGCGGCCGCAGTGGTCAGCCCGGATTGTTACTTTGGAACCACGTCCATTTTTGATCCGTATCAGGGCCAGCGGGCATTGTCGGTTTTCCCCAACCCCGCCTCCATCGGTGCGGAGGTGACGCTGCACAGCGCAGATGCCTTCGATGGCCGACTGACCGTACACAGCCTGGGCGGTTCGTTGATTTCAGCGAGTGCCGTCAGGGTGCAGCCGGGCCACAACCTGTTTTATATCGAAGTGGCTTCTTTACCGGCAGGGCCCTATTTCGTTCGACTGGAAAATAAATTTTCGGGCAAGGCCGAGGTAGTAAAAACTCAATGTAGTTCGCTGATTATCAGTTTTTTGTCAAAAATAAACGACAGGCGCCGGGTGAGCAATATCATCCGGCGCCATTTGTTTTCCCCGTTATACCTTTGCGGTTATGGAACGATTCGACTTTGTCGTGATCGGCGGCGGCATATTCGGATGTTATGCCGCATTGTACCTCGCCGGCAAAGGAGCCCGGGTGGCTTTACTGGAAAAAGAGGCACAACTGTTTCAAAAAGCCTCCGTAGTCAACCAGGCGCGACTGCACGGTGGGTATCACTATCCGCGCAGCATCGCGACTGCCGCCCTGAGCGACGAACACAAAGAGCGGTTTACGGCGGAGCATCGCCGCTTTGTCAATTTTTCCTTTGAAAAATACTACGCGATTGACCGCTTCGGCTCTTTTACCGATCCGCCGCAATTCGAACGTTTTTGCCAATACCTCAACATCCGCTGCGAACGGATACCACACCACCCGCTTTTTAACTTTAATCGTTTGGAAGCGCTGTACAAAACCGAAGAGTTTTCTTTCGATCCGGTCCTGATACGGGAATATTACAGGAAAAAAGTAGAAAATGCCTCCGGCATTGCTGTTTACAAAAACATTCACCTCCATACGGCAACGGCTTCGGGCAACGAATGGCGAATCAGTTGTTCGCAAAACGCGGCAAAATCACTGAATATATCGACTGCTACGGTGGTGAACGCTACTTATGCAGCGATAAATGCCGTAAACCGGCTTTTCGGGGCAGATGACCTGGCGCTCACGCATGAAATTTCGGAAATCGCGTTCGCCACCTCGGCACAATTTAACGGAAAAGGGCTCACAGTAATGGACGGCCCTTTGGTTCCATCATGCCTTACGGACTGAGCGGCTTGTTGTCCCTTTCTTCCGTGGCTTATACCCATCACAAGATTTCATACGATAACCTGCCGCGTTTCGACTGTCAGATCGATGCCGATCCGGATTGCCGCCCCGAAGCGCCCGGGATTTGTACCGATTGTCCGCGCCGGCCTGTCAGCAATGCCTTTAAAATGCTGGCCCAAATGCGGCAATATTTCAGCGAATCGGTCGGATTTGAACACCTGTTTTCCTATTTTACCATCAAATCAAAACTAAAAGCGAACTATATTGACGACGGCAGGCCGACAGAAATCTCGATGTTGCGTTCGGAACCGCGGTTTTATTGCCTGTTCGCCGGCAAGATCAATTCAATTTACGAGGTGGAAAAAATACTTTAAGCATCTATTCATGGGGGAAACAATTTTGGCCGGCAGCGCATTGCTGAGCATTTTCCACGCACTTATACCAAGCCATTGGTTGCCAATTTTGGCCATCGGCCGGCAGGAGAACTGGACTTCCCGCAGGGTGTTGTGGGTAACCTTTCTTGCAGGGCTGGCGCATGTACTTAGTACAGTACTGCTCGGCAGTGCATTGGCTGCAATCGGAGGTGTTTTGGCCGCCAGGATTGACGTTTTTGCCTATTGGATGGCCCCAGTGCTTTTGATTGCCCTGGGTGCGTTTTATATATACCGGCATTATTATCACCACCATTTTCATTTACATACCCAAAATTTGTCCTGGGGAGTGGTAACCACCCTGATGGTTGCCATGTTTTTTTCGCCCTGCTTAGAAATTGAAGGATACTTTTTATCCGCAGGCCAGTTTGGATGGCGTTTTGTGGTATTATTATCCGTTTTATACGGCCTGCTAAGTATTACAGGGATGCTTGTGTGGGTAACTTTGGCTATGCAGGGGCTGAAGCGGATCAACTGGCATCGTTGGGAGCACAATGCCGGCCTGATTACCGGCGTAACCCTGATCCTTTCGGGCTTTGCGTTGTTTTTTATCGATTAATCATTTATTATGGCTCATTCGCACGATCACAGCCACCATCACCACGAAATCACTGCCCACGACAGGTTGAACACCGCTTTTTATGTAGGCATTGGCGCAAATTTGTCCTTTGTACTCATCGAAGCGGCGGCGGGTTTTTATACCAATTCTCTTGCACTGCTGACGGATGCAGGTCATAACCTGAGTGATGTGGGAAGCCTCGGATTGTCGCTACTGGCTTTTCGCCTGGCCCGTGTGCCGGCGAGCGGGCGGTTTTCGTACGGATA
>JADJOD010000018.1 GCA_016713985.1 Lewinellaceae bacterium | reverse complement strand
CTTTGTTTTCCATACCGCCTGTAAAAAATCGGTGTTCGACCGCCGGCCGGTCAAATACGTGGCTTATCTGGGATTCAACTATACCGACGTCGCCCGCGACAGTGCCAATAATTATTCCGACTCGCTGCATATTGTGGCGTTGCAAACTTACTTAGACCGTATCAACGCCTGTGCCGGCGACGAACAATACCCGGCCGTGTTTCGCCTCAAAACGTTTCAGTGCAACTATGTCGATACCATCATTCCGCAGATTTACCAAAACCTGATCGCCGATACCAACATCGTGCTGGTGGTGGACAATACCTGGGGCAAATACATCCGGCATGCGGCGCCACTCATCCGGCAGGGGCTGCCCGTCATTGCACTCAGCGCCGACCAGAACAAACTTGATTTTGGCGAAAACGCGGTTTTTCTCGGCCCCAGCGACCCCAGTCCGAATTTTCTCGTCCAGTTTATCCATTCGGTGCTGAAAAAAAAGCACATCGGTTTTGTCACCGAATGCGACTACCTGTTGCACAATCGTTTTGTCGAAAGTATCCGGAACAACAACCTGCAATACGACTCGGTCTGCCTCTGGCAAAGAAGTTATATCCGCAACCGGGAAGTGCCCAGCGATTCGGTGGCTTCCATGAAAAGAATGATGCGCGGGCTGCTCAACCGCCCGGAAATGGAAGTTATCCTGATGAACACCCACGCCGGCTACGGCGATTCCATTATGCGTTTCCTCCAACACGAACGGCTCCCGGCGAAAATCTTCGTCGGCATCCAGACCAGCCTGACCGATGAGGAACTGGAAAAAATCACGCGGGAAAGAGGGCACACGTTTATTCGTTTGGTGAGCAATGAAAATCTGCTTCCGATCGAAGTCTACCGCGATAAAAAAGTCGTCAAAAGCCGCTATGCCAACCCTTTTATTCCGGAGGAAAAAAAAGGCGAATTTAAAAGCGACAAAAAGAAAGAGCAGGAACGGGAGCGGGAACGGCAGGCCAACAACACACTCCGCCGGTGTTTCGACGCGGCCAACATTTTTGAAACGGCTCTTCGCGCGGGAGCCGACGACAGGGCCGAGATTTCGGCTTATTTCCGGGGCAAATTAAAAAACCGCAAAGTGTCGATATTCAATGAGTTATATGAATTTGACAGCCTGCTTATCCTGAAATCGGAACCGAATTTTGAAAAAATATCCCGGGGAAATACCCGCAGCAACCCGATCCAGATCAACAGCGAAGGAGAACCCATTCCGGACCTGCGTGTCGGCATCGACATCGTCGGTATCAGCGACGTCGACGTCCGGAAAAACACCTTCGATTGCAACCTGCTGTACTGGGTCATCGTTGATTCGAACCACCTCGACAAGGAGCGGTACATTGATTTTCCCAACATCAGTTCCGAAGAAGGGAACCGCTACGACATCACCCAAAAACCCGACAGCGATTACGTGGTGAGTATTCACCGGATCAGCGGAAAATTTCTCGGCAACTTCAACTCCTTCGATTTTCCGTTCGACCGGCATGAACTCATCATCCCCGTGTCGGCACTGGCGCCGAGCGACAAAATCAAATTCAGTTTCGACTACAGCCGCTTGCAGGTAAAAAACAAAATCAACGATTTCCAGCTGAACGACTGGGACACGGAGGAATACTACGTCACCCTCGACAATCAGATCACCAATGCCATCGGCTCGCCCAACAAAGTCACGTTCGACCCCAACGACAAGGCGCGTTTTCTTGAAAAATACAAAACCCTGAACATCCACCTGAAGGTAAGCCGGCAGCCCTGGGGCGCCATTATCCTGATCGTACTGCCCTTCCTGATGTTCAGCGCCCTGCCGATTTTTATGTTATTTTTCCATAAAGCCAGTTACGAAGAGGTCGGCGAACTGATCATTACCTCTTTCCTCGCCACGGTGGCCTACTCCATCAACTTAGTGCAGATATCACCCGCCACGGATTCCATGAACCTGGCGTATATTTTCCTGATGCTGACGTTGGGGATCAATTTTTTCTGTTTTATCTACGTGACCTATATCGACCGGCAAAAAGCGAACACCGGCGTGAAGAACAACAACAAGGAAAAACGCCGCATTTTCCGCTTTGGCAGCAAAATCTGGATCACTTATCTGCTGATTATCCTGCTCGTGATGTTGTTTTACCTGATATTTGGAAATTGAATGGCCGGCAGGGCTGGCGGTTTAGGAGAATATCCTCGAAATTTGCAGAAGCCATCCTGTTCAGGAACCTGACTTTTTCCAAAATTTGTCCGTCGGGGCAATGCCGGAAACCTGACTTTTGGCGTATGCTTATCGCTCATTGTTCAATTTTTTTGCCATGAAAACGAAACTGCTGCATATCCTCTTTTTATTCGGGTTGTTGCTGCCCTTTGCCGGCAATGCACTCGACGCAGGTATTTCCTACGCCATTTATGCCACCCCGGAAAAACCATACTTAGAAATCAATATTGAAATTGCTGCGGCGTCGGCCACCTTCAGACGAGTCGACAGCACCCACCTGCAAGCCGGTGTGGAAACCCTTATTTTGATCAAACAAGGTGAAAAAGTGATGAATTATGAAAAATACATCCTTTACAGCCCTGTTTTTGAATCGCCGCAAAACCTGCTCGACGTCAAACGTTTCTCCCTCCCCAACGGCGATTATACCCTCGAAATTTCGTTTCAGGATATCCACGACCCGGAAAACAAGGATAGTTTTACCACCCCGCTGAAAGTAGCCATTTCCGGCAACATCCACCTCTCGGAAGTACAACTGCTGCGCGGCTTCCGGGCGGACAACACGGACAATCCCTTTACCAAAAACGGGTATTACTTAGAGCCCCTGCCTTTTAATTTTTACGACCGGAATGCCGTTCGCCTGGCTTTTTACGCCGAGATCTACCATTCGGACCGCCACATTACCGAAGGCAATTATATGGTCCGGTATTTTATCGAGGAAGAAAAGGGCAACGGGATCAAAAACCTCATTTCCGTAGGCAGCCAGAAGAAAAAACCCGCTCCCATCGACGCCGTGCTGGTGCAAATGGATATCAGCAAACTCGAAAGCGGCAACTATTCCCTCACGGTGGAACTGCGCAATCCCGCCAACGAACTGCTGATGTCACACATCGTCAGTTTTCAGCGCAGCAATCCGTTCCTGCATGTGACGGAAAATGAGATCACCGAGGAGGTATTGTCCAAGCAGTTTGTAGAAAACCTCGACGAAGAAAAACTCCGGTACGGGCTTCGCGCCATTTCGGCCATGGCCGTCGGCGAAGAATCGGAGGTGTTAAAAAACATCCTGCAGGGAAAAGAACTGAAGCCGATGCGGTATTATCTCTTCCGGCATTTTGTGCGGGAAGACGCCAACAACCCGAACAGGCGTACCAGAAATTTATGCGAAGTCGCCGCTGCCGTTCACGAAAAATCCAGAGCGGCTTCCGGTATGGTTTTGAAACGGACCGCGGCCGCACCTTCCTTTCGTTTCGGCCGCCCCGACGATTTTATTCACGTGGAAGATGATCCCGGAGCGCCGCCCTACGAAATCTGGGTGTATTACAACTTCCCCAAAACCAACCAGAAAAACGTCAAATTCCTCTTTTACAACCCGAGCCTGGCGGGGGAAGACTTCATTATGCTGCATTCCACGGCACGGGGAGAGATCAACAATCCCCGCTGGGAACGCACCCTCTATTCCCGTGCCGCAGGGGAAGAATACGAAGGCGACAACTACCACGATGCCACCACCATGCAGCGCAACACAGCCCGCAATGCCCGGACGTATTTTGAGGATTTTTAAATCAGTTCCGGTCTTCTTTTGACTCCTCGCGTCGTTCGATGTAGTCTTCCCAGACCGATTTGTAGTCGTACGTCAGGTAAATTTCCGTATCGAATGCTCCCCAGGCGCCGTTTTCGAGCGCCAGGTTAAGCCTGCGTTCCGCACCCGCCGGCACCTTCAGTATGATCACGTGGCCGAGTCCCATGGCGATCGTCCAGGACAAAACGCGGGTATCCTGCGGCGGGAAAATATCCCAAAAGCCCTGCGATTCCAGCACGCGCCGGATCTCGGGCAGGTTTTTGTTTTGCTGGTGTTTCAAAATAATGGTGACCAGAATACTGTCGGATACAGCGCCGGAAGGAGAACTCATGGCCGGGCCTTCCACACGCGTGGTGTCCGGCTGTTTTGCGGCGGGTTGCTGGGCAAGCCCCGATTGGCTCATCCAGGCCATACATAAGGTTATGAGTAAAATTTTTTTCAACATCTTTTTACCGGATTTCAATGCGTTTTGAATATGAAATGGGCCGCAAAGATATTATCCTGGCCCACAGTTCTTTTTCAAGAGAAACAAAACTTGATAAAACTGATTTTGAAATTACATTTGCCGGTGGACGGTGGACGGTGGACGGTGGACGGTGGACGGTGGATGGTGGACGGTAGACGGTAGACGGTGGACGGTGGACGGTAGACGGTGGATGGTGGACGGTGGATGGTGGACGGTGGACGGTGGGTGGTCGACGGTGGATGGTGGACGGTGGACAGTGGACGGTGGACGGTGGACGGTGGACGGTGGACTGGACGGTGGACGGTGGACGGTGGACGGTGGACGGTAGACGGTGAGTAAATAATATGCCGGATCCGGCATTCTCCTATACATATACAAACTCAATATTCTTCAACCGTGCCGGCCGTCCGCCACCGCCGTCTACCGTCTACCGTCCACCGTCCACCGTCTACCGTCCACCGTCTACCGTCCACCGTCCACCGTCCACCGTTTTGAAAAATGTTTAAGAAACACCCTTCCGGACTTCCATTCCTGTTTTTCACCGAAATGTGGGAACGTTTTGGCTATTACCTCATGATCGGGATATTTGTGCTGTATACCACCGACCAGTGGCGAAACGGGGGGCTGGGTATGACCCGCACCGAAGCCATCGGGTTGTACGGCACCTACATTGCGCTGGCTTACCTCACCCCTTTTATCGGCGGGCTGCTGGCCGACCGGGTGCTGGGTTTCCGGAGAAGTATCATTCTGGGCGGCACCCTGATGGGCATCGGGTACCTCATGATGGCCATTCCACACAACGTGCAAACTTTTTATATTGCATTGGGTGTCACCATTTTAGGTAATGGTTTTTTCAAACCCAATATCTCCACCCTGCTGGGTAACCTGTACAATGAAGAGCGCTACTTAGTCAAGAAAGACGAGGGGTACAACATCTTTTACATGGGTATCAACCTCGGCGCGCTGGTGTGCAATTTTGTAGCGGCTTATTTGCGCAACACCATCGGCTGGAGTTGGGCCTTTGCTGCGGCCGGCATCGGCATGTTTCTGGGGGTGATTATTTTTGCAAGCGGCATGCGGCATTATCGCCACGCCGACGTCCGGGGGGCAGGGCAGGCCGCAGATTCGGGGGTTACTCAACTGCTGACTTCCGTGTTATTGCCGGCTATATTGGTCGGCTGGGCAGCCTGGCAAATTCCGGGCACGCTGTTCGACTCGAACATGACCGACGCTTTCATTTTTGCCTGCATTCCCATCATCGCTTTTTACCTCTGGATACTGTGGAAAGCGGCGCCGGAAGACAAACCACGAATTCGTGTTTTGCTGGCCATTTACGCCGTTGTGATCGTTTTTTGGGCAATTTTTAAACAAAACGGCACGGCTTTGACCATTTGGGCCGAAAACTACACCGATCGTTCGATGCCGGCATGGATGGAAACGCCGGCCAAATTCATGGGCATGGTGAAAGAAATAAAAGCCGTGCCCGATACCTTCCCGCAATACGACCAACACTTCCGCACCACAAAGGACGCTGCGGGCAAAATCATCGAAACCATTTCGCTGCCCCCTTATCTGCACAACCTGCCCGAGCAGGACCATCCCCCTGCAGGCCAGTCGCTGAAATTAGTTTCCACAGAAATATTTCAATCGGTCAATCCATTTTTTGTCGTTGTGCTCACCCCCCTGGTCGTGTTGTTTTTCGCCTGGCTGCGACGACGCGGCAAGGAACCGACCACCCCGGCCAAAATCGGCTGGGGCCTGATTATTTCCGCACTTTCGACCCTCGTGACCGTGTGGGCGGTAGCCGCCTGCCACAACGGAGCCGTAAAAGCCTCCGTCTGGTGGCTGATCACTACTTATGCCGTGATTACGGTCGGCGAACTTTGTCTCAGTCCCATGGGACTTTCCATGGTGTCGAAAATGGCGCCGCGCCACATTGCGGGGTTGATGATGGGCGGATGGCAACTCGCCACCTCCATCGGGAACAAACTTAGCGGCGTATTGGCTGCCATGTGGGACCGGTATGACAACAAAGCCGACTTTTTCTGGGTCAATTTTGTGTTGCTTTCCATCGCCGCGTTGTCGTTATTTTCGATGCTCCGATGGCTCAATCGTATTTTTAAGGAAAAAGGACTGAGCTGACAAGGCAGATTGATTCTGTATTAAAAAAGTTGGCGCGCCTAAATTTTCACGCAAAAAACCGCTTCCGTATATTTCGGCTTCCAAACCCTTTCCGGGAATGGCAAGCAGGCAAATCTTATGTCTAAGTCTATTAAATTCAACGGATTATGTCAAACAAAGTGAAGTCGCCCAAAAAAACAGGTTTTGCAAAACAGGATAAGGAAGACAACAAAAAATTCCTGGCGATCCTGGCCATCGCCACCGTACTGTTGATGCTGCTGATGTATTTTATTTTTATCGGTTGAGAAGGGGTTACCGCCGGGACCGGAAATATTCCAGGCGGCTTGGCTTGGTATAGAACTAAAAGTGTAAGATACTCGTCCTGCAGCGGTGGGCCACAGGAGGGCGGGCTGATTTGTATTATGGCAGAAATTCGGCAAGAAAAATACTGATTTACAAAACATTATGAAAGCCGGTTTTTATAGTCCCGGTACCCGAATCTCCGCACCACATCCACCCTTCCATCGGATCGCAGAATGGCAATGGACGGAAGGGTCACCCCGTTGAACGTCGTGGTTTTTACCATCGTATAGTGGATCATGTCTTCAAAAACGACCTGTTGCCCCACTTTGAGCGGTTTTTCAAAAGCATAAACCTCCAGGTAGTCGCCGCTGAGACAACTTACCCCGCCGAGGCGGTAGAGATACTTGTCTTGTGCAGCCGGCTCCTCCGAAGCGCCGCGGACGCGGGGCCGGTAGGGCATTTCCAGCGTATCGGGCATATGGGCCGTAAATGACACGTCGAGAATGGCCGTTTTGACCCCTTTGTTGGCGACGATATCGAGAACTGTGCTCACGAGCACCCCGGTGTCCCAGGCAAATGCGCTGCCGGGCTCCAGAATGACCTGCAAATGCGGGTACCGGCTCCGGAAGGCTTTTAAAACGCCGATCAGGTGCGGCACGTCATAACCCGCGCGGGTCATCAGGTGGCCACCGCCGAAATTGACCCATTTCAGTCCGGGCAGGAAAGTGCCGAACTGTTTTTCAAAAAAACCGAGCGTTTTTTCGAGGTCGTAACTGCTGCTTTCACACAGGGTGTGAAAATGCAGCCCTTCCACACCTTCGGGCAGTTTTCCTTTAAAATTCTCTACCGGCTCACCGAGCCGCGAGCCGGGAGAAGCCGGGTTGTACAAGGCCGTTCCCACGGGCGACCAACCCGGATTGACCCGAATGCCGGGGCTGATGGCGTGTTTGCCCAATCTTTTCCCGTACTTTTTGTACTGGCGGATGGAATTGAACGTGATGTGGCTGGAGTATTGCATGATCTTCCCGAACTCGCGGGGCTGATAAGCCACGGCATAGGTATGCGCTTTTGTTTTCATTTCTTCAAAACAAAGCCGGGCTTCGTGCAAGGAAGATGCGGTGGCGCCATGAACGTATTCCCGCACGACCGGAAATGCGCTCCACATGGCGAATCCCTTGAATGCCAGTATGATCTGTACCCCCGCTTCATTTTGTACACGGGATATGAGTTCGAGGTTTTTGCGCAGGCGCGCTTCTTCCAGGACAAAGCAGGGGGAAGGTATTTTTTTTAAATCCACTTTCGGGAAAGGGTTTGACGGTAAAGGATGCGGCAAAGATAGGAAAATCGGGGTTCCAGGCCGTAATAACCGCATAACAATCAAATCGTTGCACGCGCAGCCACCTGCCGAATGTGCCGGGATGCCGGCGTCCGGGGTGCAGATCAAAAGTTGTTGGCGGCCCGCCCCGTCCGGCGAAAAACTAACCCGGTAAATGGTACTTTGATACGCCGCCAACTGTCGTCGGTCGAGCCAATCCGGAGAATCTTCGAGCTTTCGTATGACGATGACGGGTTTTGACATACTTTTGCGGCGCTTTTGCCCTCACCGCCCTCACCATCACAACGAGGGAGACAGTATGAGGGATCAATTTATGGAAGAGAAACAGAGTCAAATCAGTACGTTTATCGGCATGGGGCTTATTTTCCTGCTCCTGTACCTGTGGATGCAATATTCCGTACCGCCCAAACCTGCCGAAGAGCAACAGAACGCCCAAAGCACCCAGCCGGCCGGACAAACGCCGGGCCAGCAAACCGCTGCCGCCAATCCTGCCCAGCCGGCGACGGGCCAGGCAAACGTATCGCCGGCCCCTTCAGATTCGCAGAAAAACGTCGTTCTGGCCGCCCGTTTCGGGCCTTTTGCCCCGGCCGCCTCCGGGCAGGAACAATTTGACGTATTGGAAAATGACCTCGTCAAAGTGACGTTCAGCAGCAAAGGCGGGCGTATCAAAGAGGTTTTTCTGAAAAAATTTGAAAAAATCAACTCCGACACCGCCGGCAATGACCGGAAAAGCCCCGTCCGGCTGCTCGTAGATAATAAAAATCGCTTCGAATACGAACTGGCGCTCAACGGTGTGGGTAAAATTTCAACAAACGACCTCTATTTTACCACCTCCAAAAACGGCAACACCCTCACTTACCGGGCGGATGCCGGCGAGGGGCGTTATTTTGAACAAAGTTATACCCTCAGCGCCGACAACTACAGCATCGATTATAAGGTCGGCGGAAACGGGTTGAACAATGTGCTGGCGGATAAAAACCTGCGTTTTACCTGGTTCAATTACCTCGATAAACTAGAGAAAAACCAGCAGTACGACCGGAATATGTCGTCGGTTTATTTCAAAGCGGCGGAGAAATCGGCGGATTATTGCAATTGCCGCGAAAACGATGTGGAAAGCCTCGGACCCCAACCCGTCAGCTGGTTTGCCCACAGCAACCAGTTTTTCAACACGTCGCTCTTAGCCAACAACTTTACCTTCCGCGAATTTGTCGGTGAAACGCAGATGTTTACGGACGTGGAACCGGATCTTAAGTTGTTGAAATCCAGCGCTTAATACCTTTCGAGAATGGCGCGGCCAATATGACGGTTTATGCCGGCCCCAATGAATTCGACTGCCTGGGCAGCCTTCGGCGTCGAATTGGAAGACATCATCCCATTTGGGGCCAGTGTGTTTGGCGCGATCAACCGCTGGGTTATTCAACCAATCTTCGAATTTTTGTCGCGGTTTATCAGCAGCCCGGGCATTGTGATCCTCGTGCTCACCCTGCTCGTCAAATTGCTGCTTTACCCCCTCACCTACCGTATGGTGTTGAGCCAGTCGAAAATGGCCGCCCTGAAACCCCGCCTCGAAGCCCTCAAGAAAAAACACGGCGACGACCAGCAGGCCATGTCGGTGGAAACGATGAAAATGTACAGCGAATACCGCGTGAACCCCCTCGGCGGCTGCCTGCCCGTTTTATTACAAATGCCGATCTGGTTCGCCCTCTATCGCTTTTTCCCCGCCGCCATCGAATTCCGCCAGGCGAGTTTCCTGTGGGCCACCGACCTGTCGAGTTACGACAGCATCATGCACCTGCCCTTCGAATTGCCTTTTGGCGCGGGTAGTCACCTCAGCTTGTTCACCCTCATCTGGGTGGTCACCACCCTGTGGTATACCTGGTATTCCATGAAACAAATGGATGCCTCGGCCATGCAAAACGACCAGATGAAGGTGATGAAATACATGCAATACGCCATGCCGGTGATGTTTATGTTTTTCTTCAATTCCTTTGCCTCAGGCCTGACGTTGTACCTCTGTTTCAGCAATATCCTCAACATCGGCCAGACCGTCGCGACCAAGCAGTTTTTCATTGATAATGAGAAAATTACGGCAGAACTGGAGGCCAACAAAAACAAACCCCGGAAGTCGGGCGGTTTCCGCGAACGGCTCGAACAGGCGATGAAGGAACAACAGCGGATTCAGGCGGAAAAAACGAAGCAGCCGCCGAAGAAGAAGTAAATTGAGTGCTATGTGTGCGCATGAACCCGGCTAACCTATCCGCCCTACGGCTGGCAGCCGTAGGGCGGATAGGTTAGCCGGGTTCATGCCACACCTAAGTAGCCGGGAAAAGCGCCTCTTCCAGTTCCCGCACGGCGTCAATAGTGGCAAAATCGGCTAAGTGGTAAAAATGCACCCGGGTTTCCTTTACAAACGTGTGCATTTCCGCCTGCCGGTCGCCGGAAGCGGCGACTACGTTTTGCAGTTGGCGTTCGGCGAAATTTTGGGCGGAACCGCGGAGTTGATAAATTTTTGCCACCAGTCCCAGCCAGAAAAAATAGGTGCGTTTTTCGTCGTAACTGATCATTTCGCCGGGATTCATGATGTTGCGCACCTTGCCGCCCAGCTTTCGCACCACGGCCACGGCCGTCTGCACATGCCCTGCGATAAAGCTCGTTGCCCAAAACGAACATTTCGCGGGAGGTGGATTCGATTGCGGAAAGTTTTTCCACGGCATCCATCACCGAGGGCAGGTCATTTTTCAGCATGGCCTTGATTCCGATCTCCTTCATGCAGTTGCCGATGGTGGTATTCAGGTAATTGCTGTCGTCCTGTTTGCCGTTGCGGTGTATGTAACTGTAGGTGAGGATGAGAATATCCAGCACTTTGCGCATGTTTTCGTTGTTGACCTGAGCGCCGTCGTAGGTTACACTCAGGCAAACGGCGTCTTCCAAAATCTCTCCGATGAGTTTGGTGTCGCGGTCTTTGGCCGGCACGTTGAGCAGGAATTCCACCAAACGTTCACACTGTTCGAGGTAGATGTTTTTGATCCTTCCGGCGGGCAGTTCGCGCGCCAGCAGGCCGAGGTCTTCGAGGTCTTTTTTGTTCAGTTTTTTTTGTTCTTCAAAATGGCGGATGGCGTCGTTCACTATTTTTTCCGACAATTGTTGCTCGATGTTCCGGGTCGAGTTGAAGTTCCGGATCAGGTAATAATAGCCCCCGAACAAAATGATACAGATTGCCAGCAGGATAAGTCCCGAAATGAACCAAACCGGCACCCAGACCGATTCCAGGTCGAAAATGGCGCCGTTGCTTTGAATAAAAAGGAAAAGGATCAGGAAGATCTGAAACAAAATGAACCTGGGTTGCAGCCGCCCGAGCCGTTCGTTGTACAGGTTGCGCAGCGAATCGGCGATAAAGGTCTGGAAAATAAGCGCCGGCACCCCCATGATGAACACAAAATAGGTGATGGCAATGCCAACCGCCGAAGCCAGCCATTCGTCGCTCAACAAACGATCCGGGTTGTCAAACAGCAAGACCATGGTCATGACTTGTTTACATTTCGGATAAAATCAACAAACGCGTTTTCGTAATACGCATGGGTTTTCATTTTGAAGTTTTGTTCGGGCAAATGAATGGGCGCCCGGAACAACTCGGGGTTTTCTTCCTGCGCTTCGATGGTAAAAACGCCGAAACGGGTCTTCGACAAATGGTTGAATGCTTCGATTTGTCCCAAAACGACGCTGAGCAACACAAATCCAAACTTTTGGACGCCGTTTTCGCGGTACATATTCCACATGTCGTCGGAGCCCGGCGGCAGCCGCAGATCGACGATCACCACGTCGAAATGTTCGTCGCGCAGCCGCAAATAAGCCTCCGTCGCGTCGCGGGCGAAGTGCGGGTCGATATCGTCTTCCATATAAAGCGCCATGCGTTTTTCCGTCAGGTCATGGTCTAAGTTGTCGTCTATCCAAAGCAGTTTGATCATTTTTCTTTCGCTGTTGGTAAGGTTATCACGGCCTTTGTGATAAAGGGGTTGGTGTAATTATCGGGCAAATTTCCAAAAGTTGGTTCAGAGCTCACACGCAGGGCGCCGCCGAGTTTGGTGACAATATCGAGGGAATCGTACAGCCCGATGCCTGTTCCCGAGCGGCCGCGGTCTTCCGATTCCCGGCCGCGTTTGCCGAACTGAAATATTTGCCCTTTTTCCAGTTCTTCCCGGCGAATCGGCACACCCCAGTTCGAAATCGTGATCTCCACTTCATTTTTCCGGTTTTCAACGTGCACGTCCACCCAGGGTTGCCGGTCCTGCCCCTTGCTCCAGCTGTATTTGATGGCGTTGTGCAGCAGGTTGTGAAACGCCCGGTTCAGCGAAGTTTTGTGGCAATTCACCGGAATATGTTCTTTCGGATTAAAATGCTGGTTGATCGTCACGCGGTTGACGGCGGCAAATTCTTCTAAGTAGCGGACCGCATCCGATAAAATGGGGATCAGGCTGTGCGTTTTTACTTCCTGCTGCACCGTTTCGCCGCGGCGCAGGTAATCGCGGAAGTAGTAAAAGTCGGGGATACGTTCGTTCAGTTCGTCCACGGAAATGGACAAAGAGATCATGCTGGTGAGGCGGAGCAGTTCGTCCACTTCCGAGCGCATGTTCCGGAGCAATTCGCGGGGCAGATTGAGGTTTTTCAGCATTTCGATACTTTTCCGCATCTCGATCAGGTTGCGGCGGCTCCAGGCGGCGTTGTCTTTTTCTTTTTCCGCCGGCATGTCGCTGATCGACAGCGCCCGCCAGAATTTCTGCACCCGGCCGGGTTGGGCATCCGTTACGTTGCGGTCCTCCACCATTTTATTCAGGTCGTTCAGGTACTCTTCGAGGCGTTTTTTGTGCCGGTTGATCTCTGCGCCTGCCCTGATCCGGTCGATATGCGTGGCGTCTTTCAACAAATCCTGGCCATGCGCCTTGATCAGCATGCCGAGGGTGTCGCGCAAGCCGTTGATGGTGGCGATATAGGTATGCAGCACCGAACTGAAATCGGCTTCCAGGGTGCGCATGTGCCCACGCACGTGATCGGTAACGTCGTACACCGCGCCTACCCGAAGATCCCGGTTTTCATCGGCTGCATAGCGCACGTTTACCACGACGTTGCGCGTTTTGCCCTGTTTATCCTGGATTTCCATGTAATAATCGAGCAGCGGCTGATTGTTGAGCGCCGCTTTGTCCAATTCCGCTTTAAACGCTTCATAACCGGCGGGATTGCTGTGAAAACTGCTGATCGGCTTCGTCAGGATGTCGCTGACGGAATCGTAACCGTGTATTTGGGCAAAAACGGTGCTGGCCCGGGAGATGATCTCTTCTCCTTTGGCGTTGGTGCTCACCAGAAACAAACCCACGGGCAAGTCGTTTTGAATAATTTCGAAGGTCACGTCGCTGACCGTGCCTTTGATGTAGGTGAGATCTTCCGTTTCGTCGTGGATGCCGATACAGTTCATTTTGACGATCACCATGGCGCCGTCTTTGCGCCGCAGTTTGAATTGCAAATCTTCTAAATGCGGGTGCCGGCGAATTTCATCCAAAAGACCGGCGACTTTTTCGGGTTCCCACAAAAAATCGCCGAGCGGTTTGCCTTTTAACTGCGCTGAAGATTCGTATTTCAACATGCCCGCAAACGTGCGGTTGCAATCGGTGATGACCATATCCCTGTTCACTTCGAAAAAACCCGCCTGAATGATCTCTTCGAATTCGGAAAACCACTCGATCTCGCTCATGCTGTTGGCGATGCAAAGCAGGCCGCAGAGTTGGTTGTTTTCGTCAAAAAAAGCGCGGGAGTTAAAGCGTATTTTCCGGTAATCCTCGTGGATTTTCAGGCGTACCGTGAGGTCGCTGCGCCAGGCGCCGGGTGGAATATTTTGTAACTGACGCAGGATGTAGTCCCGCTCGCCGGCATCTTCGTAATAAGCGCCGATATTGTAGGCGCCGGGGCTTTTGGAAGGGTCGAGGCCAAAAAACTCAATAGCCTGGTCGTTGGCGAACAGGAAGTTGCCATTTTTATCGCTGGCATAAATAGGAAAGGGCAGGTCGCATATTCGCTCGAATGCGCTCCGTATTTCTTCCCTGAGCACGAAAGGCAGGGCTGGTTCCATGGCTGTTCCGTTCGGTTATAATGTCGGCTTCTGCGTGCAAAAGGATTAGTTCGGATGATCAAAAGTATGATA
Organism: Lewinellaceae bacterium; assembly: GCA_016713985.1. Lineage (GTDB taxonomy): Bacteria > Bacteroidota > Bacteroidia > Chitinophagales > Saprospiraceae > M3007. Next base: position 165,215 of record JADJOD010000018.1, on the reverse strand, counting down.
CTTATGAGTTTGTACGTACTTTTTTTCATTGTTGCATTGTTGGGATTGTTGGGATTGTTACATTGCTGAATTGCGATTATTGTTATTGTATGTTGATTGATGCTCCAGGATATATATTTTTGGGGGAGCGTTTATAAAACTGAGTCGATTGTTTTATGAGTATTCCCATTTTTGGTTTTATATTTTAGAAAGGGGACACATTTTTTTCAACAAACAGGAAGCGATAGCAAAAACGGGCAAAATGACCTCTCCGAGGTCATTACGAACCAATTTTCGGGAATTTAAAAAATGTGTACCCTTTCAAATTTATATTTCCAATGCAACAATGTAACAATCCTAACAATGCAGCAATCCTAACAATGCAACAATCCAGTAATCCAACAATGCAGCAATGACCATCAACCTCCTTTCCGATACCGTCACCAAACCCACTCCGGGGATGCTTGAGGCCATGTGGGCGGCCGAAGTCGGCGACGACGTATTCCGCGAAGACCCCACGGTGAATGCCCTGGAAGCGAAATGCGCCGCCTTGTTCGGGCATGAAGCCGCGTTATTTTGCCCTTCCGGGACCATGACCAACCAGATCGCCCTGAAAGTGCATACCCGCCCGCTCGACGAGGTGATTTGCGACGAAATGAGCCATATTTACCAATACGAAGTGGGTGGATACGCTTTTCACTCGGGTATCTCCGTCAACCTGTTGAGTGGGGAAAACGGCATTCTGACCCCCGGTCTGGTGGAAACCGCCGTGAAGCCGCGTTTCGACTGGTTGCCCAAAAGCAGCCTCGTGGTAATCGAAAATACCTGCAACAAAGGCGGCGGTAGCATCTACCCGCCGGAACGTATCCGGTCGATCCGCAAGGTGTGTCAAAAACTGGGGTTGGCCCTGCACCTCGACGGCGCGCGTCTCTTCAATGCCTTAGTGGAAACGGGTGAAACACCGGCGTCCGTTGGTGCGGAAGTAGACAGTATTTCCATTTGCCTTTCCAAGGGACTCGGCGCGCCGGTTGGCTCGGTTCTGGTTGGAAATCAGGGTTTTATCGCCGAAGCGCGACGTGTGCGCAAGGTGATGGGCGGCGGCATGCGGCAAGCGGGTTACCTCGCAGCGGCGGGCATTTACGCCCTTGACAATCACGTGCAGCGGCTGCGGGAAGATCACACGCATGCACGTATCCTGGCTGCCGCGCTGGCGGAATTGCCTTATGTGATAAATATCCGGCCGGTGCAGACGAACATAGTCATTTTCGACCTGGCCGGCGACGCCACTCCAGCATCGTTCCTCGAATATTTATCAAAAAACGGCGTCACGGCATCGGCGTTCGGGCCACAAACGATCCGGTTTGTGACACATCTTGATGTGACGGGCGAAATGGTGCAACGGGCAATCGGCGTATTGCACGCATTCCCGTTCGGCAAGCAATGACTTCGGAATTACCGGGTATCTGATTGACTAACAACTGTTTACCCGATTGTCAAAAACTGGCAAAACAAACCAACAAGCCGGAACTTGAAGATAATCAATGAGACAGGCTCCAATGATACTATATATGCCGGCATCGTGAATAAGTGTGAATATGTAATGTATTGGTATAACGGTTTTCATCAACTAAAAAAATATCCACTGGTGCTCCAAAAAGGAGACCACTATGAAGAAACAATTTATGCCTGTGCAGGTGCATTTACCACCATAAAATGGGGCAAGGTAAACATCCAGGGTGTTGCTCCGGTAGATTCGGTACTGATCGCCGGAAACGATACATCTTATTACACGATCAAGTATTAGCCGCCGCCCTGTTTGTCCGGCATTTCACTTTTGTAATCGCCCAGCGGCGGCCCCACTTCCCAGGCTTCCCGCCAGTCGCGCACGGGCAGGCGTTCGAGCGGGTACCAGTTGCCCCACCAATCGAAGTATTCTAAGTTATTGAAATTCAACTTATAATCGAACTCGCTGGGCAGGTCGTACACAAAACCGGGGTAGTAAAATTCCCGGCCCGTTTCGATGGCAAATTCGATTTCTTTCAACATCGTATACGTGCCGAGGCTGCGTTGTGCCTCGGCGGGTTCGTGTATGCAATAGTTGCCCGCCATACTGGTGCGGCCCATGTGGAAAAAACTGGTCGCCAGCAGTTTTTTCTGCTTGTACACGTCGAATTGAACGCCGAAACAGGGCATGATGCTGCTGAAAAAACTGAAAAACCCGTAAATGCTCATCGGGCGGTTGTGCGCGAAGCGCTGGGCGTGGCGTTCGAACAATTCTTCATGCGTGGCGCCGATCTGGATCGCCCGGCGCGCGATGTGCAGGTCTTCGTTGCGGCGCAGGCATTTCCGCTGACTTTTGCTGAACGTAAAATCCCGGAGCCGGATGCGCAACAGGATCACGCGACAAGGCTGGCCGCGCCATTCCCAATAGTTGCGCCGGAAAATCAGGTCCGCCCAATAACACCACCCGTCCTCGCAAAAGCGATCGAACACCATCGTATTTAACGCCTGCATCGGGATGTACTCCTCGATGTGGTTCGGATTGAAGGCGATATTGCGAAATACCGGCAGGGACCGTGAGTGCATGTTGTTAAAAAGGTTTCAGTGGGTTTCAGGGTTTAAAGGTTTCAGGGTTGCCGTCCGACTTAAAGATTTAACGATGGAAAGGGTTTCAGGGTTTAAGGGTTTCAGGGTTTCGGGGTGGTTTAAGGGACGGCATTTCCGTTGCAAATAACGAGGATTCGGCCCGGAAAGAAAAATACGAATGCCGGCGGCCTGGGGGCGCGAATTGAAAATTTATTCCGTTGCCCAAAAATAGCCGTTTTATCTACTTTTGCCCCGCCAAAAATTTACAACAATCCAGCGTTCCCTGAAAACCTTCAAACCTTTCCAAACTATGTCAAAAGTCCTCATTATCGGAGCGGGCGGCGTTGGCCGGGTAGTCGCTTACAAATGCGCCCAGCACCGCGACGTGTTCGGCGATATCCTGCTCGCTTCGCGCACCCAGTCAAAATGTATCGCCATCGCCGACGCCATACACGCCGCTTACGGCGGTAAAAAACCCGAAACGGCCCGCCTCGATGCCGACAATGTGTCCGAAACCGTGGCGCTGATCCGGCAGTTCAAGCCCGATCTCGTCATCAACGTAGCCCTGCCCTATCAGGATCTGCTCATCATGGACGCCTGCCTCGAAACCGGCGTAAACTACATGGATACAGCGAATTACGAGCCCAAAGACGTGGCCAAGTTCGAATACTCCTGGCAATGGGCCTATCAGGACCGCTTCCGGGAAAAAGGCATTCTGGCCCTGCTGGGTTGCGGCTTCGACCCCGGCGTGACGAGTGTGTACACCGCCTACGCCGCCAAACACTACTTCGACGAAATCCACGAACTCGACATCGTGGACGCCAACGCAGGCAACCACGGCAAAGCCTTCGCCACCAACTTTAACCCCGAAATCAACATCCGCGAAGTCACGCAAAAAGGGAAATACTGGGAAAACGGCCAATGGATCGAAACCGAGCCGCACGAAATCTGGAAAGACATCGACTACCCCGAAATCGGCCCGAAACGTTCGTACCTCATCTACCACGAAGAACTGGAAAGCCTTGTCAAAAACTTCCCGACGCTTAAACGCGCGCGTTTCTGGATGACTTTTGGCCAGGAATACCTCACCCACCTGCGTGTGATCCAGAACATCGGCATGGCGGGCATCGAGCCGGTGAAATACAAGGGAGTGGATGTCATTCCGCTCGAATTTTTGAAAGCCGTGCTGCCCGCGCCCGAAGAACTCGGCGCAAACTACACGGGTTTTACCAGCATCGGCTGCCGCATCAAAGGCATCAAAGACGGCAAAACGCGCACGTATTACGTCTGGAATAATTGCAGCCACCAGGACGCCTACAAAGAAACGGGCACCCAGGCGGTCAGTTACACCACGGGTGTGCCGGCCATGATCGGCGCGCGTATGATCCTCGAAGGCAAATGGTCGGGCAAAGGCGTGTTCAACGTGGAAGAATTCAACCCCGACCCGTTTATGGAACGCCTGAATCAGGACGGTTTACCGTGGCATGAGAAGGTGGATATTGATCTGGAAATGGATTGATGGACGTTGGACATTTTGACTTTGATTTTTTTCCAATGCCCAATGTCTAACCGTCAAACGTCAAAATGTATTTTGCCTGCCAGATTTTTTCAATTAAATTTGCAAAAAAACGTCCATGGGTTCTCTCGTTGTCACACCGAAATCTGCCGAAGAATTAAAATTCTTAGTTGACTTGCTCGAAAGGTTGGGCATCTCCGCGCAGCTCCTTTCAGAGGGAGAAGAGGCCGAATTTTTGACAAAACACGAATTGACGGAGGCTGGAAAAGAATTTTTGGAAAATCGCGCACAGACCGCCTTGCAGCAAAAAAATCGCAAAACCTGGCAGGAAGTGCAGGCAGAGACAGCAGCAAAATACAACTGGCCCAAAAGCTGACCCCATGTACAGCATCGAACTTTCCGACGAAGCCCAAGCCGACTACGAAAATGCAGTAGTGTGGTATGAAGGGCAGAAAGTCGGTCTGGGGTTCGATTTTTCAGTTCGTTTGGCAGAAGTATTTGAATCTATCGGGCAATTTCCTGAAAGACAAAGGTTTATCTACGATGACCGTCGCTTCGCCTTTGTCAAACAATTTCCCTACAAGGTTTATTTCATAGTGGACGAACCCAACTTGCACATCATTGTCTTTGCCATTTTACACGAAAAACGCGACACGCAGATTTGGAAAAAACGAAGTGATAAATTGGGGTAGTGACCTTAATTATGACTCGAAAGAGCGACGATACGTTTTTGGGCGTGTCGCCGCTTTTTGTATTTTTGCCCGCAAGATTTTCAAAAAATGATCAAAGAACTGACCATCAAAAACTTCCGCAGCATCCGCGAGGCGACGCTGGAATTGGGAAAATTCACGGTGCTGAATGGTGCGAATAACAGCGGGAAGAGCAGTGTGTTGTATGCCTTGCAGGTATTGAAGAATGTGGTGACGAATCCGAATCAATCGTTAGATAGTTTATTGAATTTGCATTTTTTGAATTTAGGAGGAATTGAGGAAGTTGAATTTGGGAGGAAAAAGAATTTTGATGAGTTGATTAGCCTAAACGTATGTGTTGAACAAGTTGAAGAAAATGGAGCGACATCTACTAAATTTGGATGGTTTCACGATTGGCACATTGGAACAGGTTTTAACATCGCGGGAGTATTTCCCTTGAAGTTTATCGGAAGCATTGGGGTTAGTTTTCCATACTCGTTGAATAAAACCAATAAAATAAAGTTGCAAAAATCGCGAGTTGACGCATTCGACTGGAATGGACTTAGTATGGTCAAATCTTATCCGGAGGCTGATGCTAATGCCGATGAAGTAATATGGGAATTGACTAACGAGGTTGAACTCCCAATTTTAGAACTTTCTCAACTTGACGTTACTCCCACCCATCGTGGCTTCACCAAACCCATTTTCAACCAAGTTCCGATGAGCGGAACCATCTATACCGAAGAAGAAGTCGCTACTCACCTCGCCATCGACAAAACCTTGCAAGCCAAAGTTTCCCATTATTTTGAAAAAATAGCGGGTAAACGATTCTCGGTTTCGATGGGGCCGGGCGGCGGTTTTTTCTATCTGCAAGTCCGCGAACCCGATACACCTTTTACAACCGAACTCGTCAACCAAGGCATGGGTATCAACCAAATCTTGTTCCTGCTCGCCAAAATCCTCTACGACAAAAACCGCCTCATCTGCATCGACGAACCCGAAATCCACCTCCATCCCACGCTGATCGAGCAATTTGTAAAAGTGCTGGTGGAAATCGCGGAGAAGGAAGACAAACAGTTCATCTTTTCCACCCACAGCGAGCATTGGATGATGTCGCTGCTCGCGGAAGTATATGAGAAGAATCTGGCAGCTGAGGACCTCAAAGTTTGTTATCTCGAAAAGGAAGGCCAGGAAACCATCGTAGAGTCGCAAAAAGTGCATCCGAACGGGCAAATTGAAGGCGGTTTAAAGAACTTTATGGAAGCACAAATGCGGCTGGCCAATCGCTTTTTCCCAGCTGAAACACCCGTCTGACCAATATGGAATTCGTGATAAACGAATGGTATCTGGACTGGCACCGGCCCGACGAATCACCTGAAAACCAGGCAAAAGCGCGAAAGTTTTTAGAGTGGCTAACAACCGGTGAGCACCGAATTGTGCTGTTGCGCGGCAGCCCATTTCACCGAAAATTGAATGTTTATAGCAGCAGCATCGGTTATCCGATGACACAGTTTCTAAAGGTGTTTTTTGGAAAGATCTTCGATAATCCTGAAAAATGCCGTATCCTCGAAACCCCGCCTGAATTACCTTTTGAAATTCTTAAAAAACTCAGTGTCGGCAATTTCGCCAGCGATTGCGACCTCTTCCAATCCGCCGAAACTACCGATGAAAAAATCATTGTGACGACTGACACCAAGTTGATGAAACACTTTGAAGGAAACGGGCGGTTTGAATTGTGGAGCGTCGAAATGTTTATGGCCAAGTTTGAAATCCAATAATCTTGCTTCCCAAAATCCTGTTGATCCTGTAAATCCTGTCAAAATCCACCCAACCATGCGCATCCTCCTCGCAGAAGACGAAGAATCCATCCGGGAAGCCGTCAAACTGAACCTCGAACTCGAAGGATACGAGGTCGTGGCCACCGGAAACGGCAAAAAAGCCCTCGAACTCATCGGCGGCCAGCACTTCGACCTGCTGTTGCTCGACGTGATGCTGCCCGATGTGGACGGCTTTTCCATCACCGAACAGGTGCGGCTCACCAATACCGAAACACCCATCCTCATCCTGACGGCCAAAGACATGGCCCAGGACCGCATCACCGGCCTGAAAAAAGGCGCCGACGATTATCTCACCAAACCTTTCAACCTCGAAGAACTGCTGCTGCGGGTCAGCAACCTGTTGCGGCGCAGTCAGCGGGTAAAAGGAGAAGCGCTCGAAATCTTTGAATTCGGCAACAACAAGATCAATTTCGAAACCTTTGAAGCCGCTACTTTCCGCGGCGAGCACCTGACCCTGACCAAAAAAGAGGCGCTGCTGCTCAAACTGCTGGTGGAACGCAAAAACGAGGTGGTCAGCCGCAACCAGATCCTCCAAGCGGTCTGGGGCTATGATGTGTTCCCCAGCACCCGCACCATCGATAATTTTATCCTGGCCTTCCGCAAATACTTTGAAGAAGACGCCAAAACGCCGCGTTTTTTCACTCGATTCGCGGCGTGGGATATAAATTTACGTTATAGCGACTTAGTTGTGGCATGAGCCGCGAAAAGGATTTTTTCTTGAAAAAATCCTTTTCGCGGCTCATGCCACAACTGCGCTCAATCTTTTCATCCATGTGGCTGCTCAAACAACTCCTTATCCTTCCGATCCGCATTTACCAGTACACCTTGTCGCCCTTGCTGGGACCGAGCAAATGCCGCTACCGGCCCACCTGTTCCCAATACGCCATCGAGGCCATCTCGGAATGGGGCATTTTTAAAGGCACTTACCTCGCCGCCAAACGGATACTCCGCTGCCATCCGTGGAGCAAACACCCGATGCACGACCCTGTGCCGAAAAAAGAGGACGGGCATTGATGGTCATTGTTTGTGGGTGCGCATTTTTTAACGCATTTTGCCGAATCAGAGCCGGATTCTCCTATATTTGATGTTTAAAAAGGCCCAATACCGCAACCCGAGCCAAGGTTGCAATGATCCGTAACATAATGACACAATGACGAACAATGGACACTACACCCCTCCCCCGCATCGCCGTCATCGGCGCCGGCTGTTCCGGTTTGGCCGCCTTAAAAATTCTGGCAGAAAACGGGCTGACCAACTTAGTTTGTTTTGAAAAAAACGACCAGATCGGCGGCAACTGGGTGTACACGGCAGCGGAAAGCCACAGCAGCGTATGTGAAACCACACACATCATCAGCAGCAAGTGGCTTTCACATTACAGCGATTTCCCTATGCCCGCCGATTATCCCGATTATCCGAGCCACCGGCAGGTACTGTCGTATTTTCAATCGTATGCCCGGAAATTCGACCTGGAGCGGTTTATACGGTTCAACTCGGAAGTGAAAAAGGCAGGAAAAATCGAAAACGAGCGCTGGCGGGTCATTTTGGGTGATGGAAGCCGGGAAGAATTCGACTATTTGCTCGTCGCCAACGGTCACCATTCCGTGCCGCGTGATCCGGACTGGAAAGACAATTTTAAAGGCCAATACCTTCATGCTCACCAGTTTAAAAACAACCGCGGTTTTGAAGGCAAACGAATTTTGGTGGTGGGTGCGGGTAATTCGGGCTGCGACTGCGCGGTAGAAACCAGCCGGGTGGCCGAGCGGGTGGATATCAGCGTCCGTTCTCCGCAGTATATCATCCCCAAATTTCTGCTTGGAAAGCCAACCGACACCTTTGCCGCCAGCATGCTTTGGCTGCCGCGCGGCATCCAGGATTTTTTACACCGGGTCAGCATTCGAATACAGGTCGGGCGGTATAGTTACTACGGTTTGCCCGAACCCGACTTTGCCCCCACCCGCTCGCACCCGACCGTCAACTCCGAAATGCTGGAAAAAATACGGCACGGCAAGGTGCACCCGCGCCCGGGCATCAGCCGGGTGGAAGGCCGGGTCGTTCATTTTAAAGACGGCAGTTCGGCGGAATACGACGTCATCATTTCGGCTACCGGTTACAAAATGAGTTTTCCGTTTTTTGACAAAAAATTCATCGACTGGGAAGACGCGACAAACGTGCCTTTGTACCTGCGGGTTTTTCACCCGGAACATAAGTCCTTGTTTTTCATCGGTTTGGTGCAGCCGCAAGGCAGTGTTTGGCCCCTTTCCGAAGCACAAACCCGGCTGATCGCCAATCTGTTGAAAGGCAAATGGTCGCTACCGCCCAACTGGCAAAACCTCGCATTAGCGGAAGGCCAGTCTGTCGAACGCGAGTTCCTGAAAAGCCCCCGCCATTCGGTGGAAGTGCATTTTTGCCGTATCTGAAAAAACTGGAAAAACTGCCCGAAAGCATACCTTGTATGACAAGGATTAAGTAGGGGGTTTGGGGAAGGACACGAATTATCTTAAGTCTTGTTTTAAAACCCCAACCTGCAGAACCCGTGAATCCTATCAACTCCCCGCACCCCTCGTCCCATCACAATCATGGAGCAAAAACGCCGACTCCGTATTCTTTCCAAAACCTGGGAAACCGACGATGCCGCCACTTTCACCCTCGAACCGGCGGACGGGTTGCCGTTGCACTATAAACCCGGTCAATATTTATCCCTGATTTTTGGAACAAAAAACGGCGAACAACGGCGCGCCTATTCGTTTTCTTCCTGCCCGGGTGTGGACGAACACATGGCCGGCACGGTAAAACGGGTGGTAAACGGCGAGTTTTCCAATCAGCTGCTCACACACGCCATTCCGGGCGATCTGCTCGATGTCGCAGGCCCACACGGGCGATTCTTACTGCCTGATAAACAAGTGAATACAATTTTTTATATCGTTGCCGGCAGTGGCATTACCCCTGTCATCAGTCACCTGAAAACGCTGCTGTCAGGGCCCGAAAACCCGCTACAAACCCAAAAGCGCCTGCCGCAGATTGTGCTTTATTACGCCAACCGCGACAGCGGGCATACTATCTTCAAGGCGCAACTTGATCGCTGGATCAGGGAATTTCCCGGCCGGTTCGAATGCCTGTATTTTTTCAGCCGCGAAAAAAACGCCGATCACGCCCTTTTCCGGCACCTGAACAATGGTTTGCTGGAACAATTGCTTGCCACACATTTTGCGGGACAACCCGCCCGGAAATACCGGCGGGATACCTTCTTTTACCTCTGCGCGCCCAAAGCCGTGATGCGTATGGCGGAAATGACCTTGCGCACCCTCGGCTTCCCGGAAAAAAATATCCTGAAGGAAACATTTATCCCCGAACGCCACCTGCCAACGCGGGAACCGGATACCGGTCGAACCCACGCCATTGTCGCTTCTAAAGGAAACGAACGTATTGAATTTCAGACATTTGAAGGAGAAACTATTTTAAACGCCGCCCTTCGCCAGGGCATCGCCCTGCCCTATTCCTGCAAAAGTGGCGTTTGTTTTTCCTGCCTTGCCCGATGTATTCAGGGAGAAGTCGACGTCGTTTTTTCAGACTTTACCAGGCGCGAAGGCCCCGGACAAATGGTCAATACCTGCATCGGATATGCGGTGACCGGGCAAGTGGAACTGGTTTATGAGTAGCCCCTGCAATATTACTGCCACCTCATACACCGGGATTTCGTTGATATAACTCGCCTTGATGTTGTGTTTGTTCGTCATGGCGTAGGCGTCCGAAACCAGTTCGTCAAAGTCTTTCCGGCTGTTTACCGGGTAATAACTGCAAAAAAACTGGGCATTCAGGGCCGGGACGCTCAGGTTAAACCAGCACTCATCCTTCGGTTTTTCGTCAAAAAAAGCCGTGTCTTTTTCAATTTGGGCGTACACGGGCATATCGAAGGTGAAATGGCAATACGAGGCGTCAAAAGGTTTGTAAACCTTTTCGGGGTAAATGACCCGGGGGTATGCGCGAGGTTTCGGCACCGGCGTGTGGTCTTCACAACCTGCCAACAAGGCAAAAAACAGGGAGAGCAGCAGCGTCAAACGCCAAATGCCGGCGGGTGCGGGTTTTAATATTACGGACATATTTTAATCTCGATTTTGGGCTAAAGTTCACGGAAAAAAACGAACCGGCAAGCATTACTGTCCGCCGCTATTTCCTGTTCCATTCTTTCAGGCGTTTTTCATACCGGCGTTTATCCACCGGCCAGGCGTCTTTGTCGAGCGACCCTTCCAACTCTTCGTCCAAACCTTTCAGCAAGTTGGGAAAAAAATCGAGCCCGGTCAGTTTTTCCACCTGGTCGATGGAGCAGGCGTAATCCATTACGGGCCTGGCACTCAGTTCGTTAGGCATGATAAATGCGATCGCCCGTTGTTGTTCCGGGGCATACAACACTTTGTAATAGGAAACGGGTACGGTCACTTTGCTGAAACCGATCTGGCCGATGGGTGTTTGGTCGAGCACCGGTCCGGTGGCGATATACAGGCGTTCGAATTTGCGCGCCCAGTCGCGGGTACACTCTTCCAGTTCACGCCAGACCCCGCCGTTGAAGGCGCCGACCTGCGGGCTCATATTGCTCATAAAAAACGTCTCGTCGATCGCCTGTTCATTAAACGCCATGTCTGCTGCCGGGCAAAGATGACCTTTGTCGTAGCCGCTGCCGCTGTAATCGCGCGGGGTGGCGCTTTCCGTGCGGACGTCCGGATCCGGCCGGAACGTGTTGGGGCGTTCAGCCCAGTTTTCGTTCAGGCGGTCGCGGGTGAGTTCGTAAGCCACCCATTCGGACTGCTCGTGGTCCTCGTTGTACGACAAAACGAAGTAGGTATGGCGCACCACTTCACCCGTTGTGGAGGCGGGCAACATTTGTTCGGGCACCTGGCAAACGGTGCCGGCCGGTGGCGCATCGGGGACGGGAGACTCGGTTTTTACCGGGTTTTCTGCGGGTTCGCCGCCTTTTTGCCGCCAAACTGGTTGAACAACCAGAAAGCCACACCCGCGAGGAGGGCAAACAAACCGGTTTTGAAAATAAATCCGCCCGAGTCGGAGGAAGAGTTGCGCCTTGCCATTTTAAAAGTTTTGTTGGGACAAACATAAACTTTTTGTTTTTAAGTATTGAAACAAAATAGTGCCCGGCCTGTCGAAAGGTTTTTTCAAAACCATTCTTTGTAAAATCCATTCGGGAACTTACCTTTGCACCCGCTTTTAAAAGCAGTCTGTTTTTTTGGCGCGATAGCTCAGCCGGTTAGAGCGTATGATTCATAATCATAAGGTCGGGAGTTCAAGTCTCCCTCGCGCTACCACAACGCCAGCGATTATTATCGCCGGCGTTTTTTTATGATGGCTACGGAAAAATTTTCCGCCCTACACTACTTTAGGATATTTTAAAACTTCCACGCCTCAGTTTTTCACAAACGGCAAACCCGCCGCGCCACGTACCGCAAAATAATACAAACCGGCAGGAAGGTTTGCCACGTTGAACGGAAGGGTGTTTTTCCCCTTTACCAGTTCCAGGCTTTGTTCCAGTATCCGTTTTCCGTCGGAACCGATCAAACGAACGGTGACGGTGGTTTCCTCCGAACTTTGATACTCGGCATACAACAGGTCATCTGCCGGGTTGGGATACAGCCGGATCAATCCGTCGGGCAGCGTTTGTTCGAGCAATACGATGTCGGAATAGGCAAAAGTGCCGTCCAGGTCCGTTATTTTCAGGCGATACCACGACTGCGGAAGCGGCCGGGTGTCGTCCAGCAGGTATCGTTTGGGATACGTTTGTGTGGTATTCGGGCTTATGCGCCCAACTTCCGTCCAGTCCTCCAAACCATTTGCAGAACGCTGAACGGCAAAAAATGCCACTTCTTTTTCGGCGGATGTCGCCCATTCCAGGCTGTTTCGCCCTTTTTCCACCTTGCCGGTAAAGTAGAGCAGTTCGACCGGCAGGGGGACCTGCCCGAAAATGGCGCCCATTTCGGAAAAACCCGGCGATTGAAATTCCACGTAAAAAATATCGGAAGCGCCGACGTAGGTAGCGGCCACGTTGGTGAGCAGCGTTGTTCCACTCGCCAGGTTGTTGTTGGGTGAGCAATCCTCTACGGTGCCGTCGTAATGTGAAATATTGAGGTCGTCGGCGATATTCAGGGGCATGCCCGTTGCATCTTTCAGGTTTTCCAGTTCGGTATGGGTATAAAAAAGCCGCACCTGTTTCGGGCCGCCCTGGTTCTGGGTAGCGGTGACGTCGTAATACCGCTGCATGTATTCGACACCGTTCGGCGCGGATAAAACGCTGGTATTCAGGATTTCCTTTACTGTGACCGTTCCCAGGTTGACGCTGCTTTTTATGGCGGCAACCGGCAGTCCGATATCAAAAGAGTTGGGTTTGGAATAAATGTTAAACCACTTGTTGGGGGCAGCATTCCCGTTCACCTGGGTTTGCGAATAACTTTTGCACGTGGCGCCGGGGTTGGCCAGCGCAAGTTCTTCATACACTTCAATACAAAACGTGCCGGTGACGCTACCCCAGCCGTCCACCTGAATATAGTAGGTGGCGCCGGGTGTCAAACCGCAGTAATAGCCAAGGGTGGCATAACCGGCGCCAATTGTCCCGCCGTCTTCATTGCTCACCAGCAAATGATTGATACTCGTCGGGTTATCCGTGTTATACAAAGCCAGTTGGGTGTCATCGAGGCTGCCCAGTGGCGCAATATCCGTGGTCACTTTTACGGCGCCCGACGAAGGGGCGGAAAATTTGAACCAAACGGTATTATTGATCCCGGTATTCCAGTAGCCGCCATTTCCAACCGTGGGACTGAACTCGCCTGAAAAGGTGCCTGCGCCGACATTGCTGAAGGCATTTACGCCGGGGCAGGGCTGATCGACGAACAACTCGATGGCGCCCGACGGATTGTCATTATCCAGTTCGGTGTAAAAAGTCAGGGGTCCCACCCATCCGCTGTTTCCCAGGCCGCCGCCGCAAATCGCACGCACGTAATAGTCGTAGGCCGTATTGCCGTTCAAACCCATCAGCGTGTAGGGTTTGGCGCTGACTCCTGCGATGGTGCCGCTTCCAAAGGTAAATCCCGCCAGGCCGTACTGAATTTCCCATTGGCCGGCCGTGCCGTTCTCCGTCCAGTTGAGCACGATAGAAACGGGTGTCGGGTTACTGGCGGTCAGGTCGCCGGGTTCGGGGCATGCAGAAGCCAATGTTTTGAAAATGAGCCCCGTCTGATACGCGGACGCATTGCCGCCACAAACCGCCTGCACCTGTACTTCGTACCTCGTAAATGAAAACAGGCCGGTCAGCGCATAGGGGTTACTTGCCCCGGTAACGGTCGTCCAGGCGGACGTGCCGGAGACGCGGTATTGCAGGTTATAGGACGTGGCGCCGGCGGTAGCATTCCAGCCGATCGTGGCGCCGGTGCTTGTGATTACGCTGACCGTCAGGGCAGTAGGCGACGGGCAACTGCTGGCGGGGCAATTCGATGCCAGGCAGGCGGCAGCGCCCACAGCGTTGCGAATGGCGTCGCCGGGCTCCGGGCCAAAGCCATTGCTGAAGTTGATGCCTACGGTCGGCACAAGATGGCAGTAACTCATGATGGTGCCGCCGTTGGTGGGTGTCGGCCCCGGGCTGCAACCGCCTTCGGTCGGGTACCCGGCCGTCGGTCCGCAGTTGTCGATGGCGCCGTTTGCCCAGCCGCACCAGTGGGTGTGGTTGGAGGACAAGTTGTGCCCCATTTCATGCGTCACCACCTCCACCGTCCAGGAATACGTGGGATAAGACTGAAAAGAACTGTTGATGTTGCTGAAGGCATAATTAAAACTGCCGCTGCACAATACGTCGAGGAAAGCGATGCCGCCGAGTCCGCCGCCGCCGAGCCCCACCAGGTGCGCCAGGTCGCCGTCAAAACTGGTCCGGTAATTCATAAAATCGGTCAGGGCATCCGCGCTGGAAGTGGTGGAATAATCATCGGGTGTTGTCCAGACAAAAATCTGGGAAATGGCCGTCGTGACCATTTCATTGTTATACAACGTTGAAACGACGTTAAAAAAGCCGGTTACGTAATTAACCGTGCCGACAACGGTGCCTTTGTTCTGAAAAAGTTCATAATCACATTCGAAAAAAACCTGTACACATCCCGCGACGTTGACTTTTTGCAGCGGTTGGTTTGTTTTTGCGGATTTTTCGCCTTTTTCCAGTTCAACACACCCGAAATGAGGCAGGCCGGGCAGGTCCTGATCATTGTACAGCACATAGTTCAGCAGGTTGCCGGTATAATCCAGCCGTCCGAGGTTCAGGTTGCCCCAAACAGGATGTGAAATAACCCCCATCACGTCATCGTCAAAAAAACTGAGGGCCGCCACCGACGAGGGTTCGCCGGCCAGAGTACCGCGGTAATAAGCGCCCGGGGTGTAATTAACCGGTTCATGCGCGCTCGTTTGAACGGAAAAAGCGTCCGTCAACACGGGCGCCTGGTACAATTCAATACGAAGCGTGTCGCCGTGCCAGGGCAACAGCAGGGTGAACGATTCCGGACGCCGGCTGAGCAATTGTTGCAGTTGTTCGCGGTCTAATCGCAAAAATTGCGTCCTTTGCCCAAGTTCGGTTGCCGACGCTTCCTTGGGCCGGGGCGGAATGGAAAACAGGCCGACGGGGGCAAAACTTTTGCCTTCGGCGTGTAGTTGTTGTACGTGAACGGATACCGGTTTTAAACTTTGCGTTTGTACCGAAAAAGGTAAAAAAACAAGAAAAAACAGGATGAAGCGGGAAGGACGGAGCAATAAAAGCATCATAAAAGTGAGTGTTGCAATTGGATTAAAACCGACAAAATAGCAATCCGAAACACAACGCAAAGATCAATTTTAGCATTATGCAATCTCCTGAATCATGCCAAGCGGTTTTAAAGCCATCCTGCACGATCGCAATTCCGGCGCCAGCGCACCCGTAGTGGTGCGACCCGGACCGGGGGTATTGTTTATTGAACTGGCCGACAGCCGGATACTGGACTGGACACTTCCGGATATCGACAGCGCCCGGGCCCTGGACGACGGCTCGGTCATTCTTCAAAACGGCCGCCGGTTCCTTGAGGTGACGGAACCCAGCTTCCGCAGCGCGCTGGAGCGCAGTTTTCCCAAAAACAAACTGTTTCAACAGACCTTTTTCGACCGTATCGGCGTGGGTGGATGCCTGATTTCCTTTGCACTGATCATACTTCCGATCTGGGGTTTGTACAGCTGGCTGTTGCCCGTTCTGGCCGAACGCGCCGCTCAAAAAGTGCCCTCCGACGTGGAAAAACAAATCGGTGAAGCCTGGTTTCAGTCCGTCGGCTCCATCTACCGGGTCGACAGCGCCAAAACCCGCATCGTACAGCAGTTTTACGACGCTTTGGCCTTTGAAAGCGATTACGATATACGGATCAGCGTCGTAAACGAACCGGTGGTAAATGCATTCGCCCTGCCCGGCGGCCACATCGTGGTGTTCGACAGCATGATCGGCATCATGGATGCGCCCGAACAATTAGCCGCACTGCTGGCGCACGAAGCCAGCCATATCCAGTGGAAACACTCTACCCGCACCCTTTTCAGGGGTTTGGCCAATAACCTGCTTTTCAGCATTGTATTGGGAAATTACGGCGATGTCTCCACGATTGTGGCGCAACACGGCGAGCAACTCGCCGGACTGGCCTATTCCCGCAGCCTGGAACAGGAAGCCGATGAAAAGGGGCTTGAACTGATGGCTGCGGCCCGAATCCCCCTGCGGGGAATGCCCGACCTTTTTCGAAAAATGAACACGACGGCGGCGGACGGAGAGCTGGTGCCCACTTTCCTCAGCACCCACCCGGGTATCACAGATCGGATTCAAACTACGGAAGACCTGATCCGATCGAAAAACGCCGGAGCGGGCATTATTTCACCCGAATTGCAGCAAATCTGGCAGGAATTGAAACAACGGTGAACACCGAGAGGCGTTTATTTCATCGGCTCCAGCGTTGCGTCGATGGTGATTTTGGCTTCTTTCCCCAATTTATCACTCACCACGGACGGAATGGAAATGCCATAATCCGCCAGCACGATGGTGAAGGTTGCCGAAGCGTTTGCTTTTCCACTTTTGACCGTGACTTTGATGGGCACTTTTACTTGTTTGGTCACGCCGTGAACGGTGAGGTCGCCGGAAATGGTCGGGCTGTAAGTGCCGTCCTGGCCAAAATTCACCTTGGAAGCATCTTCGAATTTTCCCTTGAAGGTGGCCTTGGGGTATTTGCTGCTTTCCATATAGTTTTCGTTAAAATGCTCCTGCATGAGCGATTTTTCGAACAGAAAACTTTTTACCAGGATGGCCGCTTCCAGTTTGCTCGTGGCAACGTCGATCACCAGCGTGCCACTTTTTGCCGTAGCTTCGATACGCTCCGGGGAATTTTTGGAAGTAGCGTCAAAATATACTTTAGCGTCGCGGGTGAACAGGCGTTGTGCCGGCAGCAAAGCAGGCGCGATCAGAGCGACAAAGAGGACAAACCATGAGCGATTACGAAACATAATGATCAGTTTAAGTGTGAAAGTTTGTGTTTTGTATGTTTAAGACGAGTGGTTATTATTCTGTCACCGTCATTTACAAATCATTGATAATCATTGTGATATTATTGTGGCGCGCCATTATCAACCCAGTTTTTGATCTTGGCGACATAACAATCCGACAACGCTGCCCCGCCTTGCGGCATGGCGACGTAGCCGGGCAACCGGGCAACCGTCCCGTAAAGTTTTCCACTCAGCGCGCTGGCCTTAGTTTCCGCATAATTGGTCAGTTTTAACCCGCCCGAAGGGTTGGCGCCGCCGTGGCAGCCGGTGCAGCGGTTGGCCATAAGTGCGCCCACAAAATTAGTATATGTCACGTTGGTCGTGTCACAACTGCCGTAGCTTTCGTTACAGGAGTTATTCTGGGCGCCTTGTTCGATCCATTTTTTGATCAGGTCTTTTTGCTCGGTGGTCAAAGGGGAATTGGGCGCAGGTGGCATACGTTCTTCCGGATCGGTTTTAAAAAGCACTTTGTACAGCTCACTGTCTGAAGGATCGAAAGGTTTTACCTCACCGGTATTCATAACACGTTGATAGTCAACCAGCACCACCCCTTCTTCATGCGACTGCACGTCGTGGCAGCCGGATTTGGCGCATTGAGAGACCAGCAAAGGCAGTACCTGGTTTTGAAAATACACCGTATCGGGGTCGCAGGGAACGCCGGAATAATCGGCGGTATCCACCGGCGGTGGCGGAACGGTATCCGTTGGGTCGTCCGTGAAGGGAAGCACCAGTTCGTGACGGCACGACGGCAGGAAGATTCCGGCCAGAAAAACAATCGCGAAAAATGCAAAAATGATATTGCGCATGGAAACGAGGGATTTAAACATAAAAATTACAGTGAAAACACCCGGGATACGTTGAACCCGAACCGGATACCCATGTCGGACCACTTATCGGTGGTGTGGGCCAGGAACTGGTTTTCCACCAGTCCGAGTGAATTGGTGGCGAACAGTTGAAATACGTGGCCGCCGGTCTCGATGTCGATTCCAATGCCCAAACTGTCGTAATACTTCTGGCGGGAATATCCTGTCGCTCGCCAGCCGTATTCCAGGGTCAGCGCCAGCCTTTTGGTGAATTTGAACCGGGTGGCGGCGGTTAGTAAATAAACGTCGTTTTTATCGGAAATATGCTCCGCCAGGTTGTAATGCACCATCGTGGGGGCAATTTGCAGGGAAAAACGGTCGGAAAATTTGCGGCCTATAATGATCTGATTTGCAAAAGAAAGCCGGTTGGAGTACGGTTCGTATTTGTCAAACCCGTTGGCTTCCTTGTTTACATCGCGTTGCATGGTGGCAAATGCGCTGGAAAACAGGGTGATGCTGACGGGCGACCAGCCCGATTCGCGTTGCCGCAACAGGCGGTACTTCAAAAAACCATCCAGCATTTTTTCATAAGAGGTGCGCCCCACGCCGAAACAAAGCCTGCCGTCGGGGCTGTACTCCAGCCCGATCCGGATACTGGCGCCGCCATCGAGGCCGAAAAAATCGTACCAGCCGCTGTTGAGCGGCCCGAAGCGGTGTGAAATACGAAAATCGAGGGTGCGGCGGCCCGGTACCTCCAACGTATGCAGGTTGATCAGGCGTGTGCCTTTAAACGTTGCCAGAACAAAATCATTGGTGATTTCGGGTTCCAGCCCTTTCAACAGGTCGTCGTCCTGGGCGAACAAACCACCCGCCAGCGCCAGCCACAAGCCTGCAAATACGGTATATCGTTTCATAATATGAGAGAATTCAAACAGCGGTAGGTAAAAATCGATAGCAAGCAGATCAGTTGTCCGGCGTCCCTTCATCAATCCACTTCCTGATTTTGGCCTGGTAACAATCGTTGATCTTCGAAGAACTGCCCTGCGGCATTTGCGAGGCATTGCCATCCCATACAATGGCGCTCCAGAGTTTGCCGCTGACCGCCACCGAACGGGTTCCGTTGTAATCGCCCAGGGTCACGCCGCTTGTTGAAAAAGCGTTGTGACAGGAGTTATTGGCCCCGCAGGAGTTATTGAGAATCGGTTGAATATCAGTACTGTATTTGATGACTACTGTGGTGTCGCAATTGCCGTCGAGCAACAGTTCGGGGTGTAATTCCTCGTTATTATCGTAATAACAACCCGGTAAAAAAGCCCCAACAAACCCGGCGGCAAGGATTAGAAGATAAACGGGTAATTTCATAATGAACGGATAATCAGTTTTGTGAGAAAATCAGTTGTTTTTCGCCCCTTGCAGGATCCACACGTAAATGGTACCGATCTGCTCATCCGTAAGCGGTTCGTTCGGCTTGGGTGGCATCGCGCGTTCGCCGGTGTACAGCCGGATCACCTCATACAAATCGCTGTCGTGCGGCTTGCCGGGTGTCACACTGCAATTTTCCATCACTTCATCGTAATTTGTAAGTGGAAATTCCCGGTCATTCGCAGCATGGCAGCCGGATAACGCGCAGTTGGCGCTGATGATCGGGGACACTTCCGTTTGGTACGATATGACGGGAAGATCGGCAGTGGGGTCTACGGGTTGGCGAATACAGGCGCTCAGAAAAACAAACCCGAAAAGGGAAAAGATTATTTTCACAGTAATATTGATGTTGAATGATCTGGCAATAATTGCTACCCGGATAAACGGTTAAAAACCTGCCCGGGATGTCCCGAATCAACCGAACCGGTAAAAAAAGCCTCCGAACCGGAAAAAAGGGGGACCGGAAATATCATCAACGCAGGCGGATATGCCGGGTGTGAAAGGTATTCCGGAAATACAAACCCATCAGCAATCCGTAAAGAAATCCGCCGATATGCGCCCACCAGGCGATCCCTCCCGCATCTTCCCGGCTCATGCCGAAGCACTTCAAACCGGACAGGATTTGTTGCAGGAACCAGACGCCCAAAAACACCCAGGACGGGACGTAAAAAATGATAAAAAAGATCAACAACAGCATTTTGACGCGGGAACCGGGAAACATGACCACATAAGCGCCCATAACCGCCGCAATGGCGCCGCTGGCGCCCACACAAGGCACACCGCTGCCCGGATCGAAGGCGACCTGCGTCAATCCCGCGATAATGCCGCCGAAAAGATAAAAGACGGCAAAACGTACATTTCCCACCACCGCTTCTATGTTGTCGGCAAAAATCCAGAGATACAGCATGTTGCTGAGCAAATGCACCCAACTTCCGTGCAGGAAAATGCTGGTAAACAACGTTTGCAGGTCGGTTCCCTGCGCAATCTCAAAAGGAATTGCGCCCCAGGATTCGACAAAAGAAGCCTGCATTGCCCCGGGAAGCGACACCTGGAGCAAAAACACACCGATGTTCAGTACAAGAAAACCGTAACTGAAAACAGGCGGGCGGCCACTTTCGATGTTGTCGTCTCCGATGGGAAAAATCATACGGTCGGGTTGTGCATATACGTTTAACCCGGAAATTTCCGGATCATCTTTGCGATCCCCGATGTTATTTCGGCGAACGGAAGTTCTTCTTTGGCCACGTACATCAGCATAAAAGCAATGTTCCGGCCGGCGAGTTTTTCGCAGAGTTCGTGTTTGTGCGCCTGGTAAGCGGCCCGGATCCTGCGTTTCAACAGGTTGCGTTGCACCGCCGTTTTGAACGTCCGTTTCGGCACCGAAACGGCGATCTGTACACCGGCCGGCGCTGCTGCTTCCTGCCATACCACCCGCAGCGGGTATGCCATAAAAGCATAGCCGCCCCGGAACAAACTGCCGATCACTTTCCGGCTTTTGAGCCGCTCTTGTCTGGTAAACGTGGGCATACGGGGGCGAAAATAAGATTTACCGCATTGTGGGCGCTACAAAAGAAACCCGTCCTCCGGTTTATGGCCGTAGGACGGGTTGGAATGCGGCTTATTCTATAAATACGAACAGCCTGCTGTGCATCGCAGCTGTTTATTTCAGGCGTCTTTCGTCGGAAACGCTGAGTTTCCAGCGGCCTTGTTTGCGGCGGCGCGAGAGGACTTTACGACCGTTTTTAGATTCCATGCGCTCGCGAAAGCCATGCTTGTTCTTACGGGCGCGGCGGGACGGTTGGTAGGTACGTTTCATCGCTGATCAAATATGGATGTGTAATGCTATTCAAAATGGAGCGCAAAGGTAAAATTGTTTCCGGGAAAAAAAAACCTGGCGCATATAATTTTATGGCCGAATCCGTGCCGCGCCGCAGGCAGGGTTTGGGGTACAAAATGGCGCAAGCAGGCCCTGCGGAACATTTTTATGCCACGCCAGGTCGCAAAGTTTCTGCAACGCCGCAAAGCACTGAAAATCAAATCTTTACACCTTCCCGGTTTTTTCTTCGCGCCCTTTGCTTGTAAAATACCCTGGCAGCGCGCGCAAGGACGTTGAATGACGCAAGGGCGTTTTTGGCTTCCGGCGGACATTTGAAGCGGTTAATGTTGTATTAATACCGCCCGAAGAAAGCAGCGACAGGGGAAAACAATGTTTCTTTGCAGTCTGAAAACCGTTGCCTGTACCAATCCCTGGAATTCAGACGTTTAGCGACAGTTCAAACACTTGTTAATCCGGTTTGTTATTGTCCGGCGTTCGTGCTCCGGAGTCTGCTATCAAAACCATCCGCATATATGATGTACGCTATCATCCGCGCCTCCCTGCTTGCCGGCATTTCGATGCTCCTGGCAACTGCCGTAACCGGCCAAAAGCCGGAAGACCCGGTTAAATGGTCTTTTACCACCAAAGACGCCGGTAATTGCCAGGTCGACCTGATCCTAACCGGCACGATTGAAGACGGCTGGTATACCTATTCCCAGTTTGCGGAAAGTGACGACGGCCCCATTCCGACCACCCTTACTTTCGACCAGAAGTCCAACTTCAAACTGGTGGGCAAAGCGGCGGAAAGTGGCGAGATCATCAAAGGGCACGACAAGGTGTTTGACGTGACCGTCACCAAGTTCAAACACAAGGCCGTATTTACCCAGCGGGTGGAGGTTATCGACCCCTCGAAACCCATTGTCGGGTACGTGAATTACATGTCGTGCAACGACGAACGTTGTCTTTCACCCAAGGATGTGGACTTTTCGTTCAAAATCGGCGCGTTGAGCAACTGCGGCAGCGCCCCGGCCGGAACCACACCGGAAACCCCGGCGAAACAGGAGCCTGCAACCAACGGCGGCGACCAGGGAGCCGCAACACCGGCCATACCCGGTCCTGCGGGAGCGCCGGCTACCGGGTCCGAAAACACCGGCACTGCCGCCACGCCGGGCGTCCAAGCCCCCGACGACGCGAATTTTAAAGGTTTTTTTTATTCCAAACGCCCTGAAATCAACGCCGCTACGTTTGTCGGCAACTGCGGCGACTTGTCGGAAGGCAGCGGCGACGGCGCATCGTTTGTCTCCCTGTTCCTGTTTTGTTTTATCGGCGGCCTCATCGCTTTGCTCACACCTTGTGTGTTCCCGATGATCCCGATGACGGTGAGTTTTTTTGTAAAACGTTCGAAAGACCGCAAAACGGGGCTGCGCAATGCATTTATTTACGCCGCGAGTATCGTGCTCATTTTTGTGGCTTTAGGCTCGGCCGTGACCGCCGCACTCGGCCCCACGGCGCTCAACGACATGAGCACGAACAAGTATTTCAACCTGTCCGTCTTCGTGCTGCTGGTGGTATTTGCCTTTTCCTTTTTCGGATTTTATGAAATTTCGCTGCCTTCGTCCTGGGTAAACAAAAGTGATCGTATGGCCGACCGCGGCGGACTGGTGGGCACCTTTTTTATGGCGTTTACGCTGGTACTGGTGTCTTTTTCCTGCACGGGCCCGATTGTCGGCACTTTGCTGGTGGAGGCCGCGCGTACGAATGAAGGCGCATCCATTTTGGGGTTTATTCCGCAGAAACCGGCGGTCGGTATGCTGGGATTCGGCCTGGGACTGGCGCTGCCGTTTGGTCTGTTCGCCATGTTTCCCAGCTGGCTCAACTCGCTGCCCAAATCGGGCGGCTGGATGGACAACCTGAAAATCACCCTTGGTCTTGTGGAACTGGCCCTGGCCCTCAAGTTCCTCAGCACCGCCGATATGGCAGAACAATGGGGTATTCTGCGTTTTGAAACGTTTTTGGCCCTGTGGCTCCTGCTGGCGCTTGTACTGGGGCTGTACCAGCTCGGCATCATCCCCTGGAAAGGCAACAAAGGCAGGCCCGGTATCGGCCGTTTGGCCCTCAGCCTCGCGTCACTCGCCTTTGCGGCTTACGTCGGCTGGGGTTTATTCAATTACCAGTCGTTGTCGCTGCTGAGTGGACTGGCGCCGCCGGTGCATTACAGTTATAAATACGAAACGGAAAATAATTCCAGGCACAAAGGTCCCGGATGCCCGCACAACCTGAATTGTTACCACGACTTCGACGAGGCGCTGGCCGCCGCTAAAGAACAGAACAAACCCCTGTTTGTCGACTTCACGGGCCACGGTTGCGTGAATTGCCGCAAAATGGAAGAAAATGTGTGGCCCTTGCCGGGCATCATCGACCACCTGCGCAACAACTATATCGTGGTATCGCTGTACGTGGACGAAAAAGTGCGTTTGTTCCCGGAAAATGACTTCGCCTACCTGCTTGATCCAAAAACGGGGCAAAAATTGCGCACGGTTGGCAGCAAATGGGGCGCTTTCCAGGTGAACAACTTCAATATGAGCGCCCAACCCTACTACGTGCTCATGCACAACGACGGCAAAACCCTGCTGAACAAACCGACCGACTATCCTAACGGCCACGATCCCGCCGCGTACAAGGCATTTCTTGACTGCGGGTTCGAGACCTTTCAACGCCTGAAGAACGGGCAGGGGAAGGAGTTGATCGGGAAGTCGGAGTAAAGACGTTCAGACGTCCGGCAAGATGTTTATATAACGGTCTTTGAGGGCGGGGATTTCGATCATAACACAAGGGGAATTGCCCGACGAAGGTACGCCGATCCAACTTCGACAGAAAAGACAACCGGTACGGGGTTTTAATTGGCCAAAATCTTGCCGGAGCCGATTGGTAAGCCTTCCGAATCGAGCAGAAAAAAATAAAAGCCATTTTCAAGCCCGTTTCGGGGCAGGGTAAAATTCATACTCCCGTAGTTTTTGCGATGCACTTCCCTTCCGAGGACGTCGAACAGGCGAAGTGTAACGATTCCCGTCAAATCCGGGCCCTTTACTTCAAAAACGATTTCCTCATCAAAAGGATTGGGGTAAGCGAGTATTGAATAAGGGTGCCCCGGTTCCGGCATGGTGGTCGTTACGCCCACGATGAGTTTCGATTCGTTCGTGCGGACCGGCGCATTGAAATCGAAAAAGATATCGGCTTCATTTCTGATCATATAACCAAACGGAAGACCGGGTGTTTGCGACACCCGGAATTTGATAAATCCGTGCGATGCAGGCTCGTTGATATTGCTGTCCGGTAACATGATATTGTCGAAAACGAAGCGGATCGTACGCTGGTCTTTTAGTTCCATGGCAAACGGGTGGCTGGCCACGAGCGGCGTTATACTCGTCAGATCGAGCAAGGCGGAAAGGCGGTCTTCCACTACCACTCGGAAGGCCGTATCAGTGCCGGTGTTTTGAAAACGGATCAAATATTCGATATCCGTGTCGGGTAACAGGTTACCGGGGTCTTCCTTGCCGTTCACAAAAGCGCGTTTGTCGTTCGGATCAAAGGAACCGATATTTGCACGGCATTCTACGCAGGCTGCAAGGGAAGGCAGGGAGGGCAGGCACAGTTGATCGGGGTAAATATGCACTGCCATGCAGTGTTCCTGGCCGATGGCAGCGTCGCAGGAGACTTTCACGACTATTTTGAAAGTACCCGCCTGCCAGGGAGCCAGACCGCCGATTTGAAAAGTATAGGTTGTTCCGTTTTGCGACGCCACAGGCAACGTGGAAGACTGGAATTCAAAGAGCGAATCGAGTGTGACTTCCACATAGGCATCATTGGCGTCCGTCGTGCCTTCATTTTGATATTGAATCGTGTACGTATTGTCAAAACAACGCCGGAGAATGGGCGTGCTCAAACGGACGTTTAAATAGGGACACGAAGCCACGGTTTTCAGGGGTAATTCCACATAAACGCTGTCGTTCGGACCGTCGAGCGTCGCAGGGAAGTCGGAAAAACAGGGTTCGTAAAGTGCATTCGGTGGCTTCACATTTAATACATAAGTCCCTGACGGAACGGAAATTGTGAAGTTTCCGGCATACCCTGAAAAACCGTTGTGATCGCTGTTACCGGTAGCGGTGACAATGGTGTAAACCTGTTCGAGCTCACTGCTATCGAATGCACAATCGCCGTCGCTGTCGATCCAGACTTTGCCCAAAATAAAGTTGTTTTCAGAAACAGGTTCCACACTGCGGTATATGACATCGTTATTAAACCCGAGGTAGAGATATTGATCGGGGGAAATATAGAGCCTGTGGTTATTGGAATCGTAAAAATTAGGAATCCGCCCTAAATTTACCCACGAATTGCCTCCGTCGTCAGTTCGAAAAAGGGTATCCATGGCAGAAACAAATAAATCGCCTTCTGCATTCGAAGCCATAGCCTTAATATATTTTCCATTGAAGAAAGGAATCGATTCTACAATCTGGTTGTTGCTGCTCAAGCGAAAAAGCCTGTCGTACAAATTACCATCATGTCCGGTGAGATAAATACGGCCATTGGAGGTCACGATGATTTGTTTTGCATAAACAGGGCTGTTCAGCGTCAGGCTTACCGCTGTGTCCAATGCCTCTATATAGCGGAAAATATAAGCCCCTTTGTAGTAATAGATGTCGCCGTTTGGATGAAAACCAAACCGCGCAGAATATACTCCCCCTGGCTCGGAAATGTTTATAGGCGCCCAGGATTGACCTCCGTCTGTAGATTTGAATGAATTCGAAAAACTGTAGATGCAGTAATAATTTCCGTCGGGATCGGTCAGAATGCCTTCAGGCGAAAGCCAAACCTGGCCTGGAAGAGTTACCGGAAACCAGTTCGCGCCTCCGTCAGGAGAACGGAAGTATTCATTAAAGCCTGTCTGCGCTATGATTTGTCCGGCAGCATTAACAAGTGCAAAACGAACTTGTAATAATGTATCTTTAACACTGTCATAAATGGTCATTTCATTCCAGGTCTGGCCACCGTCTTCCGATTTTTCAAAAGCGTTGTTACTGCAGGTATACACGTACAATACACCCGAACCATCTTTGGCTATTTCGATGACGTTCGGGTGCTTAAACTGTTGCGACAAGTCGGTCCACTGCGTTCCCTGATCTGTCGAGCGGCTGAATTGGTACGGGCCGCAGGCATCGGTTGTGAACCACGTACCGTTGTCTGCACGGAAAAAACCGCCGAAGAAGCCGGTATTGGGTTTCTTAAAAACCTGCGCCCAGGTTTCGCCGTCATCAACAGAGTGGTAAAACACGTCGCCGGCATCGGCCCAGATGCTGCCTCCGGGCTCGCAAAATAGATTTTTAATGCCTTTATTTGTCCCGGGCGCAAGTGCCACGGTGTGCCAGGTAAAGCCGCCGTCCGGAGAGCGCCACAGGCTGTCGGCCTGAAAAAAAGCCGTCCCGCTAAAGGGATTGTAACCCAGGTAATCCATGGAAGAAAAGTAATCCATGATGTACTGGATGTCGCCGCCCGTGGTGAGATGATACAATTTGCCCTGGGTTCCGAAAGCGGCTCCCAGTAGATTGTGCGCATCGTTGTAGGCTGCGAGTTTTTCGAAAAAAACCGTTAATCGCCCCTCCGAGTGGTACGGGTTGAAACGTTTGCCCTTCATCAATAGAGAACGAAACACCTGAGCTCTCCACCTGCCACAAGCGCCCCAGCGCATCCACTTCAAAATCGGCGCCACTCCAGCCCCCGGCGGGATAAGGGGCTATTTCCCACGAATTGGTCGCAGATTTGAAGCGGTAAATATCGGGAGCCGAATAAGCGATGACGGTCCCGGATGGCAAAACGGTAAATTCCTGCAGGTAGTTGAGTTTGTTCGCAGGTACGCCGTCCGTGCATGGCGTCCAGGTGTCGCCGTTGTCGGTGGATGTGTATAAATGATCCCACATTTTCAGAAACAATCTTCCCGGTGTGCCCTGAAAAATGAAATGGTCGATGGTTAGGCCGTTGGGCCCGCCCAAGGGTTGCCAGAAGTTTTGGGCGGAGCTCAAGTGGCTGAAAAAGAGGAAGAAACAAAAGGCGGAGTAATGGTGAAGCGGGCGCATCGTAAAATGGGAAAGCGTTTAGCGGTAAATACCGGGGCAACCTTCCGAAAAATGCCCGAAATGCAGCAAACCGGCAGGCGCGTCTCCGAACAAGGCAATAAATGTAAGCGCTGCTCGCTCAAGTTCCAATCCTTTCGCAGTATTTTTCTGCAAACTACAAAAATGAGCCATCCCGAAAATATCCGGAATGGCTCATCTTGCAAGGCTCAAAGACAAAAAAAAACCTACGGTTCCGTTTTTTGCCCGGCGCCTGCCACTTCTTCCTGCCGGCGGGCGATTTCTTCGTGAGTGCGATAGGGCACGGTATTCAGTTTTTGAATCAGTTGGTCGCGAACAACCTTGAATTCTTCCAGTATCGCACCTTTGATCGGCTCGGGTTGTGGCAGGTTGAGGCGCAGGTGATCCACTTCGCGGCCGTTTTTCCAGAAGCGAAAACATACGTGCGGCCCGGTGGCAAGGCCCGTGGAGCCGACATAGCCGATGGTTTGACCCTGGGTTACCCGGGCGCCCGAACGAATGCCCCGGGCAAAACCGCTCATGTGCAGGTATTGGGTTTCGTACGAACCGTCGTGCCGGATTTTGACATAGTTGCCGTTACCCCCTTTACGCCCGGCTTCCACAACCGTTCCTTCGGCCACCGCCATGATCGGCGTGCCGTGTGGAGCGGCGTAATCGGTGCCGAGGTGCGCTTTGTGGTAGCCGAGAACGGGGTGCAGGCGGTGCAGGTTGTACCGGCTGCTGATGCGGGAATATTTCAGCGGCGATTTGAGGAAGGCTTTTTTGGCCGGGCGGCCGTCAAAATCGAAATAGTTCGTTTTTTCGCCCTCTTTTTCAAAATTAAACGCGTAATACTCTTTGGCATCCCGTTCGTACACCGCCGCGATGATTTTGCCGGTACCGACGGGTTCACCTTCCACAAAGTGTTGTTCAAACACCACTTTAAAGCGGTCGCCCTGCTTCTGATGGTAAAAATCGACCGAAGATGCCAGCACGTCGATCATGCCGTCGGCCAGTTCGTCGCTCAGGCCGTTGTCCATCAGCGCTTGCCAAAAACTCGTTTCCAATACCCCTGAAGCGGATACGATTTCTGTTTTTACGTCGCGTTTTACAACGTCTACCCGGTAAGGTTCTTTCAGGTTAAAAACCACATATTCATACGGCGACGGCTCATAGATCATATAGGAAGGCGACTGCCCCTGACGCCGGGCGAGAAAGTTCAGTTTGCGGCCCATTCGCATGGAGTTGATATTGAACTTTCCTTTGCAGTTTTCCACGATCATGTTTACCTGCGGGTAAGTCAAACCCTGTTGCATCAGGATTTCCCCCAACACGTCGCCGGATTTCAGTTCGTTTTCTACCAGCAGGAATTCATCTGTAGCGAATCCCCAGCGCATATTTTCGGGAATCACCGGCAACGCGTCTAAGGAAGGATCGGCCAGGGCAAGTGCTGCCGCCGGGCGATGTTTGGAAAAAAACAGGGATGTTGTGATAACGCAGGCAAGAAGTGCGGTGGAAGCGGCAACAAAATAAACATGTTGAACCTTAACCCCTTTCAGGCGCCGCAGCCACTGCTGCGACCAGTTACTGTCTGATTTCACGGTAAGTGTGTGTAAGATTAGAGTAACGCGGATTTTATGCGGATTTCGCAGAATTTCGCGGATTAGTACCTGTGACGCGGATTCTGTTCCGCATAAAATCCGCGTCACAGGCAGCGGCAAAAATAGAATTGCATTTTGGTTTTTTGTCAATTGATGCGTTTAATTTAACTAACAATGTTTCACAGCCGGTAGGTGCAAATTGTTGATAACCTGTTTTTTTGATGTGCAAAATTTTTAAAAACAACCAAAAAAACGAAGTGGCAAAGCATCGGGCCACGCGTTTTCCCGATTTTTTCGCTCCTGCGTACGAGGGCAAAATCAATGACACCGATTTTCTTCGGAACATTCTGAGAATGAATCATCTGGACGAAAAGGATTTCCGTCCTACTACTTACCTTTCGGCAAATTACTCCTGCCATGTTTTCAAAACGTATCCCCGTCAGCACCCTGATTTTTTGCTTTTTCCACATCGCTGCATTTTGCCAGGATCAATCTGCTCTGCCTGCCAACAAAAAGGCTGCTCTCGAAGTCGTTCAGCGGCAGGAACAGGCTTTGATACAATTGAGCGATCAGATATGGAGCTTTGCCGAACCGGCGCTGAAAGAATATCAGTCGTCCAAATTACTGGCTGATTACGCTGAAAATCAAGGTTTTAAGGTGGAACGCGGCGTATCCGGGATGCCCACGGCCTTCATCGCCACGTACGGTTCCGGCCGGCCTGTCATCGGCATTTTGGGCGAATACGACGCGCTGCCGGGTATCTCACAAAAGGCATCGACCACCAAAGAACCGCTGAAAGAAGGTGCCGCCGGGCACGGATGCGGCCACAACCTGTTCGGCGCAGGCAGCCTGGGCGCCGCGATCGCGATCAAGGAACTGCTCCGGGAAGGCAAACTCACCGGCACCATTCGTTTTTACGGCACTCCCGCCGAAGAAGCCGTCGGTGGAAAACTCTATATGGCACGCGACGGACTTTTTAACGACCTGGATGTGTGCCTCGACTGGCATCCGGATACCGAGGTGGATGCCCTGACCCAGAGTACGCAGGCGATGGTGGATTTCAGGGTCGAATTTTCCGGCAAAGCGGCGCATGCCGCCTACGACCCCTGGAATGGCCGCAGCGCACTCGATGCGCTGGAATTTTTCACACACGGCGTCAATAATCTGCGGGAACACGTACGCCCCACCGTTCGAATGCACTATGTGTTCACTTCCGCCGGCGATGTGCCCAATGTGGTGCCTGAAAAAGCCGTCGTCTGGATGTGGGTACGCGACTCGAAGCGCAGCGGCATGGATGAGGTGTTTGCCCGCGTAAAAAAAATCGCAGAAGGCGCCGCACTCATGGCCGACGTGTCATATACCCTTCACCTGAACAACGGTTCCTACGAACTGCTCGTCAACCGAACCGGCGCCAAAGCGCTTCATAAAAACCTTGAATTGCTGGGGCCGATTATCTATACCGCTGAAGAACAGGATTTTGCAAAAAAAATCAAACTTGCAACGGGGGTGCCGGCTACGGGCATGGACGGTTCCGTCAAACCCCTGAAGGACACCCGGCCCGATCCCGACGGCGGTTCCACCGACGTAGGCGACGTCAGTTGGATCGTACCCGAAATCACCCTGCTTACGCCTTCGGCGCCGCCCAAAGCGCCCTGGCATTCGTGGGCAGTGGTGGCCTGCGGCGGCATGTCCATCGGACACAAATCGATGCTCCATGCAGCAAAAGGGCTCGCCCTGACGATGGTGGATCTGTTTGAAAATGAAACACTTCGGGCAGATATTCGCAAGGAGTTCGACGAACGCCGGAACGGCCACAAACACCAATCCTTGTTGCCCGACGGGCCGCCACCGGCGCCTGAAAAACCATAACGCAAGGGTGCATTATTTGGGACAGGTATTAACTTAGATTAGACAGAATTTACAGGATTTACAGGATAATGTACACGCTAAATATCCTGTAAATCCTGTTAATCCTGTCTAAAATAATGGTGCTGTGCAGGGTTCGACTCCCACCTCGTCTGGCTGGCAAATCATGTAAATCCTGTCTAAATCAATGCCTTATCTGCCAACATTATCAACTATCGCGCATAAAAGCACCTGCATGAGAGTATTATCCCTGCTTCCTGCCCTGCTGTTCTTCACCTGTAGCGCCTTCGGCCAGACCCACACGTTTGACACCGGCAACGAAGGTTGGGAAACCAACGGCGACGCCACCAGCCCTACAGCCGCCTGGTACACTACCGGCGGCAACCCGGGCGGTTATATCCGCGCCACCGACCAGTCGGTCGGCGGAACCTGGTATTTTCAGGCGCCCAGTCAACTGCTCGGCAACAAATGTGATGCCTACAACACTTACCTGAGGTACGACCAGTTTGTAAGTGATACCAACAATCAGCAAGTTTCCGGCGGCGACCCCGACCTGATCCTGTTTGGCGGAGGATTACAACTCGTGTTTGACCATGCCAATAACCCGGCGCTGACCTGGACCCATTACGACGTTCTGCTGAACGAAAACGCCGGTTGGCACATCAATACGCAGGCGGGCCCCGTGCCCACCGAAGCGGAATTCCGCGGGGTGCTCGCCGATCTCTACGGGCTGCGTATACGGGGCGAATACCGCGCCCAGGCCGATTTCGGCGGTTTGGACAACGTGGTGCTGGAAAGTAATTTTGGCTTCGACCTCGACGGGAACGACAGTTCAGGCGCCTACGACGGCGATTTTCTGGCGGATACCAGTTGTGTGCCGTTCGGCCAGATCGCCGACCTCGACGCTATCCTGTTTTCCGGAAAACAAATTGACTCCATCGTGATCCGAATCTTGTACGCCACTACGGGAGAAGCGCTGGAATTAGACGCCATTCCCGGCGCGCTCGACGTGTTTTCTCCCAACCCCAGGTATATTATTCTGGCCAATTATGACCAGGCCACACCGGCCGATTTTTTGCAAGCCATTCATTTTATGCATTATACCGACCTCTCCCCCACCCCCGTGCAGGGCGAACGCCTGATCGAATTCCGGGTGTACACGGAATGTGGAGAAGTGGCGATCCGGTATGCCTACCTGCCCGTTTATCCGCCGCCGGATGCCGGGCCGGGTGGCGATACACTGGTGTGTGCGGGTAGTCCGCCGTTCGATCTGGCAGCCGTGTTAACGGGTTCGCCGGACGCCGGCGGGTACTGGTCGCCAAAAACAAGCGCCGGGAACGGCATTTTTAACCCGGAGAGGGACAGCGCCGGCGTTTACGCCTATATCGTACCCAATGCGGGCGATTGTCCAGGCGACACGGCTTATATAAGCGTCACCGTTGAACGTGGTTTCCGGCTTGGTGCGGATACAACGATCTGTTACGACGACGTGTTGGTGTTAAACGTTCCACCCGGCCTGAGCGCCTGGCAGTGGAACGACGGCAGTAACCGGCAGGAAATAAACGTCACCGAGCCCGGCGCTTTTATACTCACCGGCCAGACGGCAAATTGCACGTTCACCGACAGCATCCGGGTCCATTTTTTCACCTGCCGGGAATGTCCTTTTTACGCCCCCAACGTTTTTTCTCCCAACGACGACGGTGACAACGACGAATGGCAAATCTACCTGCCCTGCGCCTGGCAGGAATTTCACCTTGCGGTGTTCGACCGCTGGGGCAGTTTGGTATTCTCATCCGATGATCCGGAAGAAGGCTGGGACGGCTTTGTACGCGGGCGCGCGCCCGTCCCGGGGGTGTATGTGTGGCGTTTGGAATGGACGGGCGAGTTGTTCGGGCAGCCGAAAACGTATAGGGAGGAAGGGGATGTGACGGTGTTGCGGTGAGAAACCGTCTGAATCCTTCAAAAGCCTCCATTGATAGAACACGTTAACTGAGTGAGCCTTAGGCGACTTTTCAAATCTCCGCGGAAAAAACAGGCCGTGGATGGGCCGTACCGTTCCGGCAGGTTTTTGAAAAGTGCACGGTACGACGGATTTCCAAATCCGCCGCAACGCGGCGGCGGCGGGGCGTCTCACAAGTCTGAATTTTGACAGGATTTACAAGATTTACAGGTTTAAAGAGCATTTTCAGGAGAAATATCCTGTAAATCTTGTAAATCCTGTCCAATAATCTGCTTGCGAGACAGCCACCCTTATTTTCCCAAATAATCCAGCACGAGGTAACAAAACGCCTTCACTCCCAGCAGCATTCCGCTTTCGTCGACGTAAAAATCGGGCGTATGGTGCGCTGCCGCTTCTTCCGGCTTTTTGCCTTTGGGCATACCGCCGAGGAAAAAGTACACCGACGGTACTTTTGGGCAAAAAAAGCCGAAATCTTCGGCGCCGGTCACCGGTTTGCGCTCGATCACATTTTTCACCCGCCGCTTCACGCAGGAAGGCAACATCCGGGCCATGAGGGCCGGGTCGTGGTAGGTAACGGGGGGTTTGTTTTCGATACGCACTTCGGCGCGCGCGCCGGCACTTTCGGCGATTTTTTCGGCGGTGCGGACGATCTTTTCGTGGATTTTCCGCTGCATGGCGGTGTCGAGGGTACGGATAGTGCCCACCAGTTCGGCAGTTTCCGGAATGATGTTGGCGCGTACGCCGCTTTGAATTTTACCCACCGTCACTACGGCCGGCTGGTCGGTCAGGTCCACCTGCCGGCTGACGATGGTTTGCAATCCTTCGATGATCTGGGCGGACACAACGATGGGATCCATGCCGCTCCAGGGCTGCGAGCCGTGCGATTGTTTGCCATGCACAGTGATATAAAACCAGTCCGACGCCGCCATGATCCCGCCTGCGCGGTATTTGATCTGCCCGACTTCCGTTTGCGAATTGATGTGCAGGCCGAACAGGGCCTCGATCTTCGGATTGTCGAGCGCGCCTTCTTTGATCATCAGCGGAGCGCCGCCTTCCTCGTTTTCCGGCGGGCCTTCCTCAGCGGGCTGGAACAGGAACACCACCGTGCCGGCGAGGTCTTTTTTGACCTGGCTTAACACTTCCGCCACACCCATCATAATGGCCACGTGGGTATCGTGCCCGCAGGCATGCATGACGCCCACTTCTTCGCCGTTGTACGTCGATTTGGCGACCGATTTAAAAGGCAAATCGCCCCTTTCCACCACCGGCAACGCATCCATGTCGGCGCGCAGGCCGATAACCGGGCCGGGTTTTCCACCTTTGAGAATACCCACAACGCCGGTTTTGGCGACGCCGGTGCGGACTTCCAGGCCCAGCGATTTTAGATGTGCCGCCACTTTTTCCGCCGTGCGGAACTCGCGGTTGCTGAGTTCGGGGTGTTCGTGGAAATCGCGGCGCCAGGTGATGACTTTGGGTTCGAGGTTAGCGCAGAGGCGGTCGGTTTGGGGTTTGAGGGCGGGCTGGGCGAAAAGTGCACCTGCCTGAATGAATGCGAAAAAAAGACCGGGCAATAACTTCATGTTATTTTTTCCGGGCAAAATAAGGCCGATACCGGAATAATCGGCAACAATACGGTTTCGAAAACGGCTGCCTTCGTTATGCTTCAAACTTCAACCCTCAAACTCGGAACTTAGAACTACCTTTGCGCCCGTTTTCCGGCGAAATTCATTTCGCGTTACTATCAGCGAATTAAAATTCGCGCTACCACTATGCTGACCCTTAGTAATATCTACGTCCAATACGGCAACCGCATCCTGCTCGATTCGGTCAACTTTGTGCTCAAACCCGGCGAACGTGTCGGCCTCGTAGGCCGCAACGGCGCGGGCAAATCGACCCTGTTGAAAATCATCGCCGGCGAAATGTCGCCCCACGAAGGCAATGTGGTACGGCCCACACACTTCACCCTCGGTTACCTGCACCAGGATATGCTGCTGCCGAAAGGCAAAACGGTGATCGACGAAACCATGACGGCGTTCAGCGAAATCCTCGCTTTGGAAAAAGAGTTGCATCGTGTTGAAAATGAACTCGCTACACGTGACGATTACGAATCGGAATACTACCACAAACTCATCGAGCAGATGGGCGACATCACCGATCACCTGCACCACATGGGCCACGCCACTTCGCAGGCCGACGCAGAAAAGGTGTTGTCGGGGCTCGGATTCCATTCTTCCGACATGTTGCGCCTCACCGACGAGTTCAGCGGCGGCTGGCAGATGCGGATCGAATTAGCCAAAATGTTGCTCCGCCAGCCCGACTTGCTCCTGCTCGACGAGCCGACCAACCACCTCGACATCGAAAGTATCCTGTGGCTCGAAGACTGGCTTTCTTCCTACCCCGGCATGGTCATCGTGATCAGCCACGACCGGCGTTTTCTCGACAACGTGACCAACCGCACTGCGGAAATCATGCTCGGCAAAATCAACGACTATAAAGCGCCTTATTCCAAATACGTGGAACTCAGCGCCGACCGCCGCGAACAAATGCAAAACGCCTACGACAACCAGCAGCGTGTAATCGCCGACCGCGAACGCACCATCGCGCGGTTTATGGCCAAAGCCACCAAAACCAAAATGGCGCAGTCGATGCAGAAGCAACTCGACAAATTGGACCGTATCGAGATCGACGATATGGATACGGCCGTGATGAACATTCGTTTCCCCGAAGCGCCGCGTTCGGGAGAGGTGGTGGCGAAAGCCGAAAAAGTGAGCAAACACTACGGCAACCTCAAAGTACTGGAAAGTGTTGATCTTGAATTACTTCGGGGCGAACGGGTGGCGTTTGTCGGGCAAAACGGACAAGGCAAAACGACCCTTGCCAAAATCCTGATCGGCCAGGAACCCGCCACAGCCGGCAAGGTTACACTCGGCCACAACGTCACCGTCGGTTATTACGCCCAGAACCAAGCCGAAACCCTCGACCCCAAATTGACGCTCCTGCAGACGATGGAGCGAAATTCTCCCGAAGAAATGCGCACCAAATTGCGCGGCATCCTCGGCGCATTCCTGTTCAGCGGCGAAGACGTGGATAAAAAGGTGACCGCGCTCTCCGGCGGCGAACGCGCGCGCCTCGCTTTGGCCTGCATGCTCCTGCGCCCGTTTAACTTCCTTCTGCTCGACGAACCGACCAACCACTTAGACATGCTTTCCAAAGAAGTGCTGAAACAGGCGCTTCTGGCCTACAACGGCACACTCTTAGTGGTCAGCCACGACCGCGAGTTTTTGTCGGACCTGACCACCCGGACCATAGAATTCCGCGACAGCCATTTGTACGAACACCTCGGCGACGTCAATTATTTCCTCGAAAGAAGGCGGCTGGACAATATGCGGGACGTGGAAAAAAGGAGTGGCAGTGGCAGTAGCAGTGGCAGTGGCAGTAGCAGTAACGGCAGCCCGGTGTTGAATGCTGAGGATAAAAAGCAGTTGCAACGCCTGGTGCAAAAACATGAAAAACGCATCGGTGATCTGGAAAAAGAAATTTCGGCTTTTGAGGCCAAAATGACCGACCCCGAATTTTATAACCGGCCCGATTCGCAGACCTCGTTGAAAAAATACGGCGACCTGAAAACGGAACTCGCGAAGGTGTACGGAGAGTGGGAGGCGGCAGTGGAAAAATTGGGATAGCTATGAATCCGGACATTCGTACCCGCCTGCTGGCGCTGTTCGCCGTACTGTTTTTTATCACCCTCACAGGCCTGTACGTATTGGAATTCCCGGTACTGTCCAATACACTCGGGGTCGGCTGGCTGGTGGCCGGTTCGCTCACGGCAGCCGTACTGCTGGCTGCATTCGTTTTATGGCGCTGGCGGGAGCGGTTCAAACCCTGGGAACGACACCTGCCGGAAGTCCTGCTGATCGCCCTGTTTTTTCCCGTTTTTGCCCCGCTTGCCGGCAGCCTGCTCAACCGGAGCATCGGGCAAACGCAGCACCAGTCCTTTGAATTTATCGCGGAAAGACCTTATTTCAGTTCCAATTACGGCCTGCTGAAAGGTGAAAAACCACAAACCACCGGCTATTTCCTCACCGTCAGGGAAAACGGGCGCACCCGGGAGTTCCGTTATAAAAAACAGGTTTATTTCCCGCTGTCAAAACCCGGAGACGACATCCTTCTTCCGGTAAAAAAAGGCCTCTTCGGATTTCGTGTCGTATTGTTGAAATAAACCGACGGGGCAAAGTGATACTTTTGCCGGTACCGAGGCTGTCTCCCCCACATACCCCTGATTTTTGCAGACTATTTTTCAAAGTTGTCGAAATTACAATCTGCGCATATCCGTGGAATTTGCGGGAGACCCATTAAAGCCAGCCGGAAAACTTCAGCAAGACTCAAAACCTCCCAGCATTCTAATTTATTGACATACAACCGAGTATACAAAATGAAGACTTTCTCGTTCACCATTACCTGTTTCCTGTTTTTTGCTTTTCAGGCTATAGCCCAATACACCCCCTTTTTCCCGGAGGAATTGGTGGTCACCGCCAATACGCTGAATCTGCGCGAAGCCCCCGACAAAAATTCCAACAAGGTGGCTTCCCTGCAAAAAGGGAGCGTCGTACAATACCTGGAAGCCTGGAACAACGGGCAGTGGGTACAATCCGACACCACCGACCCTGATTCCCCCTACGCGCCCTGGATCAAAGTAAATTATCAGGGCAAAACCGGTTATGTTTTCGGCGCCTATGTAACCGGCACCACCGGCCTCTACCATGAAGGCGATTTTTTTTTCAACCCCGATCCCTTGCCGTCCCTGAACTGGTACGGCCTGTACCGCCGCGATTCTTTTGCCGATGAGCTGCGCCCCATCATCGTGCGCCTCGAAGAAGAAACCAATGAATTTTACGGCGAAAAGATCCGGGTATTAAAAACCAACCAGAAAGAAGAAAGTAAATTTATCATCGGCAGCTTGAAACCCATGAAAACGGGTTATGCAGGGCCCCTGGGCCAGTTCGAAGTGCGCGATATGTTCCTCTCCGGCGATCTGGCGCCGGGCAACACGGTATCTATTCACCCCGGCGGCGATATGAATACCATCGACACCACGATGAAGCCCAGTTACATCCTGACGGCTACGGGGTGCGCACGTATGGAAAACAACGAATACCTGTACGTCCGGGTGACCGATTACCAACTCACCCTGCTTGATTATTCCACGCAGCCGCCGTACCGGCAGGACCTGACCCCCTGGGTCAAAACGGAATCGGAAGAAATGAACCCTTCCGTCCGTATTACCTGGTACGGCGACCTCGACATGGACGGAAAACCCGACGCCATCCTCAACGATTGCCCTTATGAAATGGGCTGCCGGGATGCGTTATTCCTGTCCTCCAAAGCCCGGCCGGGGGAAGCGCTGCGAAAGGTATGCGAGCATTTTTGGCCGGGGGATTGAGGAGGGTTTCAGAGGTTTAAGGGTTTAAGGGTTTCAGGGGGTTTAAGGGTTTCAGGGTTTAAGGGTTTAAGGGTTTCAGTAGGTTTAAGGGTTTAAGGGTTTCAATGTTTTTTTTTGGGGGGGGGTGGGAAAGGTGGGTTATATATTTGTTATTACTAAATCTTAGAAATATGACTTTCAAACGTTTTGAAGAAATCGAAGCATGGAAACTGGCAAGGGAACTTTGCCGGACCGTCAAGCAATTGACCGAAAAACCAAATTTCTTTAGTGACTGGGAATTGAGGAAACAGATTCGGGCTTCTTCCGGTTCGGTTATGGACTGTATTGCAGAGGGTCATGAGCGCAAGAGTAATGCGGAATTCAAGTATTTTTTGGGCATATCTCAAGGCTCCTGTGGAGAAGTCCGGTCGCAAGGTTATCGCGCTTTGGAT
The DNA here is from genome assembly GCA_016713985.1 of Lewinellaceae bacterium. GTDB lineage: Bacteria > Bacteroidota > Bacteroidia > Chitinophagales > Saprospiraceae > M3007. Next base: position 126,568 of record JADJOD010000018.1, on the reverse strand, counting down.
TACGGTTACATTGATGAACTTGAATTAAAAGAACTTCATACCCTTGCTATCCGCACGAGTGCCGCCATTCACGCACTCCTGGAATATTTGAACAAAACGAATATAAAGGGATTGCGTCACGCTTCATCTAAAGTCAGGAAATACGCGTATTCTGATTCCAATTTTCCCAACTTCGAACCGCCCCAAATGATTGATCCAAATTCACTTCCCGACACTCCCTAACCCTATTAGATCCTCCCCCCCTGAAACCTTCAAACCCCTGAAACCCCAAACCTTCAAACCCATTGGAAACCCATTGAAACCCTGAACCCCCGAAACCTTAAACCCTTAAACCCTGAAACCTAACTGAAACCCTGAAACCCCTGAAACCCTGAAACCTTCAAACCTTTTTCACCATGAACATCCACTCCTACACTGTCAAAGAGCTCCCCGACAACCGCACCACGGCCCCGCACGTGTTGCCGATTTACGCCACTTCTTCGTTTGTTTTCGACGATATCGACCAGGGTATCGACATTTTCCGGAACATAGAAAGTGGTCACGTGTACAGCCGGTATGCCAACCCCACCGTGGATATGGTGGCGGCAAAAATTGCCGGACTCGAAACCCATGGCCTTGGCCTGGAAGCGCAAGCCGTGATGACGTCCAGCGGCATGTCGGCCATTTCGACCCTGCTGTTGGGTGTATTAAAAAGCGGAGATAAAGTGCTGACACAAGGCAACTTATACGGAGGCACCACCGAATTGCTGACCGCGATATTCGGCCAGTTTGGCGTGGAAACGGCCATGACCGACCTGCGCGACCTGAACCGGGTGGAAGATTTGCTGCGGCAGGATAAAAACATACGGCTGCTGTATTGCGAGACACCCGCCAACCCCACCCTCGCCTGCGTCGATATCCGCGCGCTTGCCGACCTCGCCCACCGCCACGGCGTGCTCTGCGCCATCGACAATACTTTTCCCACACCCCTGCTTCAGCAACCGTTTGCACACGGCGTGGATTTTATCATACATTCCACCACCAAGTACCTCAACGGCCACGGCAACTCCATCGCCGGCGTCATCGTCGACTCAGACAAGGAACGAATGCGCAAACACGTGTGGCGCGCGATGAAACTCGCCGGCACCAACTGCTCTCCGTTCGAGGCCTGGCTCACCCACAACGGTATAAAAACGCTGGCCCTGCGGATGCAACGGCATTGCGCCAACGCGCTCGCGCTGGCCGAATTTCTGGAAAAACACCCGGCTGTGGAACGGGTCAACTACCCCGGCCTGAGCTCCCATCCCGATCATACACTCGCGTCGCGCCAGATGCGCAGCGGATTTGGCGGCATGTTGAGTTTTGAATTAAAAGGTGGCCTCGAAGCGGGTATCCGCTGTATGAATCGGGTCCGGTTCTGTACCATTGCCCCCACCCTCGGCGACGTGGACACCCTCCTTCTGCACCCGGCGTCTTCGTCGCACCTGAACGTAGCGAAGGAAATCCGCGAACAAAACGGCATTACGGACGGCATGATAAGGGTGTCGGTGGGCATTGAGGCGGTGGAAGATATCATCGGAGACCTGGAGCAGGCGATGGAATAGGCAGAAAAACAAGTGATCAAATGGAAATCACGGGAACAGACCGGCTATGTTTTTTACGAATCGGCAACATCATTTTTTAACAAATCGGCAAACACCATGAAAACATTCCTGTTTACACTCGCAACCCTGATGCTCATGTCCGCCGGCAAATGCGGCAAAACACACAAGGTACAACACCTTGTCGCCATCGAATCGGGTTCCTGCTTCGGCTTTTGTCCCGTTTTTAAACTAATCGTACAAAACGACGGGTGGGTGCACTTCGAAGGCATCCGGTTTACGGAAAAGATCGGAAAAGATTCTTTCCAACTCACAGCCGACGAACTCAAACGCCTGAAAACCAAGGTCAAAGACGTCAACCTCTGGCAATACCCGGACCACGTGGAAACCCACATCGCCGATGCGCCCTACGTAACCCTGACCGCCTTCGACGGAAAAAACGTCAAACAGGTAAAAGGCTCCGTCGACCGCCCTGCCCCCCTGCTCGAACTGGAAAATCTGCTCAAAGACCTCGCAGAAGCCCACGGTATCGCCGTAAAACGGGGCGTCAACCCCAACGAGATTCCAGACGCTTCCAAACGGGAACTCATCGTGCGGCTAAAACCCGAACTGAACGCGGGGAACTGGATCGCACAATTTTCGGACATCCGGATCCGGCTCGTTCGGCGGCTTTCGGAAGACAATATCTGGCTCCTCACTTACGACGGCACGCAGGTGGAAGAAAAAACGCTGATCGAAATATTGAAAAAAACGGACGGCGTCGTGGACGTGCAATCGAATAAAAAAGTACAGGAGAGGAATTGATGCCCGCGGCTGATTGGCGGGTATTTAGATATGATAAAGTATTGACAATGAAACATTTTTGGAAAAAGCAATGGCTGTTGTGGTCCGTGTATTCGCTGGCCGCAATTGCCGTGTCCATCCAGAAACTGACGCAGGGCGAACGGCCGGGCGGGTATACTTTTTACGAGAATTACCTGATTTTTAAAAACTCGTTTCCACACCTGCTGCAAGGATTGAACCCATACGCCGCCTTTCCGGCAGAGCAATGGGATTTGTTCAAATACAGTCCGGCGTTTTCACTTTTTATGGCGCCCTTTTCGGCTGTGCCCGACTGGCTGGGCTTGCCCGTCTGGAACCTGCTGAATGCCCTGGTTCTGCTGGCCGCCATGTTGCGTTTGCCGGTGCTCAGCCAGGGGCAACGCATATTCGCCGCCTGGTTTGTACTGATCGAACTGATTACTTCCCTGCAAAACAGCCAGAGCAACGGGCTTACGGCCGGCCTGATGTTGTGGGCATTCATCGCATTCGGGCAAAAAAAGTACGGCCGGGCCGCAGGTTTTATCATGGGTGCGGCATACATCAAAATCTTCGGTATTTTCGCCGCCGTTTTGGCGCTGTTGTACCCGGGCAAAGCACGTGTGGCTGTGTGGCTGACGGTATGGGCCGTTTTGTTAAGCCTGATTCCGCTCGCGGTTATTTCACCTGCACAAACGGTTCAGGTGTACGAATGGTGGCTGGAATTGCTGCGCAGCGACCACGAAGCGTCCATCGGTTTGTCGGTGCAGGGCTGGTTGCAGGCCTGGTTTGGCTGGATACCTTCCAAAACGGGGGTGACCCTGGCGGGGTTCCTGCTTTTGGCGACTTCGGTGTGGGCGAGCGCTTACCGGGTATCGCGGGAAGGGGGGCGCTTGTATTGGAAATCCTTGCAAGTGTCTGATATTCAGCGCGTACTGGCTTGCGCATCGGTACTGATCTGGGTGGTTATTTTTAATCATAAAGCCGAATCGCCGACCTTTATCATTGCGATGTGTGGCGTGGCGCTTTGGTGGTGTGCAACCCCAAAAAGAGCCTGGGAAAATGTGCTGTTGTGGACAACCTTTTTACTGGTTTCGCTGTCTCCGACAGATATTTTCCCAAAAACCTTACGTCAGGAGTTCGTACAGCCCTATATCCTCAAAGCCGTACCCTGTATCGCCATTTGGAGCATAATTACCTGGAAACTTTTGTTCCGGGGTTCAGACGTATTCAGGCATTCAAAATGAGCGAATTAGTACTCAAATTTTTAAAATTCGGAATTGTCGGCGCTTCCGGCGTGGGGGTCGATTTTGGCATCACCTGGCTCTGCAAGGAAAAACTGCGTTTTAACAAATACGTTGCCAACAGCACCGGATTTTTGTGCGCGGTGCTCAGCAATTATATTCTCAACCGGGTGTGGACCTTCCACAGCCAGGACCCCTCCATTGCCACGCAGTTTTCCAAGTTCCTGCTGGCGTCGCTTATCGGACTGGCCATCAACAACAGTATTATTTACCTGCTCAACGAGCGGTATAAAGTCAATTTTTATACGTCCAAATTAGTAGCCACTGCCGTTGTAACGCTCTGGAATTTCTGGGCGAATTATACTTTTACGTTTCACGCTTAAGTAGCAGGTGCGCGGCAAATCAGAGCTTTCTGGATTCAATAATTTGGCGGATCAATTCATCCGAAGATTTGCAGAGCAGGTCAGAAGAAGGTACGCCGTACAAGTCGGCGAGTTTGGAAAGTTTCGATTCACCAATCCGCATCCGGCCGCGCTCCAACTTGCTGTAACCGTATTGCGAACACTTTAATATATGGGCCAGATAGCGCTGCGGAAACTGGTGAAAAGCGCGCAGATGACGCAGATTGTCGGATAGTAGATCGGAGATATACGTATTCATAATGAAGGTGTTAAATAAAAAATATCTTCTATACAGGATACAAATATAAGCAGCTGGTTTTAAAGTATGCCGGTTTGGTTTTAAAATAAAACCGGAAATTTAATCCTGCAAAAAGGCGGAGATATATTTTTGTCCGGTTAAAAATATTGAAAATACTCAAATAAGCAAAGAATCTCAATTATTTGTACATTTATTTTAACCGTCAATTATATCAACATGAAAAAAGCAATTTACATTTTCTTGTTAACGGCACTTGTCATTGGATTTTTTACATCCTGCCAAAAAGAAAAAACCACAATCTCCGACGTGACTTCACTCAAAAAAAGGCTGGATACGGATCCTCAGACGGAGCGTGTACGAGAACTATTTCACCGGCATACAAGAATTTTGGCATCCTTTTCACGCGAAGAACTGGAGTCTGTGTTTTCAAAAACCCACAGCTGCGGGTTTTATGCTGCAACTGCTACCCTGCCCGATCTGGAAAAATGCCTGGAAGGGCATCCCCGTGGCTCAGCTTTCCTGGCAAGCGAACGTTTCCTTCGAGATTACCAGAAAACCCAACAAGAACTGGAGCTGCGTTATCCCGAACTCGCCCAAATGGAAACCCGGCAGCAGATGTCGCTTCTTTTTATCCCGAATATCAGGCATGCAAACGAGGTGGTCAACGATTTTATGAATAAAAAACAAAATAAATAAGATCATATCATGAAAAAGAAAATATTTGCTCTGGCACTAATTATAATTTTTGGTATTCAATATTATGTTTTTGCCGAATCTCCCTGTATTACCACTTTTGCGATCAACTACGCGTATGCTCAAGCCGAATACGCTTCCGATATTGCATTTTGCAATGAACACGCAGGAGTTTTAATCGGCCCGTGCCGGGAAGAAGCGCAAGTCAAATATAATGACGCGATTTATACTGTATTCAGCAGTTTCAATGGGTGCTGTTGTGCATATGAATTGAGTTGTTGTAATTAACCGTCCGGGGACGAGACTTCTCCGGCGCTTCTTATGGCGCGCGTAATACTTGACAAGCCTTCCTCTTATGAAAACAGTTCAGGTACTGCTATTTATTTCTACCACAATTGCTGCTGCCGGTTGTAAAAACACCAATTCCATGCTGGATGACGGCCTGCGGGAAATCCAGGTATTTTCTTCGTCGCCTTATACAATAAGAGCATCAGAACTCTTTGACCTGGAAGGATTTGTGACTCTGGCCCCTTCTGAAAGCGCTCCTTTGAGAAGTATTCGGAAGGCAGTTTTTTCCAATGGCAAAATTATCATTCTGGACAACCGGACGGATTTTCAGAATTTATATGTCTTTGATGAAAAAACAGGGATATTTTTAAACAAGATTGGCCATCAATCAGAATCACAGGGCGGGTATAACGAACTCTATGATATCGTACCTGAACCCGGAAAAAACAATATCACAGGCCTGGTAGCCGGAAAAATGGCGTTTATGACATACGATTTGTCCGGAAACCTGTTATCCACACTGCCCAACGGAATGTATGGACAACAGATGGCTATTTTACCCGATGGCGGCTATGTCGTATATAATGAATTCGGCGCAACGGATATTTCAGGCAAATACCACCTGGTTTATTATGACAATAAAGGAAACCTCATTAAAAGGGCGCTCCCTTACCCGGAATCTTCTGATGGATGGGGTTATGAATATACCGGTTTTTTAACGTCTGCCGGCCATCAGATATGGTTCAACCCTCCCTTTTCCGACACCGTCTTTTCTTTAAGCAAAAATAGAATCACTCCGGTTTATGTGCTCGATTTCAAAGGGAAAGAAGTGCCGGTAGAATTGCGCAAAAAGAAGTTGACGGGCTGGGACACCGATAATAACGCCTTTCTGTACGAAGGATTCGTGACGACCGGCCAGTATGCTGTTTTCCATATTTTTGATGAACAAAAAACCTCCTTGTGCGTGTTTGACAACCTGTCAGGGAATTTTTATAATGCGCGGAATTTCAGGGAAGACGACTGGCTTTATCCACTTGTGCAAGTCGGCGATGTATTTCAAAAAAGCGAAACTTCCTTCGCTTTGGTATTGGAGCCCCGCCGTATCCGCCATATGATGGCAAACAACAAAATCAATATGGAAGAGTTAGGCCGAAGGCATCCCGACCTGGCACAAACATTGGCAGATAAAGATTCGGAAAACAAATATATCTTGCTTTATTTTTCAACACGTCCCGTACTTCGCCGCGACGGCAATGATCCGGAGGAAACTAAACAATAATCCGAAGATTTTTATACCTCAAGCCGCCAGGTTTTGTGCTTTGATTGGAGATTAAGTAATAGTCTCATTGGCAATGAGACTATTACTACGCACGATGATTCATGCACAAAACCTGGCGACGTGAGGTATAAGTAATCAAGCGGGATTAATGCTGCTAATTTTCTTCGGAACAATCTGATAATGAAGCGGCGGTTTAAAGAAGTTTGTGTAAACTGATAAATCAGTTGAGGTTGGAAGCTTTCCCGCAGGGTCTTTGCAGCCTTTCTTAGCGCTACTGCCACTGCTACTGCCCCCTGCCACTGCCCACTCAATCTTCCCGGCTCACATTCGACACCCACTCAAAACTTTTCAGTGCGCGCATGGCTAAATTCAACTGATCGGTGTTGGCCACGATAAGTCCGATGCGCCCTTCGAAGTAACCGCTTTCGCCGGAAATGGAAAACGAACGAATATTGATCCCCAGGCTCGATATTTTGTCGGTCAACTGGTGAATCACGCCCGGCCCGCTGTCGATACCGGTGACGATGATATTCGTCAGAAAATCGGCTTTTACGGTATTTCCCCAGCCCGCTTTCAGGATGCGGTGTTCGTAGTTGGCCAGCAAGTGTGTGGCGTTGGGGCAGGTGGCGCGGTGTATTTTGACGCCGCCGATGGCGAGAATGAACCCGAAAATGGCGTCGCCCTGCACGGGATTGCAGCAGGTTGCAAAAGAATACTGGTAATAACTGCCGGGTTCGCCGTTGATGATGACCTCGGGTTTGTTGCCCGATTTGAGGCGCGGCATATTTTCCGGAACAAGCGGCTCCGCCTCCTGTCTGGCGGTTTTTTCCTCGATTTCAACGAGCCGGACGCCGTCGGAGCGAAAACGTTTGAGATCCGCCAAATCCACCTGCTGGTGATAAATGGCGCTCAAAAATTCGAGGCGGTTGGGGAAACCGAACCACCTGGCCAGCATATCCGCATTGTCTTCCACGGATACCTTAAATCCGTTGAGTTTGCGTTCGAGGATTTCCCGGCCGTATTCCGCCTGGCTGCGTTTTCTTCCCGCAGGGCCGAACGGATGCGGTTTTTCGCCTTGCCGGTAACTACAAACTGGAGCCAGTCTTCCTTCGGTTTTTGTGTTTTTTTGGTCAGCACTTCCACCTGGTCGCCACTTTTTAACACGTAATCAAGGCGTTCTAAGCGGTTATTGATTTTGACCGACTGGCAATGGCACCCGATATTGGAGTGGATACTGAAAGCAAAATCGAGCGCTGTGGCCCCATCCGGCAGTATTTTCATATCCCCCTTGGGGGTAAAAACGTGTACTTCCTCGGCAAACAGGTTACTTTGAAAATCGGCCAGAAACTCAACGGCGCTGCCGGTGTCGTTGTTTTCCATCGTTTCGCGCACCTGGTTGAGCCAGTTTTCGAATACGTCTTTTTTCAGTTTGCTCAAACCCTTGACGCCCTTGTATTTCCAGTGCGCCGCAAATCCACGTTCGGCAATATCGTCCATTCGTTCAGAGCGGATCTGCACTTCCACAAAACGGCCTTCCGGGCCGATCACGGTGGTGTGCAACGATTCGTAACCGTTGGCCTTGGGGCTGGTAATCCAGTCTTTCAGCCGCTCGGGAATGGGTTTGTAATAATCCGTCACAAAGGTGTAGACCTGCCAGCAGGCCAATCGTTCGTCTACCGGCGGCACATCCACGATGATCCGGATGGCAAACAGGTCGTAAATATCTTCAAAGGAGACGTGTTTGTGTTTGATCTTGTTCCGGATGGAGTAGATACTTTTGGGCCGGCCGGTGATGCGGGCGGAGATGCCCATTTCTTTTACTGCGTCGTTGATAGGCGCCGTAAATTCGTCGATATACTGTTCCCGCGCGCGTTTGGTTTGGGAAAGTTTTTCCGCGATCTCGTGGTATTCTTCGGGGTGGGTGATCTTGAGACACAGGTCCTGAAACTCGCTTTTCACCTTGTACAAACCCAGCCGGTGCGCCAGCGGCGCATAGATCATGGTGGTTTCGGCCGCGATCTTGAGTTGTTTGTGGTGGGGCATACTTTTGATGGTACGCAGGTTGTGCAGGCGGTCGGCCATTTTGATCAGCACCACCCGGACGTCGGACACCATTGCGCGCAATACTTTGCTCAGGTTTTCGGCCTGGGGGCTTTCGGAATCGTGCAATCCGTCGAGTTTCGTGAGGCCGTCGACAATCAGAGACACCCGGGCGCCAAAACGCCCGTGCAAGTCCTTGAGCGACACATCGGTATCTTCCACCACATCGTGCAGCAAGGCGCATACCACGGCCGTCGGGCCGAGGCCGATCTCCTCCACACAGATACGCGCCACTTCGATGGGATGCAGGATGTAGGGTTCGCCGGTTTTGCGGCGCTGTTTCTGGTGCGCTTCGGCCGCCAGTTCGAATGCCGCGCGGATACTTTCCCGGTCCGGCTTGTCGAGCGGCGTTTTGATGGACTTCAGGAGGTTGCGGTAAGCCCGCCGGATGATCGTCCGGTCCTCCCGTTCGCCGGGAATAGCGGCATCTTTCGCTTCGAGCACATGATTGCCCTGCGTTCCTGCCTGGATCGATTCCGCAGGTAAATTGATACCGTCATGCTGCTCCATAATGCCCTCCTGTTTATCGCTGTGTTCAGATACTTGACAAAATTATGGCAAACTTTCGGGCAGCCAAATTTGTTTGCGCCTTGTTAACTGTTTTTCTCTTGCCCCGATTCTTTGTTTTCCGCTAAAACAGTGTACTTTTGCCGGCCTTTTTGAAAGGGTTAATCGTTGGGGACGGCGGCATTGCTTTGTACTTGAAAATTTTAGAGTTACAAAAAATTTGCCAACTGTTCATAACAATACATTACTGCGGGCGTGGCGAAATTGGTAGACGTACCAGACTTAGGATCTGGCGCCGTGAGGCATGGGGGTTCGAGTCCCTCCGCCCGCACTTAGTGAGAGGGGTCATAAACCCATGTAAACCAAAAATTTGTACTTCCCGGATTTCAATCCACATTTCCGATTTCCAAATTTCCTATTTCTAAATTTCCAACATCCAACTTATGGTTGTCCGCAAAGATATCGACAACACCTCGGCCGTTTTAACCGTCACCGTTACCCGCGAAGAGATCAAGCCGAAAATCGACGCCGAACTGAAAAAATTCCGCTCCCGCGCATCCATTCGTGGTTTCCGCCAGGGCCAGGCGCCGATGGAATTTGTAAAAAAACTGTACGGCAACACCATATTCAGCGAAACACTGAACGAACTGCTCGCCAACCGGCTCTACGATTACCTGCGCGAAAGCAAACTCGACGTGCTCGGCCAACCCCTGCCCACCGAAGAACAACGCAGTTTTTCCTTCAAAATTACCGATATAGAGCCGGAATACGCGGTTAATTACGAAGTTGGCTTTGTGCCGGCTTTCGACATCAAAGGCCTCGATAAAAACGAAATCTACGAGCGGCTCACCGTTTCCAATCTCGACGAACTCGCCGAAGAAGACCTGAATTACGCCCGCAAACGCATGGGCGCCCGCTCCAACCCGGAAACGGATATCCGGGAAGACGACATCGTGCGTATCGCTTCGGTGGAATTAGACGGCTCCGCAGATGCCGGCGTAAAAGAAGGCGGATGGGAAACCACCATCACCGTAGCGTTGAAAGACATAACCGGCGAACCCTTAAAATCGCAGTTACTCGCCATGAAAAAGGGCGATACCCTGCGTTTTAATGCCCGCAATCTCGAAAAACAGGAAAAAGAGGAGATGTACCGCAAGTACATCCTCAACCTCGAGGCAAACGACCCGCGGGAAGTCGGCGACTGGTTTGAAGGCGCCATCGAAGAAGTAACCCGGGTGGAAGACGCCGAACTCGACGAAAACTTTTTTAACGGCTATTTTGGCGAAGGCCGGGTAAAAAACCGCGAAGAAGCCATGGACGAACTCAAAAAAGGTATTCTCGGATTCTATGACGTGCGTTCCAACGCGCTTTTGATGCGCGATTTTCAGGGGCGTTTGATGGAACAAAATCCCGTCGAACTGCCGGAAAAATTCCTCAAACGCTGGCTCCGGGCCACCAACGAAACCCAAATCGATGAGGCGCAGATCGACCGCGACTACCCGGCTTTTGCCGAAAACCTGCGCTGGTCGCTGCTGCGCGACAAAATCAAGGAATTGTTTGCCTTAGAAGTAACGGACGAAGACGTGCGCAACGCCTACGCAGCGCGGGTGCGCAACTACTTCCAGTCCGACCTGCCCGACCATGTCATCGAAAGCAGCGTGGACCGGCTGATGCAAAACGAAAAGGACGTGGCCGACACCCGCCGCGACCTCGAAACGGACAAAATATTCGAAGCCGTGCGGGAACAGGTCACGATCAGGGATAAAGCCGTGCCTTCGGAAGAGTTTCACAAAATTATGGACGAAGTCACTAAAAAAGCCCAGGCGGAGCAGAACCGGCAGGATGCCCTGGAGGCTGTGGCGGAAGATTGAGCGGCGGCTTACTTTTGTATGTGATGAACGCGATATTCGACTCAGTTGGATATCGCGTTTTCTTTTACCCCGCAAAAACCGCGAAAACACATTGTTACCGCCCCGTTTACTAAATCCCTGATTTATTTAACTTAAAAAATGGCGGGAATGGGGGTGTTTAGGGTATAACTTTATCAGGTCGCCTTCGAAAATCGTCCGGGGATGTTTGAAGGAAAAAATATAATCTGATCAATTCACCAAAACTATCTTCACCCAATGAAAAGGAAACTATTCCTGCCGATCGGGCATACGATGCCCAACCCGCAACCCGCAACCCGCAACCCGCAACCGCAACCAGCTTTTTTAAGTGTGAGGTCATTTTTTCGAAAAACCGTCCCCATCCTGTTTTTAATCTTCGGGGTGATTAACCTGAATGCCCAATCCGGCTGTTTAACGAACCAGGTTGATATATCCGTCCCTGCTTCATTCGAAATATGCGACCTGGATTTCACGGCTGCTATTACCATCGATCACGATTATACCGCCACACACAACTATACTGTAACCTATACCTATGACTCGAATTATTTTACTTTTACGGGCACTACGCCTAACCTATCCTATTCGACAGGTACGGATATTTTCGGCAACACCGTTATCACCCTGACTTTTCCGGCCCCCTTTAGTGGAATAACTCCGACGTTTGCAGTTTTGGAGGCGCACTTTACAAGGGATGCCCGTTGGTCGGGTAATGATGAACGGATCACATATACTGTTTCGGATACGAGTTGCTCACCGGCATTGTTGTTTTCTGAGAATCCAGCCATGTCTGTCGACTCCTACGTCGATCTTCGAAACACTACGGAAACATCGGCTTCCGAGCTCTTGTTTTTGGGTATTTTGGAAAGCTGCTCTCAAAACGAAGCCCAAAGCATTCTGATAGACGAGGAATTGGTTGTCGATGCGGATCATTGCTTCGATAATCCGCTTACTGCCCATTTGCCAATGGCGTTCCAGCCAGGCGTAAAGGTTACGATCAAGGCAGGCTACACGCTCACATTGCGCCGCATGGACTTGTTTACTTGCGGTTCCGAACTGGCACATGGCATCGTTGTCGAATCGGGTGGAACCTTGATATTAGACGATTGTAATGTTTCAGACTGCCGGTTCGGCATCGACGCGCAAGCCGGCTCCACGATTTCCATCATCAATACCAACTTTATGGATAATTATATCGGTATCAGGCTGAATATGGATGCCTCTCCTTTCAGAGCAACCATTGATGGATTCGAAAACAATAGTTTTTCTACCGTCAACGGCTTAAAAACGCCCTTTTCGGGTATGCCGGAATTCGTGGAAACCCGCGGATATTGCGGGATTTGGCTCGATAGTTTCCGGGATTTTAACGTCTGGGGCGACAATCTTGCCGGCGTAACGAACGGAAATCAATTCTCCGCGTTGGCGAATGGAATTGTTGCTTATCGAACGACCACCAATATGGGAAACATGACGTTCGATGACATCAATTCGGTAGGCGCCCCTGCCTATTCCCTTTCCGGCTACGGCATTTACCTGAACGGAAAAGGTGGGACGTACTGGGCCAATTTGAATGAATTCTGGACGAATATGAGTTTTACCAACTGCAAAACGGGCATCAAAGGGATCCGTTACGCCGGTAATGTAGAAAACGTAACTATGGACGGCGTGGAAACCGGCATCGACTGGGAAGACAGTAAAACGCGGGATATGGTGTTTTCCGGAAACCGGATTACCGCCAGCCGCTTTGGTATCCGGTCGTTTTCGAACGAACCGGTACACCCGGCCAGCATCATGCTCGAAAATACGATCCACATTACGGGTTCGGGCGCCGGCACCATGCCCGCCACAGCTATTTTAGCCAACGAAGGGCATTTCGGAACCACCATACCGACCAACGGTGGCTGGAGAATATTGTCCGATACGATCACGCTGGACGACAGCGGGCGGGGCATCGTGTACCGCAACGGATATTTCGGCAACATAGGCAGAAATATCATCACCAACAACAAACAGGAGAACAACTACGACGGCATTTGGGTGGAAGGCGCTTCGCTTACCCAGATAACAGGTAATGTCATCAGCCAGAATCTCGAAGCCAGCAGTCTGGGCGACTCCCGTTGCATCCGCTCTGCCGCCGGCTGGGCCAACACCTACGCCTGCAACTGCCTCGACAACACCAACGCGGGTATGCAGTTCTACGATATGGGCGACTTCACCGACAATGTGGTCGGCAACCTCCCGCATAACCATACCTACGGCCTGCAACTCGGCGATGAAAACATTGGCAACGTGTTTATCGGAACCCAAACCCATACCGGCAACGAATGGGACCTGAACGGGATACCTTCCGGTGGGTATGGTGGGGTGCATTGGGGGGGGGACCAGAATATTATAGGACTATCGATATTTTATGTAGATGGAAGTGAAAATGCGGCATTCAATCCTCCCGTAGATCCTCCTTCTGGTTGGTTTGAAGATGACGCGGATGAAAATCCAACCTTTACCTGCGGCATATCCTGCTCATTTCCCGACCCACCGCAACCGCCACATGAAGGTGAAGATAATGTACCGACAAAGTTAGACGCCGTTATTGCATACGATACCCTGCCCACCGACGACTTCGAAGATGAAACCCGCTGGAAAGGCGCTTACCGGCTTTACCGCAAAATGCTGCGCCAGCCCGCCCTCGCCACCTACTCTTCCCTCTATTCGACCTTCAAGGCCACGAACGACTCACTTTCCACCGGCAGGCTGGCGTATATTGCCGAAAGACGAGACAAACTGTTCAACCTCGATTCTTTACAGCACGTCGCCTTTGAAAATTACCGGGCCGACCTGTTAGACAAAGTAGCGGACATCGACACCCTCGAACAGCAGCATCAGGCGGGCACTTCGATCAATCAGACTCAATACAACACGCTGGTGCAACAACGCGCCACCACGCAAAACCAGTTGGAGCAATTCATGGAAGCCCTCGATTCTGTCCGGCAAGTGCGAATCCAATCCCTGCTGCAACTCAACGCGGCGGTAACGACCTCCCTCACCCCTGATGAGAATCACAAAACAGTGAATGCCATTACCCTAAACTGGCTGGCTACTGACGAACTTTCTTCCACTGACCTTGCCACGCTCGAATCTATTGCGGAGCAATGCCCGTTGAAAGGCGGCGATGCGGTATATGAAGCCCGGGCGATCATATCGCATTTTGAAGGCATCGAGTACGACGACCGGGATTTGTGCGGAACACAAAACCGCCAATCACGAAGAGAAAAAAGTCCTATAAACAATCAGATCATTGTTTTTCCAAATCCTGCTTCAGATCAAATCAACTGGACAGACCCTGGCGGTAGAGTAGCTACGATAAAAGTATTAAATACCCTCGGGCAATTATCCGTAGAAATCACGAATACAAAGCCGCCTGTTGGTATCGTGAATCTTCCGCAAGGGTTTTACGTAGTGCAACTATTTTCGGCTGACAATACCCTGTTGGTTGCACAAAAAATTCAAATTGTAAAACACTGATTCCTTCACTTTTGAGCAGCAGTACGGCCCCGGGCGCCGTGCTGCTGCATCTCTATTATACCACTATGCGTATTTTTTCTATTATACTACTGTTGTTGCCACAGTTTCTACGTGTTGCTGCACAAAAAGAGGATAATATCTGGGTATTTGGCTATAAATATTCCAATCAAGTTTTGGCAAATGGTATATATTTCGATTTTGGAGACTCACTAAGCATTAACTATAGCCCTAAAAAGATGGCTTTGCATGAAACCTGCTCTTCTATCTGCGATCCTTCAGGCGCTCTGTTATTTTTATCCAATGGCTGTTATGTGGAAGCAGGCACGGGAGAATATATAGAAAACAGTTCGGAGTTGGACTTTGGTTACGGGATTGATAGTTACTGTATCAATGACAGTTCCGGATATCGTTCAGTACAAAATATGCTTCTCCTTCCCCATCCGGAAAACCAAAACAAATACTATTTAATTTATTTGTCACTTAAAATAGAATTCCAACCTCTTAATGGTTATTTTGACAAGATACTGTTTTCACAGATAGACAGGTCGTTCAATAATGGAACCGGAAAAATCGTTCTCAAAAATCAGATAATTCTCTCAGACACCCTGCATTCAGACGGAATACATGCTGTCCGTCACGCCAATGGGCGCGACTGGTGGATTGTGGCGGCGAAAGACGTCAGCAACCAGTATTTCGTTATGTTACTAACTCCGGAAGGCATCAGCCTGTCAGAACAAAGCATTGGCGAGCCTACCTGGAGCGGATCCGGTGGCGAAATGGTCTTTTCCCCTGACGGCACCAAATTATCTCGGTTTAACGCAAAAGATGATTTGCGTATATTTGACTTTGATCGCTGTACAGGAATCTTATCAAATCCCATCTACATTCCGATAACAGATGATGCCGATAACCAGATATTTGCCGGCCTTGCCTTTTCTGCTGATGGGCGATACTTATATGCTGCAGAAGTGAAACGCCTGATCCAGTTTGATACGCAAGCCGCAGATATTGCTGCCAGTAAAACTATAGTAGCGGAGCGTATATTGAGTCCGGATTGCCCCCTCGGTGATGGCATTTCTTTTCTCGAATTAGGGCCGGATGGCCGAATATATGGAAGACATCTCAATGGTCAAAGCTGTATGCATAGAATGAATCATCCGGAACGAGCAGGTACCGCATGTGAGATGGTACAGAATTACTACAAATTTGACTTTTCCTACAAAAACCTCCCCCACTTCCCCAACTTCCGCCTCGGCCCTATCGACGGCTCTGCCTGCGACACCCTCGGCCTCGACAACCATCCGCTGGCAGGCTGGCGTTACGACAAAACCGGCGGCTTCGGCGTGGATTTCACCTCCGTATCCTGGTACGAACCCACGGAATGGCTCTGGGATTTCGGCGATCCGGCCTCGGGGGCTGCCAACCAGAGTGCGGAGCGCAACCCCGTACATACCTTTTCCGCGCCGGGCGCCTACGAGGTGTGCCTGACGGTGAGCAACCAGTACGGGAGTGATGAAAAATGCAAAACGGTGTGGGTGAGCACGACAAGCAGCAGCGGTCCGCAGGATGCAGCCGAAGTCGTGCAGATTTATCCGAATCCAACGACGGGAGAGGTGCGTTGGAGCGGGTTGCCGGTGGGGGAAGAGGTGACGGTGCTGGTTATGAACGTCTTAGGGCAACATATTGTGGAAAAAGCCGTAACAGGAAACAGCATCGACTTGTCCGCGTTGCCCGATGGCATGTATTGCCTGCAATTTTTAGCGTCCGGAGGACAAATAATCGGCGTAAAATCCGTGCAAATGCTAAAGAATAAAAAGTAGCGCTACTTTTGTCCGCCCAAAACGGTTGTTCATCGTCGGGGTTATGCCGTTCTTCCCTTAAAACGGTTCCATTTTTTCACCTGACAACCTGAAAGCGAAAAAGTTGTTTCATTTGCCTCAAAAAGAATAACAGATCATGTTCGACAAAAATGAATTTCAAAAGTATGCCACCAAGCACCTCGGAATGAGTGGCATGCACCTCGAAAAGTATATGGACGCCACGGTGCCGGGTATCCGCGCCTTCACGCCATACGTCATCGAAGAGCGCCAGATGAACGCCGCCGCGCTCGACGTGTTCAGCCGCCTGATGATGGACCGCATCATCTTTATGGGTGTGCCGGTCACGGAATACGTTTCCAACGTCATCCAGGCGCAGTTGCTGTTCCTCGAAAGCACCGACCCCAAACGCGACGTGCAGATGTTCATCAACAGCCCCGGCGGCTCGGTCATCGACGGCCTCGGCATCTATGACACCATGCAGTACGTTTCACCCGACGTGGCCACCATCTGCACGGGCTTAGCAGCCTCCATGGGCGCCGTACTGCTCGCAGCCGGCACCAAAGGCAAACGCAGCGCCCTCTTTCACAGCCACGTGATGATCCACCAGCCCATGGGCGGCGCGCAGGGCCAGGTATCCGACATCGAGATTTCGTACAAACTGATCAAAAAGATGCAAAAGTCACTGTACGACATTCTTGCACATCACACCGGCCAGGAGTACAAAAAAATCGAAGAAGACTGCGACCGCGACAACTGGATGAGCTCCGCCGAAGCCAAAGAATACGGCCTCGTCGACGAAGTGCTCGACCGCAACAACCCGAAAGGAAAAGGATAATTGCGCTTTCGTCGAAGTTTGTACCCGGAGAAATGTCTCGTGCGTTTCTCCGGGTCTTTTTTTCCGTATCTTTGCTTTGTTTTCCCGCAGAATTGCACCAATTCCGCAGATTTTTATTGCTGCGGGAATTCAACAAATCATCCAAACCAACGCGGGTCAGAAAATCCGCGCAACGAATATGATAAAACGTGGCAAACCCAACCAACACCGCTGCTCTTTTTTGCGGGCGGGGTGAAGAAGAAGTGATGATCTTAGTCTCCGGCATGGACGGACAGATTTGTGAGGTCTGCGTGGAAAAAGCGCAGGAAATAATTGAACAGGAACTGCGCAAAGCCGGTGTACAACCGGAAAAAAACGAGCAGGCTTCCGGCAATAGCAGCCGGTACAGCGGCCCTATTCACCTGATCCCGCCCCGCGACATCAAAACCTTTCTCGATCAATACGTTATCGGGCAGGACGACGCCAAAAAAGTGCTGGCGGTAGCCGTGTACAATCACTACAAACGCCTGCAACAATTTGGAAAGGCGGCCGACGCCAAACAGCGTGGAAATTGAAAAATCAACCTGCTGTTTGTCATGCCAGACCGGTACCGGCAAACCCTGCTGGCCCAATAGCCAAACTCTGATGTGCCGTTCACTATCGTCGACGCCACGGTATTTACCGAAGCCGGCTACGTGGGCGAAGACGTGGAAAGTATTCTCTCCCGCCTGCTTCAGGTCTGCGATTACGACGTGGATGCAGCCGAACGCGGCATCGTTTACATCGACGAGATCGACAAAATCGCCCGGAAACAGGACAACCCCTCCATCACCCGCGACGTGTCCGGTGAAGGTGTGCAACAAGGCATGTTGAAGATGCTGGAAGGCGCTGAAGTGCTCGTACCACCCCAGGGCGGCCGCAAACACCCGGAACAAAAGCTGGTAAAGATCAATACCCAGAACATCCTGTTTATCTGCGGCGGCGCTTTCGACGGCATCGACAAAATCATCGCGCGGCGGGTGAATACCCAGGTGATCGGTTACAACAAAAAACAGGAAGACCGGATCGACAAAGACAATCTGCTGCAATATGTCGGCCACCAGGACGTAAAAAACTACGGCCTGATCCCCGAATTAGTCGGCCGGATGCCCGTGGTCGTTCACCTCGACCCGCTCGACCTCGACGCCCTGCGCCGCATACTGACCGAACCGCGCAACGCGTTGCTCCGCCAGTATGAAAAACTTTTTGCCCTCGAAGGTATTCAACTCCAACTCGAAGACTCCGCCATCGATTTTATCGCCGAAAAGGCCATGGAATACAAACTCGGCGCGCGTGGCCTTCGTTCGCTTTGTGAAGCGATCCTGACCGAGGCCATGTTTGATTTGCCCACAGCTATCAAAGGCGACAAAAAACAATTTACCGTCGACCGCGCCTATGCGGAAAGCCAGCTGGAAGGTTCCCGGATGGGGCGCCTGAAAGCGGCATAATGGTTTGAACGATCGAATATGGGGGATGATTCCTGTTCATCGGTTTATGTCAGCATGAAAAACCGGCTTTATCCGGCGGCTTTTCTGTTCGCAGTGCTGCTACTGCCTGCCGGTTTTTATGCCCAGATAACCGCTGCCGACTCCCTCGCCCGGCTGCTGGCCCAAACCCCTTCCGATACAAACCGGGTCATTCTTCTGACCGATTATGCATGGGAAATCAACGAGTTACGCACCGATGAAGCAACCGCTCGTTTGCAGGAAGCCATTGCACTGGCGCAAAAACTGAATTTTTCCAAAGGAGAAGCCATTGCCTGGAATGGCCTGGGTGTGGTGGATGAGATTCGGGGCAACCTGGATTCGGCCGAGCTGCATTACAAAAAAGCGCTGCGGCTGCGAAGAGGCTTGGGGGTACAAAAAGACATCGGCGCTTCACTGAATAACCTGGGCGTTTTGTTCGAAATGCAGGGGCGTTTTGATTCCGCCTTGAATTTCCAGCGCGAAAACCTCGCCATTCAGCGGGAATTGGGCGATACCCTGCGAATCGCCCGAGCCATTTTTAACATCGCCGCCGCTTACCAGGAAATGGGGCTTTACCCGGAAGCGCAGCGGGATTTGCTGGAAGCGCGTTTCATCCTCGAAGGACTCAACGACCAGGACGGCATCGCCAAAGTATATACGATGCTGGGTCATATCCAATACGAACTTGACCGGTACAAACCCGCCCTCGACTGGTACCAACGCGCCCTGCAACTGCGCGAAAAACTCGACGACCCCGCCCGGCTTGCCGAAGCGTTGACCGACTATGCCAACGCCCTCGACGAACTGGATTCCTCCAAAGTGGCGATCGGCTCCTATATGCGCGCGCTCGAGATTTGGAAAACACTCGACGACATTCCCGGGCAAGCCAACATTTACACCAACCTCGGCGACGCGCACAAACATTCGGGCAATTACGCCACCGCCCTGCAATACCTGAACCGGGCGGAAAAAATATACCTCCAACTCGACGACGTGCAAATGCTGATGGAGGTGTACAACACGATGGGGATACCTATGGCCGGGCCAAAAACCTGGAAAAAGCGCTCGAACTGACCCAAAAATATTACCAGATCGCCCGGGAAAGCGGCGACGAAAAGTATATCCAAAGCGCGTATAAAGACTTTGCAGAGGTGTATGCCGCAATGGGAGATTATACCACAGCGTACGACTGGCGGGTGAAATACGACGAATACCGCTATACCAGGCTCAACGAAAAGATCAGCGCCGAATACGCCCGTAAAGAAGGTTTGTTTGAAGACCAAAAAAAGCAGGAGAAAATTGAAGATCAAAAACGCGAACTCCGCGTTCGGGAAGCCGAACTGGCCTCTGTCCGCACGCAGCAGCTGGCCTTGCTGGGAGGCGCCGCCGCCCTGGTCATGCTGGTCGCCCTGCTGTTTAATCAAAACCGGTTGCGCGCGCGTGCCAACATCGAACTGGCCGACAAAAACGAAGTCATTCAGCGCGAACGGGAACGCGCGGACCTTTTGCTGAAAAACATCCTGCCGGAAAAAACAGCCGAAGAACTCAAACTGCACAACGCCGTCCAACCCGTTCGTTATGAATCGGTTACCGTGATGTTTACCGACTTCAAAAGTTTTACACAAATTGCGGAAACGGTGTCGCCCGAAGAACTGATTACTGAATTAGACAGCTGTTTCCGGCTTTTTGATACCATCGTGGAAAAATACGGCCTGGAGAAAATAAAAACCATCGGCGACGCCTATATGTGTGCCGGGGGCCTGCCTTCCGCCAACTTTTCCCACCCGGTGGATGCCGTCAGTGCCGCGATGGAAATGCAGGAGCAACTACATACGCTGATGCAGCACAAAGCGGCGAAAGGAAAACCGGTATTTGAAATGCGGATCGGCATTCACACCGGCCCCGTGATTGCGGGGGTGGTCGGCAGCCACAAATTCGCGTACGACATTTGGGGGGATACCGTAAATACCGCCGCGCGACTGGAACAGGGCGGAGAAACCGGCAGGGTCAATATTTCCGAAACCACCTATCAGCAGGTGCGTCACCTTTTTCGCTGCACGTTCCGCGGCAACTTAGCCGCTAAAAACAAAGGTGAAATTGCGATGTATTTTGTGGAAGGCAAGAGGCGGTAGCAGTGGGCAGTGGCAGTAGGCAGTGGACAGTGCCACTGCTACTGCCACTATTTCTTCAGTTCCTCCAATTTGCCCGAAGCTTTCAGCAGCTTGAGCACCGCCAGTTTGTACGCGAACACCTGTTGCCAATAGTTGGTTTCCGCTTCCGAAAGCGCCGTTTGGGAGGTCAACAGATCCGTCAGCGACATCACCCCTTCCTTGTATTGGAAGCACCAGTTTGTCGGCGATCTCCCGGGCCAGCGCTACGTTGTCCGTTTGTGTTTGCAGGGCTTGCAGGGCATTTTGCAATTGTTCCCGCGCCTGAATAAATTCGAGCATTTTTGGCCTCGTCGACCTGCCGCATGTCTTCTTCCAGTTTTTGGGCGTCTAATTTCAGCAGCCGGACTTTCCGTATACGCCGAAACCCGTCAAAAATCGGGATATCGAGTTGCAGCCCGAAAGCCACGGCGCCATACCAGCGGCCGTCGGTATCGAATACCCGCGCGTCGTCGCGTTGCGTTTGGAACATACCCGTTGCGTATGCGCTGAGGTTGGGCAATCCCTGCGCCCACAAACTGCGGGTTTGTATCCGGTTTAAGGCGAGGTTATTCAGCAGCAGCAGGTGTTCGGTGGTGTTTTGCGGCTCGAGTACCAGGGACTGCCAGCGCAGGGAATCGGCAGCGGGGTGGGTCATTTCTTCGGCGGGTTCAAATTTTTCGTCGTACGGCACACCGCACAAGTATTGCAGCGCCTGGCGCAGGGAGGCAATGGCCGTCAGCAGGTTCTGGCGTTGGGTTTGCAGGTTGGTGCGCCACCTTGATCCGTTTGACGTCCGTGGGAATGGCATAACCGTTGGCTAATTGCAGCTCCGCCGTGCGCTGCAATGCGTCTAATTTTTCCAGGTTGGCATCCATAGCCCGCAGCAGTTGTTCGGTTTGCAGGGTTTGGTAAAACACCGTCGCCGTATTGTACAACACCTCTTCTTCCGTGCGGTCGATCAACAGGTCGGATATCGACCGGCCGGCGTTGATGGCGGGGATGCCGCGAAAAAGAGACTCGTTATAAATTTGTTGTTCCACGATCACCCGCCCGGTCAACTGCCAGGGCCTGCCAAATTGGGCGGGGATGTAGGTGCCGTCGGCCTGTCCGAACAATTCGCCGGGCAGCAGTTGGGTCGGCAAAACCGGCGAATAGTCGTATCCGATTTTTGCGCTGATCTGCGGATAAGCGGCGCTGCGGCTTTCCCGAAGCCGGAGTTCGAATCCCTGGCGATCGAGTCGCGCTTTTTTGAGTTGTGCGCTGTTAGTCAGTGCCATATCGAGGCACTCGACCAGTGAAACCGGGTGTGCGGCGGGCTGGGCGATCACCTTTGTAGTAAAAAGTGCCCAGATAACGATAGTGACCAAACTTTTCATGAAGACAAAGGTAAACCACTGCGGGAGCCTTCTCACTTCAAAACCCGCTGAGTTTTGTCATGACAATACATTTTTTTGGTACTGTCGGGCTCCGGCGTGGACGCCTCATAAATCCCAAACCCGCTGCTTCCGGTAAGCGACACCCCGGAAAAAGGCAACCGGAGCGCCATCTTGCCTGACGACCCGGATGGTATAGTTGGAAACGGAGTTTCCGAGGTTTTCCTCGGCAGCCGTTGCGGTAAGCACGTCGTTTTCAAACACCGGCGCCACGTGTTCGATGCTGCAATGGATGGAAACCGCATGCCGGCCGTGTGAATTACAGGCAAATGCAAACGCGCTGTCGGCCAGGGAAAAAGTAATGCCGCCATGAGCGACGCCAAAACCGTTGAGCATTTCCGCGCGCACCGTCATTTGCAAGGTGCAGGCGCCTTCCCCCACCGACACCATTTTCATACCCATCCAGCGGCTGAACGGATCATTGTCAAACATGCGGTGAAATACTTCGGCAGGTGTCATGTTAATAAAAATTTCGCCTGTCTCTCGACATTTTCCGCAGGAGGGGGCTGCATCGGTAGCGGTCTTCGAGGTATTCAACGTAGAGGGAATCGAGTTTTTCAACCACTTTGTCGATACCGATTTCGTCGGCCCAGGCGAGCAAACCTTTCGGGTAGTTGACGCCCTGCGTCATGGCCAGGTCGATATCGTCGCGGTTGGCAATACGCAGGTAAAGCGCTTCGGCGGCTTCATTGATCAGCATGGCGAGAATACGGCTTGCGATTTCGCGGCCCAGGGGCTCATCGCGGGTTGGTTCCGGTATAACGGCCCCATCCCGGTAGTCGTAAAATCCACGTCCCGTTTTTTTGCCGAAATAGTGGGCATCCACGAGCCGTTTTTGCGTAAAAGAGGGTTTGTACCGCGGATCGAAAAAGAAATTGGAAAATACCACTTCCGTCACGGCATAATTAATGTCGTTGCCGATAAAATCCATCAGTTCGAAGGGACCCATCCGGAATCC
This sequence comes from Lewinellaceae bacterium, assembly GCA_016713985.1. Classification (GTDB taxonomy): domain Bacteria; phylum Bacteroidota; class Bacteroidia; order Chitinophagales; family Saprospiraceae; genus M3007. Next base: position 103,328 of record JADJOD010000018.1, on the reverse strand, counting down.
GCAGAGGTCGCGCATGGCCCAGTCGATGGTGGGTTCGTCGGCAATTCCTTCTTCAAAAATCCGGAGCGCCTCGCCGTAATAAGGCCGCGCGACCCGGTTAACGATAAATCCCGGCGTGTCTTTGGCGATAACCGTCGTTTTGCCCCAGCCGTCGATCAGTTTTTTTCCACTTGCCACCACTTCGGGGTGAGTTTGCAGGCCGGGAATGATCTCTACAAGCCGCATCAGCGGGGCCGGGTTGAAAAAATGTACGCCGAGAATTCGACCCGGGTATTTCAACTGCGCGCCCATAGCGGAAATAGACAGGGAGGAGGTATTGCTTGCGAGGATCGTTTGTTCGTCCACAATCGCCTCCATACTTTTGAAAGCGATTTGTTTTTGCTCGATTTCCTCTACAATGGCTTCGATCACGATCGAACATTCGCGGAACTCGCTCATGTGATCCGTAAACCGGATCCGGCTGAACAGTGAATACGCGTCTGCGTCGGTTAATTTGCCTTTTTCCACGCTGGTTTTCAGCGAGGTTTGTATCAATTTTCCGGCCTTTGAAAGTGCGATCGTCAGGTTGTCGCAAATCACCACCTCATGTCCGGCCGCCGCCGCCACCTGGGCAATTCCACTGCCCATCGCTCCGGCGCCAAGTATTCCTATTGTGTCCATTGTTAAAGGTTTAAAGGTTTCAGGGGTTTAATGGTTTCAGGGTTGAACGCTTCAACAAATTTCGAAGGGCAAACTTACAGGAAAACCTATTCTGTAAAAATTAAATAACGGTCTGTATTCCACAAATTGGGAAACATTCAAACCTTACCACCTCCTGAAACTACTTAAACACTAAAACACCAAAACACTAACCCACCCGAACCCCTACCTTTACCGCATGGAAGAACAAATGACCCGAATACTCGGAATAGACCCGGGTACCAATGTATTGGGATTTGCGATCATCGATGCCAACAAAAAAAACATCCGGGTGCTGGAGATCGGAGTGGTCACCTTTGCCCACCTCGGTTCGGAGCAAACGGTAAAATTGCAGTACATTTTTGAACAGGTGCAGGATCTGATCAAACAATATGCGCCAACCGAAATGGCGATCGAACAGCCGTTTTACGGCAAAAACCCACAATCCATGCTCAAACTCGGTCGGGCACAGGGTGTTGCCATCGCTGCGGCCATGGTGAACAAACTCGCCACCACGGAATACATGCCTAAAAAAATCAAAAGCGCCGTTACCGGCAACGGCAATGCTTCCAAGGAGCAGGTTGCCGGGATGCTTGAAAACATCCTGAAAACCACGTTCAGCGAAAAATATTTCGACGCTACCGACGCTTTGGCCGCAGCCGTTTGTCATTGGTACCAATCGTCGGGCTCGGGCCTGAAAGCGGCCAAACCTTATTCCGGCTGGAAGGCCTTTTTAAAAGATAACCCGGGAAGATCGAAATAAACGCGCCTTGTTTTATGAGCCCTTCCATTTGAAAAATTTTTCACTTGTAACGTGTGACTTTTTCGGGAATACGGGTCTTATCCTGGGAATTATACGCTATAATACCCTAACTTTGGCGCTCCAAATTTTCAAAACAACAAACACCTTCTTTCACCTTACCAAAACTTTTCAAACAACTATGGCAGTTAAAGACAAATATGCAAGCGTGCTGAGCCTCGGCGAACAACTCGGCGTTCAAAACGGACGTGTCGAAGAACAAAACGGCATTCTTCGCGTGTGGGGTACCGTTCAATACGGACATGAAAAAGACCAACTCTGGGATGCCATCAAAGCTGCCGGCGGATCACATCCGACGGATATCGTAGCCGACATCAGCGTTGCCAATGCAGATGTGTATGCTATGCACACCGTGGCGAAAGGCGAAAGCTTGAGCAAAATCGCCAAACACTACTACGACGACATGATGAAATACAAGCAGATCTTCGACGCCAATCGCGATCAGCTGAAAAACCCGGATCTGATCGAGGTAGGCCAGGTGTTGCGTATTCCGAATCCCTGACCGAAAACTTTTACCGAATAAACGAGGGTGTCTCAAAGGGTTGATGAAAGTTGATAATGGTTGATGATAGTTGATGTTTGGATTGAAAAATGGCATAAATTAGTGCCTTTTCGGTTCAAAATATCAACCTGATAAACTTTTATAAACACTCATCAACCCTTTGAGACACCCTCGTCGTTTTATCCCGTTTCAGGGCGCCAGCCGGTTTATTTTCCATTCATTCCCGGCTTTTACATAACAAATCCGGTCGTGCAGGCGGTTTTCACGCCCCTGCCAGAATTCGATCACGGAGGGGCGCAGCAGGTAGCCGCCCCAAAACAGGGGTAAAGGCAAAACTTCCGCTGTTGCATATTCGCCCTGCAATTCCAGCACACGTGTTTCCAGCATTTCCCGGCCTTCGATCACCCGGCTCTGCGGGCTCGCCCAGGCGCCGATCTGGCTTTCTTTGGGCCTGCTTTGAAAATAAGCCCTTGACGCTTCCTGCGTCACTTTTTCCACCACTCCTTCGATACGAACCTGGCGCTCCAGTTCCAACCAGGTGAACAGCAACGCAGCGTTCGGGTTCCGCGCCAGTTCCTGCCCTTTCCGGCTTTCATAGTTGGTATAAAAAATAAAACCGTCGTCGTGAAAACCTTTCAGCAAAACGGTGCGGGCGCTGGGCAATCCTTCCGGCGTTGCGGTTGCCAGGGTCATGGCATTGGGTTCCACCAGCTGGCTGTTGGCCGCTTCTCCGAACCATATTCCGAATTGATCCATCGGATCCGGCAGTACATCCTTTTCAGAAAGAGATTCCAGCGCATAATTCCTGCGAAGAGCGGCAATATCGTGTGACTTGACCATACAAGATTGGTTGAATTTCGGGGCCAAAGATATGGATTGAGCCCCTAGCAGGGGAGCATTTTCATTCGGTCTTACAAAACGGTCGTTCGGTAATTCAAAATTGCAATTCGTCTATATCCGGTAAAAACCAGGAGGTGTGGTTTTAAGTATGCACTATGGGAAGTCGCTCTTTTTCGGACCGGGCCGTCCCGTTTCGAACCCGGGAAAGGCTGCCCTGCCCTGACTGTGTTTATTTTAATACCATACAATCAATTCATTCACAAATCTCTGTTTCGTATGAAGAAAATTCTCTTAACGGCAGGCTTGCTACTCATGACAGTAGGGCTTGCTCTGGCGCAGCGCGTCGTTACCGGTACGGTTACCGGGGATGACGGTGAAACGCTCATTGGCGCCTCCGTCCGTGTGCAAGGCACCAACGCGGGAGGTGTTACAGACGTCGGCGGCCGGTACTCCGTGACCGTTCCGGCGGGTTCAACCACCCTCACTGTTTCCTACACCGGTTACACGACCCAGGAGGTCGCACTCGGCGTATCCAACGTGGTCGATGTGGTGCTTGTTTCGGGCCAGGTATTGTCCGAGGCGGTGGTAACGGCACTGGGTATTTCCCGGGAAGAAAAGTCGCTGGGATACGGTGTTACCAGCGTAAAAGGTGATGAAGTAACCCGTTCGGGCGAAGTAAACGTCATCCAGGGTCTGGCCGCCAAATCTTCAGGGGTCCAGGTTATCGGCTCGGGTGGTACGCCGGGCGCCTCCTCCAAAATCCTGATCCGCGGCAATTCCACCTTTACCGGTGAAAATCAGCCGCTTATCGTGATTGACGGCGTGCCTTACGACAACCAGACCCTTGGCTCGGTTGCATCGGATTATCCGTTTAACGCCAACCTGAACGGTGTCAACAACAGTAACCGCGCGCTTGACATCAACCCGGCCGACGTAGAAACGATCAGTGTGCTTAAAGGCCCGGCTGCGGCTGCCCTGTACGGCACCCGTGCTGCCAACGGCGTGTTGCTGATTACTACGAAAAAAGGCGCAAAAGGGCTTTCCGTGTCGGTAAGTTCGAGTGTGGCTTTCGACGAGGTCAACAAATTGCCCGAACTCCAAATGCAATTCGGGCAAGGTGTAGGCGGCGGTTCGCTTACCAGCGCCGAAGGCACATATGTACCCGAAGTGCCGACGAGTTGGGGGCCGCGTATCGGCACCGCCGGCATTCCGGAAGTTGCCCAGGCTTATGACAACCTCGACACTTATTTTGATCGCGGTGTTACCTGGAACAACAACATCGCCGTTTCGATGGGCAACGACAACACTTCGCTGCGCCTTTCCTACGGCAATGCCAACCAAACCGGTATCGTTCCGAACACCAAACTGAACCGCAATTCCTTCCGCCTTACGTCCGAATCCACGTTTGGCAAGTTAAAACTGTCGGCTTCGGCAGCCTACACGAACACCAAGGACAACAAAGCGCAAAACGGCAGCAACCTGTCGGGCGTCATGCTTGGTCTCACCCGTATGCCGCCGAGTTTCAACGTAGTGGGCGGCCCCGGCGCCAATGGTTACGACACCCGCGACGGGCAGTCCTGGACGTATTTTTCCGCCTACGACAACCCGCTCTGGTCCGCTTACAACAACCCGCTGACCGGCGATGTGGATCGTATTACGGGCAATATTTCCGGCACAGTCGCTCTCATGCCCTGGCTCGACGTTACCGGCCGGATCGGTACGGATGCCTACTCCGACAACCGCAAGCAAATCTTCGCCGTAGGCGCTCAGGACCCGCCGGCGCCCGTCGGTGAAATTTGGGAAAACACCAAACACCACCTGGAAGTCAACGCCGATCTTTTTGCTTCGGTCCGGCCGCAGTTGGAAGGAAAATTCGGCGTGAATTTCACGATCGGAACAAACCTCAACTCGCGCAAAGACGACGACGCATTTTCCCGCGGCCGAAACCTGGCCGTTCCCGGATTTTACAACCTGAGCAACGCCTCCGACCTGTACAACAGTCAGACGACCTTTGTGAAGCGGATTGGCGGTATTTTCGGCGACCTGGGTTTGTCTTATGCCAACCAGTTGTACCTCAACTTCACCGGCCGCAACGACTGGGCCTCCACCTTTGGCGCCGACGCGCGTAAAAAAGGTTTCTTCTACCCGGCTGCCAACCTGTCATGGGTATTTACGGAAATGCTGAGTGACGACCGCATTTTTTCCTTTGGCAAGGTTCGTTTGAGCTATGCAAAAGCCGGTATCGAACCCGCGCCTTACCGCACTGCCACGTATTATGTTGCGCCGTTTATCACGGATGGCTTTACCAACGGTTTCGGCTTTCCCTACAACGGCCAAAACGGCTTCGGCCTGAGCAGCCGCCTGGGCAATGCCGACCTCGAACCGGAGTTGAACACCACTTATGAAGGCGGGATCAACCTGAAGTTTTTGAGAAATAAAATTGACCTTGACGTCAACTATTATTTCAAAAAGAGCTCCAACCTGCTCGTGTTGCGGCCGATTGCCGGCAGTTCCGGGTTCCAGGAAGTGTACACCAATATCGGTGAAATGGAGAACAAAGGCTGGGAAATTGAACTCGGGCTGCACCCGATCTCCAAGAAAAACTTCAAATGGGATATCGAAGCCAATTTCACGGCGAATAAAAACAAGGTGACCAAACTGGCGGAAGGTGTGGATGAAATCGACATTGAAACCGCTTTTGCGTCGATCGGTTCCTATGCCATCGTCGGCCAACCCTACGGCGCCTTGTATTCCACCCGCTGGGCCCGTACCGACAACGGTCAGTTGCTGATCCAGGCCAACGGCCTCCCGCTCCGCGATCCGCTTCGCGGCAACGTGGGGAACCCGTATCCCGACTGGACGGCAGGTATCCGCAATGTTTTTGAGGTTTACGGCGTAAGTATCAGCGCGCTGCTGGATATCCGTCAGGGCGGCGCCCTCTGGAACGGCACCCTCGCGCGCCTCAATCGTTTTGGCACCACCCAGGCTTCCGCCAACCGCGACCAGACGTATGTGATCCAGGGGGTCAAACTGACCGGTTTCGACGACACGGGCAAACCCTTGACGGATGGCGTTGTGAACGATATCGAAATTTCGCCCAACTCGTATTTCTCCAATTATGTGGGTGATTCGGGTACCGCAGCAGCCGAACAGGCCATCGAAGACGGTTCCTGGGTGCGGTTGCGCGAACTGACGCTCAGCTACAACATCCCGATGCGCAACAAATACGTACGCGGCATCAACGTGTTCGTGACCGGCCGCAACCTGTGGTTGAGCACCGATTACAGCGGTGTTGACCCGGAAACTTCGCTGACCGGCGCAGGTTCGAACGTGGGCGGTTTTGATTATTTCAACATGCCGAGCACCAAATCGTACATCCTCGGGGTCAACCTCAGCTTCTAACATTAAAATTCTTTAGAGATATGAAAAAAATATTTCACGCAGGTTTACTGACCGCCCTGCTTCTGCTTGGCAGCACCTCCTGCAGCAATTTTGTGGACGGATACGAAGTTTCGCCCAACTCTCCGGTAGAAACCAACCCGGCACTTCTGACTACGGTGATCGAAGTGGCTACATTCGCTCACTACACCGGGCAATTTGCCCGTTTCGCCACCGTCATGACGCAGCAATGCGCCGGCACACAGGCTCAATACGAAGATTTAGCCAAATATTCACTCCTGGAAGGCGACAACGTCAATGAATGGCAGTCGCACTATTCGGCGATCACCGACTGTAATATCCTGATCGATCTCGCCGGCGAGTCGAATCCGCATTACCGGGGCATCGGCAAAATTTTAAAAGCCATGAACCTTCAGATCACTACCGACCTCTGGGGTGATATTCCCAACCGGGAAGCGGGCCAGGGTTTGCAGGGTGAAGAATTTTACAGCCCGGCATACGATGCGCAACAATTGGTATACCAGGACATACAAACGCTTCTTTCCGAAGCAATTGCCGACCTGTCGAAATCGGCGGATGACAACAACATCCTTCCCGCCACGGACGATCTGATCTTCAACGGCGATGCCGCACGGTGGATCATTACGGCCCGAATCCTGCAGGCACGGGGTGAAAATCACCTGAGCAAACGCGACGCAGCCGGTTCGGCAACCAAAGCGCTGGCAGCCCTCGACGCAGCTTATGCCGCCGGGCTTACGGGTCCTGATGCCGATTGTAATGCCATTTTCCCCGGCGACGGCAACTCCCTGAACCAGTGGAATGCGTTCCAGAACGACCGCGCCAATTATATCAAAATGGCGGAAGGTTTTGTGAACCTGCTGAAAACGATCGGCGACCCGCGTTTGCCGTTTTATGCCGCGGAAGACGCCAATGGCGATTATTCGGGCACTCCCCTGGGGTCCATCACAACCAGCACCTCCGATGTAGGCGCCTATTTCGCTTCTCCCGCATCGCCGGCGCCGCTGGCAACTTACGTGGAAGCCAAGTTTATCGAAGCGGAAGCAGCGTTCCGGACCAATGACAAGGCCCGGGCGGCGGCAGCGCACAACGAAGCGATCAAAACGCACATTCTGCAGGTAACCGGCGCGGCGGCGCCCGCAGATTATATCACCAGTCAGGCCAGTGAAACCGACGCCACGATCACCCTGGAGAAAATTATGACGCACAAATACGTTGCCCTTTTCACCCAGTTTGAGTCGTACAACGACTGGCGCCGCACCAATATCCCGCAGTTGTCGCCCAACCCGAACGGTTTGGTGGCGGATATACCACGCCGTTTGCCGACCCCGCAAGACGAGCGTTTGTATAACAATAACGCGCCGAGCCCGTCCATTACCGACATTCTGAAGCCGGTCTGGTGGGATGAATAATTGTTAAACCTGATACAAAAAACTTGCTGGTGGGGCTGTCCGTTGATACGGGCAGCCCTTTTTTGTGGGCTTTAAAGGGCGTTTTTGACAAAAAAATGATTCATTTTTACCCTTTTTATGGGTATTTTATCACATTTGCCCGCATTTCCACCAGCCATTAACTTTGTCGCGGATGGATTCTCAGACAAATTATCAATACCTTTGTCTTCCTCACGTCGGTTTTCCGGCGTAAAAACCAGCTGGCAGCGCAGCAGAAAATTACTTTTCTCAGAAGACCTTATTTTCGCTTGTAATCAATAACTGAATTTTTTAACCAAATCAAATTTTCGTATGAAGCGATTACTTACAACCATTGGGTTGGTATTCGCTGTTGTGAGCATGGCTCTTGCACAGCGAGTCGTCAGCGGTACTGTTACCGGAGACGACGGCGAAGTCCTCATCGGCGCTACCGTGCGCGTAAAAGACACCAGAACTGGTACTTTTACAGATGTAAATGGCCGCTACACCATCAGCGTTCCCGCAGACGGGAACACCCTTGTAGTCAACTACACCGGTTATGCCACCCAGGAAATTGCGCTCGGCGCATCCAACGTATTGGATGTGGTGTTAAAAGCGGGTATCCAGCTGGATGAAACGGTAGTTACTGCCCTCAACATCAACCGCTCGGAAAAATCTTTGGGTTACGCCGTTGAAAAAATCGACGGTTCGGAACTCACCAACGTCCGCGACGCCAACATCGTCAACCAGTTAGCCGGCCGCGCAGCCGGTGTATCTGTGGTGGGCAGCTCCGGCAACCTCGGCGGTTCGAGCCGCATCCTCATCCGCGGCGTTCGCTCCATCAACGGCGAAAACCAGCCACTTTTTGTTGTGGACGGCGTGCCGATGGACAACTCCAACTTTACCACCAACAACCAGCGCCGCGGCGGCGGTGGGTATGACTACGGCAACTCGATCCAGGACATCAACCCGGACGACGTAGAAAGCATTTCGGTGTTGAAAGGCCAGGCTGCAGCGGCGCTTTACGGCTCGCGCGGCATGAACGGCGTCATCATGATCACCACCAAAAAAGGTTCTCAGAAGGCCCGTAAAGGCCTTGGCGTAACCGTAACGAGCAATTTCACTTCGGATGACATCCTCGTATTGCCCGACTACCAGAACAAATACGGCGGCGGTGTCGACCTCCGTCCGCTCGGGCGTACCGACGGTTCGGGATATTACAAAATTCCCTACACGGCTTACAACTCCGCAGGCGCCGTAACCGGCACTTTCCAGTCTTTCGACCTTGTTCCGTTTTACGGCGTGGATGAAAGTTTCGGTACCGCTTTCGACATTTCAACCGACGAACACTTCCAGCACCTGGCCGACCTGAAATTCGGCAGTGGCCAAAGTCGTTATACGTTCGACAATGGCTTCGGCTCCAACCAGAATGGCCTCTACTTCCGCGACTGGAATTCTTATGATTCCTGGGATACCGAACACTTCGGCCAATCCCGCGCCTGGGCCGCTTCGCCCAACAACCCGAAGGACTTTTTTGAAAGAGGTTCTACCTGGAGCAATGGTATCGCCCTCGACGGCGGCAACGAGCGGGCTTCTTTCCGCCTGGCCTACAATCGCCTCGACCAAAGCGGTATCTTCCCGAACAGCACGCTGAAACGCAACACTGTAAGTTTCAACGGCGATGCCAAACTTTCGGAAAAAATTCAGGCATTTGTAGGCGTCAACTACGTAGGCAACAACGCCGTAGGCCGCCCGTCTACCGGCTACGACGGCGCCGGTTTGAACGTCGCCCAGATGTTCAACCAGTGGTGGCACCGCGAACTCGTGATCGACGACCTGCGCGATTACAAAAACCCGGACGGAACCCAGCGTACTTGGAACCGGATCAGCGCAACCAACGCTAACCCGCAATACTGGGACAACCCCTACTGGACGCGTTATGAAAATTTCCAGAACGACAGCCGCAACCGCGTGTTCGGCAATATGGGTATTACCTGGAAACTCAACAGCTGGCTGACCCTTACCGGCCGCGTGTTGAAAGACTTCTACAACGAACAACGGGAAGAGCGTATCGCCGTAGGCAGTATTTCCACGTCTCAGTATTCGGAAGACGTATACAGCTTCGACGAAACCAACACCGACGTTATCCTGCGCGGCGACAGATACGTGTTCAACGAACAACTCAATATCACCGCATTCGTAGGTGGCAACAAACGCTGGACCAACCTCAACCGCAGCTTCGGTTCTACCCGCGGCGGCCTCAACGTACCGGGCCTGTACCGCGTACAAAACTCCTTAGAGCGCCCCGACGTGCGCAACGAACTTTCCGAAAGAGAAGTGGAAAGTGTATTTGGCGGCGTTACATTCGGCTGGAAATCATGGCTTTATCTCGATCTGACCGGCCGTAACGACTGGTCGTCGACCCTTCCGGAAGTAAACAACTCCTACTTCTACCCGTCCGCTTCCTTGAGTTTCGTATTCTCCGAACTGATCAAAAACAACGTCCTGAGCTACGGTAAACTTCGCCTCGGTTGGGCAAAAGTAGGTAGCGACGCGAATCCGTACTCGATCGGAACGGTATATGGCTCTATCGACAACTTCGGCAGCAACCCGGCCTTCACCGTACCGGGCACGCTGAACAACCTCAATTTGAAACCTGAGGAAACCAGCTCCCAGGAAATTGGCATCGACCTGCGTTTCCTCGACAACCGCATCGGCATCGACGCGACGTATTACACCGGCAAAACGCTGAACCAGATCATTCCGCTCGGAACCACGCCGACTACCGGCTACACCAGCCAGATCATCAACGCCGGCGAAATCAAAAACTCGGGCATCGAGGTTTCGTTAAATGTAGTTCCCGTTCGTACGAAAAATTTCACCTGGGACCTCACATTTAATGTCGGCAAAAACACCAACGAGATCGTGGACCTCAACGCCGACGACCCCACGCTGACGAACATTCCGATCATCAACGCTCCGTTTGCCGTATCGCTGAATGCTTATGAAGGGCAATCTTTCGGCACCATTCTCGGCTACGACTACCTGTACGATGCCAGCGGCAACAAATTGGTTGATGCCGACGGTTTCTACCTGCGTTCCCCGACGGTTGTGCCGCTCGGAAACGTATTGCCGGAAATGACCGGTGGTGTAATGACCAACTTCACTTTTAAAGGAATCACCCTGGGTGCGTTTGTCGACTTCAGAAAAGGTGGTAAAATATTCTCGCTGACCAATACCTGGGGCAAATACTCCGGCCTGCTGGCAGAAACCGCCGAAGGCAGCATCCGCGAAGACGGTGTGACCGTTGAAGGCGTTCTGGCCACTTTCGACTCGGAAGGCAACCCGGTGGTCGCCGACCAAGGCGATCCGAACGTGATCGGCGACGAAATTTACGAATCAACAGGCCAGGCAAACACCTCCGCCGTCGCAGCACAAGACCACTTCTTCAACAACGGCGGTTACATCATCGGCGCCGCCGACGTTTACGACGGTTCGTTTGTAAAACTCCGCGAATTGAGCCTCGGCTATACCCTGCCGAAAAAATGGTTCGGCAACTCCGGCGTACAGGATATCAAAGTGAGTGTGGTAGGTCGTAACCTCGCCATTCTCAGCAAAAACATCCCGCACGTTGATCCGGATACCGCCATTTCCAGCGGCAACATCCAGGGCCTCGAAGGCGGTGCGCTCCCGAGCACACGCTCCATAGGTGTCAACCTGAGCCTCCGGTTCTGATCTTTAAAATTCTGGTTATCAGAAAATTAAAACACAATTGATTATGAAAAACATAAAATATGTACTCGCCGTGATGGGACTTTTGATTTCCGTCTCCTGCGGCAAAAACTTCGGGGATATCAACGTTGACCCGAACAACCCCAGCTCGGTGCCGGTCGAATTCATCATTACCAGCGCCGAAAAAGCCATGGCGGACGACATTTGGGACGAGTGGATGAATGCCCGCTTCGGCCTGCTTGTAGCCGAATACTGGGCGCAGAACAACTACACCGATGAAAGTCGCTGGAACTTCCGCGTAGGAACCATCAACTCTTATTGGGGGCAGTACTATTCCCGCGCCCTGCGCGACCTGGACGAGATCATCAAATTGAACAACGCCAGCACCGCCGCCGGTACGCCGAAAGCGAAAAACCAAAACGCTGTGGCGCTCATCCTCAAATCGTATATCTATCACCACCTGACGGATATCTGGGGACCAATCCCGTACAGCGAAGCGCTGCTGGGCAGTGAAAACCGCACGCCGAAGTACGATAGTCAGAAAGACGTTTACATCGGTATCGACCGCGACCTGCAAAATGCAATCGCCGATATTGACGAAAGTGAAGACAGCTTCGGCGCCGCCGATGTGGTATACAGCGGAGACATGAGCTTGTGGAAAAAATTAGCCAATTCCCTGCGCCTCCGCATCGGCATGCGTATGTCGGATGTGGAGCCCGCCCTCGCAAAAGGTATCGTGGAACAAGCTGCTGCCGGCGCTTTCACCAGCAATGACGACAATGCCTATTTCCGCTACTTAGACGGTCAGCCGAACAACAACCCACTCAACCAGGACCGGATCGAGCGCGGCGACGCCGACTTCTGCATCAGCAACATCCTGATCGACAAGACGTTGACGCCGCTCAGCGACCCGCGTGTAGCAGCGTTCACCGATGAAACCGTAAACGCAGGCGGTTATTTGGGCCGTCCTTTCGGACAAACCTCCTCCACCGCAGCCGGCGAAGCGCCGGAAGATTACAGCCAGCCGAGCGGCGCTCAGGCAGTTGCCGGCAACGTAAACTTCCGTTCCTACGACGTTCTGGCAGCCAGTTCGCCGATGATCCTGATGAACTACGCAGAAGTATGTTTTATCATGGCCGAAGCGAAAGAACGCAGCTGGAACGTGCCCGGAACCGCCGCCGAATGGTATAACGCAGGCATCACCGCTTCCATGAACGAGTGGGGTATCAGTGATGCCACCGCTATCGGCGACTACCTGGCCCAAACGGACGTGGACTATGCCACTGCTGCAGGCGACTGGAAGCAGAAAATCGGTGTTCAGAAATGGATCGCCCTGTACATGCAGGGAGTACAAGGCTGGAGCGAATGGCGCCGTCTTGATTTCGACAAACTGGAAGCCCCGGTTGAAGGTGCTCTTTTTGATACCGGCAACAGTCCTTCTCCGTTGCGACTCACCTATCCGACGAACGAACAAACGCAGAACGCTTCGGGTTACTCCGGCGGCGTATCGCTGCTCGGCGGCCCGGATAAATTGTCAACCCGCGTTTGGTGGGATGTTCAATAACCCGGGTGTATCGAATTGATTATTTCCCAAACGGCTGCCTTCCATGGTGAAGGCAGCCGTTTGTTTTTGCCCTCGCCTGTCTTTTTGTCGCAATCTTTTGTCCATCCATGCCAAAACAGTCTTATTTTGTCCGTGGCAAACTATTTGACTATTTGCTGGCGGCTGAACGTGTAGCATTTTTGCTGTCAGTTTGACATAAATATCATTTTTCATGAATTATTCCCCGATAATCCGAATGTTTGCAGGGAAAATAGCCGCTACAATACTTTTTTCTTGTCTTTTACAATTAATCAAATTCACCCCGAAAACACTGCCCTCCGGCAGACAACATGCAACCTCCTGACTATGAGTATGTTTGAAAATTGGTTGATGCCACAACAGTCGGACGACGAACCCGACTTTGTGCCGCTTTTTTCCTTGGAAGACGATGACGAGGCGAAACAGGGAGAGGTGTTTCCCGATACCTTGCCCGTTTTGCCCCTGAAAAATACCGTATTATACCCCGGAATTGTCACGCCGATCACGGTAGGCCGTGACAAAAGTATCCGCGCCGTACAACGCGCCTATGAAGACAACCGGTATATCGGCGTGCTTTCTCAAAAAGATGTTAAAATTGAGAACCCCGCGACCCGCGACCTGTACCGGATCGGAACAATCGCCCGTATCCTGAAATTGCTGAAAATGCCCGACGGTTCCACAACCGCCATACTGCAGGGGCGCAAACGTTTTCACCTCGACGAGATGTTGAGTGAAGACCCCTACATGATCGGCCAGATCAGCACGATCGAATACGAGCAGCCCAAAAACAAACTGGAATTCCGCGCACTCATCAGCAGTGTTCGCGACGCCGCCAAGCAGATCATCGAATTGTCCCCGCAAATACCTTCGGAAGCCGTGGTGATGTTGAAAAATATCAACAATGACAATTTCCTGCTGAATTTTATCGCATCCAACCTCGGAATCAAGGTCCACGAAAAACAGGACGTCCTGGAAATTAATAACCTGAAGGAAAAAGCGAGCGCCATCCTGCACCACATGGATGCCGAACTGCAATTGCTCGAACTGAAAGACCAGATCGAAGCAAAAGTGCGTACGGATATCGAAAAACAACAACGCGACTACTTCCTCAGCCAGCAATTGAAAACCATACAGGAAGAGCTCGGGCAGAACCCCCAGGAAGAAGAGATCAACGACCTGATCCGCAAGGCAACCAAGAAAAAATGGCCCAAAAACGTGCAGGAAACCTTCGCCCGCGAGATCAACAAACTGCGCCGGGTGAATCCGCAGGTAGCCGAATACGCCATCGGATTGAATTATTTAGAAACCCTGCTCGACCTGCCCTGGCTGGATTTTACCAAAGACAATTTTGACCTCCGGCGGGTAAAAGAAGTATTGGACAAAGACCACTACGGCCTGAAAAAAGTAAAAGAGCGCATCCTCGAACACCTGGCGGTACTGAAGTTGAAAGGCGACATGAAAGCGCCCATTCTTTGCCTTGTGGGACCTCCGGGCGTCGGCAAAACTTCCTTAGGCAACAGCATTGCGCGGGCGCTCAAGCGCAAATACGTGCGGATGAGCCTCGGCGGCCTGCACGACGAAGCGGAAATACGCGGGCACCGCAAAACCTACATCGGCGCCATGCCCGGCCGTATTGTGCAGTCCCTGAAAAAAGCGAAAGCGGGCAACCCCGTATTTATCCTCGACGAGATCGATAAGGTGGGCAAGGATTTTCGCGGCGACCCCTCTTCCGCGCTGTTAGAAGTGCTTGATCCCGAGCAAAATACAACTTTTTACGACAATTATTTAGAACTCGAATACGACCTCTCCAAGGTGTTGTTTATCGCCACGGCCAACTCGTTGTCAACCATTCAGCCGGCGCTGCTCGACCGTATGGAGATCATCGAAATCGCCGGTTATTCGCTGGAAGAAAAGGTGCAGATCGCCAGGCGCCACCTTATCCCCGAACAACGCAAAGAACACGGCCTGAAACCCAACCAGGTGAAAATAGGCGATAAAACCCTTGTGAATATCGTCCGCAGTTATACGGCCGAAAGTGGCGTGCGCAACCTCAACCGGGAAGTTGGTTCCGTGATGCGCTACGTCGCCAAACGTGTCGCCATGGAAGAACCCTACGAGATGACCGTGAAGCCGGAACACCTCCACAGCATCCTCGGTCCGACCAAGTTTGACGCCGAAGTATACCAGGAACAACAGGCTCCCGGCGTAGCCATCGGCTTAGCCTGGACGCAGGTGGGCGGCGAAATCCTGTTCATCGAAGTCAGCCTGCACAAAGGCGCTGGCCGCTTGCAAATGACGGGCAACCTCGGCGACGTGATGAAGGAAAGCGCCAGTACGGCCCTGAGTTACATCAAGGCGCACGCCGAAGAACTGGGCATCGAACCCGACGCTTTTGACAAAAACGACATACACGTGCACATCCCGGAAGGCGCTATCCCGAAAGACGGCCCTTCGGCAGGTGTCACCATGCTGACCGCCATTACCTCGGCTTTTACCCGCAAACCCCTGAAATCTTACCTGGCGATGACGGGTGAAATCACCCTGCGCGGCAAAGTTCTGCCGGTGGGAGGCATAAAGGAGAAAATATTGGCCGCCAAACGCGCCGGCATTCGTGAGGTGATCCTTTGCAAGGACAACCGGAAACACGTCGAAGAGATCGAACAGGAATACATTAAAGGGCTGTCTTTCACCTACGTGGACAGAATGGACGAGGTGCTGGAATTCGCGATCGGTTTAATAAGAACAGGGAAGGCGGGTGGAAACGGAGTACTGAAGACAAAAAAGAAAAAAACGACCACGACATAGGCGGTATTTCTCCGCTGTGGCATTACAAGCGAGACTTTATTGCCCGCCTGAAGATGGCAATTTACTGCCCGATTTGTGAAAATTTGTCAAATCATGCCCCCCTGGACGGTTGGTTTAAGGGTAAATTTGGAACACCTTTGTTTGGTTGACACACCATGCAACATCCAAACAAACTGCTGCCAATGAAACACTCAAGCCTGCTTCTGTTCTTATGTCTTTCCATTTCTCTGTTCGGTCAGTTGCCCTACACCCCTTTTGAATTCGCCGGAAGCATCTGGCGCGAAGTTTATTACGATGGCTCGTCAGGCGGCGGCAGCCAGGGCGTTTATACGGAAGACTATCAATATACGGTCGACGGGGACACGGTGATCAATTCCATCTCGTATTTCAAACTGAATGTACTGGGGTTTGCCCAATACGGCTCCGGGCCGATGAGTCCCAAATTCTATTTTGGCGGTTATCGGGGCGCTATCAGAGAGACGGCCAACAAAGAAATCCGGATTATTTTCCCGGCAGATACGGTGGAAACTTTTTTGTACAGTTTTGATATTCACCCCGGTGATACCGTCCAGACCTACTATTCGTCCGGCAATATCATCACTGTGGAACAAATCGACACCGTTGAAATCTGCGGAAAACCGCGCAACCGCTACCTGCTGCATTTCAGCAACGGGATTTTGACCCCCGTTTACCTGATCGAAGGAGTTGGCAACACACACGGCCTGATCCCGAGGTACGAGTTTTTTGAAAACGGCGCCCGGCTGAATTGTTATTCCAATTCCGATTGTACACCCTGCGAAATGATCGTCGGCCAAAAAGAGCCGGCGTTGGAACTCCGGGTGGAAATATTCCCCAATCCCGCATGGGACAAGATCGCCATACGGTCGGTTAAAATGGCCGATGCATTGATAGAAGTGTTTGATAATCAGGGGAAAAGCATCACCCGTACACGCCTGACCGGAGGAATCGAAATGCTGGATGTTTCCAATTGGGCAACAGGCGTTTATTACGTCAAAATCCGGTGGAACGATACGGTGCAGGTGGAGAAGATGGTAAAAAATTAGGCCCGCGCGGAAAGCCGGACAACTCCGGCGCATGAATTTGCATCTTCTGTGAACCCGGCAACATAAACGGGTTTATAAAAGATCAGCCAACATGCGCCAATCAACACCGGTTTCCATTTTTCTACAGGCCGCCACTGCATTTCTGCTGCTTGCCAGCGCCTGTTCCTGCGGATACAGCATCGCGGTTTCTTCCCCCTGGCGAAAGGACGTTCAAACGCCCGGAAGCGAAATCCGGTTTTTCAAAACTGATTTTTCGAGTCGCATCGACAGTGCGCGAAACGCCGGACTGCCGGTATTTATCGACTTTTATACCGATTGGTGCGGCCCTTGCCGGGTACTGGACCGCGATGTTTTTAAAGACGGGCAGGTGGCTTCCTACTTCAACGGGGCGTTTCTCAACCTGAAGATCAACGCCGAAAAAGGCGAGGGTGTGGCATTGGCCCGGCAATTCGACGTCGGCGCCTACCCCACCCTTGTTTTCCTCGACGCAAAAGGATCGGAGAAAAAACGCATTGTCGGCCTCACCACCGCCTCCAAACTGAAAAAAACGGGGCGGCAAGTGAACGAGTCCCGATAATTTTTGACATCCTTCCTACCTTCGCCCCATGTACGCATACCTGAAAGGAGAGATCACTTTCCGCAGCCCAGCCTTTATCACGCTGGAAGTCAACGGAATAGGCTTTCATGTGAACATTCTGCTCAGCACCTATACCGCCATCGAGGGAAAAGACCGCACCCTGATCTACACCCACCTCATCGTGCGGGAAGACGCGCACACGCTGTTTGGGTTTGCCACTCAGACGGAACGGAATATGTTCGTGCAACTGATCGGCGTGACCGGCGTGGGCGCCACAACCGCCCAACTCATCCTGTCTTCCATGACGGTGGATGAAGTCCGTGCCGCCGTGATCGGCGAGCAGGCGCATATTTTGCAAAAGGTGAGGGGCATCGGGGCCAAAACCGCCAAACAGATCATCCTTGACCTGAAAACCAGGCTCGCCAAGGAAGCCCCGGAAGGCGGCGGCATCCTGTTGCCATCCATCGACAACCACATGCGGGAAGAAGCCCTTTCCGCACTTATTTCATTGGGATTCAACCGGATAGCCGTACAAAAAGCCCTCAACCAGGTTTTGAAAGACCATCCGGCTGCCGCCCGGGTGGAGGACCTGATCAAACTGGCGCTCAAAGCTTTGGCCGCCTGACCAAGGCGCCGGAAACTTGATCCGAAACCCCGGCGCAACGATCATTTCGTTCAGATAAAACATCCGCAGCCACGCCACTATTTCAGGCAACCCTTTTTCATTCCGAGGCGTCAATGTCCAGTTTTGATAATCAACCAACGAACAAATCCATACCTGCTTTTTTTAAAATGACGAAGAAGAACACCCTTCTTGCGCTTGCCGGCCTGTTTTCGCTCGTAACGCTGTATGCTTTTACCTATCCTGAAAGTGTCCGCGAGAGCGTCGTGACGATTTTTTTTCCCGTAAAAAAGCCGGCTATAGCAGTCGAATATCCTCAGTCGATCAAAAGCGACGATCGCGATACCCCCCTCGCCCCCCCCGCAGACTTGCTCGCACCTCCGGATACCAACCCTCCCTTGCAGGAGCGTTTCGGCGATTTTATCAACGGGAATCCCAACCAGATCGACCTCAATGACCCCAAGGTGAGCGATCAGCAGGTAGAATACGACCCGGCCACCAATATGTACATCATCACCGAAAAAATCGGCGATGATTTTTACCGCCCGCCCACGTACATGACCTTCAATGAATACGTGGCCTGGCGCGACCGCAAACAGCAACAGGAATATTTCGACCGCCTGCAAGGGGTCACGGTGACCGGCGACAGAAGTTCGAGCGGCATCGAAGACCCGATTGCCAAGTTTAACGTAAAAACTTCGCTGATCGACCGGCTTTTTGGCGGCACCACCGTGGATATCAAGCCGCAGGGCAATATCAACCTCACGTTCGGTTTTAATTACCAGAAAATACAAAACCCCATCCTCACGCTTCGCCAGCAACGCACCGGCAATTTCGACTTCGACATGGATATCAACATGAGCGCAGCCGGCAAAATCGGTGAAAAACTCAACCTCAACTTCAACTACAATACCCAGGCGACCTTCGACTTCGACAACCAGATGAAGTTGCACTACGACACGAAGGGTTTTTCGGAAGACGAGATCATACAAAATATCGAGGCGGGCAACGTGTCCATGCCCCTGCGTTCCAACCTGATCAAAGGTGCGCAAAACCTCTTCGGCGTCAAAACGGAACTAAAATTCGGCCACCTGCGCGCCACTTTGCTGGCCGCGCAGCAGCGTTCGAAACAACAAAGCCTTACCGTGCAGGGCGGCTCGCAGGTACAAACCTTCGAACGGCCGATCGACGAATACGACGAAAACCGCCACTTTTTCCTGAGCCACTGGAACCGGGGCGAATTTGAACCTTCGCTGAAGTGCCTGCCCGTGCCTCTCTCGCAATTTACCATCACCCGGATGGAGGTCTGGATCACCAACGACCGCCTCGCAACGGAAAACGTACGCGACGTGGTGACGCTGATGGACCTTGCGGAGCCCAAGCCGTTTCTGACCGGCCCGCCGCCGCCCGACGACCCCACCCGCCCCGATTATTCGATTCCGTTCCCGCCCGCCGTGGACAACAAGGGCAACGGATTGCCGGACAACGCCAACAACAGAATTTACCCGGAAATCCTGTCCGAACTGGCCGCCGACTCGGCGTTCCGTTTTTCGGACCAGGTGGTCAGCCGGCTGACCAATCAGTTCCAGTTAAAACAAATCCGCGACTTTGAAAAAGTACGCGCCCGCCTGTTGTCGTCTTCCGAATATACTTACAACGAACAACTCGGTTTTGTCAGCATCAACCTCAACGTGCAGCCCGACCAGGTGGTGGGTGTTGCCGTGGAATATACCTACAACGGCTTGCCGCACAAAATCGGCGAATTCACCAGCGACGTGCCCAACGGCGACTCGCTGAATCAGAACGTGTTGTTTCTCAAGATGTTGAAAAGCACCACGGCCAATGTCAAGTTCCCCATCTGGGACCTGATGATGAAAAACGTCTACGCCGTGGGCTCTGCCAACGTGGACCCCACCGAGTTTCGTTTCGACGTGTTTTACGAAGATCCGGGTAAAGGACAGAAACGATTCCTCAACGGCACGGACTTCCCCGATCAACTGCGGGCCAAACCCCTGCTCCAGGTGTTCAACCTCGACAACCTCAACCTGCAGGGCGACCCCGGGGCGGATGGTATTTTCGACTTTGTGCCGGGGCTGACGATCAACCTGCGAACGGGGCGTATCATGTTCCCGGTGCTGGAGCCCTTCGGTTCGTTTTTGAATCAGACGATGGACAGTGTGGGTATGGACAGCGTTACCCGCGCCAAATATGTGTACTCGCAACTGTACGACTCCACGTTGTTCCGGGCCCGGGAGTTCCAGCAACTTAACCGCTTCACGCTCAAGGGTTCCTATAAATCGAGTACTTCGTCGGAAATATCACTCGGCACCTTCAATTTGCCGCAGGGCTCCGTGCGCGTGAGCGCCGGCGGGCGGCAATTGATCGAAGGGCAGGATTACCAGGTGGACTACAACATCGGTAAAGTAAAAATCCTGAACGACGCCATCCTGCAATCGGGCCAAAATGTAAACGTGAGTTTTGAGGACAATACCCTGTTCGGTTTCCAGAGCCGCACCATGCTCGGCGCACGACTCGATTACGAGTTGAACAAGGACATCAACATCGGCGCCACGTTTATGAACCTGTTCGAACGGCCGCTCACACAAAAGATCAACTTTGGCGACGACCCCATCAACAACAAGGTGTACGGGCTGGATTTTAACATCTCCAAGGATGCGCCCTGGCTCACCAAATTAGTCGACAAACTGCCGCTGATCTCGACCAAAGAACCCTCCAGCATCACCGCCCAGGCGGAAATCGCCGCCTTGCGCCCGGGCCACAACCGCGCCATCAACCAGGGAGAAGATTCCGGCGGTATCGCCTACATCGACGATTTTGAAGGCAGCACAGCCAACCTGCCGCTGGCCAACCCCGCCAACTCCTGGGTGATCGCTTCCACGCCGCAGGGCGACGAGGACCTGTTCCCCGAAGCCAGCGCATCTTTAGACAGCGCCTTTCTCCTGGCGCGCAATGCCAACCGCGCCGGCATGTCCTGGTTTATCGCCGACCCCAGCGCCCGCGACGGCATCGACGCGGCCAATCCATATACCCGCCTGATCCAGTTTCAGGACATTTTCCCCAACCGGCAGTTGACGCCGCTCGAACAATCCAACCTGCGCTCGTTCGACGTAACCATCTTCCCGCGCGAACGCGGCCCCTACAACTTCGAATTGCCCGATGGCTACAACGGCGGCCTTCTTTCCAAAGGTTTTACAACCGACGGCAAGTTGAACCTGCCCGAAACCCGCTGGGCAGGTATCATGCGCGGACTCAATACCAACGACTTTGAAGCCGCCAACATCGAATTTGTGGAATTCTGGATGCTCAATCCGTACATGGACAAAGCCGATGACCCCGGTAATGTAACGGACGAGGGAACGATGTACATTGACCTGGGTACCCTTTCCGAAGATATTATGCGCGATTCGCGGCAGTTTTTTGAAAATGCCGTCCCTACCGGACAGGGCACCGGAACCACCGCCTCCACCCCCTGGGGGCGGGTGCCCGTACTTCCCCCGGTCGTCAACGCCTTCGACAACGATCCCGCCAAACGGGTGTTGCTGGACATCGGCCTCGACGGCCTCAACGACGCCGGTGAAACGCAATTTTTCAGCAATTGGGTCAATAATATTAATAACTCGACGCTGTCCAACAACGCAAAAACGGCCCTGCTCGCCGACCCGTCCAACGACAACTTTATCTATTTCCGCGACCCGCAGTTCGACGCCACCCAGCCGGGTCTGTTGCAACGCTACCGCCGCTTCAACAACCAGCAGGGCAACTCGCCGGTGAACAACACCGACAACCTCAACCCTTCGGCCACCAACCTGCCGGATGCGGAAGACCTCAACCGCGATAACTCGCTCAACGAAAGTGAAGCGTACTTCCGCTACAAGATCCCACTTGTAAAAACCATCGACGGGGGGCAGGAAGTGCTGGATATCAACGATCCGCAGATTCGCGACCTCGTCACCGACACCATCGTTTTCCGCAAGGAAGCCGGCGGCCCGCAATACATCTGGTACCGCTTCAAGGTGCCACTCGACCTCAAAACGCGGGAAACCGTCAACGGAATCCAGGATTTCCGTTCCGTACGTTTTATCCGGATGTTCTGGAAGGAATTCACCGAACAAACCACCTTCCGTTTTGCCACACTCGAACTCGGCCGCAACCAGTGGCGCCGTTTTACACAAAATACCCTGTCCTGCAAAGCGTACGATTCTCCCTGGAATGCCGTCGCATTCGACGTAAACGCCGTGAGTATCGAAGAAAACGCCGCGCGTACACCGTTTAACTACACGATCCCGTACGGCATTTCGCGCGAACAATCGGTCGGCGCTTTCCCCGATGTGCTCCAGAACGAACAATCGCTTGCGATGACTATTTGCAGCTTGCAATACTGCGACGCCCGCGCCATTTTTAAAAGTTTGAATATGGACCTGCGCCAGTTCAAACGCCTGAAAATGTTCGTTCACGCCGAACAGGTCGATCCGGTGAACAGCCCATTTGACTCAACCGACCTCAAGGTGTTTATTCGACTCGGCTCCGATTATGTGCGCAACTACTACGAATATGAACTTCCCCTGACGCCTTCCAACGTCGATAACCTGAACGGCAACCCGGACAGCCGCGCCTACAAGGAGGAAGTCTGGCGGCCGGAGAACAGCTTCGATTTCCCGCTTGAATTGCTGACGGAAGTAAAAAAGCAGCGCAATGCGCAGGCGAACTGGCCACTCGACGTGCCGTTCGAGATCACCGACCCCGGCAATGCCCGCGGCAAGGTAAAAGTGGTGGGCAACCCGAACTTAGGTTACGTAAAAGGCGCGATGGTGGGTGTGCGCAACGTGGACGAAAGCAACAACCAGTCGAACCGGCACTGCGTGGAAGTGTGGGTCAACGAAATGCGCCTCAACGGCTTCAACGAGCAGGCCGGCTACGCCGGGCAGGCGCGTGTGGACCTCAAATTAGCCGACTTTGGCAATCTTTCCCTAGCCGGTACGTACAGCAGCATCGGGTGGGGCGGTATCGAGCAAAAACTGATTCAGCGTCAGCGGGAAGAGATCATTCAATACGATATTTCCACCAACCTCGAACTGGGCAAGTTGCTGCCCGAAAAAACGGGTATCAAGGTGCCGTTTTATGCCCAATACTCCAACATTACCAAAAACCCGGAATACGACCCGTACGACCTGGATATCAAACTCAAAGACAAAATCCGGGAAGAAGTCGACCCGGTAAAACGCGACGAGATCAAAAAAGTCGCGCAGGATGTAACCGTGGTACGTGGTTATAACTTTACCAATGTGCGCAAGGAACGCAAGGGCAATAAAAAACCCTGGCCCTGGAACATTGAAAACTTCAGCGTTACCTATGCCTTTAATCAGCAAAAGAAACGCAACCCGTTCATTGTCAATGATCAACAGAATCAATACAAAGGCGCGCTCGACTACCAGTACGCCACGGGCCTCAAACCCATCGAGCCGTTTAAAAACCTGATCAAAAATGACAAGTTCCTGAAATTTATCAAGGAATTCAACTTCAACCCCATCCCCAACACCTACGGTTTTAATACCAATATGGAACGCTGGGTAGGTGTGACGACCTGGCGTTTTGTGGATTCCGACGACCCCTCGCGCGATACCTATTACAACCGCCGCTTTACCTGGGACCGCAACTACGACCTCGGCTGGGATATCACGCGCTCACTCCGTTTCAACTACGACGCATCGGCCCGCAGCATCATCGACGAACCTTATCAGTACAAACCCGACGGCTCCGCCTACACCAAGCAGGAACGCCGCGACTCCATCTGGTCGAGTATCAAAAATCTCGGCCGGCCCAAAAATTTCATGCACAACGCCAGTTTGAACTGGACGCTGCCGCTCAAGTTGCTGCCGTATATGGATTTTATCACGGTAAAAGCCACGTATACAGCGGGTTATACCTGGACGGCACAATCGCTCAAATTGCAAAATATGGACGCCGGCGCATTTGCAAACGTGGTCAATTCGCGCAATCTCGGCAACGTCATTCAGAACAACAACGTGCGGCAGATCAACGGAGACCTGGATTTTACCAAACTCTACGACAAAAGCAAATACCTGGGCAAACTCAACAAACCCGCCAAACCGGGCAGTCGGAATAAGAAAAACAACAAAGACGACAGCAGCTGTGGCGATGACCCCGGCAATACCGGCGCTCCCGGCGGTGACAAAAACAGCCCGGGTACAGGCCCCGGAGGAAAAGACGGAAAAAATGCCGATACACGCAGCGCCCGGCGCAATCGGGATCAACCCGGCGGCGGCACCGACAACCCCGCAGGAGGTGACAAAAACGGCAATGCCGCTGCGGGCGGCAGCGACTACAAATCGGGAGGAAAGGACAAAAAAGATAAAAAGAAAGACAAAGACCGCGAAACTTCGCAGGCCGAACGGATCGCCCTCCGCCCGCTGATGCTCATTCGCCGGGCGCGGGTTACCTACAGTGAGACCTACGGCACCGTGGTACCGGGTTTTACCCCCGAACCCAAACTGATGGGCCTGAGTGAAGGGTTTAATGCACCGGGCTGGGCATTTGTACTGGGCTCGCAACCGGACCCCGGCTGGCTCGACGAAGCCGCTGCCAACGGATGGATCACCCACCGCCCGGAACTGAACCAGCAGGTGATGCGCAACTACACACAAAACATCGACATCGGCGTTACCCTGGAGCCTTTCCGCGATTTCCGCGTGGAACTGACCGCCAACCGCCAGTATACCCGCAACAGCACGGAACTTTTTAAAGATCAGAATACGCTGCTCGACCCCACCGAAGTTCAGTTCGAACACCGCGCACAACGCGATATCGGTAGTTTCACCGTGTCGTATTTGTCGATTAAAACGCTGTTTAACAACGACATCAACGGACTTTTTGCCCGCTACCAGTCGTACCGGCCCATCATTTCCCAACGCCTCGGCGTGGATATCGGCGTCACCGACCCGCACGACGTGGACCAGGGCTTTACCAAAGGTTACGGCCGTATACAGCAACAGGTGTTGATTCCCTCCTTTGTAGCGGCGTATACGGAATCCGACCCGAATAACGTGAGCCTGGACCTTTTTAAAACCAGGCCGGCGCCCAACTGGAAACTGAACTACAACGGCCTTTCAAAAGTCGGCAACCTGAGCAAAATTTTCTCCAGCATCCAGATTTCCCACGGGTACAAAAGCACCCTGACGGTGAATTCTTACAACACCGACATTTTTTACGACCCGCAGACGCCCAATACGATCGATCAGTTGAATTCCAACTACATCGCCCGTTTCGAGATACCGCAGGTGGTGATCAACGAACAAATGGCGCCCTTGTTCGGTATGGATGTGAAGTTGAAAAATGACATGACGTTCAAATTCGATTTCAAAAAAAGCCGCACTTTGGCGATGTCGTTTATCGACTATCAACTGGCTGAAACCCGCTCGTCGGGTTATTCCGCCGGCTTCGGGTATCGCCTGAAAAACGTCAACATCGGCTTCCTGACCGGCAAAAAGGCCAAAAAATCGAAAAACAAGTCGAAAAACAACACGACGCCCGGCACCAAACCACCCACACCGGCAGGTGGCAATACCGGCCAGCAGGCCAATGACATGAACTTCAAATTCGACTTCGAGGTACGCGACGACATCACCGTCAACCACCGCCTCGATCAGTTGGAAGAAGCCGTTCCCACTCGCGGTGCGCGCACCATAAGCCTGAACCCTTCCGTGGAATACGCCCTGAACAAACGCCTGTCGCTGCGCCTGTTCACCGACTACCGGAAAACGGTGCCGAAAACTTCGCAGTCCTTCCCGATCACAACGATCAATGCGGGGGTGACCGTGCAGTTTAAGTTGAATTGATGGCAGTGTGCAGTGGCAGTGGCAGTAGTAGCAGTTGGCAGTGGCAGTAGCAGTTGGCAGTGGCAGTGGCAGTGCTACCGCCCACTGATATATTTCCTGCCAACTGCTACTGCCTACTGCTACTGCCCGTTATTTTTGTGCCCGATGACCAACGAGCAATTCAAGGAATTTTCTCCAACTATCCCCACCGATCCCGGCATCTACAAGTTTATCGATGCCGGCGGAATTATCCTGTACGTCGGCAAGGCCAAAAACCTGCGGAACCGGCTGTCGAACTATTTCGGCGACAAAAAGTACCAGCTGGCCAAAACCAAGGTGCTGGTGCGACACGCGCATCACATCGAATTTACCCTCGTCGAGACGGAGCACGACGCGTTGCTGCTGGAAAACTCGCTCATCAAAAAACATCAGCCGCGTTACAACGTGATGCTGAAAGACGAAAAGTCGCCGCTCGTTTATATCTGCGTCAAAAACGAACGTTTCCCGCGGGTGTTCCTGACGCGTAAACCCATCCGCGACGGCTCCACCTATTTTGGTCCTTACCTGCAGAAATTCCGGGTGGAACAGGTAGCGGAACTCATCCGGAAACTGTTCCAGTTGCGCACCTGCGCGCTGTTTCTTTCACGGGAAAACATTGATAAACAGAAGTTTAAGCCTTGCCTGGAATACCACATTAAAAACTGTGCGGCGCCCTGTGTCGGGTTTGAAACCGAAGAAGCGTACAACCGCAAGATCGAGCAGATCAAAAACATGCTCAAGGGCAATTTTGCGGCGGTGAAAAACCACCTGAAGGAGGAAATGCAGCGCCTGGCGGAAAACATGCAGTTTGAACAGGCGCAACTCATGAAAGAAAAACTCGCGCTGTTCGAGGATTACCAGGGTAAAAGTACGGTGGTGAACCCCGCGATCAGGGACGTGGATGTATTCGCCATCGCCGACGATGAAAAAGAGGCTTTTGTCAATTTCCTCAAGGTGGTCAACGGCGCCATTATCCATACTTACACGCTCACGCTGACCAAAAACTTAGACGAAGACCGGGAGACCCTGCTCACATTCGCCATCCAGTCTTTGCGGGAAAAATTCAACAGCATCACCCGCGAGATCATCGTACCGTTCAACGTACTGCTACCCGATGTACAGCGGACTTCCGAGTCCGCCGAGCCCGATGTACGGCGGACTTCCAAGTCCGCTGAACCCGATGTACGGCGGACTTCCAAGTCCGCTGAACCCGATGTACGGCGGACTTCCAAGTCCGCCGAGCCCGAACCGGCGCGGCACGGCGGACTCGGAAGTCCGCCATACCTTGATTGTGACCGTCCCCAAAATCGGCGACAAGAAAAACTGCTCGAACTTTCGGGAAAAAACGTGCAGTACCACCTGCTTCAGAAAAAGAAACAGGCCGCCAGCCAGACGGGCAAACAAACCCATGCCGAGCGGATACTGCGCACCCTTCAGGCCGACCTGCACATGGAAGAAGCGCCGCTCTGGATCGAGTGTTTCGACAACTCCAACCTGCAGGGCACCAATCCCGTATCGAGTTGTGTGGTGTTTAAAAATGCCAAACCCGCCAAACGCGACTACCGGCACTACAACGTAAAATCGGTGGAAGGCCCCAACGATTTCGCTTCGATGGAGGAAGTGGTGTTCCGCCGCTACAAACGCCTGCTGGCGGAAGGTCAGGGATTGCCCCAACTGGTGATCATCGACGGAGGCAAAGGGCAACTTGGCGCCGCTATGAAAAGTCTGCGCGCATTGGACCTGGAAGGCAAAATGACCGTCGTTGGCATCGCCAAACGACTCGAAGAGATCTTTTTTCCCGACGACCCGGTGCCGGCGCTCATCAACAAAAAATCGGAATCGCTCAAACTCATCCAGCAGGCGCGCAACGAAGCGCACCGATTCGGCATCACGTTCCACCGCAACCAGCGCAGCAAAAATTTTATCAAAACCGAACTGACGGAGATACCCGGTATCGGGGCCAAAACGGCGGAAAAGCTGTTGCAACATTTTGGCTCGGCAGCGCGTGTGCGCGAGGCGGCAGCGGAGGAGGTGGAAAAACTGGTGGGGAAAGTGGCGGCGGGGAAGGTGGGGGCATACTTTGCGGAAATGGCAGGAAACGACGATTCGCATGAAGATTAAGTAACCATTAATCTTCCCATTGGGGTAGGTTATTCGAAATCCATACGTCAGTCAGCGATGAAAATTCCCCAAAAGTCAATTCATTCGGTATCCATCCATACGGTTCGCATAATTCCGGAAGTGCATCAATAAATTCCTGCAACTCTTTCCATACATTACTTGCGCTGGGAATAGCACCTGTTTTACCACTTAGCCAATCACGAACACGTCTGATAGCAAGCTCAGGGTTGTCATCATGTGATTGGATATCTTGCCCAGACAAGTCCGATATGAATCTTTTGAACCTAAAATCTTCACTCTCTAAAATCAGGTATTTTTTGTTCCTGTGTTTCTTGCTTCCAAATCTGATGCAGCCAATAAATATTCCCAATTCTAATGGCATATTGAACCGGGGTAAATCATTAAGGGATTTCAGTGTAACACGAGACAAGTCGTGAATTGCATACTGCGAGTTAGCGATAAGGTCAAAAATTTTGTTAATGCGAATTTGGTCGGAATCTCCGAATTCTTTTGCGCAGCGCAACACAAAACCGCATCTGTGAACTGTAAACAAAATTGCCCTAAAAATCTCATTATACTCATCATCAAAAGGGCAATTTATAAACACATTTTTTTCATAGGGTTTTTCAGAAGCCATTTACTTCGACTTGGTTAAACGCTTTTGGTTGTAATGAATAATCGCTTGTTCCGCTTTTCGAGCCGTTTCTTTGCTAATACTGGGGTTTGTAATTACCCCGGCTTTTTCTCTTCGAACGCCCTTGAATGGCTTGCCGTCCTGTTTGACTGCGATAAACTTTCCTGTCTCTGCATCCCGTTTAATATAATTCCCGGTGACACGATTCAAAATCTGGGTTCGACTCTTCACCGCACCTTTTCTGACACCATTACCTTTATTAGTTGCCATGATTGTTGAATTTTAGATTTCAAAGATAGTCTGCTTTTTACTCCTGACAAAACAAATTTTTCTCAAATTTCACCCCCACCTGAAACGTCCGCATACTGATCCCACCCATTGTTACTTCTTCATACGCCTGCTTGATTTCTTCCTTGTCGTCAGCCAAACCGAGGCTGTACAACATCGGAATGTAGTGGTCTGTCGTCGGTACGGAGAGTTTGCCCGGTTTACCCGCTTTTTCGTAAGTCACCAGGCTTTGGAAGTCGCGGCCGGCGATTTTTTCATTCACCCAGGTATCAAATTCCACAGCCCAATCGTAGGGCCGCGCATCACCGGTACGAAGGCGTTCCATACTCATGCGCAGGTTGTGCACGATGTTGCCGCTTCCGATGATGAGTACACCTTTTTCGCGCAGGGACTGGAGTTGTTTGGCTAAGTCGAGGTGATATTGCATGGGCTGGTAATAGTCGATGCTCATCTGGAATACCGGTACATCGGCGTCGGGGAACAGATGCATCAGGATCGTCCAGGTGCCGTGGTCGAGGCCCCAGTCGTCGGATTCATGGATCAAAGCGCTGAGTTTGGCGGTTTCTTTGGCCAGTTCCGGCGAGCCGGGCGCGGGATATTGGGCATCGAACAATTCCTTCGGAAAACCGCCGAAATCATGGATGGTCTCCGGTTTCGGGCTGATACACACCTGTGTGCCGCGGGTCAGCCAGTGCGCCGACACCACGAGAATTGCGGCGGGTTTCCGGCCTTCTTTTTTGAACGGTTCACCCAGTTTTTTTAAACTTTGGGTAAACGCGTTGTCTTCCAGCGCGTTCATCGGGCTGCCGTGGCCAACAAACAACACAGGCATTTTACCCGCCGTAGCCTTGGCGAAGGCAGGTTGTTCGATAATCTTCGGAAAATCCTGAATTTTCATATTCCATGCAGCGAAAGGCAACAAGGCCAGCGATTTAAGAAATGTTTTTCTATCCATGATATGCAGACACCGATATTAATGTTGCAAACATAAGGATTAAAACATTTAAATAAATCAAAAGATCTTTTTTAGTTCTCCCTGCTATTGGCCCGGTTATTCAATCTTTCCGGGTAGTTTTCCGGCTTGGGGACGGTTTCTTTTTTTTGGGCGGGACGTCCTTCCAGCGCCAGAATTCGTACAGATCAACCGTAATTGAAAAATTAACGGTAGCGTTGTCAAACGGAAGCACCCGGAAACGATTTGAAAAAATGACCACTCTGTTAACACTGAAGGTAACCGGCCGTACCCTGAACCCAAGTGAAATCTGGGCCTCGGTAAACTGAAAGGGGTTTCTTCGATCAATTTCCTGAATTTCATCCAATGCGTCTCCCTTGATTAACCCTATGTCTATTGCCCCTTTATCATAATTCAGCCAGACTTGTTTTAATGCGCATCCGAAACGAAATCCACGTGTTTGCAAGGCAAAACCGGGTTGAATATAGGACTGCCTGAAACCCAGGCGCACCTTGACAACACCCTCTGACCCGTAAAAATGTTCTGCATAACCGCCGCCCGTACCACCCAGCAGGCTAATTGTAAACGGGTAATTTCCAAAATAGAATCCGGCGCCAAACTCGCTGATTCGGCCCTTTCCGCGGTATCTTAAGTCGGAATCATCCGGATCGCCCGGGATTTTCATTTCATTAAAAGTCAACAATCCATGTTTGACCGGACTGTAAAAAGCCTGTATATTATACCCGTTGAACTCGGTGTTGAGGCCCCCACTGATCGCGGCGTCGTGTTGTTTATTAACGGCAGGAATTAACATTGTGTTCGGGACGTAGTAATAACGCTTGCAACTGCCGGCCAAAAGCAAAAGGCTCCCCAGCAAGCACCGGAAAAAGTAGTGTTTCATAAAAATTGGGTTTAGAGTCCGCTTGTAAAAGCGCCTTGTTATACCACAAATATCCCATGGCCATCGTGCCGGTTTCTCTGCAATAACAATTCATACAAATATATTTTTATTGCATATGAGTTTGGGGCGGCAAACCAGAGCCTGGCCGGGAGGCAGGCGGCGTTATTTCCTGGATGCGCGCGCTCCAAATGCGGCCCGGAGGGCGCCAAATGTTAAATTTTTAATTATCTACGACAATTGTCGTAAAAATATTTGCCATTACGACAATTGTCGTACATCTTTGTCGTTGTAATGACTGTTCGACATTTACAAAACACCCTATTCGCATGTCACAAAAACCGGTTTACCAGCCAACCGAAGCCGAACTCGAGATACTGAAAGTTATTTGGGAACTCGAACCCACCTCCGTTCGCGCCATCCACGAACGTATTGCGGAGGGGAAAAACGTCGGGTACACCACCGTTCTTAAACAGATACAGCGACTTATGGAAAAGGGTGTACTGGAAAAGGAGGTTGTGGACGGCACCCACCTGTACCGGGCCGTTGCGCGGGAAACCGACGTCAAACAGCAACTGGTAGACAAGGTGTTGCACAACGCTTTCGGTGGCTCCGCGCTGGATATGATGATGCACGCGCTCGGCAACGACAAAACCCCGCCCGAAGAACTGATGGAACTCAAAAAATGGCTGGACGCCCAAATAAAGAAGTAAACGGAACGAATCTGATCAACTTTTTTTCTTCCTCCTGTTATGAACCACCTGCTTCCCATTGCACAATCCCTTGGCTGGACGGTCGTCCATTCATTTTGGCAAATCGCCCTGATCTGGCTCGTTTTTAAGATATTCACCTGGCGCCTGCAGCGCCTGAACAACACGATTTACCTGCTGTCGCTGGCTGCCATGTTTGGCGCCGCCGTATGGTCGGTCTGCACGTTTGCCGCAGAATACCGGCGGCTTGTGTTGCCCGCCACAAACAATACGGTCATGGATTCCCCGGCGGCGGAATCGATGGTTCCTGCCGCTGGGTTGGCCGCCTACTCACCTGAGCCCTCCGTAAACGGCATGCTGGCCGGTATCGCCGGGTGGTTTGAACACCATGCCGCAGCCGTCGGCTGGGCCTGGTGTTTTTGTGTATCCATACTTTATCTGCGTTTGCTGGGCGGGTACTGGCTGGCGCACCGGCTTCGGCAGCGGGGGGTGACGGCACCGGCCGGGTCATTTACCGATCTCGCCGATACCTGGGCTAAAACATTGAATATCAAGCAATCCGTTGGTTTTTTCGAATCAAATCATGTCAACGAACCGCTCACGATCGGTTTCTGGAAACCCGTGATCCTGTTTCCCGTCGGGCTGCTCGCACAACTCACTCCAACACAAGTGGAGGTGTTGTTGCTGCACGAACTGGCGCATATCCGGCGCCACGACTACCTCGTCAACCTCATTCAACTGGTTCTGGAAGTTTTCTTTTTTTACCATCCTTTGTTTTGGCTGCTCTCCCGGGAAGCGCGCTCCCGCCGCGAGTATTGCTGCGACGATATGGTGGTCAAACACACTTCCAACCCGCTCCTGTATGCCCAAACCCTGACGGACCTGCAACTTTCTCTTGTTCACAATCAAAACCAATTCACCATGAATGCTACCGGAAAAAGTAATTTCACCGAAAGAATACTGCGTATTGCAGGCATAACCCCCAAACGTTCCCTGCGTTCCAACTGGTTTATCCTGCTGCTGCTCCCGCTTTGCCTCAGCCTGTTCTCCTGGTGGCCTGCGGAAGCGGGTATCGAACATCCCAAAACACCGGAATTGGTATCCGCAAATCCCGGGGCTCCGGCCAATACCCTGTTTTCTCCCCCAGACACGGTGCGCCCGCAAGCGGCAAAACCGGCCGACGGCAAGGCCAATCCCACCCCTCCCGGCTCCGCCGATGCCGCCGAGCCGGCTGCCAGCGGCAACGTGGCCATCCAGGCGGTGAAAATGAACGTATTTTATATCGGTTTGGACAATCCGCTGCGTATCGCCGCAGCAGGTGTGCCGGCAGGGGAGTTGATCGTACGATTCACCGGGCCGGGAGAACTGACGGGCAGCAACGGCAATTATATTGTGCGGCCCACCCAGCCGGGAGGAAGCAGTATCCAGGTTTTTCGCGTCCAAAATGGCAAAGAAACCCTGCTCAGCGAGCAAAAATACCGGGTGAAACGTATACCCGACCCGGCGCCCAGCATGTCCGGCAAAAAAAGCCAGGCTATCTCGAAAAACCTGCTGATCAATGCAAAAGGAATAAGCGCCATGCTGGAAAATTTCGACTTCGACGCTTATTGCGAGATCGTCGGTTTTGAACTGACGGTATTGCCCAATAAAGCAGAACCGGTCTCCATCAGCATAAAGGGAGGCTCGTTTCCCGACAATGCGCTGGAATTATTCAACTCGATGGGTGAAAATGGCGGCGCCGTTTTTATGGACGACATCAAGGTCACCTGCCCGGGTGATACCGCCCCGCGAAACATAGGCGGGCTGGCATACAAGATAATGAGTGATCTGAAAGGGAAGGAGTAAACAGGGCTTGCCTCTAATTAACAGGCTCTTCCGAACGCTTTTTTTCCCGGTCCCCGGCGATGGTTCCAAGAGCGTAATGGATCATCAGGCCGACGTTGAACCGGGAGAAATTCAGGTTGTCGGTATCGGGAAAAATCGTGGTGATATTTACGGAAATAATGATCGCACGCATGTTGATGCTGCCAAAAAAACCCACCTCTGGCAGAAAAAATGGCGCATCTTTTTCGATCTTTTGTATGGTCGCCAGTTCGCGACCGATAATATCGTACGACGACACACCTTTCGGGTAATACAGCCGGGAAAGCCGCAAGGCAAGGCCCGTGCGATAATTATATCCCTGATAAGCAATCGACGGTTGTAAAAACCAGCGCCGGACCGTAAACCGGGAGAACTTATCCGCCCCGTAATTATTGTACAATTTACCCTGGCCCACACCGGCAAAGATGCTAGCGGAGCCGCCTTTTTTTTCCTGGTAAACGCCAAAACTGATATCTGCAAATTGGTAGTTGGTGCCGGCCTTGTCGCCGGTCCGAATGGATTTTGAGCCGGACCGGTAGTAATTGAACATCACGGCTCCGTACCTGATCGGACTGTAAACGGCCCTGGCTTCAAAAGCCGTGCTTTTAGAGCCCAAATTGTAGCCGATCCCAACATCTCCGTCTTTTTTCTTTGCCAAATATGGCACGTGAACCGTTCCGGGGGTGTAGTAGAAAAATTTAGATGGCCCAAAGTCTTCGATCTGCCCCGCAACGGGATTGCTGCAAATAAAAAAAAGGCAGGGGAAGAGAAGCCACGAACCTGATCGCATAGCAGTTGTTGTTACGTGCCGTGAAAATGTTGTCCTGAAAAGAGCAAGGGTTGATGAGGGTATTTCAGAAGTCATTGAAAATGATCATTTTACATTGAAAAATATACAGTGATCAATACGCAGTTTTCAATGAATAAGAAACTTCTGAAACACCCTTATCAACCCTCATCAACCCTTATCAACCTTAAAAATTACTGTTTAAACGGATCGGAGAATCGCACGTCGGCGAGTACCGTTTCGTCCGTAAGTGTATTAAGGAATGCGATGAGCGCTTGTTTGTCAGCGCTGCTGAGGTTGAGTTGTTTGGGCGAACCGTCGGCGTTGCGAAGCAGGGGGTTCAGGTTCGTGTGTGCCTTTACGCCCGAGTTGTAGTGCTCGATAACTTCTTCCAGTGTATTAAACCGGCCGTCGTGCATGTACGGGGCGCTTTTGGCCACGTTGCGCAGACTGGGGATTTTAAACGTGCCGTCGTCTTCGGAACGGCCGC
Organism: Lewinellaceae bacterium; assembly: GCA_016713985.1. Lineage (GTDB taxonomy): Bacteria > Bacteroidota > Bacteroidia > Chitinophagales > Saprospiraceae > M3007. Next base: position 68,645 of record JADJOD010000018.1, on the reverse strand, counting down.
TGACGGCGCCCACTCCTTTATCTGCCGGGTCGGCATCCAATCCGTTGCTGGCGTTGTCGCTGCCGAACGGAGACCCGGTAAAATTAATCAAGGGAGCGTTGACCTGGTCGAAGCCGTGGCAACTTCCGCAGTGCAGCATGTACAAACTTTTGCCTGTGTTTTCCTGGAGGTTGAAGTCACTGAACGGGAAATTGATCACGTCAAAAACACCTTTATCCTGGTTGGCTTTCACCGCAAAGTCGAAGCGGCTGTTGAGCGAACCGATCGAGTTGACAAACTCGGCGAGGGCCTGCATCACATTGTCTTCGTTGATTTTAGTGTCGTCGAAGGCTTTTTTAAACAGTGGCGCGTAGTAGGGTTGTGCCTGTACGGCGGCGACGATTTCTTCCATACTCATGTCCATTTCTTTCGGATTGTTCATAGAGCCGCGTCCCTGATCGGCTGCGGTGGCAGCGCGATTGTCCCAGAAAAAACGTTTGCCGCCGGGGCCGTTGAGGTCGACGCCGTACTGCGAGGAGAAGCTGGAGACAGACATCAGGGCGATGGAATTGCGTTCGCCCGAACGATCGAATACCCCTTTACTTACGGCGGCGTTATCGCCGAAAGCGAATTCCTGCTTGTGGCAACTGCCGCAGGAGATGGTGCGGTCTTTGGACAGGTTTTTATCGTAAAAAAGCACACGCCCCAGCGTAGCCATGTCGGGATCGGGTGCGTTGAGTTGTACGTTTCCAAAAGGGCGGGTGATTTCAGCGAAAAATCATGCGGTGTTTCCGGAAGGTTGAGGTATTGTGACAAAAGGGCATAATCCTCGGCAGAATAGTAGTAGTAGTCGAAGTTAGTGTCTTTGTTACAAGCCGCCAGGAACAGGACCAGGCCGAGAAGCAGGGTGAGGAAGTAGTTTTTTTGCATGGCTGGATTTTTTTTAGAATTTTGTTTACGATCCGAAAGTTAGGCGTTTTCTAAATGTCACAATTCTGTCATGTCAACTTTACGAAAGATTTAACATACGAAAGACGTTTGTTTACAAGACATGGTTGGTTGACGGGGCAAATTTTTCCATTTTTATTCCACTATTTTAAAAGTAGTGCGCCGGTTGGCCTGGTGTTCGGCTTCCGTACAACGCGAGCAGGCGCAATTTTCAGCGGGTTGTGTTTCCCCGTATCCTACAGCCGAGAGGCGCCCGGCGTCAATACCTCTGGAAATCAGGTAGTTAACCGCACTTTGCGCCCGTTTTTGCGACAAGTCTTCGTTATAACCTTCGTTGCCGCGGCAGTCGGTATGGCTGCCGAGTTGAATCCGGATCGAAGGATTTTGTTTCAGTACTTCCGCCAGTTGGTTGAGAGTCGGCTCCGCATCCGGCCGGATGTCCCACTTATCGTAGTCGTAATAAATATTTTCCAGTACGATCTCCCGGTCGCGGTAAATCTTGTCCAAAACGATCTCTACTTCAAAAACCTGTACCGGGTTGGAGGGGTCTTTGGCCATACCTTTGGTGGAAAACTTCGCCTTGTTGGTCAGGTATTCCTTTAAGGTAGCGGTAAAATTATAGTCGGTATTTTCGGCCAGTTCCATTTTGAAGAACCCATCATCCTTAACGACGAACACTTCTTTTTGCTGCCGAAGTCCGCCTGTACAGATGCGCCGCTCAGCGGTTTGCGCCCGAGCACCTTGCTGTTGGGGTCGTTCGCATTGGAATATATTTTTTCCAGCACATAACCTTCCAGGATCATTTTATACACCAGCGGTTTGGTCGGGGTCGTGTCCGTTTTGGGCGGTTTGGGGAGGGGTATCCGTTGTTCGAAGCGGTAAATGTCGTCTTCTCCGCGGCCTCCCGGGCGGTTGCTGGTAAAAAAACCCGCTTTGAGGAGGTCGCCGGGTTGGGAGGCTCGTTTGCCCTGGGTAGCCGGTCGATCGACGATAAAGGAAAAATCGTCGGCGCCGCTGTTCACCGGCGATTTCAGGTTGACCGGCGGAACCCAGGAGTTCCGTTCGGCCTTGTGCGTGCGAAATACATCGAGCCCACCCATACCCGGCAGCCCGTCCGACGCGAAATAAAGGGTATCGGCATCGATGGCTGGAAAACGTTCGTTGCCGGGTGTATTGATATTGCGGCCCAGCAGTTTGGGGTTGTCCCAGCCGTTTTCACTTTTGGAATTGCGCTGCACGGAGTACAGATCGTAACCGCCCCAGCCTTCGGGGTCGTTGCAGGCAAAATAGAGCGTATTCCCGTCGGCGGAAAGCGCCGGGTGCATATAATTGACCTTTTCTTTCTGGAATGGCAGCGGGCCCGGCTCACTCCAGCTTTCTCCGTTTTGGCTGGAAACATAAATTTTGCAAAAGGCATCGTCCCCTTTATAAGCGCCTGCAGCGCGAACAAAAAACACTTCCCTGCCATTGTCGCCAAAGGTAGCGGTGCCTTCGTTGCCATTGGTATTCAGGCCGTTATCAAACAACTGGGGACTGGCTCCATCGGGCTCCACGATAAAGAGGTCCATAAACTTGTTGCCGGTCCATTTGTAGGATTCTTCACTTTTACTCATGGCCCTGTCACTGGTGAATACTAAGCGGCCGTCGGTAAAAAACACGGGTGCGAAGTCATTTTGAGGGCTGTTGAACGTGGAGGATTCCACTTTCCAGCCGTTGTCCGGCGCTTCCCGGAGCCAATTTTCGGCGCTTTCACAAGTGGTGATTTCCCGGCGGTATTCGTACGGCGAACCGATTTCGATGCCCAGGTTTTTAAATGCTTCGCGGGCTGCGGCGTACCGTTCGAGTTTTTTAAGCGTAAAAGCGTATCCTTTCAGCGCTTCGGGTCCGAAATTGTTGTCGTATGCGGTTTTGTACCAGTTGAGCGATTTTTCATCCTGGCCGGTCCGGCGGTACGATTCGGCCAGTTCGAAGGCCAGGCGGCCTTTTTCGGTGCGGGTTTTGGCTCGGCCAATCTCCTTTTCCAACATGGGAGCCGCCACGGAAAATTGTTTGCGGTCGTAGGCCGTATGCCCGTCCTTCACTTTGATGGTGTAGGTACAACACACCCACAACACGGGGCAAATAGAAAAAAGAGCGGTTAGTGTTTTTGTGTTCATGCCCGGGTGTAAATATTTTTGGTAAAAATAGTGGCGAAATGAAGGAAGAAAGGGTTGCCTGCGTATTATTTTTTGAAACTCGGCGACACTTTCAACGTCAGAAGCCCGCCTTGGTATGCAAATATGCCGGCAAAACATTTGTACGCGGCACTATTGTACGATTTTCACCGCCGCATACGTTTACCATATCGCTTCCGGAAATGAACGACCCATCACATATTTTCCCAGTATGAAAAAATCAAATCTGCTTGTTACCCTTGCATGGGGCTTATGCCTTTGCCACCCCGTTTTGTCCCAAAAAGAAAAAGACGTCCTGCAGCCCAAAGCCGCTCCCGCAAACCTTGAACTGGTGGAAGTGCTTGACGAAGAAGCATTTAAACCCAAACCCGTGGATACGACGATGGGCCTGGCCGTGATTGCATTCGGCTCCTGCAACAAAGTGGATAAACCCCAAACCATGTGGTCCGATGTGGTCGCCAACAACCCCAATATCTGGGTTTGGCTCGGCGACATTATTTATGCCGACACCAGCGATATGAAAGCGCTTGCCGCGCATTACAAACGGCTGAAAACCAACCCGGAATACAAAAAACTTCGCGCCAGGGCCCAGATCATCGGTGTTTACGACGACCACGATTTCGGCATAAACGACGGCTGCAAAACCTATCCCATGAAAAAAGGCGCCAAAAAATGCCTCATGGATTTCCTCGATGTGCCGAACAACAGCCCGCTCCGCAAACAGGAAGGCGCTTACCAGGCCTATACCTTCGGCAAAGGCGCCCAGCGGATCAAGGTCATTGTGATGGACACCCGTTATTTCCGCGATACCCTGCAACCCGATCCCAGCAAACAACGGCGCTACATCCCCAACACCACGGGCGACGTACTGGGAGAAGCGCAGTGGAAATGGCTTGAAAACGAACTGAAAAACAGCCATGCCGGCCTTACTATCCTTTGTTCCAGCGTACAGGTTATTGCCGACGACCACGGCCATGAAAAATGGGGCAACTTCCCGAATGCGCGCAAACGCCTGCTCCAACTGATCACCAAAACAAAACCCAAAAACCTGCTCATCCTTTCCGGCGACCGCCACATGACCGAGGTTTCAAAAATGGACCTGACGGGTCTCCCCTACCCGCTTTATGATTTTACGTCGAGCGGCATGACCCATATCCGGAGCGGCACCACCGAACCCAACAAATTCCGCGTGGGTGAAATGATCGTCAAAAAGAACTTCGGTGTCCTGAAAATTTACTGGGTAAACGACAAACCCGTGGTCGCGATGCAGGCCCGCGGCGTAAAAAATGAACTTTTGCAGGAAATAACGGTGAAATATTGAGGAATTCCGGAAATCCGCTTCCGTGGTTACCTTTGCCGCATGAAGCAGCACATCGCAGCCCTCATTTTTGCCTCCCCGCAGGCCGTAGCACTGCCCGACATCCGGTCGGTACTGGAAGAAGCCCTGCAAACAGAGGTGCCGGAAACCGATATTCAGGCGGCCATCGGCGCCATTGCCGAGCAGTTCAGGCAGGACGATTTTCCCTTCGAACTGGTGGAAATTGCCGGTGGGTATCAGTTCCTGACCAAAGGCGCCTACCACAACACCATCGCCATCCACCTGAAACAAACCACCAAAAAACGCCTCTCCCAGGCCGCCCTCGAAACGCTGGCGCTGGTCGCGTACAAACAACCGGTCAGCAAACCCGAACTGGAAGAAATCCGCGGCGTCAATTGTGATTACGCCCTGCAAAAACTTTTGGAAAAGGAACTTGTTGTCATTACCGGCCGCAGTGAAGGGCCGGGCCGGCCATTGTTGTATTCCACCTCCGATAAGTTTATGGACTACCTGGGAATCAACAGTTTAGCAGACCTGCCCAAACCCAAGGATTTTAAAGAACTGGAAAATTCGGTGGGAGAAACACCTTCAATTGAAGAATTCACCCCGGCGCCGGAGTAAAACTTTTCGGATCATATGGATACCATACTCGATCAACCACTCGTCAACCGGGTCGCCAACAGCGGACTCGTGACCATCGACCTGGAAGAATTTTACCCGGCCGGCGATGTTGCGCCCTTCGACCTGAAGGATTACCTTTTTATGGAGATGATCCTGAAAGAGAAGGACTTCCGCGAGGCGCTCAAAACCCATAACTGGGAACAGTACAAAGGAAAAAATCTCGCCGTTTTTTGTTCAACCGACGCCATCATCCCGATGTGGGCGTATATGCTTGTGGCCACGTATGCCGCACCGTTTGCCGGCGACATAGCCCAAACCACACCCGGGATGTTCGTGGAAACGGCTTTTTAAAAAAAATTAGCCGCTTTAGACCTCAGCGCCTTTGAAGGCAAACGTATCGTTGTTAAAGGGTGCAGCGACAAACCCGTGCCCGCTTCCGCCTACCTCGAAATCACCCGGCGACTGCAGCCGGTGGCGCAAAGTATTTTGTTTGGAGAGCCCTGCTCCACGGTGCCGGTGTATAAAAAGGGGAAAGAATAAGCCGCCGGTTGCGGCTATTTTTTCTTCCGGTATTCGCTGGGTGTGTAGCCCATCTTTTTTTTAAAAATCCGCGAAAAGTAAAATTCGGATTCGAAACCGGCCCTGGCGGCTATTTCGGCGATGGTCAGCGAGGTTTCCAGGAGCATCTGCCCGGTTTTTTCCATTTTCAACTGGAGTAAATACTGCCCGGGCGAGGTGCCCAGTACCTCCCTGAACGTTTTCCTGAACCATTCGTATCCTACGTTTTGCTCTGCTGCAATAGCCTCAAAATCAAGGTTTTGCTCCCATTGTTCGTGAATTTTAAACCGGATCGTGTGAATGATCTGCTCTTGCCGGAGTTTGGTTTTATCCCCCATCAAAGCGGAAGCGTACACTAATCCGAGCATCTGAATCACGAGGCAGGATGATATCTGGCGAAACGCCACACCTTCATATTTTACCGTGTCGATCAGCCGCAGAAAAACATTCAGAAATTCCGCGTTAAAACCGATGCCGATCAGGGGTTTTTGGGGATCAAAACATTCCTGCCGCATGAGATATTCCGCAAAGTGGCCGTCAAAACCCACCCAAAACTCCTCCCAACCCGTTTCCGCCGAAGGTTTGTAGCGGTGCCAAACTTCCGGAAAATGCAACATGATCGTGCCGGCCACAATGGGTACCGGCGTCCTGTCCCCCCCTTCGTACATCCCCCTGCCGTTGGCGATATAAACCATTTGAAACTCCCGCAAACGCCGCCCTTTTTCCCATTCGAATACATGCGTGGACGGGTGTTCCGGATCCGGGTAATCCCGGTTGGGCGGGTGAATGTGGTGCCCGACGGTGTGTACGTTCACCCCCCAGTTAGGGCCGGATTCTTCCAGGGCCTTCAACTGCAATTCGCTAAAATATTTGCGGAACAGCTCCATTTTAAAGCAATAAATCGGGTATTCGGCCCAAGGTATCGCGTTTGTTTTGCTTTTTGGCGCTCCTTTTACCAAAAAGTACATGATTAAACCCAATTCGGATAAATACCGGAATTTGATGATATCTTCTCTTTGTAGCCACCTTTTTTATTCCGCAGGCGGCGACGTGGTGAAAGTTCAACACACGATCCTGTTCATCGCCGCTTTGCAACAAAACAACGTGCCCGTCGAGTCATTTTTTTATGCAAAAGGTGGGCATGGGTACGGCTGAAGGCCTTGTCGATCTAAACAATAAATTATGCGCCAATTATTGCATCTCCTGTTTTTCATCTCCTGGCCATTACTGATATCGGCTCAAAACACGCTCCAATCCGAATTCCAAAACCCGCCCAACGCCGCCCGCCCCCGCGTCTGGTGGCACTGGATGAATGGCAACATCTCCAAAACAGGCATCCGGAAAGACCTCGAATGGATGCAGCGCGTCGGCATCGGCGGTTTTCAAAATTTCGACGCCAACCTGTTCACGCCGCTCGTGGTGCCCCAAAAAGTGGAGTTTATGAAGCCCGATTGGAAAGATGCTTTTAAGTTCACGACCGAACTGGCGGACAAAATGGGGCTCGAAATGGCCATCGCCGGTTCGCCCGGCTGGTCGGTCACGGGCGGCCCCTGGGTGCCTGCCGAAGACGGCATGAAAAAGTACGTCTGGACGGAGACGCCGGTCGCGGGCGGCCAACATTTCAGCGGGAAATTGCCGCAACCCGAGGCCACAACCGGCAATTTTCAAAACGTCGGACTGCCCCGCGTGGGCATGCTTGGCGAACCCACGGGTATTTTGCCCACTTTTTACGCCGATGTGGCGGTGATTGCCTGTCGTTTGCTGCCTGCGGACAAGTCGCCGGCGGATCTGAAACCAAAAGTCACGTCGAGCGGCGGAACGTTCAATTTGCAGGGTTTGACCGACGGCGATTTGAACAATGCTTCTTTTTTGCCGCCGGTGAAGGTGGACGAAGACATGTGGATTCAGTACGAATTTGAAATGCCGCAAACCTTCAAAGCCGTTACGGTGGTTGGCGCTATCCATACGGCCATGGAAGGTTTTAACGGCGGACCGCTCAACCGCAGCCTGAAAATCAGCGACGACGGCGTGAATTTCCGCGAAATCGCCGCTTTCACCTCAAGCATCAACCCGCAAAACACGCTCGCTTTTGCACCTTTAACCGCCCGTTTTTGGCGGTTTGCAGTCAAAACCCTGCCGCCGCCGTTTAATCCTTTTGCTACCTTCCGGGTTATTGGGGCCGGTCCGGTTATTTTTACGCCAACAATGAGGCAATCCCGCCTGAACATGGCCCCTCACACACACACTAAATTTTTACAAAAATGGCCAATCGCAGAGCATTTATCAAACAAACCGGCGCATATACCCTGGGCAGCTTCGCCCTCGGCCCTTTGTCCGGCATGGATCAGTGGGGAAAAAGCCGATATGATCTTGGGGTTCAATTGTTTACACTCATGTCCGTCATCGACAGGGACACCCGCGGCACCCTGCAAAAACTGGCCGACCTGGGGTACAAAAACATAGAATCCGCATTCAGCATGCAGGGTGGTTTTTATGGAAAAACCGCCAGGGAATTTGCCGCGATGCTTCAGGAACTGGACCTGAAGTGGCGGGCGCACCACGTGATCGGCGCGCCGTTCAAACTGCCCCCCGGCACAAAATTGCCGACGGACGACAAAGGCAACCCCATCAAACTCCCGCCGATGAAAAACCTGAAGGAAAATATGTCGGAGCTGGTGGACGGAGTGGCAGAAGGCGGCATCAAATACTTAGTATGCGCCAATATCCCCACCAATACCCCGGAAGAAGTGGCGGATGCCGTGTCGATTTTGACCCGGACCGGCGAATTGTGCAAAAAAGCCGGCCTGCAATTGGTTTATCACAACCACGACTGGGAATTCAAAACCGTGGGTGAATCAAAACCTTATGACGTGTTCCTCTCGCAGGTCCCGGCTGATTTGCTCAAAATGGAACTCGACCTGGCCTGGGCGGTCAAGGCGGGTGTGGACCCCGTGGCACTTTTTGAACAAAACCCTGGTCGTTTCCCGCTTTGGCACGTCAAGGACCTGGATAAAGACATGGCAACCATTAAACCGGTGGGTGAAGGCATCGTGGATTTTAAACGTATTTTTAAACACGCCAAAAAGGCCGGATTAAAATATCCGTTTATCGAGCACGACATGCCCGCCGACCCATTCGACAGCCTGGCCCGCAGCAAAGTGTACCTGAAAAAGAATATTTTGAAATAAAACGCCAGCGCTGCCGGGAGAAAATTGACAATCTTGGCCCTTTCTTCCACGTATTCAACTTGCCATGAAAAAAATACTTTTTACACTGTTTGTTGGCCTCCTGTCCGTACCGGTCCTGACGGCACAAACCCAACCCCGTGTCCTCGTTTTTAGTAAAACTGCCGGATTTCGGCATACTTCCATCGAAGCCGGCAAAACGGCCCTGCAAAAAATGGGCGCAGAGAAAGGTTTTGCGGTGGATACCACCGAAGATGCCGCCGCTTTTACCGAAGGCAACCTGAAACGTTACCGCTGCGTGGTGTGGCTTTCGACCACAAGCAATGTGCTCGACCCGGCGCAACAAAATGCCTTTGAACGCTACATCCAGGCGGGCGGCGGTTACCTCGGCATTCACGCCGCTTCCGATACGGAGTACGACTGGCCCTGGTACGGCAAACTAATGGGTGGCTGGTTCGACAACCACCCCTCCCAGCCAAGCAATGTGCAGCAGGGTACGTTCCACATCGTGGACACCAAACACCCCCTGACCTCGTTTTTGCCCGAGCCCTGGGTGCGTAAAGACGAGTTTTACGCCTACAAAAAAGTGGAGCCGCACGTAAAAACACTCATCACGATCGACGAAAAATCCTACGTGGGTGGCACGATGGGCGATGATCACCCGATGGCCTGGTACCACGAATTTGACGGCGGCCGGGCGTTTTATACCAACATGGGGCACACGGAGGAGACCTTTTCCGAACCGCTTGTATTGCAACACATTTGGGCGGGTCTGCAATGGACAATGGCCGGCGCGCCGCTTGATTACGCCAAAGTCCGCACAGCGCTTTACCCCGAAGAAAATCGCTTCACCAAGGTCGTTTTGGAGGAAAAATTAGACGAACCGATGGAACTGACTTTGTTACCGGGCAACAAAGTGCTTTACATCCAGCGAAAAGGGGAGATAAAACTTTACGACCCGGCAGCGGGAAAAAGCCGTCAAATCGCTGCTATCCCGGTCAGTACCAAGTACTTGCCCGATTCCACCGGAAAAAAAGATGAAGCCGAAGACGGGTTGCTTGGCCTGACCGTCGACCCGGATTTTGCCAAAAATCACTGGATTTACCTCTATTACTCGCCCGCAGGCGACGAGGCCAAAAACATCCTCACCCGGTACGAAATGCGCGGCGACGAATTGTTGTCCGAGAGTAAAAAGGTGCTGCTGGAAATCCCCGTCCAGCGCGACCAATGCTGCCACACCGGCGGCTCGCTCGACTGGGATGCGGCGGGCAACCTCTACCTCTCGACGGGCGACAATACCAGCCCCCGCGCCGACGGCTACGCCCCTATCGATGAGCGCCCCGGGCGCGGCCCCTGGGATGCCCAAAAATCGTCGGGCAATACCAACGACCTGCGCGGCAAAATCATCCGTATTCATCCCGAACCCGACGGCTCTTACACGATCCCGGATGGCAACCTTTTCCCGAAAGGTGCGCCTAAAACCCGCCCGGAAATTTATACCATGGGGCATCGCAACCCGTTTCGCATCAGCGTGGACAAAAAAACGGGCTTCGTTTACTGGGGCGAAGTGGGCCCCGATGCCAACGATCCCGATCCCAAACGCGGCCCGCAGGGTTTTGATGAAGTGGGGCAGGCGCGCAAGCCGGGCAACTTCGGCTGGCCCCTGGTCATCGCCGACAACAAACCTTATGTCTATTACGATTACGCCGCCAAAACCTCCGGCGCCGCCGTTTCGGTAGAAAAACCCCTCAATGACTCGCCCAATAACACGGGTCTGGCCGAGTTGCCACCCGCCCAAAAGGCATTTATCTGGTATCCTTATGCCGAGTCGAAAGAGTTTCCCCTCGTGGGCACGGGCGGGCGCAACGCGATGGCGGGGCCGGTTTTTTACCGTTCCGATTTTGCGGGCGCGGCGCGGGCCTGGCCGGCGTATTTTGACAAAAAACTCGTCATCTACGACTGGATGCGCGGCTGGATGATGGCCGTGACCATGAATGCGGCGGGCGATTTTCAGGAAATGGAACCCATTATGCCCTCGCATAAATTCTCCAACCCGATGGATATGCAATTTGCCTCCGACGGCGACCTGTATATGCTCGAATACGGCACGGGTTGGTTTCAGGGCAACGACGACGCCCGCCTCGTCCGTATCGAATACAATGCGGGTAATCGCAAACCCGTCGTCGCGGCGGCGGCAGACAAAAAAGCGGGCAGTGTGCCGCTCACGGTGCAGTTTTCCGCGGACGGCACAAAAGATTATGACGGCGACAAATTGACCTATTCGTGGGCCATTTCACCCAAAAAGGGCGGAAAAAAGCAGGTTTTTAACACAGAAAAACCCGCTTACACCTTTAAAAAGAAGGGCGAGTATGTTGCTGTCCTGACCGTTTCGGACGACAAAGGCAGTTCCGTTTCACAAACGATCGACATCGTGGCGGGCAACGAACCACCCGTACTGGATTTCGACCTCGCCGGCGGCAACAAAACGTTCTTTTTTCCCGGCGGAAAAATCAATTATGAGGTGCGCGTCACGGACAAAGAGGACGGCTCCCTCGCTGCGGGCACGATCAATCCCGCGCAGGTGGCCGTAAATATTGACTATTTGCCGGAAGGTTTTGACAAAATCGCCATTGCGCAGGGCCACCAGTTTTCGAGCCAAAATGCGCGGTTTGCCACAGCCGTGAAGATTCTGGAAAAAACCGACTGCAATGCCTGCCACAAACCTGCCGAAAAATCCATCGGCCCCAGTTACCGGGACGTGGCGCTCAAATACAAAGGCCAGGCCGACGCGATTCAAGTGCTTTCCGGCCGCGTGATCGGTGGCAGCACGGGGGTGTGGGGGCAGGTGGCAATGGCCGCGCACCCGGCGCTTTCGAAAGACGATGCCGCCGAATTGATCAAATACATCCTCAGCCACGACGATGAAAAAGCGCACCCGGCTCCACTTCCCCTCAAAGGAGAATATCTGACCAACCTGCCGCCGGATGACAAAGGCGCGGGCGCCTACATCCTGCGCGCCGCCTACCGCGACCGGGGAACCGAAGACCTTCCGGGGCTGGACGCACAGGAAGTTTATTTTCTGCGCAATCCCAGCCTCGATCCACACTCGATGGATTTTTTAAAAGGCACCCAAAAAATGTCTTACGGCGGCATGAAATTCTGCATTCCCTCCGGAAATGAATCTTACGCCGGCTTCAAAGGTCTCGATTTAACCGGCCTGAAACAGGTGCAGGTCACCGCCGCAGCGCCGAAGTTGTACAACTTTACGGGTGGGCGGATTGAACTGCGGCTGGATGCCCCCGATGGCCCGCTGGCCGGCGATCCCGTATTCATTGCGGCCACCGGGGGCCAGGGATTTGAACCGCAGCCGCCCGCCGAAATCCCTTTTTACACGGGCATGTCGGGCATACACGACGTTTATTTTGTGTTCAAAAACGACTCTGCCGCAGTGAGTCAGTCACTGATGACCGTCATGGGTTTTGTTTTTCAGGATGAGGCAATGGCCTCTGCACCGCCGCCCCAGGCGCCGGCAGGTGATGTAAAAGTGGACCTCAATGACTACGCCGGCAAGTACAAATTCACGGGGTTGCCGTTTGAATTTATTGAAATACAAATAGAAAACGGAGAAGTGATCGCCATTACGCCGATGGACAAAGGCCCCGTCAAAGCAACCGGCGAACCCGACAAATACGACGCGGACGGCAAGGCAATGTTTCAATTTGTGCGGGAAAACGGCAAAGTCACGGGGTTGAAACTGATGCCGCCGGGCATGAGTTTTTCCGGAGTAAAACAATAAATCAGCGCGGATTGTGCAGACTTTTTGATTCCAACAGGGCAAAAAACTGCATAATCCGCGGTTTCCGCTGTCAGCAGCAGATTTAAAAACCAACTTTTATGCAGGTAATTCTTGGAATCATCTACCACACCATTGGCGGCATTTCCTCCGGCAGTTTTTACATGCCCTACAAAAAGGTAAAGGGATGGGCCTGGGAGGTTTTTTGGCTCTTCGGGGGTTTGTTTTCCTGGCTGATCGTACCGCTGGTCGCGGCCTGGCTGACCGTCCCGGTTTTCAGCCAAATCATCGGCGGAGCGGACGGCGACGTGAAGGCATTCACCTATGTCATGGGCCTGCTCTGGGGTATCGGCGGCCTGACCTACGGATTGGGTGTACGTTACCTCGGCATGTCGCTGGGCAATTCGGTGGTCCTGGGTTTTTGTTCGGCTTTTGGCGCGTTGGTACCTTCGATTTATTACGCTATCAACCCGGCAGAAGGCAAAACCAGCATCCTTCAAATGTTCCAGCATACGGGCGGGCAACTCGTCCTGCTGGGTGTTCTGGTTTGCCTCGCCGGCATCGCCGTCACCGGCTGGGCGGGAATGATGAAAGAACGGGAACTGACTGCAGAGCAAAAAACACAGGGTGTACAGGAGTTCAGTCTGGTAAAAGGCCTCGTGATTGCGGTCATCTCCGGCATTTTGAGTTCGTTTTTTAATTTCGGCATCGAGGCCGGCAAACCCATGGCCGAGGAAGCCGTTCGGCAGGGCTTCAATCCCCTTTTTCAAAACAACGTGACTTATATCGTGCTGCTTTGGGGCGGATTGACCACCAATTTGATCTGGTGCGTCTACCTGATGTACCGGAACAAAACCTACGGCGATTTCGTCAAAAAAGACGTGCCCGGGGGCCGCAACGCGCTTTTTTCAGCACTTGCCGGCACCTTGTGGTTTCTCCAGTTTTTTTTCTACGGCATGGGCGAAAGTAAACTCGGCAACGGCGCTTCTTCGTGGATTCTGCACATGGCAACCATCATCCTGACCGCCAATGTATGGGGACTGTACCTCAAAGAATGGCAGGGAGTGAGCGCCCGTACATTCCGCACGTTTGCGTTTGGCCTGGGCCTGATTCTGGCGTCCATCGTGCTGGTGGGTATCGGCAATTCGATGAAATGACAAATCGTCAGTCAAACGCCGGCAATTCTTTTTCCAAAAAAACGGACAAAGGGCAGATACGCAGTCCGTTTCGATCAAAACGCTCTCCGCCTGGCGTAATGACATAATTGGCGTCTGATTTTAAATCCGCAATACTCTGGTAAAACCCTTTTGAAATAGCGGGCGAAACGGAAAACTTGATTTCGATGCACACTTTTTTGCCTTTCGGGGTAATCATCAACAAATCCACTTCTGCACCATTTTGCGTTCGATAATAGTAAAAATCGGAAAATTCCGGCGCTTCGCGAATGATCTGTTCGATGACATAGCCTTCCCAGGAGGAGCCGGCAGCAGGGTTGCCGCGCAGGCTTTCCATGTCGAAAACGCGCAAAAGGTAATGGAGCAAACCGCTGTCGCGAAGGTAAAGTTTGGGCGATTTGATCAGTCGCTTGCCCATGTTGACGAAGTATGGAGGCAGTCGGCGAATCAAAAAACTGCCTTCCAGCAGTTCAAGGTATTTGTTGACCGTTGGGTGTGCCACACCCAACGAAGCTGAAGGCGCTGACATTGAATACGCCGCCATGCAAATGAGCCAGCATGGAAAACATATTGTACAACAACCCCGCCGGAACCGCAAAACCGAGCCGGGAGAGATCGCGGTGGATAAACGTTTCAGTGAAATCATCAAGCCATTTTCGACTCATGAAGGTTTCCGGAGCGAGCAACGAACCCGGAAAACCGCCCCGCAACCAATGCTCTTCCTGCGAAAAGCGATCGCGGATTTCAGAAAAGGAAAACGGCGGCAACTCGTGATAGGCAATACGCCCCGCAAGTGTTTCGGTGTTCAGTTTGACAATGTGCGGAGATGCCGATCCGAGCAAAATAAAACGCGCAGGTTCGCGATTTTGGTCGGTCAGTGCCCGCAACAAGGCAAACAACTCCGGTCGTACTTGAATTTCGTCGATGATGACACATTTGTCGGCATGGCCGGAAAGATAGGTTTGAGCGTCTTCCAATTTAAACCAGTCTTCCCGGAGTTCGAGGTCAAGATAAAGCGTGGGTTTGGGGATTTGCGATTGCAAATGTTTGATGAGCGTTGTTTTGCCCACCTGCCGTGAACCAACCAACCCAACAATCGGCGACCAGGACAAATCGCGAAGGATTCTTTTTGAAAGCAAGCGTTCTATCATACAACAAAAATAGTTTTATCCAAGTAAATTGAAAATTAATTTATAAAATTACTTGGATAAATTTAGTGGTATTAAAAATATGAGCCATTGCTCCATAAAATATAAGTAATGCGGCGGATTTGCAACATGCTGATAATGAAACATCCGGATGGAAAAGATTTCCGTCCTACAACTTAGAAAAAATGATCAAAACCTTTCAACACGTCTCCTATCTCTGGGACGAAAAAAAAGCCGCCGATCTCGCGGGCGACGAGGTCGCCCTGCTCGTATACCGCTCCAACCTGCTTGGCGCCGACCTCCGCCTGACCAATTACGGGGGAGGCAATACTTCCTGCAAGGCCCCGGCCAAGGACCCGCTCACCGGTCAACAGGTGGAAGTTATGTGGGTCAAAGGCTCCGGCGGCGACCTCGGCACCATGAAACGCAGCGGTCTGGCAGCCCTCTACGTCGAGCGTTTGCGCAGCCTCAAAAACGTCTACCGCGGCCTGGAACACGAAGATGAAATGGTGGAATTGTTCAACCACTGCATTTTCGACCTCGCTTCCCGGGCGCCCTCCATCGACACGCCGCTGCACGGCTTTTTGCCCTTCCGGCACATCGATCATCTGCACCCCGACGCGGCCATCGCCATTGCCGCCGCCAAAGACGGCCGGCGTATCACCGAAGAACTGTTCGGCGGCCAGGTCGGCTGGGTCGGCTGGCAGCGTCCGGGTTTTGATCTCGGCTTGCAACTGCTTGATTGTCTGGAAGAAAACGCCCGAAAAGGAATCACGTTGCGGGGCATCATGCTCGGTTCACACGGCCTTTTTACCTGGGGCGACACGGCCTATGAAAGTTACCTCAACACACTCGAAATCATCGAAACCTGCGCCGTTTTTATCCATTCAAGTGAGGGGCTGACTTCAAGTCAGCCCCTCACTAAGCGGCCCGTATTCGGTGGCGCGAAAGCAGAATTTTCCGAAAATTTAAAACTTTCGGGAAGTTTTCCAAGACAACAAGCCGCTGCGCTCGCTCCCATCCTGCGCGGTTTTTGTTCGAGTCAAACGTGTATGATCGGCCACTTTTCGGACGACGAACGGGTGCTTCAATTCATCAATTCCAGGGACCTCGACCGGCTCGCGCCACTCGGCACATCCTGCCCGGATCATTTTTTGCGCACAAAAATTTCGCCGCTGGTATTGACTTTG
Organism: Lewinellaceae bacterium; assembly: GCA_016713985.1. Classification (GTDB taxonomy): domain Bacteria; phylum Bacteroidota; class Bacteroidia; order Chitinophagales; family Saprospiraceae; genus M3007. The sequence goes on along the minus strand of JADJOD010000018.1, from coordinate 52,556 downwards.
AAACCGGACGAAGATTTGTCCGACGTGGCAAAAATCAAGGAAACCCTGTCGCCGTTTTTTGAAGAATACCGGAAGATGTATGCCGCGTATTACGAAACATGCCGCCGCCCCAACAGCCCCGCCATACGCGACCCCAACCCGGTGGTCATTTTATGGCCCGGCGTCGGCATGTTCACCTTTGCCAAAGACAAACAAACCGCGCGGGTCGCCGCCGAGTTTTACACCAATGCCATCAACGTGATGCGTGGGGCGGAAGCCGTTTCGGAGTACACTTCGCTGCCCCGGCAGGAGGCTTTCGACATCGAATACTGGCTGCTGGAGGAAGCGAAACTGCAACGTATGCCCAAGCCCAAACCCCTCACCGGCCGGGTGGCTTTAATTACCGGTTCGGCGGGCGGCATCGGCAAGGCCATCGCCCGGAAATTCGCCGAAGAAGGCGCCTGCGTGGTGCTGAATGACCTGAACGCCGAGCGCTTAGAAGAAACGAAGGCCGCGTTTAAGATTGCCTTCGGCAATGACAATGTAGCCGCCGTAACACTAAATGTTACTGATAGTCAATCTATTGCGTCGGCCCTGGAAATAACATGCCTTCATTTCGGCGGCGTGGACATCGTGGTGAACAACGCGGGCATCAGCATTTCGCAACCCCTCGTCGAACACAGCGAAGAGCACTGGGACAAACTTTACGACATTCTTGTGAAAGGCCAGTTTCTGGTCAGCCAGGCGGGCGTAAACGTGATGCGCAAGCAGGGTTTTGGCGGGGACATCGTTAATATCGTCTCCAAAAACGCCGTGGTGGCCGGCCCCAACAACGCGGGTTACGGCTCTGCCAAAGCGGCTCAGGCGCACCTCACCCGCCTGCTCGCCGCCGAACTCGGCCCCGATCACATCCGCGTAAACTCGGTGAATCCCGACGCCGTCATCGCCGGCTCCAACATCTGGTCGGGCGGCTGGGCGGAGGGCCGCGCCAAGGCATACGGCATCGCGATAGAAGAATTGCCGGCCTATTATGCCAAACGCACTTTGTTAAACGAAATCATCCTGCCCGAAGACATCGCCAACGCCTGTTTTGCCTTTGTTGGCGGGTTGTTGAACAAGTCGACGGGCAACGCCCTGAACGTGGACGGAGGTGTGGCGATGGGATTTTTAAGGTAAATGATCCGTATCAACCGGAACACGGATTAAAAAGGATTTATATACGCATGTTTATCTCCGACAAAATTCAGGAACACAACGAAAAAAACACGGCAACACACGTGTTTCACTTTCAGCACATCTCAGCATTGTTGGCCCAAAAAGGCATTGACATTCAGGATGTTATCAAAAAAATCCAAAATTTTCAAATTGCCATTCCCTCCTGGGCACTCGGCACGGGCGGCACCCGTTTCGGGCGTTTTCCCGGCGGCGGCGAACCGCGCAATCTGGAAGAAAAAATAGCAGACGTCGGGTTGCTGCACCAACTGAACCGCTCTTCCAATTCCATTTCGCTGCATATTCCCTGGGACATTCCGAAAGACCCGGCGGCGTTAAAAAGCCACCTGCGGGAACACGGCCTGACCATCGACTCCGTCAATTCCAACACGTTTCAGGATCAGCCCGACCAGCTGCTTTCGTATAAATTCGGTTCGCTGAGCCATACCGACGCCGCAACACGGCGGCAGGCCATCGAGCACAACATCGCCTGCATCGAACACGGTAAAGCGCTGGATTCCAGGGTGTTGACCGTTTGGCTGGCCGACGGCTCCAATTTCCCCGGCCAGCAGCACTTTCGCCGGGCCTGGCAACGCACCGCCGATTCACTTGCCGAAATCTACCGGGCCATGCCGGATGATTGGACCATGCTCATCGAATACAAACCCTACGAGCCGAATTTTTACTCGATGGTGATCCCCGATTGGGGCACGTCGTATTCGTTGTGCCAGTTTTTGGGCAAAAACGCGCAGGTGCTCGTCGATTTGGGCCACCACCTGCCCAATACCAACATCGAACAGATCGTGGCGCGGCTCATGCACTTCGGCCGGCTCGGCGGCTTCCATTTCAACGGGTCGATGTACGGCGATGACGATCTCACGACGGGCAGCATCAAACCTTATCAGTTCTTCCTGATTTTTAACGAATTGGCAGACGCCATGAGTGATCCGGCGGTCAACAACCCGCCGCTGGCCTGGATGATCGACGCAAGCCACAACTCGAAAGACCCGCTTGAAGACCTTTTGCAATCCGTGCAAAATATCCTGACCACCTATTCCAAAGCCTTGCTCGTCGACCGCGCCCTGCTTGCCGAAGCGCAACACAATAACGACGTGCTGGGCGCCGAAGAATTACTCCGCGATATTTTTGCAACCGATACCCGCGCTTTGGTGGCCGAAGCCACCCGCCGGGCCGGCGGCGCACTGGACCCCATCGGATTGTACAGAAGTCTGAAAATCAGGGAAAAACTGATTGAACAACGGGGAAAAAAAAGCACGGCAACAGGACTTTGATTAATGATGAATGATGAGTGATGAATGATGAATGGCAACTATTTTGAAGAGATTCAAGTACAGGATATGGAGTTACAACTATAAGACAATCAATACATTGTTTGGAATCACCGAATAATTTCACGCGGGTTTTCAGGCCCATAAAAAACAGTATTACCAACTCCCCGATCTTTAAGCAACGCCCCCCATTCATCATTCATCTCTCATCATCATTCATCATTCATCTCTCATCATTCATCTCTCATCATTCATCATTCATCATGGTGCTTCTGCTTGACATCGGCAAAACCAATAAAAAGTGTTTCGTCTTCGACGAGGACTACCGTGTTGTGTTTGAAAAAACCACCCAACTGCCAGAAACAGTTGATGAGGACGGGGAGCCCTGTGAAGATTTGGATTTGCTGAAAAACTGGGTTCGGGATTCCGTTCGGGAAGTTTTGGCCGACCAACGTTTCCACATCCGGGCCGTCAATGCTACGGCTTATGGCGCAAGTTTTGTACACCTCGATGCGGACGGCAAAGCACTCACCCCCCTTTACAACTATCTCAAACCTTTTCCGGAGAATTTAAAAAAGCGGTTTTTCGATACGTACGGCAGCGCGGAAAAAATCGCCCTCGAAACCGCTTCACCTGTTTTGGGCAACCTGAATTCCGGGCTGCAACTGTATTGGCTGAAACATCAAAAGCCTTTGATTTTCAATCAGATAAAATGGTCGTTGCACCTGCCGCAGTATATTGCGTACCTGCTTTACGCATGGGCCGGCCCCAAGTCCGCCCATGCGTACGCTGTCAGTGAAATGACCAGCATCGGCTGCCACACCCTGCTTTGGAATTTTCAAAAAAACGACTACCACGACTGGGTAAAAGCCGAGGAAATTGTTGGAAAATTCCCCCCTCTCGTCAGGTCCGTTGCCACGTCACGGGGTGACTTGGAGTCACCCCGTGACGGGACAAGCATTCATCATTCATCATTCATCATTCATCACTCCTCATTCATCACTCCTCATTTTGGTATCGGTTTACACGACAGTTCGGCCGCCCTGATCCCTTATCTCGCCTGTTTTGAGGAGCCTTTTGTACTCATTTCTACCGGCACCTGGTGCATCACGCTCAATCCTTTCAACGATGAACCGCTAACACCTGAAGAATTGGCGCAGGACTGCCTGTGTTACCTGAGTTACGAAGGCAAACCCGTAAAAGCCGCGCGTTATTTCGGCGGCCACGAACACGAACAGGCGGTGAAAAACATCGCGGCACAATTCGGAACGCTTGAGGATTTTTACAAAAACATATCCATTACAACCCGTTCTCCTTTAGCGGCCGCTTATTTCGATTTTATGCGCCAACTTGTTGAAAAACAAGTGATTTCAACCCGGCTGGCACTGGGCAATTCCCCTGTTCGCCGCATTTTTGTTGACGGCGGTTTTTCCAAAAACGAAGTTTATATGACCCTGCTCGCCCGGTCTTTTCCGGAAATGGACGTTTATGCGGCGGAAGTTGCACAAGCCACCGCAATCGGCGCAGCCATCGCCGTCCATCCGTTCTGGAATGAAAAACGAATTCCGGATAACCTGATCGCATTAAAACAAATCCGTGTCTGATCCTTGTCATCCGTGTGCGATTGGAACACGGATGACAAGGATCAGGCACGGATTAAAAGGATTTTATATGAACTTAAACTACAATCCGAGCTACCCCTCCGTCGACGATTTGCGCGCCCGCGCCCGACAGCGTATCCCCCGTTTTGCCTTTGAATACTTAGACGGCGGCTGTAATGAAGACATCAACCTCCACAAAAACACGACCGAACTCCGGGAGGTGGAATTGAAGCCCTTTTACCTGAACAAACACAGCGGTTCGGACTTAAAAACCGAATTGTTCGGACAAGTGTACGACGCGCCGTTCGGCATCGCGCCCGTTGGTTTGCAGGGGTTGATGTGGCCCAATGCGCCGGAGATTCTGGCAAAAGCGGCTAAGGAGCACAACGTCCCCTTTATCCTCAGCACGGTCACCACCTCAAGCATCGAACGAATCGGCAAACTGACGGAGGGCAAATTCTGGTTCCAGCTATACCACCCCGCCGACAATGCCCTGCGCGACGACCTGCTCGACCGGGCGGAGGCGGCCGGGTGCCGGGTGCTGGCCATCCTGTGCGACGTGCCGACATTCGGTTACCGCCCGCGCGACATTCGCAACGGCCTGGCCATGCCCCCCAAAATGACCCTGCGCAACGTACTTCAAATCATGGGCAAACCCAATTGGGCCATACAAACCCTGCTGCACGGGCAGCCGAATTTTGCCACCATGAAAAAATACATGCCTGAAGGCCTGAATATGGGGCAGTTAGGGCGCTATATGAACCAAACTTTTTCGGGTCGACTGAACGAAGAAAAGATCGCCCCGATCCGCGATCGCTGGAAAGGAAAATTAGTGCTGAAAGGGGTGGCCAGTGATGAAGATACCGAGTTGGCGATCAAACTGGGTCTGGACGGCATCATCGTATCCAACCACGGCGGGCGGCAATTAGATGCGGGTCAATCCACGATAAAACCCCTGGAAACCATCGTCCAAAAATATGCCGGACGGATAAAAATTATGATGGACAGCGGCATCCGCTCCGGTCCCGACGTGGCGCGGGCGCTGGCAAGTGGAGCGGAATTTGTGTTTCTCGGCCGGTCGTTTATGTACGGCGTGGCCGCCTTGGGCAAAGCAGGCGGCCAACACACGATTTCCATCCTGAAAACCCAATTGAAACAGGTAATGGAACAGGTCTGCTGCGAAAAGGTGGAGGACTTGCCGCGGCATTTGGTGCAAAGATGACAGGTGTTTCAATGGTCATTGAACATTGGTCATTGAACATTGGTCATTGAACATTGGTCATTGAACATTGGTCATTGAACATTGGTCATTTTTAATTAATAATTTAATAATTTATAAATTATAAAAATTAAAATGTTCAATGTTCAATGTGCAATTTTCAATGTGCAATTTTCAATGTGCAATTTTCAATTTTCAATGGCTTAGGAAACACCTTTACGAAGGCGCCTGACCATACACCTCATTCCCCACCTGCAAAAACTGTTTTTCATACAGTTCCCGGTATTTACCCTCTTCCATCTCCAGCAAGGCATCGGGGGAGCCGAACTCCATAACCCTGCCTTTTTCCAGAACCAGCACATTGGTGGCGTGGCGAATGGTCGACAGCCGGTGCGCGATAATGATGCTTGTACGGCGGGCGATGAGCGTTTCAATGGCGTGCTGGATCACCGATTCCGACTCCGGATCGATGGAGGAAGTAGCCTCGTCGAGTATGAGGATATCAGGATTAAACACCAAAGCCCGCACAAAGGATATGAGTTGGCGCTGACCCATGGACAAGGTGGCGCCGCGTTCCCTGACCTGGTACTGGTAACCACCCGGCAGTTTTTCGATAAACCGGTGAGCGCCAATCATTTTTGCGGCTTCTATCACCTGCTTTTCCGTGATGTTCGGATCGCGCAGGGTGATGTTTTCCAGCACGGTGCCGGAGAACAAAAACACATCCTGCAATACCACGGCGATGCGGCGGCGCAGGGCAAATACGTCGTACTCGCGCTGGTCGTGGTCGTCGATACGGATCTGCCCCTTTTGGATGTCGTAAAAACGGCTGAGCAGACTGATGATGGTGGTTTTGCCGCTGCCGGTGCTGCCCACGATCGCCAGGGTTTCGCCGGGTTGAATGTTGAACGATACCCCGCGCAGGATCGGGTCTTCTTCCGGGTTGCCGCTGTAGGAAAAATGCACGTCTTCAAATTCCACCTTGCCGCGCAACCTTTCTGGGGCGAGTGTGCCGGTGTTTGGAATGATGTCGTTGTTATCCAATAACTTATACACCCGTTCTGCGGCGATCAGTCCCATTTGCAGGGTGTTGAATTTATCCGCTAGCATACGGATCGGGCGATACAACATGGAAATATACAGCGGAAACGCCACAAGTGTACCCACCGTTACTTCAGCAGACAAAACGCCCCGGGCGCCGTACCAGACCATAAGGCCGAGCGACAATGCCGAAATAATATCCACCACCGGAAAAAAAATGGCGTAGGCGAGAATGGATTTCAGGTTGGCCGAGGTGTAGTCGCGGTTGATCTGGCGAAATTTTTCAGCCTCCCGCGCTTCAGCGTTGAATATCTGCACGATCCGCATACCGCTGATACGTTCCTGCAGGAAGGAATTCATCGTAGCGATGTGGTTGCGCACCTTTTCATAACTCTTCCGGACGCTTTCCTTGAACTTATAACTGCCCCAGATCAGCAGGGGAAATACCACCAGCACCACCAGCGTCAGTTTCCACGACGTAATAAACATGATGCACAACACGGCGGTGAGCGTCATCAGGTCGGCGAGAATGGTGATGCTGCCTTCAGAAAATACCGTGTTGATGGCCTCGATATCACTGATGGTACGGGTAGTGCTTTGACCAATGGGCGTTTTGTCAAAATAATTGAGGTGCAGGCCGGTCACATGGTTAAATACCTTCACGCGCAGATCGCGGATCGTGGCTTGCCCGAGCCAGTCGGCGTAGTACAGAAAAAAATATCGCAGCGAAACCTCCAGGATCAGGGAGGCCAGAATAATACAGGCCAAAACCGTCATGCCGTGCACGTCGCCTTTAAAAATATGGTCGTCGACCATCGTCTGGAGCAGTTTCGGCCGGAGAATGGCCAAAGGCGCCAGCAAGACCGTAAGCATCGCTGTAAAATAAAACGTCTTTTTATAGGGCTTCACCATCGCCATCACCTGGCGAAAAAGTGAAAAATTAAACTTTTGAGTCTCGGGCATGGATGAAAAACGGTGAACGGTGAACGGTGGTGGTGGAACACCTGGGAAGATACAGTTTCCTCAAACCATTTCAGGGCGGCAAAGTTCGGCAAAAGCCGCCGCCCGGCGCTTTTTTGTCGTTAAAATCATAAAAATAGTCGGACAATGCTGCACAACGTGTTATGTGCATATAGTTTTATGCCCCGAAAGCCATTTTCTTTCTTTCATCTAAAACGAAAACTTTTATGGAATCTTCCAGTCAATCCACCCCTGCTGCCACATCCCCGATTTGGAACACCGTCCTGCGTTACGGCGCTTATGCCGGGGGGGGTATTGTTTTGCTTTCTTTATTAATTTACCTGACGAATTTTAACGTCATGGCCATCAGCGGTATGGCCGTTTTTTACGGGGCTATGCTGCTCGTCAACTTCGGGGCCGCCATTATGGCCATCCGGTATCAGCGGGACGATCTCGACGGCGGTTACATCAAGTACGGGAAAGCGCTTCTTGTCGGCCTTTTGGTCGTTTTGGTGGGCACCTTTATTTCCGGTTTGTGGAACTACCTGCTGGTCAATTTTATCGACCCCAATTATGTGGCCGGCATGAAAGAACAGTTTGTTGAAGCCTGGGGAGATAAAATGCCCGCAGAAAACCTGGAAGAAGCGCTGGAAGGTTTTGACAAAGCAGGCGACCTGCTCACCAACCTCAAAAACGGCATCGTGGGCGGCATCTTTTTCGGCTTGTTTGTCGGGCTTATTTCAGCCGCCTTTTTGAAAAAACAGCCTGAAATTTCCAAAATCTGATTTTTTGGATTGTAAAGTTCGCTTTCTTTTACTTTTGTCCTGCCAAAACGCCTTGCCTCCGACCGGCAGGGCGTTTTTCTTCTATACCACAATCTTCAGGCAAGTGGACAAAATTAACGCTGCAAATTTTCTTCGGAACATTCGGACGGAAAAGATTTCCGCCCTACTACTTATAAAATGAAAAACCCCGGTGTTCGTTACGGCCTGACAGGAGGCATCGTTGTTATCTTCTATTACGCCCTGCTCTATTTTGCAAAAAAAGACCTGTTCCTGAATCCCTGGTTGCAATGGGCGGGTATGGCGATCTACCTGTTGCTGATGTACCGTGCCGCCAGAGAAGATTGTTCAAAAAACGGTACGGCGCGCGACTTCAGGGAGGTGTTGCGCACGCCGTTTATAACATTTTTGCTCATCAATTTGCTCTACTGGCTTTTTTATTACTCTTTGCACTTAGCCGACCCTGCTTTGTTGCAAATGGAAGCGGCTGCCCAGGTACAATACCTGAAGGATCAATTGGCTGCGGGCACCGGCGACCCGCAACAGGCCAATGAGTTGCGCGAACAAATCCAGTACCTCGAACAATCCGGCATGGCACTGCCGCTCGGGCACGTACTGCTTCGGATGGGGCTCGGCGCTTTGGGTGGATTTGCACTTTCGGCAGGAATCGCCGCTATTTTGCGCAGCGAAAACTGATTTTTATACCGTATTAAGTGGGTGTCTCAAAAGGTTGATGAGGGTTTATAAAAGTTTATCAGGTTGATATTTTGAGCCGAAAAGGTACTAATTTATGCCATTTTTCAATCCAAACATCAACTTTCATCAACTAATATCAACTTTATCAACCCTTTGAGACACCCTCTTAAGTACGCGGACAACATTAATACGACTCATTTTCTTGGGAATATTCTGATCATGAAACACCCGGACGGAAAAGATTTCTGTCCTACTACTTAACCCCCTCTCCTTATGGAAGAATCGCTACCGGACAAAACCCCGGAGAACGCCGTAAACACCCGAAAATGGCTGGGCAAACTGCGGGTCTCAAGCCTGATTCGCTGGGTGTTTTTCCTGGCAGCCCTTTTCTGGGTATACCGGAACTGGTGGGACGACGTGCCCTTCCAGGATTTGAGGTTGCAATATACCTACCCGGATTCCAGGTTCCTGTATTTTGACAATATGGACGTGCATTGCCGTATCCAGGGCAAAGGAACACCCATCCTCCTGCTCCACGACGCTCAGAGTTCGTTGCATACGTGGTCGGGCTGGACGGAGGAACTGGCCCGGAAGTACCAGGTGATCAGCGTCGATTTGCCGGGATTCGGCCTTACCGGTCCCCACCCGAGGGGAAGTTACAGCGCCTTTATGTACGCGGGATTTATCGACAGCTTAGTGAGCAACCTGGGGTTAAAAAAGTTTCACCTCGCGGGCAACGGGCTTGGCGCCCAGATTGCCTGGTTTTACGCTGCCGACCACCCCAGCCGCCTCGACAAACTCATTTTGCTGGATGCGCCGGGTTTCGAACCCAAAAACACCCCCTGGGTCATGTGGCTGGCCCGAACGCCGGTGATCAACGGCGTCATGATGAAAATTACGCCGCGATCGTTTCTTCAACTGATGCTGGAAGACGTTTATGCCGACGATGTATTGGTAACCGACTCGTTGATACAACGCCATTTCGACCTGCTTCGGCGCCCCGGCAACCGCAAAGCGTTTATCGATCGGGCGTCGGTGAGCGACAACCGGCCTCCGGTAGACATCGTGGGCCGGATCAATACCCCCACCCTTATCCTCTGGGGGGCGGAAGACACCCGGATTTCGCCCGAATATGCCTACGAATTCCACCGGCGGATTCCCGGGTCCCTGCTCCGGATTTATCAAAACACGGGGCACTGGCCGCAGGAAGAAAATGCGGCACAAACGCTGGAAGACGTTCTGGCTTTTCTGGAAGGCAAGTTTTAACTTCCGGCATTATTTATTCCGCTCCAATACTTTCCAGGTATTCCAGCACCGGTTTGGCTTGTTCGCCCCCCTTTAGTGCGTGGTGTTTTAATTTTAACCCATGCGGTCCGGCGGATTTTTTCAAATCCGGGTACAGTTCGAGGGTGGCTTTCACCAAGTCGAGGTGGCCGAGCATGGCGGCGCAAAAAAAGTTCATCCGAGCGCCATTGTCGAGCAAAAACTGCGCGATGTCGCGGTTGCCCATGTGCCCGGCCGCTTCCAGCGCCGATTCGAAATCGCCGCCGCCCCAATCCCACGACGCGTTGAGCAGGCGCGGCTCCTGCGCAAGCAGTTCTTTTACCCGTGCCAGGTCGGAATGCGCTTTCCCGACCCATTCTTTCACCAGGTCGGCTGCCAGGGGATCTCCTTTGGCTTTTTGGGGAGCCGTCGATTGTGCAACCAGCAGTAAAGGTGTGGCGGCAAACGCTGCGGCGCCACCGGCGACTGCAAAACGAATAAATTGTTTGCGTGAAATGTCGTTTTTCATGATCGGTTCGTTTAATCGTGAATTCCGGTCCAAATAAGGAAATCCCGGGCATTTCTACCCGCCATTTTCTACCAAAATGGCCTGAAAGGTCGTAGTCGCCTTGAATTGCAGTTCGGAATCCTTGTAAAAACTTTAAAGAGAATTGTCTTGCGTTTACCTTCGCGCCCGGTATGAAAATCATTTGCCTTTTTTTTTACAAATCCGCATGGTAACAGCGCTTTTGTTCGCCTCCCTGTTGCTTCCTTCCTGTGCCAATGCACCCGCGCAGTCCGCATTCCCGGAGAACCGGCCCCTGCCCACAGGCGACCCGGTGCTCCAGGCTTTGCTCGACGACTACGACCGATATTTTTCCGGCGAAATGGCGCTGACGATGACACCCGGAGCGGCAGTGGTGATCGTTAAAGGCGGCGAAGTGGTGTTTATGCGCGGTTACGGCGTAAAAAACACCGGCAAGCCGGATTCCGTGGATGCACATACCCTGTTTCGCATCGGCTCCCTGTCCAAAGGTTTTGCCGGCGTTCTGACGGGTATGCTCGTGCAGGACAGCTTGTTTCAATGGGACGATCCCGTTCAAAAATATTTTCCCGAATTCACACTCCGCGACCCGAAACAGGCCGCGCGAATCCGGCCCTGGCACCTGCTTTCCCACACCACCGGGTTGCCTTATCACGCTTATACCAACCTCATCGAACGGGGATTCGACATCCGGAAAATCGTCACCGAGTTTTTCCCGAAAGCCCCGGTCAGTGGAAAAGAAGGGGAGTTTTTCAGTTATCAGAATGCCGCTTTTTGCGCCATCGAAGAGGTGATGCGCAAGGTGACGGGCAAAAGTTACCAGCAATTGCTCGTTGAAAAAATCTTCCTGCCCGCGGGTATGCAAACGGCCTCCTGCGACTACCAGTCCATGCAACAGGCGGCGAACAAAGCCCTGCCGCATTTTCAAACGGGGCACGGCTGGCGTGTGGACGAGGTTTCGCCGCTTTATTACAACGCCGCTGCCGCCGGAGGAGTCAACGCAAGCATATCCGATATGGGTGAATGGCTCAAACTCCTGCTTGGGCACCAGGCCGGGATCGTAGCCGATGCCACGCTGGAGCGGGTGTTCCGCCCCGTCGTCAAAACGGGCAAAGAACGCCGTATTTTTCCGGGCTGGATCGGTCGCGACGAAGCTTCCTACGCCCTGGGATGGCGGGTACTGGAACACGGCGCAGACACCATCATCTACCACGGCGGTTACGTCAACGGCTACAAGGGAGAGATTGCCTTCAATCGCCGCGACGGTATTGGCATCTGCGTATTGTTCAATGCCAATTCGAGCTTTAGCAATAAGTGTATCCCCGCATTTTTCGAACGCTGGAAAAAGCAGTAGGTCTTCCGTTTTTTGCCTTTTGTTATTGCCGCCTGCTGTTCCAGTAATAATACATCGGAACCCCGGTCAACATCAGCACCGTGCCGATACCCGCTTCGCGGGGGTGGTTGATGCAGGTGATCACGATCAGCGCCGCGCAGAATATCACAAACAAGGCGGGTACCACCGGATAACCCCACACTTTGTAGGGCCGTTCGGCGTGGGGTTCGCGGCGGCGCATGATAAACACCCCAAAAGCGGTGGCGCCGTAAAAAAAGAAGGCCGCAAAGATCAGCATATCGGTCAACTGGTCAAAACTGCCGGACAATACCAGCAGGCAGGCCCAGGCACCCTGCATCCACAGCGCCGGGTTGGGGGTGTGGTATTTCGGGTGAATTTCGGCGGCGCGTGGGAAAAACAACTTGTCTTTCGCCATGGCGTAATAAACCCGCGGAGGCATCAGGATGGTAGCGTTGGTGCACCCCAGCGTTGTGATCAGGATGATCATGGAAATCAAGGTTGCCCCCACATCGCCGGCAAAATGCCGCACCACCGCCACGGCGGCGATGTCATTTTTTGCCGAGTGCACACCCACCAATTGATCGATTGGCAACACGTAGAGATAGGTAAAATTCACGAGCACGTATGCCCCGATGATCACCATCATACCGGCAAACAAAGCCAGGGGCAGGTTGCGGTGCGGCTCCTTGATCTCGCCGCCGATAAAACCGATCGTATTCCAGCCTTCATAAGCCCAAAACGCGGCCAGCAGCGCGGCAAACATCGCTTTGATCAGGCCAAAATCCGTCCATTCGCGGGCAACATAACCGGTAGCCGGCGTCTGAATATTGGCAAAACTGCCGCCGCCGAACAACAACCCGCAGACAACAATGGTCAGCAGGCCCACAATAACCAGGCGGGTGATCCAGGTGCTGAGCGCTGCGGCGCCCTTTAACCCGTGGGTATTCAGGAAGGTCAGCACAAGAATGAGTAAAATGGTCAAACCTTTCACCCCCGCGTTTTCGAAGGGTTTAAAAACAAGAAACTGCATACTTTCGATGGATTCCGGCAAATGTGGCAGCGGAATGATCGAGTTGAACGACTGGCAAATACATAGGCGATGGACGACACGGCCGCCGTTTTGATCACGGCAAAAGTGCTCCAGCCCCACAAAAAAGCCATAAAACGCCCGTAAATACGCCGGAAATAGACGTATTCGCCGCCCGAATCGGCCATCATGCCCGCAATTTCCGCATTGCTCAAAGCGCCGCACAAACTGATGACGCCCGCCAGCACCCAGGCCCATAATACAAGCGTGGGCGACAACAAATCCGAGGACATGGGCGCCACTTTTTGTAAACACCCGACCCGATGACCGAACTGACGACGAGAATGGTAGCAGCCCCGAGGGTGAGGCTGCGGATGAGCTGACCTTGTTGTTTTTCCATTTTGTTTGTTCGTTGGCTGATTCTGCAAGGCAAACGTAGGGAAGATTTGATTGCAGTTTGATAAATTGTTTACGAAGCGCCGTCTTTGCCACATAAAAGCCATGCCCGACTCCCTCGCCCATTTAACCCCAAGTTTGTACCTTTGTCAGGCACAACACCACCGACCCATCGCCATGAAAATCAATCCGTTCCCCCGAAGTATCCGATATTTTTTGTCCGTCATCAGTCTCGCGGCCTGGCAGTCTGCGTACACGCAGGAATTGCTGGAACTGAATATCGAACATCGCTGCGTGTTTACCGGAAGCAAGATGGACGAGGAGTTGTACCGTTTTTCAGCGGACGATGGGATGGCCAAACGGGTGGAAGAAATCCTGACGCTGGGCGGCGCCTTATCCAATTTCGAGGTCGTGCAGACCAACGTAGAGAACGTTTCCGCGGTACTCGACGGTGAAAAACGGTACCTTCTGTACAGCCTCGATTTTGTGCAAAAAGCCACTGAAATAGAAATTACCGGGGCGTTGGCGCACGAAATCGGGCACCATGTCAACGAGCACACCTTCGATCCGGAACACCGCAACAGCGAGGAAAACGAGGCCGATCAGTTCATGGGTTATATTTTTTCCCTGAAGGCATATTCCAAAGCGGATATCGAAACCTGTCTGAATAAAACACCCTCTTCCTACAACATCGGGGTGGAAGATCGCCTCCAGGCCGTTTGGGAAGGGTTCAACCGGGCCGAACGGGTTCTGGAAATCAACAGTTTAGCCTTTGACGGCGACCCCAGACTCGCCGAGTTGACGATGCCCGGCTTCCCCTGGCCACCGCCTTCGTGCCATAGTCGTTTCGAATTGCCCGAAAAATTGTTTTCCGGTATAAAAACACTGGGGGAAACCGATCGCAAAATCCGCTCGGCTCTCAACGCCAAAGGATACACCCAGTACAGTTATTTTTCGGTACCCGGCGGCTTCGCCATCGTGACTCAACTCGAACAGTACAACGGAGAAGACGGCTCCTCACGCAATGACCGCACCCGCTGGCTCGACTACCCGGCGCGCGACAATTTTAACGGCGTCATGGATTACCTGAAATCACTCGTCATGCCGCAAAAAGGCCACTTCCGGCTTTTTGTATTTATCGTTACCAACCAGCCTTTTGGCGGCGGCGCCAATCGTGTCTCGAAAGCACAGGCCACGGCCTGGCTCAGCCAGGGGTTTAACAAACTGCCGGGCAGCTTAGCCAAGGTTCCCTTTTCATCCGATTACAACGTGACCGCCTTAGTATATGAATTCGAAGTACCGGAAACCAACCGAAAACCCATCCAGAGATGCCCCTCGCCCCTGTTTGACGCGCGGACGCATTTGCTGAAGGTCGGCATATTGACCGGATTGGGGTTTTGATTGCTTGATTGCTATAATTGCGGGATGGTTGAATTGATCGATTTTCATTCATCCGATGACTTGGAGTCACGCATTTGCTGAAGGTCGGCATATTGACCGGATTGGGGTTTTGATTGCTTGATTGCTATAATTGCGGGATGGTTGAATTGATCGGTTTTCATTCATCCGATGACTTGGAGTCACGCATTTGCTGAAGGTCGGCATATTGACCGGATTGGGGTTTTGATTGCTTGATTGCTATAATTGCGGGATGGTTGAATTGATCGATTTTCATTCATCCGATGACTTGGAGTCATCTGATGAATGAAAGCCTGACAATCAATAATTTTTGACCTATAGTTAACAAAATTCATCAATTCATCATTCATCATTCATCACTCATCATTCATAAGTAATGCTGGTTTTACTTTCAGATACCCGAAAAAAACTGCTTTGGCTGTGGATCGGTTTCACGGCCGTGTTGATCGCGTTGGTCTTTGTGCAAACCATTGCCGGCAAGTTTGACGGCATTGAGGCGACTGCCTGGGTTTGGGCATTTGCCCACATTTTGCCGGCCCTGGGTTTGTTATTTGTGGCGGTGTTGATGAATAAAAACCCTTCGAAGGTGCTGGTGCGCGCCACGTTCCGGGCGGTGTACGCCGGTGCGCTGGCGTACCTGTTGTTGCTCACGCTCACGCTGCTGGCCCTGCCTTTTGCGACGCTGAACTGGAGTATTGAGGAATATTTTGCCAAATCATATACCTGGCTCATGCCTTTCCAGGCGATTTTGCTGCTATCTTTTTCGTTTTTATATTTCCGGAAAGAGCCCCTTTTTCGCCCGAATGCGGCTATTATGCAGGAATATGTGGCCAAAAAAGCCGAATTTGCACAACGTTCCGGCCACGTATCGCAAGTACAGGCATTTGGCCTGCTGATCTCCGACGGCGGGTTGGGTGCTGTGTTCGAACACCTGCGCGAGCACCTCAAAACCGACACCAACGAGGTACTGGTGCTGCAGGGGCAATACGCCAACTGGCAGAAACAACGCGATCTCAACCTGCTGCCGCCCGATGCGCTGCAACGCGAATTGAACCGGATGACGATGGCGGTGATTGATTATGTTGAAAAACTTCCATGACATGTTCAAATTTTCGGCAATACCAGCCCTGCTTCTTTTCCTCAACCTTCCCCTTTCCGCACAGGAAGCGCTGGAAATCCAGCACAGTTGCAACTTCGCCGCGGCCGATACGTTCGCGGAGGTGTACACCTACGACGCTTCTGCGGAGGCGAAACAGATCGTGGAACAGGTGATGAATACCAACGTGTTGCCGCAAAATTTTGTGATCAAAGCGGCGGACTGCAACAACGCCTTAGCCACCACCATCGGCAAACAGCGGTTTATTCTTTACAACACAACTTTTTTAGAAAATTTTAAAAAAGACGCCAATACCCGCTGGGCCGCATTTTGTGTGCTTGCCCACGAAATCGGGCACCACCTGAGCAACCACGACCTGGAGGAAAACAATCCGGCCGTGCGAAAACGTTTCGAACTGGAAGCCGACCGCTTTGCCGGCGGCATTTTATTCCGGCTGGGCGCCACTTTGGAAGAAGCCCAGGCCGGTATCAACACCTTTTCGCTGAAGGACGCTTCCCTAACCCACCCGCCCAAACGCGCGCGGCTGGAAGCGCTGGCGGTCGGCTGGAAACAGGCGGAAGAACTCGCCGCCAACGCCGGCAACACGGAAGGTTCGGTTGCCGAGGATTCCGACGAGAAAAAACTGTACCGGCAGGCGCTGGATGAAAAAGACCCCTACAAAGCCATCGAACTGCTCGACCAGGCCATCGAAATCAGGGAAGATTACGCCGATGCCTACCTCGAACGTGGAAAACGCAAAGTGGACGTTGAAGACGTTGACGAAATGCGCGTCAATTTCGGGGACGCCATCGCCGATTTCGACGTGTACATCCAGATGCGGCCCAAAAACCCCGCGGCCTATTCCGAACGCGGCTACGCGCACCGCCGCGTTGATCACGACTCCTTAGCACTCGCCGATTACAACCGCGCCATCCGCCTCGATGCCAAATTCCACGAAGCCTACCTGGGCCGGGCCTGGGTAAAAATGAAAACGGACGATCATGAGGCGGCGTTGAAGGACCTGGAAAAAGCGACCAACGTCAAACCCGATTACGCGGAAGCCTGGTACTGGCACGGCAATATTCAGTACAACTTCGGCGAATATGACCTGGTTATCGCAGATATGGACAAAGCCCTGCAGGCCAATCCGGTGTATATCGATGCGCTCGATCTTCGGGCGGGCGCCAAAATGTTTTCCAACCGGTTTGCCGATGCCATCGAAGATTTCGATCGCCTGCAAAAACTCGATCCGGAATTTAACAGCCATTTCGACCGCGGAAAGTGTTACCAGTCGCTGGGAAAACACCGCGAAGCCATTGCGGATTTTGATGCCTCGCTCCAGCGCCACCCCGATTTTTCAGACGCTTTTATGCACCGCGGCCTTTCAAAAATGATCCTGGGGCAAAAAGAAGAGGCGGACAAGGATTTTGAAAAAACCTTTACCAACACCGTTTTAACCACCAATTATTCCATCAAAATCGGCTGCCTGCTCGTCGAATTCGGCCATGCTAAGGAAGGGCTGGTGTGGCTCGACGCGGTTTTGGCAAAATACCCCGACAATCAGCAGGCCCTAACCTGCAAAACGCAAGCCCTGAAGAAATAAAGCCGCCGATTACCTTTGCCACATGCCAACCACTTACATCAATGCCCGCGTATTTACCGGCGACGGGGTGCTGCCCAATGCCAGTGTCGTCGTTGAAAACGGGGTTATTGCCGAAGTCACTCCAAGTGATGGCCTCACTCCAAGTGAGGCCATCACTACGCCGGGCGTCATCGACCTGAATGGCCTTTGCCTCGCGCCCGCCTTCATCGACCTGCAGATTTACGGCGGCCTCGGCAAACTGTTCAACAACGAACCGACGGTGGAAACGATCCGGAAAACCTGGGAAAACATCCGGCACACCGGCACTTCCCATTTTCAGATCACTTTGTCTTGTTCTCTGCCCGAAACGATGTGGAAAGCCATCGAAGCCTGCCGGCAGTACCTGTCCGGCGGTGGAGAAGGGTTGTTGGGCCTTCACCTCGAAGGACCGTATTTCAACCCCGAAAAACGAGGCGCGCACCCGCTGCAACATATCCGCAAACCCGATCCGGCAGAAGTGGCCGAATTGATCGAGCGCGGCAAGGGGGTGGTGCGTTACATGACCGTGGCGCCCGAACAATTTGACGGCGTTTCGCTGGACCTGCTGCTGCAAAGCGGCATCCTGATTGCTGCGGGGCATTCCAACGCTACGTTCCGGCAAGCCGCACACGGCTTTGACAAGGGTATACAGCGGGCCACGCATTTATTCAACGCCATGAGCCCGTTTCAAAGCCGGGAGCCCGGAATGGTCGGCGCTATTTTCGACCGGAAACCCTGGACAAGCATCATCGCCGACGGCATTCATTGCGATTATAACGCGTTGAAAATCAGCAAGAATATACTCGGGGCAAAACTGTTTCTGATCTCGGACGCCGTAACGGAAAGCCTTTCGGGTGACTACCGTTTCCGCTTCGCCACCGATCGCTATGTCGATGAGGCGGGTGTGCTGGCGGGTTCGGCGCTGTCGATGTGGCAGGCGGTGAAAAATTGCGTTCAACACGCCAATATTCCCCTGGAAGAAGCCCTGCATATGGCGAGTACTTACCCGGCACAGGTAATCGGGGAAGGCCGGCGGCTGGGTAAAATTGCGCCGGGATATGCGGCGTGTTTTATTGCTTTCAACGATGCGATGGAATTAGTGGGTGATTGGCAGTGATGGAACACGGACTGCACGGATGGGGCTGGTTTTTTAGTGGACAGGATATTTTAATAGACAGGATATTTTAGTGGACAGGATTTTTTAATAGACAGGATATTTTAATAGACAGGATTTACATGATCTACAGGTTTAATCTTCGAAACATGTAGATCATGTAAATCCTGTCTATTAAAATATCCTGTCTATAAAAAACCAAAAAACCTGTCTCTTCATTCTGCTTTCAACGCCGTGGATAAATTGACCCGCAGGATTTGCCAGACTTTGAGGCCGATGGTAAGGGCCAAAGCGCCCAGCACACAAAAAACAGCGAAGAAAAGTACACTTGCGGAAACGCCTGCGTGAATTTTATAAATGCTGTTCATCATCGCGAGTGCAAATACACGGCCACTCAGGCAGCCGATGAAGGTGGCGCCCAGCATGACCAGCAGGTAATTAACATTCAGGTGATACGCTATGTTGGCCGGCGATGCACCCAACACCCGGCGCATGGCAAGTCCGCGCCATTGTTTGATCGCGTTGAGCGAAACGATGGAGAACAAGCCGCTGACGGTCAGGAGCAGGATCACAAAAGAAAAGATCAGCATCGTGGTGGCGATATTGTCCGAAACTTCCAGGGCTTCACGCAGCACTTCACTTTGATAAAATCCGGTAAACGGTTTGTAGGGAAACATCTTTTTCCATTCGGCTTCCATATAGCCGTACACTGCCGTCATTTCTTCGGGGTTTGTTTTCACTAAACAGGTCAGGTACCGGTTTTCCGGCACGCGGCGAAGCACGGCAGGTGTCATGGCGTCGAAAGGGCTGTCGGTCATAAAATCCCGGACCACACCCGCGATGCGGTAGGTGGCGGTATCGAAACGGATCACCCGGCCCAGCACATCCCGGCCACCTCCGATTTCTTGTACAAATGTTTGATTAACAAGCACTTCATCGCTTTTTCCCGATTCAGTATCGCTTTCAAAACCGCTACCTGCCACCACTTTTATTTCCATCAAGGGGATATAATCTTTGCCCACTTCGAACCAACTTGACTCGGCTTTTTCACCTTCAAATTCGAACTCGGAGCGGCGATAACTAAATCCCGGATGGTGTCGTGTGCCGGCGGTGGCCAGCACCCTGGGATGGCGTCCGATCACTTCCTGGAACTTCTTCAAGTCGGGCACACTGTCCGCTTCGAATCCGATCAGGTTATCGCGGTTGTAGCCGAGGTCGGCATGGCGTTGCACCTGTGCGTTGCGGGCAAAACTGAAACCCACCACAACGGCAGACAAGGCGATCGCCACCTGCAAACCCATCATCAGCCGGGAAAAAATGCTGGCGCCGCCAAAACGCAAAGTACCGCGGAAAATGCTGGAGGGGTTGAAGCGGCTGATAAAAAATGCCGGATACGCGCCCGCGAGCAAGGTGGTGATCACAGCGGTTGCGGCGATAAACAGCAGCAATGCCGGGTTCTCCAAATAATTGATTTTCAATTCCAAATGTTTCCAGGTAGCCGTGTACCAGTCGGCCATGGGGAATACGAGGATCATGCCCAGCAGCAAGCCGGCCAGGCACACGACGGATGCTTCGGCCAGCAACTGGCGCCTCAGTTGTGCCTGTGTGCCACCCATCACCTTACGCACCCCCATCTCCCGGAGCCGCCGGTTGCCGATGCTGATGGTGGTATTGGCAAAATTCAGGCAGGCGGTCAGCAGCAGCATGATGGCGACGGTGAGGTTGCCCCAGATGGCCGAAGGCGGCATGCCGCCGCGCAGGTTGTTCCATCGGATGTCGCGGGAATGGAGTGCGATGGCCGGAAGTGGGTCGAGCACAAAACGTTCGGCCTGCCAGTCCAGGTTAGCCGAGTTTTGCGGCGCCACGTATGTTTTCAGCGCCGACTCCACGGCTGCGGCATCGGCGGGGTCTTTCAGTTTTAAAAACGCCGCATCCACAAACCACTTCCAGGAATCGTAACGCACCGGTTTGTCGCCCTCATACTGGTTGTCGAGATGGGTGAGCATGTCGAAATAAATACTGGAGTTTTTGGGGCAGTCTTTTGTTACGCCGCTGACTGTGCACACCATCCGTTTTTCCAGATCGGCGTACAACACCAGTTCCTTTCCGACGGGGTTCTCCGTACCAAAAAACTTTTTTGCGGTTTTTTCACTGATTAACAAGGTGTTACGATCTGCCATACGCGCCTGACCGGCCAGCAACGGGAAGGAAAATACCTGGAGGAAATTTTCGTCCGCAAAGTGAACCTGTTCGTTGAAGACATTTTCCCCGTATTTCACCACCACCCGGCGCGAGTCAAGGCGGGTGGCTGCTTCCACCCCCGGGATTTCGGCCACGGCAGCCGTCGGAAGGGTGGACGGGCAGACTCCGTGCAAAAGGTGGTTGGAGGCCTTGTAAGACTCCACCCGGAAGATGCGTTCTTTGCCGGCGTGCCAGTCGTCAAAACTGTAGGCAAAACGATTGTTTGCAAACGACATGATACAAAATGCCAACGCGATACCGAGACCAAGTACGTTTATAACGAGGTAACGGCCGTTGCGGCGGAAATTGCGAAATGCGATGGTCAGGTAACTTTGTAGCATAACTGGGAAAATTTTTTCTGTCGGGATCAGAATTTTCAGAATTAGAGAATTTACGGAATGAAATGATTCTGAAAATTCTTTAATTCTGAAAATTCTGATCCCCCCATTTTACTCGCTCCGCAAGGATTCAACCGGGTTGGCCATCGCCGCTTTTATACTTTGAAAACTCACCGTCAGAAATGCAACCGCAATGGCCGCCGCCCCGGCAACGGCAAACACCCACCATTGAATATCAATACGATAGACAAAATCGGTCAGCCATTTTGCATAAAAAATAAGCGAGCGGCGAGGCGATGAGAATGGCAAAAACAACTAATTTCAGAAAGTCCTTAGCCAGCAGTCCGGTGATACCCGCCACACTGGCGCCAAGCACTTTGCGTATCCCGATTTCTTTGGTGCGGCGCGCGGCGGCGTGCGAGGCAAGTCCGAACAAGCCGAGGCAGGAAATCAGGATGGCTAAGCCGGCGCAAGCTTTGCAGGCGGAAAACCGGTTTTCCGCGCTGTAAAAACGGGCGATGGATTCGTCGAAATACCGTCCTTCAAACACCTGCTCCGGAAAGGTGGCGTCGAAGGTTTTTTGAATGGCTTCCGTCGTTGCGGCGATATTCTGCGGCATGATCTTGACCCCGGTTTCCCAATAAAATGCCCGGCGGGTGCTCATCACCACCGGTTCAATGGCCTGATGTGCGGAATGCACGTGAAAATCCTGCACCACACCGACCAATTGTAAATAACGCCTTCCGCCAATACGGATTTCTTTGCCAATGACCGATTCCGGGTTGGCAATACCCAGTTTTTTCAACATCGTTTCATTAACCACGGCTTCCCGCATGGTATCCGAAGGCTCCATCCAGCGGCCGGCTGCCAGCTGCAAACCGTAGGTTTTGGTGTAATCGGCGTCGCAAAATTTCAGGTTGGTGTTGAAGGGAGCGTCTTCCGAACCCCTGCCAAAGGCAAAATTGGAGGTCCAGGTATTGCCGGACGAAGGTTGGTCGCTGCTGAAACTCGCCGATTCCACGCCGGGAATTTGCAGCAGTCGTTGTTTAAAACCGTCGAGTTTTGCCTGGGAGGTGCTGTCGCCGCTGAACGCAAACGTATAAATGAGGTCTTTTTTAAAACCCAGGTCCATATTCCGGATATAATCGAGTTGTCCGATGGTCACGATAGCGCCTACAATGAGGGCTTGTGCAATGGTAAACTGCATGACAACCAATGCTTTACGCAACGGGGCTCCGCCAGCGGCCGATGCGTTCGTCTCGTTTTTTAAGGCGCGTACGGGATTGTAACCCGACAACACCAGCGAAGGGTAAAGCCCCGAAAACAAACAAACCGCAAGGGCCGTCAGCACCAGAAACAGGATCGCCGATGGGTCGGAAAGAAACGGCAGATCATCGGGCACTTCGGAAATATGTTTGAGCAGGGGAGCGCATATTTTGGCCAGTACCACCCCTGCCAGTACGGATAACAGGACGATAAGCGCCGTTTCTCCCATGAACTGGCTGACCAGCGCCCCGCGGCTGCCGCCCAGTGTTTTCCGGACGCCCACTTCTTTTGCCCGGAGTGTGGCCAGGGCGGTGGCGAGGTTGATGAAGTTGAAACAAGCCATAACCAATACCAGCAGGCCGATGCAGGCCAGCACCCACAAACGCGATTTGCTGATGCTGTGCGAGCCGGAATTGCCCGCCTCTTCGTTAAAATGCAGGTCGGCGAGCGGCTGCAGGATGTGTTTTTTCGACACCTTTCGCCGCTCATTGCCTTTTTGGTATTCATCCTTGCCGATCAGCGCCGAAGTGGCGGCAGCGGCTGAAAACTGATTTGCATCGCGTAACAAAGCAAACACCTGGTTGTTGGAACTGCAACTTCCCCATTCCTTTTCATCGTAAAAATAGAGGTCTTTGTTGGGCATAATGGTCGGATAGGAGACCAGGATGAACAAAGGGAAATCGCAATTGGAAGGCAGGTCTTCCACCACGCCGCGTACGATCAGGGGAATCCGGTTGTCCATAACGATCGTCTGGCCAAGCGCCTCTGCCAGTCGCCAGAAGCACTTTTTGGCCAATTTTTGCGGCAAAACGGTCGTATTTACCTCGTTGAGCGCGGTGGCCGGGTCGCCAGATAACCAGTTGAGGTCGAATATTTTAAAAAGACGGCTCCACGAACATACCCAGTTCAGGCGCGGTCGGCTGGAATTTTTCAAGGGGCGCCACCCGCCGGATTCGGCACCGTGATGGTGGGCCAAACCTCCCGGATACGGGCCAGTTGTTCGAACTGGCCGACGTTGTTTTGCAGGGCGGTCATGGCCGGAATTGGTACGCAGGCGCTGAGCGATTCGCCGGCGGGGTCGGTTTCGCTGGTCAAAACCCGCACAATCCGGTCGTGGTTTTTAAAACCGGTATTAAAACTTCCTTCAAACCTGATGATCCTGAAAATCAGCAGGCAGGCTGCGATACCGACTGCGAGGCCGCAAATATTGAGCGCAAGGTAAATTTTGTTTTTACTCAGGGAGCGCCATGCGAGACGCAGGTTATAGATCGTCATGGTTGTGCTTTTGAATTTTACTCATTCCGCAAGCTCTTCACCGGGTTGGCCAAAGCCGCTTTGATACTCTGGTAACTGACGGTCAAAAATGCAATAGCCGCCGCGGCCAAACCTGCCGCTACAAACATCCACCCCTGAATATCAATACGATAGGCAAAATCAGAAAGCCATTGCCGCATAAAATACCAGGCGACGGGAGTGGCGATCAGAATAGCCAGTAGCACTAATTTCATAAAATCTTTAGCCAGCAGCCCCGTGATACCGGTGATCGATGCGCCGAGTACTTTCCGGATACCGATTTCCTTGGTGCGTTGCTCGGTGGTGAACGCGGCAAGCCCGAACAAACCCAAACAGGAAACCAGGATGGACAGCAGGCCGAAAATGCCGGCGATTTTGCCCACACGTTGTTCGGCGTCGTACATCCGGGCAAAAGACTCGTCGAGGAAGCGGTAACTGAACGGTTGTTGCGGCGAAAGTTTTTTCCATTCCTGCTCCAGGCGGTCGATCACGGCTGCCGTTTCCGTGCCTTTGTAGCGAAATGATATTTGTCCGCTCGAGCGGCCCAGTTGCAGGCACAAAGCGCCGATATTATCCTTCAGGCTCGACCAGTGAAAGTCTTTTACCACGCCGAGAATGGTGAGTTCTTTGAAGTTTTCGGGTTGGGGCGCCCCTTCAAAGTTGTCGTCCGGGACATAAATTTTCTGACCTACCGGGTCGTCGAAACCGAACAAGCGGGCTGCCGTTTCGTTCAGGATCACACCCGCGCTGTCCGTCAGCCTGGCCGGGTCAAAACTGCGTCCCTGCGCTATTTCCAGGCCAAAAGTTTTGATATAATCGTTGTCGACCCGCCAGCGCTGCATACTTACCACGTTGTCTTTGTCGATGGAGCGCTTTTTCGAAAACCCCTGGTCGCTCCTGTTTGACGGCACCGGAAGAAAGCCCGAGATGGTTGCGCCTTCAATAGCCGTGTTCCGGAGCATTTCCTCCTTAAAAGTGTTCAAATGATCGCCAAGCCCGTAGGCGTCGTCCAGGATGATGACCTGGCTTTTATCAAAGCCAAGGGATTTGTTTTGAATAAAATCCAACTGTTTAAAAACCAACAGGGTAGCGATGATCAGCACCACGGAAATTGAAAACTGAAAAACAACAAGCACGTTCCGGAAACTGCCACCTTTGCCCATGCCGGTCGCCTGCCCTTTCAACACCCGGATGGATTCGAAGGCGGACAGAAAAAATGCCGGGTAACTGCCCGCAGCCAGCCCCACCGCAACGGTGCCGCCGGCCAGGGCCAGCCAGAACAAGGGGCTGCCCCAGGGCATGGAAAGGTCGCGCCCGGTCAGTTCGCGGTGCCAGGGCATCGCCAGCGTGGCCAGCAACAACGCCAGCAGTACGGCAAAGGCGGCGATCAGCATCGATTCGCTCAAAAACTGCCCGACCAATGCCGAACGGTTACTGCCCAGCGCTTTGCGGATACCCACTTCCTTCGCCCTGCCCGCCGAACGGGCGGTGGACAAATTCATAAAATTGATACAGGCGATCAGCAGGATAAATGCGGCGATGGCGCTGAAAATCCAGACATAAGCGATGTTGCCGTTGGTGGTCAGTTCTGCCGTCAGGTCCGAGTGCAGGTGAATGGATGGCAGAGCCTGCAGGTAATATCGCGCATACTGGCCCGTTTTTTCCACTTCTTCAACGGTGGATCCGAGCAGTTGCTGCACCGTTTCACCGATTTTTGTTTTGGACAAAACGTCGAATTTTCTGCGGAACACCTCCGGATCGGTTCCTTTGTTCAGCAGAAAATAGGTCTGAAAATTATTGTTGGATGCCCAAAACGGGGGGTCGGTTTTTACCTCCCTCGTTGCCGTTCATCGAAATCAAAATATCGGCCCGGAAATGGGAATTCAGCGGCATGTCTTCAAAAACGGCCGTCACCTGTTTCCGTTCTTTATTTTCGAGCAGCAAGGTCTGGCCCAGGGCCATCTGGGGGGATGAAAAATATTTTTCCGCCCTGCTCCGGGAAATAGCCACCACATCCGGGCGGGTAAGGCAGCGGGCGGGATCACCTTCCAGTACTTTCAGGGGAAAAAGTTCGAAAAATGTGCTGTCGACCGTCAGCACATTTTCTTCGCGGATATTTTGCTGGGACAAGCCGTCGCGGCGCACCAAATAAGTGCCGTATTGGCGAAAACGGCACCAGGATTGTATCTCAGGCAGGTTTTTTTGTGCATCGGGACCGACCGGCGAGCCGGCGACCGCCAGTTCGAAATGGTGCCCCCCGAAATTGATGTCTGCCGCTACCCGTACGATACGATCCGCGTTGGGATTCCAGCGATCGTAACTCAGTTCGTGGACCACGTAGAGCACGATGAGCAGGCAGGCGGCAATGCCGAGTGAAAGGCCGAAAATGTTGAGAAAGGAGTACAGCCTGTTTTTCCGGAGATTGCGGAGTGCAATTTTCAGATAGTTTTGAATCATAACTTCAGCATTGTGGACGGGGCCGTCTTAAAAGTCAAAACTGGTGGGGCGGCCTCATCCGGCAAAAATATCACGGTTGCATTTCATCCGTGCGCTCCATCAGGGTGGCTTTGTCGCCGGAAGGAGTATGCCGGATCAGGTGCCATTGCTGGTCGTTGAGGCGTGTCCAGGTCATCGGTTCGGCATCGGGATGCATGGGGTCGAAACGCACGTCTTTTTCCCCGATCCAGGTTACCAGCCAGCGGCGGCCTGTTCCGTAGTAATAACTGCCGTCGAACCAGGTGAACGCGAGGGAACTCAAATCGCCGTCCTCGTCGGTGTACATGACCTCCAGGGTGCGGTCGTTGTGAAACTGAAAAAACTGCCGTGTCACCTGTCCAGCTTCTTCACCTTTCCAGATACCTGCCAGCCAATGCATTTTTTGCAACGAAGAAGGGGCGTAGCGAATAGCGGGAGCCGCTTCTTCCGTCGACGTAGTTTCATCGTTCTGCGGCTGCACGGTTTGGCAGCACACCAGGGAGAGGGAAAAAATCAGGAAGAAAAAAGAGCGCAACATGGCAAGATGTTTTTAAAATATGATTGGCTACAGGAATAGAGGCAATTCAATTGCCAACCACTCAAAACATTCACAATCAAAGTTTTACAAAAATACTTATAAGGAAAAAATGCCCGAAAGCGGACAGGGGTGTCCGGTTTCGGACAGGTTTGGAAAATAGACCGGCACTTGTATGCGCAGGGGTTTTCCACGCGAAGTCCAAAGGAAAAATTCGTCAAGGCGCAAAAGACTGGATTTCAACACTTTGTGTCTTGGCGAAATCCCTGCCTCTTCGCGTGAAATAAAAATATCTGAGCGATTGCAGCCCTTGTTCTTCCAAATGCGGCATTTACACCGCTTCTCCGAGCATCAACTTGCGCTGAATAGCGATGTCGCCTTTTTTTACAAAGGTGATGGGCACGAAGGCATCGGTGGGGGTGCCGATGTAGTAGAGCGTCCAGTCTTCGTCGTAACCCGACAACATTTGGCGCAGGCATTCGGCCCGGTCGATCGAAGGCATTTCACAGTCTTCCCAGTAGAAAAGTTCTACCCGGTAGTGCAGTTGTTGTTTCTGGCCGTTGATCGTGACTTCGATCTCGATGTCCTGTTTTCCCGGAAGTGGCGGGATGGGTACTGCGATGTAAGCCATAATGTTTCTAAAAAAGGTTGATAAAGTTGATGAGGGTTAATAAAGGTTGATTTTTACGGAAAAGCGTGCTAAAAATCAATTGCTGGGCATATTATAAACCTTCATAAATCCTTATCAACCCGCCATTCGTATGCCATTTTTTTATTTTATTGAAAATCAGCATTTTAAACTCGATATTTTATTCAAAAGCAGTTCGAATCCGAACAGTTGCGTTCGGTTCTGGACAATCGGCCCGGGCGTTCAGGGGCCTGTCATTGCCATTCTGCTGCATTCCCCTGGCCGAATAAGTTGTCTATTGCCTAATTTGCAGACCGATTCCAACCTCTTATTTGGCAATGTTTCAACGCATTTTTGCTTTTTTGATCCTGCTGACCGCCGCTTTGGCTGCCGGCGATATAATGGCCCAGTCCATTCCCGAACTGGAGGACCGCCTGCACAAAACAGACGACAAAAACGAACAGTGGGCGATTGCTTTCAACCTGTCCAAAAATCTGATCAGCACCGACCACGTCAAAGCCGCCTTGTATGCCGACCGGGCTTTGCAGGCGGCGTTGTCCCTCCAGGACAAACAAAAGGAAGCCGAGGCCGCGATTGTCGGCGCCGACATCGCGGCGCGCAACAACCGGAATAAAGAAGCCCTTTCCCTGTATGCCCGCGCCCGGGAAGCCGCCCTGGCAGCCGGCGCCACACCAATCGTTCAGCAATCCGTTGAAAAACTGCGGGATATCAACGCGGCGCAGGGCAATTACAAAGCCGCGTACGACTGGTCCGGAGCCTACGTGTCCCTGCTGCGGGAAAATTCACGCCGTTACGCCGAAGAGCAGCGGCGCAAACACCAGGAAGCCCAGGAAGCGCTGGCGGCGCAAAAAAACCGCGAATCACAAATCCTGATGGCGGCACTTGCCGGCTTGTTGCTGGTTATGACGTTTTTTTACTACACCCGGCAACGCGCCAACCGGCGTATTGCGGGTGAACTGGCTGAAAAAAACGCCATGATCGAGGAAAAACGCCGGCGTAGCGAACAACTTTTGCTCAACATCCTGCCTCCTGCCGTAGCTGCCGAACTCACCGTACGCAACAAGGTGGCTGCCCGGCGTTACGAACACGCAACCGTCATGTTCATCGATTTTGTGGGTTTCACCCGGGCCGCAGAACACCTGCAACCCGAAGAACTGATCACCGAATTAGACTACTGCTTTTCCCGTTTTGACGAGATCATCGGCCGAAACCGGGTCGAAAAGATCAAAACCGTCGGCGACGCCTACATCTGCGCCAGCGGTCTGTCAGATCGCAACGAACGCCCCGCCGATATGATCCGGATCGCCCTGCAGATCCAGGATTTTTTGCACAAACTCCGGGAAAAACGCATCGCCGAAGCAAGGCCGTATTTCGAGGCGCGTATCGGCATCCATTTCGGCCCCGTTGTTGCGGGTGTGGTGGGTACCAAAAAATTCGCCTACGACATCTGGGGCGACACCGTGAACACTGCGGCGCGTATGGAAGAAGCCTGCGAACCCGGACTCGTCAACGTCAGCGGCGCGGCCTATGAAGTGGTGAAATCCGAGTTCGAATGGCGGTACCGGGGGAAGATCGCGACGAAGAACAAGGTGGAGATGGAGATGTGGTATGCGTTGGCAAAATGAGACTTTTATACGTATGTTTGTGTATCAAAACCGCATGCAGATGTCTCCTTTTCCCGGAATGGACCCTTATCTTGAAGGTGATTTGTGGCCGGACGTGCATCACGCCCTGGCTGCGCAAATTCGCCGTCAATTAATGCCTTTGATTTTGCCCAAATATGTAGCCCGTATCAGCCGGTATATCGTGGAAGACCATTTTCCCGAAAGCGAAGCGGGCGTTATGTATCCCGATGTCGGGATCTTGTTGGGGCGATCATGGAAAGCATTGAAAGAACCCGCCATCGTTTATTCCGAAGGAAATACGCCTGCTCCGCCGGGATTTTCCTTTCCTGTGATTACCCCGGTGGAAGTGCCGGTTCCGGTTGTGGAGATCCGGGATGCCGCCGACAATCGCCTGATTACCGCAGTAGAGATTTTATCCCCTGTCAACAAGCGTGCGCCGGGTTTGGAAACCTATCTGCAAAAACGCCGCCGTCTGCACACGGCAGGCGTTCATTTTCTTGAAATTGACCTGCTGCGCCGCGGTACCCGCCCCACACAACATCCGAATTTGGAAAAAACGGCTTACCTCATCGCGCTGACCCGGGCGAACCAGGCTCAAACCGATGTTTGGCCCGTAGATTTGCGTGCGGCACTTCCTGTTGTGCCGGTACCCTTGTCGGCGCCTGATCCGGATGTACTGCTCGATCTGCAACAAGCGCTTCGTGAAGTGTATCAGGATGCGGCTTATCACCTTTCCATCGATTATTCTGTGGTGCCGCCGCCGCCGGAACTGGGAGAAGAGGATATGGGGTGGGTGCGGGAACTCGGTGGGTAAAAATGCCTTCGTTGTTTAATTGATTCATCGAAAAACCATGCTTGAAAAAAAAGCCGTACCCCTAAAAGGAAAAAACAATGCCGGAGAGACGGTGGAAGAATTCGAAATCCCGAACTACGAATTCATCGTCCAGACCATTCAAACGGGCAAATGTGTGCTGCTGCTGGGGCCGGATGCCTGCTTAGCCACGGACAAGATCGGCCGGACGACCACCTTCACGCGCCTGACAGCGGCGGCTTTGCTTCGCAGCCGCCGGGTAAGGCAGTATTACAAGGAAGAAGATTTGTTTCAGTTTCGCAGTGAAACGGAAGAAAACGAGGCGAGATATGACTTGAAAAAGGTGTTCCTCAGGCCATATCCCACGGCGTATTATGAAGAAATCGCCCAGATCCCTTTTCATCTCGTCATTTATTCCTCTCCGGCCCCTTGTTTGCGAAAAACGTTCGAACAACATCGCCTCCCGCATACACACGATTATTTTAACCGTTTTGGCACTCCTCCCGTGATGTCAGCTCCCAGCGCCGAATGCCCTTTGCTTTATCAGATTACCGGGTCCATGCAGGACCCGGATTCACTGATACTTACTTATGATGATATGTTTGAGTATGTGGCTGCCATTCTCGGACAGCAAAAACTGCCCAACAGTGTAAAAACGGCCTTGCTCGATGACAACGTCAAACACCTGATCCTGCTCGGGTTCCGCCTGGATCGCTGGTACGTACACTTGTTGTTGCAATTGCTCCAGTACAAAAAAGTAAAAAGCCGGCTGCGCACTTACGCGTATTCCCAATCACTGCCGCCACATATCCGGGTCTTTTGCAGAGAGCAGTTTAATGTTTCTTTTGTCAGTACACCTCCGGAGGAATTTATTCACCGTTTATTTCTTCATGCTCAGGCATATGCACAAACCCCCCGAAGCATTGGAGGAAGGATTTGCACTTCGGCCGTTATCGGTTCAACCTCAAACCGTCAAACCGGAAATATTTATCTCTTATGCCTGGGGAAAGGAATCGGACACAATAGCGGATAAGTTATATCATAACCTGAAAGAAAAAGGCTACAACCCTATTCTGGATCGAATGGAACTAAACTATACAGGTAAAATAAGCGAATTCATGCAACGTATAGGCGCCAGCCATTACATTATCCCGGTTATCAGCAAAAACTACCTGCAATCCAGAAACTGCATGTACGAAGTATTGCAGATGGAAAAACACGCCAAACTTCATGATCGCATTTTTCCTATCGTTCTGGAAGATGCCCAACTGTATGAAGACGGCAAGCGCGGAGAGTACGTAAACTACTGGTATGAAGAAATGCAAAAACTGGATGCGGAGATCAAACGGTTTCCGACCATGGCTTACAAGAATTCTTTTGTGGAAGAGCTCAGCTTGTATTCCGACATCCACCGGATGATAGGCGATTTTATGAATTTGATAAAAAACATGAACAACCTCACGACCCAAATCCACGAAGAATCCGGGTTCCGCCAATTGATGCTCGAAATTGACAAACGTATCGCTACCGAACTTCATCATGGCAATCCATAAACACGAACGCCGCCGCTATCCCGGTCCCGAGCCCTTTTCTTCGGAACAGAGCGATATTTTTTTCGGACGCGATGCCGATGTGGCTGCCGTGCTCGAACTGTTGCGCCTGCATACCCACCTGCTGATCTATGCCAAAAGCGGTATCGGCAAAAGTTCTTTGCTCAATGCGGGTGTGCTGCCGGCCTTGAAAAAAGAGCCGGGCATGCGTGTGGAAAAATTCAGTTTCGGGCTTTACACTGAAACAGGCGATATAGAAAAAACACCCTTGAGCGAAAGTGCCGGTTTTATCCAAAAAATGATCCGGGAGGAATCTTCCCATACCGAACCCTCCCCTTTTTATTTGGACAAGATCATTTTCAGGGAAAATTCCCTGTGGTACCACCTCAAAAATTTGCAACACCTGCTGCCCGAAGATTGCCAGATATTGTTAATTTTCGATCAATTTGAGGAATTGTTTTCGTATCCGGAAGATGATATCAACCTGTTCAAACGATTACTCAGCGAGGCACTATTCCGGAAAATACCCGCCAATTTCCACGATGTGCTGCTTCGCCGTCCCGAGCTGGAGCAACGCCTTACACCCGAAGAAAACGCCTGGCTCAACCGGCCGCTCGATTTCAAGGCGGTATTCGCCATCCGCAGCGATCGCATCAGCCAGCTCAACCAGTTGGCCGATGCCCTGCCCGACATCGTCAAAAACTTTTACGAAGTAAAACCCCTCACCCGCGAGCAGGCCGAAACCGCTATCGTACAGCCCGCAGCATTAGACAAAGAAGCCGGCGATTTCAAATGCCCGGCCTTCCGTTACGCACCGGATTTGCTGGCGCAAATGCTTGATACTCTGGGCAAAACGAAAGAACAATACATCGAGACCTTCCAGATACAACTGCTTTGTGGCCAGATCGAAGAGGATGTGATGGCACATCCGCGGGAGGTCGTGGCACGGGGCGACGAGAACATTAATCTGGATAATTTTTTGCTGGTATTTTATGAGAATTGTTTGAAGAAGCTGCCCGCCGCAAAGCGGGATGTCACCCGGAAGTTCATCGAACACGCGTTGCTCATTCGAACCGGCTCAAAACCCAATAAAAACGGCATCAGGCGACCTATATTTCTGGCGGAAATCAGACGTGATTATCCGGATATTGATGACGACACGCTCCGCACCCTTATTGGAACACGTCTAATCCGGGAAGAGCCCGATGCAGCGATGAATATGCGTTTCGAAATTTCTCATGATACGCTGATCGAGCCGATATTCAGTTCAAAGGACAGCCTGGAAGATGCGCTGGGACGCCAGGAGATACTTCGGCAAAGAGAATATTCTACTTATGAAGAAATCCGGACACTTAAATACGACATCGGCAGCAAAGGAGGGCGCCTCGACTGGAAAAGATTAATTGATGACATTCATCACAATCAGGCTGTAATCATTGTTGGCGATGATGCGATTCGGGGTCCTGACGGAAAATCGCTGCCCCAAAGCATACGTGAATTCTGCAACAGCCAGGGCGACAGGCTTTTCGATTTTTTCTATGAAGACGAACAGTTGTTCCAATTTCGGGATGCTCTATCCAAAATGGACGCTGCTTTTCACATGAGAAGGTTTTACGACACGATTGGTATTCAAGACCAACCCGTTTCTCATTTTGCCCATCTGCCCATTTCTCTGATTCTTTCTCTGGAACAAACGGGGATTTTAAAAAAAATATTCACTCAGGCAGGGCGAAGAGTGGAGGTAAAAGCTCTCGACGGCAGGTCTTGGTCGCATAGTGGTGTTAATCCATCTCCGTCACGACCTTTCATCCTTCATATTTTAGGTCTGGCCGAACGCCCGGACTCGATGGCACTTACTTATGAAGACGTCTTTGAGCGGCTTCAGTTCCTTCTGAATTCCCGAATTCCGGATACTATCAAGGTAACGCTTCGTGAAGCAAGAAGTCTGATTCTGGTAGGCGTCGATTTTGAAAAAAGTTACATGATGATCCTGCTTTGGTCGCTCTTGTTTCACGACAGGTCAATCATTTATGCCGTTAGAAATACCGACACCCCTCCCAATGAAAAAACCATGAGCCGCCTGGAGCGGGTTTTCGGTATCCGTTTTATCGACATCTCCATAGAAGAATTCGCCCGGCGACTTGCAGACGAATTCCGGTATAGCGGGGGTGTATCGCAGACGCAGGACAGAGTGACCTTGTTGAACCTGGCTATGAAATCGTTGGAGGAAAATGAAACCGGGCAAGCAATCCAAATTCTGGAAGAGTACGGATTGGATAATATGGGTAAGGAGGATATGCTCCTGCTCTATCAGTATAAAAACCAGTTTAGCCAACTGGAACGGTCTTATTTATCTGGCACAATCAGCATACAGGAAGCCAATCTCAAGAGAAATCAAATTACACTTGGGTTGACAAGGTTGATAGAACGTGAACAAAATAAATTTCCTTGATTATGAATAAGATACGGCGTTATCCGGGTGCTCAGCCTTTTAGCATCCATCAGCAATCTGAATTCTTTGGCAGGGAAAAAGATATCGAAGAGGTTATTAACCTGCTCAGCTTCAACGCCGGGACAACAACAACGATTTTCTCCAGGTCCGGTTATGGCAAAACATCTTTGATTAACGCCGGGATAATTCCTCGTTTGTTACATGACGGCGTACAGGTGATAACTATACGTACGGGTACCTGGCAGGGTCAACCCGGAATCGATCTTTCATCTGCAATAGCCGATCAGATCAAATCATGGGCTACGTTTTCGTCAGGTTCGGTCAGGCAATACGACAATCTGTGGCATTGGCTGGAAAAATATTGCCCTCCTAACAGCTGGTGGCTTTGGTTAAAACGAGCCCAGCTGGGCGATGGCGATAAAGTCCGGCGAGTAGTTTTAGTCTTCGATTTATTAGAAGAAATTTTTTCTTACCCACAGGAGGAGATTGAAACAGCAGCGCGATTACTGGCGGAAGCGCTGTATCGCAGATTGCCTCCGGGGCTCAGCGACGAGTTGTATTCTAATTCTTTAGGGCCTGCTCCAGTGACAACACTTGATC
Organism: Lewinellaceae bacterium; assembly: GCA_016713985.1. Classification (GTDB taxonomy): domain Bacteria; phylum Bacteroidota; class Bacteroidia; order Chitinophagales; family Saprospiraceae; genus M3007. Next base: position 18,108 of record JADJOD010000018.1, on the reverse strand, counting down.
CGGAGCATCTTAAGATGCTCTACAAGCCGCTTGAAGTTCAGACTTTGTTCGCTATTCGCAGCGACCGCCTGAGTTATCTCGACCGGCTAAAACATTTTCATCCAACTATTTTACAAAATATTTATGAACTCCGCCCATTTGCCGTGCTGAATGCGCGAGATGCACTTGAAAAACCTGCCGCGCTTCGGGGCGATTATCAGTCGCCCTCATTTGAATACTCCAAAGATGCGCAGACACAAATATTTTACTACTTAAGTAAAGGCGACTCAAAATCCATAGAACCTTTTCAATTGCAGATCATCGGAGCTTATGCCGAAAATCTGGTCTTAAAAACGGGCAAAAGGCTGCTTGAAAGACATGACTTCGGGGATTTCAATGATATATATGAATACTATTACGAACGGTCTCTGGAGGATTTGCCGTACGAAGATCAACAACAAGCACGCCGGCTCATCGAAGAAGGGCTGGTCTTTGAAGAAGAACAACGCAGGCTCAGCTTGTATGAAGGCCAGATACACAAAATGTGGGGGGTATCTCAGGAAACGCTGCGAAGACTGGTCGATAGCCATCTGCTTCGTGCCGAGCCTTCCCGCGACGGCGGTTACACCTATGAACTCTCGCACGATACACTTGTCGCTCCTGTCTTAAAATCAAAAGCCCGGCGTTTGGAGGAAGAGCGCAGAATGAGGGAAGAGAGGGAGCGATTGCAGGAAAAACAGCATCGCATGCAGGAAGAGATGGAGCGATTGCAGAAAGAACGGCACCGCAGCAGGAGGTATTCTCTGGTTATCGGTTTGCTCGCCACGCTTTGCGTTATATTGGCAATTTTTGTGATGATACTGCTTCGCCGGTAAAGCAGTAAAAGATGGGGAAAAATCAATTATAATTGATCAAACCAAACGCTGAAATCTTCCAGATTCATCAATTCCACTTTTGGAAAGTCTGCTTCGGCAAGTCTGCGAAAATGACGATCTTCCGAGACAATGTAAGAAGCGCCACCCGCTACGGCTGTGTCCACGAATTTGTTGTCGTCTTCGTCTGTAAGCAAATTCCATCGGAAATACACCTCTACATTGTATACATTGGGAAGTTCTTGTAACGCTTTCAGGAAATTTGTTGCGATAACGGGACCGTATTTACGAGTAAGTATTTCTTCATATTCAAGTACAATATCATGGCTGATACAAATGTCAAAACGCTCATCCATTAGTGCTTTTATTATCCAATGATGTTTCGACGTAAGTGATAAAGATGCTACTAAAATATTGGTATCCAGCACGAACAACATCGCTTATGAAGGTTCATTCAACAATTGTTCAGTGGTGTATCCCTTTTCTTCCCATATCTGAGTAGCGCCCCGAATGGCTTTTTCCATAAAATAGCGTGCCAGTATCCGCCGAATTTCGAGTATTTCTTCGTCTGATACGTCCATAGAAAAGAGTTTCAGTAACTCTAATTGAACATTGGTCAAGGGTGGTGATGGTTGCGAACCCATATTATTTTTTTACAAAAGTAAATCCCATATATTGAAGTTCCAAACTCAATGATTGAAGATGAAATATCCGATATTCAATTGCAGAAAATGCATTTATTATGCTCATAGCACGGCTCTGAGCACAGGCAACTAACTTTAACCTAAAAAGCCTATGCGCGCCCTGCTCGTCCTCCTCACCCTCGCCTCCCTCTCCCCCACCCCACCCGCCATCCGCGCCAAAGTCGCTGATTATCAGGGCCGTCCGACGATTTTTATCAACGAAAAACCGGTGCCGCCCATCCTGTATGCCCTGACCGACGTGCCGGGCGGGCGGCGCAGCTGGGACGAAATTCCGCAGCACAACATCGAACAGTTTTGCAACGATGGCATCCGACTGTTCCAGGTAGATGTTTTTCTGGAACAATTGTGGCGCGAAGACGGCAAATTGGACCTGACGTATGCCCGAAAGCAGGTGCAGGGCATCAAAGCCGTCTGCCCGGAAGCGTCCGTTTTTTTTCGTTTCCACGTGAATGCTCCGCGCTGGTGGACGGCGCGGCACCCGGAGGAGAACGTGCGTTACGCCAGGCCGGACAGTGCCAGGTCAGGCGGTAACCGGCAGTCACCGCCTGACTACGTTGACAGCGCGGCTTATACCCCCGACATCGCCGACGGGCTTTCGCGGCTCGTGGAAGCCGACCCGCGCAACCCTTTGCGCACAAGTCTGGCCTCCGAAAAATGGCGCGTGGAGGCCGGCGCACAACTCGCCCGTTTTTGCAGAAAATTCGCAGATACCCCGGAAGGCCGTTCGGTGGCGGGGATTCAACTCGCCTGCGGCGTTTACGGCGAATGGCATCAATGGGGCTTCCTGAAATGGGAAGCCGACCCCGGCGAACCGATGCAGCGACATTTTCAACAATGGCTCCGGGTAAAATATACCTCGGAGGAAAATCTTAGGCAGGCCTGGAGCGACACAACCGCCTCATTGTCAAATACAAACGTACCGGGTATTGCGGAGCGGGCCCGGCTTTCCGGCGGCAATTTCCGGGACCCGCGCCGCGAACAAAAGGTCATCGACTATTACCACTGCCAGCACGAACTTGTGGCCGACGACATCCTGTTTTTTTGCCGGACGGTCCGCCAAAACTGGCCACGCCCGGTGATCACGGGCTCTTTTTACGGCTATTTTTTCTCTTGTTTTGCCCGCCAGGCCGCAGGAGGACACCTGGCGCTCCAAAAAGTGCTCGAATCGCCCGACATCGACTACCTCGCCGGGCCGCAGGCCTACCTGCCGGAAGCCGAAAAACCCGGCGAACCCTACCGCTCCCGCAGCCTCCTGCTCTCGATGCGGCTGCACGGCAAACTCTGGCTCGACGAGATGGACCAGCAGCCGCGCCGCACCTTCGCTTTTGTCGGCGGCACGAAGGACAACCGGGAGAAATACGCGGCGGCTATCCGCGAAAACGTCGCGCAACTGCGCCGTAACCTGATGTTTTCGCATTCCAAAGGCGCGGGACTCTGGTTGTACGATTTCGGGCCGGCGGGTATGGACCTGAATACACGCGCCGAACGCTCCACACAATGGGGCACACAGGGATATTGGGATCACCCCGAATATCACCGGGTCATCCGCGATTTTAAAACGTTGTCCGATAAAACCTTGCACCAACCCTTCCGGAGCGCTGCCGACGTGTTGCTTGTATATGATACGGAAGTGAACTGCCACACCAAAAGCCTCGAAACCGACCGGGATTCCGTGTCGTTGCAACTCATTGATTATATGAGTCTTGCGATGTACTACACCGGCGCGGTATTTGACCCGGTGCACCTCGACGACCTCGACCGGGTTGATTTTTCCCAATACAAATGTGTCGTGTTTGCGAATACGTTTTTGCTCGATGAACGGGATAAAAAGGTCATCCGCGAAAAGGTTGCCCGCAACAACAGGCACCTCGTCTGGTTGTATGCGCCGGGTTTCAGCGACGGAAAAACACTCGACAACCGCTTCCCCGGAGACGTTACCGGCGTCAGGCTCGTAAAAACAAAATCCGCCGCGCCCGTTTTTGTGGACCTGAATCTGCCGGGAGATGCCCTGCTGCACGAGCGTTTATGGGGGCAGGCGGAGCCATTATTCGCCGTCGCTGATACAGCAGCCCGGGTTTACGGTCATTTCCGGCATTCCGGTTTGCCGGCCATAGCGGCAAAAACACTTCCCGGGCACACCGCCTGGTTTTGCGCCGTTCCCCTGCTGGAAAGTTTGGCCTGGCGGTTTATATTCGAACAGGCAGGCGTACACCTATATTCCGCAGAAAAAGCGGTTGTTTACGAAGGGTGCGGTATGCTCACCGTTCATTATAAAACAGGCGGCGCCCATACTGTTATCCTGCGAAACGGGCGCGAGGTAACGCTCCATCTACCGGAAGGGCCTGCAACGGTGATCCTGGGATCGGAATTTTAGAAGTTATTATTCGCTTCGCAACGACTTCACCGGGTTCAGCATAGCCGCTTTTATCCCCTGAAAACTCACCGTAAACAACGCCACCAACACGGCAACAACACCCGCCACGGCGAAGATCCACCAGGATAATTCGATGCGGTAGTCGAAGCGGTCGAGCAGTTTTTGCATGGCCCAGCCGGCCGGCGGCGCGGCGAGCAAAAAGGCCAGCAACACGGGTTTCAAAAAATCTTTGGACAGGAAAAACCACACACCCGACACGCTGGCGCCCAGCACTTTACGAATGCCGATCTCTTTTTTGCGCCGTTCGGCAACAAAAGCCGACAGGCCGAACAAACCGAGGCAGGAAATGAAGATGGCCAACCCGCCGAACACATTGCCCAACTGGCCGACCGAGCGCATTTCATCAAAACTTTTCTGGTATTCGTCTTTGGTGAATTTAAATTCGAAAGGGTGTGCGGGGTTGTGTTTTTTTACCACCGATTCAATTTGAGCAAGGCTTTGGCGCCAGCGGTCGTCGTTGCGAATCCGCAGGAAAAAATGGCTCATACTCCCGGTGTTCAGGTAAACCACCATGGGCTCCGGCTTGGCAAAAGGATCGTTAAAAACAAAATCCTCCACGACACCGATAACGGTCACGGTGGTATCGTGCCGGATCGTTGTGCCCACCACCGGTTCTTTCAGCCCCATTCGTTTGACGGCGGTCCGGTTGAGCAGGCAGGCCATGGTATCGCTGCCGTATTCGGGACTGAAATCGCGGCCTTCGACTAATTTTAGCCCGGCAGTTTTAGTCCAGTTGTACTGCACTGAAGTGATCGTGATCAGGAAATCCTGGTCGTCGGTTTTGCCCGGCCATCCGATGCCGGAAGTATTGCTGCCGAACTGGATGAGGTTGTCGGAGCCGGCAGACACACTTTCCACACCGGGTATTTGCACCAGGTCGTTTTTGAGCACGTCGAATTGCTCGCTCATGCTGCCCCGCGCAGGTATGTCGATCAGGTTTTCAGGCTCGTACCCGAGCGGGCGGTTTTGGGCGTGCCTGATCTGGAGAGAAATAACCAGTGTGCTGATAATCAAGAATATAGAAATAACAAACTGAAAGGTAACCAGTCCACGCCTCAACACGGCCCCCCCTTTTCCGCTGGCGATGGCGCCTTTCAACACCCGTACGGGTTGGAATCCGCTGAGGAAAAAGGCCGGGTAACTGCCCGCTACCAAGCCGGTAATCAGGCCGAGCGCCAATAAAACGGACCAAAGTTGCCAGTTTGAAAAATCGAGTACCAGGCTTTTGTCAAAAAAGCGGTTGAACGCCGGGAGGGTCAGTTTGGCCATCAGGATACCCAACACCAGTGCCAGGAAGGTCATCAGCAGTGCTTCACTCAAAAATTGCCCGATGATGAGGCTTCGTTGTGCGCCCACCACCTTGCGCACCCCCACTTCCCGCGCGCGGCGTTCGGAGCGGGCGGTGGCGAGGTTCATAAAATTGATACAGGCGATCAGCAACACAAACACACCGATGATACTCAGCATCGTGACGACGTCGATACGGCCGCCGCTTTGTTTGCCTTCTTCAAATTTTCCGTACAAACGAAATCTGTCGAGCGGATAGGCGAAAATATGCGCTGCAGCGTCCGGTTCTTTTCCCTGGATGAAGTTTTCTAATTTGCGGTTCAGCGCGGCGACGTCGGCGCCGGGCTGGAGTTCCACCCAGGTGGGCATCGAGTTATTATCCCAGGTATGAATCCAGTCCGTATTCATCTGTTCGTAAATTCGGAAAGGCAGCAACACATCGAAGCGCATGGTGCTGCCGGGAGGCACGTCGTACACCACGGCGCCTACTTTCAGGTCGCGTTCGTTGTTGTGGCGCAGCACCTTGCCGATGGGGTCATCGTCGCCGAAAAATTTTTTTGCCGTGCGTTCGGTGATGACTACGGAGCCGACATCCTTCAGGGCGGATATCGGGTCGCCTTTGATCGCGGGAAAGGTCATGACGTTGAACAAGTCCGGTTCGGCGTAACAACCTCGTTCATAGGTGCTTTTTTCACCCGCCGTGAGCAGATTCTGTCCCGGCCAGGAAAAACGAAACGCCCGTTTCACTTCCGGAATTTCCGTCCGTAATGCTTCGGCCAGGGGGCCGGGCAAAGCTTCGAAAGTATAAGTGACCCCGCCCTGCGTCTGATTCTGCAGGATCAGGTGGATATTGGGCAGATTGGCGTGGAACTGGTTGTACCGAAACTCGTCGGCCACCCACAGGACCACAAGAATGCCCGCTGCCAGTCCGACAGCCAATCCGGCAATATTGAGGAAGGAATACAGGCGGTTGTTGCGGAGGTTGCGGAGTGCGAGAACGAGGTAGTTGCGGAGCATGTGCTTGGTAAACCTACGTTTTATCGGGGTAGAAAACCCTTCATCATCTCAAGGCACGGTTGATTCAAACAGGGTTTTCTACCCCGATAAAACGTAGGTTGTGTATTTAAAAAGTGTACAGGTACTATTTATCCTCATAACCTGTGCCGGAGTTTTTAGGAATTGAATTTCAATGAGTTATAAAAACATCATGCCACGATTACCGTCCGAAACCGACAAAATCGTACGACGCCGGACGTGGTTCTTAGTGGTGGCACATCGTAGACCTTCCGGGCTTTGAAAACCTGGAAAGCCTGGCGCCGGTGTCAGTGCTTCAGGATATCGATGTAATCCTCCACCATCTCATACCGGCAACCGGAGGCCCGGTCGCGAATGATATTTTCGGTTACAAATTCGAGGATTACCCAACAAAGGATTTATCCCGCGCAAAATGGGAAGCGTACATCCAGCAGGCGCCCGCCAGACCGATATCCTTGAGCAGGTCGAAAAGCACCCTCGGGTTGCCGCCGTCCATCAGGCCGCGCAGGTGAATGGTGAGTGCAAAAACGAGCACCATGAATCCGGCGAGTGTGAAGGCGAGTTTATCCCATTTTCCCGCAAGCCCGCTGATCACAGCCAGTATCATGGCGCTTCCGGTGAAATAAATCCACACAATCCCGCCGGGAAAAAAGGGGGGCACCATGCCGGCCAGTTCGGCGCCGTCCTGCAGGTGTTTGACCCCAAAGCCAAATAGAAAAGGAGGAGGAGGTAGCGACCAAGTCCAAGAATGGCGTTCATAACAGTTTGTTTTAGTGAAAACAATTGTTTTTATGGTACGCCAAAAATAGCAACAAAAAAAAGAAAAAGTATTGTTATTTCGGTAGATTATTTGGAGGTTTTACATTTTTATAAAATACAACAAGTAGCCCGTCTATTCGCTTCGCAATGACTTGACCGGGTTGGCCAGCGCCGCTTTTATGCTTTGATAACTGACGGTCAAAAACGCTACTGCCACCGCCACTGCCCCTGCCACTGCAAACATCCACCATTGGACGGGAATACGGTAAGCGAAATCGGCAAGCCATTTGTTGGCGGCCCACCACGCAACGGGCGAGGCGATGACAATGGCGACAAAAACTAATTTTAAAAAATCCTTTGCTAAAAGCCCCGTGATGCCCGACACCGATGCGCCCAGCACTTTGCGGATGCCGATTTCCTTGGTTCGTTGTTCTGCCGTGAAAGCCGACAGGCCGAAAAGGCCCAGGCAGGAGATCAAAATAGCGATAAGGGTAAACGCCCCGAGGATGCGGGAGAGCGTTTGTTCCGACTCGTATAATTGGGCAAAATCCTGGTCAAGAAAAGAATGCTCGAAAGGGATGCCGGGCAAAAGGTTATGCCAATGCGTCCCGGCTTTTTGGAAAAATGCGCCGTAATCGTTCGTTTGCACGTCAACGGCCACCTGCGACATTTCATTGGGCGGCGCGGTCAGCAGCATGAAGGGCTCCAACTCGTGGGCAAGGGCCTTGAAATGAAAATCCTTCATGATCCCGACGATGGTCAATTCAAAGTGCATATCCCGGAAATCGGAGCGCAATACTTCGCCGATGGCCTGTTCCGGTGCGATATTGAGCCTTTTGAGCACCGTTTCATTGACCACGACCCGCCCGATCCCGCGTTGCGACAAGGTATCGGTGGGGGCAAGGGTTCGGCCCGACAGCAGGTCGATTTTCAAGGTTTTCAGATAGTTTTCATCGGCATAGGTGAAGCGGATATCCACCGCGTTGCTCATATTGCCGCCCGTCTTAAAAAGCGGAATATCATTGTAAACGGGTTGTCCCGGCGCCACGGCCATAGCGGAAGCCGAACGCACTTCGGGCAAACGCGCCAGTTCGTCGCGAAATGCTTCCAGTCGGTCGCGGCTTTCGTTGGTCCGGAACGGAAAAAGAATCTTCTGGTTTTTTTCAAAACCGAGGTCTTTTTCCATCATAAAGTTTAATTGCCGGCTGATAATCATTACACCCGCGATCAGCGCAGTGGATATTACGAATTGACTGACAACCAACCCTTTGCGAAGCCAGATATCTCCCCGACTGCCTTTAAAAGTCATTAATCCGCTCAACACGGCCACCGGTTTGAACGCCGAGAGATAAAACGCCGGGTAACTGCCCGCCACGATACCCGTCAGCAACACCAGTCCGCCGGCTGCCGCCCAGCCCTGCCAATCGCGCGCAAAATCCATCGTTACCGAAGCTCCGGTCAGTTGATTGAACATGGGAAGCGCCAGCAGGGTCAGCGGTATGGCAAAAATCATCGCCACGAACGTAAGCGCCATACTTTCGCCGAGAAATTGCCGCACCAGTGCGCCCCGGTTGGCGCCGATCGCTTTGCGCACACCCACCTCGCGCATCCGCCGGGACGATTGGGCGGTACTCAGGTTCATAAAATTGATACAGGCCACCAATTGAATGAATCCTGCGATCAGCAGCAGGATGTTGAGGAAACGTTCGCCGGTGACATCGCTCACTTCGGCATTCAGTTTCGGCGTGGTGTGGATCGCCCGAACGGGTTGGAGTGCAAGTGTTTTTTTCAGGTTCAGTTGCCGGAGTTCTTCCCCGCCGTGCCGTTCAAGAAATGCCGGCAATTTGGATTCGAGCACCCCGGCATCGGCCCCCGGACGCAGGCGCAGGTAGCCGTAGATAAAATTATTGCCTGCCCAGGAGTCGTCGGTGCGCACGTAGTCGCCGATCCCGCCGGAGTTCATGGTCATAAAAAACTCCGATTCCAGGTGGGTGTTTCCGAGCGGTGGGCCGAATACACCGGTCACCCGGAATTCCTGTTCCTCGCTGTCGCTGCCGATGCGTACGGACCGGCCCACGGCTTCCGTGGTATTGAACAGTTTGAGGGATAATTTTTCAGAAACGACCACGGAAAACGGCGCATCGAGGGCTTGCGCCGGAGCGCCGCTCAGAAACGGATAATCGAATACCCGGAAAAAGGTGCTGTCCACCCAATAACCCTTTTTTTCGAAAAATACCCGGTCGTCTACCCGCATGAGGTTTTGCTCCACACCCGGCGGGATACAAATGCGCGTCGCTACTTCCACTTCCGGGAATTCCTGCTGCATGGTCGTGGCGATGGGCGGCGAACAGGTTGCCATGTGCATCGGTTCACTTCCGTCGGGCATGCCCAGCGTCGTGATCACCCGGTACAAACGGGCGGCGTCGTGGTGGTGGCTGTCGAAACTGCGCTGGTCGCGCACAAACAACAGGATATACAAACAACAGGAAGTGCCGACAGTCAACCCGAAAAGGTTGATCCCGCTGAAAAGTTTGTTTTTGCCGAGGTTTCGGAAAGCGATACGCAGATAGCTATACAGCATAGGAAGCATTTATTCAATGAGTAAACATTTTGATTTTGTTCATTCACTCTTCAAATGATTGACCGGGTTCGAGCGCAAAGCCCTGAACGTTTGTGAACCCACCGCCAGCCCGGCTGCCGAGAGCAGGAGCAGTATACCCGGCAGGAACAACAAGGGTGAAAGCCAGATCCGGCTGGCAAAGATCTCCAGCATCTGGCTGCCAAGTAAATAAGAGACCGGTGCGGCGATCAGAACCGCAATGCCGAGTAATATCAGGTACCCCTTCGACAACAGGAGCAGCAGATCGCGGGCATTTGCACCCATCACCTTGCGGATACTGATTTCTTTGGCCCTTGTTTCCACGGTGTAAATGGCCATTCCAAGCAGGCCCATGCCGGCGATGATCATACCCATCAATCCAAAAAAGCCGATCAAACGCACCAGGTCAAATGCTTCCGAAAAATTGGCGCGGGCGGTCCGGTTAAAAAACTCTGCGCGAAAGGGGCTGTTCGGAGCAAGGTGTTTCCATTCGTTTTCCAGTTTTTTAAACGTGGCAGGCGCATTTCCGGCGGCCAGATTCAGGTTGAGCATGCCGAGTTGTGCCGGGTTGTACCGCAGCATCAGCGGCTCCATGTTATACACGGCGGGTTTGAACGGAAAATCCTGTACCACACCCCGGACCGTCAATCGAAGGCTGTCGCCCACGATCAGGCTTTTGCCCACGGCATCGGGGGTTGGGCCAAGTTTGAATTTTTGCACAAACGTCTCATTTACAATAGCAAACACTTCACGTTGTTGCGCCGGATTTTCCGGAAAATTTTCTCCGGCAAGCAGTGTAAGTCCAAACTGGGAAAGGTAATTGTGGTCGATAATATACTCCCGGACCCCCGTTTTTTCCGGTACGGAATCGCTGCGCACGTCGTCGGAATTATCCTGCCAGGTGCCCATGGGAATGGAAATACCCGACATGCCCTCCACCCCGCTCACCTGGCCGAGGGCAGCGGCTACACGGTCGAAGGGTTGCCCCTGCAATTCCACCAGCAGCGTATGTGGCCGGTCGATGCCAAAATTGACCGAGATGGCGTGTTCGCCCTGCCGCCAGGCGATCGTCATGGTGAAAAGAAAAATCAGGGTCAGCATAAACTGAAAGGTCAGCAATACCTTGCGCAGGCCGACACGTTGCATCAACTTCAGGTTTTGAAGCCGTTGCAGGATGGCGATGGGTTTGGCTTTCGACAGGGTAAAGGCGGGAAGCAACCCGGCAACAACCCCCACCGACACCGCAAATGCGAGGAAAATGGCGTACAACTGCCAGTCTTCCCGGACTTGCACATCCAAAGCCTCGGTGATGCTCAATTGTTCGAATTGCGGCTTCAGCACGTGCATGAGCAGGTAAGCCACCACGAGCGCTAAAACGGAGGTGATGATCGCCTCGCCCATGATCTGCCCGAACACCTGTATGCGGCTCGCACCCAGCACTTTACGAATCCCTACTTCACGCGTGCGTACCAATGCGCGCGCAACCGTGAGGTTGGTGTAATTGAAACACGCGGACAACATGATGGCCATACCCAGCACGCTCAAAAACCAGATGAGAAATATCGGCATACCCGAACCCATGGAATTGGACAAAGGGAGGCCGGGAGATATTTCGCCTAAGGGCTGCAGGGAAAACCGGTAGCCGGCGTCGCGACTTTCAAGTTCCAGGTTCGTATACTGTTCTTTTGCCAGCTCATCGAAGGTGTTTTCCACGCTGGAAAGGTCTGCGCCATCGGCCAGCCGGACGAAGTTGTAGGTGCGGTAATAATCCAGCCAGTTTTGGGAAACCTGGCGGCTTTCGGGCCTTTTTTCTTCGGCCAGCCGGGTACTTAACGAAGCCAGCAGGCTAAATTCCAGGTGGGTTTTTCCGGGAAATTTTTTCAATACACCCGTTACCCGGAAAGGTTCCCCGAACCTGTTTATCCGGAGGACTTTGCCCAAAGGGTTTTCGCCGGGAAAAATCCGCGCGGCAAGTTGTTCCGTCAATACAAGGGAATACGGCGACTGGAGCGCCTGCACTACGTCTCCTTTTTCCAACGGAAAACCGAACATTTCGAAAAAAGCCTCGTTGGCGTATAAACCATTGTAATTGAACGTTTTGTCATCAGATTGCAGTTCGCTGCCCTCCATGACCACTAAGGGCGCCCAGCGTTCGGTCTGGGCGTAATTGTCCTGCAGAGCCTTGCCAACGGGGTACGGCGAGGTGGCATAGGTTTCGGAGTCGCCGTTTTTACGGATAGCCTCCGTCAAAATGCGATAAACCCGTTCGCCCTCCGGATGAAAACGGTCAAAACTGTAGGCATCCTTGATCAACATGATGATCAAAAGGCAAACCCCCATACTCAGCGCCAGCCCAAAAATATTGAGGAGGGAAAAAGTACGGTATTTGCGCAGGTTACGCAGTGCGACCTTGATGTAGTTTTGTATCATAGCAAATTTTTATAGCCTGGTAATCAGTGATTTACAGTCTTCAGCGGTCCTTGCCAAAGCACCTGTTCAATCCACCACGTTCCACCTTTTTTGGCCAGCAGTATATAATCCATACCCCACCACGCTACAACTTTGGCACAGGCGATTTGCTCCTGGACGTCCAATATGGCCACGGTTTTGGGGGCGTCCGGTTTGGCAAATCGTTTTTTAGCCAACACCCCTTTTGCGAAGTCGAGCGCTTGCCGGTAGCTCATCGCATCCCCCGTATACTGTTCGGTTTTATCTTTAAAGTAGCCAAATTTGTGCAGCGTTGGGCTGAGACAACTGACGAGTTTGGCGGTGTCGCCTTCGTAAAAACCTTCGATGTAATTCAGACACGCTCTTTCAATGGCAGGTTGCTCTGCGGACTGGGTATTTGCCCGCAGACTCAGGAGGCAGAGCAGGAAAAACAGCATCGTTTTCATAAAGAATTCTTTTTTAAAGGAAATTACCTGTTGTGATAGGGTACGGCGAAATTGGATGATCATTCATTCCGCAGCGATTTTACCGGATTGGCCAATGCCGCTTTTATACTTTGAAAACTCACGGTTAAAAACGCGATTACAAGGGCGGCCAAACCCGCCGCAGCAAATATCCACCATTGAATTTCAACACGATACGCAAAATCGGTCAGCCATTTGTTCAGGCCCCACCAGGCTACGGGCACTGCAACCACCACCGACAACAACACCAGTTTTATAAAATCGCGGGCCAGCAAACCGGTGATACCCGCAACGGAAGCGCCCAATACCCGGCGGATACCGATCTCTTTGGTGCGTTGTTCGGCTGCAAAAGCCGCCAGGCCGAACAGGCCGAGGCAGGAAATAAAGATGGAAAAGATGGAAAAAACGAGCACGACGCCGGCCGTGCGTTGTTCGCTGCGATACAGGGAGTCGAGGTGTTCGTCGAGGAACCGGTATTCGAATGCCGACTGCGGCAGCGACGATTTAAAGGCCCGTTCGATTTGCCCCATCGTTTCCGGCAGGTTGCCGGTATTCATTTTTACCAGCAGGAAACGGCGTGTTTCGGATTCAAAATCGTGAAAAGCATACGCAGAAATCGGTTTGTGGAGTGATTCCGAGTGAAAATCTTCCGTCACCCCCACGATGCAGGCGTTTTTGCCCAATTGGCAGTTTACTTTTTTGCCCAAAGCCTCTTCCGGCGTATAACCGAGATAATCTACGGCCGTTTTGTTCAAAACGACGTGGGTGATGGTGTCGCCCGGCGTTTTTTCCGGCAGGGAAGCGCCAGCCAGTAACTTGATTCCCAGCACTTTTTCAAAACCCGGAGTTACACGATTGGTCCAAAGTTCATGCCCCTGCTCCGAATCAATGGTCTTATAAATACTTCTTCCGCTGGGCTCACCCCCCGGATAAGTTTGGGCGCGACACACGGCGTTTACGGAACTCAACATCCGGCAGCCCTGTATGAGTGCGTCGAGTTGGGTTTTGTTGTCCGCTGCAATTGTGGTGATCGCCACTACCTGTTCCGGTTCGAATCCGAGGTTTTTCTGTTGAATAAACTGCATTTGGAGATAAAGCACCAAAGTCCCGCTGATCAGTACCACCGAAGCCGCAAACTGGGCCGTCACCAGCGAGCGGCGCAACAAACCCGCTCCCGAATTTTTGTTAAACGAGGTGTTCAGCAGTTTTTTGGGCAAAAACGACGACAGGAAAAAAGCAGGGTACGAACCGGCCAGTAAAGTAACCGCCAGGCCCGTGGTTGCAACAATCGCCAGCGTAGTCGGCTGAAACAACATGTTAAAGGATAAGTGTTTGTCTGCCAATTGATTGAAGAAAGGAATACCGATAGCGAGCAAACCTAAGGAGAGCAACAATGAAACCGCCACCATCACCCCGGTTTCGGTATAAAAACGCAGGGCCATCTGGCTGCGGGAGGCGCCCATCGTTTTATTGATGCCCACCTCGCGAAAACGCAACTGCGAGCGCGCCGTGGAGAGGTTCATGTAATTAAAACAGGCGATCAGCAGTACGGCCAGCGCCAGGGCGGCGAGTATACCCACCTGCTTGGGGTCGCCGACGCGGGTAGAGTTGTTGTTGCGCATCGACGAGGAATACAGGTGTACATCCGGCAGTGGTTGCAGCCAGAGTGAAAACCAGCGGTCGTCGTTGCCCACGTTTTTGCCCAGCACCGCCGCCATTTGCCGCTCTACCTGCCCGCGGTCGGCGTCGGGGCCAAGCAGCAGCCAGGTTTCAAAACTGGCATTGCTCCAGACCAGCGGGTCATTGGCCCATTTTATCGAAACAAACGAGCCGAGTATGTTGGCGTCGAGGGTCGAATTGGCCGGAAAATCCTCGTACACCGCCTTCACTTCAAGCGGGTCCATACGATCGATCTTGATATTTTGGCCGACCACATTCGAGGTCCCGAAATACCGGACGGCTGCCGAGCGGCTGAGCGCGACGCAGTTCGGCTGCGAAAGCGCTGTTTTTAAATCACCCGCAAGTGCCTGAATGTCAAATATATCAAACAACCCGGGGTCGGCCCAGTACAAATTTTCTTCCACTAATTTTTTATCACCCGCTGCGACGAATGCCGAAGCGCCGAATTCGTGTTTGAGCAGCCGGGCGTACTGTTCCACGGCAGGAATATTGTCCTTCATCGCCGGGCCAACCACATTCGGCGCATTGGCTAACTGCTCCGGCTCGCTGCCGTCCCAAAAGGTATTGAGAATTACCCGGTGTGTCCGGTCGGCTTTGGTATGATACCGGTCGAAGGACAGTTCATTGCGCACATGAAGCAACAGCAACAAAGAAACGGCGAGGCCGAGCGCGAGGCCGAACCCGTTGAGCGCCGTAAACATCGGGTTTTTGCCAAGAGCGCGAATAGCGAGTTTAAAATGGTTGACGAGCATGGCTTAATTATTTAATTACTTGATTCACAGTAGTGTACCATTGTAATGTTGACAGGAATCGATCAACTTCCCCCCCCCTCAGTCGTTGTTTTTCATCACTTCCGCCAGCCGCACCTGCGTCAGCTGCCACGAATGCCGGCCGATGGCCACGGCGGCAGTGGCAAAAACCAGCACATTGGCCAGGAGGAAAGGTGCGATACCGGGCCGGTAAGCGCCGACATAATATTCCAACTGATTGAAAATCAATTTGGTGACAACAAACCCCAGCGTTGTGGAAATTCCACCTGCCAGCAGCAGCAGAAAAATAAATTCGCGGTTGACGAGCATCATAATCTGGCCGACCGACGCGCCGAGCAGTTTCCGGACGCTCACTTCCTTCATCCGCCGGGCAAATTGTTGTGTCGCCAGTCCGTATAACCCGAGGCAGGCAATGAACAGGGCCAGCGCCGCGATGTAGCCGAAACTTTTGGTCAGTCCCCAAAAAGCGCGGTTGAAGGACTCAAATACTTCGGCCTGGAAAAAGTGGTTGAGGGGTACACTCGCGAACAAACGCCGGTAATCCTGCTTAGCCCGGGTTTCTACCTGCTTGCCGGTGCCGGGTGCAAAACGAGCCACCAGAAATTTAAAATCCACGTCGGCGGCGCGGAAAAACACTGCGGGATTCACCGCCCCGGTGCCGTACATTTTAAAATCTTTGAGCACTCCGGCGACTGTGTAGTTTTTTTCACCGACCCGTATTTGTTGTCCGATGGCGTCGCCCCAGCCCTGTTTTTTTACAAATGCCTCATTAACAACAACAGAGCGCTCGTCTTCTTCCCGGCGGTTTTCTTCAAAAAAACGCCCCGACCGGATCTGCAAGCCCAGTGCTTCGGAATAGCCGGCGCCCACATCGTAGCGGCGGACTTTCAGGGTTGTTTCACCCGTTTTTACGTCTTCCTGGTCGGAATTGAGTCCGACATGCAGGCTCGTGCCCGAAATGTTTTGCACGTTCGGGTTTTTGAGCAATTCGTTTTTCAGGAGTGAAAATTGCGTGCTGTCGCTGAGTTGCACCACCCAGGTTTGGCCGGGATCGTAACCCCAGGCCATCGTTGACCAGTGTTTTCCCGCCGCCAGCAGCACCACGCTGACGATGATTGCCAAAAAAGCCAGTACAAATTGCACCGTGAGTAACCCGCGCCGGAAGGTATTTTTTCCGCCGAATTTTTGTTTTCCCGAAAAAATGGCCGTGGGCCGGAACGCCGACACATACATCGCAGGATACGCGCCCGACGCCAGTCCCGTGAAGATCAGCAAACCGGTCAGAAAAACCCACAAATCCGTGTTTTGGGTGAAGGAAAGTCCGATTTTCAGCACCATGATGTTGTTCAGCATCGGTGCAAAAACAACCTGGCAGAACAGCAGGCCCAGGGTGAGCGAGATAAAGCAGAGCAACAGGTTTTCCGCCATAAATTGCCCGATAAGTTGCCGCCGGCTGCTGCCCATCACCTTGCGCACGCCGATTTCCTTAAGCCGCCGCGACACGGCGCCGAGGGATATGTTCACGTAGTTGAAGCACGAAAGTGCCAGCAGCAGCAGGGCGATACCCGATAGCAGGAGGGTAACGGCCGGATGGTGCGCTTCCGCCGGGCGGCGATTGATATCGTAAGCGTGTGGTGCGGGGTGTTTCAGGTTGTCCAAGGTAAATGCCGTTGCGGGCATTT
The DNA here is from genome assembly GCA_016713985.1 of Lewinellaceae bacterium. GTDB lineage: Bacteria > Bacteroidota > Bacteroidia > Chitinophagales > Saprospiraceae > M3007. The sequence goes on along the minus strand of JADJOD010000018.1, from coordinate 1,395 downwards.
CCAGGTTGCGGGCGTTGAACAACGGAAGGTACCGGCTCATTTGGGCGGCCAGTGTCGGCGCGTCGGCGGGCCGGCGGAGTTGTACAAAAACAGCGTCGCCCCGGCTCGTCCAGTTTTCAGCCGCCTGTACCGCTGCAGCCGGGTCGTAACCGGCCAGCAGGTCGAACCGGATGCTGGCATTGTCCGGAAAGGGCGCGGCAACACCTTGCACCGTGAACGTTTTTTTCTCCCGGTTACTCATGGTCAAGGTGACAGGCCGGCCGAGAGGCATTTCACCCCGGAAATATTTTTCCGCAATATCCGCGCTTAAAATGATGGCGGCGGGGTCGGCCAGCGCGGCAGAATTGCCCAATTTCAGCGGGAACGTGAACATTTGGAAATACCCCGTGTCCGCAGAAGTCAGTACTTCTTCAAAAGCATGGTCGCCGCTGGAAACGATAACCGCCTCACGGCTCACCCGGACGCTGCGTTCCACCTGCGGAAAATCCGCCGCCAAAGCCGGCGCTACGGGCGCCGGCGCATCGCCCCAGGTCTGAACCTGGCCATCCGTTTCCGTCTGATACTCCACGATAAAAATGCGGTCGCCGTTGACATGGAAGTTGTCGAGCGTCCAGTAATTCCGCAGAAACAGGAATACGGTGATGCAGCAGGCCACCGCAACGGACAGGCCAAAAATGTTGATGAACGAGACGGTTTTGTTGGCCGCCAGGTTTCGCCATGCAAGGAGCAGATAGTTCGATATCATAAATGATTGTTCTTGAACGCTGTAACGCCCGTTTCAGACCGTTGAAGCGGTGGTTGCTATCGGGTTATTCACTTCGCAAAACATCCGCCGGATTGGCCCGCACTGCCTGACGCACCTTGAGGCCGACGGTCAATCCGGAAATCAGGAACAGGGCGGCCACGCCGAACAAGAGTGTGACAGGCTCCACGCAGACGTTGATTTTGAAAATCAAATCCATCAAAAGTTTGGTCAAAAACCAGCCAGCGAAACAGCCGAGGGCCGCTCCTATGGCAAAAACCCAGACGTAACCGCGATTTACCAAAGCCATGATTTGCAGGTCTTTGGCCCCAACTACCTTGCGCAGCGCGATTTCTTTCATCTTTTTCAAAACAGTGAGCGACACCAGCGCGAATTACAGCCCGCTGAGGCCGAGCATCATGGCCACGATGGCAAAACCATGAGAAGATGGTGGCGATGCTCGAAGTGACTTTGAGTAGGCCTCTCGCGCCCACTTCGTCCTCGTAGTAGCCGTGAAACGGTTTATGGCAGAGCCGTGCCCAGGTGGCTTTCACCCGGTCGTGTACCGCCTGAGTTCTGCCGGCTTTGGCTTTACCACGAGATTGAAATAGCGCGATCGGAGCGGGCGAGGCGCATCATCGTCGGGTCTATCG